>NZ_JAAKGO010000029.1 GCF_011043525.1 Sphingobacterium sp. SGG-5
CCTACGGCCGAATTTCTTATATGTTGAATAATATGGTTACCCCAATTGCTAGTAAGATGAAGTATATAACGATAACTTTGACCGTGTTGCTCGTCGTAATCGGTTATGGAACACAGAGCCGGGCGGTCGCTCAAGGTAAGACCACAAGTATGTCGAAGCGAGATACTTCGTGGTATTCGTATAGTAAACATTATGATGAGCCGTCGGATACCTATTATTTTTTGACCCGTATCAAGCGTAAGGATAAGCATGGGAATCTGAAAAAAATAAAATTAGCACAAAGTACGGTCTTGGAAGGCGAATCGGTACGGCAGTTTGCGGAACGTGTAGGAGCGACGTTGGCCTTCAACGCTTCCATGGGTATAAAAAGAAAGACCACGGAGGAAAAATTATTCCCCGTGGGCATACAAATTGAAAATGGTAAAGTCGTTCAAGAGCGGGAAGCGAAGCGATGGCGGTTTACGTTGGGTATAAAGCCCGATAATGAATTCGTCGTTTACCCTCCTGGAACTACGGCAACAGAAATCCTAAAAGACGGTGTTCAAGACGCGCTAACAGCATTTATCCCCTTGATACAGAATCATAAGGAGGTAGATGATTCAATCCTCAGCTTGACGGGAGCTTTTAAAGCCCAACATCCACGACAGATCATTGCACAGATGGAAAACTTGGACATCATTTTCCTCAGCTGTGGGGGAAGA
>NZ_JAAKGO010000030.1 GCF_011043525.1 Sphingobacterium sp. SGG-5
CAGAGAGCAGGAGACTTTGACAACCCTTGCTTATGACAACACGACACACCAACTGACCTATACGGGGGAGAACGGCACACCGGTCGTACTGAACCTCAATGAAGGAGCTATAGCCTATGACGCAACAACCAATATTTTAACTTATACCGACGAGGCAGGGGTTGCCACACCGATCAACCTCAACAATACAGACCTGACTTATGACCCGGCTACTGCTGTGTTAAGCTATCTCAACACCCTGGGGGTAACGCAGACTGTGGACCTGCGAACTGTTGTACTGGCTAACGAGACTTTGACTACCTTAGGTTACAATGCCGCAACAAACGAACTGACTTATACAAGCGAAAATGGCACACCGGTCGTGCTGAGCCTTAACGAAGGAACTGTAGCTTACGATGCACCCACTAATATTGTGACCTATACCGACGAGGCAGGGGTTGCCACACCGATCAACCTGAACAATACGGACCTGACTTATGACCCGGCTACTGCTGTGTTAAGCTATCTCAACACTTTGGGGGTGACGCAGACTGTGGACCTCGGTGCTATTGTACTGGCTAACGAGACGCTGACCTCGGCAAGCTTTGATCCGGTTACTGGTATACTGACCTACAACGATGAGGACGGAACGGCCAATACGCTGAATCTGGGAACAATGGTCCCGAACTTCGAAACCCTGACCTCTGTT
>NZ_JAAKGO010000031.1 GCF_011043525.1 Sphingobacterium sp. SGG-5
ACTGTCAAAAGCGCATAAAGGAAGAAGGCCTTAAGGACGAACACGAACTACAGAGTTACTTTATAACCCGGATTGAGAGATTTCTCCGTAGTAAAGGAAGAAGAATAATCGGGTGGGATGAGATACTGGAGGGAGGATTGGCGCCCAATGCGGCAGTAATGTCTTGGCGTGGGACAAAAGGTGGGATAGCCGCAGCGAAGATGGGCCATCCGGCGGTGATGACTCCGACCTCACATATGTATTTCGACTATTTCCAAGGGGAACCCTATATAGAACCTTACGCCATATGGGGACATACCCCGCTGCGGAAAGTATATGGCTATGACCCCATGTCGGAAGAACTTACAGCCGAAGAACAGAAGTATATATTGGGCGTGCAGGGAAATCTGTGGAGTGAATACATCCATTCACCAGACCATAACGAATACATGACCTATCCCAGAGGAGCGGCACTGGCAGAGATCGCCTGGAGCGATCCGAAGAATAAGGATTGGGAAGACTTCAAGAGACGTTTGGAAGAACAGTACAGGCGTTATGAACAGAAAGATATTAACTACTCGCGCAGTGCATATCAGGTTTATTTTGAAGTGACGGACGATGCACCGAACAGGAAATCTACTGTCAATCTGTTAACAGATAGCTACCGGCCGGAGATCT
>NZ_JAAKGO010000032.1 GCF_011043525.1 Sphingobacterium sp. SGG-5
ATATCTGTTCCCCAGTCATGGTCAGGAAAGTCTATAATGTTGCATTTTGGTGCTGTGTACTATGAATCCGAGGTTTACATAGATGGAGAATTTGTTGGCAGGCATCACGGTGGTAGTTCCAGTTTCAGTTATGACATCACTCCTTTTGTGAAGATAGGAAAGATACATAATCTGGTTGTCGTTGCCTCCAGTGATGTTCGTTCAGGATTACAGACAGCGGGAAAACAGTCGCTGCAACTGGCCTCGCACAACTGTAATTATACCCGTACCACTGGAATCTGGCAGACTGTATGGATGGAAGCTGTCGACAGCTATGCACTAAAAGCGTTACATGTAATACCTGATATAGATCAACAACAGGTTATTATCCATCCTACCTATTATCGGCAAAGTACATACAGCCTGACCGTGCGGGTCAGGGACAGCGGTAAAGTAATCGCGACAAAGACCGTTACGGCCAATAATTCAACTGTCATAGCGATCCCTGTCAAAGACCCGAAATTATGGTCTCCCGAGAGCCCCTTTCTATATGACCTTGAGCTGTCGGTTACCACACCGGCCGGAGAGGAAGTGGACCGGGTAAGTTCGTACTTTGGTATGCGTAAGATCCATGTGG
>NZ_JAAKGO010000033.1 GCF_011043525.1 Sphingobacterium sp. SGG-5
GCAGCATTATAACTTACAGCTCCTTGGTTAAGGTTCAGTACGACCGGTGTACCGTTTTCACCAGTATAGGTCAGTTCGTTTGTTGCAGCATTGTAACCTAAGGTAGTCAAAGTCTCGTTAGCCAGTACAATAGCTCCTAAGTCAATAGTCTGTATTACACCCAAAGTATTCACATAGCTTAAGATGGAAGTAGCCGGGTCATAAGTCAGGTCCGTATTGTTCAGGTTGACCGGTGTGGCAACCCCTGCCTCGTCGGTATAGGTCAGAACGTTGGAGACAGCATTATAACTTACAGCTCCTTGGTTAAGGTCCAGTACAACCGGTGTGCCGTTCTCTCCTGTATAGGTCAGTTGGTGTGTCGTGTTATCATAAGCAAGGGTTGTCAAAGTCTCCTGCTCTCTGACAAGATCTCCTAAGTTCAGCGTGTTGGTCGTACCGTCCTCATCCACATAAGTTAAGGTCCCGGCGATGTTGTCCACCGAGACAGAGGTCAGGGTTTCGAAGTTCGGGACCATTGTTCCCAGATTCAGCGTATTGGCTGTTCCGTCCTCGTCGTTGTAGGTTAAGATACCAGTAACCGGATCAAAGCTTGCCGAT
>NZ_JAAKGO010000034.1 GCF_011043525.1 Sphingobacterium sp. SGG-5
AGACCGCAGTAAAACCTACGGTGAGGCGCTGACGCTCGGCAGTACCGAGTTCACGGCCAGCGGTCTGGTGAACGGCGATGCGGTTACCTCTGTCACGCTGGCATCAGATGGAGCAGCAGCGACAGCGGTAGTTGACGAGTACGACATCACGGCGACAGGAGCTGTGGGTCCTAAACTGGGGAACTATACGATCAGCTACGCCAAAGGCACGCTGACGGTGAACCCGAAAGCGCTGACCATTACAGCGAAAAACCGCAGTAAAACCTACGGTCAGACGCTTACCCTTGGCAGTACAGAATTTACGGCCAGCGGTCTTGTGAACGGCGATGCGGTTACTTCGGTCACACTGGCATCGGATGGAGCAGCAGCTACAGCGGTGGTAAACACTTACGAGATCACGTCCTCAGCAGCACAGGGTCCTAAACTGGGGAACTATACGATCAGCTACGCCAAAGGTACACTGACAGTCAACAGGAAAGCCCTGACGATAACGGCCAGTGACCGGAGCAAGACCTACGGTACCGCACTTACGCTCGGCACTACAGAATTCACGGCCAGTGGTCTGGTGAACGGCGATGC
>NZ_JAAKGO010000035.1 GCF_011043525.1 Sphingobacterium sp. SGG-5
CGCTGTCGCTGCTGCTCCATCTGATGTCAGTGTTACCGAGGTAACCGCATCGCCGTTCACAAGACCGCTGGCCGTAAATTCTGTACTGCCAAGGGCAAGCGCCTCACCGTAGGTCTTGCTGCGGTCTTTGGCCGTGATGGTCAGCGCTTTCCTGTTTACTGTCAGTGTGCCTTTGGCATAACTGATCGTATAGTTCCCCAGTTTAGGACCCTGTGCTGCCGAGGCCGTGATCTCGTAAGTGTTCACAACCGCTGTCGCTGCTGCTCCATCTGATGCCAGTGTGACCGAAGTAACCGCATCGCCGTTGACAAGACCGCTGGCCGTAAATTCTGTACTGCCGAGCGTAAGTGTCTGACCGTAGGTTTTACTGCGGTTTTTCGCTGTAATGGTCAGCGCTTTCGGGTTCACCGTCAGCGTGCCTTTGGCATAGCTGATCGTATAGTTCCCCAGTTTAGGACCCTGTGCTGCCGAGGCCGTGATCTCGTAAGTGTTTACA
>NZ_JAAKGO010000036.1 GCF_011043525.1 Sphingobacterium sp. SGG-5
CAGTGTGCCGTTTACATAGCTGATATCGTAGTTACCTACTTTTGGTCCCTGTGCTGCCGAAGCGGTGATCTCGTAGGTGTCAACATCGGCTGAGGCTGATGCTCCTGCTGAAGTTAATGTCACCGAGGTAACTGCATCGTTGTTCACAAGGCCGCTGGCCGTGAACTCGGTACTGCCGAGCGTCAGCGCCTCACCGTAGGTTTTACTACGGTTATTGGCCGTGATGGTCAGCGCTTTCGGGTTCACCGTCAGCGTGCCTTTGGCGTAGCTGATCGTATAGTTAGCCAGTTTAGGACCCTGTGCTGCCGAGGCCGTGATCTCGTAGGTGTTTACAACAGCTGTAGCTGCTGCTCCTGCTGAAGTTAATGTCACCGAGGTAACCATATCACTGTTCACAAGACCGCTGGCCGTGAACTCGGTACTGCCGAGCGTCAGCGCCTCACCGTAGGTTTTACTACGGTTA
>NZ_JAAKGO010000037.1 GCF_011043525.1 Sphingobacterium sp. SGG-5
CTACAACGATGAGGACGGAACGGCCAATACGCTGAATCTGGGAACAATGGTCCCGAACTTCGAAACCCTGACCTCTGTCTCGGTGGACAACACCGCCGGGACCCTGACTTATGTGGATGAGGACGGTACGACCAACACGCTGAACTTAGGGGATCTGGTCAGAGAGCAGGAGACTTTGACAACTCTCGCTTATGATAACACGACACACCAACTGACCTATACGGGGGAGGACGGTACACCGGTCGTGCTGAACCTCAATGAAGGAGCTGTAACTTATAATGCTGCCTCCAACGTTCTGACCTATACCGACGAGGCAGGGGTGGCCACACCGGTCAACCTCAACAATACGGACCTGACCTATGACCCGGCTACTTCCATCTTAAGCTATGTGAATACTCTGGGGGTAATGCAGACTGTGGACCTGCGAACTGTTGTACTGGCTAATGAAACCCTGACCTCG
>NZ_JAAKGO010000038.1 GCF_011043525.1 Sphingobacterium sp. SGG-5
GGACCTGTGATACCAGATGCGGGGGATAAAATCTGTGTGCTGTACACCAGAGAGACTACTCTCTGGAGCAAATGGAACGGTAATTGAGTTATCGAAACCTGTTGTATGTATATTATCCCTTTCAAAACCTGATTTAACGGGGTCCAACTGGTACGTCCACGTCCCGTTCAGGTTTATCCAATCCTCGCGCTCGAACTGCGGCCGCGGGTATTCGGGCTTAGGAGTACCAGCATACGCTATGGACATAAGCGAAACAAATAGCAACAAGTAATTTATAAATCTCATCTATACTATATTAATTATTTTTCTAAAAATGTACTATTGATCGGACACTTACCGGACTAATCCTCCGGCCGTCTTTAAATGTAGCCGCACGGACTGTTTTATGTACAGGCACCTCAAATGGTCCTGTGAACCGGTTTGATTGGGGCGTAGGCTCACTGCCGTCCAGCGTATAGT
>NZ_JAAKGO010000004.1 GCF_011043525.1 Sphingobacterium sp. SGG-5
GTTCAAACCCTCTTGTCGGGTTCTCATCCCTCCTAAAAAATAAAAGCCCAACTTCCGTTGAGCTTTTATTCGTGGAGTCGGAGGGATTCGAACCCTCGTCCAAACATAGTATGATTTACGCTTTCTACATGCTTAGCTTCTCTTTAATTGTCGGGAGAGGGAAGGTGAGTCGCGTACCTATACCGTTCTCCGTAGTTGCTGTATCTCACCGAATGCTTAGCAACATCACATCGGCCAGTTCTATTGTTCGATGCCCCTGATGTTAGACCAAAGAACAGGATCTAACGGGACAAATAGCTATGCTAAGTCTAACTTAGGCAGCTAAGGCGTAGTTATTTTCGCCAGTTATAAAGTTGAAAGTTCAGATTAAAGTGCTCTACTAACAACGCACTGCATGCTTACATAACCATCGCTATCCTGTCTATTCCGGTCGACCCCAATGATTATGAACTACAAATTTACACATATTCTTTGAATTACACACTGTCCAAAGGTTTAATCTTGGCACAATATTCGTTAGTATAACCGCATAAAAGCTAATAAAAAATATTACCTTGCATGATGTTATCCACGATTATGAATAATTGCATAGCAATTATAAGTTTGACCTTGGCGTTATCCATCGGGTCGACTGTCATGGCACAGATAAAAAATCAGACCTATTCGTATCAACACTATCAAAAGTATAACAGCCTATTATATAGTCCGGAGACAAGATTGCATACCGCCTCCAAGCCCTTTCTTTTTAAAGATGACCTGCTTTCACGGTTTGATTCCCTGCATTCGATACATCCCGTGGAGTCCAGAAGCTGGGTCGTGCGCAAACTGTTTAATGAACATCTCGTAGACGTAAAGAAAGACGACCATACGTTTTATCTCGATTTTCTGCCCGATTTTGTACTCGGAAGAGACCTGATCGATAAAGAGCGGCAGTCTACGTGGATCAATACACGGGGCGTACAAGCGGGATTGACCATCAAAGATAAGTTTACGTTTTACACCAATTTCTTTGAAAATCAGGCGATATTTCCACGTTATATCGGCGATTATATTACCGACAACCAGGTTGTCCCCGGTCAGGGAACGGTAGAAAATCTGGCGAACGGTAAAAAAGACTGGATGTATGCTACAGCAAGTCTATCTTACGATTTCAGTGATTATTTTCAGGTTACCTTGGCCTACGATAAAAATCATATTGGCGACGGCTATCGTTCGGTGTTACTATCGGATATTTCGTCCAACTATACACATCTGAAATTCACCGGAAATATCGGTAACGTACAATATACGTCGATGTGGGCCTATATGTTAGATCAGAAAAACCCGCGTGTAGACGAGGACCTGGAGACTGGTCGATATGGAGATGGTATCAAGTGGGGGGCCTTTCAATACCTGGACTATAATGCAACGAACCGGCTTTCGGTGGGACTTTTTCAAGCGGTGATATGGGCCAACCATAATCAGGCGGGGTACCGCAACTTTGACTTTAACTACAGTAATCCGGCTATATTCCTACGTCCGGTTGAATCAAACAATTCATCGTCGCCTGACAAGATGTTTTTAGGCTTGAATGCGAAGTATAAAACCTTTCGAAACGTTACAGCCTACGGACAATTTTTATTAGGTGAATTTACAGCAAAGGAATTTTTCGCTAACAATGGCTATAAGCACAACAAATGGGGCGCACAGCTGGGTATCAAAGGCTATGATGCTTTTGGGATACAAAACCTGAACTTTTTGGGCGAGTATAACCTGGTACGACCGTATACCTATCAGCATTTTGTCTCTATCTCAAATTACAGCAATTACGGCGAGCCACTGGCACATCCGCGGGGGGCAAACTTCCGTGAAGTGGTGGGTATAGCGAATTATTCGTGGGACAGAATGGACTTTTCTTTACAGGGAACATGGAGTGGCTTCGGTACGGATCCTGTCGGTGAAGACCTGAATATGGGAGGGAATATCTTTAAGTCGTACCGAACGGCACCGAATACGTACGGCAACAAGATCGGGCAGGGGGTAGCGAACGATCTGTATTATGCCGATGCGCGAGCGGCGTATGTGCTTAACCCGAAGTACAACCTTCGGCTGGAAGTGGGATATACACAACGTTATCGCCGTATTGAGGGTGAGAATACACAGAAATCGGGTTTGGTAACCTTTGGCTTGCGCTCTTCGTTCCGCAATTTTTATTGCGATTTTTAAGAGGGTACAAAAACTCATTTAGTATTCTGTTCGTGAATGCGAAGCATTTTTTCTAAGTTTGTGTATTGACGATGAAAAGAATTTTAATAATAAACGGACCAAATCTTAACCTCTTGGGAACAAGGGAGAAGAGTATCTATGGCGAGCTGTCTTTTGAACAATACTTCAAAGAGCTGAAGGCAAAATACCCATCGCTCGACTTGCACTATTTTCAAAGTAATGTCGAAGGAGTGATTATTGATAAACTACACGAAGTGGGATTCGACTTTGATGGTATTGTTCTCAATGCGGGGGCGTATACACATACGTCTGTAGCTATTGCAGATGCTATCGCTGCCATAAATACGCCTGTTGTAGAGGTGCATATCTCCAATGTGCATCAGCGGGAATCGTTCCGCCATCATTCTTATTTGTCCAAAAACTGCAAAGGGGTTATCCTTGGTTTTGGTTTGGATAGCTACCGACTGGGCATAGCGAGTTTTTTATAACTGTCGTTAAATAGCTAATTTCCGCATACTATTGGTCACCATAAGGTGTAGCACCAAGGCTACGGTGGCGCAACCACACATGACAGCGACCATCGGCATGGCGGTATTGTTGTGAAGATAACTCACCAATGCCGAGGTCAATGCGCCGAAGCCCATCTGTATACTTCCAAGCAGTGCAGAAGCACTTCCTGCGGCGGCCTTGAAAGGGGAGAGCGCCAGCGCCGAGGTGTTCGGGAAAATAAAACCCTGTCCAAATAAATAGAAGAATATCAACAACAATAGTACGGTCAGCGTCAGCGTATCGGTGGCGTAGGAGATCACCATCAATATGCCGATAATGGATTGCCAGATGTTGGCAATCTTGCTGATCTGCCTGCTGCTCCAGCGTTTCAAAAGCCAGCGATTTAATTGCGTAGCGATTATTAAGGCAGAAGCGACAAATGCGAAGGCTAAACCATATTCACTTTGAGTCAGACCATAATATTCCTGCATCACATACGAAGAACCTGCTAAATACGCATATAGCCCAGCGGAGGCGATGGAACCGATCATACAGTAAGACAAGAAAACTTTATTGACAAAGACGCCCCAGAAATTGCTAAGCACGAATCGTGGGCGAAGCGACAGTGACCGGTTGCCGGCATAGGATTCGGGAAGCAAGAACTTGGTGCAAACCAGAATGATAAAAGCAATAACAAAAAGAGAAATAAAGATATAGTGCCAATCGAAATATTTCAGCAAAAGTGCTCCGGCACTAGGGGCTAAAATGGGGGAGATGGCGATGACCAACATCAGGAGACTGAAAACACGAGCAGCCTCCCGGGTGTCGTAATAATCCTGTACCATCGCGCGTGCAGCGACCATACCGGCGCAACTTCCCAGTGCCTGTACAAAGCGAAGGGCGATCAGTTGGTCGACATCTTGGGCAAAGACACAACAGATGGAAGCGATCGAATAAATGACCAGCCCGATCATGAGCGGTTTTTTACGACCATATTTGTCCAGTAACGGACCATATACCATCTGGCCGATGGCAATACCGACAAAGTAACTGGTTAAAGACAACTGTACATGGGCTATCGGCGAATTAAAATCCCGCGCGATAGTTTCGAAGGCTGGGAGGTACATGTCTATGGAGAATGGACCTATAGCCGATAATAATCCTAAAATGAGTAATATTACAGTTGTGTTGGACTTCATTTTTTCGCCTCTACTGGTGTACCTTTGACTTTTCGGAACACCAGATAGATACCTGCAAGAATGAAGGGGACACTTAACAACTGCCCCATATTGATGAACATATCGTTTTCAAAAGCCTCCTGATTTTCCTTGAAGAACTCTATTACAAAACGGATGCCAAATAAGCCTATCAAAAATATACCGAAAAGAAGTCCTGGTTTCGGTGATTTATTCTTACGGTAGAACGACCATAGTATAATAAACAAAATTACATACCCAACTGCTTCATAGAGCTGACCAGGATGTCGGGGTAGCTGATCGACCTTGGTAAATACGATGGCCCACGGTAAATCCGGATCGGCGACTTTTCCGATGATTTCGGAGTTGAAGAAATTGCCCAGGCGCACAAAAGCTCCAGCTAAAGGAACAACAAGAATAAGACGATCGGCAATCCACAAAAAATCGGTCTTCGCTTTTTTGGCGTAAAGATATAATCCGACCAAGATACCCACCGCAGCACCGTGAGAAGCCAACCCCATAAAACCTGTTAGTTTCCAGGCACCGTCGATTTTGCGAAATGGAAGTATCATTTCCAAAGGATGCTGCATGTAATAATCGAACTCGTAAAACAGACAGTGTCCTAACCGTGCACCGATTAATGTACCTAAGAACATATAAATACTAAACCGGTCGAGGTCTTCCTGAGTCTTTCCTTCCCGTTTAAAAACCTTCAACATCAGGTAATAAGATACAGCGAAAGCGAGGAGCCAGCAAAGCGAATAATAGCGTACGCCAAAGGAACCGATAGAGAAAAGTTCTTCCTTGCCCGCCCAGTGAATAACGTTAAAAATAAGATCCATAGATTGCGTTTTGTGCTGTAAACTTAGATAAATAAAGTTTTATATGCAATATAAATGTAGCGCATAAAACCCTGTTTCCTGTAGAATTGGAAGTAATGGAAGAATAATTTTTGGAATACCATAATTATTTCTAATTTGTCGGAAAGTATATTTTAATATGGCAAAGAAAAGTAGTAAAGAACGCATACACAAACCCGTAGTCACACCGGAATCACTGACATTTTTTGAAAAATATATTAATAACCCATCGCCTACAGGCTTTGAATGGCAAGGACAGCGGATGTGGCTGGATTATCTGAAACCCTACGTAGACGATACGTATATTGATAATTATGGAACAGCGGTCGGGGTTATCAACCCCAAAGCGAAGTATAGGGTGGTGATTGAGGCGCATGCCGACGAAATTTCCTGGTTTGTTAATTATATCACGAAGGATGGATTGATCTACGTCATACGAAATGGCGGGTCAGACCATCAGATTGCGCCGTCGAAGCGTGTCAATATCCATACCGATAAGGGGATTGTCAAAGCTGTATTTGGGTGGCCGGCGATCCATACACGTTCCAATGAAAAAGAAGAAACACCGACATTAAAAAATATATTTTTGGATTGTGGCTGTACATCCAAAGAGGAAGTCGAAGCGTTGGGTATACATGTCGGCTCTGTAGTCACCTACGAAGATGAGTTTATGATCTTAAACGATCGGTATTATGTCGGCCGTGCGCTGGACAATAGAGCCGGTGGTTTCATGATCGCTGAGGTTGCGCGGCTGCTGAAAGAGCACAAGAAAAAACTACCTTTTGGTCTTTATATTGTGAACTCGGTACAAGAGGAAATTGGATTACGAGGAGCAGAGATGATAGCGGATTACATCAAACCGCATGTAGCGATCATCACCGACGTTACGCACGATACACAGACACCGATGATCAATAAAGTCACCCAAGGTGATCTGGCCTGTGGGAAGGGACCGGTCGTTTCTTATGCGCCGGCTGTACAGATCAACCTCAACCGGCAGTTGATCGAAGTCGCACAGAAAAATAATATTCCATTCCAACGGCAAGCCTCTTCGCGGTATACTGGTACAGATACCGATGCCTTTGCTTATTCCAATGGAGGCGTACCGTCGGCACTGATTTCTTTGCCCCTTCGTTATATGCACACCACCGTCGAAATGATCCATAAAGAAGATGTGGATAACGTGATCCGTCTGATATACGAAATGGTATTATCGCTGCAAGATGGGCAAGATTTCAGAACTTTTAATAAATAAGTAAATCACTATTATGAGCAATCAAAATAATCCCGAAAATCAAGAGTTAAGTATAGAGCTGAGTGAAGATATCGCCGAAGGCATTTATTCCAACCTGGCGATTATCACACATTCCAACACGGAGTTTGTTTTAGACTTTATCCGTATTATGCCGGGGGTGCCGAAGGCGAAGGTAAAGTCCCGTATTGTGTTGACGCCTGAGCATGCAAAACGGCTGTTGGGTGCGTTACAGGACAATATTAGTAAATTTGAAGGACAGAATGGTACCATAGCGACTTCCAAGGATATTCCGTTTCCACTCAATTTTGGTGGTCCTGCGGGAGAAGCGTAAATATAACACGGGAATATAAAGGGATAGGCAATGGATATTAATGTTCGGCAGCTTTCAAAAAAGGATTACAACGATCTGAAAAACTCCATGAAACAGGCTTATCAAGGCTTGGGAGAAATCTGGTCGCGGGAAAATATCGTCGATCTCATCGATCTGTTTCCCGAAGGGCAACTGTGTGTGGAAGTCGATGGGCGTGTCGTGGCCTGTGCACTTTCTATCATCCTTGATTCGAAAAAGAACAACGTCTATGACAGTTATTACGAAATAATTGATGATGGTAAGTTCACGAAGCATGATTATGACGGCGATATACTCTATGGGATTGAAGTGTTCGTACATCCCGATTACCGATCGTTGCGCTTAGGGCGCCGTCTGTATGATTCGCGTAAGGAGCTTTGCGAACAGATGAACCTGCGGAGTATCTTGGCAGGAGGGCGTATCCCGAATTACTTCAGCTTTGCCGCCGATATGTCGCCCAAGGTGTATATCGAGAAAGTAAAACGGAAAGAGATCTACGATCCGACATTGACGTTCCAGCTGTCGAATGATTTTCATGTCAAAAAGATCCTGAAGCATTACCTGCCCGGCGATACCGAGTCGAAGGAGTTTGCCACCCTGTTGGAATGGAATAATATCTATTATGAATCGGAGACACGATCGATATCGGCCACGAAGCAAACGATTCGTCTCGGACTCGTGCAATGGCAGATGCGTCTATTTAAAGATATCGATGAGTTTTACGATCAGGTCGAATTCTTTGTGGATGCCGTAAGTGATTACGGAGCTGATTTTGCAGTCTTCCCTGAATTTTTCAATACACCCTTAATCAGCCCTTTCAACGACCTGCCCGAGCGTATGGCGATGGAGAAGCTCGCTGAGCATACGAAGGAGATTACAGCGAAGATACAGGAGTTCGCGGTCTCTTATAATGTCAATATTATATCCGGCTCCATGCCGCTTTTTGAGCGGGGAAAGTTATATAATGTCTCTTACCTTTGTCACCGGAATGGACAGATCGATTCGTTCCGAAAGATACACATTACGCCCAACGAGATGCGGTACTACGGTATGGTAGGCGGGAGTGAAGTAAAAGTCTTCGATACTGATTGCGGAAAGGTCGGACTGTTGATCTGCTACGATGTAGAATTCCCAGAATTGAGCCGTATTCTGGCCGAACAGGGTATGCAGATTTTATTTGTACCGTTCATGACAGATACGCAGAACGGCTATATGCGTGTTCGCCATTGTGCGCAGGCACGTGCTATCGAAAATGAATGTTATGTGGCTATTGCAGGATCCGTAGGTAACTTACCCCGGGTGAATAATATGGATATACAATATTCTCAATCGGCGGTATTTACGCCTTCGGATTTTGCTTTTCCGAACAATGCGATCAAGGCTGAAGCCACACCCAATACCGAGATGGTATTGATTGCCGACGTTGACCTCTATGCTTTGCGGGATCTGCACGAGTACGGAACCGTCAAGAATCTGAAAGATAGACGGAAGGATTTATACGATGTAAAACTGTTGAAATAAATAGGCTACAACAAATAGATATTATCCTTTTGCAAGTTGCTCTTTTTGTTTTCGTCCCAGATGCTGACCTGGACCTCCCCGATATGGGATAGCTTCAGCATAAACATGCATACCCGGGATTGTCCGATTCCGCCACCGATGGATTGTGGCAGTTCATCATTCAGCAACATCTGATGGAAAGCCAATTCTGCTCGTTCGGCACAATGACGGATGACCAATTGTCTTTGAAGAGACTCCTTATCAACACGAATGCCCATGGACGACAATTCAAACGCGGCATGCAGCACAGGGTTCCAGATTAAAATATCCCCATTCAGACCTTTATAGCCATCTTCATTTTCCGTACTCCAATCGTCATAGTCAGCTGCTCGTCCGTCGTGTATAAAGCCGTTTGAAAGTTCGCCGCCGATGCCATACAGAAATACCGCTCCGTATTCCTTGGCAATAGCATTCTCCCGTTCTTTGGGCGTAAAGGTCGGATAACGTTGCAGTAACTCTTCTGAAGATATAAATTTAATTTCCGAGGGTAGTACTGCTTTTTTCTCCGGATATTGTTGTTCTACAGCTTGCTCGGTCTCGACCAATACCGCATATATCTTTTTTACCGTTTCTTTGAGGTAACGTAGATTACGATCTGTCGGTGAGATGACCTTCTCCCAATCCCATTGATCCACATATATCGAATGAATCGGCGAGTAGTCTTCATCCGGCCGCAAAGCCCGCATGTCGGTCACGATACCTTCTCCTTCTTCCAGGTCCAGTTCTCGCAGACGCACACGTTTCCACTTAGCAAGCGAATGCACAACTACAGCTCTTTGTTCGTCTAATGATTTGATGGGGAATGCGACAGGGCGTTCTATTCCATTTAAATCGTCGTTGATGCCGGTGCCATCCAATACCACCAATGGTGATGATACAGGTATTAGATTTAGCGCTTGTCTCAATTTTGTCGAGAATGTATCTTTAACAAATGTAATAGCTTGTTCTCGTTTCAATAAGTTACGTCCCATGTCCATCGCCCAAAGTTAAGCTTATCTTATAATATTGGCTTCTGATATAAAATTTGTAAAATAATTATGCAAATGTAATCAAAATGACAAGGAAAACGAATTATTAACCATATATGTGAAAAATAAAATAGAGCAGGTTTGACGAGCGTAAACCTGCGAAATGAATCGTGCTGAAATAGACCTATTTATACAGAAAAACTTTCGCCGCAGGCACAGGTTCGGGAGGCGTTGGGATTATGAAATTCGAACCCTTTTCCGTTGAGTCCGTCTGAATAATCGAGCTCCGTACCCGCAAGGTAGAGATAGGATTTAATGTCAAGACAAATCTTAATGCCGTTATCTTCGCAAAACTGATCACCTTTCTTCTCTTCGTTGTCGAAATGAAGCTTATAAGATAGCCCTGAACATCCGCCGCTTTCGACCGCTACACGTACAAAATAAGTGTCGTCATATTGCTCTGCCTGCATGATTTGGAGAACACGTTCCCTCGCTTTATCTGTAATCGTTACCATACCTTATCTTTCTGTCAGTTTCCGATACAAATTTCGGAATTATTTTCCATATATATAAGACGTATCGGTATATGAAATGTCATTTTAATCCAGCAGGCCGGCTTTATACATCTGCCAAACGGGAGATTGCGCTCTGATTTTCAGTACCGCCTGTCTCAGTTCGCTCACCGTCCGTTCGACCTCTTCTTTTGTGTTGAACTTGGAAAAGCTGAAACGTAAACTGCATAGCGCATCTTCATCCGACAATCCCATCGCCTTCAACACATGCGAAGGATCCCGGTCGCCCGACACACAGGCCGAACCTGAAGATACGGCGATATCTGGCATTTTGGTCATCAACTCCGCAGCTCGGACATGCTTAAAAAGCACATTGCTGGTGTTGGGCAGCCGTGGGCTGCGTGAAGCATGTATGTGTACATCTTCGATTTCCCCTTGTAGCGATTGTTCAAAATAATCTCTTAATGCACCTATGGACGCAGTATGATCTGTCGAAAGACGGATAGCTTCTCCCAATCCCACGATATTCGCTACCGGGTATGTTCCGCCCCGCAGTCCATTTTCCTGCTTGCCGCCATGGAGCAACGGTGTCAGTTGTATAGGTTTCCTTTTCCGACGTATATATAAGGCGCCTATTCCCTTCGGGCCGTGCATTTTATGACCGCTTAGACAGAGCATATCAATCGGGCATTGGGAAAGATCTATCGGTATTTTACCGATATACTGTGTGGTGTCGCAAAAAAACAAGACATCTCTACTTGTACACAATTCGGCAATCTGATCGATAGGGAATAAGACACCCGTCTCGTTGTTGGCGGCCATTAACGTCACCAGGATCGTGTCTGTCCGGATAGCATCGGACAGTTCGTCCAGATTGATCTGTCCTTCCGCATTGACAGCGAGATAGGTGATTTCCGCACCTTGACGTTCGACGTGTTCACAGGTCGTCAACACCGCTTTATGTTCGGTCTGACAGGTGATGATATGTTTCCCTTTGCGGCGATAACGGTCATATACACCTTTGATAACGGTATTGATAGCTTCAGTCGCACCACTCGTAAAGAAGATATCCTGCGGTTGAGCCTGTAACCGATCGGCGATCTCCAACCGCGCTTTTTCGATGGCCTGATGGGCTTTTCTTCCCAACTTATGCTGTATGCTGGAGGCATTACCGTACACTTCCCGGAGATAAGGAAGCATCGCTTCCAATACATCGTCGTCCAGTCGGGTGGTGGCGTTATTATCGAGGTAAATCATAGGATAAAGTTATTTAATAAAATTATACTTTTGTATAGAAAGAGGCTTATATATTATATGGAAAAATTTGAAACCAGTATTGAAAAATTAATTGACCTTCTTGTTCTAAAAATACCCAGTATCGCCATCGGCCTGTTGTTGCTTGTGGTGGGGCGGTATGTAATACGGTTTGTCTTAAAACTCATTGAGCGACGTTTTGAAAGGCGGGATGTCGATATCTCTATCCGTTCGTTCATCAGCAGTATCATACGATTTGTTTTATATGTATTGCTGATTCTCACGGCGGCGAATACGATGGGTATACAGACAACTTCTTTCATTGCTGCTTTGTCGGCCTTCGGCTTAGCCGTGGGTCTGGCCCTGCAGGGGAGTCTCTCCAATTTTGCAGGTGGCGTGTTGATTCTCTTGTTCCGGCCTTTTGAAGTCGGCGATTACATCAGCAGTAACAATGGGTCGGGAGGCACCGTAGAGCGTATCGATATTCTCTATACCACCTTGATCGATGACGACGGTATTCGGGTGTTTAGTCCGAATGGAACGTTGGCCAACTCGGTCATCAAGAATTATACGAAGATTACGTCACGGCGGATGCAGTTTTCTTTTTTGGTGTCCTACGATGTGAATATGAAAGTAGCCCGGGAGACGATCTTGGCTATATTTGAGGCCGATAGCCGTGTATTGGATAAGCCCCAAGCAGAGGTCGTTGTGGGCGAACTGAAGGATGGGGGCGTGGTGCTGATTGCACGGGCATGGGCCAAAAGGGAGAACTTCTGGGCGACGAGAAACGAGATTGCTGAAAACATTCAGGATAAGCTGGATGCAACAAATGTATCCTTTCCGGTCACAAGTATTAAGGTTTTATCCGATCAGGCGTAAAGTTAGCTGTTAATCCAACGCGTTGATCAGCACATAATAGCGGTAGGCTACGACGGCTTGTTGCAACTTACTCAGCTTCGACGGATCCAGCTTGCTGTACTTCGGTAGAAAGGCTTTATTGAGCTTGTTCAATAATCTGAATAGATATTTTTTCATCGATGTGACTCCATTTGGTAAGTATAAAAGTACAAAAAAGGAGCCAAAATAATTTTAGCTCCTTTTTTGATCGTGTTGCCTCGTTGTTGTATTACCTCAACTGTAGTAAGTCTTTCTCCCTTTTCCAGGTAAAGGCTGTAAATAGTACGGCCATGACACAGGCGAAGAGTACCGCTTCAAAGCTGGCGTTCCAGCCGCTGTGGTCGACCATAGCACCAAGCGCGGCATTGGCCAATAAGTCGCCGATAAAATAGCCGAACAGCCCGGTTAGCCCCGCCGCTGTACCAGCTGCTTTCTTTGGGACAAGATCGAGTGCTTGTACCCCGATCAGCATCACTGGCCCATAGATCAGGAAGCCAATGGTCCACAACGAAAGGTTGACCAGCCATGCTGTAGTTCCGGGAGTAACCCAATACACAAAAACAGCCGCGAAGGTCAGTACCATATAGATGATCGTCACCGGTGCCCGACGGCCTTTAAATAACTTGTCGCTCATTATCCCGCACAGTATCGTGCCCGGTATCGCGGCGAGCTCATAAACTGAAGCCGACCAGGTTGCCTCCGAAGCTGTAAAATGCTTGGCCTCCTGCAAATAGGTTGGTGCCCAATTGATGATGCCGTTTCGGACAAGATAGACAAATGCATTGGCGATAGCGATAAACCACAACATCTTGTTGTTGAATACGTATTTAAAGAAAATATCCTTTGCGCTAAATTCCTTTTCCTGTGATTTATCGTATGTCTTCGGGTAATCATTGTGGTATTCCTCAATAGGAGGGAGTCCACAGGATTGTGGGGTGTCTCTGACCAACAGGATGGATATCAGGGCGACCACAATAGCGATCAGTCCGGGAAAATAAAGACGCGCCTCCCAGCCCATGAATAATTCTACACCCAATATCGTCAGGGGACCGACCAGAAATCCCCCTACATTATGAGCCAGATTCCAGATAGACATGGTTGTACCCCGTTCCTTGATCGAATACCAGTGCACCACCACACGGCCACAGGCCGGCCATCCCATGCCTTGCACCCATCCATTGATGAATAGGAGGACGAACATAATGGCGATAGAAGAGGTCGCAAAAGGAGAGAAGCCCATGAAAACCATGGTCAGCGACGAGAGTATTAATCCCGTAGCCAGAAAATACCGGGCATTGCTTCGATCAGAAACATTACCCATTAAAAATTTACTTAGGCCGTAGGCGATAGAGATCGCCGACATGGCAAAGCCCAGTTCGGCCTTGCTGTAGCCCAGTGCATCCTGCAGGTCCTTGACGGCAAAGGAAAAATTCTTCCGCACAAAATAATACGCTGCATAACCAATGAATATGCCGATAAAGACCTGTAGACGGAGTTTCTTATATTCTGGATCAATCCGGTCGGCCGGTAACTGTGGTTTATGTGCTGCGGGTTTAAATAAATGGAGCATAGAATGGTGTTAAAATAAATTAGGATAGTCACTGATAATTCCGTCAACTTTCAAAGCTTCCAGCGCTTGAATTTCTTCTTTCGTATTGACCGTCCACGGCACAACCTTCATGCCCAGCTTCCTCGCATCATCCACAAATTTTTCATTGACCAGTTTGTAATACGGACTGATGATAAACGGCGTAAAGCCCAGTTCCTCGACGAGCTGCTCGAGGGATTTCTTATTTCCTCCACCAATGAGATAAGATGTTTTTATCTGCGGGTAAGTCTTGTTGATATACTGTATCGTTCTTTTGTCGAAAGATTGGATGACCGTCCGTTCGGCAATACCTTTTTCCAATACGACCTGTAACACTAAGTCTGAAAACTCCTGTGGTCCCGGATGGGCCTTATGGTCTTTCTTTTCACTGCTCTTGGTCTCTATATTATAAAACATGGGCGTTTTGCGTTTCTTCTTCGTATACGCCTCTGCTTCATCGATGAGGTCCGCCAATAACGCAATATGGGTAGACACCTTTTTTTGTTCCGGGAAATCGACATTGCCTTTTAGCCCCAGATCAAATTGACCTAGCTGCTCCCAGGTATAGCTATAGATCAGACCTTTGTTGTCCTTTCCTTTCAGTTCGTTACCATTGGTATAGGTCACAAATTTTGGATTCAGGTTATCATCGTGGTAGACGACGACCTTTTTGTCTTTGGTAATATGGCAATCCATTTCTAAGGTAGTCACCTTGGGGAGGTCAATAGCGAGTTTCATGGCACCAATTGAGTTCTCGGGATACAAACCCCGTGCGCCACGATGGCCCTCATAAGAAAACTCCGGAAACGTAGCATTCTGTGTCATAGTCGGTTTGAAAAGATTACATGATGAAATCCCGATACAGACAAGGAGTAGGGGGAAAGCTGATTTTTTAATAAATGACATTGTTTGTGATACTATTTTTAATTAAAGGTCTGCGCTTATCAAAGCTATTTAAAAATAACATATTATTTGGATAAGAAATAGTAACAATTCTATTTCTTACCCAAATAATTAAGCACTATTGTTTTTTTCATTATTTCATCGAATAAGTAAAAGCCTTTGGCCTGGTCATAGTTTCTGTGTAAACGCGACCGAAGCGATCCGTTACTTGAATGTTTAATGTAGTATTTGGTGCCGACGCTTTCACTTTGAACATATGAGATGTATTGTTCGAGTCGAATGTTGGGGTCGCATTTACATTCAATCTTTTCATGGCGTACGATATGATATGCAATGGATCTCGAGAGTTTAAGCGTGTCACGGTAAGTGGCGTCGGTTTCCCCTCTTCGGTCACGGACACTGTCCATTGCGGGTCGTATCCCCAGACATTGATCAGCACTTCATTATTCGTGTTTGGCGAATCAAAGCCGAATGAATAGCTTGGAATCATAGCGGTGTAAGTAGAATTCGCGTTAGGGGCATGGGCGGTCTTGGAGACTAACACGCTATTGAGATCATAGGATCTGAATTGATAATCTTTTTCATGACCGATGGATTTATAAAACCATTTGATATCGGTGCCATTCATTTCCCATACGCCATAGCCGGTCGGGCTGCCATCGGGCGCAATCTGGTTACCAGCACCGCCACTTGTCCCGGTCCACCACCAGGTACCACATACGGCTGCGGTATTGTGTTCCATAATTTTTCCACTATTGCGCTCTACTTTATAATTGACATGGGTGTGGCCTGTCAGCACGTGGACTTCGTTGAAGCGACTCAAGGCACTGACCAGTTCTGGTCCGTTGTCTAAGCGATATCCCGGTGTACTGCCATTGGAAGGCGGAGCATTGTTCAGCTGGATGTGTGTTGCTAACACGATCGGGGTGGATGACTCTACTGTGGCTAAATCTTTAGCCAGCCAGGCCATTTGGTCGTCGGTGACCTTGCCTTTGTAGTTCCGATCGCCGATTACGCCAGAACCACCTCCTGTATTGATCCATTCGGTATCGTCCAGTACGATATAATGAACCTTTCCCAAGTTAAACGAGTAATATGTAGGTCCCAATATATTACGGAATGGGTTTTCGGATAACCAATCATTGGTAAAATAGGGGTCGTTGTCGTGGTTGCCTATGACATTGAATATATGGATGTCATCGACCCTGTTGATTTCCGTGACATACTGTGGTATTGAAAAGTTTCTGCTGTACCAATAAAGGTCCCAGGTTAAATCCCCAAGAGTCAATCCATATACTTTCTTTCCCGCGGCTTTGTACGAAGCGATTACGCCGTTGATGTCAGTTAGAAATCCGGTTCGATATTGTGCAAGGTCGTCATTACGGTTTGCCAGATGAAAGTCGGCCATACTCAGAACGACGTGGTTTTCATTGTTGGTAGCGGTCAATTCAAAATCAACGGTTTCTACTATCTCAGGCGTTCCATGCAAGTACTTATAAAATTTGGGGAGGTTTCCATTACGTTCCTTTATTTCATAGTTCCCCGGAATGGAGACGAATACATAACCGGTACGTTTGTTGGAACTCAGGTAATATACCCCGTCATGGTCTGTTTTCGTGACATCATACCCGTCAGAAACCACTACATCCGCTAACCCCACACCGCCTACGTGAACCACACCTTTTATGGACTTACCTTGCTGGTCGGGTATATCTGTGCGCAATACCGTGTTGAACACCGTCGCGCCCAATACCTGGGATTCATTACCCCGACGAGCTATCAGGCGGTAACGGCTGCCGTCTGGCACACCGCTGGGAACGCGTACGGTAATATAATCTGCTTCTATACTGGTAGGTGTGGTATTGACCGATACCGAAGGGTTGTCAATCGAGTTAAATACGATGATATCACCGGTTTTAAATCCCTTCCCTTTGATCTTCACTTCTGTTGTCAGATTGCGATCATAGATCGTCGGTATGGAGATATCGGTAATCCGTAGTGTAGCTGGTTCTTCTTTCGGCGGAGGAGTAGAATCCCCGACGTCAGGTGATGTGCTCTTGCTACAGGACACACCTGAAGAGAAAAGAAGTAGGGCAAAAATGTATAAAAATAGATGTCTATATTTCATCAGTGGGTATTGTTTATTTTATTTGGAATACCATTCTGCTGCAACGGTAAACTGTTGCAGCAGAATGGTATTTATTCATTAATTACCATATTTATTGTTAGTCAACCTGTACAGTAGTGCCCGTGCCTTCTTCTATCTGGCTCAGCTGCGAATCCGGCAAAAGCAATTCGACAGTTTGTTGTCGGGGGGTAATCCACTCTCTGGTTGTCATATTAAATTCACCGCCCAGTTTGAAGAAAAAGCCCGTGTTGTCAGGTATAGAACTATAACCATGGTGTTCAAATTTAAAGTCATTCATACCTGGACCCATACGGACAAATGGAGTAGGAGTTAGGATTCCATTGACTTCCGTTTCCATGCTGTAATGGTCATTGTTCGGGATACGGTAGCCTTTTGTAGCTAAGCTGCCTTCTATGTCAACCAAACTGTTTACATAAGTGGTGTTCCCATAGAATACCGCATCGATCGGTACGGTGTTTTCTGCAATATTGGTACCGACAAATACACCAACACCTGACACGCGTCCACTATTGCCCATGATGTTGTTACCTGTAGGACTACCTGCATCGCCAAAACCATCTCCCCCTTCGCTGCTGTACATAAACGAACGAATCCAATTTGCGTCAGCGATACTAGTCGAGTTAGCTCCGTTGATCAGTTTATGGCCACTTCCTACATAGAAGTATTCGCCCTTGCGTACCACGCCTTCTGTCAAATTAAACTTGAAGGTACGTTGGCCTCCAGTAGCCCAACCTGCACCGGGAGCTTGTTGGGCATTCGGCGTATTGTTGGTTGCATTATTGGTGGTCACTACAGAAAACGATACTTCCGCAAAGTTAAGATCTACGTTGGCTTTTAGTTGGATGTATTCATGGTTCGCATCACTACTCCAAGGGTCTACACATAGCCCGGTAATAATGATGGGATTAGGACCGAGGTGCGACGCATCAGGTGTATCCGTCACATCCACCAAATTGTTGTCGTATCGTGGCCATACTACCAATCTTTCTGGTTGATTCGGTTCACGCATTAATATACCCGAAACATTCACATAAGAAGGTACCTCCATTGACGCAAAGGAAGCTGTAGGCGAGGTGTGGATATTTAAAATGTCGGATCCTGCAAAAAATTGCTTTGTTCCGTCAAATGTTTCTCCAGGTAATGGTTCTGGCGTGATTTGCACATTAAAAATCCGGACTAATGTGCCTTCATATTCTTCCGGACGTTGGTACGCTACATTTCCGGTAAGCGTACGGGTCTGTGCTTGTACCCCTTCTGCTATTTTTTCGATATCTGATTGCTGTATATCGTCAATGTACAAGAAGCCGTTTCTTCTTAACATTTTATCCGCAATATGTACGATAATCTCATCTCCTGGGTTATAATTCGAGGCAATAGATCCAACATTTAAGGCGATACCATGTATAATTGAATTTCTATCTTGTTGGATGACGATCATTCCTTCAGGGGCATTGCCAGCACTGTGGTCAGATATGACTACACCCCTCAGTTTTTCTGCTCCAGACATGAGGTCTTTGGTCAGAGATATATCACTTCCTTTGTGAATCATACGTAGGTCCTGTAAGACCATATAGGGGCTTAATGTACCGTCGGCAAAGTCCCTCTCCTCACATGATTGTATGAAAAGAGTAAACAACGGTAAGAATAGTAGAAATAAATATTGCTTTTTCATTGCATAATTTTTAAAGTTTAACCATTACGGGCGTTGCCACCATACATATGTGTTGACGTTATCAGGGCCTTGTTCTTGTACAGCGTTTCGGTAATTTTCCCTGTTGGTAGAAGATACATATACAGGATAATTGAGTCTTCTCGGCATTCTACCGTCATTTAAGTGCCCCGAGCGAATAGGCAGCTGCGGGTGGCCAGTTCGTCTATATTCGAACCATGATTGCAGATCGGTGAAATATAAAGCGTAATACTTTTGTATATGAATTCTTTCCATTTTATCCCATTCTGTATCCGTCTCATACCACACCGTAAGGGCAGTATTCATATAATCCGGATTAGTTGGTACATTGAGCCCCCATTGTGTAATGGCTGCGGTTATTCCCGCTTCATAATATACCTGTGCAGGTTGTGCGAATACCCAACCTTTGACTGCGGCCTCAGCGAGGATAAACTGGAGTTCCGCATAATTCATTATATTGCCAAGCAGGGGCTCGGACATGAGACTGGGGTTCGGTCTTGAGCCGACGACAGGCGGCTGACCTACAGGATATCCACTTGGAATACCGGAATAATCTCCCAATACAGCGGTGGCCCATTTTTGGAGTCGGGGGTCACTTCTATCCGCCAAATTGTCAATAAAGAAACTCGACATAGCAGGACTGTTCCAATCGCCCGGTCTCCACGTAGCAAAAGGTGACACATAGGGCGCTTGTCCCGTCCATCGCAATATGGCGGAATCATCGTTGTTCCGCATAATCGGGTATTCCGTTGGTTCCAGATCTACTATTTTAGTAATGATGCTGGAAGAGTTTAGCTCCGTTTTATGGGCTACGCGCAATGCTAATCGCAAATAGAGAGAGTTTCCGAATCGGCGCCATTTGTCTAAGTCACCTCCGAACACAGGATCAGACTGTGCGGAGATACTGGAATTTGACGCATTCTTCAACAGCTCATTTGCCTCTTCCAATTTTGCGAACAGCGAGGGGTAAATGTCCTGCTGCTTATCAAACACTGGGGTAAAATTGTTTTGGTCTCTGCCTTGTAACGCCTCCGAATAAGGTATGTCTCCATACGTATCTGTCAAAAGGGAAAATATCCATGCTTCGCAGATTTGCGCGACCCCTTTGTAACTATTTTGGTTTAGTTCATCTGCAAATTCATAGATGTCCCGAAAGTTACGCAACTGTAGATACCAGTTGTTCCACAGGTAGTCGGCTTCGTTGATTCGGATATCGTACCGGAATATCCGGCCTTCGCCATCTCCCATATTGACCGTAACCTGCATCAGTTCGTTGGTGATGCGTTGGCTTCGGCTCATATTGTATCCGACGACTTTAGTGAGAGCTGGGGCCAGTAGGTTTTCAGGTGTCACCCGTGGACTGGTGTTGGGATTCGTATTTATTTTGTCAAAATCCTTGTTGCAGGAACTCAGCATAGCCGAGAACCCCAATATTAATATAGTTTTAGATATTAAGTTCTTTTTCATTGTGCTGTCGTTTATAAACCTACTGTTAAATTGAATCCTATGGTGCGTGTTGCAGGAAACTGTCCTAACTCAAAACCGCGGGTGATATCCCCGTTGCCTAATGTTCCGAATTCAGGATCAAATATTGGCCAGCTTGACCAAGTGTAAAGATTACGGCCAAAGACTCCGATTGTGGCACGTTGCAGACCAAGTTGCGACAAAAACTCCGGTTTCAATTGATAGTCAAACCTTAATTCTCTCAATTTAAGAAAATCGGTAGAGTAGGAGGTTCCTTCGACATTATCACGACCCATGTGCGCATAATAATAATCCCAGACATTCGTTGCGATGACATCATTTGGTCTGTATGTACCGTCTCCGTTGTCTATGACACCATTTCCAATAATGCCGTTGTAGCGACCAGGCAATGTATTCTTAAGTTTTCCGTGTTCTGCCAATACAGATGATGTAAGTGAATAACCCACAGCACCAAATTGCGCATCAAACAAGAAGCCTATACGGAATTGCTTATATCGGAATTCGTTGTTGATGCCCGCACGCCATTTGGGGTTAGTTTGCCCGATATACATCATCTCATCCGTCAGAACCGGAAGTCCTGCGTTGTAGACAATCTGTCCATCGGGAGCCCGTAGATAACCTCGCCCATATAAGGCATCCATGCGGCCACCGACTTTGGCAATGACTGCACCGCGGCTTCCCGGACCGTTTTGCAGCGTCATTTCCGACATTTCATCTGTCAGTTCTACCACTTTGTTTTTATTCGTACTGAATGTCGCGTTAATATTCCATTCCAAACCATCAGCTTTTCGGATAGGTGTTATTTGGGACTCGAATTCAAAACCACTGTTTTGTATATTCCCTGCATTTACCAGCACCTGGCTTGCACCTGAAGATCGGTCAACGACAGCCTGTAGATGCTGATTGGTGGTGTTCGCATGGTAGTATGTCGCATTCAAAGACCATCTGTTTCTAAACAAGTTCAGGTCGGCACCAATTTCATAACTTGCGGTATTTAAGGGTTTAAGCATAAGATTGGGGACCAATGTCGGATTGGCCCTGCCACCCGGAAAAGTCGGCTCCACAGTATAGTTGAGAGATGTTAGATAAGGCCTCATTCCCCCACTACCGACACCGGCGACAGAAGCACGTACTTTTGCAAGGGAGAAGTATGTGGGTAATGTAACGGCATCCGATAGTATAAAGCTCAAATTGAGCGAAGCATAGGAAAACGGTTTACCCTTGCTGAAAGGCGAAGCCAAAGCGCTATTCCAATCCATACGATAAGAATAGTCGGCGTATAGATAATCTTTATACGATACACCACCCATAGTATATAAACTATTCAATACCAATTCGGATCTGTAGGGATTGGTAACAATGATTCCTGCTGCATTACCGAGGTTGTAAATACCGGGATAGGCAAGAGAATCGGCGTAATTCCGCTCTTGGCTGGCCTCGTTGCGCAAAGTACTTCCGCCTACGGTGACTCGGAACTTGACATCATTGTTAATGGTCTTCTTGTAGTTGACCATGATTTCTGAAGTTGTCTCCGAGTTGTTGATCTGTTGGGTGCGGTACATTCCTTTTCGGAATTTTTCCGTATCCCAAGGGCGTTGTTGACTGCGGCGTTCGGCATTAATATCCAGTGTGGTACGAGCCATGACATCCCAGTTGTCTGAGAATTTGTAGCTTGCTTCGATATTTCCTGTCAACCCGTTCCGTTTGTTTTTATTGAGCATTTCATAGACAATTAAATAAGGATTGTCGGGATAGCTACTGAAAGGATAACTCTGCGCAATATCTTCCTGTCCTTTAAGCCAATAATTTTTGAGCCAGCTTAACGGAGCATTCGGCAACCAAAAGCTATTCCAATACATCAAAGATTGGTTGTTGTATCCAGTTGAAGGTAAATTGTCACTGCCATTTTGCCTGAAATTAATCCGTGCATTAATTTTTAGCTTTTCGGTGACATTATGCCCTGCAGTAAGAGACACATTTTTCCGTTTGTAACCGGTATTCGGGATGATCCAGGAATTGCGTAGATCGGTGAACGAAAACCGCATTCTGGTTTTGTCGTTTCCACCATCAAGGCTGATGGAGTTTGTAGCTGTTATACCTGTGTTGTAAAACTCTTTACGTGCATCGGGATAGGCTTGCCACAACGTCGGTTCGGTCGCTCTCGTCTGCGTTACAGGATCGTATTGATAGAAATATTGACCATCAAATTTTGGCCCCCAGGCAGAACTGGTACTCCGGGTACTCGGAAGACCATTACCTGCCAGAAACGAATAGAAACGCTGTCCTTCGACACCTTGTCCGTACTCATACTGATAATCAGGCCATCTGTTGATCTGTTCGATGGCGGTATTGGAATTGAATGTCACGCCGATCCCTTTCCGGGCACGCCCAGATTTGGTGGTAATGACAATAGCTCCGTTAGCCCCCCTTTGACCGTATAGTGCGGTCGCATTTGCTCCCTTCAGGACAGTCAACGTCTCTATGTCTTCGGGGTTGATATCGCTGATACCTGTTCCAAAGTCGGATGGTGAGTCGCCTCCCAGATAAGCACCGTGTCCAGACCCTACTTGTATACCGCTACTGTTGTTAATGACCACACCGTCGATGACGATCAGTGCTTCATTATCCATTGTCAGATTATTTTCGCCACGCAAGATAATCTTATTGGATCCTGCCGGACCTGCTCCCGACCTCACCAAGTTGACACCGGCTACACGACCTGATAACGCTTCAGACCAATTGTTTGGCATGGTTTCAGCAATTTGCTCTCCTTTAACCTCCGTGGCGGCATAACCAAGAGATCTCGTCTGGCGTTCTAAACCCAACGCTGTCACGATGACTTCCTCCACCTCAGCTGTAACCTCACGCATCACCACATCTACCGTAGTTCTGCCGTCGATAGCAATATCCATGGTCTGGAAACCGATAGACGAGAATGTTAACATGTCGTTCGGTTGCGCCTGAAGTGTATAACTACCGGCATCGTTAGTAGACGTTCTTACCGAAGGTCTGCTTTTTACAGAAACCGTAGCTCCTCGAACGGGGTTTCCAGAACCATCCCTTACCGTTCCTTTTATGGACACGGGTTGAGGCTGTCTTTCGATGACTACATAACCAGAGACCATACGGTACTGTAGATTAGTACCTTCCAAGATTTGCTTTAACGCATCTTTGACACTCACTTCACGGTGAGACAATGTTACACGTTTAGCCTGTGTATTAACTACGTCCGCTGCGTAGGTAAAAGGTATGTTGCTCAATCTCTCCAATTGCAGAAGACTTTCCCGTACACTAGATTGTTCAAAACTTAGGTTGATTTTTTTATCTAAAACCTGTCCTGCTGAAACATTGGAATGAAATACGGTTAATACCAATAACACCACCACTCGTGTCATGTTAAGATGATAAATACGTAATTTTTGGATCATATTAAAAGGTTGTAAATTCATAATTCTGTCCTTAATTTTCCAAAATAGGAAATGTGTTAATGTCGAATACTTTGTTGACATAGAAATCCCCTGTCACCAGAGCTCCTCCGGTTACTGATTGTGAGATTTGATTTTTTTTGAAAGAGATTGCCTGTTTCAGGAAATGTCCTTCTTTTTCTAATGTGTTCTCATTGTTATAGTCCATATCTGTTTTGCAGTTAAAAAATCGTTATATTACCATTATTTTTGTCCAACGCATACTTAAATCCACCCGCAGCGGCTATTACATCCATTATTTGTCGACGTGTTAGATTTTTTTCTAAGATGATGCGAATAGGCCTTTTTGCTAATGAAGGACGTTGTATCTTGATCTCCAGATTGTAGTTTCGTTTTAACGCTTCGACTATTTCGGCTAATGGTCGGTCTTCAAAAATGAGCTTTCCACTCATGAAGGTATCGGCAGATATTGGGGTGGATATACTTGTGTTGGCAATATCCTTTTGCCTATCCCATGCCACTTGTTGTCCCTTTGTTAGGTCAGCCAGCAGGCGCAGTTCTTGATTTTCCAATCGTTGTGATACCCGTACCTTTCCCGAGCTAACGGATACCAGGGTAGGGCTCCCGTTAAAAGACTCCACTTTAAATGATGTACCGAGTACTTGTGTGACTACATCTTCGCTAATTACCAAAAAAGGTCTGTTTGTATCTCTCGCAACCTCAAAAAAAGCTTCGCCTTCGAGTCTTACCTTACGCTCATGCGCTGCAAATCGTGTCGGATACGTCAAGCTACTTTCCGCCCCGAGATAGATGACGGTACTGTCCGAAAGTCGTATAATTGCCCTTTTTCCGTTAGATGTAGTATATGTTGTCCATTCGGTTTCCACCTTGCTTGGGTTGGGTTTGTCCATAAACTTGGAAACGCCCCATAATACACTACCCAAGAGAAGTATAGCCCATATGGCAACTTGCCCAAAGGTAAAAAAGCGCAGTTTCCCGACAGGTCGTGTGCCCGGTTTCTGGTCTATTTTTTCACGAATGACAGCTTTCCATTTTTCCATACGTACAGGATCAGATATCTTATCAGATGGTTGTATGTTCATGTCTTGATACTGCTCTTCCCACACTTTTTCAAACATGTCTATAGCTCCTTTTTGCTGAATGAAATACTCGACAAGATCTTTTTCCGATTTATCGGCATTACCGGCTAAATATTTTTTAATCAATTCTTTGTCGATCCGTGGTTCGCTCATTATAGTCGATTCTTATTTATTAAGACGTAAAAAGAACGACACCCGTGCCTATGTTAAGGTGCAGGTGTCATTTTTGTCGAGTTTGCTGTTTCGATGTCAGTAATTGTCGAAGTTGTGGACAATGAAATAAGGTTACGTGAGCGCGCCTCTTTCCATGTTGCGGTATAAATATCGTATTCGCCACGGAATTCTAGGAAATTATTGTCACCGGTATTTGATACAGAAGATCCCGCACCTCCTACCGAGGAAACATTAATATAATTCGCATCATCAACACTGTTGTACTGGTTGATGAATTTAATAACATCTGTGACGACATAATAGTCTGTATTGGTCACTCTGAAACCTCTATCCGCGCCGTTCACTTGACCGAATAAAGTATAGGTCTTATCAGGATTTCTTAAGAATACTACATCCATTGGTTCCGTGTCATGGTTTACGTCTGTGCCTTTGAATGCTGCCACACCAAATGTCAATCCTGAATTGGCTAATAACCCCCCTGTAGCATTTCCAACACCATCGTACCCTGACTGGCTAAAATAATCGTGTGTTACAATCGACTTCTCTTCAGGGATAGTGTTGATACTTGTGCTACCGTTAACCTTCCTGCTATTCCCATTTAGGTAAAAATACTGGCCTTTAGCAACACTGCCTGAAGTTAGATTAAATTTATATGTACGACTACCTCCTGTTACCCAACCCTCCGCAGGCGGAGTTCCGTTTGTCTGACCGGCATTATTGCAGGTGATAACTGCAAAGTTTTCCTGAGAGAAATCAATGTCTCGCAAAGCTAAAAACTGTATATATTCATGGCTTAGGCGCTCTCCATTGATCTCTTCCGTGTCATTTCCAGAAGGGTTTGCCATCCAGCCCGATATGACAAATGCAGCAGCATCTGGATGAGGATTTAGAGGAGGGAAATCAGTAACAACAGCCATATCTGTCTCTGCACGTAGATATAACACCGGACCGTTTGTAGTGTTGGAGATAATTCCAGAGAAGCGGGCCGTAAGCGGTGCTGCAAGATCTGCAAGCGGAGAATCCATACGAGTGGAAAGCGTTAGCTGTGCAGTACCGCTCACAAGTGCTTTGTTGCCAGACAAATTATCCCCACGTACTGCTGCGGGTGTGAACCCTAATGCTGTTTCCGTTGTGATGAACGTACTCTCGTAAGTATTCGGGTCGGCCGCGATGGCTTCAATACTCAATCGATTCTCAGAAATATGTCTTCTGGATGCAATTTTTACAATATTCTCAGGCTGAATGTTAGTTAATTGCAGATGGTTATTTATTCGGGTAAGAATACCACCCTCGACGTCGATTACCAGTGAATCTCCCGGCACATACTTTGCTGCTTCCCCAGCTTCCAATGGAATTGTAATCCCACGGAGCATATTCTGATGTCTTCTGTCTTGTGCGACCAACCATCCGTCTGGTAGGTTACCGGCGGAGTGGTCCGAAGTTACGACTACAGCCAATTGGTGTGTACCCGACATGTTTTCCTTTGTCAAGGTCACATCTTCACCCGTATACAGGCTGCGAAGGTTGTACAGCGCAATAATCGTGTTGGGTGCTTCTGGGTATGGATCGGGATCTGGGCCGAGATCTGAATTGTTACCTACCGGGGAATCCTTGCTGCAAGCATTCCATAGTAATACAATTGCCATAAGGCATAAGATTCTAAAAAATGTGGCTTTCATGTTAATAAGTTGGGCTTTTTTTTTCATTAGAGCGAAATGTGAGGTTTTGCAATAGATATTTATATGGTTACTTCTATATACTATGGCGTAATAATTGGCTGTTACCCTTGCTTTATTTTCACAAAAATCTAAAAATGGGTGTAAGTTATTGTGTATCAGTAGTAATATTTTGTGCGCTTTTCCTGATGAATAGGGAAGGATAAAATTGTGTGGTATTTTGCAAAACGAAATTGGTAGCTTATGTCGTCGGAGGTAGGCTCCTACGCATCATTTTTAACGCATTGGTAATATGCCCTTCTACCGTTTTTTTTGATATATTTAGGTGAGAGGATATTTCAGCGTGGGTAAGTTCTTGTATACGGCTCAATTCAAATACTTTCTTGCATTGAGTGGGAAGAGAATGAAGTGTTTTGTGGTATTGTTCTTCTAACTCCGCTATCTCGACGGTTGTTCCAGCGTGGCTGTTGTCCTTGATATAACTACCATTTTCAGGAAGAGATTCCAAAGGGACTGTCTTTATTACGGCTTTGCGCAAATGATCAAAGACTTTGTTTTTGATTGCCTTAGATAGGTATGGCGCCACTTTCTCTATATCGTCGGCTTGTGCTCGATGTTCCCATAACCATAGCATGACATCCATCATCAATTCTTCAGCTACCTGGGGATGTTGGACATATTTTAAAGCAAAATCATGTAGACGTTCAGCATAACGCTCGAAAAGAACTTCGAAAGATAGCGTATCTCCCTCTTTCATTCTCTTTATCAGTATATTATCCGTCAAGTGTGATCTCATTTTACGAATTGTTTTCACGCAATGAAATTAACCATAGTATTGTGTTCTAAGGTTAAGGTTGTGTTAACTTTCTAATATATAATCAAATAAAGTAAAGAAGCAACGACAGCGCCTATCAACGGCCCTACCACGGGAACCCACGCATAAGACGCATTAAAATCAGCCTTATTCTTAATTGGCAGCAAAGTGTGCATAATCCGCGGACCTAAATCTCGCGCGGGATTAATCGCATAGCCGGTTGTTCCTCCTAAAGATAGACCGATGACCCAGACTAAAAGTGCGACAGGAAGTGCCCCGATAGACCCTAGGCCGATGGGTGACGAATCCGGTAATGAAGCTCCGGTAAAATGCAGGATAGTGAAAATCAGGACAAAGGTGCCTACAATTTCAGAAACCAAATTTATAGGGAGGTTTTTGATAGCCGGTGCGGTACAAAAGACAGCTTGTTTGGTTCCCGGATCGTCGGTCCGGTCAAAATGGTCTTTGTACATGAGCCATACCAAAAAGGCACCCCCCATGGCGCCGATGAACTGTCCCGCCATGTACACCAAAGCGGTTGACATATCTATTTTCTCCAACACGAGGTTTGCGAGTGTAACAGCACAATTGAGATGCGCTCCACTATAGGGCCCTGCTATGGTCACCCCCACAAATACAGCAAATGCCCAGGCCGTGGTGATAACCATCCACCCTGAGTTATTACCCTTGGTTCCTTCAAGAACGACATTGGCGACTACGCCACCTCCTAAAAGGATCATCGAGCCAGTGCCTAAAATTTCTGCGACAAAAGGAGTCATATGAATTACGAATTATGAATTACGAATTATGAATTACGAATTATGAATTACGAATTGTCTATTAATACTGCTCATTATTCTCATAATCAGCCCAGAATTTAGCGGTCTCCGTGGCTCGTTTCCATTCTTTCAGTTGAGGGCTAAAGTCTCGATTTTTACTCGGTATAAAGACTTTATCCTCCTTCCACAGCGCCTGCAATTCTTTGATGTCCTTCCAGAAGCCGACTGCCAATCCCGCCAAGAATGCAGCCCCCATAGCTGTCGTTTCGGTGATGTAAGGTCTGATCACTTGCGATTTGACGATATCTGCTTGAAATTGCATGAGGAAATTATTCTGCGTCGCACCACCGTCAACACGCAACTCCTTAATCTTTGTGTTGGCATCACTTTCCATAGCTTTCAGGATGTCGTACGTCTGGTAAGCAATGCTTTCGAGCGAAGCCCGGGCGATATGCGCATCATTTGCACCACGCGATAAGCCCACGATCGTGCCCCGGGCTTGCGGGTTCCAGTGCGGTGCACCCAATCCCGAAAAAGCAGGCACAAGATATACCCCGTTGGTATCTTCTACGCTGGTGGCCAGTTTTTCGATATCACCCGACCGTTTGATGATTCCCAGTTCATCCCGAAGCCATTGTACTACGGCACCACCAATGAATATACTTCCTTCGAGGGCGTAATTCACTTCCTTCCCAATTTTCCAAGCAACGGTTGTCACCAGCTTATTCTTTGACACAATAGGCTTGTTGCCGATGTTCATCAACAGGAAGCAACCTGTGCCGTACGTGTTTTTAACCATTCCTTTTGCGGTACACAGTTGCCCAAATAAGGCCGATTGTTGGTCCCCCGCGATGCCCGCGATGGGGATACGATGGCTGATCAGTTCTTGGCTGGTTTCGCCATAGACCTCCGAGCTGCTACACACTGTCGGCAACATAGACCGTGGTATTTCAAATATGTCAAGCAATTCGTCGTCCCAATCCAGTGTTGTTATATTGAAGAGCAAGGTCCGCGAGGCGTTCGTAACATCTGTAATATGTTTTTCACCGTTCGTCAGGTTGTACACCAACCAGGAATCTACTGTTCCAAACGCCAGTTCCCCCTTCTCCGCTAAAGCGCGGGCACCCTTCACGTGTTTGAGCATCCAGTTGATTTTCGAAGCCGAAAAGTAAGCATCGATCAACAACCCAGTTTTTTCTTGAATAATCCTATCATGTCCCTGCGAGCTGATTGACTGGCAATAATCCGCCGTCCGTCTATCCTGCCAAACGATCGCGTTACAGATCGGTTTACCTGTTTTTCGGTTCCACACAACCGTCGTCTCGCGTTGATTGGTTATGCCGATCGCTTTTATCGAATCAAGTTTTACCTTCGCTTTAGCCACTACTTCCGTCATCACCGCCAGTTGTGTCGACCAGATTTCCTCTGCGTCATGTTCCACCCATCCCGACTGGGGATAAATCTGTTTAAATTCTTTCTGTGCAATATTGACAGCTTCCCCTCGCTGATCAAACAGTATCGCCCGGGAGCTGGTCGTGCCCTGATCTAATGCTAATATGTATTCCTTTATCATGCTTTTGGTTTATAATCGTTATGTATTATATTACATAATTACGAACTAATTGTTTGTAACTATTGATTTCGTTTTCTATCCATTCATCCGATTTTCCGAGACATTGCGCCATGATACGTGCCACTTTAGGGGCGGCCTCTAAAGAAGCCTGCGCATCTAACAAAATGAATCGTATGCGTCGTGCCAGGAAGTCTTCTACCCGTAAAGCCATCTCTTGCTGACATGCCCATACCACCTCAGCAGCGATGAAATCATACCTATCGTGGAGCTTTTCCTTAAGTTCAGGATTACTTTCTGTTAGTTGCATAATCTCTTGAACATCACTGCCGTATACCTGCCAATGTCCGGTATGTTTTTCTTTTGTGAAACCATGTATAGGTAGATCCGTGGTGCGGCACTCCTTAACAGGAAGATGGCCGATTTTGATGGCCATATCAACCGTCTCTTCCGCCATTTTACGGTAGGTCGTCCATTTCCCTCCCGTAATGGTGATCAGATTTGAAGCACTGCTTATCAATTTATGATCCCGTGAGATTTCCTTGGTGCTGTTGGCGTCGCCTTCGGTAGGAGCGGCTAAAGGTCGCAATCCTGCAAAGATGCTTAAGATATCTTTCTTAGTCGGTGCATTTTCCAGATATTGATCTGCTGTCTTTAAGATAAAATCAATCTCTTGATCCAATGGTTTCGGTTCGATTTCATGCGCATTGAGTGGCGTATCCGTGGTGCCGAGCAATACTTTTCCATGCCATGGAACACCAAACAAAACACGGCCATCGCTTGTCTCGGGAATCATGAGGGCGTCCTCATTGCCCAAGAATTTCTTATCTACCACCAGGTGCGTACCTTGGCTGGGGCGTACCAGATTCCGATGGGACGGTGTGTCGAGCTTCAGAATATCATCTACAAAAATACCTGTGGCATTGATAACCGCTTTTGCGCTGACAGTATAACTTACTCCCGTTTCCCGATCCACGAATGTTAGTCCGTTGACTTTTTGGTTGGCGTCTTTTTCGATCCGGACTACTTCCGCATAGTTTAATACGGTCGCGCCATGTTCCATTGCCGTTTGTGCTAAATTGATCGCCAACCGTGCATCGTCAAATTGACCATCATAATACTGTACTCCGCCGATAAGATCTTTGGTTTTTACCTTCGGAAGTTTTTCTACTACTTCCTTTTTACTGAGAAGCGTTGATTTTCCGATACGGAGTTTGCCCGCCATCCAGTCGTACACCTTTAGCCCGATAAGAAATTTCAGCTTACCAAATAGGCTGTAAGAGGGGATAACAAAACTCTGAACAAAAGAAACATGCGGTGCATTCTTGAAAATCAACCCTCTCTCCCGCAACGCAGAATAGACCAGTTTGACATCGCCGTTGGCCAAGTAACGAACGCCGCCATGTACGAGCTTTGTGCTTTTGCTGGAGGTTCCTTTTGCGAAATCATACTTTTCCAACAAAAGGGTTTTATATCCCCTTGACGCTGCATCTGCCGCAATACCGACCCCGGTTGCCCCCCCTCCGATAATAGCAATATCCCAACTTTTTTCTATAGCACTAAGAGCTTCATTTCTGTTTGGTTTCATTTTGTTTTATATGTTTTTGTTTTATTTACATGGTAAATATAGATAAAATCGAAGAAAAACGAAACTAACTGAAAAAAATAGTTACTATGTTGAATAAGTTTTTTACATTCGGGATATGAATAATGTCGAGCGGCACCAGTATATTATCAAGCAAATCAAGAAAAACGGGCATGTATCCGTCTTGGATTTGTGTGAAGAATTGGAAGTTTCTTCTGTAACAATCCGAAAAGATTTACAGTTTTTGGAAGACTCGGGTTTAGTCTATCGGACACATGGAGGAGCTACTAGTCAAAATCCATATCAGACCGATCGCCCCGTATTCGAAAAGGAAAAGATACACGAAGAGGAAAAGCAGCTCATCGCCCGCGCGGCCTCGAAGTTGATTGTTCCCAACGATTCGATCATTATCGGATCGGGCACTACGACGCAGTTTCTGGCTCGGGAAATGAGTCCGCTGGGTGATCTAACAGTTGTTACTTCAGCATTGAATGTTACAATGGAGTTGGTGAAGCACCCGAATGTGGAGGTGATCCAATTGGGAGGGTCTGTGCGTCGATCTTCTACTTCGGTTACAGGACCTTACGCCAATACGATATTAGGCAACTTTTTCTGCTCGAAGTTGTTTTTAGGTGTAGACGGTATCGATCTGGATTTTGGTATTTCCACCACCAGTGCGCAGGAAGCGATGTTGAATCAGAAGATGATTGACGTCGCACAACAGGTGATTATACTGGCCGATTCGAGCAAGTTTGGGCGTAAAAGTTTCGGGAAGATTGTGGATTTTTCCAAGATTGATGTGGTGATTAGCGACGATATCCCTTCTTCTTTTCGGGAAATGTTCGAATCCATGGGGATTGAAGCTATTATATGTAAGTAAGTGACTCTTTCACAACTATTTGTAAAAATATTACCTTTCACGAAGCCGTATAAAAACCTGATTTTTTATACGCTGATCCTTACTGTGATCGGATCCCTGGCCGTGCAGGTCAATGCCTATATTTTAAAATATACTGTAGATACCATCAGCGACCTCCTTGTTGAAGGTACCCCTTTGGTACGCGGCCTCTATATCCTTGGTTTTATTTCGGCTATCTTATTGGCGAAAGAGGTGGTTTATGCCTGTATACAATTCGGCCAGAAGTTTTACGGCGAAAAGTTACGGATTATGATTGCCCGGGATTTTTCTCAGGCGATCGTCGACAGGATACTGACTTACCGTATGGCTTTCTATACCTCTGCGGAGAATGAGTCCGGCAAGCTACAGACCCGGATCGATGCTAGCATCAGTTCGCTGACACGTCTGGTGCAGAATTTCTTTATCGACATTTTACCTTTGTTTGCCAATGCCATTGTCGCCTTGATATGTATGTTTCTGGCCAATTTTTATGTCGGGCTCGTTGGTCTGTTTATTGTCCCGGTTTATTTTTATGTTTCTCAGTTACAGGCTACGAAATTGTCCGGCTTCCGCAGACGCATGCGGAGCTATCGGGAGAATAAAAGCAACCAGATTATCAATCTGATCGATTCCATCATGGTGATTAAATCTTTCGTACGGGAGGATATTGAGGCCGAGCGGCATCGGAGTATCCAGTATGACATGACCGAAAACCAGATGCAGACCCGGAAGACTGGTTTTATCTTCTATAGTATCAAAAGTTTCATCGAACAGATTGGTGTGGTCATTGTGATTATTCTCACCGCATACTTTGTACTGAACGATCAGATGACATTAGGTGCTATCATGTTTCACATCATGTTATTTAATAACGTCTCGGCACCGATCCGGCAGCTGCACCGGATTTATGACGAAGTCAATGACGCCCTTATCTACTCCGAGAGCTTTTTCGATATTCTGGAAGCCGACGATGCTCATGAGCAAAGTGGCGGATATATTCCGACTACGCTTCGGGGAGAGATACGCATGCAAGATGTCGACTTTGAATACCCTAACGGCGTAAAAGCGTTGCATCGGATTTCGATGACGGTTAAGCCCAACCAGATTACGGCCCTGGTCGGATTGAGTGGGGCAGGAAAGAGTACGATTATCAATCTTCTGGACAAATTCTACCATCCTTCTTCGGGTCAGATCTTGCTGGATGGGATAGATCTCCGGGAATACGATACGGATTTTTTGCGACGTAACGTCGGTCTTGTGCTGCAAAGAAATCATATTTTCAAAGGTTCTATCCGCGAAAATATCCGATATGGACGGGTGGAGGCCACCGAAGAGGAGATTATCGACTCGGCTAAAAAGGCATTTATCCACGAACAGATTACGGAATTGCCCAATGGCTACGATTCTGAAGCCCATTTATTATCCGGCGGACAGCAGCAGCGGATTGCCATTGCACGGATGTTTCTGAAAAATCCGCCGATTATCTTTTTGGATGAACCAACGGCCAACTTAGACGCTATCGCGACGGAACAGATCAAGAAAAGTCTGGATGCGATAAAAGTTGGGCGTACTGTTGTGATTGTGTCTCATTCCATCTCTCAGATTATCGATGCGTCACATATTATAGTCATGGAAAAGGGCAGGGTAGTGGAGGATGGTACACACGATACGTTATATCAAAAGAAAGGGACATATTACCGTATCTTCAGTGCAATGGCGAATAGTTTGAATATTCAAAAGATAACAGAAAGTATACGGGGGTGACCTTACTAAGGTAACGTGGTGCCGAGCGTCTTTAAGATAGCACTGGCTTTCAACAGGCATTCTTCGTACTCTTTTTCGACTTGGGCGTCAATGGTGATCGCTCCGCCAGTATGAAAGGAGAGATAAGCTTTTGCCCGGTTGTATAAGATCGTCCGTATCACCACGTTAAAGTCGAAGTCACCATCCGGTGCGAAATAACCCACGGCACCTGCATAAATACCCCGACGGCTATGTTCATACTGGTCACATAATGCCATCGCACTTATTTTCGGGGCACCTGTCATCGATCCCGGCGGAAATATATTTTTGAGGGCTTCGATATCACCAATTTCGGGACTTTTGGTGCACGTGATCGTCGATACCAGCTGATGTACCTGCCGATAGCTTTTCACCTCCAGCTTACGCTCCGCGGCGACCGTTCCGGGTTTCGCACTGCGTGTCATGTCGTTACGCACTAGGTCGACGATCATCACATTCTCGGCGACTTCCTTGGGATTTGTGCGCAGGGCCTCTCGTATCGCTTCGTCTTCCGCCTGCGAGCGACCGCGCGGTGCCGTCCCTTTGATCGGTTGTGATATTAGCGTTTCGCCCCGTTTCGCTAAAAAACGTTCTGGCGATGCCGATAGGATGTATTGGTCGCCATGCTTAAAGAATGTCGAAAATGGGGTAGGCGATATTTTATTCAGCGCCAGATACGTGGATACCGGTTCAATCACGGCATCTTCGGCATAAAACTCCTGACAAAGGTTGACTTCATAAATATCGCCCCGTTGGATATGATTTTTTAACTGTTCAAAGGCATACATATAGTCCGCTTTGGACATTCTCTTCTGAATTTGCAGCGGTGATACCGTCGCGGAAGGAGTAGTGTCCGTACGCATGATCTGAGCAAACACCGCATGCGCATCTAAAGTATCCGATGTATGGATGTTTACGGTCTCTTTTGCAATCCGGATGACGATTTGGGGAACAAAGAAATGGGCGTCGGGGAACTCCAGTATGTTGGGGAAGGAGGTGGATAACTCCTCGATTTCATTTTTAAGATCGTAACTAAAAAAGCCAAACATCCAGCGTTGTGGATGTCGGGCTTTAAAGTCGTTAAGCTTGTCAAATGTATGCGGCCCCGTATGGGTAAAAATTGCTGCGGCGCCAACGGCTAACAGCGTATCTATCGAACCATATTCATCGGCATAGCCGTTGGAATGAAGAAAGCAGACTTGTTCAAACTGCTGTGCCCAGGTCAATGCCCGTTGCTCAAATACCGATCGTTCAACTTCCAATAGGGCCGTAGCCGCATTTTTATGCATGCAACTCAATCGTTTGGGTACGATCCGGTCCTACAGATAAAAACCGGATAGGTACTTCCAATATCTTTTCTAAGTAAGCAATATAGTTTTTTAACGCAGTCGGCACCTCTTCGGGGTTACGAATACCGGTCAGATCTTGCTTCCAACCTTCCAGTTCCTCGAGGATTGGCTCCGGTTTGATAGTATTGATATCGTACGGCATATAGTCGATCACCTCACCGTCGTATTTATAATGCGTACATGCATATATCTTGTCAAACGTATCGAGTACGTCCGCCTTCATCATGATCAATTCCGTCACACCATTCAACATGATCGCATATTTCAAGGCAGGAAGGTCGATCCATCCGGTACGACGTGCCCGTCCTGTTGTTGCGCCAAATTCGTGGCCCAATTGACGTAGCTTTTCGCCGGTTTCATCCTCCAGTTCGGTCGGGAACGGTCCTCCGCCCACACGGGTACAATAGGCTTTAAAAATTCCGAATACTTTTCCGATTTTATTCGGTGCAATACCCAGACCGGTACACGCACCTGCTGTTGTCGTATTAGAAGACGTCACAAAAGGATATGAACCAAAATCAATATCCAGCAATGTACCCTGTGCACCTTCTGCCAAAACTTTCTTGCCGTCTTTTAGGTACTGATTGACCAGATGTTCCGAATCCACATGCGGAATGGTTTTAATAAACTCTATGGCCGCAAGGAAAGCTTCTTCCCGTTCCTTAAAGTCCGGAATTTCTCCATAATGTGCCAGTATGTTGAGGTGTTTCTCTTTCAGTTTTTCATAACGCTCCTTAAAATCCGGTAGGGTTGTATCACCTACACGCAAGCCGTTACGTCCTGTCTTATCCATATACGTCGGGCCGATACCTTTTAGGGTCGATCCGATCTTGCTCGATCCCATTTTCGATTCGGAAGCGGCGTCTAACAACTGATGCGTCGGCAATATCAGGTGTGCTTTACGTGCTAATACCAGTTTCCCTGCACCCACCGGATCAAACCCCGCAGCCCTCAGGTTGTCGAGCTCCCGTTTGATGATGATGGGGTCAATGACGACACCATTCCCGATAAGGTTTAAGGTTTTCGGGTTGAAAATTCCCGATGGAATTGTATTTAAAACAAATTTCTTGTTGTCAAATTCTAAGGTATGTCCGGCATTCGGACCTCCCTGGAAGCGTGCGATCAAATCGTATTGAGGACAGAGTACATCGACGATCTTTCCTTTACCCTCATCGCCCCATTGTAGGCCCAGTAGCACATCTACTTGCATAGCTTTTTGTTTGTTGTTGAAAATGATTAAAAAATAAATGTTCGGAAAATAGATGCGGCTATTTTCCGAACAAATTTAGTATTTAAAATATTGTAATGGGAATTAATTTGAAATTACTTCTTTTTTCAATTTTGCTTTTTCTTCACTGGATTTTTGTATCTGGCAATGTTGGCAGATTCCATATAGATTAAGGGAATGGTGCTTGATGTCAAATTTCAAGAGGTCACCGATCATCGTCTGTATCTGGTGAATGCGGGGGTCGCAAAACTCGACGACTTTGTTGCATTCAATACAGATCACATGGTCGTGTTGCTTATACCCATACGATTTTTCGAATTGAGCCATATTCCGGCCAAACTGATGCTTCGTCACTAAGTCACACGATACCAGTAGCTCTAACGTATTATAGACCGTGGCACGGCTTACCCGGTATTTTTTGTTTTTCATGTGGATATAGAGTGACTCCACATCAAAGTGATCATTTCTCGAATAAATCTCTTCCAGAATAGCATAGCGCTCCGGCGTTTTCCTTAGATTTTTGTTTTCTAAGTATGCTTCGAAGATCTTTTTGACCGTTTCGTAATTTTCAGCTTGATTCATGTTATCCTTTTGCTTACAGCAAACTTACCAATTTCTATTGTTATTTCGTAGTCATATTTTTTGTCCTCTATGCCGGACGGGGTTGTCCTCTATGCCAGACGGGCATGGCACTTGGTATCGGCCAAGTGCCCAAGCCTCGTCGCTGTGCCCAGATGCTACTAAGCTAATGCTTTCTCCTACAAATCGCATCTGGACAAGGCGACATTTTAGGAATTTGTGCGGGTTCTGCTTGTCTTCTCTCAAATCTCATGTCTCACATCCTTATCATCCTATAACTTCTGGAATCTCATAACTTCCATAACCGTGTAACTATTTAACCTCAATACTAACCCGTCTAAAGAAAAGCGGCCTAGGATACTGTAGCGTAAAAAATAGAAGAAGTCCGATAAGAATGGATTTAAGAAGTGCAGCGAAGCGGAACGGCTCAAATACATTCCGGACTTTGAACTATTTTTAGCGTAACAGTATCCAAGCCTTGACTTTTTGCTTCTTTTTGGTCAAGCAAAAAGAAGGGCCCTCCCGGCCTAAGGGAACTTAATTCTCCGACTCATACCGTGATACACTGGTGATACCCGGTACAACCTTCAAGTGATTGATCAGATTCTCCAGTTGCTTGATATTATTCACATGCACCATAATATTGCCTTCGAAGATACCCTCGTTGCTGAATATCGCCAGCGAACGGATATTCACTTTAAACTCCTGCGAAATGACCGTCGTCAGTTTGTTGATCAAACCCACATCGTCAATACCGATAATCCGTATACCCGTCAAGAATGACGTTTCCGGTTGCGACGAAGCCCATTTTGCTTTTAATATACGGTAACCATAGTTGGCCATCAGTTTCGACGCATTTGGACAGGAGGTGCGGTGGATTTTTATACCGTCATTGACCGTAAGAAAACCAAAAATATCATCACCGGGTATAGGATTACAACAAGGTGCAAGCGTGTAATCGATCTTTTGAAGATCATCGCCGATCAAGATCGTGTCGCTATCCTTTTTGTTCAGCTTTTCCACCAGCCCCGTCACATGCGATGAAAAGTTGTTGTTGGTATTTTCCGGTACTTTCTCACTCGCTGCATACTCCCGTAAATTCTTCATGTCGATTACACCCTTGGCGACATTAAAAAAGAGCTCCTGCGAACTGGGATATTTAAAGTAGTTTGCGATCTTATTGATATTATCCGTATTGTACGTGATTTTCAGTGACTTCAGCTTACGTTCGAGGATTTCTTTCCCTTCTTCCGCCACGCGGCGTTTTTCCTCCTTCAGTGAGGAGCGGATCTTCGACTTAGCTTTTGCCGTCACGACAAAACTCAGCCAGTCTTCCTTCGGCGTCTGCTTGTTCGATGTAATGATCTCCACCTGATCACCATTCTGTAAAGGATGGCTAAGCGGTACAAGCTTATGGTTCACCTTCGCGCCAATACATGTCGCCCCAATATCCGAGTGTATTTCAAAGGCAAAATCCAATGCTGTCGCCCCGTTCGGCAGCTGTATAAGCGTTCCTTTCGGCGTGAAGATGAATATCTCATCCGAGAAGAGATTCATTTTGAAGTCATCCAGAAAATCAAGCGCATTCTGCTCCGGATTGCCCAGGATGTCCCGCACTTTCTGTATCCACTGATCCAGCCCGTTGTCTGAATTCGATTCCTTGTACTTCCAATGTGCTGCAAACCCTTTTTCCGCAATTTCGTTCATACGTTTGGTCCGGATCTGCACTTCCACCCATTGTCCCCTCGGACCCATCACCGTCGTATGTAAGGACTCGTAACCATTTGCTTTCGGCGTAGATATCCAGTCGCGTAGACGGTCCGGATTTGGACGGTATAGGTCTGTTACGATAGAATATACCTTCCAGCACTCCGTTTTCTCTTTCTCGTCCACTGTATCGATGACGATACGGATCGCAAACAGGTCGTAGACCTCTTCAAACGGAATGGACTTCTTGCGCATCTTGTTCCATATCGAATGGATAGACTTCGGTCTGCCGAAAATTGACGCTTTGATACCCTGTTCCTCCAAAATCTCCTGTACGGGCGCAATAAAATCAGCCACGAATTTTTCCCGTTCCGTCTTCTTTTCGTTCAGCTTCTTGGCAATGAATTTGTACGTGTCCGGATCTGTGTATTTCATGGAGAGATCCTCCAGCTCCGATTTTATCGCATACAATCCCAAGCGGTGCGCCAGCGGCGCATAGAGGTAACTCGTTTCGGACGCAATTTTAAGTTGCTTATGGCGGGCCATAAACTCCATAGTCCGCATATTGTGCAGGCGGTCGGCTAGTTTAATGAGGATTACACGTACGTCATCCGCCAATGTCAGCAACATTTTCCGAAAATTCTCCGCCTGTAGCGAACTATTGGGGTCGAAGACACCCGATATTTTTGTCAGGCCGTCGATGATCTTCGTTACTTTCTTTCCAAAGCGGGCTTCAATTTCTTCCAGTGTAATCTGGGTATCTTCCACCACATCATGCAATAGCGCACAGACAATAGACGTTGTTCCCAAACCGATCTCTTCCGCAGCAATCTGTGCTACTGCAATCGGATGATAGATATAAGGTTCGCCCGATTTCCGCCGCATATCCTTATGGCTCTCCAATGCAAGGTCAAAAGCTTTCCTGATTTCCTGTTTGTCACCCCGCTGCAACGTCGGTTTACACGCCCGCAACAATGCCCGGTATCTTTTTCGTATTTCCTTGCTTTCTGCCTCTATATCAATCACATAGTCTCCCATAAGAACCCGATCTAAATTTCGTTTTTTTGTAAAATTTCTTTAACTTTACTAGTTAGATGAATATATGATAGATCTTTGTCTATCTTTATAAGATAAATATACACAAAATAAATTCTTTTCAGAAGCAGGCATAAGTTAAAAAATGTGATGTGTAGTGGAAAATCGATAATGGGGTTGCTGATGATGGTGCTGTTTTCCGTGAATGGATGGGGGCAGGAGGGGGCTATACATCCACCGCTGACGATGCCGCATTACGGCGCGGGCGAACCGGATGTGGTGGCTTTCTACCCGACGACCACATTGGACGATGGGGAGATTGTGCCTTGGTTTCTGATTGAAGAAGTTGTCGTCCGGGCGGTACGGGAATGGAAGAGTAAAGACGAGCGGCTGCAGTACTTTCGGCTGAAAAGAAATGTATTGCGTGTGTTGCCGTATGCGATATATGCACAGAAGCGTTACGATCAGCTGCACAGGGAACTCGCACTGGCTTCGTCTCGGCGGGAAGAGCGCCGGTTGGTCAAGGCCTGTGAGGCCGAGATCAAGGAAAAGATCAATACCGAGGTGAAAAACCTTTCGGTATCGCAGGGCAAAATATTGATTAAGCTCATTGAGCGACAGACCGGCCATACGAGTTACGATCTGGTGAAAGATATGAAAGGTGGTATAACGGCTTTCGTTTACCAAGGTGTTGCCCGTCTCTTTGGCCATAACCTGAAGTCGACATACGATCCGCAGGAAGATTTTATGATCGAAAATATTATACGGGAATATGAGGTCATCCGACCGATCAACAAACCGTATCAATAGGTTTTATTTTAAAGTTAAACATGTCTGATATACAATTTGATTTATTGGTAATGACGGTGCACCCCGACGATTCGGAGCTGGGTGCGGGAGGTACAATTGCAAAATATGTAGCTGAAGGTAAAAAGGTCGCGGTCGTCGACCTGACGCGTGGCGAATTGGGAACACGAGGTACCGCAGATACGCGGGCTGCAGAAGCTCAGGCTGCTTCGGAGATCCTCGGAATAGCGGCACGCGAAAACCTGGGACTTAAAGACGGCTTCTTCCGTAACGATGAAGACACCCAACGGATTGTTATCCAAGCGATCCGTAAATACAGACCGGAAATCATCATTACCAATGCGTTGGACGATAGGCATCCCGACCACGGCCGTGCCAGCAAGCTGGTATATGATTCGGTTTTCTTATCCGGTTTGCGGCGTATTGTTACCTACGACGAAAGTGGGGCAGAGCAAGAGGCCTTTCGGCCGAGGCTGCAACTGCAACTTATTCAGGATAAATATATACAGCCGGATATTATAATGGATATTACTCCCTTTTGGGATGTTAAAGAACGCGCAATATTGGCTTACACTACGCAGTTTAATGCGTCGAACGACGACGATGGACCGCAGACCTATATTTCCAATCCCGGTTTTATGGAATCCACCCGCGCACGCGCACGCGAACTTGGACGGAATATACAGGTTCAGTTTGCGGAAGGTTTTACCTCCCGCAAGATTTTAGGGGTGGGAGATATCTTTGATTTGCTGTAATTTGTGCTATACAACGTATGGAATGCAGACTGCCTGTTGTTTAAGTTTAATTATGTAAATAAATTTCGTTAATCAATTGGTCTTTTAGTAAAAATTATTATATTTGACGCTAATTATGGTAAATATACCACGATTGGTTGTTTATACTACGGATCTGCAACGCATGACAGGGCAGAGTGAACGTTCGTGTCAACGTCTATTGAATAAGATCCGTGATATGTTTGGATTAGAAAAGCGACAGCTTGTTACCGTTCGTCATGCCTCAGAATATATGGGGGTACCGGTAGCGGAAATTACACGGTTTATGGAGTTGTAACTTTGTCCAAAACTGACTCCGGGTAGTCAGTAACAACACCCAGACATCTTATCTTACCGTGACGGTAGTAAACCAAAACCGTCACGGTTTTTTATTTCTGCACGCTCTTTATTCTTTTCTCCTTTCCAGTTTCATGCTTGTATTCTCCTCCTACAAGGGATTTCTGTCGGATTTTTATTTCTCTTGAGTGTAAATAATTTTCTTATCATTGCTAATTTTCCGACAAAAGCGACAAATTCGCCAAAGCCGCCAATTCCGACAGAGCATTTAAAATTCATATCTATGTTTGTCATGTCAAGGGAAAGGTACCGCTCTTGACACGGAGTAATAAATACATTTTGAAACATTTAAAATTTAAAAATCATGGCAATGAAATTCAATGTGATTGAAATCGCAAACCCAATGGATCCGGAAGGACCTAAAAAGTTTTATGCACGTCCTGTGCACACTGGTGAAGTATTATTAGAAGATTTGGCGTCGGATATTTCCTACGCTTCATCCATTAACGAATCTGATGTCTATGCCGTATTACAGAGCTTGATCCGTGAAATAACTCGATACATCGCTCTGGGCTATATCGTCCGATTGGGTAATATGGGGTCTTTCCGCTTAGGATACAACAGTAAAGGCAGCGATACGGAAGAAGAAGTGTCTGCTTACAATATCCAGCGCAAACGTCTTCTTTTCAGTCCAGGCAAGCGGATAAAGGATGCATTGACGTTGTTAACTTTTAAGAAAAACGATCAATAATTTCTTTAGCAACAGTTGAATTAGCCGGTGTCCTTTGGGCATCGGCTTTTTTTTGCCCTAAAAAAGGCTAAAAATGGGTTAACCCGATTTTTAAACGGGTTAACCCAAATAAAAAAGCGCCTAACCGAGTTTTGAAAGTCGCTTAGGCGACTTTTCTAAACGACCTAAGCGAATTTGAAAAGTTGATTTTTGATACTTTTTGGAAGATTTTATTTTCTTATTAGGATAAATTTAACCTCAAAAATATCGCCTCACTTTCTTACAGTACGCATTAAATTCTTCACCGTATTGTTGTACCAGAAATTTTTCCTCCTTTAATACCTGTTGATGAAATCTTGAAGTAGCAATGAAAACATATAGCAGTAGTATCCAACTTGGATACATCAAAAACTGTCCAATAAGCATAATTGCAAAAGATACATAAATAGGATTTCGGCTGACGGCAAAAGCACCCGTTGTAATTAATCCTTGGTCGGTGTTCTCAATCAAGCCAACGCGAAAACTTTTTTGAAATGATATCATGGTCCACAGGAAAAAGAGGAATGCGGTTAGACAGGCTAATGCACCTAACCACCAGAAGAGCCCTTCGATCTGAAAAAGCTCTTGACCTTTAATCGTCGGTAAATGAAAAGTGTGGGCTACAATGAGGTAAAAATAAAAGAGGGCAAAGGGCAAAATAAGGAAGTCCTTTTTGTCTTTCTTACCAAATTCCATGGCTTCGATACCTTGTTTCCGTAGCATGAACGTCCGCACAAGTACCAGTACAATAAACAAGATAATCGTAATTATTCCAACCATTGAGCGTTCTTTTATAAGGGAAATTTACATAAAATTTTGGATTATTGCAGTTGATAAGCCCCTTTATCTATTTTATCACTTATGATGCGCGGATTCCCGTCTTTGTCTACTGTACCATTGATATCAGCTGAGATGACCGCGCCGGTGTTTTTTGCAGGCGAAGAAGCCTCTATATGTAAATTATAGTTCGCTTTATTCATGAACAATGGGTCTAAGCCGTTGGTAGACGAAGCGTCACCATCCATGCCTGCTTTCCAGTCATCAAAATCCGAAAATGTATTGTCCTCCCATATCCATTGGGCGGTACCATCGCTATAGTACAGGTTGTTGTCGATACGGTTCCCCGATCCTCCGGTATCCGGATACTTATGGACAAAGACGCTATTGGCTCTGGCATAGATGATATTGTTCTGAATGACATTATCGATACAATTTTCCGTGAGCCGGATTTCGCCCTCGATTTCTCCGAAATAGCCATTCGTAAGGTTGTTTTGGTATAAAGTGTTGTTGACCACGTAACAGTTTCGTGTGCCTGCTCCGGTATAATTGACATAGCCACCGAGGTAAATTCCTGTCAGCGCATTGTTATACACCAGATTATTACGCACAATGCAATCCTGGGTCGGAAAGCCGTCAGTTTCACTGACGATGCCAATCCCACGACCGCTATTATAGACCTTATTCCTTTCCACTGTAATACGCTGTGCCCCATCTACGTAAATACCAATAGCGCCATTAAATTCTGCATAAGCAGGAATAGGCCCGGTCGTTCCGTCAATCGCAAAGACTTCATTCTCGGTAATGAGTCCGTTACGTGCATAATTGTAGGCCGGGACCGTATTGGCGGCATAGCCCCCAGCTGCCACAATGCCGATATTTTCGCCGTTATAGACTTTGTTCCCACGGATAATAAAACCATCGACATAGCCATTGATGGTCAGGTTTTCACTATAACCCGTATTACAATCGTGGATTTCATTTCCTTCGATCAAAATATTACGCATAGGTACATCGGTATTTCCCAATACCAGGATACCGTGTCCACTTCGACCGTTTTCAGGAGTGACATTGCTTTCAATATGATGTACTTTATTATTGACAACTTGGATGTTGCTGGAACCGCTGTTGAGGACGATACCGTTGACATCGATTCCGGGCACAGAGCTTTTGTAATTGCTGACCTCGAAGCCTTCGAAGCGGATATAATTGACCTGGCTGATGGTGACCAGCGCCTCATTGGATATGACAAGTCCAGTACCGTCGATGATGGGATTTTCGTCGGGAAAGGCTTTTAAGGTTATAAACTTATCCAAGCGACCGGATTTGGGGAAACGAATTTTTTCATGATAAGTACCTCCTCTTGCCCATACGGTGTCGCCGGCGTTAGCTTTGGTTAATGCAAAACCGATCGTACGAAATGGAGCTTCTTTGGTTCCCTTGCTGCTGTCGTTGCCGGAAGGAGAGACGTATAATGTAGCGCCAGTCTTCGGGGGAGCGGGTGGTTCGGGATCGGAGCTGGCTTTCTTGGCGCAAGCAGATTGGTTAAAACATAATAAAAGTACCAGGCTCGTATAAAAAATCTTTTTTGTCATAAGAATTGTTTCGTGTATCATGATGGTGTTCCCTTTGTTTCTAATCATTTAATGCGTCATATTGGTGTGTAAAACACGTCATTACGAGGGGTGCTAACCAAGTGAAGATGACTTCGTTCCCGAGGATCGGGACAGGCTATACTTCCTCGCAATGACGGTATTATTCTTAAGACAGTCTGTCTGTCAAGCTATTCCGAGACGATCTTGCGGATAGCATTATTTCTTTTATCCAGTACATAGACGGTTCCGTTCTTGTCGACACAGACGCCTCCAGGGCCACTAAAGGCGGCCGATTCGCCAATGGCATTTACAAAACCTGCAGTTCCGCTTCCAGCGAAGGTGCTTACTTTTCCGGTGGCTGTTTCGATCATCCGGATACTTTGATCGGCGTTCAGACCACCGTCCCAAGTGCCGTTTCCAGCGACATAGAGATTGCCGTCGTTATCTGTGGCAAGGCCCCAAGGCGCTGAAAAGAGTGCTGCTGAGCCTGTGCCATTCACATATCCGGCCACATATGGCTGTCCGGCAATAATACTTCCTGTCCACGTGTTAGCTGCATATTTTTTGATCGTATGATCCACACTGGAAGCATAGAGATTACCCCCCTGATCGATGGCTATTCCTCCGGGATAGTCGATTCCCGTTGCAATTGCCTCATGCGGGCTAACACTGTAGATATTGCCCACATTTGGACAGCTATAATATATATTGCCTACCTGATCTAAGGCTATGCTCCATGGATCGGAATAGGTCGATATAACGGTTGTCACGTCTCCGTTGGGTGTAATTTTCCGTATATTCCAGTTGCCGGGATCTGCCACGTATAGATTTCCCTGTTTATCGATGGCCAACCCATAAACTAAGCTGAATTGAGCCTGTACGCCATTGCCATCTGCACTGCCCGAAGCATTCGGATTTCCGGCGAAGGTAGTGACATTACCGTCAGGATCGATTTTTCGGATACAGAAATTACCGGGGTCGGCAACGTAGACGTTGAGATCATCGTCCACGGCAATGCCTGTACTACGGTACCAACCGCCATCACCGACGAAATTGAACATCGCGTCCGCCCCCTGCCCGTTGGCAAATCCGGCGGTACCGTTACCCGCTAATGTGGAGACCGTCCGGGTAAACCGATAGTCGAAAGATTGTGTGGATACGCCGGTATTGTTTCCAATGGATATCTCCAGTTTGCCGGCACCCAACTTTTTGGGAATAACAGCCATAATCTGTGTGCCACTGGCTCCGATTATTTTAAGTGGAATACCGTTGACTGTCACCGAGATGGCAGACGTGTCGCTGGAAAAGTTGCTTCCGTTGATTAAGATCTCCGTACCGCCGCCGCCTTGTTTGGGAAAAAAGTCGTCCACGACCACAGGAGCCGAAGGATCGTTGGTATAACCTGTATTTTCTTCTTTACAGCTTACCATCCCGGTAAGCAGCAGGAGGGAAGAAAAGATGTATGTTTTTATATTTTTCATATACTAAAATTTAATAGAAATGTATATACCTAACATCGGATATGATTACCATCCTGGATTGGGTACCAGTGCGGTGTTTTTATCCAGATCGTCCTGATAAATCGGGAACAGGTACATCTTGTCGTGCCAGAACCGATTTTGCAATAAAATCCTTTTGTTAAAGTTCGTGAAAGCAAATCCTTGTCCACCGTCGTCTTCAATGGTATTCATCCGATAGATAGTCTGGACGTCTGGGTTGCCCATCATCAGCCGTCGGATCAGGGTAAAATAGCGATCGCCTTCAAAAGCCAGTTCGACTTGTCGTTCCCGAATAATCCATTTCCTCATTTCATCCTGATTGCCTACCACAGCAGGGTAGACATCTTCCAAATCCGGAATACCTGCACGTTGGCGCACGAGATTGATATACTTTAGAATGTCCGGATTGCCGGGGTCGGCCTCATTCAAGGCTTCGGCATAGTTGAGGTAGATTTCAGCCAACCGGATGTGTATATAAGGACGGTAGGGGACATCATCGAAGTAGATGTTAGACGCCGGGCTCACGTTTTTGAGCACACAATAGCCGGTAATATCACCATTGTTATTGACGCCTACGCCGGATTTTCCAGAATAATAAAATTCTGCCCGGCCTCTACCGTCCTGGTTTCCCGCAGATGAAAAGAGATTCCGGTCGTCCGACGTGGGGGCCGGCAATACAGGCTTGCCATTATACTGTATATGTGCATAAAAACGTGGTTCTCGGTTTACGTACATATTGGAGTTGCCGGTGATATATCCGCGATTAACACCATCTCTGGATTTGCCATATTCTTCCGGATCATCGGTACCGGCAAATCCGATTTCGGTATACGTCGGATCGTCGTCGATGTCTTTACCATCCCGTGTGTAGTACGCGTCCACAACGTTTTGTGTCGCGTTCTGCATGTTGAATCCGCCTGGACCGGGTGCTGCTCGTTTTTCAAGTCCCCATTGCCAAGTTCCCGCCATATTGGTGGAGAAGATAATCTCGTTGTTCCAGTTGGTCAGAAAAACATTTCTCACGGATAGATAAGGATCAAATGTCGCATCTCCTTCGTCCAGGTTCGTAAACAGTTTGTAATTGGTGCCGGGAAGGTCGATAACGGCCTTTGCGGCATCGGCAGCATCCCGCCATTTGTTGCTGTTATACTGCAACGGAGCCAATGCGGTACCATCGTGGTTTTTGAAATTAGCAAAGGCAGGATTCCCATTCCATAAGGGGCTTGCCGCCAACAGCATCACCTGTGATTTTACGGCATAACATGCCCCTCGGGTAGGTCGACCGTAATTGGCAGAAGAGTTCCATATCGGTGGCAGAACGGCAGCCGCCTGATCCATCAATTCGTTGATGTAGGCGACACATTCGTCGAAAGGCGTGCGGGGATAATTGTTGTAATCGTCGTTGAGACTTAAGGTGCCCGTCAATTTCACGAAGGGACCATATTGCCGCAGCAGCTTCCAGTAAAACCAGCCTCGTAAAAAGCGTACCTCAGCAACATATTGGTCTTTTAGTTCCTGACTGATGATGTCATCGGGCATCTTGACGATATTCTCTTCGAACACAAAGGACTGCCGTATGGCGGCATAAGACCCGTTCCAATACTCTTGCCAGTAGCCACTTTGTGGATTCCAATTGCCCGAAATCATTTTCCGGACATTGACGTCTTGTACACTGCAGGATGTTTCGTCGCTGGCACCCAATACGGTATAGTCGTCGGCCGGCGTCTGGACATATCCATAAATCTGATACAGGTAGGATTCGGCATTGGCCCGGGTGTCCCAGAGCATCTCCGAGGTAAGGAGATTGTCCGGCTTTTTGTTCAGGTAATCGCAACTTGTGCTGAAGAGCAGGCAACATACCGCTATCGTGCTTAAATACGTTATATTTTGAAATATTTTCATTATTTTCCAGATTAAAGTGATTAAAACTGTGCGCGTATGCCTAGGGTAGCCATCCGGGTGATCGGATACTTCGCTCCGTTCGAACCCAGTTCGGGATCCCATAGCTTAAACTTGCTGAACGTCAATAAATTATTTCCGGATAGATAAAGATAAAGCGCAGAGACTCCCGCAGTCTTTAACCGCTCGGACGAAAATGTATAGCCCAATGAGGCTTGTTTTAACCGTACATAAGATCCGTCCTTCAGCCAGTGCGTACTTCCGAGGTAATTGTTGTCGGAAAGGCTGGCCAGAGACAGACGTGGGTAATAGGCGTCTTGCCGAGGGTTATCTTCGGTCCAACGGTCTTCCACTGCGGCCAGCGTGTTGTTGGGGTATTGGCCGATGCCGGAAAATGGAATAACACCGACACCAAGCGCGCCCCAACCTATATCACCGATCGACATGCCATTCGCCATCAGCCCGACGTCGGCCGTACCCTGAAAGAATAACGAGAGGTCGAACTTCTTATAGGACGTGGAGAAACCTACACCAAATAACCAGGTCGGAAACCAGGATTTGCCGAGATAGGTATTGTCGTATGCATCGATGACATCGTCATCTTCTGGATTTAAGTTGATGTAACGTATATCACCGGGCAATACATTACCAAATTTTTGCTCTGGACGGGCATCGATATCGTCGGTATCGACAAAAAAGCCATCGGCTATATAACCGGTGAACTCGCCAAACCGGTGTCCGGTAGCACGTTGATAGGCATACTTCCGTGTAGGCTCGTCCTGAAAGACAATTTTATTTTTGTTGTAGGTCACGTTGCCGTATAACCGTAAGCCAACCTGTCCGATCTGGTCGCTGTATTCAATACTTGCATCGATACCTTGATTATCCATTTCGCCGATATTCGCATACACCGCAGAACCACTGTAGCCCGCTATGGAAGAAATAGAGGCCCGTTGGATCAGGATATCTTTCCGATGCTCGCGGAAGCCATCGATGATCAGGTTGAGTTTGTTGAATAAGCCGATTTCTAATCCGACACCACTTTTATAGGCTTTTTCCCAGGTTAAGTCTTCCACACCAAATACTTGCTCGCGTTGTCCGCCGTACCAAGTCCCGTTTAGACCAAAACCGGTGGTGTTGCCCGCGCCGATCTGGGTAAGATAAGGAAACCGCCCACCGGCACCGATATTGTCGTTACCTACGACACCGTAGGAGCCCCGTATTTTCAAGAGACTAAATGTCTGAGATAGGGGTTTGAAAAATTCTTCATTCGAAATCACCCAGCCGCCCGAAACAGAAGGGAAGAGGCCGAATTTTTTGCCGATCTCGAAATTTTCCGATCCGGTGTAACCGGCGTTGACTTCGAGGAGGTACTTGTCCTTATATCCGTATGTCAGTCGGCCAGCTAAACTTTGGTTGCGGTAAGGGATGGATCCGATGACATCGCCAGCTGTACTGACTCTGCGGTTCCGCATATTGTACAGAAACATGGCACCCACTTGGTGGTCTCCGAATGTACGGTCGTAGTTCACATTGCCTTCCAGGTACATCACCCGCTCGCCGGTAGCACTTTGGCTGTATCCCAAAAATTGTTCGCCCAATCGGGTCTGGTTGTAGATAAGTTCGCCGTTCGCATCCCGTCCTGTCGCTAACCACAAGTCCGTTATACCTGTTCGCTGGTTGTTGAAGTTGCCGTAGCTGTCGAACGAAAAGCGGGCATAGGCAGACAACCCCTGCGTAAAGCTGTCCAGATTTTGCTTGACGGTAAACACCGACTGCACCGCCGGACGGAATTCATCGGAATAACCGTTATTTTGGACGTCGTTCAAGGGGTTATTCCCACCATCCGTTACCGGTCCCGCCCATTTACCGTCGGGGTATCGGGTCGGAAATCCAACCGGTGTCGTTGCGAAGGATAGATACCATAATTTGGACGAAGAGATACCTGGGTACCGGGCGTCTACCAACATCGCACCGAGATTCAGTTGCAACAAGGTGCTTTTCGTGATATTGACATCAATGTTGCTCTTAAAGTCATAGCGCTTGTAATTCAAGTTGGGGTTGAAGCCATTCTGGTTGGACACCTTATAAGGCCCGCCTTGGTTGTAAAAAGAAGCGGCGACGTAGTAGCGTACGGCTTCACTACCGCCATTGATATTCAAATTCGCATTCGTCAGCGAGGAATAGTCTTTGTAGACTTCGTCGATCCAATTGACATTCGGATATCGGTAGGGATCCAGACCGCTGATTGTTTTCTGAATGAGTTCTTCTGAATAATTTGGGGTAAGACCCATATTTTCCCGTGCTTCGTTGAGCAATTGCATGTATTTTACACCGTCCAACATTTCTGGGGTCTGCGTAAAACCGGTCACACCGCTTTCCGCTTTCAGTGAAATTTTGGGTTTACCCGCGATACCTCTTTTGGTCGTGATAATCAATACGCCATTGGCGCCTTTTGCGCCATACATCGCTGTGGAAGAGGCGTCTTTCAACAAAGATATGCTGGCAATATTCTCCGGATCGATGTTGTTGAACGCGCCACCGTAGGTACTGTTGACATCGTCGCGTTGTACGCCGTCTACGATAATCAATGGAGCAACGTTCCCTGTAAATGTGCCAATCCCCCGGATAGTAAATACAGAGTTGTCATACCCCGGTTCGCCACTGGATTGGACCGAGACAATACCCGCAACTTTTCCGGCCAGGGCATTAGACAAATTGGGGACGGTGGTGGGCATGTCTGCCATGTTGACCGAACTGACCGAGCCTGTTACGTTGATTTTCTTCTGTGTACCGTAGCCGACAACGACGACGTCTTCCAGACTTTCAGCCGAGGGCATCAGCTTGACATTTAAGGTGGTACTAGTTGCCGTCAGTACCTGTGTTTCAAAGCCGATAAACGAAAAGATAAGTTCGGTATGATCGGCCGGTATGATAATGGAGTAGGCTCCGTTTTCATCGGTTACGGTTCCTAAGTTTGTCCCTCTCACTTTAATGGAGACTCCCGGTATCGGATCACCTTTGGAGTCGACAACCTTGCCTGAGATGGTGTTTTGACGTATCGCCTCCTGCTTTACCACTTTTTTCTTGACGATAATGGTCTTCGACTCAATGGTGTAGGTGAGGGGCTGATCTTTAAAAGAATACATCAATGCTCTTTCTAAGGTAGCGTCCTTGAGATCAACGGTGACGGGCTTCGCTGTTTTCATATCCTTGTAGATGAAGAATACATTGTATCCGGTTTGATTTTTGATTTTTTTCAAAACCGTTTCCAGCGATGCATTTTTTTCAGATAAGGTTATCCCCTGTGCAAAGGTACCTGCATTGACCTGTGCTAAAAATGATAACAATAGAATGAGGGATATTTTCATGGTTAGTAAAACTTTATTATGTACACGAAGTATATCATAAAATTTATACGTTAAAATTTCATACATTTGGGTGCCGGGTTTAGTAGCTAAAAAAGCTAAATAACAAATCAGTTAATTTTCCAAGATTGACAGCATGTTATGAATCCCCGCATCTGCCTCAGTATGTTGCTGCATGCTGAGGTTTTTTACGGATTACATGCAATGAATACGTTGATTATGGCATGACTGTAATCCTCCTTCCTTCTACTTTAAAGTGCATATTTCCAGTAGCTTCCAGTATTTCCAAGGTTTCCCGCAATGGGTTGGAACGGGATACCGAACCGCCAAAATAGATTTCATCAAAATTACCTTGATAGGCGATCTCGATATTATACCATTTCGCAATTTTCCGCATGGCCGCCCGCACTTCCATATTATTGAAAATAAAATATCCATTCTTCCAATCAATAGCTTCTTCCACATCGACCGGGTGAATGCGAAACGTATCACCGTTTAAGGCAGACTGCTGTCCGGGCCGAAGGATATGAGTTGTTGAGCTATTCCGGAGACCTACACGCACACGGCCTTCGATAAGGGTGGTTTTGATGCTTGTTTCATCGGGATAAGCATTGATATTAAAATGGGTACCCAACACGACGACTTCTTGTCGATTGGCAATGACTTTAAAAGGTTTATGCTTGTTTTTGGTTACCTCAAAATAGGCTTCTCCGGTTATTTCTACCTGCCGTTCTTTTCCACTAAAAGCCAGGGGATATCGGATGGAGGAAGCTGCATTCAGCCAAACCTTGGTCCCGTCGGGCAAGACAACTTGATATTGTCCGCCCATCGGAGTCTCGACCGTGTTGAGAGCCTGATCCAGGTTTTCGGTCGGTATATCGCCGTTTAGATGTTCGCATATCAACTGCCCGTCGGCTGTTTTTGTGAATTTCACCCCCTGATAGGTGAGAATCTGCCCGGTATTTAAACTGTCGAGGACAATGCGTGAACCATCGGATAGGGTTAAGATGGCTTTGTTGCCACCGGGTTCGATGACAGTAGTGTTCGCTACCGTCGGTGTCCTACTATCGAGCGAAGGAGTACGATAGAAATACCAGACGGCACTCATTATCATCAATGCGACGGCGGCAGCCGAAGCTGCCCAATAGATTTTTCTAAAGCTCCTTGATGGGATAGGCGGGTGCATCTGTTGCTGTATCCTTGCGAAGAGCTCGTCTTTTACGGCACTCCTTTCCCCCATCTCTTCCTCATTCCAATCGGGCTGTTTATGATTTAGCGTGTTAATGATATGGTTATACCGGGCGATTTCTTCGTCTGTTGCACGACCATCACTAATTTTTTGCGCTAAAATCGAGAGTTCGTTATCCTTCATATTTGTGCGTTCTACGTATGAGGCACATCAAAAGGACTTATCCCCCAAAGGATTTAGAAATATTTTTTTAATAATCTCTTCCGAGCTTTAAGCGTAACCGCTTTAGAGCGATTGTCAGTTGATTTTCCACGGTTTTTTCAGAAATATTCAGCTTACTTGCTATTTCTTTATTATTCAATTGTTGGCTTCTGCTTAAGTGAAACACCTCTTTACATCGATCGGGTAGGCCTTCGGTAAACTGTTGGATAATGAGCTTTAATTCGGCTACTTCTACGGAGGAATCTACAAAGGAGGTGTCGGGAATGCTCGCATGGGCTGCATGATATAGATTACCGCGTGTTTTACCGTCACGTATGCTATTGGCTATTTTATATTTCACAGCGCCATATAGATAACTTTTGAGTGAGGTGACTTGTAATTGTGTGCGATGATTCCATATCCAGATAAAAACTTCCTGTAATACATCCATGCATACATCGCGGTCTTTCAAGACATGGAAGGCAGACCGGTATAAAGATTCCCAATAGCGGTTATAAATTTCTGTAAAAGCACCTTCATCGCCGCTCTTTATGGAGGCAAGGAGTTCATGATCTTCGAAATTCGTATAACTGGACATTTCTAATGGTCTTTCTTGCTTAGTTTATACTTATCGGTAACGGAAGGTCTATACGATAGAGTAAAACTACTTATTTTAATTTATAATCTGCAAAAATTTTTTTTAAATGGGAGGTTTTTTGGCTTTACTAAAAATAAGTGATATTACCGAATCGTTGAAAGGTGGTGGATTTGTTTAAGAAGGTTTTTGCTGTACCCATTTTGTACCAATTATCGAAACTCAATTACCTCAATAATCAAAAATCTATTTTTAGTTGAAAATCCACTTTATGAAAAAAATAAGGAAAGAATATCTTGATATTATGTGTGTTATGAAAAACTAAATGTCGTGTTTGATGTTGTATATGTTACAAACGTTGCTTGATATCAGTGTTGTGCAATCGATTGATTTAAGTTACGCAAACGATTTCTTTTTCAAATCACTTGTAGTTTTGATGTTTAATGTTGACGTTTGATTTAACATTATTTAACCAATAGAGGCATTTAAATCTAGCCACATGATTATAAATCTAATTAAGAGCAATTCTTTGCGAATAATTCATCGTTGTTTGATGAGGGAAGGATGGAACGTATTGGTTCTGTGTGTATTGACCATACCATCCTTGACTTACGCGTCGCGGTTCTCCGAAACTTATGCAGTTAAAATGTCGAGAGAGGGTGATAATAAACCCACTTTTACCCGAAGAGCCAAGCTCGATCAAACGATAATCTTCCAAGATACGACAGCGGAAATCAGTGATGAAGCGAAAGCAAAAATCAACAATCTAAACAGACTGTTGCTTACCGCAGACAGCGTCGATCTTACCTCGGTTAAAAATAACCCTTATCTCTCGGTTGGTGATTATTTGGTCGGACAGTCCGCAGGTGTTTATGTGCAGAATCCTACTGCCGAGCCGGGAACCTATCAAAATATTCTTTTAAGGGGATTGTCTTCGCCCCAATTCAACAACCGTGATATTACGAACAATCAAGCGGTTGTCTATGTAAACGGGATACCCATGGGTCAAGAGAATAACTTTGCCTACGATATACAGCGCTATGATTATAACCGCATAGGACCAGCAACAGATTATCTCTCTTCGATTGACCTTTCTGCTATTAAATCCATTGAGATTATAAAGGATCCTATTCGCTTGGCTGAATTAGGTCCACTGGCTTCAAATGGTGTGATTTGGATTACGACACACGGTGGTCGATCGGGAAAGAGACAGATCTCGGTAAATGGCTATTATGGTTTTAATACGAAGCCAGTGGTGACTCCGTATAACGCCCAATATGAGGATCTCTTTAGAAAGAATTTCTATAGTAAATACGGTACGATAGATGATGTGTTGAAATATCCTGGATACTTGGCTGATTCGACCAACTTAAATTATTATGGCAATGCCGATTGGTCTGATCTGTATTATTCTACTTCTTCATTGTACTCCTTGGACATGATGCTGAATGGTGGGACAGATCGAGCCAATTTTGGTTTTTTTGGAAGTCATACTCGTAATGCTATTTCATCTGACGATGCGGACTTACAGCGTTATAATGTGCTGATCAATATCAATATGTTGCCTTTTGAATGGTTTAAAGTTTCGACCTATCTCAATGGGCGGCGATTGGATAGAGGACGGAATAGGAACCTGAGAGACCGCTATGCAGAAATGGCTTATTTACCGGACCTGTCTACTCCGCTGTCTCCGAATAAAGAAGTATACCAAAAATATATAGATCACTATAAACGGGAGGTAGTGGACGATAATGTGAACACAAACTTTCAGGGAAATCTAAATCTTTCGTTGGATATCCTGAAAGAATTGAACTTTACGACTTCATTCTCCGTAGACTATAATGAAGGGGTGCGTGACCTGTTCTATCCGAGTACCTTGATGGAAACGATTAATTATATGTCTACTTACTACGGATACACCCAACGTTTTGTGTTCAGTAATAGATTGTCTTACAATAAACTACTCGAGAATGATCATTTGTTTAAAGCCACGATAGGTTCGGACTATTCTGAAGATGTCTATCGTTATAATTACGCCAGGGCATACGATGGTCCCAATGATTATATCAAGCTCAATGTCGTCGAGGGCAATTCGGATTATGCGGATTATCTACAGCCTAAAGGTGGACTCCGGGTATTGCGCTGGAATAACAAAGAGCAATTTCACCTACATTCATTGTACAGCAAATTTGACTACGCGATCAAAGATCTTGTAGATCTTGAAGCCGTGTTGCGCTGGGATGGATCTTCTACTGTACAACGTGACAGCCGGTGGCTATTTACACCGGGCGCGAGTGCACGTTGGCATATCGATAAGAATTTTGGCTTGGCAAACCTATTCAATGTGAAGCTGGCATATTCCCGGATAGGAAAACCGGTGTACAATAGTCGATATGCAACAGGGCCACAATATGCAGCCAATTTGGGCTGGACAGAAGATCCTACGGTTTCTTCTTATTATGGGTTTGCGGGAATATCGCGTGATTATTCCTTTGGCTGGACAGGTTACAACCTGAAATGGGCCTATAGCGACAAGTTGGAGTTGGCAATCAATAATTCTTTCTTGAAAAACAGATTGACCACGGTGGTGGCATTCTACCAGACGGATGACAAGGATCAGATCGTGCTGGCTCCGGTGCCGTCCGAGTTTGGTTATGTCGGGCAATATAAAAATGGTCTGACCGTCAGAAACCAAGGTGTCGATATTTCAGCCAATGCTATCGTATCACCTGCAAAAGAGAATGCTTTGGGATGGACTGTCGGTTTGAATCTCAATGTCAATAGCAATAAGGTGACAGCTTTGCCCGAGGGATTGCAAGAGCTGAAGATAGGTGCCAATAAGCTGAAGGTGGGCGAAGCCGTAGACAATTTTTGGTTATTGGAAAATCAGGGAATATATACTGCTTCTGCGCAGATACCTTCCGGATTGACCAATAATGGAGTTGCATTTGCTGTGGGAGATGCCAACTGGGTAGACCAAAACAAGGACAAGGCGATCAGTGAGGACGATAAGGTTTTCAAAGGCCGGTTTACGCCAAAGTTTTTTGGTGGTTTCAACAATACATTGACTTATAAGGGAGTCGATCTTCATTTGGCCTTTACCTATGCTCTAGGTCATAAGGCACTGAACCAACGTGCTTCAAATCGGTATGATTTTATCAACAACGAGTCGAAGAATTCCATCCATGGTATAAGAGAGATCTTTCAGTGGCAACAAGATGTTGACATCAGTAAGTATCCTTATTATAATGTGTGGAGCGGCACGGCACCTTACCGATTGGATCAAGATCTATTCCTGGAAGATGCATCCTATCTTAAGTTGCGCTCATTGTCTATGGGGTATGATCTGTCTAAACTTTCGAGTATTGTATCTCTGGCACCGACGGTGAGAAGAGCATACGTTTATTTGACCGCGAACAATCTATTTACCGTGACCAAATTTTCGGGCAATGATCCTGAACTGGTCAATTTCAACGGTATATACGATGGGTACGGCCTGCCGCTGACCAAGACATTCACATTGGGGCTTAAATTGGATTTATAACATATTAGCAGTTTTTGAGATGATGTTAAAGAAAATAAGTATAAAATATAGCTTAATAGCCTTCGCTGTATTGAGTTTGCTTCATTCCTCATGCAATAAGGCGCTGGACGTCGCGTCCGTACAAGTATCTTCGGAGGAAAGGCATTGGCAGAGTATCAGTGACACCAAGGCTGCTTTATTGGGTCTTTATGGTCTGCTTAGGTCTGCTATGGTAGACAATAATGCCCACTGGATGTATGGAGAATTGCGGTCGGGTGACTTTGCGGCATATTCCCGGCCAGAATTGACAGCTCTGATTCACAATGATCTGAACAAATCGTATACGCTGTTGGAGAACCTATCCAATTGGCGCAGATTTTATGCGGTCATTAATGCCACGTCTCTCTTCATAGAGCGTGCACCGGAAGTTTTGCAACAAGACAGGCGTTATACGCAGCAAAATCTGAAACTGGATATTGCACAAGCCCGGGCCATACGCGCTTTTACGTATTTCTACATGGTACGGATATGGGGGGATGTACCTTTGATTACTTCCTCTTTTGACAACGGCAAGTTTCCGGAGTTTTCCCGTACGGACTACCGTTTGGTATTAAAATTTGCGGAAGACGAATTGACCGAAGCTGTGGAAGATCTTCCGTTTCGCTATGGGGTAGATCCCCAGCTGTATTATGGATCCATGACGGGTACCTGGCAAAAGGTCTTGTTCAACAAGATAACGGCGTATGCTATTCTTAGTCATTTGGCAGCTTATCAAGGCAAATATATTGATGTAGCTAGTTATACGGAGTTTATTTTCGACAACTATACCCAATCCTCTATTCAATATACTACGGATATAAAACCTTCCTCGGCCTCAGAACCCGGCCTGACGGGTTATTATGGTATATTTTCAAATAATTATACCAGAGGACAAGTGCTTAGCCTGAGCTCGGCATACGTCTATGGCGAAGCTACCGCCTCGGGACATATTGAGCAGCTTACGCTGGCATCACCTTTTATCAACAGGACTAACCCAGACATATATGTCTCTAAGGATACCATCAATAAGCTGTATACAGAAGAGAAGGACAGACGGTTTGGCATAGACCGGACGAACCCGGAAAAGCCACTTTACAGGGAGAATTTTTTTTATAACTACACAAATGAAATACCGGTCTTTGCAAAGATCAATGTGGTTCGCGATGGTGGTAGTGATGGTAACTACGCTGTTTTTGGATCCAACTTGGTTTTTACCAGATTGGAAGAATTGATCTTGTTGCGGGCAGAAACTATGGCCGTATTGCGGCAGTACGTCAGTGCCATTGAGTATCTGAATATTGTGAAGACGATGCGCAATACTGCGCCATACCAGCTGTCTGATATGGATACGAAGCCTCTTATTGACGAAATTTTTGAAGAAAGAAGGCGAGAATTGATCGGAGAAGGCTGGCGGTTCCATGATCTGATCCGATTGAACCGGATCAAACCGATGAATGCGGATATCGTGTCTCTTTTGGAGCAAGGAGGCAATTATTGGCCTATTTCGTATCAAGTGCTGGAGAATAATAAGCAGTTGAAGCAAAATGATTTTTGGAAATGATTTTAGATAAGCTAAACATGATGAAGTACGTTACCTATACCGCTTTTTTAATAAGTGTGTTATTCGCAGCAGGTTGTCAGAAAGGGGACAGCCACTATTTGGACTACAATACATCGGCTATCAAATATGAGGGTACAGTGTATGATTTTTTGATACATCAGCCGGGAGTATACGATTCGTTGGCTTTGGTACTGGAACGTTTGCCCCAGTTGAAAGCTAAGCTGAACAATCCTCAAAGCCATGTCACCTTTTTTGCAGCAAATAATAGGGCTTTTGCTTTGGCATTGACCAACCTGAACATCGCCAGGAAGAACAACGGTCTGAAAAGCCTGTATCTGGAGGATATCGATTTGGGATTGCTCGATGAGTTGATGTACAGATATGTTTTTGACGAGGAGAAAAGTGTCGAAGACTTTAAGCCGTATCTGGATGGTGTCAGTGTTTTCAGTTCAAAATACGGTTATGAGATGCATGTGCTTTATCAGGTCTTGACTTCTTCGGGTCTTGTCGGGGGTGGGCAGCAACAACTGATGTTCAGCGATGTCAATGGATCGATCTACCAAAGGTATTGGGACAGCACGACCACATCCTCGGTAGATATGTATACCACCAACGGAATATTGCATACATTAACTCCGAGACACGAGTTCGGATTTGGAAAATTAACCATTTATTTATCATGGTATGGATTATGAAACAGGTATTGAATATATATAATTTGCGGATTACGATATCGTGGCTGATGTGCGCGGTATTGTTGAATACGGGCTGTACAAGTCTTATTCCGGAAGATCTGGATGCACTGGGAGACGATGTTACCTTGACACTTACTGAATTTACGCCTTATCTGGGACGTACATCGGTGTATGAAAATGTCGTCAATGTGAGCAACAAATCGACGTTGCCCTTGACATTCAACGTGGTAGGCGTGCGTACTTTTGAGGGGGCACCTGCACCTGAGCTGATGGAAAAATATCCGGTAAAGGTATGGCATCAGACGTATACGGGAGAAGAAAAGTCTGTGGAGGAAATTGAAGCCAAACGTCGGATAGAGTACAGACCTATGCTCGACATACAGCACAAGAACGGGGATATCATTTTTTGGAACACGGGTAAGTCGTCTTTTCTGAAGACCATTCCCAGTGACGGTTATCTGTTTGATCTGGAGATCCAGAATAGCGGAGGAAGAAAGTACGTCCGTGAGGTCGCTTTGAAACCGTTCAAAGAAAGGCCTTATGAACCGTCACAGTACGATCCAGCATCGGGACTGTCTACAACGGCCTATCTCAGACCATCTTATCTCAATATATACGGGAAGCGGACGGGCAATATCGTGATGGACGTACGGGCTTATATCTTTAAGCAGACCGAAAACCTTAACCCCGGCAATACATTTACGGTCAGTGTCGTAGACTCATTGGGTCAGGCGATTGATGTCAAGAAGTTTAAGGATACGGACTTCGCCCACTTGGTACATGGATTTAACCCACGGTATCAGGATGGTAAAGTGACTTATGACGTCGTTTATCCTATGCCATTGATCAATTACCCTACTCGCTATACCGATATAGGAGGAGACAGAAGCCGAATTCTGTTACGATACGACAGGATCGGTTTTGGGGGACTGTTGCAGCAGGCCGGTATATGGTTGGATCTGGCCATTTTTGAAGAAGGCCACTGGGAGCTACAGTTTAGGTTTAACGGGGAGAGTCCAAATTTTGATAACGAACAGTAGATTGTTAGCCTTATGGAAAGAATTTATTTAATACTTGTTTTTTGTTCACTGTTTGTGGTGAATGTTTTTGGCCAAGATATTTCAGGTATTGTCAAAGATGAGAAGGGCAAAGGAGTAGCTGCTGTATCCATCAAAGCGTTACCCTCGGGTAAGACTATAGGGGTCACGAACGGTACAGGGGCTTTCAAAGTACCTCTTCCTGCGGGAGCTACTTCGTTGAGCTTCGTACATGCGTCTTACGAGAGTACGACTATGTCGATGGAAAAAGGAAAGACCTACTATACGGTATCTATGATGATCAAGACGACGGAGATCGAAATGGTTACGGTAGGCTATGTGGCCCGTAAAAAGGAATCATTGACCGGTTCAGCAGTAGTAATCAATGCCGATGATATCAAAGATGCCCCTGCAGCTAGTTTTACGGATCTGCTCCAGGGACGTGTACCGGGGATGAACGTACAGCTCAATACCGGTACACCGGGTGTGCGGGGTAGTATGTCTATCCGCGGTCTGAACTCCGCGACGGTAAATATGTCCGGTCAGGATGCTTACCTTAATGCGACATCTCCGTTATTTGTCATCGACGGAATACCTATAGACGAGGGCAATAATTTTGAATACGGTTTTCAGACCCAAGGGCCGGGTGTGAGTCCTATATCCATGATACCTGTCGAAGATCTGGAAGATATCACGGTACTGAAGGATGCGCAGGCTACGGCACTATATGGTTCGAAAGGTGCATACGGGGTCATCCTGGTCACTACAAAACGCGGTAAATCGAGGATACCGATCGTGAGTTATCAATCAAAATACTTTGTCAATACTATCCCGTCACTACGTACGGTGATAGGAGGAATGAATGAACGTAGGATGCGCGTCAATCAGATCTTGCAAAATGACACCAGTATAAATTCGGCGTTGGACCTGATCAATAGCACCCCGTTACTGGCCGACTCTCTGAATGTGTATTATAACAATTCCACAAATTGGCAATCGTTTTTGTATGGCATGACAATGAATACTCAACAGTCCTTGAATATCAGTGGAGGAGACCAATCTTTTAATTACAAGATTGCTCCGGGGTATTACAAGGAAAATGGTATTGTCAAGAATACAGGGTTCACACGATATTCGATGAACACTAATATGCAGTACAGGCCGAGCAATAGTTTTGTGATGAGCGGATATATGAATACCTATATGGTACGTAATAGTTTTGGATCGGGAAATGCATATCAACAAAAAGGTGTAGCATCTTCAGCTAGTACCACATCCCTCTTGCCTCCGCCGTCTATTTATTCAGGCAGTTATGAGGCGCTTGCCTCGACTAATGTCTTGAATGACAATAAAACCGGATATGTAAATACGCAATTACAGTTGGAATATGAGATACTTAAGGGACTTAGAGCGACCTCAAATATCAATTATACCTACGACAATGCGAACCAGGATAAATTTACTCCGGAGTTGTTGAATTCTGGCGAAAGTATGGTATATATCTACAACAGCAGGCGAAACGCGTTGTACAACCGTAATATGCTACAGTACAATACGACTTTCGGAGGTGAAAAACACAATATCTTAACGTACTTTTTTAATGAGGTCGATATGACGGGTTATAGAGCGGAGGCGATGAAACTGATCGGTACGGGCAGTGACAATATACAGACTGCCCTGAGCTATAATTCGAGAAATACATTGGGTGGTGTACTCAACAACCTGAGCGATTTTAAGTCTGCCAGCTATGCGGGCAACCTGACGTATCAATATGATTCAAAATATATAATGGAGTTGTCGTACCGTCTGGACGGTAGTTCCAATAGGGGATCGTCGGGTTTATGGTCGCAAAACCCGTCTGTCGGGCTGCGTTGGAACGCGAATAGAGAAAAGTTTATGGACAGGTGGGACTGGATGAGTACGACGAACATCCGTGCGTCATGGGGGCGGAATATTGTGCCGGTCGGTACGATTTACGATGCTTATGGCCGGTATACACAAGATCCAACGACATACAACGGGCAGCCAACCGTGACGATCAATACAGAACTTATTCCGAATACAGACTTACAGCCTATCGTGACGACGCAGCTGAATCTGGCATTGGAACTAGGGTTTTGGAACGATAGATTATTGGTGACCTATGAAAATTACTATAAACAAGTGGATAAAGACCTGGTCAAGATCGCGTTGCCAAACTATAGTGGTTTCAACGAGAAGAAAGTCAATGAGCAGTCTGTCGTCAATATAGGTCATGAATTGTCTGTCTACTACCGTTCTAACTTTAATAACCCGGACTGGAAAGCCACGGTCTATGCCAACGGAGCCTTGAACAAGGACTATATGGCCGATTTGGCAGGCGATATGCGTCAGGAGATCATGCAGCACAGCGATCCCAACTTGTACTATATCCATATCTTGAAGCGTCTTGGACGTAATGCGCTGACCAATGTGCTTTATGACTACAGGGGTGTGTACAAATCGGACGAAGAAGTTCCGGTCAATCCGGCTACAGGCCTACGCTATCGTCTGGGTGGCGTATTTGGCGATGATGCATTCTTTAGGGCAGGAGACCCTATCTTTACCGATCTGAACGGTGACTATGTGTTGAATGCAGAGGATCTGGTAGCTGCCGGCAATTCGCAGCCACGGTTTACAGGAGGGTTTGGAGCAACTATACAATACAAAAATTGGTCTTTCCAACCGAATTTTGTGCTGACGATCAAGCGTGACATCCTTAATAAGGCCATCGCCGACTATTTCAGGTCGTATTACAATCCTACAGGTTCTGGTAGTTTGCTGCCTATAGACCAGTATGACTATTGGACCCCTACAAATACTTCTGCAACTTATCCTAACCCGTTTGATTTCCGGAGGTCCAGTCTAGTCGACGCTTACAGATACAACTCTACGCTGTTTCAGGAAGATGGTTCTTACCTGAAATTTAATTCAGCCACGTTGTCTTATAATTTTAAGAGAGAGTTTATACAATCGAGACTTGGTATTACTGGACTACGGTTGTTTTTGACCGGATATAATCTGTATACGTTTTCAAGATATTCAGGGCCTGATCCTGAGCTGGTCTCGGCTTTGGGGTATGATACGTCGGACGGTTATCCGCGGGCAAGGTCCTTTACGTTTGGTTTAGATGTTCAATTCTAATAAAAATAGGTTTGTGATGAAAAGAATATTAATATATATCATATCAGGTGTCTCGCTGTTACTGTCATCATGTGGCAGGGAATTTTTGACGGTACGTCCTATTGAGGATCTGACGGGAAATAACTATTGGCAGACAAAAAACGATGTGGACATGTTCGTCCAGGGCTTGTATTCCAATTTTAGAAATGCAACGATGAATCATGCTTTTTTCACGTCAACGGGTGATTTTCGCTGTGCGCCTATCGTGCGTACACCGGGATCTAACGGCGCCGGAAGTTTTATGAATCATTTGACGTTTCTAAAGTACAATGATCTCAACGGGCTTTTTGCACAGTATTATTCGACGACCCGATTGTATTCGGGTGGGGGTGTACCGGCAGAAAACAGCGATTATTTCGGGTTTAAGAATATCCGTAACTGGGGCCGTTTTTATTTGTTGATACAGAAGGCTAATATTGCTATTTACGAAATCGGCAGGCTGGAGTCCGGTGTTATTTCGGATACCGAGAAGAAAAGGTATATCGCTGAGGCTGCATTTTTACGCGACCTTTCTTACTTCTTTTTGGTCCGTTTGTTTGGGGATGTACCTTATTACACCTCCGCATATTTTACAGATGCGGTAGGGCGCACGCCGATGCTCGACGTATTGGAAAAAACCTATCAGGATATGCTGTCGTATTATAAAGACCTGCCTTGGTCTTATACCGATCAGACTTTGGTGGGCAATAAGGCGATGCGTGGTAGCGCTCTGGCCCTGATGATGCATATCAACATGTGGCTGGCGGGTTTTTCGGACCTGGACAAATCTCAGTACTACAGACGTGTGGATGTGTTGGGTAAAGAGCTTGTTGAAGAAAACGAAGGAGCTTATGATCTCCTTCCACTGGAGAATACCAAGCAGATTTTTAAGGGACGTACAAAAGAAGGCTTGTTTGAGATTGTGCAGAATTACAACTATGGCGAATTGTTCCACTTGTCTGCCCCGTATGCGGATTATGTGCTCCGTGCTCCTTATAAGACTCATTCTATCACGAAATCCTATATACACTATGAGCCGGATTTTATGAAGGAGATGTATCCCGAAGAAGCTTCCGATGCCCGAAAGACATTTTGGTTTGAGGATATCTATGCGACCAATGGGGATTTTGTCTGCCTGAAGTACACCAACGTATTTGCGGACGAAAATAACGAAGACTTCAACCCTGATGATAACCAGATCGTGTTTCGTTATGCAGATGCTATCCTGCTGCGGGCAGAGGCTCTGGCAGAGCTGTCGGACGAAGACGGTGCCAAGGATATGTTGAATATGGTGCGGGACCGTGCCAATGCAACGTTGATCACAGGTGAAAGCGGACAAGATCTCAAGGATGCAATCTGGTGGGAGCGTGTCCGGGAATTATTGGGCGAAGGACACTTCTTCTATGATCTGGTACGTACAAAGAAGGTACTTAACTCAGACTATACATCTGTACCGATGTCCGTCTCGGCTTTTAATCAAAGGGCATGGACATGGCCTATCGATGCATCGGCCTATATCAACAACCCGTATATGACACCCAATAGGTATTGGAACTTTTAATGCTCAAGACCATGAACAAGAAAATAACATATTATATCTTTTCGTTCACGATGTTGATCGTGACATTCTCCTCTTGTCAGAAATATTACATAGACTCGGGGACCCATGCTCCGAAATACGACGGTACCGTCATGGAATATATCAAGATGCGTAAAGATATCTTTGACTCGCTCTATAAAGTCATCCAACTCTCGGGTTTGGAGAGCGAGCTCAATCGTAACGGTGTGACCTTTTTTGCACCCGGAGATGCTTCGATCCGCAAGTCTATATATGCACTCAATGAAGTCTTACATATACTGGGGAGGGATACGGTTTATACCCTGGACCAGATCGATGCGGAGGTTTGGAGAGAATATCTTTCTATGTATATCTATACCAATACCTATCTATTGAAGGACATTCCTCAATTGGATACCAATAATATGAATGTATATCCCGGTCAAGCATTTTTGTCTATAGGCAACCAGAATATGAATATGGGTGTGCTGTACAATGATGTGGTATCCAAGGGGGACAACAACCAGCAACAGGTGGTAAAATATGGAGGGTACAGGCAGCTGTATCTGTCTTATATCGTGGATGTTTCCAATACAGAGGCTGCAGGAGGTATGGTTAATTCACCTGTAGCGACTTCGGATATACAGACCAACAACGGTGTGATCCATGCGCTCGAATATAGAAGGCATACTTTTGGTTTTGTGGTCAACAACTTTATCAATTCGGCGTACACCAAGGGTATAAAAGATAATTAATTGAAGAGAAGATGAAAAGAGTTTTTCCTATCATATTACAACTCGGAATAGCTGTCGGTCTGCTGACGGTGACAGGCTGCAAGACGGATATCGGTCTCGGAGAAGATCCCTATGCGGGAGGTAAGGCTCCCTTGGGTGTGACGTTTGAAAACCTGAACAGGCCTTTGCCCAGTGCCCGGCCAAACGACGTGGTATTGTTGTCGGTACGTGGTCTCAAAGATAAAGAAGCCCGCTTAGAGGTATTTGTCAACGAAGAGGTGACGCAGGTGGTCGCTGTATCGGATTCGACGCTAGAGATACGACTGCCCCAACAAGTCTCTTCGGGTGCTGTCAAGGTCAAGATCGATGAGCAGATCTTTTTCGGGCCTAAGGTAACCGTAGAAGGAAAGGCCTCGTTTGACGCGGACTATGGCATAAAAAATGGATTTACGGGCTCGGTCATGGAGATACTGAATGTGTCCGGTAATACGTGGGTAGTGGGCAATTTTACGGACTTTGAGTACGAAGCTGCTCCCAAGGTCTTCCGCAACGGCATACACATCATCAGTTCGACAGGCAATTCAGTGACCGATACGACGATCAATAAGATACGCTGGGGAGCCGTAGGCGGTCTCAGTTCGATCACCCGTCTACCGGACGGCAGATTTGTTGTAGGGGGTACAATGGTGAGCTATGACAAGCGTCAGGTGTTCGGACTAACGAGACTGTTGTACAGAGGTGATCTGGATACAGTCAAGGTAGAGCTGATCAATACCACGCCCGAAAAACCACAAAATGCATTGGACACATTGCCGGCATTCAATGCGAATCTGTACGGTCCGGTCGTAAAGGTGTTTGCTACGCCGGATACGGGAGTCATCGCTGTGGGGAACTTTTCCATGCATTCCTTTATGAATTATGAATATTCCTCCCGGGAGACGCGGACATATACCTTTACTCGAGTTAACAATCTGGTGAAAATACGTGCCAATGGACGGGTCGATTCGTCTTTCTCGTATCAGAATTTGGGTTCCAATGGCTTTATCAATGATGCTATCCAATTGAATGATGGTCGTATAGTCGTTATAGGTTCTTTCACGACTTTCAATGGCACAAGTGCCAATCGTATCGTGGCTTTCAATACGGATGGCAGTATCAGTACCGCTTTCGCAGCTAATATCGGACAGGGAGCCAATGATGAGATCGTCTCTATGACGTATAATAAGACACTGAATAAAATAGCGTTAGCGGGAAGATTTACCTCGTTTAATGGGCAGGCCGATAAATATGGAGTGGTGATCTTGAACGGCGATGGCTCTGTAGACAATTTCAAATTGGGCGATGTGCATGGCAAGATACCCAACTTTGCGTATATCATGAATAACGGAAAGGTTTTGGTGACAGGCGATTTTGTTAAGTACAATGGCGTACATCGGTCTCAACTCTTGATCCTGGAGGCCGATGGCAATGCATTGCAGGAGTATAATAATATCGGAGCTTTTGCCGGATGGATCAATACGGTCGTAGAGACGACTTCGAGTATGGGATATCCCGCATTATTGATCGGAGGCTCTATCAGTATGGCAGATGGACGCAAGGTCGGTAATATCTTTAAGTTAGAAATTAGAAACTGATTAAATTAGGGTAGTTATGATATTGAATGTAAAGCAAACAGGTCGGTTATTTTTGACATTGCTGGCTTTGGCTGCGGTCGCTTGTAACAAGGACTTTCCAAACCTTTTGGACAAGGATTATAATAATAAGCCGATCGGTTCGCAGGCGAATAAAGTGGTATTAGTGGTCGTGGATGGCCTACGGGGAAATGCCTTAGCCGAAATCGATCCCGAGAACCTCCGTATTATTGCCCGGAATTCCTTATATACCAACTCCAGCCTGGCAGACCAGATGATTGGCCCTTTCACCCGGAATAAAGGGATGGCCAACTTATTTACGGGAGTGACTTCGGCCAAGCATCAGGTGTCGGGAAACGATCTGGCGGTTATAGACAAGGCTACTTATCCGACATTTATCCAAAGGCTTAAACAGACGTATGATGGTTTCAATTCCATAGCCTATACCACCGATGAGGACGTGAAGGATTACCTTTTTGATGATGCGGATAGCAAAGAAGTGTTGACCACGGATGAAGAAGTCGTCGATAAAACGAAGGATGCGATCCTGAATCAGGAGGTTTCGCTGATCGTGTCACATCTGTCTGCCATTGATAAAGCAGGGCAAAGCAGTTCTTACGAATCGGACGATCCAGCGTATAGACAAGCGGTACAGGATTTTGACGGACAGATCAATGCGATCATCGAAGCAGTCAAGCAAAGGCCGAACTTTAAGGATGAAAATTGGATGGTTATCATCACCTCATCAATGGGAGGACCGATAGCGAACCCGGATCCGGATGATGTGACGGTGTTTGGCGATAGCAGGCGAAACACCTTTACCTACGTCTATTCGCCTAAGTTTTCGCGCAAATATATAGCGAAGCCTAATTCTGCAGATGTACCTTTTGAGGGCAATTCGATACGATATACCTATGTAGACCCGGCAGTCAATGCCCGGGTGGCCAATACTTCGGCATATAACTTTGCCACCAATCAAAATTTTACCATCAGCTTTTTCTATAAGGCTATGAATACAGACGAACAATATTATCCGGTTATTCTGTCCAAGCGAGTAGAGGGGTTCGGAGGACCAGGTTGGAACATGTTCTTGGAAGGGAGTAAACTTGGCTGGAATTCCAGTATAGGAGGGCAGCTGTTTACATCGGGTGAAGTCAGTGATGGCAACTGGCACTCGGTGACAGTGGTGGTTAATCGTTCGGTAGGTAAAGTTACCCTTTTTATGGACGGTGTGCCTCAGAGCAATAATTCGGCTAACGGTAATAGCCTGAATAATGTATCCCCCTTAGCTATTGGTAAATGGCCTGGAGATGATAATAGCACTGCAGACTTCCTGTTGTGCAATCTGCAGATCTACAATACTGCATTTGCGGACGAAGAAGTGGAGGAGCTGTCGGGTATAGCGTTGGTAAAGGATGCGCATCCGAAATATGGCGATCTGGTAGGCTACTGGCCGGGCTATGAAGATATCGGTACAGCTATATTGACCGATCGCTCGGGCAGCGATAACAACATGGAGATCACGGGGCCTTATACCTGGACGACGTTTAGCAACGTTGTCCGTCAGTTCAGACCTGACGTCACCGCCAGTTTTTACAATATGGTACCTAATCAGGTGGATATTCCGTTTTTTATATATCAATGGTATGGTGTATTGCCGGCTTTGTCCTGGTCTTTGGATGGACAGGCATGGGCGCCTCCGTTTGCTATACTAGAATATTAAATCAATTAAGTTATGATGATGAAAAGATATCTTCGTTTTTTGGTCTTATCCATCGGGATAATAACTGTTGTCTCTTGCGGCAGGTATGGATATGAATTCGCGGACGGCTACCAACAGGGAGATGCCGATGGAAAGACACCGCCCGATAATGATATGACTTTTGTAGACCGTTCGCTCATCGATCGGGCACGTATATATCCGGGGTTGGTCGGGGAGAATGTACGGCGTATACCAGATACGACCATCATGTTGGATCTGGATTTTAAATGGATAAAGAGTATAGATCTCCGTGTGCAGGTGACTCCTACTCCTATATTGAGTACAGGACTGTATGCAGCTGCCGGTGAGAATATCCGCATCACAGTGCCTAACGGTGTTTTGGGGCTGACCGTGCAGGTCGGTGCCCATCGGGATAATCTGACGGGTAAGGATCCGCTGCGTCGGGATCCGATTATCTACACGGTCAAAGAGCTTTTTCCGGGGGACAACTATGTGCGAAACCCATACGGTGGAATTATCTGGATACATGCTGCACTGTCGAGATCACAACCTGTTGCATTGAAGATTTCAAATGCCGTGCGGACATCGGACTTTATTCGTGGAGTGACCGATCAAGATCAATGGTTAGCCGATGTGGAGGCCAATGATGTACCTTGGTTGGAGTTGCGCTCCGAGCGTACTATTTTTGCCGTCCCGCGTGAATATGTAATACGGTACAAGGACAGGTTGAGCGTGGATAAGATCTTGGCGACATGGAATGAGATCTACGAAAAAGATTATTACGATTGGATGGGGCTACAGCCCAATGTGACGGGGGACGACCTCCGTGATTCCTATCCACAGCTGCCGGAGCGTGGAGTGCTGGATATACAACCCTCCGCGGGATATGCCCATTCGGGATTTCCGTGGGTGGCACAACAAGATATGCACTGGTTCCTGATGTTTTCGAGCTACGATTACTTTGTGGGATCTATCAATACCGGCGAGGGAGCTTGGGGTACTTTTCACGAGATCGGACACAATTATCAGCAGCCATCTATATGGAGCTGGGGGGGTCTGGGAGAGACAACCAACAACCTGTTTGTCTTCAAAACGGCCAACCGTTATGGTAATCCTGCCATTGCCAATCACCCGGCATTACAGGGAGCTTTCACCAAGGCTTTGGCCTTTGCCGCATATAATAATGCGAAGAACTTTGCCAATCCGGGAAGTGATTGGACAGACGATGGTACCGTGCCGTTTTTTAAACTGACTCCATTTTTGCAAATTTTCAATAAGGTCAAGGGTAAGAACAATGAACCTGGATGGGATTTTATGCCATTTTTGTATACTAAGGCTAGACATTCAAAGACTGTATTTGTCTTGGATCAGGCTAAGATCGATTTCTTTTACCGTACACTGTGCGAATTTACAGGCAAGGACTACTTCCGTTTTTTTAATGCCTGGGGTATAGGCTTAAGTACGTTGGCACGTCGGGAAATGCGGAATACATATGATCCGATGGATCAACAAATCTGGACGTATAATCCGCTGACAAACACCGGAGGAGATGGTGCGTTGGGTTCGAAGTATGACTTGAATGGTTCGCTGTTTCAATATTCGGCAAACTTCCCTGCTGCTACACAAACTGGTGACAATGGTGGCTTCGCTGTTCTAAATGATGGGGCGTATGGTACTGTGGATGCGCCGGGGGGCACTTATTTTCATACCTGCTACTCGGGCTGTGGGGCCGTACCTGTACCTTTCATCATCGATATAGATCTGAGCGGTGTAGAAGCCTTTAAAGGTATCTATTATGGCAATAGGGCAAATAGCGGTTCGACTGTGCCGAGGATGATCGTCTCCATCAGCAACGATAACCATACTTGGACCGAGATCGCAGATTTTACCAATCTCCCTACTACAAGGCCAGGCAGGATTGAGCGAGCGTTTTCTCAGGTTTATGAAGCACGATATGTGCGGGTAACCTTCCCACAATTGGCATCTAATGGGCACATCATGCTATCGGAGTTAGGGCTGTTTTATGATAATTAATATAGAGCGTATATGAAGAATATATTTTTTAGTCTATTGGTGGTGAGCTTGGCCGTAACAAGTTGTACCCGCTATGATAATCCACAGCCAAACTTTGAAGATTATAAGCAAGGGGAGACGAGTGATGGTGTCAAGCGTAAGGTGCTTGTAATCGCTGTCGATGGCTTAGTAGGGCATGAAATCCAGAAAGAAGTGCCTGCCAATATTTTGGCGATGATGGCTCATGGCAAATACTCTTTTGATGGGTTAGCGGATGAGAATACGTCCGATCCGGCATCATGGGCTACATTGGTGACAGGTGTCGCTGTGAATAGGCATCACATCATTACGGACTCGTATATACCCTCTCCTGATCCGGAGCATCCGCACGATGATACTGGTTTTTCCCCTTCATTCTTCTATCTGATCAATGAGCAGAATAAGAGGATGTCTACGGCGGCGATCACACACGACAGAAATTTGTCTTTTGTCCTGTTGATGGATGCCAAAGAGGGTTTAGTCGTTGATACGGACGAATCGGCAAGGGATAAGGCTATCGAAAAAATCGAAGAGGAGACATCGGATGTGATCTTGGTTCAATTTACCAGTGTACTGGAGGCTGGGAAAGCGTCTTCTTTCAGCTATGACAATCCGATGTATAAGGCTGCTGTAGAGAAAGTGGACGGTTTTATCGGTGAGCTTAAGCATAGCATAGAGTCCCGCCCTACATACAATCAGGAGGAATGGTTGATCGTTGTCGCATCGACACATGGTGGCGTGGGCAATTCTTATGGCGGCAGTTCGGAAATCGAGCGTAATACGTTCTTGTTGTATTATAACAGGTATTTCGTGCAGCAAGAGCTGAAGGCACAGCCTATCTATGCGCCTCGCTTTTTTGGTTTTAATGAGACTGATCTCAATCCTACGGATGCCATGCGCGCCCGCAATGCGACTGCTCCTGCCGGTGAAGCAGATTATAATATTGCTAAGACAGGAGAGCTGACCATCGAGGCTAAAGTTAAAATGAACAAAAATGCCTCTGGCAATTATAATTATAGTTGGCCGCCTTTTTTGAGTAAGGTTAGTGCAAGGAGTGGCACAACGGCAGGTTGGTCTTTTTTTAGATCGGGATCCGGAGTAAACTTTTATGTAGCAGACGGAGCCACCAAAATAGAGATAAGTGGGGCAGGTGTAGGTGACAATGAGATATGGAGTCAGGTGACAGGTGTTTTTAGCGTTGTAGATGGACAGCCGACTGCTAAGATATACGTGAATGGAAATGTGGCTGGGGTAGGATCTGCGAATCTAAATTTGGCAAATATTACGTCCTCTTCGCCGCTTACTTTTGGTTTTCAACGAGAGGTCTTCTCTTCTGATTATCTGGACTTTTATATGGCTGATATACGTATATGGGATGTTGCTCTGAATGATAAGGAGGTGTCTGACAATGTCAAGTATGGTGTCGGTGTACCGGAAGACCACCCCAAGATTACCCATTTGGTTGGGTATTGGCCCTTGGATGACGGAGACCAGGTTTTCAAGAATAAAATAGCTGGTAAGCCTGATATCCCGGTAGTGGGTGCTGCGGTCTATCGGATGTTTGGGAACAATATGCCCAGTGTAGATCCGAGAAAGTCAGCCTTGCTGAAGAGTCAGGATCTCCCTACGGTACTGTTGTATTGGCTGGAGTTGAGTGTTAATGAGGATTGGAAGCTGGAAGGAAATAATTTCCTCCGTCATTTTGAAATAGAGTTTCTTAAATAGGACGTTATGAAAAGAGTATATAGTAAGATATGGATCGTAGGCTTGATGATTGTCTTTGTCGGCTCCTGTACCAAAGATAGCTTGCTTTTTCCGCCTACGGTAGACCGTGAAGATAGCGACGAGGTTATCGATGTGATTGCCAAACCCTCGGATACGCGTCTCTTGGGAGATTATGATTATCATTTTAAGATCAAGTGGCCAATGATGAGTGACAAGGTAGCTAAGGTCGTCATTAACTACATCGACAATGGAGTGGATAAGAGTGAAGAGTTTACGGATTTTAGTGAGGATGGTCTTATCGAAACTTCCGAATATGGAGAGTATGTCTTCACCATGACTACCCATGGCAAAGATGGTCAAATATCTAAGCCTGTTACGATCGCGGTAACAAACAAAGGATTTATGATTGAAGAAGTATTGGAGAATGCTGTAATTTCTATGTTGGATGGGGAGGTTGAGGTTAAATTAGCGAACGACAACGAGATACCAATCAAGACGACCATCACCTATCCTGGACCATCGGGTACGCTGTCGAAGGTAGTCAATAGCAGTGATGAATTGATCGTGACGGAGTTTCCGGCACAGGATGGTACGCATAGCTATACCGTAGAACTGGAGGATGAGCAGGGTAGGAAGACATCAAAAACGTATAGTTATACGTTTGAATATGTGGTGTCTATGCAGCTGCAATCCTTGTTTAATGAGGGAAGCCTGATTGTTTCTAATAATGCACATCTTGCTATTGCAAAGGTGAAAGTGACGTATCCGACGGAAACAGGTACCGCATTCAAAGAGCTTACAAATATTGCTTCGGGGTCATCAGTGACATTTCCTGCGATGAAGGGGAGCAATTTAAATGTGGCTGTGGAGTATGAGGATGCTGCGGGCCGGTCACTGAACAGATCTTTGACTTATTCGTATAATCCGGCATTGATTTATTACAATACAGCAGAATTAAGAGCGGGATGGACACCTTATGCTTCCAATTCTAACTCGAAAAGTGAAGGCCCGCCTACGTTTATGTTGGATTCTGATCCTAATAAAATTTGGCATACGAAATGGTCTACAACTACGACCTCAAACCATCCTGCAAATGAAAAATATCCATTTACATTGATATTCACATTTACGAAAACAAGAATGGCTTCGCCGGGAGAACTGTTTGGTGAGACCAACTTGATGAATCCGACGGGACCCTACAACCCGATCCTGGTTACAGAGGTTGAATTATTGCATAGGGCAGCCAACAATAGAAGAGTAAAAGATGTACAGGTATATGGTGTTGATTTGCAGGGGAACGAGATCAATTTTGGTCAGTTTACGTTGTCAAACTCGGTGCAGAGTACGGTTTTGCCGTTGAAGACAAACGGATTGACGAATACCGTTCCTCTAAAAGGTGTGAAGATCATATGCTTGACGACTTTCCATGCAACAGATCAATTTGCTAATTTTAATGAAATATTTGTGAGAGGATATGCGGAATAGGTAGGTTGTATTCCATATAGTTTATATAGAAGAGTCGAATTTTTAGTTATGAATAGAAAAAATATTATCTATCTCTTATTAGGTACGTCAGTGCTGTTGTTGTGTACCTTAGTGCAGGCCCAGCAGATTACGGTGATAGATACGAATAGTAACAGTATTGCACTTGCTGGAAATGCATTCGTTACGAAAGGAAAGGGGGCTCAGATTTCACGTAAAGTCGGTCTCGTAAATTGGGTGGACCAGCAGACCATGGTTAGTATATATTTCAGGGTACAGGAAGCGGGTAAGATTGGAATCAAGTTGCGGGCATTTAATCCAGATAAGGGTACCTCCCGGGTACAGATTAAAGCACTGGGGCGTAAAAAAACAGTACAAGTACAGGGGACTGATGGAGGGCTGACAGAAGAGTTAGAAGTGGATGTCAAGGAACCTGGATACGTTCGAGTAGATTTACAGGGCGTTGTCAAGACGGGACGTGTCTTTGCTGATGTTACTGATTTAATCGTTACAGAACGAGGGAGTGCAGGTGCTTTGTTATATGCCAACGATCCTGAATATTATTACTGGGCCCGTAGGGGGCCCTCATGCCATATCAACTATAGTATCCCTACTGAGCGTGATGTTAGCTATTACTATAACGAAGTGACTGTGCCGAAGGGCGAAGATAAGATTGGTTCTTACTATATGGCGAATGGCTTTGGCGAAGGGTATTTTGGTATACAGGTCAATTCAGATACCGAAAGGCGTATCTTATTTTCTGTTTGGAGCCCTTTTCATACCGATGACCCCAAAAGTATTCCGGAAGATCAAAAGATTAAGATGTTGAAAAAAGGAAAGGATGTGCAAACAGGTGAGTTTGGTAATGAAGGGGCAGGTGGACAGAGTTTTCGGAGGTATCACTGGCAAGCCGGTGTGACCTACAGGTTTTTGTTGAAAGGAGCTCCCGATGGGCAAGGGAATACAGACTATACGGCTTGGTTCTTTGTGCCTGAAGAGAATGCCTGGAGTCTGATTGCCAGTTTCAAACGTCCCAAAACCAATACTTATTTAAAACGATTTCATAGTTTCTTGGAGAACTTTAACCCAGACCAAGGGTACCTGGGAAGACAGGTGGAATTCAAGAATCAATGGGTCTACGACGGCGCGTGGAAAGCCGTTTCGTCCGCATCATTCAGCGTGGACGCTACCTATAGGGCCAATCAGCGTATTGATGCTATCGGCGGCATCAATGCAGATGGTTATTTCCTGCGAAATGGCGGTTTCTTTAATGAACGAGTCGATCCGGGAGCTAAGTTTGCGTTTCAAAACAGGAATAAGCCCCCACAGATTGATTTTAGTACGCTGCCGTAAACTGAAACTCAATCAGACAAAAAATAATCCCGGATAGCCTCCTCGTCCATTTTGATCTGCGCCTGAAGTTCTTCTAACGAGTCATAACGTTCGTCATGCCGGATAAAATGTTTAAAGCGGAGGCGGAGTGTCTTGGAGTACAGGTCATCTGTGAAATCGAGTAGGTTGACTTCGATCTTGCGGGTCATACCGTCCACGGTAGGGCGGGTGCCGATATAACACATGCCTTGTGCGATGCCAGTCGGCTGAGGTTCGTAATATTCGCCCGATGCGATGGACGGAACATGTGGATAGATTTCTACTTCTACAGCATAGATTCCGTAAGCCGGGATAAGTTTGTGCGCTTCGTTTACACGTAGGTTGGCAGTGGGGAAACCTATTGTACGCCCTATTTGGTCACCACGAACGATTGTTCCGGTCAGCTCAAAGGGATACCCCAAATATTTATTGGCAGTATCGATATCCCCTTTTATCAGGGCCTCCCGGATTCGGGTGGATGAAACCGCGACATCGTCGATGTCCTGCTTCGGGATCTCTTTGACTTCATAGTCAAAGATGGCTGATTGTTCGGCCAGATTCTTGATATTTCCTTTTCGGTCTTTCCCGAAATGGTGATCGTAGCCAATAATGATCTGTTTGGTGCCGAGTCGGGTGACCAGCACATCGCGTATATATTCTTCAGGCGATTGGTTCGAAAAATCTCGTGTAAAGGGTGTGATAATCAGGTGATCTATACCCGACAAAGCCAGCTGATGGGTTTTCTCCTCAATATCATTAATCAGCCGAAGGGCTTCATCGTCGGGGTTGATAATCAGGCGAGGGTGTGGAAAGAAGGTCAACAACACTGATTCGCCATTTATCTTTTTTGCACAGTCCACCAGCTTTTTTAGTATTTTCTGATGTCCGATATGGACGCCATCGAAAGTGCCGATAGTGACTACCGCATTTTCAAGTGGTGTGAATTCTGTGAGATTTCTATATATCTTCATTTAAAATTAAAAAGTCAAAATTATCTAATGATGAGCTCGCTAAAGCTCGGTTAAAAAATCAAAACCGATTCTCAGGACATCTTAGTTTCGCTAATCCAGCTTGTTTTCTGTGCCCGGATGGCTTCAATCAGTTTTTCCAGGTTCCAGGCATCTTCCACATGGAAATTTCCACTTCTGGTCCGCCGCAAGGCCGACAGGTGGGAGCCGTTGTGTAACCGCTTTCCGAAATCATGTGCTATGGATCGGATATAAGTTCCTTTCGAACAGGTAATCCGAAAATACACATGGGGGAATATTATTTTTTCGATTTCAAAGGCGTGGATGAATACTTTTCGCGACTTTAACGCTACTTCTTCGCCACGTCTCGCTATTTCGTATGCCCGTTCGCCGTTGATCTGTACGGCGGAATGAGCGGGTGGGTATTGTTCGAGTTCGCCCACAAAGGATTGCGCCGTAGCGTATACCTGTTCCTCCGTGATACCGCTGTAATCGAAGGTGTGGTCGACGGCTGTCTCCAGGTCATAGGAAGGGGTAGAAGCCCCTAAGGTGATTGTTCCGGTGTACTCCTTATCTTCCGCCTGGAAGAGATCGATCTTTTTTGTCAGCTTTCCCGTACAGATGATTAACAAGCCGGTAGCGAGGGGGTCTAACGTCCCCGCATGGCCGACTTTGAGCTTTAAAGGTTTCATGGTGTTCCGGAGTTTGCTCACCACATCAAAGCTGGTCCAGGACAGAGGCTTGTCGACCAATAGCACTTCTCCCTCCGCAAATGAAAATAAACCCGGATTGTCCTTGTCTTGTATGCTATCCATCAGATGACTTGTAAGCTGTGGCCACCGAGCAGCATGATGAGTATCACGAGTCCGATAGCTATTCTATACCAACCAAATACCTTAAATCCATATTTGGTCAAAATACCTATAAAAAATTTGATAGCGATGATTGCTACGATAAATCCTACGATATTGCCGACGATCAATAGGTTGATTTCATGTCCGCTAAAGGTGTGTCCTTCTTTAAAGAAATGGGCTAACTTTACGATGGAAGCACCAAACATCATGGGAAGCGCCAGGAAAAATGAAAATTCGGCCGCAGCTTTCCGGGTGAGCTTTTGTGCCATCGCACCTACAATGGTACTGGCTGAGCGTGAAGTGCCGGGTATGAGGGCAAGACATTGGTAACAGCCGATGATGAAAGCCTGCTTTAAGGTTATATTGTCGGAATTGTCTGTGGTGGGTTTATTGAACCATTTGTCGACAAAGAGCAGGGCAATGCCACCCAATACTAACATAATGGCGACGGTCATCGGGCTTTCGAGCAAGGAGTCGATGACATCATTCAGCGCCAGTCCGAGAATAGAGGCGGGGATAGCTGCTACGACGAGTTTGTAATAGAAGTCCATCGATCTGAAAAAACGCTTCCAGTATAAGACGAAGACCGACAGGATTGTCCCCAGTTGTATGACGATGGTGAAGAGCTTGACAAAGGCAGTCGTTTCGAGCCCCATGAGCGCTGAGGCGATAATCATGTGTCCGGTAGACGAAACAGGTAAAAATTCTGTTAATCCTTCTATAATGGCTAATATAATAGCCTCCAAGTAGTTCATTGCTGCTTATTCGTTTCCTTTTACTTGCTTGGGTTTATATAAGATGGCGACAAAGCCGCAGGCAAAACCTATGACAACAACTAAAGGTGCTAAGGTGATTTTGGTAAAACTGTAGATGTCTTCTTTTCCCATCATTAAGAAAAAGCCAATGGTGACGATAGCAATGCTGATCAGAAACAAGACATAGTTGATCTTATCAAATACAAACCCCGCTTTGGGGTTGTTGTCGGATGGAAACCTTTTTTGTGACATGATTTAAAGTCAAAATTAAAAATTAAAAAACCGCTGAGACCGCTATTACCGATATAAGCTATGTGACTTTGCTTTGAGGTATTTCGTGACTGCGAAATAAGTGCTCAGACCCGAAATCAGGATGCCCAGTATGACTACGACGATAAATATCGCACCAAACTCATACCAATTGCGTAGGAAGACCAGTTCGGGGATTTGCTGTTGTGCAAACTGCAAGGCGAATATCAATAGTAAAATGGCTATCAAGGATCCAATGATGCCGTGAACAATGCCATACATGATATAGGGCTTACGGATGAAATTCTTCGTTGCACCAATGAGCTGCATGCTTTTGATCAAAAAACGCTGCGAGTATATGGCAAGACGTATTGTATTATTGATTAGTGCTACCGCGATGATAAGTAATATGACGGCGAAAGCCAGTACAATGATGGAAATAATGCGAATATTTTTATTGACCATATCGATCAGCGACTCCTGATAAACGATTTCCTTGACCCGGCTGTTTTGTTCCAGTTTGTTGATAAAGGGTTGAATGCTGTCACTATTGGCGTACTGTTCTTTGAGAAAGATATCGATCGATGGAAGAAGGGGATTATGACCGAGGTATTCCACAAAATCTTCACCAAGATCCTCTTTCAAGCTTTTGGCAGCAAGTTCCTTACTCACGTATTCCGTACGTAATACGTAAGGATCTTTTTCGATATCCTTCTGTAACGACAATACATCGCCTTCGTTGACATTTTCATTGACAATGACGTTGAGGACAATGTTTTCTTTGACGTACTTGGATAAGTTTTTCGCATGCACCAGAATTAAACCCAGCAGACCGGTCATCAATAATACTAATGCAATACTGATTACCGTGGAAATATAGACGGATTTCGTTTTCTTTCGGGGTGAGCCTTGATCGAGTACGGACATAAAGCAGAATTATATTTTATGCGAAAGTAAAGAATTCAGATGATTTTAGGAACTAATCTACAAACTTTCTGTCTTAAATCTAACTTAAAATCACTAATTTCGCAACTCTTATACAATTTTCGTTACAAAAAGAAATGGATTACAATCATAGAACAATCGAGCAGAAGTGGCAGCAGTTTTGGGCGGATCACCAGACGTTCAAAACGTCGGAATCAACAGAGAAGCCTAAATATTATGTGTTGGATATGTTTCCCTACCCATCAGGGGCGGGGTTGCATGTAGGACACCCACTGGGTTATATCGCTTCGGATATTTTCTCGCGCTATAAGCGGCTTAAGGGGTTCAATGTGTTGCATCCTATGGGATATGATTCGTTCGGTCTACCGGCCGAGCAATATGCTATTCAGACGGGACAGCATCCGGCCATTACGACTGAAACAAATATTAATCGATATCGCGAACAACTTGATAATATTGGTTTTTCTTACGACTGGTCCCGCGAAGTGCGGACTTCCGATCCAAGCTATTACAAATGGACGCAGTGGATTTTCATGCAGCTTTTTGACGCTTGGTATAATAAACAAACAGATCAGGCGGAATCGATTAACACGCTGATAAACAAATTTGAAAGCAATGGTTCGTCCGGTGTGTCTGCAGTGTCGGATGAGGATGTCCGTACCTTTACGGCCGAAGAATGGAGGGTATATAGTGAAGAAGATAAGCAACGTGAATTGTTAAAATATCGTCTGGCTTATCTTCGGGAGAGCACGGTCAACTGGTGTGCAGCATTGGGTACGGTATTGGCGAATGATGAGGTGATTAATGGGGTGTCCGAACGTGGAGGCTATCCGGTAGAGCAAAAGAAGATGATGCAATGGTCCATGCGGATTACGGCATACGCAGATCGTTTGCTGAAAGGATTGGATACGGTAGATTGGCCGGAGCCCTTGGTGGAGATGCAGCGCAATTGGATAGGAAAGTCGGTAGGAGCCTCGGTTAAATTTCCCGTACCGCAATTGGATACTGTCATCGAGGTGTTTACGACACGTGTGGATACGATTTTTGGGGTGAGTTTTGTGGTTTTAGCGCCAGAACATGAGTTAGTTTCTGCTTTAACTACCGAGACGCAGCGGGCTGATGTTGAGGGCTATATCGAAAAGACATCTAAAAAATCTGAGTTAGACCGTATGGCTGACACCAAGACGGTATCGGGGGCTTTTACAGGGGCTTATGCGAAACATCCGCTTACTGACGAAAATGTACAGATATGGATTGCGGATTATGTTTTGGCAGGCTATGGTACGGGGGCAGTGATGGCGGTGCCTTCGGGCGATCAACGTGACTATCTCTTTGCAAAACATTTCAACCTACCTATTATACCTATTTCAGATAGCCAAAACATTGAAGAGGCGGCCGATCCCACCAAAGACGGACGTTATATCAATTCAGGCTTTATCAATGGTATGACCTACGGTGAGGCTGTTCCGGCTTTGATCGAACGACTGGAGCGTTTGGGTTTGGGAAAAGCAAAAGTAAACTTCCGTATGCGTGACGCTATTTTTGGTCGTCAGCGCTATTGGGGGGAACCGGTTCCGGTATATTTTAAAAACGGGCTGCCGTACCTGATTAAAGAGGAGGAGTTGCCGTTATTGTTGCCTGAAGTGGATAAATATCTTCCTACTGAAACCGGTGAGCCTCCTTTAGGCCGCGCTGAGGGCTGGAAGTATCAGGATGAATATGAGTACGAATTAAGTACAATGCCCGGATGGGCGGGGTCGTCTTGGTATTGGCTGCGCTATATGGATCCGCAAAATGATCAGACTTTTGCTTCCGGAGAAGCTGTGGATTATTGGAAAGCTGTGGATTTATATATTGGTGGTTCTGAGCATGCTACGGGTCATTTGCTGTACTCACGCTTTTGGAATAAATTCCTGAAAGATTTGGGTTATCATAATGAGGAGGAACCTTTTAAAAAATTGATTAATCAAGGAATGATCCAGGGACGGTCGAGCTTTGTGTACCGTGTACTGGACGAAGAGGGGAAAGGAACAAACAGATTTGTTTCTCTGGGCTTAAAAGATGAATATAACACGGTGCCGCTGCATGTGGATGTGAATATTGTACATCACGACGTGTTGAATTTGGAAGGTTTCCGAAAATTCCGTCCTGATTTTTCCGATGCGGAATTTATTCTGGAAAACGGAAAATATATCTGTGGGACGGAGGTGGAGAAAATGTCGAAATCCAAATTTAATGTGGTTAATCCCGACGATATCATCCAGCAGTTTGGTGCCGATACTTTGCGCTTATATGAAATGTTCTTAGGACCGTTGGAGCAGTCCAAGCCTTGGAATACGAATGGAATTGAAGGTGTATATAAATTCCTTCGGAAAGTGTGGCGGCTGTTTCATGATGCGGAAGGTAATTTCCATGTGTCTGAAGAAGAGCCGACGAAGGCGGAATACAAGGCGCTTCATAAGATCATTAAAAAAGTAGAAGAGGATATTGAACGTTTTTCATTTAATACATCGGTGTCGGCTTTCATGATCTGCGTCAATGAGCTAACGGACTTGAAGTGTAACAAACGGAAGATTTTGCAAGAGCTGATTGTGGTATTGCACCCGTACGCACCTCATATTACCGAAGAATTGTGGTCTTTATTGGGGCATGCAGCAGGGACTATATCGTATGCGATATATCCTGCATTTAACCCGGATTACCTCGTAGAATCAGAGTTTGCCTATCCGGTATCGGTGAATGGTAAAATGAAGATGAACCTGTCTTTGCCTTTGGATCTTGATCCGAAGACGGTAGAAGAAATCGTGTTGGCGAATGTGGATGTACAACGTTATCTGGATGGGAAGGCTGCCAAAAAGCTTATTTTTGTGAAGGGCAAGATTATCAATATTGTAGTGTAAAGCTGGCTTTTGTTGTTTAACAAATTTTTAACGCATGGCGATTAAACGTTTATATCCTTTTCGTATCTATAAGGGTAAATAGGCTGTTTAATAATAATTTGTTAATAAATAAAGACAGTATGAAAAAAGCATTATCATTTGTAGTATTATTTGCCGGACTAGGTTTCCTGGCATCTGCGCAAGACAACACGCCCACAGTAAAGAAAGACATGCGGCATCGCGACAAAGCGGTCCAAGAACGTTTTGAGAAAAAGTCACCGGAAGAGGTGGCTAAAATCCGTACGGAACGCTTGGATAAAACGTTAAAGTTTACCGATAAGCAACGACAGGAGGTTTACGCTTATAATCTCGATCAAGCTAAGAAATACAAGGAGCGGGCGAAGGTTCAGAAAGCGGACAGAAACGCTATGCGTGAGGAAATGAAAGCAGATCGCGAACGTTTCAAAAAATTGCTGACTCCGGATCAACAAAAAATTTTGGCTGAAAAATATGCGGATCAGAGAAACAAACGTATTGACAGAAATGACCGTAAGTTTAAGGGAAGAAGTGATGGCGAACGGCCGGTACGTATACAAAAAGATACAAATTCAGTAAGTAAAGAAGATTCAAAGAGCTAGGTTGTTAGTGTAGTTATATGTTTAATGGGTGAAGCCTTCCGGAGACGGGAGGCTTTGCTTTTTTAAAACAAAATCGAAAAAAAAACGTTATTAAATCGATTTCAAATCTAAAAGGAGGTAATTATGAACCTTGTAAAACGTGTCGAACACTGGGGCGACACTCATCATAGCCATTGGCTATCTATTGTTAGAATGGGGTTGGGAGTATTGCTTTTTGCCCGAGGGATAAGTTTCATCATGGACAACAACACCGTTTTCCGTCTTATTGAAAACACAAACTTCGGATTATCCCTGGTTTCTGCACTCCATTATATTGTATTTGCGCATATCGTTGGCGGATTGTTTATTATGTTAGGGTTCCAAACCCGATTAGCTGCTATTGTGCAGTTGCCGATTCTTTTTGTAGCTGTCTTTTTTGTCAATATCACGAAAGGCTTTAGCTATTTGAATTCAGAATTGTGGCTTTCTATACTGGTGTTCGTTCTGCTACTATTGTTTGCGGTTGTCGGCTCGGGTACCCATTCCTTGGATCACCTGATGGATAAACCGGGTTATAAGAGAGAAATATAGACTTACACGATATATTTGATTTTTTATTGCTGATAGATTAAATATTTATTGTTTTTTTTAGTTATATTTGATAAATATTTTTCTATTTATTAAATTTTATTCAACATGAGAGCTTTAATTAATCAGATTCAATTGATCGGGCATGTGGGTGCCGATGCAGAAGTTAAAACGACAGCGCAAGGAACAAAAATGTCACGGCTGCGAATTGCGACCAATGAAAGGACAAAACTTAAAAACGGAGAATGGAAAGAAACAACACAATGGCACCAATGTGTGGTGTGGGGACCGTTGAACGAGGTTGTTGAGCAATTTGGAAAAAAAGGAAATCAATTAATGATTTCCGGTTCGTTAAACTATAGGTTATATACAGACGCGGAAGGTATTAAGCGGACCATTCCCGAAATAAAGGTGCGTGAGATTCTGGTGTTAAAAAATCAATATAATTTAGAAGTTGGATAGTATAAAAAAACAGCCTCTGTTTTGCTCGAAAACGGAGGCTGTTTTTATGTCCTGTGGCTTGTTACAAACTTAATCCTGCAGCCTCAGCAATCTTTTTAGGAACGTCGGTATTTTCCATTTTATGACTGAACTTATCCGCCCCCACACCTATAGCGAATACGGGAACTGCAGCCGCAGAATGGCTTGTCGATCCCCAAGCCAATGATGCCAGTCGATTTAGGAGCGCTATACTTAAGGAAGCAATCTTATCATCATTCGCATAAAGAGTTTTTAACGTGAGCTGTTCGTGATTGACGAAGCTGGCCAGATACGTGTCGTAAATGGGCTTTTCGTCCTTTTCGGATACTTTGATGTTTTCCCAAAGTCCGAGATTATCTGCAAGTAAGGCTTTTACTTCATCCCATGTTGCATTGGGCTTGGATTTACGCAACGAAGCAATTAGCGCAGATAGCTCACCTTGGGAGATGGACTGATTCTTTAACACTCGGGTATTGAGCTTCGAGCCGCCATTGCCAATAGTCAGACCTCCGGTTTCATGGTCGGCAGTGACTACGATAAGGGTTTCATCGGGATGTTTTTTATAAAACTCGTAGGCCAATTTGACGGACTCGTTGAAATCGAGCACTTCGTGAATTGTTGTGGCTGCATCGTTTGCATGGCTGGACCAGTCAATCTTTCCACCTTCTACCATTAGAAAGAATCCTTTCTGATTATTGCTCGTAAGAGATTGTATTGCTGCGGATGTGATGTCAGCAAGCTTGAGATCATCATCTTTTTGATCTATGGCATAGTTCAGTGCGTTAGGACTTGTGCCATCAACGTTAGTTAAGATTAGCTTCTCACTCTTGTTGTTATGTTTTTTAAAGCTATCATATCCTTTTAGAATATGGTAGCCGGCCTTTTCTATTTGTGGATATATAGAAGGCGCTTCTTTTTTATCGAATGTTGTGCTGGGCTTTAAAAAACCGGCACCTGCGAAAAAATCGAAATCGGATTTTATCAGATCAGATGCAATCTCGTAATACCTGCTGCGCGAAGGTTGGTGCGCATAAAATGAGGCAGGAGTCGCATGATCGATGCTTACGCTCGTTGTAATGCCCACTTTCAATCCCTTTTCTTTAGCAGCGTAAGCTATACTTTTGTAGGGAGTGGTAGCGGTGCTATCCATGCCTATTACGCCATTTTTGGTTTTCTTCCCGACGGCAAGAGCTGTTCCCCCCGCAGCAGAATCGGTCACACCATGCGAAAGAGAATAGGTGGTTGCAACAGAAGAGAAGGGGAACTGCGAAAATATGAGCGGTTCAATACCGTTTCGTCCCTGAAGGTGTGCTAAATAGATTTCAGTGAGGTTGACATGATTGGCGCCCATGCCGTCGCCTATCATGTAGAATATATATTTAGCCTGCTGACCAAAGGAATAGGCAATCTGTGTAACAAGAAAAATTGAAATAAAAATAATCTTTTTCATCATAGCTATCTTTGTCTTTAATTGTCCAAAGATACATTATCCATATAAACTTAATATGAAGATATTGCAGGTAATCCCAAACAAACATTGTCACTTTTCTGTTATCATTATAAGGTGATCAATTTTAGATGTTATGGAAAATAACTTGATTCAACAAGCAAAATTGTATTTTACGGACGAGGTGATCTCGACCTTAAGTACGCATGTAGGAGAGAACCCGGAGACGGTGAGAAAAGGAGTCGATCTGGCTATTCCCTCACTTTTATTGGGCTACCACAGTCATGTTGGTGATGGTCTGGATAGTATACTTACCCAATCTCGGCATTTGTTTAGTAAGTTTGAAGTAGGGCAGGTCTTTGGTAACTATTTTGGTTCTCATGCGGGAACGGATAATACGCAGTATGAGAGCGATAATTTACTTGGTGTCATATTTGGTGATAAGCTCCAAGGCGTAATGGCCACGGGCGCAACGTTCTTGGGAATAGATGTCAATCGTGTAAAGCAAATTTTTGGTGCCGTTCTTCCGACAATTATAGCTGTCATAACCCGCAAAGGAGGAAGTTGGGAAACTGCAGATATACGTCAGCTGCTTATTTCTCATAGAAATGAAATTGCCGCAGCGCTGCCAGCCGGCATAGGGTTAGGAGCTTTCGGTTCATCCTTTGCACAAGCAGAGGCTCCAGTGGAAATTGATATGCCGAAAGGAGAGGATATCTCACAAGCGGCACCTGCTCCCGTGCCTCCACTCGTACATACTGAACAAACGGTGGTACGTCAGCGTCGAAGTACCGGCATATGGTGGATACTGGCAGCGTTGATTTTGCTACTACTTTGGATTTTCTTTGGAAAGGGATGTAACACAGAAAATATCGTAACGGATGGGGACACGGTGTCGGTCCGCTTGGAACTGTTGTGGCATCGATAGCTATTATTCCTGAATAGTCCAGGTAAGGTCTTCCAACCGATATCCTGCCTTTTGCGCGTAGTCCAGATATTTATCTTTTATATCCTCTGGAATGTTTTTTTCGCGTGACAGAATCCACATGTAATCCAGATTGTCACCAAAGATCAGTGCATATTGGTAATTGTCATCTATATGCATAATATTATACCCCGAATAGAACGGGCCGAAGAAAGATACTTTCAGCGCACCCTCATTGGGATCCGACGCGGGCTTTGCCTTGCCTATACTTTGCTTGGTCTTATTGTTCTTTATTTTTACGCCCTGGTTGTTGACCCGGATAGTTCCATCTTCTTTTTTCTCATATATAGCCGTCACATTTTTCAGGCCCTTTTCCCAGAAAAAATCCATGCGGGCGATTTCATACCACTTTCCAAGGTATCGTTCCAGATCAAAATCCTGTATGACCGGCAAATCTGTCTTTATGGGCTTCCATATATTATAAATAACCGATCCTGCAGCCGCGGCAACGGTTAAAAGAAATAATGACTTTTTCTTGTCCATTGTAATATGCTTTTTTCATTCTAACAGCTTATCCGGACAAAAGTTTAGTAAAGTTGTAATTGCCCCTTTAGGATGTTCTTCCCGGATACGCAGCAAGTCCTTTCTCCAAGCAGATAAGTGCCTTTTTAAGATCATCTTGATTGAGCACATAAGCTAAGCGTACTTCATTTATTCCCGCTCCGGGTGTGCTATAAAAACCTGTTGCCGGTGCCATCATGACAGTCTGGTTGTCGTGTGAAAATTTCTCTAACATCCATTGGCAGAATACATCAGCATTATCGATGGGGAGCCGGGCTACAACATAAAAAGCCCCACCGGGATTTGGACAGAATACACCTTCAATTTTATTCAGACCTTCCACCAGGGTATCTCTGCGCTCGGTGTATTCCCGAGAGACGGTTTCGAAATAGGATGCCGGGGTGTCTACAGCTGCTTCACCGGCTATCTGTCCCTCTAATGATGGACTAAGACGGGCTTGTGCAAACTTGAGCGCAGTCTGATACAGTACCTTGTTTTTTGTGATAATACAGCCAATACGTGCTCCGCATGCGGAATAGCGTTTGGAAACGGTATCCCATACCACGACATGTTCTTCAAGACCTTCCAAGTGCATGGGAGATATGAAATCTCGGCCATCATAACAAAATTCACGGTATGCTTCATCGGAGAACAGGTAAAGGTCGTATTTCAAGCATATTTCGCGTAGTGCTTCCAGTTCTTCACGGGAGTATAAATAACCTGTAGGATTATTAGGATTACAGATTGCGATGGCTTTTGTCTTTTCGGTGATGACTTTCTCAAATTCAGCGATAGACGGTAAAGCGAATCCATTTTCGATATGCGACATGATGGGTTTGATGACCACATCTGCTGAACAAGCAAAGCCGTTATAATTCGCGTAAAAAGGTTCAGGCACGATAATCTCTTCTCCCGGATTCAGACAAGCCTGCATGGTAATGGTAATAGCCTCGGAACCCCCATTGGTCACGAGAATGTCCGTCGGAAGCACGTTATAGTTCAACCGGTTGTAATACTCAGCAAGCTTGTTGCGATAGGAGGCGGTTCCTTCCGACGAGGTATACGCCCAGATCTTGAAATCAGCATTTTTTAAGGCATGAAGCATGCCCTCAGGTGTTTCGATATCGGGTTGTCCGATATTAAGATGATATATTTTTTTTCCTTCTTTTTTTGCCTTATCAGCATAAGGAGTAAGTTTTCGAATTGGCGACGCAGGCATTTTGATGCCTTTCTGTGAGATTTTTGGCATAGTCTTAATATAAAATTGGGGCAAATGTACGAAATAACTAAATACATTTGTCGCATTTTCGGTTCCATTTGTCGAATTTTGTGTCAAAAAATATAATGCATGAGATTGAGGTGCGTAAGATGAAAGAAAATGCCTCGCAAGGGTGGGTAAATGGTTTTATTGGAGTACTCTTGTTTAGCGGCTCATTGCCAGCTACCCGTGTTGCGGTATTGGGGTTGGATCCTATATTTGTGACCGTAGCGCGAGCATCTATTGCCGGCCTGTTGGCATTGCTGGCTTTGTTGCTGTTTAAAGAGAAGCGTCCCAGGAAAAAGCAGCTTCTGCCTTTGGCTATCGTCGCTCTCGGTGTGGTGGTGGGCTTTCCTTTGTTGAGCGCATTAGCCCTGCAATATATGACTTCAGCGCACTCCATTGTTTTTTTAGGGGTATTACCGGTTGCAACAGCGATATTTGGTGTCATTCGCAGTGGTGAGCACCCCCGGCCGATATTTTGGCTTTTCTCCATAGCAGGTAGCCTGTTAGTGATAGGTTATGCTGTATCACAGGGGTTTACCACTTCACCTCTTGGGGATATGTTCATGCTGGCAGCCGTTGTCCTCTGTGGACTGGGCTATGCGGAGGGAGCGAGACTAACCAAGACATTGGGAGGATGGCAGGTGATTTCCTGGGCATTGTTGTTGTCACTTCCCGTGATGTTACCGTTAGTGTTTATTTTTATGCCGGCGTCAATCGAAAGTGTCAGTTTGTCGGCTTGGAGTGGCTTGGCTTATGTTTCACTGTTTAGCATGTTTATCGGTTTTATCTTTTGGTATCGTGGATTAGCGCAGGGCGGCACGGCGACAGTAGGACAGCTGCAGCTATTGCAGCCGTTTTTTGGGTTGGCTCTGGCGGCATCGTTGATTCATGAGACGGTAAGTATAGGTATGCTAGCTGTGACCATGGGCGTCATCTTGTGTGTGATAGGGACGAAGAGGTTTGGAGGGGCAGGATAAGCATCCTATCGAACCCACCCCGGCCCTTTTGTTCGAACCCCTCTTAACGCAAAAAATCCCTCATCTTTCGATGAAGGAATTTTTCTGCGGAGAGTGAGGTATTGGCTGTGTTGCTCTTTCCCGCACACATGGCCGCCAACCATCCGTAAAGGGGGAGGCTTTACTTTGCTTTGGTGGGCTTGAGGGGCTTCCTGTCGAACACTTAATACCGTTTTTGACGTTTTTTGATAATCTTAACTTTTAGAAAACGTTTTTTGAGCTTCCTATAAAATTCAGTACTTCAATCTTGGGCTCGGAAGCAAGGTTTCTATCTCGCTCTTTCTGGAAGTGAAGAAAACTTGGCGTGTTCAATAATACCCCCTGTATATCTTTGTTTTTGTATTGCGAAATATGGATAAAGGTTTTGCTGTTTTCTGTTTGCAATATGGAGTACAAAAATTGTGTGCTATCTAACTTTTTGAAATCTGTTAGAAACTTTTGTATCAATTCTTTATTAGTGTTTACATACTCATCGTTTACTGTGTATGTTACTTTAACTACAATCATTTTGTTATGAATTTTTATGAGGTGATAAAATTGCCTTGTTTACGAAGACTAAAACCTGTCAGTTCATTTTTTGAAAATAAGTGTTAATCTCGCTTTAAAACTTCTCTTACTTCAATGTTTCCGCCTACTTGGTCAAAAATTGGATTGCCGTTTGCCATCACTATCGCTTCATCAATGGTGTCGGCTTTTACTACCACGTAACCGCTAACAAATTCTTTGATTTCGGTGTACACTCCGTCTGTTACTTCATTGTTGGGTTTTACGGTTTTTGCATTTCCTGTAAATGGCAAAAGTGTGTTGCCTTTGTCGACCAATTTGTTCTGTGAGGCAATACCTGCCAGCCAATTCATACGTTCCTGCATTTGCTCAGGCGTTGGTCTGAAATCAGCAATGTCTTTTAATCTGAAAATTAATGCAAATTCTTTCATCATCTGTAAAATTTAATTGTTTTGATACAAGACAATTATAGATTGCTGGACGTGACAGAAAATAGAAAAAACTTTAAATTTTCATTAGTTTGTCTGGATCAACGACAGAAAAAATACGCGTGATTTTTCCGTCTGGGGTTAGCTCAAATATCTGGCAGTTTATCAAGGTTATATCTCTGTAAAACAGTAATGCCGATTGATGATTGATTTCTTTGATTTTTATTTCCAGGTCTTTTTGATAGTATTCAAAAATATAGGTCATCAGTTTAACTGTGTCGTCAATTCCCGAAGTCATCTCAGCAACAGCCTGTAATTTGTTTCCTGCATCTGCCAAAACCTGTATTTCGTCCGATAGCATCTGTTCCAAAGTTCTGATATCGCCATTACGGATTGCTGCCACATATTTCGCTAAATATTTTCTGTTTCTTGCTAACGGGGTTGTGGTGTCAGGTTTACGCAATTTTAGCTTTTTTTTAGCCCTCGTGAGCAGTTGTCTTGAATTTTCTGCGGAAATATCTAATATTTCGGCTATTTGATCGTGTTCGTAATCAAACGCTTCTTTTAGCAAAAAAACTGCTCTTTCTTTTGTGTTCAGGGTGTCAAGCAAGACAAGCATTGAATAGTTTAGTATCTCATCTAATTCAATTTTGTCTTCGCCTTGATTAGTAACTAATGGTTCGGGCAATATGATTTTTTGTTGTCTTTCTCGATCGTTTTTCTTTTTTAGATTTAGGGATTGGTTGATAACCGATTTTATTAAGTACGCCTGTTGATTGGAAATCGAATCAACATCTTTTTCATTGAATTTTATCAAGACCTCTTGGATTACATCTTGACAGTCTTCAATATTTCCCAAAATGTTGTATGCATAAGGAAATAGCTTTTTGTTCAATGTGTCGAAATCGCCCATTTTTGTTTTTTGTTTTGATTTAATTAAGACAATCTGAAATGTCAGAACGTGACAGCTTCTTAAAAGTTTCCCTCGTAAATCTGTTGAGGCATACTACAAAAATACAAAATATACCACCCGTTTGCTTTGCATTGGTTCCAAAGCAAGCTTGGTTTGAGCTATAAACGACAAAACCCGACTTTCGTCGGGCTTTACTTTGCTTTGGCGGAGAGCGAGGGATTCGAACCCCCGAACCTGTGACAGTTAACGGTTTTCAAGACCGCCGCATTCGACCACTCTGCCAGCTCTCCGCTGCAAAAGTAGAAAAATAAATAATGTTGCCAAAACTTATTTCTTAGGCTGTTGAAAATGAGAACAATTGTTTTTATTGCGCAAAAAAACTAGAAATCTATTCGCGAAATGATTTATATTTCGCTGTAATATGGTACAACACAAAAGACGTAGTAAACGGAAAAGACAGACCTTAGCTGATGAACGTCGTCGATATCTGCTATGGAGCATCGGTATTCCGCTTTTGCTTACTTTTTTATTTACAGTCTGGCATTACAGAAAAGGAATAAACTATTATTTAAAAACCTTCTTTGCCGTTGTAAATGTCGATGGAAAGGAATACAGTAAGTATGATGCACGCAATATCTCCCTGATGTCGCTTCACTCGGAACGTATTTTTGGTATTGATATCAGTGAATATCAGGGGAATATTATCTGGGATAGCGTAAGCTTAATTCATGAACAATTTCCCGTTGACTTTGTCTTTATAAGGGCAAGCATGGGAACAAGAGGAAAAGATAAGAAATTTGCGTCAAACTGGAAAGGGGTACAGCGAATTTCGAGGTTGCGAGGAGCGTATCATTATTTCAGACCCAATGAGAACTCGATCAAACAGGCCGAGAATTTCATCAAAGTGGTCAAATTAAAACCGGGTGATTTACCGCCGGTATTGGATATTGAAGAGCGCCCGCGGAGTCAGTCGATGGATAGCCTTAAGGTAGGCCTCAAGAGATGGTTGCGGCGGGTAGAGCAACATTATAAGGTGAAGCCCATTGTATATTCGGGTGATAGTTATTTTACGGATTTTCTGGAAAACGAATTCAGCGATTATACATTGTGGATAGCGAATTATAATTTTTGGATAGAAAAGCCAAAGGCGCATTGGAACTTTTGGCAATTTTCAGAAAAGGGCAGGGTAAAAGGTATAAAAGGTTTTGTAGATTTGAATATGTTTAATGACGATATAGAAAGTCTGGAACGGCTATGTATGCCCTTTGGACGTGAGTTTTGATTTAAATTTTAGTAGAAGAAGATAGGATATGGCGAATTTCAATGAAATCATAAATAAAAATGACACCGTGTTGATTGATTTCTCGGCGGAATGGTGTGGACCTTGCCAGACATTGGCACCCATTTTACAGGAAGTGAAAGAACATTTTCAAGATAAGCTGACCGTTATCAAGATTGATGTAGATCGTAATCGAGCGCTTGCAACTAACTTTAAAATACAAGGTGTGCCAACCTTACTCTTGTATAAAGAAGCTGCCCAAGTATGGCGGCAGAGTGGTCTTTTGACAAAATCACAGCTCATACAGGTCATCGGCAAATACGTCGTCTAATGGGGCGTTTGTGTCGATGGATCTATAGAATCCAACTGCTTGGCAATGGAAATTTTATCAATTCTGTTGCCATCCATATCGATCACTTCTAATCGATAATCATAAAAAAGAATATAATCGCCTTCGATGGGTACACGATCAAGTTTTAAAAAGACCAGTCCCCCTAAGGTAGTGATATTGCTGAATTCCTCGATTTCCTCTTCGGAAAGCTCGATGTCGAATCGTTCGAGAAAGTCGTCCAACTGACATCTTCCGTCTACCATAAAGGAACCATCCTCCCGCTGCCGTACTGAGCCATTTTGGTTTTGTTGTCCTGTGTCAGAACTGCCTACCAAAGCGGCCATAATATCTTTGATCGTTATTAATCCTTGGGGGATACCGTACTCGTCAATCACAATAGCCTGGAGAACTTTTGTGTTTTTGAGCATGTCGAATACGGTGTATATACTGCTGTTTTCGTTGACGAAGGGGATGGGTTGAATCAATTTTTCCAAATTGATTTCCTCTTCACGGATGTAGTATTTTAATAGCGTTTTTGCGTGGATAATCCCTCGTATATTGTCAAAGTTCCCATCACATACGGGGTATTCCGTATGGTCCGTTGCCAGAATATAGGCCTTATTTTCCTCGAAGCTGTTTTCTAAATCCAGATAGGTAATATTGCTGCGATGCACCATCATGTTGATTACTTTTTTATCGCCTATATCCAGTAATCGATCTACGAGGTCATGTTCAAAGTTTTCAATCACCCCGCTATCTACGCCTTCATCCACTAAAGCACGAATCTCTTCTTCTGTCACACTATTTTTATCCGTTTTTATGCGAAAAAACTTGACGATGAGATCAGTAGATACACTTAATATCCAGACAAAAGGTTTGACTATTTTGCTCAGAAAGTTCATCGGAATAGCGACCAACGACGCATACCTTTCGGGTATAGCCATCCCTATACGTTTCGGAACCAATTCACCAATAACCAACGAAAGATAGGTGATAATGAATACGACGATAACAATAGAAACGGTTTCGCTGTAGGGGGCGATAAACGGCACAACTTGAAGGGCATCCGCAAGATGCTTAGATATTGTTCCTCCCGAGAAGAAACCCGTCAGAATACCGACCAGCGTAATGCCGATTTGTATAGTGGATAAAAATTGATTGGGCTTATTTTTTAACTTAAGAGCAGTTTTAGCCCCCACATTTTTTTCGCCGAGGTGTTGCAGCCTGATTTTTTTACTTGATACGATGGCAATCTCTGAGGCAGATAAAATTCCGTTTAATAAGATTAATAAAATTATAATAACTATCTCTGTAATCATGAAGATGATTTTATTGACCCTAAATCTAAGTAAAATATATGTAATATGCTACATGCATTTTGTAAATCATGTAATAATTTACCGAACGCAATCGATTGTTGTCAAATAATGTTTTAATGTGTATTAGATTTTATAGATATTGCTTCAAATTTTTACGCTTTTTCAAATAACAAAAATAGAATTTTCATGTCTTTAGTGAGCATAGAGAAAACGATAAAGGTCATAGCCAATCAATTTGATGTGGAGGGTGAAGTGTTGGATATCAGTCGGTTTGGGTCGGGTCATATCAACGATACATATAAACTCACTGTATCTTCTTCAAAAGATATATCGTACCTGCTGCAAAAAATAAACCATCACATTTTTACAGATGTTGATGGGCTCATGCATAACATTTCATTAGTTACGAATCATCTCAAAACGGTGTTGAAAGGAACGGTCGGAGATGTCGATAAGCATACCTTGACTATCGTTCCTACCAAGGAGAATGGATTGTATCATGTCACGTCTGATGGCGAGTATTGGCGTATATTTATTCTGTTGGAAGATACGAAGAGTTACGACATCGTGGAAACGACCAAGCAGGCATATTCCGGCGGACAAGCTTTCGGTAAATTTCAAAAGCAGCTGGCGACATTGGATGCTACTAAACTCGTGGAGATTTTGCCCAATTTTCATAATATAGATTTTCGGTTGAACAATCTGAGAAAGGCAATAAGTAAGGATAGTGCTGGACGTGTAGCTGCGGTAGAGGATATTTTGATCTATATTTTTGAACGGGAAAATAAAATGCGTCGCATTCTCGAACTGGCAAAAAGTGGACAACTGCCTTTACGCATCACACATAATGACACAAAATTTAATAATGTCTTGTTGGATCAATACGACAACGTACAATGCGTTATAGATCTTGATACGGTTATGCCGGGGTACGTTGCTTACGATTTTGGAGATGCCATCCGTACGATCATCAATGCGGCTGCGGAGGATGAAGAAGACCTGGATAAAGTAGTGTTGAATATACCCCTGTTTCAGGCGTATGCTGAAGGGTACCTGAACGAAGCAAAGGAGTTCTTGACAAATACAGAGATTGATTCACTGATGTATGGTGTTTTGTTGTTGCCTTATATGCAAGCTGTACGGTTTTTGACCGACTATCTTGAAGATGATATCTATTATAAAATTCATTATCCGGAACATAACCTTGTACGAACAAAAGCACAGTTAAAGTTGGTGCAGGAATTAGAAAGTCACGAAGAAATATTGACAAATATCTTGAACAAGAGTTTGGTCAGTCAATAATTCTTTGTTTATTTGTCTATGACATCCATTTTAACCGTCTCTAAGATAGAAGATAAGAATATATCATGGGCAAATGATCAGTTTGATACATTGTTCATTTCGTCGCAATGGCATGCTGTAGACAATTCTCCATGGCAAGAAGCTTTTCCTTATAAGCCTGACGTAAGATTTCAAATTGTCCATTCGGAAGATACGATATATATACGCTACGAAGTAGAAGAGGAATATGTAAAAGCCCAGTACATTCGCCCCAATGAGAGCGTCTATGAAGATAGCTGTGTCGAATTTTTTATCTCTTTGGATAATAAACATACCTATTATAATTTTGAGTTCAATGTTTTAGGGACAGGTTTGATAGGGTATGGCCCTGCTGTGAAAGCTGATCGACTGCGACTTGACCCAGCTGTTGTAGAGCAGGTCAATACTTTTTCACAGGTATTCAATAGCGAAGGAAAGAAGAGATGGCGTCTTGTTCTTGGAATTCCGAAGAGGATATTCAATCAGGAGGTTAATTCCGGCCGTAAGGCGTATGCTAATTTTTATAAATGTGGCGATAAACTTCCACAGCCTCATTTTTTGGCTTGGAATGATATAGAAAACCCAACACCTAACTTTCATTTGCCCCAATTTTTTGGTGAATTGAGTTTTGAATAATTAAATGTTGGGCTTCAAAAAGTGTTGCTGTCTTTGACTATTTATAAACCGCTTCTTTTTTGAATTTCTTGACCAAAAGTGCATATACAATTGCTCTATATTTGTTCTTGTTGGATTTGCCAACCGTTTCAATGACCTCTTCTATGGCTTGATCCAGTTTGGCATCGTCCTTTAATCCTAATTTTTTCACAAGGAAATTAGTTTTTAATCGGTCGAGCTCTGCTTTGTCCGAGGCAGCGATGGTTTCAGCATCGGCGTTATAAATGGAAGGGCCGAGTCCTTTCGCCACGGAAGCGATTAGCTTTTCATCGAGATCCAAGTTCAGTTTTTTTGATTCAGCTACATAAGCTGCAATTTTGTCTTCTAATTTACTCATCGTTGTGTGATTTAAAGTAATGAATTTAATAAGTTTATTACTCTAAAAGTAGCTGTTTTCCTTTTATTTACCAAAAGTATATTTTGGGAATTAAGAAAAGGCAGGTATACGGCTACTTGAAGAGGCTCCAATTTGGGGTTAATGCGGAAAATATTACCTTTGTTTATGCTTGTAAAAACTGCTGAATTTGTCACGAGTAATACCGATGTCAATAAACTCCCGGCACCTACGCTCCCTGAATATGCATTTATAGGGAGATCAAACGTGGGTAAATCATCGCTGATCAATGCGCTTACTGGCCGAAAAGGATTGGCCAAAACCTCCCAAAAACCGGGGAAGACACAGTTGATCAATCATTTTGTTATTAATAAAGATTGGTATCTGGTGGATTTGCCCGGATATGGTTTTGCACAAACTTCAAAAAAAAACCGTGCCGAATGGGAGCGTTTTATACGTCGGTACCTCACTCAACGTGAAAATCTCCAATGTATCTTTGTGTTAGTTGACAGTCGCTTGGATCCACAAAAAATCGATTTAGAATTCTGTTGTTGGTTAGGAGAGCAAGGCTTACCCTTTTTCTTGGTCTTTACGAAGGCGGATAAACAATCGGCCGTAAAATCTGAACAAAATATAGCGAAATTCAAGCAAGCCTTGTTGACATGGTTTGAAGAAGTTCCACCCTGTTTTTTGACTTCTGCCGAGAAGAAATCGGGTATCGAACAAATTTTAGAAGAGATTGATTCCATAAACACCAGTTTCGAACCCCCAGTTGTTGCATAGAGCTATATGAAGAAGTATATGTCTTTGGTGCTTTTTGCACACAGTATCTTTGCGCTACCTTTTGCGATCATTGGTTTTGTTCTGGCGGCTACAACGACAGGACAGGGTTTCAGCGTTAAGTTGTTCCTGCTCATGTTGCTTTGTATGGTAACGGCTCGAAATGCTGCCATGGCTTTCAACCGTTATTTGGATCGTGACATCGATGCGTTAAACCCTCGGACGGCTATTCGGGATATTCCAGCAGGGCGTATTTTGGCGAAAAGTGCATTGACGTTTACGATTATCAATTGTGTAATCTTCGTGGTTGCAACATATTTTATCAATCCATTGTGTTTAGTATTATCGCCCGTTGCCCTTTTTGTCATTTTGTTCTATTCTTATATGAAACGAATTTCGCCCTTGTGTCATTTGGTGCTGGGGCTGGGCTTAGGGTTGGCTCCCGTGGGCGCCTACCTAGCGGTGACAGGTGCGTTTCACATTGTCCCCGTATTATATGGATTAGCGGTATTGACCTGGGTCAGCGGCTTTGATATTATCTATGCCCTACAGGATGAGGAATTTGATAGACAACAAGGTTTACATTCCATTCCAGCATATTTGGGAGCCCGGAAAGCACTTTATGTCTCCGAACTATTGCATGTGTTATCATTTATTTTTATCGCACTGCCTGTATTATTTATGGAGGTCGGTATTTTCTATTATATTGGTATAGCTTTCTACGCCGGTCTCTTGATTTACCAGCATCGTATTGTACATCCCACGGATTTACGTCGTGTCAATAGAGCCTTTATGACGACCAATGGCATAGCTTCCGTCTTATTTATGGCTTTTTATTTGCTGGATGTGTGGCTCAGAAATTAAAAATACTGAAGCTTTTTATAAGATAAGTGACAAAAATTATTGTCATTCCATTTTGAAATACTAATATTTGCAGAAATCTAAAAAATTCAATGGCTAAAAATTTATTAATAGTAGAGTCGCCTGCGAAGGCAAAAACGATAGAGGGTTATCTTGGGGGTGATTTTTTGGTAAAGTCCAGCTATGGACATATTAGGGATTTGGTCAAGACAGATGACGCGATAGACACTGCTAATAAATTTGAACAAAAATACGAGGTTCCTTCGGATAAAAAGGCTGTGGTCAGTGAGCTGAAGAAGTTGGCCAAGACTGCAGAGACAGTATGGTTAGCATCCGATGAGGACCGGGAGGGAGAAGCAATTTCCTGGCATTTGTATGAAACATTGGGGTTGAAGGAAGAGAATACAAAACGAATTGTTTTTCATGAGATTACAAAGCCCGCTATTATAAAGGCTATAGAAACTCCACGAAAAATCGATTACAATCTGGTCAACGCCCAGCAGGCACGGCGCGTTTTGGATAGGCTGGTGGGTTTCGAGTTATCGCCTGTATTGTGGAGAAAGGTAAAACCGTCATTGTCTGCGGGGCGCGTACAATCCGTAGCGGTGCGTTTGATTGTTGATCGGGAGCGGGAAATTAATAAATTCAATGCGGAGGCCTCTTATAAGGTTGTCACACTATTTCATACCGGAAAGAACAAAGAATCATTGAAAGCAGAGCTGCCTCAGCGGTTCGCCAAAAAAGAAGAAGCTGAACAGTTTTTGAAGGACTGTCTACAAGCAGCGTTTGAAGTAAGCAGCTTAGAGAAAAAGCCGGCAAAAAGAAATCCGGCGGCCCCTTTTACGACATCGACTTTGCAGCAAGAGGCAAGTCGGAAACTTGGGTTTTCTGTTGGACGTACCATGCAGGTTGCTCAGCGTCTCTACGAGGCAGGACGTATAACCTATATGCGTACCGATTCGGTCAACTTATCGGATACCGCTATTCAGGCTGCTCAGGCAGAGATTCAGAAAGCTTATGGAGATGAATATCATAAGCTTCGGAAGTATAAAACAAAATCAGCCGGCGCTCAGGAGGCACACGAGGCCATCCGCCCAACGTATTTTTCAGACCATACCATCGACGGCGACAATGCGGAGAAACGTCTGTATGAATTGATATGGAAACGTGCTATAGCATCTCAGATGAGTGAGGCTGAGTTTGAGAAAACTGTCGCAAAAATCAAGGTATCGACACGCTCTGAAAGCTTACAGGCTTCCGGTGAAATTATGAAGTTTGACGGTTTTCTTAAGGTATATATGGAATCGACGGACGAAGAGACCGAAGGCGGAAATGATGAAGATTCGGACAACACACTATTGCCACCTTTGGAGCAGGGACAGCCGCTTTATTTAAACGAAATGACAGCTACGGAACGTTTTTCGCGACCTCCGGCACGATATACAGAAGCTTCTTTGGTAAAAAAGTTGGAAGAACTGGGTATTGGAAGGCCGTCTACCTATGCGCCAACCATATCGACAATACAAAATAGGGGGTATGTGATTAAGGAAGATCGCGATGGGAAAAGCCGCGATTATAAGATGCTGACGTTGGCTAATGGAACGATAAAAGAACAAACAAAGACAGAGATTACTGGGGCCGAACGCAACAAAATGTTTCCTACTGATATTGGCGTACTTGTCAATGACTTTTTGGTCGAACATTTTCGGGGAATTGTAGACTTCAATTTTACGGCTAAAGTGGAGAAAGAGTTTGACGAGATCGCGCAGGGGCAGAAGGAATGGACAGATATGCTCGAAGGGTTTTACCGTCCTTTCCACGACGAGGTACAGGATACGTTGGAGCACGCTGATCGTGCTACGCATGAGCGGATGCTGGGGACAGATCCTGTGACAGGAAAACCTGTAAGTGTTCGTGTAGGCCGTTTCGGACCGTTGGTGCAGATCGGCTCGTCGGAAGATGAAGAAAAGCCACAATTCGCTTCTTTACGGAAGGGACAGATGATCGAAACAATCACATTTGAAGAGGCGATGGAGCTTTTCAAATTACCAAAAAAGGTTGGCGTGTTTGAAGACAAGGAGATGACTGTGGCGATTGGTCGCTTTGGCCCTTATATCCGACACAATTCTGCCTTTTATTCGTTGCCTAAGGGAATAGATCCACTCGATGTGACAGAAGAGCAAGCGATTGAGATTATTCAGGTGAAACGGCAGAAAGATATCGATAAGGTAATCCGGGTATTTGATGAAAATCCAGATGCACAGATTGAAAACGGACGCTGGGGGCCATTCGTACGCTTTGGAAAGCAAAACCTGAAAATACCGAAAGGAACGGACGTCGAGCAGATTACCTACGCTGACGTTTTAAAATGGGCCGAGCAGGGTGCAAAAAGTGGAAAATCCACAAAAGGCGCTTCTAAAAAGTCAGCTACGAAGAAGAAATAAAATGGCCCGCGATAATTTCATTATAGCGATTGACGGCTTCTCCTCTTGTGGGAAAAGTACGGTTGCCAAGGCGTTGGCAAAGGCTTTGGGGTTTGTTTTCGTGGACAGCGGTGCGATGTATCGGGCGGTGACACTTTATTTTTTGCGTCATCATATAGATATTCACAATATCGAAGATGTGCGAGTAGCTTTATCGGATATTCATATCGACTTTATACCCCATCCTAAAAAAATAAAGGTTCTTTTAAATGAGGAAGATGTAACAGACGAGATACGTCTCATGAAGGTGTCGGATCGTGTTAGCGAAATCAGCGCCATTAAGGAGGTTCGTGAGGCTATGGTCGCCCAACAGCAACAATTGGGACATAAAAGAAATATCATTATGGACGGGCGTGATATCGGTACAACGGTTTTTCCGGATGCCGATCTCAAAATATTCATGACTGCAAGTCCGGCCGTACGGGCACAGCGGCGGTATGATGAACTGCAGCTTAAGGGAGAACAAATTACCTTAGAAGAGGTTATGGCCAATATCGCCCATCGTGACCATATCGACAGCACGCGTAAAGAAAGCCCATTACGCCAAGCTGAAGATGCAATTGTCTTAGACAATTCGAATATGACACAAGAGGAACAGCTTCAGTTTGTGATTGAAGAATATCAAAAAAGAAAATAGGCATTTTTTTTGCTACATGATATACCAAAGTAAAAAACTATGGTAAGATCACGTAATATATGGCTTGTGCCTCTCTTGTTGGGAGGGACACTAATGGTAGGGTGTGTGAGCAATAAAAAGTACGCTGCTCTCGAAACACAACATCGGGATTTGGCGGAATTATATCAAAAAGGACAACTGGATCTAGCGGAAAGCAGAGCTAAGATAAAAAGCCTGGAAGACCAATTGAAATATGAGCGCAAAAATAATGCAGCGCTAAAGGAAGCTTATGCACGTCTACAAGGATCGCTGGATAAAAGTATTACGCAGAATACCCAAGGTAATGTGAATATTTCTAAATTAGTTGATGAGATCAATGCTTCCAACCGATATATTCAACATTTAGTAAATACAAAAAATAAAAGTGATTCGCTGAATTTAGTACTCACCAACAACTTAACGAGATCGTTGAGTAGGGAAGAGCTAAGGGATGTTGATATACAAGTACTAAAAGGTGTTGTCTATATATCATTGTCAGACAATATGCTCTATAAGTCGGGAAGCTATGAGATCTCAGATCAGGCAGATGAGACACTTCGTAAGATTGCGAAGATTATCATGGATTATAGTGATTACGAAGTGTTGATTGAGGGTAATACGGATACAGATCCTATATCGCAACCGAATATCCGTAACAACTGGGATCTAAGCGTTTTACGTGCATCGTCCGTAGTACAGGCACTACAAAATAAATACGGTGTAAGTCCGAAACGTCTTACCGCTGGTGGACGAGGTGAATACAATCCTATTGCAGATAACACCACGGTTGCCGGTAAAGCACGTAATCGTCGTACACAAATTATCATTACGCCAAAATTGGATCAATTTATGGAGTTAATCGATAAAGCTCCGGAAGCAGAATCCGTTCCATCTACTTAATCTAATTTGCTATTTCCGCTAACGAATGAAGTATTTGATGAAACATCTTGGAGGAATTATATTCCTCCAAGTTATATGCTCCAGCTGTTCGTCTCTATATATGCCTAATGTTCCCGCTACGCCGATGCTAAAGAATCAAGGAGAAGGATATATTGCTGCTCATATCAATCCCAAAGGCAATATCAGCGGCTCTATCGCTGTTGCCGCTACTGATCATGTCGCTATTCTGGGGAATGGTTCTTTTATCGATCATGGATTTGATTCAAATCTTCACTTCAAACAATGGTTAATTGAAGGAGGACTAGGTTACTTTACGAAAATTGGTAAAAGTAAACGTCAGGTATTGGAAATCTATGGCGGATATGGATTGGGCAATGCCTTGCAAGTCGATAAACGTGCAGCGACGACGGGGTATGAAACAGTAGAAAGTCGAGCGATGGACTTTAACAAAATCTTTGCTCAGATTAATTATTCCTCGACAAGGAAGAGAAAAATAAGTATCTTCGGAGGGAAAAAGGAATTAAACTATGGTACGGCAATACGTCTGAGTAGAGTTGCCATGGATACATTTGAGATAGATGGGGAGGAGGCTCCGAAGGAGGAGAATTTTTATGTCGAACCGGTATTTTATACACGTTTGGAATTGAATAAAGGATTCCATATACAGTATACATCGGGGTTTAATATTGGCTTGAATAATAATGAATATCTGAAAGCAGGTAATGCAGTTTTTACATTGGGTATATCCTACAATTTTTAAAAATAACAACAAGAGAGAAATGAAAAAACAGCTCGTTTACTTATTTTTCCTGTGCACGGCGGTTTTTGCACTGTCTGGCTGCGCGACGAATTATAAGGCACAGATCGAAACATTAGGAAAATGTGATTATACCATCGAGTCGCTAGACCAGATGCGGATTGCTGGTCGAGACGTTGAGAGCCTGACGGGTGGACAGGGAGTTTCATTGTCCTCCTTGCCGGCTATTGCCTTTGCTTTATTGCAGCAAGATTTACCGCTTGAAGCCAACGTAAATCTAAAAGTATCCAACCCTACAGCAAAGCGGGCTTCCATCAACGAGTTCAAATATATTATCGAGATCCAAGGAAAGCCTCTGTTTGAAGGCGCAGCGAATGAGAATATTAATCTCGCTACCAATGAAAGTATGGTTGTACCATTGACCTTTAGGGCCAATTTGTTTGGTGTTGTCCAGGAAAAAGGATTTGATAAACTATTGAGCGATATTTTGACCCGTAAGAGCGATGCTTTTTTGGCCTTAAAAATAAAACCTTCTGTCAAGATAGGAGGGAAGAATTACTATTATCCGGGGTATATCACTGTGGATAAAGATTTTGGAAAAGGAGTTGCTCGGGAGATCGAGAAGCGTATGTAGAGAGACAGTTTAATTATTTTGTGAATAGTTCGTATCTTAGTCTCAAAACTACTAATCACAAAATTATGAAAACCGTAAAACATATCCTCCAGACAAAGACACCTGTTGTTTATGCTGTAAGCCAAGATGCATCGGTTTTGGATGCCTTACAAATTATGATGGAAAAAAACATCAGTGCATTACTTATTATTGAAAATGAAGCACTGATTGGCATATTCACGGAGCGGGACTATGCCCGAAAGATAATTTTACACGGCAGATCGTCCAAAGACACCTTGATTCATGAAGTGATGACCCGTTCTCCACGTACCGTTACGCAGGAAGAAAGAATTGAAAGTTGTATGGAACTGATGACAAACAATCATTTCAGACATTTGCCGGTAGTAGAAAATAATACGGTAATTGGTATGCTTTCAATTGGTGATCTGGTGAAATCTATTATCGAAGACCAAAAGCAGACCATCAATCATCTGCAGAGTTATATCAACAGCTAGAAGATAAAGGTGTCTAAAAAAGTCTGGCAATTCATTTCATCGTCATTTCGAACGAAGAGAGAACCCCGAAGGGCTCTCCGTAGGAAAATCTATGGATAAATTTTAATTAGCTAATTATTAGTAAGTTGAAAAATTGCCCATAGATTTCTCGTCGTTCCTCCTCGAAATGACGGTATAATTGACTTTTTAGCCACCCTCTTCACTTTAGACCAGTTGGCCTAGTGCTTCTTTCATTCGACGGAGTGCTTCTTTTAAGCTTTCATCCGAAGCGGCATAAGAAAGACGGATATAATTGTTGTTGCCAAACGAATCACCACCAACGGTCGCAATATGGCCGTAATTCAATAAATACAATGCCAGATCTGCTGAATTTTTGATTTCATTTCCAGCGGGATCTTTTTTACCAAAGAAAGAACTGATTTCCGGGAAGAAGTAAAAGGCACCTTCAGGAAGGTTAGTCTTTACGCCGGGGATATCATTCAATAAATCGTAGACCAACTGACGTCTCCGGGCAAAAGCTTCTTTCATCTCATATACGCTGTCTAACCCTTGTTCATAGGCGACGATGCCGGCACGTTGGGAAATAGAACAGGTCCCTGAAGTCGTCTGACCTTGAAGCTTATCGTTAGCTGCTGCAATTTCCTTATTGGCAGCAATATAGCCTAATCTCCAACCCGTCATGGCAAAAGCTTTAGAGAAACCATTGACGATAATAACACGATCTTTGATGCTTGAAAACTGAGCGATCGATTCGTGCTTATCTACAAAGTTAATGTGTTCATAGATTTCGTCTGATAGAATGAAGATATTGGGATATTTTTCAAATACACGCACCAAAGCAGCTAACTCTTCTTTGCTGTAGACCGACCCCGTAGGATTACAAGGTGAAGAAAACATGAAAAGCTTTGTCTGAGGTGTAATAGCGGCTTCAAGCTGCGCAGGCGTAATTTTAAAATTACTGTCAATATCCGTGTCGATAAATACCGATTTTCCTTCAGCCAACGTGACCATTTCGGAATAAGATACCCAGTAAGGCGTAGGAATGATGACTTCATCCCCTGGGTTGATCAAGGTAAGTATAACGTTAGATAAAGATTGTTTTGCTCCGGTAGAAACGACAATCTGTGAAATATCGTAATCCAGATTATTTTCATTCTTGAGCTTATTTGCGATAGCTTGGCGTAAATCAGGATATCCTGGAACGGGGGAGTATCGGGTGTAATTATCGTCTAATGCTTTTTTTGCGGCTTGCTTAACGTGATCCGGTGTATTGAAGTCGGGTTCACCTACGCTTAGGCTGATAACATTAATGCCTTTGGACGCCAGCTCACGGCCTAATTTGGTCATTTTTAAAGTAGCTGACTCGGATAAATTATTGATCCTGTCTGATAAAAAAGATGTTGTGCTCATGGTACTGCAAACTTAGATAAAATTGTTTATTTTCAAGGGCAAAAGTTGAATAAAATCAGCATGATTCGGTTGATGCTCTTAGAGTTCTTTCCGTAGTCGCGCAACAGGAATATTCAAAGCTTCCCGGTATTTAGCGACGGTACGCCGAGCTATGTTATAACCTTTTTCTTTTAATATTTCTGTGAGTTTTTCATCGGCTAAAGGCTTTTTCTTGTTTTCGTTCGCAATACATTCTTCGAGAATTTTCTTTACTTCTTTATTGGATACCTCTTCACCCGTTTCTGTCTGTATCGCTTCCGAAAAGAACGACTTCAATAAGAAAGTTCCAAAATCAGTTTGCACATATTTAGAATTAGCAACCCGGGACACCGTTGAAATATCCATGTCTATTCGATCGGCAATATCTTTCAGAATCATCGGTTTTAACATGCGATCATCGCCGGTTAAGAAGTAATCGTATTGAAACTCCATAATTGCATTCATGGTTTTTAATAAGGTCTGTTGACGTTGTTTGATAGCGTCAATGAACCATTTAGCTGAATCAAGTTTCTGCTTGACGAATTGCACAGCTTCTTTCATTTTTTTATCCGTTTTCTCGGCTTTTTCATAATGCTCAAACATGCCCTGATAAGAGCGGGAGACGCGAAGTTCCGGTGCATTACGGCTGTTGAGCGTGAGCAATAGCTTTCCATCACTGTTCGTAATATGGAAATCGGGGATAACATGTAATTGCTTGCCTGCTACAGCTCCCGAATCGCCAGGTTTGGGATTTAATTTTAATATTTCGTGGATAATTTCCTTTAGCTCTGCCGAATCGACCCCAAGCTGCTTTTCTATTTTGTCGTAGTGTTTCTTTGTAAATTCGTCTAAATGCTGTTGGACAACTTCCATCGCCTTTGCAATGATGGGATTAGTCTGGTCCTTTTTTCGAAGTTGAATTAAAAGACATTCCTGTAGGTCACGTGCACCAATACCCGAAGGCTCAAACTCCTGTATCACGGCCAACATTTCTTCTACTTCATGCTCTTCAGCTATTACATTTTGGGAGAAAGCTAAGTCATCTATGAGCGAGAGAATAGGACGCCTTAAATAACCATCATCATCCAGGCTCCCGATGATCTGGTTACCAATAAGGTATTTTTTGTCATTGAGCGCAAGGAGATCCAATTGATTTTGTAGTTTTTCGAAAAAAGAATCCTGTATAGCAATAGGAATTTCTTTTTGTTGCTCCTCATCGTCATTGCTGTAATTTCCACCGTAATCTTTAAAATCGTCTTCCTGTATATATTCTTCTACGCTAAACTCTTCATCGAACGACTCTTCAGAGGAAGAGAAATCCTCTTCCATATCGTTGTCGGGATATTCTTCTGCCGGCTCAGACAGATTAGTCAGGCTACCATCTTCTAACGCGGGATTTTCTTCTAACTCCTCTTTGATCCGTGTGTCTAGAGATGCGGTCGGTACCTGCAATAACTTGATGAATTGAATCTGTTGCGGTGATAATTTTTGTAATAATTTCTGTTGTAATGTCTGTTTTAGCATGATGGCATTGTTTCCTAGGTAAAAATAATGAATAATACTGATTTAATTGAGGTAATAAATTAGAAGTTTTTGGTTTGGCGTGGGATTCAAAGGATTATTAACTTTTGTTAAAAATCGTTAATTTTATTTTCCGGGGATTCAATTGCATGATTTGTTCATCGTTTTTCGAAACATTTTATTCATATTTACCACATGTTTAGACGTGTTAAAAATAAGTTTTTACGGTATGCCTTGCTGTTGATTTATAGTGTTGTTTTGTTTACCTGTGCCGTTCAACTTAATTTTTTGGGTTTATTTGGTTACTCTCCGACAAAGCGGGATATTGTATTACCTACGCTTAACGTAGCTTCTGAGGTATATACTGCTGATTCTGTTTTAATCGGTCGGTATTTTGAAGAAGATAGAGATCCGGTGCCTTATGATAGCATTTCCCCGCATGTCTTGCAAGCGCTTATTGCGACCGAGGATATCCGTTTTTATGAACATTCCGGTGTTGATTTTTTTGGATTAATTGCGGGTGCAGTGTCGACCTTAAAAGGCGATCCTCGCGGCGCCAGTACAATTACCCAGCAATTGGCAAAAAATTTATATCGTACGCGATACGCGCATTCCCAAGGTTATCTGAGTAAGATTCCAGGTGTCCGTATTCTGGTAACGAAGTATAAGGAATGGATGACGGCTTTTAAACTGGAGCGTAAATATACCAAAGACGAGATTATTACGATGTATTTAAATACGGTCTCGTTCAGTAATAATGCATATGGTATCAAATCGGCCTCTTTGCGGTATTTTAATAAGCAGCCCGGCGCGTTGACGGTTAATGAAAGTGCAGTCTTAATCGGTATGTTAAAAGGGACTACGATGTACAACCCTATTCGGAATCCTAAGAACGCATTTCAACGCCGAAATGTTGTTTTGGGACAAATGGAGAAAGCGGGGTATTTGAATAACCTTCAGGTTGATACGTTATCAAAGGACTCTTTGCACCTGAATCTAAACTATCAGGAGATAACAGATGCAAATGATTCGTATCTACGGGCTGCAGTAGAACGATGGTTGGATAAATGGAGTCAGGATAATGAAATTGACATCTACAAGTCCGGACTGAAAATATACACGACGATAGATTCCAGAATGCAAAAGATTGCAGAGGGTGTTATGAGCCGTAAGATGAAGGATCTGCAACGACGTTTAAATAATACATGGGAAGGTGAGGAACCTTGGCGGGATAGAGAAGGAAACGTGATCCCTGAATTCTTAGAGAACCATGCGCGCAAATTACCTATTTACCAAGATCTGCTGAAAGAATTTAATGGAGTAGAAGACAGTGTCTTCGCCCAGCTTCGTGTCAACAAGGATATGGAGATCTTCACGTGGGATGGCCCAAAGAAGGTACACTATTCGACTATGGATTCATTGAAACATTATATCACCATGCTGAATACCGGGATGATGGCGATGAATCCTTATTCGGGGGAGATCAAAGTCTGGGTAGGTGGTATAAACCATCATTACTATAAGTTTGATCATGTGAATCAGGCAAAGCGGCAGGCTGGCTCTACGTTCAAGCCCTTTGCCTATTTGGCGGCATTGGAAGCAGGGATGAGTCCGTGTGATAAGTTTGTGGACAAACCTGTTAAGATTGAATTTGTTAACAAACAGGGAGAGCATGAAGTGTGGGAACCGAAAAATGCAGATTGGACTTTTTCGTATCAAGATATGTCGTTACGATGGGCGATGGCACGTTCTCTTAACTCGATAACAGCTCAGGTGACGGAAGCCGTTGGATGGGACAAGGTCGTCGATGCAGCTTATAAATGTGGTATTGATAGCAAACTGGAATCTGTACCATCGGTAGGTTTAGGCTCGAATGATGTTTCCGTATTTGAAATGGTGAAGGCATATGGAACATTTATGAACCAAGGGAAACGTGTAGAGCCGGTGCTGGTGTCGAAGATATTGGATATGGATGGCAATATTATCGCATCCTTTGAATCGGAACCCAAGCAGGTTATTGACCCGGAGAATGCGTGGTTAATGACGTATATGCTTCGCGGTACGGTAGAAGAACCAAATGGTACATCACAGGCGTTGTGGGAATGGGATCTTTTTAGAGAGAACAACGAAATAGGAGGAAAGACGGGCACATCTTCTGATTATGTCGATGGTTGGTATATGGGCGTGACCAAAGATCTAGTCGCCGGTGTGTGGGTGGGCTGTGATGAGCAAAGTATACACTTTAAAAACTCGGCCACCGGCGAAGGATCCAAAACAGCATTGCCTATATATGCACTGTTTATGGAAGAGTTATATAAACATCCCGAACTGGGGGTAACATTTGGTAAATTCCCGGAATCTATTATTGAGATTAAGAAGTCTTACAAATGCCCGAGTCCGCGAATCAAGGTGCAGCCGGACACAACGGACGACGGAGATATTGGTCCAGGGGATCCAGAGTTTAAACTGCCTGATCTGCCAACGGTTAGGCCGGTTATTGTGAACCCGGAGCAAACAGAAGATAAAATAGAAGTGTTATTATAGGAAATAATAGTTAAGTTGGAGAACTAATATAGTGATATGAATAGGAAGATGGTAAATATATGGGGGAGATTCTTGATTTTAATCGGTGTAGGTATCCTCATGAATCAAACGGCTTATGCGCAATATTTTGGCCAAAATAAAATGCGGTATAAGAAACTCGATTTTAAAGTGTATGACACACCGCATTTCAACCTCTATTATTATTCCGATAACGATACGTTGGTTCGGTGGTTGGCTAAGGAAAGTGAAGTATGGTATGAACTCCATCAACAGGTATTCCAGGATACATTTGCCAGAAAAAATCCAATCATTGTCTATAATAACCATCCTGAATTCCAGCAGACAACAGCTATTTCGGGTGAGATAAGTGTCGGAACAGGGGGTGTCACGGAAGCTTTTAAGCAACGTGTGGTTATGCCGATTATGCAGATTAACCAACAGACCCGACACGTGTTGGGACATGAACTGGTGCATGCTTTCCAATATCGGGTGTTAATGGAAGGTGGGGATTCGACCCGTCTGGAGAATATTGCCAATATTCCCCTCTGGATGGTGGAAGGTATGGCGGAGTATTTTTCGATTGGTAAAAAAGATGCTTTTACTTCCATGTGGATGCGCGATGCGTATGTCAATCAGGATATTCCGAGCCTCAAACAGTTGACCGAAGAGTCGTATAACTATTTTCCCTATCGGTACGGCCAGGCCTTTTGGTCATTTATAGGTTCTACTTATGGCGATACGGTCATCATGCCCCTGTTTATAGAAACCGCGAAATACGGTTACGAATATGCGATGCGACGCGTTTTTGGTTACGACGCGCAGACCATGTCGACCCTTTGGAAGAATACCATGGAAAATACCTATAAAAGTCTGAATAAGGATACGACCTCCAGACCGATAGGGATGTCCTTGATCAATGCGACCAATGCGGGAAGAATGAATGTTTCGCCGACCATATCGCCGGATGGTAAGTATATTGTTTATCTATCAGAACAAGATCTTTTTAGTATTGACCTCTATCTGGCGGATGCACACTCCGGGAATGTCATACGTAAGTTGGGAAGCCGGCTGACCAATAAAGATATTGATGAGTTCAGTTTTTTGGAATCTGCGGGGTCGTTTTCCCCCGACAGTAGAAAATTTGCTTTTTCAGTCTTTAGTGAAGGTAAGAACAAACTGATGGTACTTGATGTGGAAACCGGCAAAACGTTGTTTGTGGAGGCGATGGGCGATATTGTGGAATTCACTAATATAACTTGGGCTCCGGACGGTGATCATGTTGCCTTTTCGGGTTTGAAAAGAGGATATAGTGATATCTATATGTACAACTTAAAGACGAAGGCGTTAAACCAACTGACCAACGACATGTATTCGGACTTTCAGCCCAGTTTTTCCAGAGATGGGCGGTTTATTGTATTTAGCACCGATCGCGTGGCGTTACAGTCAGATTCAAGATCCGTCGATATCCCGATGAGTCTCGCCGTGATCGACGTGGCTACACAGGAAATTAAAAACTTACCTGTTTTTCCGGGTGCCAATAATCTGAATCCACACTTTTCATCGGATGGCAGTCAGATTTACTTTCTGTCCAATGGAGATGGTTTCCGCAATATGTACCGATATACGCTGTCGACAGGGACGACAGAGCGGCTGACAGATTATTTTACAGGTATCAGTGGTATTACAGAATACTCACCAGCAATGAGTATATCGAATGATGATGAAATTGTGTACTCGTATTTTAAGAAAAATCGATATACCATCTATAAAGCGAAAAGCTCTGAATTTACACCCGAAGTGGTGGATGGTTCTGTGACGGATTTTAATGCGGCCATGTTGCCACCCAATGTTAATAGAGGCGTGAATGTGGTAAATACCAACCTGCGTAACTTCAATGTTTTTGAACGGATAAGGGACAATCAGATTAACAATATCGCCTACAAACCGAAATTTAAATTGGATTATCTGGCCAATAGTGGTGTCGGTATGTCCGTAGGTTCGCGTTATGGAGCGGGTATATCCAGTGGGATACAGGGACAGTTTTCGGATATATTGGGGTACAACCAGATTTTTGCAGCCTTGAATATCAACGGTGAGATCTATGATTTTGGCGGGCAGGTGGCCTATATTAACCAAAGAAGCCGATGGAATTGGGGCGGGGCTATTTCCCATATTCCGTATATGACAGGCTTCAGTACGTATGCGATGGAGAATTTTGGATATGGGGATGAATTAGCGATCAATACGTATATCGTACGGCAATTCCAGACCCAGGCGGAGGCATTTGTAGCTTATCCGTTCAATCGTCATCACCGGTTTGAGGTCGGTGGAGCAGTGGCCCGTTATGGATTCCGGGTGGACAAATGGAGCCAAAGTTATTATGGTTACGATGGCGGTCGCGAACGGGTGTCCAATGAAGAGGCGTCCCAGCTGGGCTTTGGTCGATTGGATCCATTTACGATACAACAGGCCAATGCCGGCTTCGTAGGGGATAATGCTGTATTTGGGATTGCCGCACCTTTGCAAGGATTTCGATACCGTCTCGGGGCAGAGCAGTATTTTGGCGATTATAACTTCACTGCGGTGAATATTGACTTAAGAAAATACAACCGGTATAAACCGATTACGGTTGCCGGACGTATCTACTCGTATATGCGTATGGGTAAGGATGAATCGGCCTTGTATCCTTTGTATATCGGTTATCCGTATATGATCCGTGGGTTTGAAACAGGTGATTTGGATAACTCCGGGAAACTGTCTTATACGGATCTGATGGGATCGCGTATGGCGATTGCCAATTTTGAAATACGTTTGCCCTTTACTGGACCTGAAAAATTGGCGCTTGTGAAGTCGGGCTTCCTTTTCTCGGATCTGAATTTCTTTATTGATGGTGGACTCGCTTGGCGAGATGGTGATGTCATTAAGTGGAATAAGACAGAAGACGACAAGGTACAAGCGACCTATCCGGATGGTACTCCGGTTCCCGATAATCCGGACGGCTCTCCGGTCATGGCTTACCCTCAGAATTTACGCATGCCGGTATTCAGTGCCGGGGTGTCGTTGCGTGTCAATCTGTTTGGTGCAATGATTCTGGAACCTTACTATGCGATTCCTTTCAATAGTACAAGAGCTAAATTTGGAACATTCGGGTTAAACTTTGCACCGGGATGGTAGTCTAACTTGTACATATATGCGATATATGTTGAGGTTGTTAAGGTCGTTGCCTGCGTTTAAAAAGCGTAGGCAACGATTTTTTTAGGGGTGTTGAATGCGAGGGGAGTCCTGACAATATTTAACCAATTGGGATTATATCTGCGAATAATACGTTCTTTCATCATACGGGTGTAGGTGTGAAAGATCAGTTTCTTTTGTTGCGCTTCTTCGAAAGAATTAAACTTTTCCATGTAAACGATCCTATTGAATTTAATGTCTGCCATATTTGTGCAGTATCCCACTTCTATATTTATTCTGTTGGCATCCGTAGCGAAATAAATGATATGTTGTTTCATGATGTAACTAAAATATTTGGCGATAAAAAATATATTTACTAACTTTATTGGCACAATACTACTAATAATTTTAGTATGTACAAATTAAATTAAAAAAAATATGTCTAATATTTCCGCTAACCTTCGGTTTCTACGCAAGAAAAGTCAATTAACGCAACAGCAGTTTGCTGATGTTATGGAGATCAAGAGGGCTTCTGTGGGGGCCTATGAAGAGAATAGGGCTGAACCTAAATATGAGCTGCTGAAGAAGATAGCTGATTATTACGAGTTGTCCATGGATGAACTGGTCAATGATGTCATTGATGAAAAGTGGAAACCAACGCCGAAAAGTAATGCTTCTAATTTGCGGGTGTTGAGTATCACCGTGGATCAAGACGACCGTGAAAATATTGAACTGGTACCGGTAAAGGCTAGTGCTGGTTATCTGAACGGTTATGCTGATCCGGAGTATGTAAAAGAATTACCTCGATTTAATTTGCCGATGTTTAACCAAGGGACGTATCGCGCTTTCGAAATTAAGGGAGATTCCATGCTGCCTTTGCCGTCGGGGAGTGTTATTATAGGTGAGTATGTAGAAAATTGGCATAATGTGAAGTCGGGGCAGACCTATGTTGTTATCTCGAAAGATGAGGGGATAGTGTACAAACGCATCGGTGCAAAATTTAAAGAAGATAAGGGTTTGAAACTGCTGTCTGATAATAAGGTTTACGATCCTTATTGGGTAGAAGCGGCAGATATTTTGGAAGTTTGGAAAGCAAAAGCTTTTATATCGACAGAGTTTCCCGAACCAACCGTGGAGCCTACTATGGAGGGGTTGACAGCCATGATGGCGCAGATGCAGAAAACAATTAATACAGTAGTCGATAATAAAAAATAGCGGATTATTTCCTTTTTTTAAAAAAAAGTTATACTTTTGTGTATTCTGAAAGGAAGGGGGCAACGTATGCCCCCTTTTTTAATTCAATTTTAAATATGCAAGTTGAGCAAAGAGTTAAAGAATTAGTCGAGGAAAAGATAACGGATCGAGAAGATCTGTTTATCGTGCGTATCAAGATGCATAATAATGGTATTCTGGAGATCTTGTTAGATGGTGACAACGGGATTTCAATTGAAGACTGTGTGGGCGTAAGCAGACACGTGGGATTTCATTTGGAGGAGGAAAATGTAATCGATCGTGCCTATCGTTTGGAGGTTTCTTCTCCGGGTATCGATATGCCTTTGTTACTGTTGCGCCAGTATATCAAAAATGTAGGGAGGAATGTTCGGCTGACGTTGGAGGATGGTCGGAAAGAGGAGGGAACCTTAGTGTCTGCAACAGATGCTCAATTGGTTCTGGAACAGATGGTAAAAGAAAAAGGAAAGAAAGCAATATCAAAAACAGTAGAATTTCCAATGAATCAGATAAAAGAAACAAAAGTGTTAATTTCATTTAAGTAAAATGAGCAGTAATATAAATTTGATAGACTCTTTTCAGGAGTTCAAAGAGTTTAAAAATATCGATCGCCCTACCGTTATTACGGTGTTAGAAGAAGTGTTTCGTAGTATGATACGGAAGCGTTTCGGGACGGATGAAAATGTGGACGTCATTGTGAATCCCGATAACGGAGATTTGGAAATTTGGAGAACACGTGTGGTGATGGAAGATGGTTTTTCCGAAGACGATGAATTGGAAATTGAATTGGCCGAAGCCCATCAGTACGATCCGGACCTGGAAGTAGGGGACGATTATATCGAACAGATTACATTAGAAAGTTTTGGCCGCCGTGCCATATTGGCTGCTCGCCAAACGCTGGTTTCTAAGATTTTGGAGTTGGAAAAAGATGAGGTATTCAAGAAATATAAAGATCGTGAAGGTGAGTTGGTCATCGGTGAAGTGTATCAGATCTGGAAGAAAGAAATCTTGGTGTTGGACGAAGATGGGAATGAATTAATCTTACCGAAGACGGAACAAATTCCTGCGGATTATTTCAAAAAGGGTGACAGCATCCGCGCTGTTGTGCATAAAGTAGATATGTTGAACAGTAATCCAAAGATTATTATATCACGTACGGCACCAGAGTTCTTGCAGCGTCTGTTTGAACTCGAAGTACCTGAAATATTTGACGGTTTGATTACCATCAAGAGAATTGTACGTGAACCCGGGGAGCGTGCTAAGGTTGCCGTCGAATCATACGATGACCGTATTGACCCGGTAGGAGCCTGTGTGGGTATGAAGGGATCCCGCATACATGGTATCGTCCGCGAGTTGCGGAATGAAAATATCGATGTCATCAACTACACGACTAATCTTTCCCTTTATATCACTCGAGCGCTGAGTCCGGCACGGATATCTTCTATCAAGATAGATGATGATAATAAGACTGCAGCCGTATATTTAAAGCCTGATCAGGTTTCTTTAGCTATTGGTCGGGGTGGACACAATATCAAATTGGCGGGCAGGTTGACCGGTTATGAAATAGACGTCTATCGTGAAAGTGATGATGTAGAGGAGGATGTGGATATTGAAGAATTTGCAGATGAAATCGATGGCTGGATCATCGATGAGTTCAAGCGAGTAGGCCTTGATAGCGCAAAAGCGGTGTTAGCTTTATCTTATGAGGAGCTTGCCCGTCGTACAGATTTAGAAGAAGATACAATCCAGGAAATTGTACGCATTTTGCAATCCGAGTTTGAATAATCACCGTTTATAGGACAGTGAAGATATTCTTACTTTAATTGTTATTTGCGTGTAAAAAAACATATTTTTGTAAATACTTTATTTTTAAGAAGGTAAAAAATAGATGACAGAAGGTAAAAGCATAAACTTACTTAAAGCAGCAAAAGAACTTAACATAGGGATTGGTACTGCCGTAGACTTTTTGGGTAAAAACGGATTTGATGTCGAATCAAAACCGAATACTAAATTGTCTTCAGAAATGTATGATGTCCTGTTGAGAGAATTCCAGGGAGATAAAAATGCGAAGGATGAAGCGAAACAAATCATTATTGGTAAAATTCGTCGTGATGAACCGTCTTTGGAAGATACTGCTGCGGATCAAGAGTCTATTTCTTCTAAAAATGAAGAATTTACAGGTGATGAGATATTAATTAAGAATGTATCTACAGCACCCGTTGAAACGAATACAACGGACGAAAAAGAAGAGCAGCAAGAACAACATCCCACTACAGGACATTTGAAAGTTGTTGGTAAAATAGATTTGGATACCTTTAATAGAAATAAACATAAGAAATCTATTCCCCATAAAGAGGAACACAAACCTGCTCCGACACCTAAAGAAGAGCCTGTAAAAGAGGAAAAGGAAGTTGTTCATACATCTCCTCCTGCACCGGTAGAGGCACCTGAAGTAAAAGCTGAAGAGAAAACAGAACATGTTGCCCCAGCCGCGGAAGCAGCTCAAAAGGAGGAGGTAAAACCTGTTCCTGTCGTGGAAAAAGAACAACCAACGCAGGAAATCAAAGGAGAACCCGATGAGGTAATCCGTACAAGGTATGAAAAGCTTGAAGGACCGAAGGTTATCGGAAAGATTGAATTACCGACATTTAAACCGAAAGATAAACCGGTAGCTTCTTCATCTAATCCCAATCAGGATAATAAGCGTAAAAGGAAACGTACAAACAAACCTGGAGCAACAGGTGCGTCCGAACAGGGACGTCCACAGCAGGGCGGTCCGGGTAAAGGTGCTCCAACAGGGGCACGTACAGATAACCGACACGGTAATACCCGTCCAGCACCGGGACATCAAGGTGGTCGAGGAAAGTTTGATCATAAAGGAAAAGGAGGCAGACATGAAGCGCCTAAGGAAGAACTTTCAGATAAGGAAATTCAAGATCAAATTAAGGCAACCTTAGCGCGTTTAAGTGGTGCTGGTAAATCTGGGAAGTTCGCGCAGCGGGCTAAACTCCGTCGTCAAAAACGTGACGATATTGCATCTTCTGCGGAAGAGGCTGCATTGGAGCAAGAGATGATGTCCAGAGTATTGCGTGTTACGGAATTTGTAACAGCAAATGAATTGGCAAACCTGATGGATGTTTCGGTAACTGAAGTTATCGCGACGTGTATGAGTTTAGGGATGTTCGTTTCTATCAATCAGCGACTTGATGCGGAAACTTTATCTATTGTAGCTGAAGAATTCGGTTATCAGGTCGAATTTATCAAACCCGAAGACGAAGAAGTTGCCGAGCTTGAAGAGCCTGATAACGAAGTAGATTTGGTTCCTCGTGCACCAATTGTAACCGTAATGGGGCACGTGGATCACGGTAAAACTTCCTTGTTGGATTATATCCGAAAAGCGAATGTTACGAAAGGCGAAGCCGGAGGGATAACCCAACATATCGGGGCTTATGCTGTAAAATTGGAAGACGGCCGTCGGATGACTTTCCTTGATACACCCGGACACGAAGCATTTACAGCTATGCGGGCGCGTGGAGCAAAGGTGACAGACATTGTTATTATCGTCATTGCTGCGGATGATGCCGTGATGCCGCAAACAAAAGAAGCAATTAATCATGCGCAGGCTGCAAATGTTCCTATTGTTTTTGCTTTTACCAAAGTAGATAAGCCAGGTGCTAATGCAGATAAAATTCGGGAACAGTTGTCGGCGATGAACATCTTGGTTGAAGACTGGGGTGGAAAATATCAAGCACAGGAGATCTCAGCAAAAACAGGAGAAAATGTGGATCTGCTGTTGGAGAAAATACTGCTTGAGGCGGAATTATTGGAACTTACTGCAGATCCCAAAAAGCGTGCTGTAGGCTCGGTCATTGAGTCTGCGCTAGATAAAGGGCGTGGTATCGTGACAACGATCCTCGTACAAGCGGGAACACTGCATGTGGGGGATCCTATATTAGCAGGATCTTATTCGGGTAAAGTAAAAGCCTTGACCAATGAGCGTGGTGAACGGGTAAAAGAAGCAGGGCCATCTGTGCCGGTACAGATTTTAGGTATGTCCGGCGCACCGACTGCAGGGGATAAAATATACGTGTTAGAAAGCGAATCTGAAGCCCGACAAATGGCAAGTAAACGTCTGCAGCTTCAACGTGAGCAAGGTATGCGGGCGACGAAACATATAACGCTTGATGAGATCGGCCGCCGTCTTGCTATCGGAAACTTTAAAGAATTAAACATCATCGTAAAAGGTGATGTGGACGGTTCGATTGAGGCGTTATCAGATTCTTTATTAAAACTATCTACCGACGAAATCCAGGTAAATATTATCCATAAGTCAGTGGGTGCTATTTCTGAATCAGATGTGTTATTGGCTTCTGCATCGGATGCCATTATTATCGGTTTCCAGGTTAGGCCTACACAGAACGCTCGTAAACTTGCTGAAAATGAGCAGATCGATATACGTCTATACTCTATCATCTACGATGCTATAGAAGAAATCAAGTCCGCCATGGAAGGTATGTTGGCTCCGAAATTTGAAGAAAAGATCGTGGCGGAAGTCCAGATCCGTGAAACCTTCAAGATTTCTAAGGTCGGCACCATTGCCGGATGTATGGTATTGGAAGGTAAGATTAATCGTAATAACGATATCCGCGTGATACGAGATGGTGTAGTTATCCATACAGGTAAATTGGCTTCCTTGAAGCGATTTAAAGATGACGTGAAAGAGGTTTCTCAAGGATATGAATGTGGTCTGAATATAGATCGTTTCAATGACATACAAGAAGGCGATATCGTAGAAGCTTACGAACAAGTCGAAGTAAAACGTAAGTTGTAGATGTAGTATTTAGACATTAGATATTAGCCTGCCTGCGGTAGGCAGGTATTTAGATAGTAGAAAATCCTGGCAGTTATTTATTGTCAGGATTTATTTTTTACTTTTCATTTTTTTCTTTTATTTTCCGACATGTACAAGTTTAAAATTACAGCGATTACCCCGCAGCCGAATCAGAATGTTTCCATTCGTTTTGAAGATATGACAGGAGGATTTCCGGCATATAAAGCAGGACAATTCTTAACTTTATCCTTCCTGTTTGGTGATCGGGAAGTTCGTAGATCTTATTCTTTCAGTAGCTCGCCTATTGCTAATGAGCCTTATGAAATTACGGTAAAACGGGTAGATAATGGTGAAATTTCTAGATTGTTGCATCATAAAACCCGCGTCGGCGATATTGTTCATGTCATGGATCCACAGGGGTTGTTCACCTATGAGCCCCAAGAGGGGACCGAGCGCACAATTTTCTTATTCGCTGCAGGTGTAGGCATTACCCCCTTATATTCTATACTAAAGACAGTTTTGTTAGGCGAAAAGAAAAGCAAGGTCATATTGATCTATAGCAACAGCTCAAAAGAACGCACGCTGTTTTATGATGAGCTCCTCGATTGGCAAGTTAAATATCCGGATAGATTAAAAATTGAATTTATATGGTCGAACACTAAAAATCTGCTGAAGGCGAGATTGAACAGAGATTACATCATCCGACTGTTGCGGGAACATCTTGAAGAAGACGCAAATTCTATTTATTATACGTGTGGGCCATTATTTTATATGGACCTGTGCCGGTTCACGTTGTTGGGAATGGGTGTTCCGGATGAAGATATAAAAAAGGAAACTTTTCATTTCCCGGAAGAAGAGGAAGATGACGACGAGAAAGAAGAGGAACCCGTGGATACCACAAGCTATAATGTGGTAATACGATTGAATGGTGTCAATCATGCATTGACCATACCCTATAATAAGACGATATTAGATGTCGGACTTGAACATAAGCTTGAACTACCATACTCCTGTAAATCCGGAATGTGCAGTACCTGTATCTCCCAGGTAACCAAAGGGGCTGTGCGGATGGATTATAATGAAGTGTTAACAGACCGTGAAGTTGAAAATGGTCGATGTCTCATCTGTACGGCCCATCCATTGGAGGATGGAACGACCATTCAGGTGTTGTAATTTGAATGATAAAAAAGAAATGGACCGCGGCAAAGCGGTCCATTCTATAACGTAATAAACGGTTATACCGTATAATATTGCTCCCAGCCTTTTGCAGGTGCCGGACCCGTCAATAAAGCGTTGGCAAATTTATTATTTGTTATTTCCTTTCGCTCTCTATCGAAAACAAGTTTCGTATTCAATCGCTGGCTGATTACGCCCAGGCAAAACACCTGACTTAATGGGCCTGCCACGGCAAATGACGAGCGAGTTTTTTCCTCTCCTTTACACGCCTTAAGGAAGTTGGCAAAGTGATTGGAAGTAGTCTCAGGTACTTCAGGCAATTTATTGGCCAGATCTTTTGCTTTTGCTTCCGGAATAATTTCTAACGTACTCGCGTGTGATCCACCCTTGAATGTCAGGTCTTTCGAATAGATAATTTTTCCCGGATTTAATTTCACCGGCTCCAGTTTTCCGGTGCTTGGCGGTGGGATATTGGGATCCAGCCCAGATACTCCGTACCCCTCTGGAATAGGAGGCAGATTGTCTAAACCGTCATACCAATTGATCTCTATCGCAGGCATCTTCGCACGCTGAGGAAATTTAAACCTTATCGTCGATGACATCGGGAAGAAAAAGGAGTTGTGTCCTTCCAACATGATAGCTTCTACTTCGGTGGGAAGTCCCAACTCCAGAAACTCGTGTGCCGTATCTAAGATATGTGCTCCCCAATCACCCAATGCCCCCATGCCGAAATCGTACCAACAACGCCACTGTCCGTTGACAAAATCAGGATTATAATGATGCCCCAACGTATGCATTTGCCAAAGATCCCAATCCAATGTTTCAGGAATACGTTCCGGATAAGGGAATCCTTTGATCTGCGGATCCCAGCCGTGCCATCGTCTCCGCATATTCATATGGGCATCTATGCGTGTCACATCCTTAATTATTCCGGCTTCTTTCCAGGTCTTAAATTGAAAGTAGTTGGCTTCCGAATGCCCTTGATTTCCCATTTGTGTGACCACTTTTGGATTTTTGTCCGCCTTTGCCATGAGTAACTCCACTTCGTTGAACGTATGGGCGAGAGGTTTCTCTACATACACATGTTTTCCCAGATCCATGGCTGTCATCGTGATGGCAAAATGCGCAAAGTCGGGGGTGCCAATGGAAACCGCATCAATCTGCGTGTCCATTTCGTCGAACATCCTGCGAAAATCCTGATACCGCTTGGCATCGGGGAAGAGTTTGAGTATTTCTTCCGTTTGGCTTGCTCCTAAATCAACATCACATAAGGCAACCACATTGCAGAGGCCTGTTTTATAAAGTGCCTTAATAATCTCTGCTCCACGATTGCCAATGCCCACACAAGCGAGATTTACACGTTCATGAGGTGCCGCCATGGTGACGTGTCCTAATAGACTATTGCTGAGTAAAACCGCGCCACCGGCCATTGTTGATCTTTTTATAAAATTTCTTCGTGACAATATGTTATTCATAACAACTGGTTTAGGATTATTTTAAGGCTTTGATTTTTAAATTTCTAAACGAAACATTGTCGCCGTGATCCTGTAAGAGGATGTGTCCACTTACGGCTTCTCCGAAATTCTCCCAATCTTTATACTTACTCATCGCTACGAGATCTTTGTATGTTTTAGATCCCCGTTTATAGGAGACAACTTTAAAACCGTTCAGATAATGCGTAACCTCATTGTCTGCCGTGACTACGATTCTTCCACGGTTCCATGCGCCGATCGGTCGGCGGGCGCGTGTAGTTTTATCGGAAGAAATAAGATCATACAGAGAAGCTAACGTCCGGTTTCCATCACGTCCCATCTTGGCATCGGGGTGTTCCTTATCGTCCAATATCTGATATTCCAGCCCTATAGCCGAACCGCTGGTCTGCTCTTTGCCCGTAACAAAATATTTTATGCCACTATTTGCACCTGGAGTCAATTTGAACTCAAAGGAGAGGTCAAAAGCACTGTATTCATCCTTTGTGACGATATCCCCACCGTTCGTTGATTCTCCGCCATCCGATTTCAATACTGTTATCTGACCCTGACTGATTTTCCAGCCTTTGGTGGGAAAATCTTTCCCACGCACGCTACGCCAGCCATCCGAATTCTCGCCGTTGAACAGTAATTTGATGCCTGATTTTTTTTCTGCAGGGCTTAAGTTATTGGGTTTGAGATTAACGATACGAATATTTTCCGGAAAGGCCTGAGACTGTAGATTTTTGGTTTGTATACGAATGTTCTTGAAATAAACTTTCTTGCCAGCTAAGTGGTCGGGAATGCCGTGAACTTGTAAACCGATGAAGCCTGTTGCATCCAGTGTGTCTATGACGTAAGCAACCGGTATACCATTGAGCCAGGTTCTTGTTTCATCCCCAATAGCCTCGATGCGGAGGTGATTGTACACTTCAGGCTTGTAAGCTGTCTTTGCGTTTTCATTCAGGTCAACAGGATACAACCATAATCTTCGCGCTTCGTCATAGATGCCACCTGACCAGGCGCGTGGCGTGGGATCGATTTCTACTTGCCGCCCATATACTCTTCCTTTATCATTGATATGGCTTCTCGTCTGGACGCCGGAGTTCGTTTCACTCCCTTCCAGTTTGATGTCCAATTCCAGGATAAAATTCCCATATTCCTTTTCCGTAATCAAGAACGAATTGGGTGTACCTTTGGTCATCGTTCCTACAATAGCACCATTTTCTACCGTATAAGGTGCTTTTCCGCCAACAGCTTTCCAGCCTGTTAATGTTTTACCGTCAAAGAGATCGACCCAATCTCCATGCGCATGATGATTAGACTGCCCATAAAGTGCTGTGTTGGCCGCAAAAGAAGTAAAAAGACCGAAGAGAAAAAAGATGTGTACCGATAATTTACTGTTCATTTTCTTATTTTAGAATGGTTTACACGATAAATATAACCATTCTATATGGGGACTTACCCCAATAGTGGAGTAAATTTTTACGAAAACGATTGCAGTTCGGGTTATCCGCTTCGGTACATCGGGCAATTATGAAAGTTCGGCCAGCAACCTGTCAAACTCCTCACGAAGGGTAGCAAGTTGCTCTTCCAGGCTCGTAACCCTTTCTTCCAAAACTTGAACCTGCGTACTGTTTGTGTTACCATTACCCAATACCGTTTCATACTCTTCTTCATTAAAATCACTGAAGAGATGTACAAAGCGTGCTTCTTTTTGCCCAGGACGTTTAGGTAGCAGTCTAACATAAGCTGGTTCGTTGTCGGCTAACCTATTTAACAGCTCTTGCACTTCGTCTAACGTATCGAATTCGTATAATCTGCCCGAGTTTGAATTTATCTCGCCTGCTGTGAGCGGGCCTCGCAAAAATAAAAGACAGAGCGCCGCCAATTCCGACGGTACCAAAGGATATTGGATGGCAAGATTATGCTTGTATTTGGTCACACGGCTGCCACCACCTACTACGGTAGAAACCAAACCTCTTTTTTTAAGTGAATCCAAGGTGGAAATAATCGTACTTTCGTCATAAGATACCACCGGTTTTCGCGATGTTTTCTGATTACAAGCTGCTTGCAGCGCATTGATCGTCATCGGGTAATATTCGGGAGTTGTTTTTGATTTTTCCAATAAGGAACCCAGTACACGGATTTCTTCTGCATTCAATTGAGGTAAGGTTTTTGTTTCTTCCATCGATGTTAGATATGAGCCTGCCTGCGGTAGGCAGGATGTTAGATTTAGATAATAAAGTCCTAAGATAATAATAATTTAGTTCTTTGTATTTTTGTGTGCGACAAAATGTATTGAAATTGTTAAAAATAGCCTATCATACAAGTTACGTTCACCCTTTGCCAGAAGGCCATCGCTTTCCCATGGTAAAATATGAACTTATCCCTCAACAATTACAACGCGAGGGCCTGGTAACAGCGGCTAATTTTTTTGAACCGGAGCGTGTCGATTTTGATACAGCATGCCTCGCGCACGACAGCGCCTATATACATTGTTTATTCGATTTGGCATTAGATCCCAAGATGATTAGACGTATCGGTTTTCCCTTGTCGCAAGCGTTGGTTGACCGGGAGCGTTATATCGTGGATGGAACGATAAAATCCGCCCTTTATGCCAGAGCGCACGGCGTATCTTTCAATACCGCCGGAGGAACACATCATGCCGGGCGTGATTTTGGCGAAGGCTTTTGTTTAATGAATGATCAGGCTGTTGCTGCTGCATACCTTTATAAGCAGTCTCTTGCACGGCGTATTCTGATTATAGACCTTGATGTCCATCAAGGCAACGGCACAGCCGATATTTTCGAGGATCATGCGGATATCTTAACTTTTTCCATGCATGGGGAAAAGAACTTCCCTTTTATTAAGGCACGTTCGCACGTTGATATCGGTTTGGATGATGGTGTAGGCGATGCGGTGTATTTAGAAATTTTGGAAAAGAACCTTATTCCGTTATTTTCAGCGGTGAAGCCAGATTTTGTATTTTACCAGGCTGGGGTAGATATTTTGGAGACAGATAAGCTGGGAAAGCTTAAAATCTCCGCAGATGGGTGTAAACAGCGGGATAGGCTGGTCTTGCAGCTGTGTCGGGATCAACACGTGCCGGTGCAGATCAGTATGGGTGGAGGATATTCATCGCACATTCGTGATATTGTCGATGCGCATGTAGCGACTTATCGGGCTGCTATCGATATATTTGGGTTTTAATTTTTAGTTTTACTTTTTTATGTTTTATCATCAAGACGCTGTTTTAGAAAACCTTTCCATACACCGTGTGGGCAACAAAGCCAACGACGAGTTTTATATCCTATCTGAAGAACCGATCCCGTTGCAGGGAAACGAAGTACTTCCGGATCTGCTCATGCAATATTTTATGAAACCTTTTGCCAAGGTACAGGAAGTTTACCGGTTTTTTCATCCTAACGAAGAGCTGCAACTCAATGAGGTATATCATTTCACAAAGAAGTTGTTTGATAAGGAAATAGCGTTCCATGCCTATAGCCAACACATTGCCAAGCATTTATACGAAATATCCGAGCATCCCAAGATAAAAGCAGGGGAGGTGTACGTTGTCCAACTGAAAAATGTACAGATGGAAGGGGAGGACAGGGAAGCAATTGGTATATTTAAATCGGAGAATAAAGAAACCTATCTCAAAGTTTATCCCAATCAAGGCGGTTTTCAACTGGATTACGAACAGGAGGCGATCAACATTAATAAATTGGATAAAGGTGTGGTCATCGTAAACGATGAGGGGGAAGAAGGCTATAAGGTGTTGGTAGTCGACCAAACGAATTCCTCGGAAGCCGTGTACTGGAAAGATAGCTTTTTGCAGTTGAAGTCCCGGAACGATAATTATCAACAGACGGGTAATTTGATGAAGGTGTATAAAAATTTTGTCCATGAGAAGCTGGATGAAGTTTTTGAGTTACAGACGGCCGATAAGATTGACCTGATGAACCGGTCGATGGATTACTTCAAGTCGAAGGAGACCTTTGATTGTGCCGAATTTGAAGAAGAGGTTCTCGGTAATCCACAGGCAGTAAGTTTATTCAACGATTATAAACATACCTTTGAAGAAGAGTTCAATCAACCTTTTCAGGACAATTTTAATATCGCCACGCCAGCTGTAAAAAAAATGCAGTCGAGCTATAAAAGTGTGCTCAAACTGGATAAAAACTTCCATGTGTATGTACATGGGAAGCGGGAATATCTGGAGCATGGTTATGACGAGGAGAGAGGGATGAGTTATTATAAGCTGTATTATGAAAATGAAAGCTAGGCTATATCGTCTTTTCAGTAGAAATAACTTTTATTTTATTGTAATTGCCTGTTGCTTACTGATTCAGGTGGGGATTAGCATCCTACACACGAATCCTCAGGCGGTAGAATATTATTATTCACGAGGCTTTTATCCTAAATTTTCCTATTTATCCATTCTACTTTTTTCCTGGTTGCCTTTTAGTTTTGGTGACTTGCTATACGGTGTGCTTGTATTGCTTTTTTCAAGCTTATTATTCCGGATTGCGCAAGCGCTATATCGCAGCGAATGGAATATGTTGAAACGGAAGACAGTTCAGTTTCTTGCACTTTTATCTTTGGTATATACCTTCTTTTATGTCAACTGGGGACTCAATTACTACCGGATACCCTTAGCCGATCAGATCGGTTTAGATACAGAAAGTATACATATAGACGATTATATACAAGTTGTTGATAAATACGTTCTTATTGTTAACAGTCTAAGAGATAGTTTGGATTTGGAACAGAAAGACAAAAGGGGAGTTCGCAGGGATCTGGAGCAATGGATGAGAGCGGATACTTTATTTCACGGGATACTAAGCCAAAGCCAAATTCATGGAAAATCGCCGATTTCCAGTGCTATTATTTCTTATTTTACGGTCTCAGGTTATTTTAATCCATTTACCTTGGAGGTGCAGGTCAATCAAAATATACCTCTTGCTTCTTACCCTTTCGTCAATGTACATGAACTGGCGCATCAAATGGGTATAGGGTTCGAAGATGAATGTAATTTTATTGCATTCCGTAAATTGATGTATCATAAAGACCTTTGGTATCGTTATTCCGCTTACTACGAAGCGGTTCAATATTTATTATACCCTTTGTATGGGGATAAGGAATTGTATGAAAAGTATCGAAATAAGCTGTCACCGAAAGTTCGGGCGGATTTGGCGTATGAACGTGCTTTTTGGCAACAATATAGTGGATGGGTAGATAAGATATCCAACCTTTTTTATAATCAATATCTCAAACACAACAACCAGCCCGAAGGGATGGAGCGCTATAGTATGATGGCAAAACTTGTCGTAGCTTGGGAAAAGCAGCAGGGAAAGGCAGCAGTCATTCGTGATTAGAATTTTTCAATCCACCCATCGAAAGCTTGAATGAACTTTTTAAAATGATCTACCGTTTGTTGTTCCTTGAACGATGTTCCATCCTCACTCAACAGCTGTGTGATATTGCCGATATACATTTCAGGCTGTTGTAATGCCGGCATGTTCAAAAAAGTTAGGCATTGCCGTAAATGATGATTCGCCCCAAACCCACCTATGGCACCTATAGAGACAGATACGATAGCAGCCGGTTTTCCATTCCATACACTTTTGCCATAAGGACGTGAAGCGACATCCAATGCGTTTTTTAAGACCCCAGGTATCGATCGGTTATATTCAGGTGTGATGAACATAAATGCGTCGTGCTGCGCTACTTCGACTCGGAAGTCGTCAACAGTGGAGGGTGCTCCTTCGGTGTCGAAATCTTGATTATAAAAGGGGAGCTGACCTATTTCGATAATCTGATACGTGTTTTCGCTGTCATCGGCGATTGTACTCATGATGATATGGGCAACCTTTTTGTTGAAAGATTCTTTACGGAGGCTCCCTACGATCAAACCTATTTTTTTTCCCATGTTGATTCGAATTTGATGATGTTATGTATTGCTAACAAACGACTACCGGTTTTAGTTTGTTATTATTTCAAAAGTCGGGCATTCTATCTATTCCGTTATCGTATTTATGATGTCTTTAATTAAAGGGTAGGTATTTTCTTTCATTTTTTTCAATTCAGTGTTTTTCACCCAGACCGCTTGTGTGATATCTTCCTCTGTCTGCGGTGTTAGTTTAGGCTCCTTATTAACACCCATGTCATACCATTGCGTTTGTTTGAGCACAAATTTATCCCGCATATAATACGTATGGTAGGTTGTTATTAGCTTCTTGCCCAGATAATCGATGTGAAGACCGCATTCTTCTTCCACCTCCCGGACGGCCGCTTCGCGCATTTTTTCGTTGTCTTCAACTTTTCCTTTGGGAAGATCCCATTTGCCAAGCCGGTGGATAAAGAGGTATTCTCCATTACCGTTTCTGACCAGCCCACCGGCAGCTTTGATCACTTTGGATGTAGCAAGAAGTGTTTTAACAGTTTTATGTATATCCGGGTGAACACATAAATAGGTGATGTTTGCGTTCTTCGGAATACCGTTGAAAAGTTTTTCCAAATCAACATCTTGTATACCAATAGTTTGTACCGTGCTTTCGAGAAGAGGTGCAAAATCTGCCATAATTAGCAGGCTTTGGTTCATATAAATTTTATAAATTTGTGCCATGAATAGTCTAAATGAGGTTGAACAAAAAGTTGCTGAATCCTTATTGCAAATTAAAGCAATAAAATTACAACCTAAAAGTCCTTTTACATGGGCGTCTGGATGGAAGTCTCCAATTTACTGCGACAACCGTATCACATTGTCGCATCCGCCTATACGTACCTATATCCGCCAAAATTTAGCTCAACTTATTCAAGATGAGTTTGGGACGGTAGATATGATAGCAGGTGTGGCGACAGCAGGTATCCCTCAAGGTGTGTTAGTTGCACAGGATTTAGGACTGCCTTTTTCTTATGTGCGTAGTAATGCCAAAGGCCATGGTCGGCAAAATCTGATAGAAGGAGAGGTTGTTAGCGGACAACGTGTTGTTGTGCTGGAAGATTTGGTATCGACAGGTAAGAGTTCATTACAGGCTGTAAAAGCGTTGCGTGATGTGGGCTGTAATGTCGTGGGACTGGTATCTATATTCACGTACGGTTTGGATGAGGCTGCAGAGAATTTTGCAGAAGCAAAATGTCCGATGTTTAGCTTATGTGACTATGAAGCTTTAATCAAAGTTGCAGTGGAAAAAAGCTATGTGCTGGAAAGTGAGGTGGAGATGCTTGAACAATGGCGTAAAGCCCCATCTTCGTGGTCGCCGAAAGTGTAATATCTAACGATATGACGTTGATTCAAAATACAACCCTTATTCCCAAAGCGATAGCTGAGGTCTATACTTTTTTGGCCGACTTGAATAATCACGAGCAACTGATGCCGGATAATATTCAAGATTGGACGTCTACAGCAGATGAAGCGCAGTTTTCCATTAAGAACCTTGCAAAGTTAGCTTTGAAGGTAAGCCAACGTGTAGCGAATCGTGAAATTATATGTCTTCCTATAGGCGATGTTCCTTTTACCCTTAAGCTGTCGTGGAAACTGGAAGAAATTTCTGCCGTAGAGACTAGGGCTACCTTTGTTATCGAAGCAGAATTAAATATGATGATGAAGATGATGGTTTCAGGCCATTTACAAAAACTGGTTGACCATCAGGTGTCGCGTTTGAAAGAAGTGTTTGGATAGAAACACCGACCGCAAGGAGGTTATATGTCCGGAGTCCTATGGACAAATCGTCCGTTTTTAGTACAAAATTCCTTGTGCATCACTCTTGACTTCTTCTTGTTTTTTTTATCGCTCAAGCCACGAGGAGGCTTTTTGTACTTTTTGACCGCAAAAAGTACCCAAACCGAACGAAGTGAGCTCATGGATACCATTGAAAACAACAGCTAATCCATAAACTCGTCGCTGTACCGGATCGCTACATCGTCTCTTCCTTCCTGCTATCCGCGACCCGCTACTGCGAAGCAGGCATCAGGGTATGCGTTGGTGGTAGCGGGGCTGATGCAACATTGGCGACATCTATAGCTCTTGTGCAGATAGTATTTTTTTCTTTAACCTAACTGCTTGTTTCTCTTTTCTCAAATCTGATATCTCACGTCTCATGTCTTAAATCTCAGTGACCGTGTAACCCCGGAACGTCATAACAACCCCACGCCACCGACTCTGTATCGTAGGCCGATCTCATGGGTGTTGACAGAGATGCGCTGGTTCAGGGTACGGTTGTTCGGGCTGAATTGGTAGCTGTAGCCGATACCGAAGTCACCGAAGTTCAGCTGCAGCAGGCCCGACAGGTCTCCCTGGTTCTGCACGCCCATGCCCAATCCCAGCTTCCGGCCCATGAACAGCAGCACGCTCAGGTCATAACGCGGATCCATATCGTCCATATGGCTCACTAATACTGAAGGACGGACATGGAAGGCATCGTCCAGCCTCAGCAGTGCCCCTGCGGTGATGTAGTACACGTTCCTGAACTCGTATTCGATATCGTCCGGACGGCTCAGCGAGAACCGGGGCATCGACACACCGAAGTAATAGCGCTCCGGACGGTAGTAGCTCGTCGAGATGCTCAGGAAACCGCCCGTCTCCCGGATGTTGTCACGGAAGGAAGGATCGTTCTGGTCGTCAATGCTGCTGTAGTCGCCCTGGAAGTGCACGAAGCCGCCGCCCATCGATAGGCTCAGGTACTCGTATTCGGTGATGCGTACCGCCTTGGCCACATAGGCCGAGAACTCGCTTTCCTTGGTGACACCGTAGGCGGCATGCTTGGCATCAAGACCTACCGACAGCAGGGCATTCCGCAGCCCGACGTTGCCGCTGGCCCAGATGGATTTCGGTGCCCCGTCCACGCCCGTCCACTGGCTGCGGCCAAGCATGGAGAAGCTACCGCCGAGGTCCATCGTGCTCAGCGAGCTGTTGAAGGTGTTGCGCAGCTGGCCGAACTGGTTGTAGCTGACGCCGTGCTGGGCTTTTGTCAAGAAGGGCAACAGCGCTAATACTGTGAATAGGGTTATGTATTGTTTCATATACTCTTGGTTTCTTTTTTAATTCTGTCTTTGTTCCTTATTCCTTCTATCTTTTCTCTCTTTTCTATCTCTTTATCGCTCAAGCCGCGATGGGCTCCTACTTTTTTCTCTCAAAAAAGATAGGCAAAAAAGTCGCTGCTTAAAAGTTTGGGCTGTATGGATAGTGCCTCCTACTGCTATTGCCCAAACTTTTGAGGCAGCATTTATTATGTTTGTGCGGATACTGCTTATCTCTGTTTCTTCTTCTTTTTTTCTCTTTATCCCTTCTGTTTGTTATCCTTCACTCTACATACGACGTAGATCGAAATCCTAACTCGCCGTAGAAAGACGGCCTTGGACTGTACAGCGTTAAGAAAACATCCGAGTGCCCGTATAAAACAGATCGAAAAAATGGAGCAAAGCGCAATGGCTCCGATCTGTTTAGGGCAAAAGGACTGTTTTTAGCGTCGTACCGTCCAAGCCTTGACTTTTTTTGCTTGTTTTTTTGGTCAAGAAAAAAAATGAAGGGCCCTCCCGGACTGAGGGACCCAACATTACTATCTACGCACGACAAAGAACCCTTTCTCGCGTTTCCACTGACCGCCGTCCTTGATATCGAGGTAATAATAATATGTACCGTCGTGTACGGTGCGGCCACCGGGGAACACGTTGTTCCTGTTGTCGTATTCTTCTATCTCGGCGAGTACTTTGCCGGACTTGTCAAAGATCGTCACTTTGTTCTCCGGGTAATCCCGGATGCCTTCGATCATCAGGAAGTCGTTGATACCGTCGCCGTTGGGCGATACTGCCTGATGTACACGTATCGGTAATGCGGCATCCGCGTCGTTGGCAATGCGCACCGTCACCGAGACCGGATCGGCAGGCAGGTAGTTGTGATTACCTGCCTGTGTGGCGGTAATCACTACCGTACCCAGGCGCTTGACCGTCATGGTCAGCGAGCTGCTGTTGACGGTGGCGATCATCTCGTCATCGATGGTCAGGTTGACCGGTAGACCGCTGCTGGCCAATACCTCAAGGTCGATCGTGCCCGCATCGCGGTAAAGTGTGCCCGGATCGGTAAACGTAATGGTCTGCGGTGCTTTGTTCACCGTCAGTGTGCCGCTTACATAGCTGATATCGTAGTTGGACAGTTTTGGTCCCTGTGCTGCCGAGGCGGTGACGTCATAGGTATCAACATCGGCAGAGGCTGATGCTCCGGCTGAAGTTAATGTCACCGAGGTAACTGCATCGCCGTTGACAAGGCCGTCCGGTGTGAATTCTGTACTGCCGAGTGTCAGTGTAGCACCATAGGTCTTGCTACGGTCATTGGCCGTAATGGACAGTGGAGCTTTGTTTACCGTTAATGTTCCTTCGAAATAAGCGATGAGATAATTCTCGAGTCCGTCTCCCGTTGCATTTGCTACCTCTATATAGTAATCTCCTACATCGGCCGAGACGGCTGCACCGGTTGAGTTCAGCGTGACCGAGGTAACCTCGTCGTTGTTCACCAGACCGCTGGCCGTGAACTCGGTACTGCCGAGTGTCAGTGTAGCACCATAGGTCTTGCTACGGTCATTGGCCGTAATGGACAGTGGAGCTTTGTTTACCGTTAATGTTCCTTCGAAATAAGCGATGAGGTAATTCTCAAGTCCGTCGCCCGTTGCGTTTGCTACCTCTATATAGTAATCTCCTACATCGGCCGAGGTGGCTGCACCGGTTGAGTTCAGTGTTACCGAGATAACTACGTCACTGTTGACAAGGCCGCTTGCCGTAAAGGCAGTAGTGCCAAGGACAAGCGCCTCACCGTAGGTCTTGCTTCGGTCATTAGCCGTAATGGACAGTGGCGCTTTATTTACCTGTAGTGTTCCTTCGAAATAAGCGATGATGTAATTTTCAAGTCTGCTGCCCGTTGCGTTTGATACCTCTATATAGTAATCTCCGACGTTGGCTGAGGCTGTTGCTCCCGGCGAGGTCAGTGTTACCGAGGTAACTTCATCGTTATTGACCAGACCCAGGCTTGTGAACTCGGTAGTACCGAGTGTCAGCGCCTCACTGTAGGTCTTGCTGCGGTTGTTCGCTGTTATTGTCAGTGCCTTTTTATTTACCGTCAGCGTGCTTTCCTCGTATGTGATATCATAGTTGGCCAGGCCTGTACCTGCCGCTGCCGAGGCGGTGATGTCGTAGGTGTCGACATCGGCCGAGGCCGCTGCTCCGGGAGAAGACAATGTTACCGAAGTAACTTCATCATCGTTGACAAGACCGTTTGCTATAAAGGCAGTAGTGCCGAGTGCAAGGGTCTCACCGTAGGTCTTGCTGCGATCTTTGGCCGTGATGGTCAGTGCTTTCGGGTTGACTGTCAGCGTGCCTTTGGCGTAGTTGATCGTATAGTTCGTCAGACCGCTGCCCTGCGCATCTGTGGCCGTGATGTCGTAAGTGTTTACCACAGCTGTCGCTGCTGCTCCCGGAGAGGTCAGCATTACCGAGGTAACCGCATCACTGTTAACAAGGCCATCGGTTGTAAATTCAGTACTGCCGAGGACAAGCGCCTCACCGTAGGTCTTGCTGCGGTTGTTCGCTGTTACTGTCAATGCTTTCGCATTGACAGTAAGCGTGCCTTCCTCGTACGTAATATCGTAGTTATCCAGACCTGTACCCTGGGCGTTTATGGCGGTGATATCATAGGTATCGACATCTGCCGAGGCCGCTGCTCCGGGAGAAGTCAATGTTACCGAGTTAACCTCATCGTCATTAATCAACCCATTTGCTGTAAACTCGGTACCGTCAAAGCTAAAAATACTACCGTATGTTTTAGTCTGATCACTCGGCGTGATAACCAGATTTATTTTTTTAATCTGTAATTGGGCTGTTTTTTCGAGATCCGGTCCACAACCAGAAAAAATAGCCTTAATGGTGTATGTGCCCGCCTCAATAGCTTCTGTAATGACTTGATCATTTTCGTCGATTATTTCATAACGTACTGTACTTCCCGGAGGCATATTTCCGGCTACTATCGTTTTAGCTGATCCATCATAATCTACTTCTTTATCAGCAAAGGTTACTTGATTAAGATCGATAGCCCGGCAGTGATATTCGTAAGCACCTATATCGATTGTTGAATCAAATACACGAGAATTATGACTGGCATCCAAATCAACCGAAAGATCACCTCCCGCATCTGTGTATAGGAAATTACTTCCCTTATTTATCGCTGGGCTGCCTGCAGTTAAGCTATAGTCGTCATTATCCGCATTCGCAAATAAAGGATCGATCAACAGGTTGTTTCCTCCATTGGTTCCCCAGTCTGCATTCCAGTTCCCAAAAATAAGCGACGGCTTTTTAATTATACTGTTTTTGATGCTAGCAGAGCCCGGTTGCGTCGTATTCGCATTATTATATATCGTTCCTTCACGCGTATTGCTATCGCTATAGATAATGGAATTAATAATATCGATATGGTTTCCACCACTATTGTCAATCGCAATTCCATCTTCACCAATATTTCCAGCTATAGTTACATTTAGTAATGTGATGTTTCCATCATTCCAAGAACTGATTCCGGCGCCTGCATCAGCTTTATTTCCCGTTATCACCGTATTTTTAATCCATACGGAAGAATGCACGTTATAAATTCCCCCGCCATTAGATCCTTCGGGAGGAATGCTTTCCTTCAACGAATTATTCCTGACAATAGATTCGCTTATCGTTATGTTTTCCGAATAATCATTAAATATTCCTGCTCCATATCTTGTATCACAAGTGTTGTTCTCAATTATCGATCGCGTAATAATAACGCCAGAAGAATAGAGGTTGGTTATGCCCGCACCGCCATACATGTAACCTATATCATCCTCTTCGATATGATTGTGGCTTATGATTACATCGCTGATTAAGGGCGATGAATCGTAATTACACATACCTCCGCCATGCCAGGCTGTATTTTGACGAATATGTAGATTTTGAAGGAGGGGAGATGCGTTGGCATTATAAATCCCTCCACCGTATCCTAAAAACTTCCCATCTTGAATAATAAATCCATCCAAAATGGCTGTTCTTTGCAACGGATCATCACCAAAAAAATCGTTATTGATTACCCTTCGCTCGTTATTACCGGATAAAATCGTCGGATATTCTTTCCACTTACGATCATCCATAATGGGTTCACCGGTAGCCGGAAAGCCTCCGTAGATCACAACATCGTTTTTCATTTTAAAACTTGTTGTTGGAGGCGCGTAGTACGTACCTTCCGCTACCCAAACTTCCCGTACACCAGACAGATCAATAGCGGCTTGTAGATCGGCTACCGCATTCTGCCAGCTACTGCCGTTGCCAGTTCCATTCTCTCTTACATATACAATGTTGTTTTCATCATGGGCCAGAGGCAAGACAAATGAGATGGCATTGGACCATGCTCCTGTATTACCTTCGCCGCAATTGGTCCTGACGTAAACATAATATCGCTTTCCGGAAGATAATGAGGGTAATGTCACCGTGTTACTTGCCGTATTTCCGGAGGGTGCACCGATAGCGTCGGGTGTGACAGATACATCGGAATAGTAATAATCATAGCCGCCCGTAGGAGCAGTAGCTGAGCCATCCCAGGAAATCACCGGCGTGTTAGAAGTCAGGTCTGTGGCTCTTAGGTTTTGTATAAGCGGACATGCGCCGCCCGATTGAATGTTGAAATTGTCAAATCCTATGTAATAGTCTCCGGAAGCCCAAGACGCCGTGATACGAATACGGATGGTTTCCCCGGCAAATGCATCTAAAGAGGAAGAAAATGTCTGCCAACCGATAGTATTGTTATTGGGAACGATTGCAATATCGGTATAATTCACGCCCATATTTGTAGACACTGCCACTACGAAATCGCCACTACCATTTCCAGGGGCATCGGAGTCCGAATAATTGACATGTTGGTAGACAAAAGATAATACGTCACCCGCTTTAATATCCCGGATATAGGGAGTGAAGAAATTGGAAGTTTCCGGATAGCCATATATGTTTTGGTAGATTGCAGCACCATCTTTATCGATAAAATCATCTAAACTGTCAAAAGACCAATCATCCGTCTCCCATCCATTCGGTCTTGAATCGGTCGGAAAGTCTTCATTCCAGGGGACTGTGGTCGATAATAGGGTAGTGAAGGATACGGGAGAGCTCCATTCGCTGTGTTCATCTGTACCGCAGCGATTTCTGACCCAAAAATAATAGGTCGTACCTTCCGCTAAATCATCAAATTGTATTTCCGTATCGGTCAGGCTTGCAAAAGTTCCGGCATATTCCTGCAACCCCGTAATCTTATCAGAAAGAAAGTATTCATAACTTTCTCCAGTAGACGGCTGCCAACTCACTTGCGCTTCGGTAAATGTGATGTTTTCTGCCTGTATACCGGATACCTCAAGACAAGAGGGTAATGGCGCGATGCTAAAGTTATCAAACCCAAGTTCATAGCCTCCAATATAGTGTTGAGCAATAATACGGATTTTAATGTTCTCACCAACATAGGGCGTCAAATCGTAAGAAAACAGTTGCCAAGGACTGTCACTGTACGTACGTATTGTGGTTATATCATTATAATTTTTACCACCATCTGTGGAAATGGTAATTTTAAAATCACCGCCGGCCGAATTGCCAAAAGCGAAGTTGTCTTTTATGGCGTATGTGAAACTTAACCGATCACCTGTCTGTATATCTTTTATAATGGGTGTCGTAAAAGACTTGGAAAGATCAAGGGTGCTGTTTCGTAGAACAGCATGGAGTACATTTCCATCTGCCGATGGTATCTCACTATATTCATCCACGTACCATGCAGGTGCACTCCATCCTTTTGGAGCGGAGGAGACGTCGAAATTCTCCGACCAAGGACGACTCATCTCGTATTCCGTTATAAATGAATATACAACACTCCATTCACTATTATCTTCCGGGCCGCATATCGATCTTATCCAAAGATAATATTGCTGTCCCGGCGATAAGGAATGGAGTGTAAGGTTAGTTTGGTTTGTAGTTCCTGTTGGATTTGTTGTCTGGGTTGGCGTAAGATTACTTTCCGACAGGTAGTAGCCGTATTCGGCTGGACTTCCTGTCGGGGCTTCCCAAACGAAGGAGGCTGTATTCGTGCCGATTTCAGTAGACTGTATATTCAACACACGGTTACATACTGACGGGCCGACATAAAAATTATCAAAACCCGCAAAAAAACCTCCCTCGATTGCATGTACAGTTATGCTTACCTGAATAGTCTGGCCTGCATAAGCACTCAAATCATACGAAAATAATTGCCATCCTGAAGCACCATCGTTCGGAACGGTAGCTATTTCCGTAAAATTATCCCCACCATCGGTGGATATGGCCACGGCAAAGTTTCCCGATCCGTTCGCAGGTGGATCAAATGGTGGATACTCGCTGCTTAAACGATACGTAAACTGAAGCATGTCGCCTGCTTCGATATTTTGTATGTTATTGGTCGCAAAAGCTCCCGATTCATCCCAAAAATAACGATAAATGATATTGCCATCGGCATTAGGCAGTTGTTCCGGTGCATACACATCCCAGTATCCACTCAAGACCCGCCAACCTGCCGGCATATCATATATATCGGGAAATTTTTCGGACCATCGAGTATGACCCGGAATCACATGTAGGGTGTAATCTTCGGCTTCTCCCCAGCCGTAGCTGCCACAGGCATCATCAGCGTATGCGTTGTAATTTTTTATCACGCGCATACGTGTTGCACCCAGAAGTGCTTCTTCGGGTATTTTAATTGTGCCAGTAGCTGCTTGACTATCTGTACCTGTCGAATTGTAAATAGAACCTATTTCAAAGCTTTCTTCATTATCAGAAAAATCGCCATCTTGATTCCAATCGATAAAGATCCGGAAGTAGCATCTGAACTCCCCGGCCGTATTCCCTTTCAGGGAAATAGGAACTTCGTCTCCAGTCTGGACAGTACCTGAAATAGCGAGAAAATTTTCTAAAGCGGTACTATTATATGCTGAACTTGAGTTATTAATTCCGGCAAACTCTACTTTTGTGATAGGTTCAATGACGTTGGAAAAAGATATATTACAATAAGGATCTGGAAAATTCTGTGCACATACACCTTCTACACTTAAAATACCAGATAAAAGACAAAAGACATAAGCGAAGCAATAATATATAGGTTTCTTCATAAGGTTAATTTATTAGACAAAACTACCGTCAAAACGATTATGCTGTATCCCCCAATTTGGGGGATTTTTAAAATAATGATGTGAGATACTGATTATTGTCCCGTATTTTAGTGCTGCAGAGATTTAAAAACATATCATTTTATATGCTTATACCGGAGAAGTTTTATCATTACTTTATTCCAAAAAGGTTACATGATCGTTCCTTATCCGAATATGACCAACTTTGTACGGTCGTTATCGGATATTTAGTGTCTGTAATCTTACTGATTATTATTCCAACGATTTTGCTCGTTTTATCTCCGTTGGCCGTTTATTATTATATCCTACTGTTCGTCTGTCTGTTGACATTAGTGTATATCAAAATGACGGGACGGTTTATGTTGATGTTGATTGTGAGTATGTTGACAGGCTATGCCATCATGATTACGAATTGTCTGAACAGCGGAGGAATACTTTCCATTCAGGTATCGGCCTTATATCTTTTGTTGTTAACCGGTTTCTGGGCCGATAGACGTGTTGGTAAAACGATGATCTTCGTTAATTTAGTTGCTGTGTGGTTCCTCTACAGCCAGAGTAACGCCGGCACGATGCGGGGTACGAGCGAATTTGATATTACTTATGCACCGGAAAGTTTTGAGATTGCTTTACTGTACCATTTAAGCATCACCGTTTTTTTTGGTATTTTCTTTTTAATGGTCTATCAGCAACGAGATGAGGCAAAGCGGTTGTTCAAAGAGCAACAACAGGCAAGGATAGCGGAATTGGATGAAGCGGTTCGTGCTCGAACGGAGCAGTTGCTCTCTTTACGGCAAAGTTTGTCGCGGGATTTTCATGATGAAACCGGAAATATATTAGCCGCTATTACCCGGCAAGCGAGTATGCTTGGCCTCATTACGAAAAATAACGATAAGACAAAACCCATTATCGATCACATTATTTTGAATAGCGAACGGCTTTATGCCTCCAGCAAAGACTTTTTATGGAGTATTAATCGCAACAGTGGAGAACCGGATGAATTGTTTATACACTTGACATCCTTTGGACAAGTGTTTTATAATCAACTTGATATTGCTTTTTCGGCCGAAAGTCAAGTGCTGGAACCGGCGAAACGCCATCTGGACCCATCGGTATCCCGTCATCTCGTTTTTATGCTGAAAGAGGCTATGACCAATACCGCTAAACATTCGGGATGTACCGAAGTACAATTGACGATGGATGTTATGGCAGACAGCATTTTCATTTGCCTGACAGATAATGGAAAATGGAAGGATCCAGATCCTTCTATCACACATACAGGTATCCACAATATGAAGAAAAGAGCGACAGAAAATGGCTTGGATTTAACCGTTCAACACCATCTTTCGGGCACACGTGTGTGTGTAGACGCTCCATTATCATTTTAAATTACGGTTTATGAAGAAGAAAATAATTATTATCGAAGATATCGCTGCTATTCGCGAAGGATTTGTGGCTGCTCTGCAAAGCACCGGGAAATATAGTGTGATAAATGCATATGACAGTTGTGAAGCGGCTCTTGTTAATCTGCATACGGATGAACCGGATGTGGTGTTGATGGATATCGAACTCCCGGGTATGGATGGAATCGAAGGGACGGCAAGGATTAAAAAGGAGTTTGCTAACTGTATTGTTTTGATTATTACTGTCTTAGAGGATAGTGAAAAGGTGTTTCAATCACTGTGTGCAGGAGCAGGAGGGTATATCGTAAAAAACTCGAATATTGAAAATATCGATCAGACGATCGACGAAGCACTCCGCGGAGGTGCGCCAATGAGTCTATCGATCGCTAAAATGGTAGTCGAATCGTTCCGTAGAGAACCTAACTCGCCTTTGTCCGAACGGGAAACGGAAGTGTTGCAGGCTATTGCCTCCGGCAAAAGTTATTCAAAAATCGCTCAGGAAATTTTTGTCAGCAAGGAAACTGTCCGTACACATATTAAAAACATTTATCGTAAGCTGGAGGTATCGTCCAAAGCTGAAGCATTGCGCATCGCTAACAAAAACAAATGGGTTAACTACTAAACACTAAAATCCACCCAAGGTCTTTTAAACACAAGTGGCCAGAATTTCTTCCGACCACTTGTAGAGAGAGATGATCTCTTTCTTCCTTTATAGATATGCCTGCTTATATACTTGTATATAGCAGGTCTTCGTCAAACTGTTCAACGGCATCGTAGAAATCCTGTATCTTATCATTCACCTCGTCATATTCGTCAAGGAGATCGTCCATTTCCCGGTAATATCGTTTTTCCAGTTCCCCGATGAAGCTGATTTTCCCTTTGAAATCATCCAGATCTTCATCGAAGAAGACCAGATCCACCGAACATTCCTGATAGCGTTTTATGATCGTATTGACCTGTGGGAAGGCCGTCTCGGTCATCCATTTTTCCTGCTCCAATCTATAGTCGCTGTATGCATAGTACGATTGGCTGAACTGGAGCAGAGTGGGTACAAATTCATCCGTCATTTTCTTGATGTAATCTATCTGTGCAATCAGCTGCTTGCGGATGGTAGGTTTATACGGGTTGGTATCGTAGGCCATCATGAGGTGCTGGAGCTTTTCATTCGCTGTACGCAACACGTCGGCCAGTTCTTCGACCTGTATCCGAAAGCCCGGTATCATCGTCCGGTCACCGTTGATCCGTTGTTTTGTTTCCCATACACGGTCATGCATCTCTTTATATACCGCCAGTGCTGCGGTCTCGAATGCCGGAGGTGTCACCTTGCGGTTGAAGCGCAAGGTCATGTTGTGTATGGGGTGGGGGATTGTTGTGATTTCCATATCTGTCCTAAATTTACATAAAAAATGGTTAAGTTCTCGTTTTATCTGATGTGTTGGCTATCAAATTATCTATCATAAGTACATTGCGAGGCGCGGTCGCACCGTAGTGCTGATGCGACCTGCCTCGCAATGTCTGCTTTCATGAGGGACTAAACCACCAGTGCACTGATGGTGTTACTGAAATTCGGCTCAATATCCCTGCCGACGTAAGAGGCACGGAATTCATACTCCTGAAGCTTGACAAGATCCTTCAGATCGATAAAGGATTTGCTGTGCAGCACGGTGTCCCACTCCGCTGTCCCTTTTAGCCGGTACTCGTAGCGGTACAGGCGGGCATGTTTCCAGGGATTTATCCGCAGGCGGACAATACCCGAGCCTACCTCCATATGTGTGGCCCTTAAGTTTTCTGCTTTTGGTGTCCGTTCGATACGGTTTGCAGGACTCTGTCTCGGCTGGTAACCTGCCGCAACGATAATGCCGGGGTCACCTAAAGCTACCGAATCTACATATGTAGACAGGCGGTAGATCGCTTCCTGTAGTTCCCGTCCAAGCTGTCCTTTTATAATGACAGTACGCTGATCGCGGAACTGTGCCTCTAAATAGGCTTTCTGATAATTGGTTAAAAGCGTCTCAAAGGTCGCTAAATCCGGGACCGGATTGGGAAACATGTCCGCATTTTCGGTCATTTTCTTGAAAATCTGCTGTGCTTGGAGCAACAGTTCTGTTGCATTGTTGCTTCCGTAAATGGGTCTAATCATTTTTCTTTTTTTTTAATGTTTAAAATTTAGTTTTAACTCTCTGTTGTACGTACAGTACAAAGATGCAGCACAAAAACAGCGAAAAGGTGTAAAAATGAGACCAATTCGGGGGGTAGGCAAAAAACTTTCTGTCTCATTTTTACACCTTTTTTTGACTTTTTTGAACAGATTTTTGGCTTAAAATATGTCTTATTTAGCTTGTTAAGCGGCTTTTTTGATAAAATAGTTGTGGGAAATCTCCACCGCGGAGAGCTAGCTGTTTTGCCAAAACAGCTAGCAGAGATGCCCGAAGAGGTAGCTCTTACGGCAAAACAGGTAGCAGGAATACCCGGAGAGGTAGCTCCCATCGTACAACAGCTAGCAGGAATACTCGAAGAGGTAGCTCGTACGGTACGACAGGTAGCAGAGATGACCGAAGAGGTAGTTCGTACGGCAAAACAGGTAGCGGGAATACCCGGAGAGGTAGCTCTTACGGCAAAACAGCTAGCAGAGATGGCCCGAGAGGTAGCTCTTACGGTACAACAGCTAGCGGGAATACCCGAAGAGGTAGCTCTTACGGCAAAACAGGTAGCAGGGATACCCGAAGAGGTAGCTCGCATCGTACAACAGGTAGCAGGGATACCCGAAGAGGTAGCTCGTACGGTACAACAGGTAGCAGGAATACCCGGAGAGATAGCTCGTACGGCAAAACAGGAACGTCCGGAGAGATAGTTCGTACGGTACAACGGTGTCTCTCTTATTTATCGGCATCCCAACTCGGATTTCGGTATATTGTGACGAATTTTCGTGCTTGATATTCAGTAATTTAAGTGTTTTATCCAAAAAATATGCTATTATACATTAATAATAAGATTATAATAGTTATTATTGTATTGCGAAAAGCAAGTTACCCAACTATAAACACGATAAAAAATATATTATTAGTAATCCTTAAACCAAAAGGATATGATAAACCCAAATAAACATGTACGTATAGCATTGATTAACGTTCTTTCCGCAGCGACGAGCGTACCGTTTTATGATACTATGTTGCCGACAGACGTAACTCCAGTACCTTCCTCTTATGGAATCATCTATAATCAAACAATGAGTCCGTACGATGTAAGTAAAGCAAACTATGATTGGCTCTGCGGTGTAAATATAGACTTATATGACATTGGTGACCTGGGAAGCAATAATTCTGATACAATAGATGATATGGAAGAAGACGTACTTAATGCATTGGAAAATGGGCTTGACGTAAATGGGTTTATTGTACAGGAGGTGAGCTTTCTCAAGAGCGAAACAGTTAACGGCCAATCTGATACGAATTCGATAAACAGAAAGGTAATGACGTATGAAATTTGGATAAACAGGGTATGACTATAGATGGAAGACTTTTAGGATTAAGGATCGGATCGGATTTTGTTCCGTGCGAAATGGGTCTAACACTCAATTTCGAAGTGGAGAAACGGGACCGATCCTCATCGGCCAACGGTTCCTGGAAACATCATCGGAACGGCTATAAAGGGTGGAATGCGGTGGTGAATGGCAAGTTGTTGATCAGTAGTCTTTCAGGTAGCTTTAACAGCCTGTTCCGTGCTTACCTAAATGATGAGGAGCTGTCACTTGTCATACAGAACAGGGATCCGAATGGACAGCCATTTGAGATATGGGGAAATGCGACTATAAAGCAGGGGACGATGGAAGCTCCAAGTGTAGGTAAGGCTACATGGTCTATCACATTCGAAGGAAATGGAGCATTGAGCGAAGACATAGCCGTGTTTTGGAAAATCATTAACGCAATGCCTGCGGAAGCAGATAAACCCAACATAATAGATACGACAAATTGGTAACATGATAGCTGTAAGCGGAGACAACGGGATGATCGTATCCAAAGAATACGAAGAGAATATCGTTTATAACGCGGAACGTCAGCGTATGATAACTATTGATGTCATAAACCCTTATGTGGTATCGGGTACAATAGGGAAGGGAGAACGTGTTACCGTATTGCTGGAAAACCGAAAGGCCTATGCGTGTGAGGTTATGACATTGCTTACGAAAGCAAAAGTACGGCTAAGGAAAGGTGAGCAGATAGCGTTTAACGAAGATTATTGGAACACTAAAATAAATAACATAAAATGGCAACACTAAGAGGAAATCAGGTACAGGTAAAGGCCAATAACGAATGGGTGGCCTGTCAGTTAGAAGCAGTAGTCACCATAGGGCAAACTACGTCTACGGAGGATCCATGTAAACCGGATCCGGAAAATTTTAGCACGGGAGCAAGCTGGGAGGATCCTTCGATAGATGTGAAGACCTGGGGAGTTACTTTGTCGGCACGGGCATTTGCTGATGAACTGGCGATGAATAATGTTGAGTTGAATGAACTTATTATAGACGGCGATGGTACATTGCCAATCAAAGTGTCTACCGTGGAGGATACGAATTATCCGCACCCTTTGTTGCTGGAGTGGGCGGGTACGGTCATCATCACCGAACTTGCGAATAACTTTCCGGCCACCGGGTCAGCGACGTATGATGTAACTTTACAGGGAAAGGGTAAACCTACATTTACCAAAACACCTGTAAGTCCTTAATATATGTGGTACACCGTGGACAACGTAGAACGGTTTGGCGCGGGCTGGGTGGTACGTTATACCGTGTTATCGTTATGTTGTCCCTACAAGATGACTACCGTTATTGTGCAAGAGAAGAAACCGACTATAAATCAGATAAAAGATGCTATTGAAAATAAAAGACAGGGAGTATGGACTTGAATGGGGTATGCTTGCATTCGAAAGCTTGGAGGATGAGCTTGGTGAATCCGGTCATCAGATCATTATCCGGATCACAGAAGAGCTTTCCAATAAGCGAGATAGAACACTGCGAAAATTAGCGTATGAGGCTATCAAGCTTTGGTGCAAAAAAAACGACAAAGAAGTTGGTATCACGTATTACGATTTTGTCGACTGGTTAGACCGTGAACCACAGGATAGTAAAGAAGTCAAACATATCTCAGCCTCATTTTATGCTTCCTGGTACCAAGGTAAGCAGATATCGGAATGGATAGATTATATCATTAATCTTGCCACGCAGTCGGTAGAAGAGGGAGATAAAGAAACGACAAAAAAAAAGGCTACACGAACGCAAGGGCGGAAATCGTCCGGAACTGCATCAAGTGGGGGCTCAAAACGGAAGAGTACAACTACCTGACATATCGCGAATATGAACGCATGCTGTACGCCAAGATGCTGGAGGAGCAAGAACGAAAAAATGACTTCAGACTGCTGCTCGGGTATATCGTAAAATTTGGGGGCATGGGGGTCAATGACAATATTACATTGGAAAGCATCATGCATTTGCCACTGATAGACAATGAATACAAAGAATTACCGATACGATCTGTAGAAGAGGCTATGGACGTGCTAAATAAACTTATATATGGCCAAGCTTGAGATAGACGAAATAACTTATGCAACCAAAAAGCTCGGCATTTTGGTCAGACAAACCGACGAACTGAAAAAACAGCGTGCATTACTCACTAGTTTGATACAATCTTCCTCCAAAATAGAAGCAGTCGATGGACCATTGGGTAATACATACGGCGGGCCAGTACCTACATTTTCTTTATCTCAAAATAAATATTTCAAGGAATTCACAAAACAAGGTGAAACCGCTGATCAGAAAAAAAAGCTTGAAGAACAACTGGCTAAAGCAATGGAAACCGGGATACAAAAGGGAATAGAAGGTTTATTCAACAGTATAACAAACCTCGGGAAAAACTTTGAGGAGGTTTTCAGTAATGTATTTACAAAATTAGCCAATACCGTTACCAACACTTTCGGACAGGCGCTTAGCACAGAACTGGGAAGTCTCATAGGAAAGAAAATGGGCTCAAAAGACTTTAGTCTTTTCGGAATGGGCAGTACGGCATCTAAAGCGACCATAGCAGGAGCTGGCATGTTGGGTTCCGTGTTATATGCGCAGGGTACTAAAAGGAATGAAGAGGGGCTAATGATAGGAGGAGGTGCATTAAGCGGGGCGGTAACAGGTATGACCACAGGTCTTGCCCTTGCCGGTACCGGTGCCACGATAGGTTCGGTAGTGCCGGTAATCGGTACCATAGCAGGGGCTTTGCTAGGTGGTTTGGCAGGTTTGTTTGGCTTTAATTCGGCAAAAAAGGCGGAGGAGCAGCGACAGGAAATGATCGAGGAGCAGAAAAGGCAGACTGCACTGCAGGAACGGGCGAACGCTCTGGCTTATACTTCATCTATCACCGGCAGGATGAGCAATCAGGGTATCATCACGGGGTCGGATATCAACGAGTTTGGACAGGTGACATTCAGGATAAACGGAAAGGATATGGTAGCTGTATTGGATAGAAATAATAACAGTAGGTAATTGATATGGCAGTAAAGTACATACTGGAGGTAAGTTCTCAAAAGGAACAGGATTGGTTGGTTGAAATAGATTTTCCTGATTATGACGGGGAACCTATACATCTTATTGGGGACAGAAATCCTATAATCATAGCATGGGATGGGGGAACCAACGATAATCCTTTCGATAATCATATTATACAACAGTCAGCAACGTTTAAGGTATATGATGATAATGTGGATGTAGAAGAATTTCAATTAATAGACGACGGGAGTGTGAAATGTCGAGTGTATCTTGATGGACAATTGAAACATCAAGGATTTATTATAAGTGACGGTATTCAAGCGATAGATAGCGGTGTGCCAGAGATCGTCACGATCAAGTCGATAGACGGATTGGAGCTGTTGGATGGTCAAAAATTTTCATGGAATAATTATGGTGATATTACTGTAAACGGACAACAGTCGGACGGCAGATGTCCAATGAACGCTATACGTGTATGTCTATATCGGGTTATGGACAATATATTGCCTATTCGGTGGTCGTCTTCTATAAAAAGCGAACAATATCCAACGGATGACATGTTGGCGGGAAGAAATCAAATATTTACAGATGATAAAATGTTCAGATATTCGGACAATTCACCAAAATGGTTCCTCGAAAATATATTGAAAACGGCGCATTGTTGGCTTTATCAGCGTGATGGCTATTGGTGGATAGAGAACAGATTGGATGTGATACGTAATGGAGGGATATTCAATGGTTATGAGATAACCACCAGCACGATAAACCAGGTCGCTACGGGCATATCTATAGATATGAATACCGATGATCTTGCTATGGATTTTGTGGACGGAGATCAATATTGGATCGTAAAAAAACCTTTGGGGGGAGTAAATGTGGTCTATGAGGATACCACGAATGAAAACAACGTAGTGCCCAACGGAGAATTTGATATATTGGGATCTCCTTTTGCTGATTGGGATTTCTCTTACTTGCCATCAGGATCGGGCACTCCTCTTTTGGAAAGGTATAGCCCTGCGATAGACGGGCGAGAAGGTAACTCCTTATACATGAAATGGGCTGATGTATCAGGTGAGTCATGGGCTCGTGTGTCTTTTGATGGAGATATTCCGTTGGATGCTAATATATTGTTCAAGAATGTGGTTTTTGGGTTTGATTTTATGCCGTTGAAAAATTTTCCATACTACGGATCGGGTGAAAAAAAAGGACAGATAAATTGGGATAGTCATCCATTCCGAGTAAGGGTTGGATATACTATGCAGGGCGAGACGCTCTACATGAATGAATTCGGATGGTGGCATAGGGCTGCCGTTGGAGGGGCGTGGCTGACTATGACGGTCGGTCAACCAGGCGCAAATAGAATAAACTATATGTTTGGTGGTAATCCTATGAAAGGCGATGTAGTCGTGATAAGTATAAAAACAACTGGAGGATATACTGGCACATTCACAGTCAACTATACAGCGAGTGAAGCAGATGAAGGTAATATGACGGTATTTTTATCTAATTTGAGAAATACAATCTCATCCGAGTACCCGGGATGGACGGTAGCAACTCCCTCCGGTACGACTTGGGTAAGTATCATAGATCCATCCGTTGATATGTCAGACAACGACTCTATGTTGACATCAGGCGGTAGCGGGATGAACCCCGATGGTTCGATAAATATATCTGTCGACAGTATGAAGATCGGAGATGTAGCTCGAATATCGTTTACGGGTAAAGGTGGCAGCAACATGATAAAAATGCCTGATCCGGGACTTCTTCCTAACGTTAGTAGTGTGGTAGGTAAACTCAAAATCGAGTTTTATGTGAAGGAGGGACAGGGGTATGTGATCGACAATGTATATTTCAAAACAGACGACAATCACGATAAATATGAATTGAGGGGATACGGTGTAAAATCTGGTGTTGAAGATACAACTGTTGGCATAAGTTCGGGATTCAGCGGACATCTATGGTCGAGCTACGGGAATGGGTATCAATATACTAATCTGGCTATGTTATGGAATGCGTACGGAGGATATCCTGCAAGTTTGACGGAACTATACGGTAGTGCAATACTGGACTGGCGCAACAGGCCTAGTAAAATATTCGAGGGTAGCATAGATAAGATAGTTCAGTGTGGTGATTTCTTGGATATAAAAGGAATAAAATACGTCGTATTGAACAGTTCGACAGTCAGTGAGGGGGTAAGCAGGATCACGGCTTTTGAAGCATCGTTAAATCCGAATTTTTATTTAGTCACCCATAAAGGAACAATGGACAAGGGCGAAACAGAAAATTAAGATTAATACGATAGCTATAATAGAAGCAAGGGGTAAGACAGAAGGGAGTATTCACCATCTCTAATATGGAACAGAATTATAAATTCACGTAAATTTGACAAAAGGAAATCTTTATAAAGAGTTAAATTTCAAAAAGTAACACAAAATGAAAAAATATTATATGTTATTACTTATGGCCATGGCCTCTTGTTCCGATGAGCAGCCGGAAAATATTAAATTGGAGTTCGCCGATCAAAGAACAGAGTTAAACAGACAGTTTTATGCGACAGGGGATCTGATGTCCGTGAAATTTAGGCTGAGCTTTATTTATAAAGATAGAAGAGATGGAGAACAGCATTCTATTATCACCTATGGCGGACAGGTAGATAATAGAAGTGATGTATTTACCTTAACAGAGGCGGGCGACTATCCAGCAGGTTACTACTATTGGTTATGTTCTCATGAAAAAGATTTCATTGCTGACCTTAACGTGAATAAAATAAGCTATAAAATATCGGCACCTCATTTGTTTGAGAAAGATTATTACCTCGACACTACGATAAGGGTTTTTGAGAACAGAAGAATAGATTTTCTGATGGATAAGTTGGCGCCTAACAATTTAAAAAGCACTTATCTCGAACAGGTGTTTGTGGGTGAACAAAAAGTTAAGGCTCGTCAAATACATCTTCTTGATGCTCCCATGGGCTCTTCACAAGCGCCTAAGAGTTACCAGGAGTTACAAGAAGGAGGCTATGGTTCGTTTGCCGGCTTGTATGGAGAAACTTTCATCTATGGTGACAACGTTATAGATAGCATTGAAGTGCGGGCGGGGAATATAGGTATATACTCCGACTTGAGCGTAAGGGCGGTGGTTGAAGATATTTTAGCGACCTATGATGTAACGATTGTATCCGAGGGGCCGGATGATACAATATTGGAAACAGAAGAGTTGATATTTCATACGAGAATGAAGGGATTTAATATAATCACTGCTATAACAAGAAAGCCGTAGCTATATGCACACGAAAGATATTGTAACTTAACCAACAAGCGAGGAATTATGGTAAAGAGCGGTATAAATACAGAAAACGATAATGAAAAAGAAGTTAATTTTATTAGGCATAGTGCTTTTGTTGATCGCAAGTGTACAAGCACAGGTTCATTATGGTATTAAAGGAGGTTTAAATTTAGGAAAGTATGCTTATGAGAATAATATAATGAAGGATGATGTAAGAATGAAGCCGTCTTTTTATGTGACAGGATATGCAGATTTATCGGTTGCTCCACGTTTCTCAATTCAACCTGGTATTTCGTTGCAGGGTAAAGGGTCTAGGATGGAAAACGATACAGAGGGGAACTCATCATCAATATCTAAACATATTATATCTATCGAAGTTCCTATAAATGCCCTCTATTATATACCGACAGGCACTCGGGGGGCTATATTTGTTGGAGCGGGCCCGTATGTGGGATACGCTATTAGTGGAAAACATAGAGCGAAATGGTCTGGCATAGATAATGAGGGCGTGGATAATGAAGGGGCTGATATCAATGGATCTATTTCGAGAGATATAGATTTTTCGGGTGATGATAAAGAGATGAAGCGTTTTGAAGCGGGTGTTAATTTCCTTATCGGTTACAAATTGTCGAATGGTTTTTTGATTAATGCAGGTTATGGTTTGGGATTGACCAACTTGTCTACAATATCTTTATTGCCAGATTATTCAAACCGTGTGTTATCCTTTGGCGTTGGTTTCCAATTTTAAGATAAAGCTACTGGATGCGTTACAAAACAACGATTATCGATATAAAATAGCCTTGAGTTATTAACGGCAACTAACTAATAAACTAAACTCAATTGATATGGCAGATATAATAGAAGCAAGAGTAAAGCAGAAAACTGATACGCTCGACAATTGGAATAACAATATGCTAATATTGCTGTCGGGAGAGCAAGCATTTGTCATCAACGATAATGGCGATCCTGTGAATTTTAAGATCGGCGATGGTACCAAAACGTTTGCGGAGCTTCCTTTTTGGATAGATTATAGTCAGGCAGCTTACATTCCATATACAGCAAATCCGGTGCAGGATGTAGCTTATACGATAGTAGGTGGTGGGATATATGGGAGCATTACCGTAGCTGATGGTTATATGGCGGTATTGGGATGGAATGGATCGGTTTGGAGCAAGGATACGGAGATGTACGTAAAAGGGAACGACGGCACAAATGCACAATCTTTTAATTTTAAGGGCAATGTGCCTGATTATGCATCCTTGCCATCATCAGGGAATGTGCAGAACGATGCATGGTACAATCTGGATGACAACCTTCTTTATGTCTATAATGGAATATCGTTTCCTCCTGATGGAGAGGGAATGAGTCTTGGAGGCCAAGATTTACAAAGCGTAGTCGAAAGGGGAAGTACAACAAATATTCCTATTACGGGTGTTCCAGCTGTAGATGACAATCATTATGTCACTAAACAGCAATTAGACGCAGCTACAGGAGGTAGTTTTACTGATATTATCCCCTTACCAGCTTCTCAATCATTCGATTTACATGTAGGTGTAGATAACTTATATATAATCAGGTTTATAAACTCAGCTGATTTAAATGTATATATGAGCCATCAAAATCCATCTGATCCTAACATATACGCCTATATGTATTATAATGGTACAGGTTCATATTATAATTTCAATGATACTGAGTCAGTATTTGCACCTTATGTCGGTGAATTAGATGCATTTGAAGGGAGTTTGATTTTTAGCATCAGCGATGTAGATACATACAGTAAAGATACTGTTAACGCATCGGTTGTACTTGAAATGGACATATCTGATCCTATAGATAATTCTCGTATATTCTTCTTCATCGAAGTGTATAAGTATGCTTCATATTCACCATGGGTGATTAAAGTAACATATAAAACAGTTTAAATGATGATGAAATTAAAATGGATACCTAAAACAAGCTTGGTCATAGCAATCGGTTGCCTACGACGGAGATCCTATTGGTTTAACAGACATGATTATTCAAACCGCGTGTTATCATTTGGCGTTGGTTTCCAATTTTAAAATGAAGCTTTAGATATTGCAGTAGGAGAAGCGATAGTCTATAAGATAGATTTGCGCTGTTGATTATAATAACCATATAGACCATATAGCTAAAGCACCAAATCATGGTACAGCATGAATTAAACAACAATTGATATGGCAGAGACTATAGAAGCAAGAGTAAAGCAAAAAACGGATACACTCGACAATTGGAACAACAACGCTTTGGTATTGCTGTCGGGAGAGCAAGCATTTGTCATCAACGATAATGGCGACCCTGTAAACTTTAAAATCGGCGATGGTACCAAAACGTTTGCGGAGCTTCCTTTTTGGATTGAATACAATCAATCAGGTTATATATCATATACAGCTGAACCGAGCCAAGATGTAGGATATACTATAGTAGGAGAAGGAGTCTATGGTTCTATAAATGTAAATGCCGGATATATGGCAGTGCTTGTATGGGACGGGACATCATGGAATAAGGATACGGAAATTTATGTAAAAGGAGATCCCGGAACCAATGCACAATCGTTCAATTTTAAAGGCAATGTGCCTGATTATGCATCCTTGCCATCATCCGGAAATATTCAGAATGACGCATGGTACAATCTGGATGATAAATTATTGTATGTATTTAACGGGATGTCTTATCCTCCAGATGGTGATGGAATCGACTTAGGGGCCGGTATAGCTGAAACCTCTTGGACTGTTAATGGTAATATGACTATTGTAGGAGCGCAATCAATAGCCATCCCAGGAGAAAACGTATCAGTGTCAATATACGGTGTTCCTTTAGATAGCGGTTGGGTTATGTTCAAAGCTACAGACGGAACAACAACGGGTACATTAGAGATTTCTGCGGTTCTGAGAGGAGAGAGTGGTAACGCCTTTTTTGAAAATGTACTAATAGATTATCCTATGGATATGGCATATGGCAATGAATATCAGTCTATATCAGAACAATATATGCACCCATTGCAAGGAACTATAGGGCTTAGAACACCTTCGGGCAATTACTATAAAATAGAATATATTTTCAAGTTTGATGCTACAGAAGGTCACTTAAAGGTAACAAAGGTTAATTAATCGATAAGCCCCTCGTCGAAGTTGGGTGCACGACAAAAATCCGATTTTCGTCATTTCGACGACGCTAGGAGGAGAACCGAGCTTGCGAGCTCATCGTAGATAAATCTATGGATATGTTTCCTGCCTAACCATAGATATCTCCTCGTTCCTCGTCGATATGACGACATAGTTTTCGACAAGTTTTTCACATTACGGAACCTGCGAAGCAAGCATGAATTCCATTAAAAAAATAAACGCTAATGAATAATCTGTCGTGCACCCCCGGTGGGGTATCTTTAAAGTAATTGGAAAATAATTTGTAAATTTGTATATCATAACGCAAAGTATTATGGCTATCCTAACCGTAAATATCGATAATGAAAAGGATCTCCCTATATTGAAAGAGATCCTTAAACGTTTTGGATTAAAATATAAGGTGGAAAAACAATCTGGAGTTGCTAAAGAAGGTAAGGAATTATACGATCGATTTAAGGAAACTTTCCAAGAGATCAATGATTGGGAAGCCGGACGGGTAGATTTACAATCTGCTGAGGAAGCGTTGGCCCAGATTGAATCTGAATTGAACCATGACATTTAATGTTCTATTTTCTTCCTCATTCAAAAGGGAATTAAAGCGTATGTCGTTGACATAGAGTTGATAATCGACCATCTGAACAATGAGGATTTGCTTTAAATAGGGAGCAGAGTATACCAAGATACCCTCTGCTTTCATCTCGTGTTGGCGGGAGAACGGCTAACTGTCGGAGGTCAGGAGCGCTGCTTTGGCGGCTATTTTCCGTTCTTCACGGGGGCTGCGGTGAAAGCAGATCTTATATTGCTTGGAAAAATGTTTAGCATCGAAGAAATATAGCGTCAGCGCAATCTGTTCTATGGAAAGTTCCGGTTGTCTGAGCAGCAGCTCTTTGCCCCGGTGCAGCCGGATCAGGAGGATGCTGGATTTTAGGGAGTTGTTGTGCTCGGCAAAGGCTCTGTTCAGTTGTCGTGGTGAACAACAGCATATATCAGCTATTTTGTCGCGGTTCAAGTCAGCGTCCATATAATTTTCCGTAATGTATGTGACTGCTTGATGGTAAATCTGTATCAGCGATTCTTCTCTGCCCTGTGGGGCAGATGGCCTGCTCAATTGATGCAGATAGCCGGCATACAGCTTGGACATGAGCAGGCCGATATGGTGCAAGGTACTAAAAGGACCTAAGCTGGCTTTTGCAAACTGATCCAGAAGTTGCCGTTCGATGTGGGTGATGCCGGCCAACTTTTGGAGGCTGTCACTCCGGCGCTTATGTAGGTCGCGCAGTTGAGGTAGCTCTGCCAGTAGCTGCTGCTGCGGTGCTCCTTGTATGCCCAACAACAACAGCCACTGCCGCTCGGTACTTATGGTAAGATGGTAATCCGTTTCTGTTGAAAGGGAAAAAATGCTGTTGCCTGTACTGTTGCTGCCTGTGGGGAAGTGGAGGGTGCCCTGAAAATGTAGCCCAAGCCATAAGATATTCCCTTCTCCTGTGGGCAATGGCAAACCACGTATTTCCTGCGGACGCCCCTTGAGTTCGCAGAGGAAGAAATCCTGTAACTCAAATTGTATATAATGTAACTGTTCCTCTAATTGTTGTCGCGTGGCCTGATGGAGCCCCGTGAGATGCATGCTCCTGAATCCATCTCTTTGGGCAGCATGTGTGCGATGTGTCTCCCTCCATAACTGAACAGGATTTTTATCTTGCATAGTAGAATAGGAATTATAGCCTGTAATCGCAAGATAGGAAAATTATTTTTAACCGCGGACCAAGGATCAATGTCCCAATATTCTTCAAAAAAAATTTGGAGAAATATATTATTTATCTATCTTTGCATCATCAAAAACGGAAAGGGTTGCACCCGGAAGTTTTAATAAAAATGCGCTCCTAGCTTAATTGGATAGAGCACCTGACTACGGATCAGGAGGTTAGGGGTTCGACTCCCTTGGAGCGCACTTAGTTTCCTAAAGCCTAATTCTATCCAGCGGATTAGGCTTTTATTTTTTACTATAATAAAACTTCAACATTATGCTAAACCTAGTTTTATTCGGCCCTCCAGGGGCAGGAAAAGGAACTCAATCGGAAAAACTTATCGACAGGTACCAATTGGTACATATTTCAACGGGCGATATTTTTAGAAGCCATATTAAAAATCAGACTGCTCTAGGGCAGCAGGTTAGTCAGATTATTGCTGAAGGTAATTTGGTCCCGGATTCCATCACGATTGCCATGTTGGAAGAAGAGATCACGAAAAACCCACAAGCTAAGGGCTTTATTTTCGATGGTTTTCCACGTACGGTAGCTCAGGCAGAAGCCTTAGATCAGTTTTTGGTAAGTATTGATACATCGATCAGCGGTGTAATTGCCTTGGATGTGACGGAAGAAGAACTGACAGCACGTATTGCTAAACGTCAACAGATTTCAGGGCGTGCCGATGATGCTGCGGATAAACTGAAGAAACGCATTGAGGAATATTTTGGTAAAACTATCCATGTACTTCCTTACTATGAAGCACAGGGAAAATTGGTGAAGGTAAATGGCATCGGAGATATCGAAACGATTTTTTCTGACCTCACAGCTGTCATTGACGCTTATCAGGACTAATTTTCTTTTTAATTGAGGAGGTAGGGATGGCTCAGGGTTCAAATTTTGTCGATTATGTAAAGGTATGTTGCCGTTCGGGACGTGGGGGAGCGGGCTCTGCCCACCTGCATCGCGACAAGTTTACGGCCAAGGGGGGACCGGATGGTGGAGATGGAGGCCGAGGCGGGCATATCCTACTGAAGGGATCTTCTCAGCACTGGACCTTGCTCCATCTAAAATATCGTAAACATATTATTGCCCAAGCCGGAGAGTCCGGCGGGGCAGCTTTGCGATCGGGTGCCAATGGGAAGGACGAAATTCTGGAAGTTCCCCTTGGAACGGTAGCAAAGAACGCCGAGACCGGAGAAATCCTCTTTGAGATCACCGAAGACGGAGAGACAAAAATACTTACCCCTGGTGGAAAAGGCGGGTTAGGCAACTGGCATTTTAAGTCGGCGACCCAGCAGACCCCTCGTTTTGCGCAACCTGGTTTGCCGGGACAGGAGGAGTGGATTATTCTAGAACTGAAAGTATTGGCGGATGTAGGTTTGGTGGGCTTTCCAAATGCAGGGAAATCAACCTTGTTATCGGTCGTGTCGGCAGCGAAGCCGGAAATTGCAAACTACCCTTTTACAACGCTGGTGCCTAATTTGGGAATAGTAGGTTATCGAGACGATCGATCATTCGTCATGGCCGATATTCCCGGTATTATTGAAGGTGCTTCTCAAGGTAAAGGATTAGGTATCCGCTTCTTAAGACATATTGAACGGAATGCTGTCTTACTTTTTATGATCCCGGCCGATACAGATAGAACGATAAAAGAAGAATATAATATACTGCTAAATGAGCTTGCAACCTACAATAGCGAACTCTTAAACAAGCCGAGGCTACTGGCTATTACCAAAGCTGATATGCTTGATGATGAACTGGAAGAAGAAATGAAGGAACAGCTCCCTGCTGCTATTCCATATCTTTTTATTTCCTCGGTATCGGGTAAGCATATCCCTCAATTGAAGGATATGCTTTGGAAAGCGATCAACGCTTAAAACTTTTCTGTCATCTCACTTTTTTGAATTTCTACCTGACGAGATGTCGAGTATGCAAAGGAAACACCCATTTCGTTCAACAGTCTACATATAGCCAAGTTGATTTTTTGTTGTTTGTCCATGTATTCGGTGTATCCGGGTTCCATGGAGTAATATACAGCCTCATAATAGATGGCGTATTCTTTGAATGCAGCAAGATGCACACGATCAAAAGTTACTTTATCCTGTGCAAGGATTATTTCCTTTACCTTTTCGGGTATCTGCTCCAATTTGTCAGGTGAGGTGTTATACGATACATTAAAACCGAATACCGCCCGTCTTTTTTCCATTCTTGAATAGTTGTTGATCCATTCATTGAGCAAATTTTGGTTGGAATATGCTATTTCATGTCCCGATAAACTTCGGATACGTGTCGTTTTGATACCTATATAAGATACGGTTCCTAATTGATCGCCAATGATTAAAAACTCACCGACTTCAAAAGGACGGTCAAAGAGAATAGAGAAATAGGCAAAGATATCGCCCAAAATACTTTGAGCAGCTAAAGCAATGGCAATTCCCCCGATACCGAGTCCAGTTAATAGGGTAACAACATTGTAACCCAAATTTCCAAGTAGGAATACTAATCCTAAACACCATAAAACTAATTGTATGATAATAGTCACACCACTCATTGCCTGCTTTGTTTCTAACCGCCCTTGTTTTTTTAAGTAGTATTCGATCCCTTTATCGATACAGAGATTGAGTATCCGTACCGCATAAAAAACAACGATAATAGCCCGGGCTACCCGTAGCGCATCATGTAAAAAATCGGGTAAATTTAATGTTAATACGACGGAGAAAATCAAGATGAAATACAAGAGTGGAAATACACCTTTTTGCAGAATCTTGACGGCAATATCGTCGATATCTGATTCTGTTTTAAGCGCAAAACGATGTAAACGTTTGATCAATACTGCTTTTACAATGGTTAAAATGATAAGACCGATAATTACAATACCGAGAGCGACAAGATAATCTTTTACTGAATTTCCAAAATAAATGTGTTGCGAAAAAATCATAAAAATGAACGTTTTTGTGAAATAAAAAAGTCACCCGACATGACTCTGGTGACGTAGGTAATTCTACAAAACTAAGGATTTTATCTAAAAAGGAAAAATGAGGAGGGTGAAACCTTTTTGCTACAAAAAAGGTTGTAGCTGTAGCTAAGACATACAAAAGATGGAAAAAATTCTTTTACATGGGGTAGAATGGCAATTCGCCTTGGAAATCATTGGACGTACGATTATCATGTTTTTGCTGATTCTACTGGTTTTACGTCTATCGGGTAAACGAGGGGTACGGCAACTGTCTTTATTTGAGGTTGCTATTATTTTGGGGTTAGGTTCAGCTGCAGGTGACCCCATGTTTCAGGAGGACATTCCGATAGCATACGCCGTGGTTGTACTTTTTTCTACAGTTCTTATATATAAATTTATTACATGGTCCGCATCGAAATCATTACGTATACATCGTATATTAGAGGGGAAAGAAATGACTGTTGTGGAAAACGGACAGTTTGATATTAAACATGAAAATGATAGAGATTTTTCCGTTATGGAATTTTTTGCAGAATTGCGCAACCAGTCTGTCGAACATTTAGGCCAAGTTAGGTTGGCGCTATTAGAGATAGATGGTACATTAAGTATACTATTTTATGCAGACGAAGATGTAAGATATGGGCTCCCGTTATTCCCCGGCGCATATAAACAGGTGCAGGTGGATGAAACGACAGAACATCCTCTTGCATGTATGTACTGTGGCTTTGTACAACCGGCCACTTCTTCCGTGATGGAAAGCTGCGTCAGATGTAAGCATAAGCAATGGACTATCGCAATAAACACAAAGAGAATAAGCTGATAAAAAAATGTAAAGTTGGTTTTTCACTTAAAACAATCTGAATTTTAGTATGTTATATAGTTGTCACTTAAAAAAAGCTTGAAAATGAGCCGAGAAAAATCGTGTCTGTTAGATATCCTCGTGCAATCAAATAGTGCGGTGGCTGTATACGATAGCCCTAATCTTAATATTGCATTTGTTAATAAGGCGATGTTAGCGATATGGGGAAGGACACCCGCTATTATTGGCCATTCTTTCGGTGAAGTCTTTCCTGAATTCACGGAGCAAGGATTTACGGATAAGCTATTACAGGTGTGGTACAGTGGACAAACCTACCGGGCAACGGAGTTTCCGGCTGATATTACAATAGAAGGTCAAACGGAAACCAAATATTTCGACTTTGAATATCAGGCTATATTGGATCAAGACGGGAAAACATATGCTATTTTGCATACCGCTACTGATGTAACGAGCCGCTTTTTTGCTTATGAAATGATACAGGAGCGGGATTTAAAGATATCATTTAATAATGATCTTGAAATGTGGACCTACACATTGTCTCATGACCTTAGAAATCCGCTGAGTATCGCGAAAATGGGCATACAATATTTGCAAGAGGAAGAACAGGTACCAGAAGATAAAAATAAATGGCTGGACATGATTTTGGAAGCTATTGTTAATATTGAAAATATCGTCAATCATACCGTACAACTGAACCAGGCACGGCTTCATGGCTATACGATAGAAAGTATTTCTCTTATCACTGTTATACAGGCGATATGTGAAGAAAGTAAGCTGTTATATGACAATGCACATTGTCGGTTTACTATCGGAGAATTATTGCCTGTTCATGGTGATCGTGGCGTTTTATATCAGATATTTCTGAATGTTATCGGAAATGCAGTGAAATATTCGGCGAAGGAAAGGACACCACATGTCGAAATCTCAAGTGAAAAACAAGAGGGATATTTGATCTATTGGATCAAGGATAATGGAATTGGGATTCCGGAAGCCGATATTTCTTCACTTTTTCAAGCCTGCGGCCGTGCATCCAACACGCAGAACTATAACGGAACAGGTCTGGGGCTTTGTTTAGTAAGGAAAATTATGCAACGTTTAGGTGGAGAGATCCAATTGATGAGTAAGGTAAATGAGGGAACAACCGTCAAGTTGTTATTTCCGATCCATCCGATCACTAAAATTTCTTCTCGGAAGAACAGACGCCGTCCGGTGACACTGTAATACCTTACAACAATCCACTCAAGGCAATCCAATGCCCGACGTAAGAATATACTTGAGATAAACCGTATTATAACGGTGACCTTCTGTTAAATACTCAAAAACACAATATCTTTGAACTATCTATAGCCTTCATTGTTTTCCTATTATATAATTTAAAACAATGAATAGAAGCTAAATTCAAAATTAAAGAGATGAAAAAGATAAGCTTATATATGGCAATAACGGTGTTGTTTGGTATCAGCGCTTGCCAAGGAAACCGAAATAATAATGACAGAGATAGGATGGATTCTCTGGAATCAGAATCACCTTATATGGATGATAATTTGGGAGATACCATAAGTCGAGACAGCCTCGATTCGATTGGCACGCCATTGCCACCTATGCCGGGTGTGCCTATGGATTAAGTTAAAATAAAGTGATAGCGGTTATATGAGGTTATGGTGGTTACGACGGCTAAAGGGCTCCATAACTTTTATAACCTCATAACAACATAACTTAAAATATAACAATATGGAAAATGTAGAGAACAACAAGAAAACGGAAAACTTCAAAGAAGGAGAAATGACAAAAGAAATTGAGAATAAAACTGCGCAAATACCTTCGAAAGTTTTTCTTTGCGCAGCGATTTCCGCAATGGCCGGCGCGGCAGTTCTAAAGTGTATGGGCCATAAGCATACGGCGCTGTTGGTAGGACAATGGGTTTCGCCGTTCTTACTCTTCGGTGTGTATAACAAAATAGTTAAGACACAAGGACATGATTAATAATAATGATGATAATAGGAAGCATATCTTGAGTAAATTCAATGAATTATCTTAAGGTATGCTCCTATCCAATAATCATTCATCATTTTCATGATTATCGACTTTATTAGGATTTGGGGGGAGTGGATTTGTATCTTTTTCCGGACGCTTGCCCGTATTACTCTCCACTTTCGTGTTTGGTTCCGTATTTTTGGGTGGAGTTCCGCTTTCGCCCTTTTTCTCTTTTTCTTTTTTCAAATTTTCCATAATGTTTTTGTCAAGTGTTATTCTTCCCGTTGGCTAAGTCCGTCAATAAGTGCTTTCCATTGTGGAAAGGAGGCTCCCATTTTCGCGCCTAATCCTATGATAAAATTGCGTACTTTGTCCAGATTGGATTCGTTCTCCATATTGATTACTTCATTGCGACCTGCATATTGTAAACATACTGATGTTTCTTTTTGTTTGATGATAATGCTTGATGTTGCTATATTTTTAAAAAAATGAGCAGTATCAGTTCCCTCGTGACTAGGATCAGGGCAAGGGCGAAGCGTAAGTGCTATGCGCTTTAAATCTGCAAAATGTTCTTCTACCACGTCTTCTACTTTCACCCAATCGAATCCGTCGCTACTAGGTAATCCCGGTCCTGGGATATCAATTTTTATGAAGTCATTTTTCTCAACTAATCTATGCGACAGTTGTGTTCCCTGTTCATCGACAATAGAAAATACGGCAGAAACACCTTTCGCGATATGATGCCAGTGATTTACATCCAATAGTTTGAGCCGGGCCTTCATGAAAAAATCATCCGCTTGCAGCGTGGATGTAAAATCCACAGATTGCTTATAATCCAATGTTTTGCCTGTAAATTGTTCAGGGATAATATTTTCATTACGTTCATTTTCTGTTTTCATAGGATTGAATTTATTGATTTAAAAATCGTGGTATACCTTTACCGATATAATGCGAGTTTCTTTTGCAAATTTTTCCGCATAATGTGAATGCGCGATTTAATTGTCCCCTCTGGAACGCCATAAATATGGGATAGCTCTTTATATTTATAACCATTGATATACTGTGTAAACATAGCGCTATACTCATCCGGAAATTGGGTCAGCGCTTTTTTTATATCCTTGAGAATTAATTTGCCCTCAATACTATTTTCTATGAAAGGTTCGCGACACCCTCTATCTTGAAAGACAGACAGTGTCTGGTTTTCATATTTTCTCTGTTGTTGTCGATCACGGTAGTGATTAATATAGATGTTTTTCATGATGACAAATAACCAAGAGATTATTTTAGGATTCTGAAAGAATTGGTCAATGTATTTCAGCGCTCGCAGAAGTGTCTCCTGAACGAGATCCTGGATTTCGTCCGGGTCAGTTGTAAATTTGTAAGCAAGATTTTTTAGGGTAACGCGATACTGGACCAGTTGTAAATTCAATTCTCTATTTTCCATGTTGTTGAGGTGTTTTGATGCTCTGATGTTAGGCAAAAACAATGCAGGTCTTTTCAATCCGCTGATTTTTAGGTGTTCTCCGGATGAAATAGGTTATATATACTTGATAGAAAATAGATTATAGACAGTCTCATGTGGTTTGTACTTGGAAAGCACCATAAAATACGGTTTTCACCGGCTACATTTGAATAGGCCGTCTTGGGGCTGAACAAATTATTTATCACCGTGTTAGAAGGTTGACGTCAATGAAAATCAATCATGAAAATAGCAGTTTTTAGAGCTCTTCAGTTAGGCGATTTATTGTGTGCTATGCCAGCGATACGTGCATTAAAAAGAAATTTCCCCCATGCCAGAATTTACCTTATTGGCCTCTTCCATATGGAGCCGCTGATTTCAAGATTCTCCTTTATAGACGGTTTAATTCCTTTTCCTGGCTATCCGGGGCTTCCGGAGCAAGCAGCGGAGCTGGAGGAAGTGGAGGTATTTATAGCCAAAATGTGTGAAATGCGGTTTGATATACTTTTTCAGATGCATGGCAATGGAACAATAGTGAATGACCTTTTGCAACGCTGCGAAGCAAGACGGCTAGTGGGATTCTGTCCTCAAGAGCTTTCAGCAGGTCAGGATTGGTTGGTTTATCCCGATGGCATACACGAAATATATCGACACTTAAAACTGTTGTCTTATTTAGGGCTTGAGGTATCCCCGGAAGATGCTGTATTGGAATTTCCGCTCGATGAAGCTGATCGCCTGCGCTTCCAAATATGGAAAAATGGGCTTATAAGGAAGCGCTATGCTATTATACACGTGGGGAGCCGTAGTAGCGAAAGGCAATGGCCTATCGAAAAATTTGCGGTTTTGGCGCAGCATTTGAAAAATAAAGGACTTCAGCTGGTGCTAACGGGCACGCTAGACGAAATGGATCGTGTCCGACAGCTCGAAGCTATACTCGGGGACCATGCATTGAATGTGGCCGGCCAAACTGATTTGGGACAGTTGGGGTGCTTGGTCGATGAGGCGGAAATTTTGGTAAGTAACTGTACGGGTATATCTCATATTGCGGCAGCTTTGGCTACAAAGAGCATTATCATTAGCCTTGATGGTGAGCCGGAAAGATGGGGTCCGTTGAATACTGACCTTCATTATACCTATAATGGAAGAAATCGTATTGATTTGGTGGACGTCCTGTCCGATATGGAGCATTTGCTGCTACAAACTCACCAAGCAATTTAATATCTCCGTTGCCGAAGGAATAGTATGAGTCTCTTCCGGCGAAAGCTTGTCCACATATTTAATAATCTGATTTTTGCTCTTGTGCATTTCGGGAATATCAAATACAATTTGCGTACTACGTGGTGACCAAGGGATGTGTTGTGGATTGGTGTTGGCATATAACACTACTGTAGGACGACTATAGGCGCATGCCATATGGACTATCCCGGTATTTACACTAATGACCGCTTTTGCCCGTTCGATGAGACAAAGCACGTCATCCAGGGTTGTTTTTCCAATCAGGTTGATGAATCTCGGATCGCTAATGCCTTGGATACAGTCTTGCAGATAATCACTCTCATATTGTCCGGTGAAAATGATCCATTCTCCTTTGTTCAATAAACTTCGAAGTAGTTCGTTGGCATGCTGGCTTGGAAACTGACGCTTTGGTTCGGAAACTTCCATATTAACGATAATATAACTAGCTGGAAGTGCCCAGTCTTCAAGGGAAGGTGTTGCATCGGGATAAATATCGCGATAAAGCCGAAGTTGGGGTAGCCTACGGAGGTCCGGATCAATATCGAGCATCTGTAAGAGCATCAGATCTCTTTTTATCTGATGATTGATTTGAGATAATGGTTCAGGATCTGGAAACCAATGCGTAAGCAGTTGATACGGATTTTCGCGACTATAAGCTGTACGCAAGGGAATTTCAGCAAGGTAAGTTAATAACGCCGTCGCTAGAATATTTTGACTATAAACACTAAAAATTATACATCCATCAAATTGATAGGTACGTAATTTTTCGACAAGATGCAAAATTTTAGCCGGTTGATCCGTATGCTCTAATTTCATCCATGGTGTGTCAAAAATAATATGACTGTCAACGGTACCGAGATAAGGAACAATGGGGGTTGCCACGCTGGAAGTGAGTAAAGTTACCTTACAAGAGGGTAACTTTTCTCGAATTTCCATGAATGCGGCATTATTCATAATAAGGTCGCCCATATTATCTAAGCGTATGACCAATAAATTCTTACAGTCTTTCCACGCTTTCATCAGCTTATTTTCTTTAACACCACTCTATCGTTGGTTTGAACCCGTTCGATAATCTTTGTGGTAGACTGATGCGGAATATAGGGTAGAAACACCACCTCGACCTCTAAGGCATCCAATACATCTTTTTCCGGAAGTACATGATCTTTGTAATCTTCGCCCTTTACAAATACGGAAGGCTTTAAGGCTTGGATGAGCTCTGCTGGAGTATCGTTTTCCGCTGCGCCGAATGGAATTACATAATCGACAGATTGCAGACCTTTCAATACTTCAATACGATCGGTCAGGCGGTTTATGGGACGATGTGCACCTTTAAGACGATGTACACTTTCGTCGGTGTTAACACCTACAATAAGTATATCCCCTAGTTCCCGAGCTTGTCGTAAGTAATGGGCATGCCCAGAATGGAAGATGTCAAAGCATCCGTTTGTAAAAACTATCTTCTTATTTTGTATATGTAATGTGTCTGCCAGGCATCTCGCTGTATCCACATGTGTTAACACTTTGTCTTCTTTAGCAATAAGGCTAAATTTCAGTTCTGGTTCAGTACATGTTGCAGTAGTCTCTTTTTGTATACTGGTAGTGGCTGCCGCACATGCTATTTTTGCCATATCAAAATCTGACGCTCCAGCAAGGTGAGCCAAAAGAAAAGCAGCCAGAAAGGTGTCTCCGGCACCGGATACATTTCGAACCGGTACTTCATCCACTTTAAAGTGCAGCGCGGTTGTATGGCGTCTGCTTAATATAACACCGTCCTTATCCAAGCTCAGCGCGATAATCTGTGCGTGGGAAAGATCCCATATTTTATTACTCCAATGCATGGCTTGTGTTACCCTGTCCGCAGCAGGTTGCTCACCCACAAGATGAAGCGCTTCTTCATAGTTGGGTTTGATTATCGTAGGTGACAATGACTTATATTTTTCATAATTTTTGCTATCGACGGCCAATACTTTATCGTCTTTTTCTTTCAGCTTTTGTAATAGATCAATGATCTGATGTGTGATGGTGCCCTTGCCATAATCCGATATAAAAACAGCATCACATCCAGTATAAGCCTTTTCAACATCTTTAAGTAAGGCATTATTTGTACGCTCGTCGAACCGGATCTTATTGCCGACGTCCAGACGGTAAAGCAATTGGCCATCTTTACAAAGTCTTGTTTTTGTGAGTGTGGCACTTTTTTCGGTGAAATGGATGTATAAAGAATGAATGCCGTGTGCTTGGAGAAGCTCTAAAGCCGTTTTGGCTGACTCATCCTGGCCGAGTACAGTGATGTAGCATACCTGAGCACCCAAATTATGTAAATTGAGCGCTACATTTGCTGATCCACCCAAACAGGAGGTTTGTCCCTTGATATCCAATACGGGTATACTCGATTCCGGTGCAAGCCGTGTGCAGGTACTATCCAGATATTTATCTAATATAAAGTCACCGATGACGAGTATTTTCTTGTTTTTGAACTGGTCTACAAGGTTTATTGTCTGTGTGTTCATAGCGTTTAATTTTTGTCATTTATAATTGTACTCCATACGTCGAAAAAATCTCCACATACGTAGTCTGGGCGATGAGCATATATGGTGCTCTCGACCTCTGTCCGATAGTGTTGGTCTCTATCCAGCAGTATGGTTTTGCATCCAGCGGCATTTCCGGCGGCAACGTCGGCCATGATATCGCCGATCATCCAGGAGTTGGATAAATCAATTGCATGTTCCTGTGCCGCTTGCATAAGTAAACCCGGTTGTGGTTTCCGGCACGTGCATTCCGGTTCCTTTAGTCCCTCAGCATGTGGACAATAATAATAGTCTATTATCGGAATAGCATGACCGCCTAGATATGTAGTCAGGAAATCAAAAGCCCTTATCAGCTCCGATTCGATAAAATATCCTTTAGATATACCAGATTGGTTGCTGATTACGATCAATTTATAGCCTGCCTGACATAATTGTTGCAGTGGGCGAAATATATCCGGATAGAACTTAATCTTTTCGATGGCCACATTATAGGGAACATCTTTTACTAACGTACCATCTTTGTCTAAAAAGACCGCTTTATACATAGTTTATGCGATGAGTTTACTTATTTTTTTGTCTTGTTTCGCCGGAACCATTTCCTCCATTTGGTTTTCCACGAGCCAGCAAAGCTGATGGATAATATGGAGATGAACTTCTTGGATACGTCCGGTGTCTTCAGAAGGGACAACGATATTGATGTCCGCATATTGTGCTGCTTTTCCGCCATCCTTGCCTAAGAGGTTGACGGTAACCATACCCTTATCGTTTGCCTCTTTCAACGCATGAATAATATTGGGTGAGTTGCCGCTTGTGCTTAGACAGATCAACATATCACCGGAGTTGCCCAATGATTGGACCTGACGTTGGAAGACGTGGTCGTAACCGAAGTCATTGGCCCACGCTGTTAAGACTGCATTGTCGGTATTGAGTGACATGACCGCATACCCCGCTCTTTTGGGGATTTCGAATCGTCCCACCAACTCCGCGACAAAATGTTGGCTTTCCGCAGCGCTTCCTCCGTTTCCACATATTAAAATCTTACGGTCGGTCGCTAATACCTGACACATTTCCTCTGCAACAGTAGCAATTTGCTGCGGCAAGACCTCGGCAGCTTTGATGAATGTCTGTGACGCCTGATGAAAATACTCTTTCAGGTGTTGGAGTTTCTTTTTATCCCGACATACTGGAATGATCTTTTCGTACAACTCGCCGATCTGTTCACTAACAGTTTTCCAGGTAAATGTATTACGAACATATTCGATAGCCTGTTTACTCATAGTTTTCAGCTGATTTTTGTTCGTCAGCAGCGATAACATTTCCTTTGCCAATAATTCCGGACGTTTGGGTGGCACCAGTTTGCCGGTTTCATTTTTTCGAACAGTGAATGCGATTCCGCCTACATCTGATCCAATGACCGGCGTGCCGCAGGCCATGGCCTCCAAGGGTGTAATTCCAAAGGGTTCATACCAGGGTGTAGTAATGAAGATATCCGATGCGCTGTAATAATATTTAAGAATTTCGCGTTCTTTATTTCCGGTGAACATCACCTGTTGTTCTACACCCTTTTCACGGCAGAGGTTTTGCAGACGTTCCATTTCTGTATCAATTGGCTTTTCTTCTGCATTGCCACCGACGATAAGCAATCTTAACAGCGGCATATCCTGATGAATATGAGCGAAGGCCTCTATGACATTATCAATACCCTTGCGGGGGACAATTCTACCCAACTGCAACACATATTGGTAGTGGGGAGCCAGGCCGAGTGTTTCTTTCGCTTCATCCTTTGGTATAGGATAAAAATCTGATGGATTGAATCCACAAGGGATGATTTCAAGTTTTTCCTGTGGGGCATAGTAGAGCTCCATCAGGTCTTTCATATCGTTCGGGCATTCTGCAATTATTTTTTCCGCATGCCAGATAATTTCCTGCTCGATTTGCTCACGCTGTTTTGGAAATTTGTCGGCCTCACCTTGGTGTATTCTGCGCACAGCACCTAGGGCATGGAAGGTAATCACGAAAGGGATATTCAACTGTCTCTTTATATCCATCGCTACCATTCCCGACAGCCAAAAGTGCGCGTGCACAAGGTCGTAATCAAGTTGTTCTTCATCTATAAAATTAATCATCTGTTCGCTGAACTCGGTCATGTAGATAAAGAGCTCTTCCTTGGGTATAGGTGTTGGCGGTCCGGCGGTAATGTGGATAACGCGAACTCCGGGGGCGAAATCTACCACTTCGGCTATTTCGGTCTGTTCTCTTCGGGTGTATATATCAACAAAATATCCCATAGTGGCCAAACTTCGGGCAACCTCGGCCACATATACATTCTGTCCACCGCTGTCTACACCACCTAAAGTAGAAAGGGGAGAAGCATGGTCACTGATAAAGGCAATTTTCTTTCTCATGTTATTGTTCTTTTATAGCACTGTTAATTTTTTCGATGAATAATTGACGCCATTCTGTTGTAAACCTTTCGATAGCAAAGAGTTCTTTAGCTCGTTGACTCGCCGCATAGCTAATATCATAGGCCACGGACGGTACATCCAGTAACAGGCTCATCTTATCTATTAAATAATTTATGTCATTATGCACGAATCCGGATGCTTCATTTTTTATCACGGTAGGTAGTTCTGTACACGCCAGACCCACAACCGGCATTCCAATCATCATAGCTTCACATACCGAAAGACCTAAGCTCGTATATCGTATCGGGTTAAAGAAAAAACGATATTGACTCATGAAGGCGGGCAGCTGAGGATGGAGAACTTCACCTATACCATAATCTTCGGATCCCATGCCCACCAGATCCAACGGTATGACCTCGCGCACTTTATTGAAAATATCTAATCCCAACATCCTTCCTCTTGAGGGCAAGTTATTAATGACGACGATCCCTTTTTTTATCGTACCATGATAGGTAACAGGGCCTACTGTCACACCGTGACAGATAACGCGTATATCTGGGAGATCAGCCTTCCACATCAGGCGATTATAGTGCGTTACATGAACCAGCGTGATATTTTTATCCTTTATTGGATGTACCTCATCAGTAGGATGTCCCCATGGAGGATCATGTTCGATATAGATCTTGGGCAGGGTACGCTGGCTTTCCGATAGTAATTCATGTTGATCGATAAGATAATTTTCGTCGGCCTGAAAAAGAATAAGATCAAATTCAATACCTTTTATTTCATGCGCCGGAATTTCAATAACGTTGTTTCCAAATGGGAAAGTTGTTCCTCGGCCAGCATAACGGTCAGAGCGCTGCTCGTTGTATGGCACGTAAATAATATAATCGCCTAGTGAAAGATAATAAAGATACGAACCATGAATATTCCAGGTAAGAATCCGAGGCCTTTGATGTTCAGCTATCACAATTTACTCCTCCTCTCCATAACCCGTATCTATTTCCGGATCTCTGTCGGGGTTAATTTCCTCGATATCCGGTTCCGGTCTTTCAATTTCGTCAATTTCGGGAGACTCCATAGGCTCGTTTTCTTCGATTTCATCGATGTCAGTCTCTTCATCTCTTTCCAACGGATAGACATCTGGTTGCTCAGGAGGTAAATTCTCTATAGGCTCCTGACCAGCAGATTCTTCGGTCGGTTGTGAAGAATAGGGGATATCATCGTCTTCTCCTGGCATGCCTGGATTATTTTGGACCAATGAAATAGCTACCACCAGACCTAGTCTCTTCGTAGCATTGTTCGTTTCTCTTCTCATTTTCTTGTGTTTTAAATTGTGTACAGTATGAACATTGACTTTTAGGTTTTGGTTGTTCGTTAAATACCTGAAAAGAAAAAGATAAATACGATGGGTTGTCTTTTTTATACCGAAATAAAAGGATGGCGAACGAACATTGTACCTTAAGTGTTCATGAAGGTGAAATAAATACATTCATGCTGGCACCAGAAACGCATTTACATAAAGAACAGGTAGATAAAGGATTAAAGATGGTCATTATAGATGGTTTGGCCTCCGAAGTGGTGGTTTGCCTTACCAGCGGTGTTTTCTTGGTAGCTGTTGCCTTACTTTTAGGCGCTTCAAACTTTCAGATTGGGTTACTGGCAGCCTTTCCCACATTAACAAATCTGGCGCAGCTTTTATCGATTATATGGATGCGGTATTATCCTAACCGCAGATTAATAACCGTTTCTTCTGTTTTTTTGGCTCGTCTTCCATTAATTATTGTAGCTATTATGCTCTACCTTCCTGACAAATCGAGTATTTACCTGCTGATGCTTTGTATGTTTGTTCATTATTTCTTTAGTTCTGTGGGTGGGGCAGGATGGAATTCATGGATTAAAGACTTAGTACCTGAAGATCAGTTAGGTTCTTACTTTTCAAAAAGAAGTAGATATATGCAGATTGTCAATATTATTCTCAGTTTGTTTGTCGCTGTATTAGCCGATTACGTTCAAGCAAACATGCCTGACAATATGTTTGCATTGTATGCTTTTTATTTTGCTACTGCCGGTCTTATTGGTTTAATAGGGACTTTTTTCCTATCCCGCGCTCCAGAACCTTATTCTTCTATGAGCGAAGGGAATTTATTACAGTTGTTGGTCTTACCACTTAAAAACGTCAATTTTCGCCGATTGTTAATTTTTAATGCCGCATGGACCTTCTCCATTAATCTAGCGATCCCTTTTTTTATCGTTTTTATGTTAAAGAGTCTCGGTTTGTCTATGACGGTTGTCATCTTTCTGACCGTTGTGTCTCAATTATTCAGCGTACTTACCTTGTATCAATGGGGAAGGTTGTCGGATCGCTACAGCAACAAAAGTATTATTATGCTTTCAGCTCCAATCTATATCGTCTGTATCTTACTGTGGATTTTTGTAGGAATATATTCGAGAAACATACTTAATCTCGGGCTCCTTTTTATCATTCACGTATTTACCGGTATATCCACGGCGGGAATTAACTTAGCGCTAACCAATATCGGGCTTAAATTAGCCCCCAAACAGGATGCTGTTGTTTTTATCTCCATGAAAAATATTGTTTCTTCTTTATTTGCAGCCTTAGGGCCTATCATCGGAGGTATATTGGTCGATATATTCGACGAGCGGGAACTTCGTATTACGATTGAGTGGATATCCCCCGAACTTCAGTCCGCAGGAAAGTTGCTTTATCTCCATGAATGGAATTTTCTGTTCCTTTTTGCTTCGTTGATGGCATTTATTTCCATGCGTCTTTTGGGGCGGGTAAAGGAAAATGGCGAGGTAGGGCATATGCTGGTTAAACGTATTATGAAAACACGTTTTAAAAGTGGCATGAAAGAAGCACTCATCATCGGCAATATTATAACCTGGCATAATCAGATCAAAGCCATTATCCAACGCAGATACAAGACGGCTACGCCGGAAGAATCATCATAACAGTATCGATAAGGACATATTAGAAAGAAAAGAAGCAAACAAAATTTGTTCGAATATCGTTATTAAAGAAAGTATCCTTATATGAGTTTACATGTTAATCGTAAAAATGTGTTCTTTAAACCTGACTCCAAGCGTGTACTGGCGCGCTATTTTAATCTGGGATTATCCCGCACGATACGGGTTGTTAACCGGATTTTAGCTATGGATAAACAGCAGAAACAAGAGACGCTCAATCAATTACTACGCAATTTTTCAAAGCGCCATCGAAGCATCATCGATATCTGGAAAAGAAACTATAAACGTGCGGTAGAACAAGTGCCTGAAGCACAGTTAAAAGACTGGGTTTTCTCTGCGCACGATAAGCTCTTGATAGGTGCATATTTTACGATGGAATATTCTGTGGAAGCCGCTGCCTTTTTTAATCCTTCGGTTGTCGAAGCACCGGATCAAACGCAGCTCAAAGATGGGGAGAAACGTATCATTCTCAGCTTTCGGGCTACGGGAGAAGGGCATGTTTCCTCAATCGTATTCCGCTCGGCTATTATTGATAAGCACCTGAATATACAATTGGATGAGGTCGGAAAGCTATTAGAAAAACCAGAGCAATTTAAAAGTCATGCTTATCAGAAGGCCGATTTTATCGAAAAGCTATTGCAGATACACGATCCGGAAGAAGACATGTTGGCTCTTATTAATGCGAAGTTTACCGAGACCTTTACCTATGAAGAACTCCGGCGTTTTGTATCGGAGATACAGGTGGAAAATGACTTGGATCTTGAAGGGTTGACCCTGATGAAACATATCATGTGGCTTGCATCGTCGCATTACGAAATGACCTATTCCCTGGATACATCGATATCCGAGCGCGTCATATTTCCTTTAGCTGCGACGGAAAAAAACGGTATAGAAGATGCTCGTTTCGTCAAGTTTACCAATGAAAAAGGGAAAACCACATATTATGCCACCTATACTGCATACGACGGACTTACAATCCTGCCCAAGCTTTTATCCACAAAGGATTTTGTACATTTTAAAGTACAGCCTATCAACGGCAAGATTGCCAATAAAGGACCTGCTCTTTTTCCGCGCAAGATACATGGAAAATATGCGATGTTATGTCGGATAGATGGTGAGAATAATTATATCGCATTTTCAGAAGATATTATCAATTGGCATCAGGATGTAACTCTGCTTAAAGAGCCGGAATTTCCATGGGAGTTTGTACAACAGGGCAATTGTGGTTCACCGATCGAGACACCAAAAGGCTGGATCGTCCTGACACATAGTGTTGGCCCTATGCGGGAGTATACTATAGGTGCGATCCTGTTGGATCTTGATGATCCCACTAAGGTCATTGGAAAACTCAATAAACCACTCCTTTATCCGAATGCGGAGGAGCGAGAAGGATATGTACCTAACGTGGTCTATTCTTGTGGGCAGATGCTGCACAATGGCCATTTAATTATTCCCTATGCGATGTCAGATCATGCTTCTACCTATGCAACTATTCCTTTAGATGATTTGTTGGAAGTGTTGATGACCAATAAGATCAGTTAAAAGAGCTGCACATATATATGTAGGCCAACCAGAAGCTCATCGTACTTTCTGCCCCTTGATTCATGTTCACACCATGACTATCCAGACCGTCGTGGCAACCCCCGGTTCCTTTATCGTAAACTGATAAGCCAAGTATATTTTTTCCGAAGAACCAGGCAAAGGAGTCAAGCATACGCTGGCTGTACCCGGCCTCCTGTGTCATACGGCATAGCTGCTTATAAAGCAGGATAATGGAGGGGATCTCCACAGCTTGTTGGCCAAACGTACTGCGAATACCATCATGGAAATACCATTCTTTGTTTCCTATAGTAGAAAGATAATCGTTTTCAAAGAGCAATGAATCTAAGAATCCTGCACTTTGTAGCCCGATCTTCAACATAGCGTCATCTTCTAATAACTGCGCGGAACGGAGTAAACTAAGTGGTATGACCGCGTTGTCATAGGTTATAATCTTTTCGTACCAATACCATTTTCCATAGGAGTTTTGGCGATATTCATCGACTAAATAATAGGATAATGATTTTATAGCCCCCCAGACTTCCTTGTCTTGAGGATGGCGTTGGTCATAATGAAGCAAGCCTAATAAACTGTAGGCTACTGCACGTGGCGACCTCAATTGTGTGATATGGGGCAATGCTTTAATAAACAGTTCCCGGCTGAGTGGAATGAAATCGTTTAACGTTGTGATTCGGAGTAATGTGCCAAGCGCCCAGATTGTACGGCCAAAGCTATCTTCGGTACCTTCCTCATCCAAAAATTGATGATCGAATGATAAAAAATTTCTAAACTTTCCATCTTCTGCCTGCATATAGTTGATGTAGGCCAGATAAGTACTCATCAGATTCTTTATTTCGTTCGATGGCCACAGCTCGTATATCATTGACGTCAACATCAATGCACGTGCATTATCATCCAGACAGTAGCCATGATGATAGTTTGGTGTTGCATATCGGGCGTGTTGCATAATTCCGACGTTGTTTGTAAGCCGTTGGATATGCGAAAGATTCATATCCGGTAAGCCGGGGATATGAACTTTTAGTGTGGGTATATCGAAGAAGGGTGTAGCTGCTGATCTTGCCATTAAGACGATAGCTTATTTTGCCCGGACTTCAACGCTAAAGGAAGAGGACGCCCTACTGCCGAAATAAAGATAGGGGGTGATAAGAGCTCATGAATAAGGTTGAGCTGCATCTTGCCTACATTTGTCCAACTCATGTGTCGACCATAGCTTGCCGCATTCCGGCGGTATTTCGCTAATAGAATCGGGTTCGTTAAAAGCTGATTGATCAATGTCGATAGGGCCGCGGTATCTTTAAAGTCGAACAATAATCCCCGATCTTCATCCAATAAATCCTTGGCATACCAGTAAGGTGTAGAAAGCACTGCCGCACCGGCACCGATAGCGAAGGAAAGTGTTCCGCTGCTGATCTGATTTTCGTGTGGATAGGGCGTTACATAGATGTCGCAGGCACTTAAGTACTGTACTAACAGATCTTCCGAGGCAAATTCATTAATAAATAAAATTTTGTTGGCTATTCCCAAGTCTTCGGCTTTTTCCTGCAAGGACCGTCGGTAGGCTTCACCTTCTTTTCGAAGAATATTAGGATGTGTAGAGCCTAAGATAATATACACAAAATCGGGACACTCCACGGTTGAGACAGCGTCGATAGCCGTTTCAAGACCTTTGTTTGGGCCTAAGAAACCAAAACTTAACATCACTTTTTTGTTTTCCAATCCTAAGCTTTTCTTGGCGTCTGTCTGTTTATAACTAAATTGCGGAACACCATGTGGTATGAGTGCAATTTTTGTTCGGTCTATATGATAAATATGGTTAAGCATTTCCACGGCGCGCTTCGTCATGACAGTTACCTTATCACTATACTGGGCAAGTTGTCTTAACACCTTTCTTTCCTCGGGATTAGGTTCCGATAATACCGTATGTAGATTGCTTATGACCGGAATGGTCAGCGATTGCGCAAGGTCAACAATGTAGTTTCCGGCATCGCCGCCAAATATCCCATATTCGTGTTGGATAATACAGACATCAAAAGTGTTGATAAGCGTGGCAGCTCGTCGGTATGATTCTTTTTTATCCTTTTCGATGACAATGGAAACTTCCGTCGGGAAGTAGGACTCACTACCATCCGATAGGGCAACAATAGTCGGTTTCTCCTCGGAAGAATGTGCAAGAGATTTGTAAAGATCGGAAGTGAAGGTAGCAATACCGCACTGTCTGGGTGGGTATGTGCCTATAATGGCGATTTTCATGTTTTTTATTTATGCGTGAATGTTAAAGATTACAAGATAATAACAACAGATAGGAGGATATGGTTGTAACATGACTTCGTAAAATCCAAAATTCAGTACTAATCCGCTATCCCACGTGATAAATACCTGAATTTATAGCTTGCAGTCAACTAAGCATCAAGCATTTTGTTATTAAGGAAACGAACATTTAAATAAAGGAGAATATTATGAACAAATTAACATGGAAAGGCCGTTGGAACGAGCTTAAAGGAAAAGTAAAACAACAATATGCTGACTTTACTGACGATGATCTTTTGTACGAAGAAGGAAAAGAAGACGAATTATTAGGTCGTATACAAAAAACCACCGGAAAGACCAGAGAAGAAGTCGAGGCGTGGCTGGATCGCATGGAATAACATGTTGTAGATGGGTTGCCTTAGTTTTCCAAAAGCATGGACGATGGAAAATCAGATACGAGCGGGAAATATAATTTTATTTCCGTTCCTTCGGCTTCCTGGGAGTGAATTTCTATCTTTCCACCCAGACGGTCCATAATTCTTTTGACTAGAGATAATCCGATACCCGATCCTTGAAAATGTTGTGTATTATGTGCACGTGAAAACATATCAAAGATGTGAGGTAATGAATTTGGAGGTATGCCTATGCCATTATCTTTAATGCTATAGCATACCTCTTTTTCGTCTTGCAGGCTATCGATCCAGATTTGTGGTTTTTGTTTTGAACTGGAATATTTTACAGCGTTTCCGATTAAATTCAGGAATACCTGATACAGTGCACTTTTTTCTCCCCATAAAGGAAAGAGCTTTCCAAAGTGAAATTGACATTGCTCGGTATGATAAAGCATAGTCATTTCCTGAGAAAGCTTACGGATTGTATAAGACATCGGCACCGGGTCCTTCGCCATGGCAGTCGTCTTGTTTTGACTAACCGTGACGATGTTGTTGATGATATCTTCAATATTAAGGATACTACCTAATAGGTTTTTATACCAATGCATACGTTTTTCGGCAGGTAAAGTCGAGTCCGATACTTCCAAAAACTGCAAGCCCATTTTTAGAATGGATAAAGGGTTTTTAAGGTCATGGGACAATGTGAAAGTAAACATTTCCAACTCATTGTTCATAGCAAGGAGTTCTTCGGTTAGTAAAGATTTTTCCTTGGTTTTATAAATAATGGATTCATTGACAATCCGGTGTAGACATTGCACAAAATTCAGCTCACTTCCATCCCAGGGAATAGCCGAATCACGAATGGACTCCTCCCATATATGTATTATGCCTTCGCGAACTTCCATCTGCGTTATTGTAGAAACCGTCTCTTTCCGGAACCATACCAAATAATGATCTTTATCTTTACCTACCATATAAGACAGTAGCCCTGCAAAAGGGAGATCTTCCGAAATAAATTGCCCATGATTGAGTTTGAAATTATAGTCTTTGAATATAGTTTTATCGGTTGTTTTTTGGATATAATGGATAATCTCGTAAAACTGATTTGTTTTCGGGCACGATCCATGGAAGAACAGATCCCCTTGATGGTATACTGCTAAACCGTCTGCTTTGGTCATCTGCATCAGCAAGTCCATGTTATTTACCATAGCGCAGTTTACCGTTTTATTAGTCGCCAGCTTCTCTTTGAAGACGATCTCTGTCTGCAAGATTTGCTGATTAAAATCCAAAAGCCCCTGTTTGACCAAATTTTCATATTTGCTCATTGCATTTTGTACGATAAAGGAGCACAGTTTCCGTTTCTGTAAATCGACTTTCTTTGGTTTGTCGTTGTGTGCGATTACAAGCCCCCAAAACTGGTCGTTGATAAAGAGCGGAAAGAAAAGAGCCGCATTTACCCCTATATTTTTGAGGTATAATTCATGAAGTTCAGGCGGGCAGACCAGTTGGCTCAACAGCATATTCAACGAATCATCTGTTGTATAAAATTGCTGTGATGATCGGGCAAGATCTGGAATATATCGATAGGATTGTGTTTCATAGTAAGAGAGGACTGACGGCGGCATAAAACGTTGCGAAAACTCCTTTTTATGAAACAGCAGTTTGCCATTGGCCGCATGTTCCGCAATAACCTTACTATGACCTGTTTCCAATACTTGTAAAACGAATACCCTATCAAAATTCAGTAGCCTATTTAACGCGCTACAAACGAATTTCCAATCCGTGGGATAGGAGTGATCGAACAGGAAGCCCAACTCATTCATCTTGGACGACAAGATGTGTTTCTTTTGTTGCTTCTCCCATTCAATATAAAGTAGTTCGTCGCATAAACTCAATTTGAAGTAATAGAGCTGATTGTCGATTTTCTTGGTAATAATCTGGCGTGGGATTCTATTTTCCGTTAGCTCGCTGATGACCTGCATAAAGCTGTAACTGGAAATATTAAAAATTTTATGAAAGAAGATTTCAAGCGAACTGCCTAAAATTTTCTCTGGATCTTCATCTGCCCATACACGTGCACATTCACTTATCCCAAGTATATCCAACTGCGTGTTTGCCACAATCAGATATCCAAAATCTTGTAAATGAGATATAGAAAACGAACTTATATCTTTCATAGATGGATGTAGCGTCTTTGTCACCGCCTTATGTTTTTCACGGGACTAAAAATAATACAATCTATTGGATATTGTATTCGTAATATAGTGAAACAAGTATTTATTCTTGAAAATCCGCGTAGTGAGCCGGGGTTTTATGGGTATAAATACGGTATTTTTTTTAATATAGAACGTCTGGACTGTTTGGTTGTTTTTAAATTATTAGAAAAACAAAACAGTTATGGATAAATTGACATACTTCATAGGCGTTATTTTTTTATCTCTTGGCCTAGTGGCCTGCCATTCGAATACGGAAGATAAAGGAAGTGCAGGGGATCCGGGTGCGGTAACAGAAATGGACAAACAACGTTACAACCTAAATTCAAATGATGTAACGCTCTACGACCCATTGGATACAGCACGTGCAGATAGTACAAAAGTTGATAGTGCTAGCCGCGCGGATCAGTGATGACGTATGGCATCGGTGAGTTCGCCTTTGGTCATGCTATGCCGTCCCTTAATTCCAATTTTTTTTGCTTCGGCGAGTAGTTGATCTTTTGTTCGCTCATCAAGTGGCTTGCTTTTGCCACCTTTCTTTCCTGCATTCGGCGTGTTGGCGATGCGGGCTGCCTTTTCTTTACTTGCTCCTTCGCGGCGTAAAGCCTCGTATTTCTCATCGTCTTTGATCTGTTTTCCATGATTCTTTGCCATGACCGTAAGATTTTAAGTTTGCGGAATATTCCGTTGTATATCGAATTCAAAAATCAGACCGTAATGACCGGAAAAAACACCTGTTTTTTATAGCAGATAATTTTGTTTAACACGTGTTAGTACTCACTTTGTAAATCTTGTGAACGATCCTGAATTTCACATGTTTTATATTGACATAACAAATAAAAATCAGGTAGTATTATGGAAAAGAACACTAAACAAGACAAAAACAGTATGCCTAACAGCCATTTGCATGAGTTATTAGTGGATGAGATGAAAGATATGCTCAATGCAGAGCGTCAATTGTTGAAGGGTTTGATGAAGTTGTCTAAAGCGAGCCAGAACGAAGATCTCCGTGCCGCTTTCGAAAAACACCATGAGGAAACAGAAACTCATATTGAAAAGTTGAAAGAGGCTTTTGAGCATTTGCAAATACCGGCACGCGGTAAAAAATGCAAAGCGATGGAAGGTCTGATAAAGGAAGCAGAAGAAATCGAATCAGACTTTGAAGGTAGCGAGGCCTCGGACGCGGCCTTAATTTCAGCAGCACAAAAGATAGAGCATTATGAGATTGCGTCCTATGGGTGCATGGCTACATACGCCGAGCTTATGCAACATGATGAAGTAGCCCAGATATTACGGGAAATATTGGACCAAGAGAAAATGACAGACGAATTGCTCACCGATATTGCAAAGAAAAGTGCAAATAAAGGTGAATTAGTAATGTAGCTATCTAGTTTGATTTAATAAGTGAAAAACAGTAGACAACACCGTTGTTTACTGTTTTTTTATTCGTTAAGGTTATCAAAGAAAGTAGGATTGTCCAATTTCATCGCAATCCGATAAGCCGCATTTACTAATCCCACATGACTATACGTCTGCGGAAAGTTACCCCACTGGCTACCGTCATGATCATCGATATCTTCGCTGAATAACATCAGGTGATTACCGAAAGAGAGCAACTGTTTGAAAACTTCTTGGGCTTCATCGAGTCGTCCTACACAAGCTAATGCTTCTACATACCAAAATGCACAGACCAAAAATGTTGATTTCGGTTTGCCAAAATCATCTTTGTGAAGATATCTATAAAATAAACCTTGTTCTCCTTTCAGTTCGCTTTCCAGTGCCGCTAGATGCCGTTGTGCTTTTTCTGATGTCGGATCGAGATACTTCATCATGATCAGCTGTAGGGTGGAGGCGTCCAGATTTTGGCTATCCGTTGCATTGGTATACACACCATTTTCGCTGTCGAAGCAGCTTTCTATGTGTTCTGCTGCTCGTTCACGGAGGCGTTGAGCCTGCTCTTCAATATCTTCAAGCTTATATTGCTTGGCTATTTTGAGTGCAGCGGAAGCACCGGCCCATTGAAATAAATTGGAGTAACAATGTCGATTTTCGAAATTTCTAAATTCCCATATCCCCGCATCCTCCTCATCAATCGTCAGGGTTATTTTATTCAGGATAAATGTCGTCCATTCCTTCGCCGATGCCAGATTTTGATATCTGAACCTATAATCGGTGAAGAGGGGGAGAAGCGCAATCATCGCCTGTCCATATACATCATTTTGTACGTGTTCAAAGGCCTGATTTCCTATCCGTATAGGTTGGTTGTCCCGATATCCTTTGAGATAATCTAAGGTTTTTTCCGTGAGTTTAGCTTGGCCCATAATTCCATACAGCGGTTGCAATCTTCCCGAGTCCGACTGTGTAATGTTCGCAATATACGCCGCATATTTTTCCATTTCTTCGAAGTGACCGATATGGCTCAGTGCTGTCAGTACATAATAACTATCCCGAACCCAGCAAAAGCGATAGTCCCAGTTTCTTCCCGAACCGGGATATTCGGGCAAGCTTGTGGTACTTGCAGCGATAATTGCGCCCGTATCTTCATATTGATGCAGTTTAAGGACCAATGCCGACCGTATGACTTCCTTTTGGTAAAAGGCCGGAATAGATGCATTTTTCACCCACTTGTTCCAGTATAATTTAGTGCGCACCAGAAAGTCCTCGGCAGTCCGTGCTATCGGGGCTTCGAAGGAACTACCAAAAGTCAGTATCAGATAGACAGGTTCACTCAATAAATAACTGAAGTTGTCGAAGAAATGGCTTATCGGCATGTTGGTAACGAGCCGCATCTTGATGTGTGTGCCTTCAAACTGAATATGGTTACTCCCCCGGTTTTTTGCCAGCCGTTGCTCGCCATATTGATAAGTAGGGGTGCAGGTGACACGTATTTTAGGATGTCCAGACAGGGGTTCAACTTTCCGAATGAGCATCAACGGTTTGTAATAACGCTCATATTGTTCGAAGCGAGGAGCAAAATCGGTGATGAGATAGCTCCCGTCCTGGCTTTCGATCTTTGTACATAAAATGTTGCTGTTTTCGATATAGTATTGTTTCGATTGTTGGATTTCTCCTTGCGGCAGAATACTAAATTGTCCCCCACGCTCATCATCCAGAAGTCCCCCAAAAACGAAAGAATCCTCAAAGGACGGCCAACAAAGCCAATTGACATTACTATTTTTTTCGATATGGGCGATATAAGCGCAATTGCCTATAATTCCGCTATCATAGGTGTGTTTCTTTGTGTTCATTACTCGTTTTCTGATTGCTGCTGTACAAAATAATCAATTAATTCGACTGCGTCTTCCTGGGTCTCTACATAATATTTAGCCGCTGAATTTTTGTTGCCGACTTTGACAGTAACGGCCGTATCGGGCAATTCGTAAAACATATCCTCGTCCGTCGAATCGTCACCAATGGCAAATATAAAATCGGGATTGAAGTCGCGCACGATATCCATTGCCGATTTCCCTTTATTCAACGCATTGCTTTTGATTTCGATAACCTTGTCGCCATTCAGTAATTGTAGGTCATATTGGGGCAACAAATATCGTAGGCTTTCAATAAGTTCCTGCGAGCGCATTTGCCCGAGCCCCGTTTGTACCCTTCGGTAGTGCCAGGCGAGTGAAAAGCTTTTTTCTTCGATTAGCGCGCCCGGAGTCAAGTTGACGAATTTATCCATAATACGTTTTACGGGCGTTTTCCAGCGTGTCGTCAAATGATGTTTACTTTCCCATTGATGCGTAGGGTAGTTGCTCCAGGCTCCGTGTTCGGCCACCAGAAAGTAATCTTTCGTATTAAACCATTGATTTAGAGAAGTGTAAGAGCGTCCACTGATAATCACAATCTGGTTGGCTGATGGCTGTTGTAGTGCGTCGAGTAGTTTATATATCCTATCCGTTGGCTGAGCTTTCTCCGCATCTTTTTTAAAGCCGACGAGGGTGCCGTCATAGTCCAGGAAAAATATACGCCGTTGGCTGGATTGGTATTCTTCCATGAGCTTTTTTAGGAGTTCAGGATGAATCTTACGGGAAATACGTTTGTGTTGAATGCTCTTTATTTCGCGTAGGCGGAGGAAAAAGATTTTTACCCAGTGGTAAATGTTGAATTTTTTGACAATTTCCACATTCTTTTCCATTCGTTTTCGCTGCTCTTCCAGTGGCATGTGAATAGCTAAATGTATGGCATATGTAATATCGTCAATTGCATTTGGATTAATAAGAATACTATCCGTCAGTTCTTTGGCTGCTCCGGCAAGTTCGCTTAAGATCAAAACCCCTTCCAAGCTTTGGGCCTTGCTGGCAACATACTCCTTACAGACTAGATTCATGCCGTCCCGTAGTGACGTTACCAGGCAAATATCTGCCGCTACATACAAGGCCGACAGTTCCTCAACGGGTAGGGAGTTGTAAAAATAGGCAATAGGCGTCCATTCGTTGAAACCGTAAACTGCATTGATGTGTCCTACCATACGATCGACTTCATCCAACAGCGCTTTATATTGTGGCACGGTATCCCGAGAAGGTACGACCAGCATATACAATACGACCTTGTCGCGAAGTTCAGGATAGAGTTGTAATAAATTCTCATATGCTTGTAGCCTTTCTATAATACCTTTACTGTAATCTAATCGATCAATGGACAAGATGATCTTTCGATTGTGAAAATGCTCTTTTAGTGAAATCGACTTTTCATGAATCGATGGGTCTTGGGCAAGTGTATCAAATTTGTCAAAGTCAATCCCCATGGGGAAAACTTCGATGAAGATCTGGCGATCCCGTACCTGCACGCTATTATTCGTATAGGAGAGCCCTAAAATATGAATACAAGCGTTGAGAAAATGTTGCGCGTCGTTATACGTATGAAAGGCGACCAAATCTGCACCAAGAAGCCCCTCCAGAAGTTCGTCCCGCCAGGGAATACAACGGAATATCTCATCGGCCGGAAAAGGAATATGTTGAAAATAACCAATAGAAAGCAATTCATGGTGTTGACGTATCAATTGTGGGAGCAGCATCAATTGGTAATCGTGAATCCAGATTTCGTCCTTCAGCGTGAGATTCAAGCGCAATGCGGCTTCACAGAATATCGTGTTGACGTGCTTGTACGTCATCCAATATTCTTTGTTAAAAACAGCATAAGATAAGATATAGTGGAAGATAGGCCATAGGATCTCATTGGAGAAGCCTTCATAATAACCTTGTATTTCTTCTTCGTTTAGGAAAACCGGAATTAAGTTCAACTGTTCCAGTTCATCGGTAATTCGTCTCTTTTCCTCTTCATCTTCTGGGATATATCCCGGCCATCCGACCCACACATTTTCCTTTTGTTTGTAAATAGAACCAAGTCCTGTGGCAAGGCCGCCCTCGCTTGGTATGAAATGTAATACGCCGTCACGCTTTTCGATGCGTATAGGCAGTCGATTTGAAATAATAATTGTCCTTTTTTTTGACATCTTAAATTGTAGTAATAGATCATAGGTGTTGGCAGAGCATACTGCTATTATAAATAACCTGTTTTGCGGCTAATAGTTTTAAAAATTTAAAAAGAAGCTAAAAGTATACGCTACTCTCAAATCCTTTGCTATAAATACGGTTGCGCGTGTGTTTTTGCGCTCTGAGATACGTGTTTATAACGGTTGTTATTATTGTATAATCTTTTTTGTTTGCCATTTGTTATATCCTACACATCAAAAAAGATAGCTAATGGAAATGGAAAACCAGAAGAATCCTACAACAGGATATCCGACACCGCCGTTTAAAAAGCAAGATCAAGAAGTTCCGGGTATAGAAGGAGCATTAGAACCTAAAGCCGATCATGGCGAGGACTCCTATAAAGGAAATAACCTGCTTACAGACAAGGCTGTTATCATAACCGGTGGTGATTCCGGTATTGGAAAAGCAATCGCAATAACAATGGCTAGGGAAGGTGCAGACATTGTCATTTCTTATAAGGATGAAATCGAAGATGAAGATGCACAAGACACCCTTCGTTGGGTAGAGAAAGCCGGCAGAAAGGGCGTATTGATACGGGGTGATATACGTAATGAAGAGCATTGTCAGCATATCGTGCAGACCTGTGTTAAGCAATTTGGAAAAGTAGATATTTTGGTCAACAACGCAGCCTATCAGATGACATACAAACATGTCGAAGATATCAGTGCAGAAGAATGGAATAAGACGTTCGAAACAAATATGAGCGCTATGTTCTATCTCGTCAAACATGCGAAGTCTCACATTCCACCCGGGGGATCCATTATCAATACCACTTCTGTCAATGCGTACGATCCCAATCCTACCTTGCTTCCCTACGCTGCGTCAAAGGGAGCGATCCAAAATTTTACAGCCAGCCTTGCGCAACTGTTTCTCGAGGATGGCTCTGGTATACGGGTCAATGCAGTAGCTCCGGGACCGGTATGGACACCTTTGATTCCCAGTACTATTCCCGATCACGAAAAGTTTGGAGCCAACACGCCCATAGGAAGGCCAGGGCAACCGATTGAGATTGCGCCGATCTATGTGTTTCTCGCTACGCCTGCAGCTTCCTATATATCTGGAGCTACTATCCCTGCGACAGGTGGGCGGGTGACCATTTAAAAACCGCTCAAACAATTAATAATCTAAGTTGTTTACGTATATATTACATCCTAAACGCGTATAAGTCGCAAATATCCATTAAATAACGCGTATTAAACGGTTTATATTAGGTTTGATTTTTGTGTCAATATGGTATCTCAACGTGTAACGCCCACTATTGAAAACGTATTAAAAAAATGTTGAATGGAGGAAAAAAATCAATACGCTACTGTCAGTGGTGACGGTACCATACAAAAGATATTAGGCGATCATACGCAAAGAGATTATAAGTGGAATAAGTTTTTATCCCAAAAAAGTTCGTTAGGCAATATCATCATAGACCCGGCGTTTTCTATACTGGAGGCAGACGGTCCGATCGGCAAGCTTTTCGGTCATAGCAAAAGCAGTACTCTATTAGGGAAGTCTTTGTTTGACTTGTTTATAAAAAACGAAAAGGAACGGATAGTACATTTTATGCGACAAATCGGGTTTGACAAATGGAGTATATTATCCTATATCCAACTGCATTGTGAGGGGTACAAGTCCCGTTGGGTTTCATTGTACACAAAGAAATGGAAGCGAAAGTCCGAAAACCGTTATACGATTGTCTTTTCGAACACTAGGGATCTCCGAATCAACCCGATAACGGAAGAAGATGAAGATATCCATGCTTGCATTCTGAGGATGTATGAGGAAGTATTGGAAAAGACAGGTGTGACATTACGTAACAGTATTGCGCAGGATCTATTTGGAATTCGGATGAACTTACAGCATTTTATGTTAACCCATGGCCACGAAGACCGCATCTTGCCCATAAAAGAAACGCTTCGTGATGTTATTTATAACCTTTCGGATGTGGCGAACGATCTCCATCCAACTGTACTACAGAATACCGGGTTCTTAGCAGCTGTGGAGGAATTGATTTTCCGTTTTCGGAGAGAAAGTACAGTCATAAAGTATAAGATCGATCCACAGATAAGCACGAAAAGTCCGGGCTTTCAACTCTGTTGCTTTCGTGTTATACAAGATATATTCCGTCAAGACTTTCTGCATCAGCAATCCCGTGAGCTCCACCTGCGGTTACTGATTAAGAACAAAATGACATGTATCTGCCTGGATGGATTCTTGGATCCACATTTGGATAAGGTCGAAACATTTGTGACCTATTCGGATTTATTCTTTATAGTTAGCAACAGAATTGCCATTTATTCGGGTTCTGTAGATATTAAAAACAAAAAAGGGAGCAATCAATTGATAATTAAAATGTATATTTAGACCACCTATGATAAATATAATTTTGGCTGAAGACCATCTGGTTGTCCGTAATGGCATTAAGATGTTATTGGATACGCAAGACAATATGCGTGTGATCGCTGAGGCAAACAACGGAAATGAAGTCATTAATTTGTTGGATAGAGGTGTTTTGCCCGATGTTATTATGACCGATATCGGGATGCCTGATATGGATGGTATTACACTTGTTGAAACCCTCTCTGCACGTTTTCCTTCCATTAAAGTCATTATTCTCTCTATGCTGAACAACAGTCAGGATGTAGCAGATGCATTTGCGAAAGGAGCAAAGGGATATCTGGTCAAAAATGTGAGCTATGGGGAATTATTGTTCGCTATTGAGCATGTCTATAAGGGAGGACGATACCTGTGTGAAGAGATAGCCATGCTCTTATTAGAGAAAATCAATAAACAGCCGGATATGCTTCAGTTGAGTGAAAAGGTTATGGAAGATATTGAGATCAGTGAACGCGAGTTGGAAGTACTGCAACTGATCGGCGAGGGATATACCAATCTGGAGATTGCAGATCGGCTCTTCCTAAGCAAACGTACGGTAGAGGGGCATCGTCAAAAGCTCATCGATAAAACCGGAACCAAAAATTCAGCGGCATTAGTAAAGTTTGCGATTAAAAATGGATTAATAAACTGATTCTTCAAGTATTTATACCTATTCCATTCCGTATTATTGCTCCAATAGACATAAATACGTTTTTTGATAAATAACAAAACGGATGCACTTTCTATTTGTTTTGATCATAGAGGCCATGCGAAACTAATGATGGGCACATGATGACGAGACGAAATAGAATAGGAATAGTCGTATTTTTCTGCCTGTTTGCCTGTACCGCCCAGATGGATGTACAGGCATCTAAGGAGGAAGAGACCTATTTTAAAGAAGTCATGAAGAGGCGGATTCAAGGACGCTGCTTGATAAAAAGTGGAATGTTTTTCTCCAAAGAGGCTTCACATCAAAAGGTGTACAAGTCTATGGCGAGGTATTATGACCGGACTGACAGTTTCTTCTCGCCGCTACTACAAGTCTATCCGACACTTGCGGAAATAGAAGAACAAACGCCTTTAAACTATACAGAAATAAATGATGCCGAGTTGGTCCATCTTTTGCAAACTCACGTCGATGCAACACTACAGCTCTATCGGGGAGGAGTTATGAAAGATATACAGGATGAGTACAAAAATATGCTGCTACAGCTGATGCCTGCCTTAGTTGCGCAATACGAAGATCTGAAGGTCCTTCAGCAGATGACGGACATAAATGCATACGCGAAGCAAAATAAACTGGATTTATGAAAATCGATTACAAAAGACTCAACAGCATTGCTGATTTTATGAAGGAAAATGGCTTGAAACTTGCACTGGTAGAGAGTATGACGGCTGGATATTTCAGTGCTATATGGAGTCTGCAGGTCGAAGCAGGAGACTTTTTGGAAGGAGCGATCATTGCGTTTAGCAGACAAGTAAAAGAAACCCTGTTAGAGGTGCCTTCGGCACTTATTGAAACATATACAACCGAGTCGTTGATCGTTACTGAGAGCATGGTTATGAAACTCCGGGAACTGATAGCCGCCGACGTTTATATCGGGATTACCGGGCTTGCTTACGAAGGTGACCATGTTCATCCTACCGCAGAGGCCGGTGATGTTTTTCTGGTTCTTTATTACAACAAACAAACGTTGTATATACCGATCAAGGCGAAATATAATAATGCGGCTGACGTCTATATGTCGGCTTTTAATCAATCGTTGCAATATCTGGAGGAATTTCTCCATAATCATTCACTTTATAAATCAAATTGCTATGAAAACGAACTTTGAAAATGAAGAAGAAAAAGTCCCTCAGATTGTGAAGGATGAACCTAATGATAAACCTGCGGGGCGAGGTATTATGTGGTCCATTCTTATTGCCATTGTTATATTGACGTTGATCTATATGATTTTCTTCAAGGGAAGCATTAAGACATTTTAGATCTGGATAAACTGCGTATTTAGGTTATGGTAAAAGAGAAAAAGAGTGTTTTAAAATCTCAATTTACGATTTTAAAAAATACGGCATTGGGATTTACGAGCGAATCAAGTTTAAAATACAGTGCTTCATTGGCCTATTATACCGTTTTCTCCATCGGGCCCATATTGGTGTTGATGATATCGCTTGCCGGAATTTTCTTGGGCGAGGAAGCCATTCAGGGGAAGGTATTTACTGAACTCCGAGGCCTGATAGGGGCAACGGCGGCACGTCAAATACAAGAAGTTATCAAGAATCTTTCGCTCTCGGGTAAATCGAACCTCGCGTTGATCATCAGTGCGGTTACACTTTTGATCGGCGCGACCACCGTATTTGGAGATATACAGAACTCTATTAACAATATTTGGCATGTACGGCCAAAAGTGAAAAAAGGTTGGCTTAAAATCGTTAAGGACCGTTTGCTTTCGTCTTCGTTGGTTATCGGCCTCGGATTTTTATTGGTTGTGACTTTAATTGTCAATGGTGCTATTCTAACGCTTACAGATCGTTTGCGGCTTTATTTTCCGGATGTAACTGTGTTCTTGTTTAATGCTATTAATTTTCTTTTGTCTTTTGGAATCGTCTTTTTGCTGTTCTGTGTGATTTTCAAAGTGCTGCCGGACGTTAATATCCAATGGCGCGCCGTCAGATCTGGAGCTTTATTTACGACTTTGCTGTTTGTAATTGGTCGTTTTTTAATTGGCTTTTATATCGAGAACTCGAGTACGGAATCGACATATGGAGCCGCCAGCTCAATCGTGCTGATTCTTTTATGGGTGTATTATACAGCAGCTATACTTTATTTGGGGGCGGTGTATACGCGAGAATATGCGACTTATAAAGGTATCCCGATTGAGCCTTCGGAGTTCGCAGTGCATGTCGAAGTAAAAGAGGTGGAACGCGAGGTCAAAGAAATTCCTCCTGCTCCCTTGACGACAGAGGAAAAGGTGGTAGAGGAGAAGAAATAAAAAGTAACTTTAAAACTCTGCCGCTGAAAGCAAACTGTTGACCATTGCTCCTGTGAGATTTCCACTATATACCGCATTGGCAACCGAGCGCATCATACCTGAATTATCTCCACAAGCGAATACATTCTCGACAGTTGTTTTCTGAAGATCATCTACCCTGATGTAACCTTGTTCGGTAATTTCACATCCTAATGAAAGGGGGATATCGGAATGTTGTCTAAACGGAATTGCGGCATAGATGGCGTTAAAATTCAATTTGCTGCCGTCGTCAAAAATTACATTTTTTAATTGTCCGTTTGTATGTTCTACTTCAGCAATATTAGTTTCTATAATTTTTATACTGTGCTCATTGAGCCTTGTAATTTGTTCTACATCAAGATCAGCTTTTCCATTGGTCAATATCGTAACATTTTTTGTTAAGTTATAGACTAAGGATGCAAGGTGAAATGCTTTTGCTCCATTGGCAATAATTCCTGTATTTTGATTACGGTATTCGAAACCGTGGCAATACGGACAATGAATAATAGAAATACCCCAGCACGCTGCAAATCCTTTAATGTCTGGCATAAGATCCTTTAAGCCGGTTGCAAAAATCAATTTCTTGGCTGTGAATTTATCTTCCGTGTCCGTTGTGATTTCAAAACCATCGGCTGATTTTAACCCTCCTGTAGCCCGTCCGTTGTGAAATTTTACCGTTTTATATTTTTCAACTTGCTTTTTTGCAAGTGTTGAAATTTCTTTCGGTGTTTTTCCGTCTTGTGTTAAAAAATTGTGCGAATGTGGTGTCTGCCTATTACAAGGTAATCCGCTGTCTATTATTAATACATGGCGTAATGAACGCCCTAACGCCATCGCAGCAGAAAGCCCTGCATAACTTCCGCCAACTATAATTACTTCGAAATTTTTATTGTCTGCCATACGATTATACTTAATCATCAACTCCGCTTGTTTTTGTAAAGATAGTATTATTTTTGCTATTGCTACAAAGTTGCATTAATATTATTGTTTCTTCGCTCTTTCTTCATCCTTTTTTTAGCTTCCTGTGAAGAAATGATTATTTCCCGCCTGTAACATCAATGAAAATGCCGGTTGAATAGGACGATTTATCGGATGCCAGCCAGAGAATAGCTTCCGCGACCTCTTCCGCCAAACCACCTCGTTTAAGTGGAATATTTTCTTTTATTCGCTCAATCCTATTTGGCTCACCGCCATCGGCATGGATGTCGGTGTGGATGAATGCGGGACGAACTGCATTTACCCGAATACGCTCCTCCGCTAATTCTTTCGATAACCCAATCGTTAAAGTATCTAAGGCTCCTTTGGAAGCAGCGTAATCGGTATATTCGAAAGGTGCTCCGGTTCTGGAAGCAATGGAAGAGACATTGACAATGGTTCCTCCTTCACCACCAAATTTTGTCGACATACGCTTAATGGCCTCTTGGCAACAGAGAAACGGGCCCAGAACGTTGGCATTGAACATCCGTTGTAATCTTTCGTAATCCAGATCGATGAATTTCTTCTGATGCTCGAGTATTCCGGCATTGTTGATCAGGCAATGAAGCTTTCCAAAATGCCTATCCACTTCGGAAAATAATCGAACAATCTCATCTTGTTTGGAAACATCTGCTTGAATAGCGAAGGCTTTTCCTCCTTGTGATACAATCCGATTAACTACGTCGTCGGCAGCTGCTTTGTTTTTTTTATAATTTACGGCCACTGCATAGCCATTTTGGGCGGCAAGAAGTGCTGTTGCAGCACCTATTCCCCGGCTGGCACCTGTGATAAGCATCGTTTTCATCTATCTATTTTTATTAGTTTAATTAAGCACTTATGAGATCGGCTTGCTCGTAGCCGCTCGTGCAAAATACAAAAAACTGAGCTACAGTGATGGCATAGCTGCCATCATTGTTATATAAATAACTTTGCGATTATATTAATTTTTCAATGATTCCATATCGATTACAAAGCGATATTTCACATCGCCGTTCAGCAGACGCTCATAAGCCCTATTAATGTCTTGCATAGGGATCAATTCAATGTCGGATACAATGTTATGCTGTCCGCAGAAATCAAGCATTTCCTGTGTTTCTTTTATCCCACCAATGGTGGAGCCTGCAAAACTTTTTCGACCTGGTATCAAACTGAATGCAGCTACAGGTAGCGGATGTTCAGGAGCACCAACAATCGCAAGTGAGCCATCTCGTTTCAAAAGTCTCAGATAGGCGTTTATATCGTGCTGCGCCGATACACAATCCAGAATAAAATGCAACGTACCGGTATTGTTTTTCATCTGTTCTTTGTCTGTAGAAAGGATAATTTCATCTGCGCCCAAACGCTTTGCATCGTCCGCTTTTGATGCCGATGTAGTGATGACCACTACGTGTGCACCCATAGCTTTTGCGAATTTCACACCCATGTGTCCCAATCCACCGATACCGACAATGCCGACTTTCATATCCGGACCGACGTTCCAATGCTTCAGGGGAGACCAAGTGGTAATGCCTGCGCATAATAAAGGCGCTGTTGCCGCCAAGTCTAAAGTTTCGGGTATATGTAATACAAAATCTTCATCTACCACGACACGTTCCGAATAACCACCAAAGGTCTGTTGGTTCAAGTGTTTTTCTGGACTGTTATAGGTCAGGGTATTGCCGTTTTCGCAATATTGTTCCAGTCCCTCCTTGCAGCTCTCACATTCGCGGCAACTATCGACCATGCAGCCGACACCTGCCAGATCGCCCACCCTGAATTTGGAGACATTACTTCCGACTTTTGTAATGCGACCAATGATTTCGTGTCCGGGTACGTTGGGGTATATGGTCCCGCCCCATTCATTGCGGGCAGTATGTAGATCGGAGTGACAGACACCACAAAACAAAATATCGATTTCCACATCTTTCGCCGTTACTTCTCGGCGATTGATAAACAACTGTTTTAGGTCTTCGGTTGAAGTTTCGGTTCCAAACGCTTTAATTTGTACGGTATTCATATTATTTATTTTATTTAATGATATAATTTAAATTTTCACTTCTGTATTCCTTTTATGGTATTGCACTCCATCCGTATATTTGCCATAAAGACATGGTGGTCGTCAAAACGGCACGTATGTATCGTTTATAAAAGCTGTAATATACTAAAGAGTAATTAATATAAATATTTAACTATTCATTTGCCCCAAAGATTGTGCTAAAAGATCTATCGATAAGGTTTTAAACAAAAAAATCCCCATATTTCTATGAGGATTTGTCTGTGCGCCCACCTGGGCTCGAACCAGGGACCAAAAGATTATGAGTCTTCTACTCTAACCAACTGAGCTATAGGCGCAGTGTTATAAAACGTCAAAAATAGCGAAAGGGGAGTGCCTTTTTGACGATGCAATTATCGATATTTGTAGCGAGAAAACAAAATTTTCAATGCAAAAAATCAAAAATATTATCCTTGATTATGGGAATGTTATCTTTATGATTGATTTTGACAAATCACAAGCTGCTTTTACACAATTGGGTATCCCTGAAGGTACCACTATTTTTGCACATCACGGTCAAGTAGCTTTGTTTGATGAATTCGATAAAGGGGTTATCGATGCGCCACAATTTAGAGATGGTATTCGAACATTGGTAAAAAATCCAGCGTTGACAGATATGCAGATTGATAACGCCTGGAATGCGTTGTTAATCGGTGTGCCAGTGGGTAAGCATGATCTGTTGCTGCAACTGAAACAGAATTATCGGACTTTTTTGTTGAGCAACAATAACAGCATACATTATGCGTATTGTATGAAACATATTCAGGAACGTTATGGTGTACAGGACAATTCGGGGTTCTTTGAACAGACCTATTATTCCCATATGATGGGAATGCGGAAGCCTGACGCGGATATATTTCAATATGTAATCGATAGGGAAGGGCTCATACCCGAAGAAACCTTATTTATCGATGATAGTCCACAGCATTTGCGAACAGCAGCAGACCTAGGGCTACAGACAGCGTTATGTACCCTTGAAGAGCCGTTGGAATATATTGTTGAAAAATGGAAGTTGCTATGAAACAAAAGCAAAATAGATATTGTTATTCTTAGGTATTTTATCTACTTTTGCAAGCACAAAGAATTTTATACAACGAAAGGAGGTATACAGAACTATGATTATCGTAAATGTAAAAGAAGGCGAATCTTTAGACCGCGCATTGAAACGTTTCAAAAAGAAATTTGAAAAAACAGGAGTTTTACGTGAATTGCGTTCACGCCAAGCATACGAGAAGAAATCTGTAACTCGTCGTATACAAGTTAAAAAAGCAATTTATAAACAAGCATTACAACGCGAAGAAGCGTAATGTTTTGAACTGTATAGGGAAGGCCGATCATCTGATCGGCTTTTTTTGTTTTTCATTTTTGAGAATTGCCGGAAAGTTGTATCTTCGCTTCCGCAACCGGAGAGGTGTCAGAGTGGTCGATCGAGCACGCTTGGAAAGCGTGTGTACTTAACGGTACCGAGGGTTCGAATCCCTCTCTCTCCGCAAAAAAAATCCTTCATCGAAAGATGAGGGATTTTTTGAGTTAAGAGGAGTTCGAATAGAGGGGCTGGGAGGTTCGATCCGTAGGAGGTTTAGGGTTGAGTTTGGGGGATTCCATCGGCACCTTCGCTAAAACTATTAAAGAAAACGATTGTATTTGTTTCGTCAGATATTTTTCGTTGTACCAAATCCCTGCACAGAAACTCAAACTCTCTGGGATCTAATTGACTAAAATCGTATTGATGCGCCATCTTAAATATCCTTATACTTGTCAAAAACTAAATCCTAAACGCATCACGCATTAATGTCTGCTCATTTCGAGTGATCCCAATTTCCTTAGCTACTGTTTGCCAATTTGAAATCGAGCAGCTAACTTCCTCTATAATGCTATGCATCTCTTTCTCGGATAGCCGGAAATATACCCCAACACTTTTAGCAAGTTCTATATCTAGCATATTATTATCCATATCAATATTCAATGCCAATCCATCTTTATCTATCGATGGGTTAATATCAAAAGCGGGCGACAAACGCCAACCTTCATTAGTCAATATAAAACCATGATTTCTCAGATGGTCATCTGTATTGGAGATAAGGATATTAAAAACTAATCTTCGCCATAATTGGTGTAAATCTTCGGTAACATGGGTGCCCGAAAACTGAATAAACTCAACGATTTCCATATAGGAAGGTGTTTCATCCCGTATCAGTTCTTCGCTTTTACCCGTCATCGTCATGGCAGAAGCGAAATGAATACGTTCCATTTTATCTCGGTCAAAGCGTCGGGTAAAAAAAGTATGATACTTACCTGCGATTTTTTCAAGACGACAATCGGCCATTTCGATTCCCGCACCAATAGCCAGTTTGTAAGCTAAGTATTCCCATGCGCCCTTATCTATCGTATCATTAGCAGAGGGAAACTTTGCAATCCAAGGATGGCCGTCATTGTCAAGAATGTTGGCCTTTGGTCTCGCCCCACCCAAAGAAGATCCCGGGGCCATCAGCATTCCTAACCATTTCTTCACCTCATCGGTATCTTCGCTCGTTTCTATCAATGTAGCGCCATGTTGAAGTTCTCGTACACTTGCCCAAGGAGGCGTAGGAGAAATGGAGTCATTGTCCAAAAAATCTCCATCCGGGTCTTTCTTAAACCGTAATGCTCCCATACGACTAAGGTCATGAACGCCCAATAAATAATTAATATCATATAATATCGGCGTAGGTTTTCCCTCTTCTGCGGAACGTATCGCTGCCCGACGTCTCATGAGTGTACGTCCCCAGGTATCAGGCATCGAATCGAGAAACATTCCAAAGTTTTCTTTGCCGTTTGGATATTGCTGTCCACCATACCAGACAATGTCAGGATCTAATAACAGTTGTTCCTGTGATGTAATCCAATACTGGTCATAAGAAAAACTGAAAGCTTTTCGACCTTTGGCTTGTTGTGCGGACAAGATACCAACACATTTAGCCTCATCCATGCCTTTCCAATGTACATATACCCATATGTCTGTTCTATTTGCCATTATCTTTTCCTATCAGTTTCAGATCTTGCAGTTTTCTGCCAAACTCATCATCGGATGCCAGCTTTAGAAAATCATCCTGTAAACCCAATACACGTAACACATTAAAATAGGCACCCAGAGATACACTCGGATTTCCTTTTTCAATATGGTATAAGGTAGTACGATCAATACCAGCTCTTTCTGCAACCTGAATTGTAGTTAAGTTTCGGCGTTTGCGAGCCAGCTTAATATTTTCGCCCATCTTTTCCAATGTCTTTTGAAACTTCGGAAGCAATGTTTGTTTTTTTGATTGCATTTTATTGTTGTTTAATATCATCAAATATATATAATATGTTGATAATAAACAACAAGAAGTAAAACTTTGAATGAGTGTTAAATTCAGGGATTCTTAACAACCTCTTTGACTAAAATTAAAGTTCTCAAGGGGTTCGAACAGAAAGGCTGCTAGGTTCAAGTTCTCTGTTTATTGTTTTTCGCTCCTCAAGTATTTTCGACCAACCTCATTTTGTATGACTATTAAGCTTTCAGGTGTTATCTTTTCGAGTATCAGCGTGTCGGAAAACGAAATAGTTTGATGGTTACCAATGCTTTGTCCAGAAAGAATCAACAAATTACCTTCTTGCTTCCATGATTGGTACTGTAACGTCGCCATATTGATTGAGGTGGCTTTGCCGTTCTTTTCAAGTGTAAATCCTTGTTGCATCTCAGGCATACCAGGTACAGGTTCGACCCAAGAACCCTCAATATTTGCTTTATTACAAGCCGTTAATATCACTATGGAGATCATCAAACTAATGCTTTTAATTAAATTCATATGTATGAGTAGTTGAAGTATTCAATTTGCAATTTTTATACCAAAGTAGATTTCCTAATAATGAATCTTTCGTTTCACAAAAGTATATTTTTGTCTTTATTCACCGTTTGAAAAACGCAAAGTATTACTAACTTTACAGCGTGATATGAAAGTCTTTTGCTCTATATTGACAATTTATATAATGGCGGTATTTTTAATGCCGTGTACTGATAGGTATGAAAAGGAGACCTTACAAAGCCATAGCCATCCAAAAGAATTAGCTCATCAGGACAGTCACGACCATTCAAAAGCCACAGATATGTGTTAGCCCGTTCTGTTTGTGTAATTGTTGTGGAGCGGTTGTAACAGTGTTTCCTTGGAATACGATCAACTTTTCTGAGATCAGAATAGTAGAACTATCTAAATCAAATTCACCATATATTTCCCAATTCATACCTCATTATTTCGGGAAAATTTGGCAACCGCCAAAGATTAATGCATAATTCCTAATATTTTAATGATTTTGGCTTATTGCGTATTGCATTAAACCGAAGATTTTGGAGTCATTATTAATTATCATTAATCGCAATAAGAGTGTTAAATAATATTATAAAATTCTCTATAAAGAATAAGTTCATTATAGGATTAATGACCTTATTACTCATCATTTGGGGGGGATGGAGTGCCACGAAAATCCCTATTGATGCCCAACCTGATATAACCAATAATCAGGTTCAGATTATCACCCTAACTCCGACATTGGCCGGACAGGAAGTAGAACAATTGGTTACTTTTCCCGTTGAGCAAAGCATTGTTAATCTACCTATGGTAGATGAAATTAGAAGTATTTCCCGGTTTGGACTTTCTGTAGTGACAGTTGTATTCTAAGACAATGTAGATATATATTTTGCAAGACAGTTAGTAATTGAAAAACTGAAAAAAGCGGAAGAACACCCATAAGGCTAATGCCACGTCTCTGTTCGGGGGAATAATAAAAGCACTTCATGTAGAAATCGGGGATCATGTGAAAAAAGGGCAAACCATTGCTACTATTTCCAACCCACAATTTATACAGCTTCAGGAAGAATATCTAAGTATCAACAGTAGAATCGAATTTGCCGAACAGGAATTGATAAGACAACGAGAACTGAATGAAGGGAATGTAGGCGCTAAGAAAAATCTACAAAGTGCTACAACCGAGTTGAACACATTAAGAACCCGAAAAGCATCATTGAACCAACAAATCCAGATGATGGGTATCAATCCGGCTTCACTGTCAAATTCCAATCTTAAATCGTCGTTGACAGTGACAAGCCCCATAAGTGGTACGGTTAGCAATGTATTTGCCAAGATGGGTAGTTATGTAGATGTATCATCGGCCATAGTGGAATTGGTGGATAACAGCGCTTTACATTTAGATTTACAGGTATTTGAAAAAGATATTCCTTTAATTCGAATGGGTCAGAAAATAGACTTTGTCGTAACAAACAGTCCGAACAAAACGTATTCTGCCGAGGTTTATAATATAGGTTCTTCTTTCAACAGTAACAGTAAAACGATTACGGTACACAGTAGGGTCCTTGGAGATAAAATAGGACTTATCGATGGAATGAATGTAACGGGAGCTGTACATCTCGATGGTGCTTTAAGTCCGGCAGTTCCCGATGATGCGATTGTCAATGCCGATGGCAAGTATTATATATTTTTGGTCAAGGAGCAGGCAGAAGAACCCCACGAGCATAAAGAGGGAGAAGCTCACGACCACAAAGAAGAGGAGGCTCATGACCACGGTTCTGAAAAGGGAACTCGATTTGTAAGAATGGAAATCATTAAAGGTGCTTCTCAGTTTGGTTATACAGCGATAACACCTGTTGGTGAGATTCCACACGGCACGCATATTGTGGTAAAAGGTGCGTTTTTTGTAGGTGCAAAAATGGATGATTCGGGAGAACACGCTCATGCACATTAAAATATTATACGATGAAAGGGCATTGAACTTTAGCTAACTTAGTCATAAAATTAAAAGTAATGGAACATCAGCACCAATATGATGCGAACGGCAAACAGCTGTGCTGCACACAGGAAGAAAAAATATACGTCAGAGCAGGCGCTAAAAACCTGATACAGAACGACAGCTGTTGCAGTACGGTAGATCACGCTAATGAAGAACATAGCGACGGCGATGGACATGACCATTCGCAAATGAACACTAACAATAGTGTGTTTAAAATGTTTCTGCCCGCTATTATTTCATTTGTGCTATTGTTTGCAGGTATCGCCATGGATAATTGGTTTTCACAAGCCTGGTTTAAGGATGGGATAAGGATAATCTGGTATGTCGCCGCTTATATTCCTGTTGGCCTGCCTGTGCTTAAAGAAGCCTTTGAAGGTATCCGCAAAGGTGAGGTTTTCTCGGAATTCTTTTTAATGGGCATTGCCACTATTGGAGCATTTGCTATTGGTGAATATCCCGAAGGCGTTGCCGTCATGTTGTTTTATGCTGTTGGAGAAGTTTTTCAAACAATGGCCGTTTCCAGAGCCAAAGCAAATATCAAGTCGTTACTTGATCAACGACCCGATGAAGTAACGGTTTTAAGAAACAATAAGCCGCAAATAGTGAAGGCAGAAACTGTTTCAATTGGTGAAATTCTACAGCTTAGATCTGGAGAAAAATTGGGGCTGGACGGAGAGCTGTTATCCGATACAGCATCGTTTAATACATCGGCGCTAACGGGCGAAAGCAAGCCTGATACCAAAGTAAGAGGTGAAACAGTTTTGGCGGGAATGATAAACCTCCACACGGTATCGGAGGTAAAGGTTACAACGGCATACACAGATAGTAAGTTGAGTAAAATTTTGGAACTGGTGCAGAATGCTACAGCTCAAAAGGCACCAACAGAATTATTTATCCGTAAGTTTGCAAAAATATATACACCCATTGTGGTGTTTTTGGCGGTCGCCATCTGTTTACTTCCTTTCTTCATTGTAGCCGATTATCTGTTTGTAGATTGGTTGTATCGAGCATTGGTATTCTTGGTTATTTCTTGCCCTTGTGCATTAGTTATTTCCATTCCGTTAGGTTACTTCGGTGGCATTGGCGCAGCGAGCAGAAACGGAATATTATTTAAGGGAAGTAATTTTTTAGACGCTGTTGCTGGTGTTCAGAATGTAGTTATGGATAAGACCGGAACAATGACAGAAGGTGTTTTCAAGGTACAGGATGTTGTCTTTGACCCTGCGTTCAACCAAGCTGAAATACTACAAATGATCAATGTACTGGAAAGCCATAGCACACATCCCGTAGCGACTGCTATCCATGAATATGTGGGAAAACCGAATACTGAAATCCGTTTGGAAAATACGGAGGAAATCGCTGGTCATGGACTGAAATCGACAATAAAGGGTAAAGATTTATTGGTCGGGAATTTCAAGCTGATGCATAAGTTTGGAATACCATATGACTTGGACCCCAACAGTATCGTTTATACAACTATTGCCGTTGCTTACGATCATAGATTTGTTGGTTACATCACCATTGCTGATAGTATCAAAGAGGACGCTCAGGAAACTATAAACCTACTGCATAAGCTTCATATTAAAACCACTATGCTTAGCGGAGATAAAAGTACAGTTGTAAAATATGTGGCAGAGAAACTGGGAATAGATAATGCTTTTGGTGATTTATTGCCCGAAGATAAAGTAAACAGCGTTAGGAGAATCAAAGCCAGAGGCGAAAGCGTTGCTTTTGTAGGTGACGGTGTGAATGATGCTCCTGTTGTCGCATTGAGCGACGTCGGTATTGCCATGGGCGGTTTGGGAAGCGATGCTACCATTGAAACAGCCGATGTAGTCATACAGGACGATAGGCCAAGCAAAATACCCACTGCAATCCGTATCGGGAAACAGACAAAGAAAATCGTATGGCAAAATATCGGTTTAGCTTTCGGTGTTAAAGCGATTGTACTCGTACTTGGAGCTGGGGGATTGGCGACCATGTGGGAAGCCGTATTTGCTGATGTGGGTGTGGCGTTATTAGCTATTTTAAATGCGGTAAGAATCCAGCGAATGAAGTTTTAAAGTGCCCTGATTTGATATATCTGATCCTTGTATAGCGTTATAATTTTGTAAGGGTATAGAAACTGTTATATTGGTTTTGTTTTATGCAGTCTCTTCAGAATATCCACCAACCGATTGGAATATCCGAATTCATTATCGTACCAACCTACGACCTTAACCAGCCCACCAACAATTGATGTCAGTTGGGAATCAAATACGCAAGAGTAAGGGTTGTTGATAATATCCACCGATACAATGGGGTCTTCTGTGTAGAAGAGAATATCTCTTAAGTGCGTAGAAGAAGCCGCTTTTTTGAATGTCGCATTGATTTCCTCTACGGTAGTCTCTTTAGCTAAGGTACAGGTGAAGTCGGTAAGCGATCCGTTTAGTACAGGTACACGTATTCCTGCACCTCCAAGTTTACCTTCTAAATGAGGAAAGACATTGGTGATTGCTTTGGCCGCCCCCGTGGTTGTAGGAATAATGGAAGATGAGGCTGCACGTGCTCTCCGTAGGTCGCGGTGAGGGGCGTCGTGAAGGTTCTGATCGCCCGTCATGGAATGTACTGTCGTAATGTAACCATCTTGGATATGCCAGTTCTCATCCAATATCTGCACGAGAGGAGCGACGTTATTCGTGGTACAGGATGCATTGGAAAAAATGGGCATATTCCAATCGAAAGCCTCGTCATTGATGCCGAGTACAACTGTAGGGATCTCCTTATCGGGTGAAGGTGCGGAAATGATAACTTGTTTCGCTCCAGCCTTTAGATGCATCTGTGCCTTTTCTTTTGTTGTAAACAACCCTGTAGATTCGATGACTAAATCAATACCAAGGGATTCCCAGGGTAGATTGAGCGGTGATCGCTCGCAGAATATTTTAATGGCAACGCCATTTACATAAATATAGGTATCGTCACTGCTGATTTCTCCTGGGAAGGGTCCGTGTACGGAATCGTATTTTAACAAATGTGCCAGCGTAGAAGGGTGGGTAAGGTCATTGATGGCAACCACCTGAATATCCTTTAAATCTTTTGTAACGAGGTTGCGCAGTGTATGACGCCCGATACGCCCAAAACCATTGATAGCAACTCTCATTATTTTGTATATGCAGTTATAATTTCACTGATGTTTTTGTCACCATCCCAGTGTGCTTCCAGTTGTCCGTCTTTGCTATAGACATAATTGGCAGGAAATTGCTTCGGAACATGGAATTTTTGGATGAACTCCTGATTTCTGTCATAGAGCACTTCTATGTTGGGTTTATTGACCAGTTCTTTCGCAAAGGTTTCCAGAAAAGACGCCATCAAAGCCGGATCGTTCATGGATACAAAATAAAGGTTGACCGTTTTGATTTTATCGTAGTTCTTTCCCAGAGCGGCAGCTTCTGAGCGACAATGCGAGCAGGAAGGATCGAACAAAATAAAGACGGTCTTCCGGCCTTGGGGGATATCTTCGTTTTGAAAGGATATACCGGATTTAACTTTATAAAATGTAAAAGGGGGAATAGTCGCCAAAGGCTGACCTTCTTTTAGGTCTGCATTTGTTTGTTGTGGAGCTGTTTCAGTGGTAGCATGATCCGTCTGGTGGTTATGCGTGCTGTGATCATGATTGTGATCATGGTGTTCGGCTTCGGTTGATTTGTTGTTTGTGGTGTTGCTAGTTTGATTGGAGCAGCTTGCTATTCCAAATAATAATGCGAAGGGGACAACGTAGGCTGATCGTATAATTCTATTCATCGTGTTGGATTTAGTTGTACAAAGCTATAAAAATATAAAGTCGGAAGGAAGGAGAATTCATATTATGATGCTGTTTTGATAAAAAAATAGGGACAACCCTTTTTGGCTGTCCCTATCTCTTTTATATTATGTTCGTTGGATTAAGGTGTTATGACCTTAGCCTTCGTAGCACTTGTTTCTTGTGCGATATGTTTACCGCCTCTTAAGTCGTAAACAGCAGGAGCTGCTAGTATAACAGACGAATACGTACCTACTACGATACCGATCAAGATCGCAAAGGAGAAGCCTCTGATTACCTCACCACCGAATACAAATAATACCGCAAGTACGAAGATAATTGTCAACGAGGTGATAATTGTACGACTTAAAGTCGAATTGATAGCATGGTTTACCGTATCCCCAAAGTCTTTGCTATGTGCATTTGGCTTGCCTAAGAATTCTCTCAAACGGTCAAATACAACAACTGTATCATTCACCGAATAGGCAATTACCGTCAGAATAGCCGCTACGAAATGTTGGTCGATATCGAGTGAGAATGGAACGATGCCATCAAGGATAGAGAATAAGCCCAATAAGACAATTGCATCGTGTATAGTAGCGATTGCTGCACCAGCAGAATATTGCCATTTATGGAAACGTAACAATATGTAAGCGGCGATAATTAAAATCGCAATAATACCCGACCATGTCGCTCTATCTTTGATATCGGAAGCAATAGAAGGACCTACTTTCTGAGAGGAAAGAATGTCATAAGAATTGCCTTGAATCTGTGATAAGCCGTCATTTAGTTTGTCTAATACTTCTTTGTCGGCCTCATCCGAAGTCTCATTGATATGATAGGTTGTCGTGACACGCACCTGGTTGGCATTACCGAATGTCTTCACCTCGGTCGTCGAGCTAAATGTTTCGTCCAGATTTTTACGAACTTCCTCTAAGTCTACCGGCTTTTCGTAACGTACGGTGTATGTCCGCCCCCCCTGAAAGTCAACACCTAATGTGAAACCTTTGGTGAAGATGAAAAACAGAGAAACTACGACTGCAACTGCAGATATAGCATAGAATGTTTTACGTTTTTTGATAAATTGAAAATTAGCATTTGTCAAGGTATGCTCTGACCATGGAAATGAGACCGATATTTTCATGTCTTTTTTCAGCATATATTCGAATATCAGACGTGAAATAAAGATAGAAGTAAACAGGGATGTGATAATACCAATCATCAATGTTGTCGCAAATCCGAGAATAGGACCAGATCCAAAGAAGAACAATACCGCACCGACAAGGAATGTCGTGATCTGCGAATCCAGAATGGACGGCATGGCATGCTTGTAACCGTCTGCAATAGCTTGACGGGTACCCTTTCCAAGCCGTAGTTCCTCCCGGATACGTTCATAGATCAATACGTTGGCATCCACGGCTGTACCCATCGTCAGTACGATACCGGCTATACCCGGTAAGGTTAGTACAGCATTGAGGGAAGCTAGAATGCCCATCAAGAAGAAAACATTGAAAAGTACAGCAATGTTGGCAGCAATACCTGCACGGTTATAATAGGCCACCATGAAAATCATGACAACGATGATACCGATAACCGAAGAGTTAACCCCTGCGTCGATTGCTGCTTGTCCCAATGATGGTCCAACAATAGCCTCTTCAACAATTTTTGCTGTTGTCGGAAGACGACCTGCCTTTAATACATTTGCCAAATCTTTGGTGTCTTCAATCTCAAAATTTCCAGATATCGAAGATGAACCGTTAGCAATTTCGTTTTGCACATTTGGAGCAGAATAAACTACACCGTCCAATATAATGGCTATAGCTTCTTTGTTTGGTGCTGCTTTAGCTGTTATCTTACGCCATTCACGTGCACCGTAAGAGTTCATGGACATACTCACCACAGGTGAGTTTGTTTGTGGGTCAAAGTCGTCTCTAGCATCTGTAACCACATCACCTGCCAATACCGCGCCTGTCTCACCACCTACTGTACGAATAGCATAGAGCGTTAAGAACTCGGGGCTACGCTTTTCGGGTTTCACTGCCCATAATAATCTTAAATTCGCTGGAAGAAGCGATTTCACTTCAGGGCGGGCAAGATATGCATTCACTTTTGCTGTATCGCGAAGATTAGCAATTCCTACCTGTGGGCCCGGTGCAAGTTGCTGTTGACCATTTTCTGCTTGATAGACTGAAGGCATCAACACACTAAATAGTGGATTCTGCGCTTCCATGTTGACAGCCGTTGCAGAAGTATCTGTGGATGCGCTATTGTTAGCGCCAAGATTGGCTAATAAGTTATCCTCGTTTTGGCTGCTGTCTGCGGCCGTCGTCTCTGTATTTGCTACTGGGGCTTCTACACTTTTCAATGTACTTGCCAGCGTGCTGTTGATGTTCTCTAAAATAGGATAGACATCGAAGTTGCTGTACGTCTCATAAAATTCGAGCTTCGCAGAACCTTGCAATAGTTTACGAACACGATTCTCATCATTTACACCCGGTAATTCAATCAAAATACGGTTTGTACCTTGCTGTATCTGGATATTCGGAGAGGCTACGCCAAACTTATCGATCCGTGTGCGCAATACTTTGAATGAATTTTGAATGGCATTGTCCGCTTCTTTTTGAAGGAAATTCTTGACATCTGCGTCCGAACTGTTTGCGTTGATAAGGTCAGCGTTATCTTTTGTGGCAAAGAAAGAAGCTAATGAACTCGCAGAACCGGAGGTTTTGAACTCATCAATGAATATATCGACTATCGATTTATTACTCGATTTGCTCTTTTGAATCGCAGTGTTTAATGCGGTGTTGAATTTTTCGTCTTTGGTGTTGTTCGCTAGGTTTCGAATGAGTTCATCCAACGAAATTTCCATGGTGACGTTCATACCACCTTTAAGGTCTAGTCCCAACGGAAGCTCTAATGCCTTACATTCTCTATAGGTATATTTTGCTATCCCCAGATTGTAGACAACTTCACCCGAAATAGAATCCAAATACGCTTTTTCTTTGGCGAGGTCGCCACCGGCATGTGTTGCCGCATCTTTCTCCACCTTACGTGTTACAAAAGTGAACGATAGGGAATAGAGACATGCCAATGTCACTACCGCTACCAAAAATTTAATCAGACCTTTACTCTGCATGTTCTGTGTTCGTCTATTAGTTTGATATAGTTTACGTTTTTTACATGATTTTCGATGGATAAAAAATAGCCCACCAAGAACCGCAAAGGTATAAAAATTTTGATTAAAGAAAACAATATATCAATATTGTTGATAAAAAAGTTCACGTGGTGTAAATGAAAAAACCCATCAGCTTTTTAAGTTGACAGGTTTTAACAAATGTCGTGTAATTTCTAAAACTTAGCGCCCAAAGTTAGGGCAACGTTCGTCCTTCTATGGTCAATATTTGCTACGGGGCTATCCAGATCCCAGAACTCTTCATCCAGAAGATATGCAGCTTCTTTGTAGGAATTGAACTGATGATTTACAGCCATGTCCAGATAAACGGAATTCGTGAGCTTGATACCAAGGCCCAAACTACCGCTGAGATTTTTGTCATCTGCATCTTTGTAGGGATTTCCGTAATAATTAAAACCGGCACGACCACTTAATACGTTGTTGATAAGGTATTCACCACCGACCCTAAAATTGATAGCGGATTGATATACCTCTTTTATGTTATTATTGATGTCGTCGAACGTGCCATTTATATAATAATCGCCGGAGAGGTCGCTGTATCGCATCGTACTATAATCTAAGAATTCGACGTCAGCCGCTAATAAACCACGGTTGAAAAACTTAGAAATACCTAATGCAAACTTCCATGGGGAAGTTAAAAGGTAATCATTAGTGCTGTCGTAGTAGTCCGAGGCATATTGCATATCGTCGGGAAAAGGATTGTCTGATGATTCATCCTCATAATAATTGATGTCGGTATAGGCACGTGTGTCTTCCTTGATGGTGGTCCAGGTAGGTGTATTAATGGTCAGACCGATATTCCAGTCCACCGCCGGCTTATAGATCATGCCGAGCTTAATATCAACGCCGGATCCTTCAGTCACTTGGGAGAAGTTGTCGAATAACTCGTAACTTGCATTTAAAAAATCATGTTCGACATTTGCCGGATTTAGGAAGTCGGACGTCGGATTATCTACCGCTACTTCGGCTGCATTTTTTGTCCATCCGTTTTCAATAAATTGTGTCTGACGGTCATATTTAAAAGAAGTAATCCCTAAAGTGGCTCCGATATAAAATTTGTTGTTGTAATTTGCACCGAAGGCAACAGCCGTCTTGGCACGATTGCCACGGACACTTTGTTCGTTGAACTGCATCTTATCACCGTTCTCTACCGCTATCGGAAAATAACCATCGTCCGGATTACTGAATTGGTCCACAATAAAGGAATTGTAGAAATCTTCACTAAACCCTTCATCAGTAGCCATGATATCGGTCAACGCGTGAACCATCGTACTATTCGTATTATTTCCTTCATAATTTCGGGAATTATTGAAATTTTGGGTTTTGTTGTAGCTTAAACCAATGTTGAAATTTTGCCAGCCCGAATTGCTTCGTGTAGGAAAATGAAAGACAGCACCAACCTGGTCTACACCGAAATTTCCCTTTTTGCTCGCCGTATTTGTCCCTAAATAGTCAATACTGTTGCTGTTTTGCAGATAATTGAACGTGATCGAAATATCGGATCTACCAAAAAAGCCTAATCCTGCGGGATTACCGTTGAGCGAACTGATATCTCCACCCAATGCTGTTTGGGCATTGCCCAACCCCTTAACTCGTGCTGAAGCTCCGGGTTCCTCTCGTGAAAAAATTAAAGCGTCATCTATCGTTTGGCCGTGGGCATCTATAAAAAATATAAATAAGGACAGACATAAGAAGGGGATGCTATGTGTAAGCTTCATGGATGTATATTAAATATAAGTGTTAAAAAGCCAATAAATTTATCTTCTTGAAGAGCCCGATGATCTGGAGCTTCCGCCGCCCGACGAGCGTGAAGAAGAGCCACCGCTAGACATCGATGATCCGGACGATCTGGAACTGCTTCCTCTGCCGTAGCTTGAAGGAGGTGTACTCCTTGAAGATGGCGGAGGTGTCGAACGTCTCGTTTCTGAGCTCGAAGGACGGCTCGGCGTTGTGGTCCGGGTCGGTTGTTCGGTCGCTCTGGATGTCCGCGAGGTTCCTGTACGTCGGGTATTGGTGGAGGGTGCTGTACCGACACGACTGCGTGTGTCTGACGTGCGGGATGTGCCCACTCGGCTCGTTCTCGTTCCAGTGCTGCTACGGGTGGTTGTACCCACACGTGATCCTGTAACTATCCGTCCGCTTGCATCACGGCTAACTCCTGTACGTGTCGATGTGCGTACAGTGCCAGCAGCAGACGTACGACGGGTCGTCGTACCCACACGTCTGTTGAAACGGTCTCTCGTTTCAGAACGTACGGAAGATCCGGTTGGTCGTATCGCATAACGATTTCCGGAATACGGATAATAGCTTCCTCGACCGTAACCGTATCCATAATACGGGTGACCCCAAGCGCTATAATAAGAGTTATATCCCCAATAGTTGCCATAGCCATAGTGCGGGTATCCGCCCCATCCATAACTGTAATAAGGGTATCCACCCCATCCGTAGCCGTACCAAGGGCTGCCCCAGCCAAATCCTAACGACCAACTCGAGCCCCAGCCCCAATTGGACCAACCTAAACCAAAGCCACCATACCCATACCAAGGGTCGAACCAAGGATCATAATAGCCCATACCGGCAGTAGGATAATAGAAGCGGTTGATACGATTGGCGTATTCCAACTCTGAATATTCATCTTCATAGTATTCCTGATCGCTATATTCGTCCGTATAATATTGGTTGGTTGCATTGGCAGAGACGTTGTCCTGTCCATCCGAATAGTAATAGTCCGGACTTTGGTAGTCTGCTGCAGGACGATTTGCAGCCTGATTATTGTACATATCATCTTTGTAAGCAATTTGCCTGCTCGTTGAACATGCGTTCAAGGCTAAAGCAAGTATAATTGCAAAACTTCCGATGAATAATTTGTTCGTTTTCATGATATCTTGATCTAAAGTATATATAGAATACAGTCTTATTTATTATCTTAGACGCGAAATTTACGAAAGGTTTAAACCTTGTTAACAAAAATAGAAATATTTTTCTTCTTGAAGAGAGTAACACAATTTAATTCAGTTTTAGCATAATGAGCAAAGGAATAGCAAGTCGAAGTGAGGATTATTCGCAATGGTATAATGATTTGGTGATTAAAGCCGATCTGGCTGAATATTCAGCCGTGCGGGGATGTATGGTGATTAAGCCATATGGGTATGGTATCTGGGAAAGAATGCAGGCTATTCTTGATAAACGGTTTAAGGAAACAGGGCACAGCAATGCCTACTTTCCTTTATTCATACCGAAATCTTTTTTTTCTAAAGAAGCATCCCATGTGGAGGGTTTTGCCACGGAGTGTGCTGTGGTTACCCATTATCGCTTAAAAAATGATGGAAACGGACAGATTGTTGTCGATGAGGAAGCTAAGTTGGAGGAAGAACTGATCGTTAGACCTACGTCTGAAACGATTATTTGGAATACTTACCGGGGGTGGATTGAATCGTACCGCGACCTGCCTATTCTTGTGAACCAGTGGGCCAATGTGGTGCGTTGGGAGATGCGTACACGGTTGTTTTTACGTACGGCTGAATTCTTATGGCAGGAGGGACATACCGCTCACGCGACTAAGGAGGAAGCGATCGCCGAGACGGAGCAAATGCTCGACGTATATGCTGATTTTGCGGAAAATATATTGGCACTACCCGTGGTGCGTGGACGTAAAACGGAGAACGAGCGCTTTGCGGGCGCATTAGAAACGTATTGTATTGAAGCACTGATGCAGGATGGGAAGGCCCTACAGGCGGGAACATCTCATTTTCTTGGACAGAATTTTGCAAAAGCATTTGATGTGAAATTTACCTCCAAAGAAGGCAAACAGGAGTACGTGTGGGCTACCTCTTGGGGTGTCTCGACGAGATTAATGGGAGCGCTGATTATGGCGCACTCCGATGACCAAGGGCTTGTTCTCCCCCCGAAACTTGCTCCTATACAGGTGGTGATTGTTCCGATTTATCGCACAGAAGAGGAAAAGGCACAGGTGGATCGGTTTGTGGACAACTTAACTGCTGAACTGAAGGCAAAAAATGTGTCGGTGAAATACGACGATCGGGATACACAACGTCCTGGTTTTAAATTTGCCGAATGGGAATTGAAAGGTGTGCCATTACGGGTGGCTGTTGGTGCACGTGATATGCAGAATGGCACCGTGGAGTTGGCCCGTCGGGATACGCAAACTAAAGAAACGGTTGCCCAAGAAGGCTTGGCCGATCGGATTGAAAATCTGCTGGAAGAAATCCAACAGCATATTTACCAAAAAGCATGGTCATTCCGGGAGGAACATACGACGGAAGTCAATTCATACGAGGAGTTTAAAGAAGTGTTAGAGACCAAAGGGGGATTTATTTCCTGCCATTGGGATGGTACAGTTGAAACGGAGAAGCGGGTGAAAGATGAAACCAAGGCTACCATCCGTTGTATTCCTTTGGATGCGAAGGAAGAGGATGGAATCTGTATTTTTACCGGCAAGCCTTCGACACAACGGGTGTTATTCGCGAAAGCGTATTAAGGGCTATAGGCTTTAGGTCATAGGCTTTAAGCTTTGGGGTTAACAAAAATGAAAATATTGATATTAGGGTGTGGTTGGGTAGGAGAGGCCTTTGCAGCGTATATGCTGCGTACCGGTGCGGAATTGTGGGTGACGACCACGAACGATGATAAAGCGAGAAGATTGGAACAACTGGGCCTTCGCACGGCGGTGATCGATTTTGATACTTTCGCGGATATCCGGTTGTTGCCATCCTCCTTTGATTATATATTAACAAGTGTCCCGGCAGCTTCCAAACATCAACCTCAGGTACTTTCTGAACGCTTTGACCGGGTAAAAGCATTCATTGGTCAATTCGATTATAAAGGTCATATTTTTTTAAGCTCGGTCGGGATTTATCCCGATCGGGATGGTACCTTTGATGAAACCCATACATCTGATCTGAATGACCGTTTGCGCAGTGCAGAAGAGCGTATGCTATCTTTGCCGCGTACTGCTGTCTATCGTTTGGGCGGGCTATTTGGTAAGAATCGGATTTTTGCCAAATACTTTGCCGATAAGGTCTGTACAACAGGCGATCAGGTGGCTAACTTTGTACATGTGGAGGACGTCGTGCAGTTGATTGTGGAAGGATTTCAGCAGGGGCTGTCCGATGGTGTGTACAATATTGTATGTCCTGATCATCCTTCAAAACGGCATGTTATTGAGGCTTCCGCCCGGAAATATGGTTATAAGCTGCCTCTTGCGTTTGCGCCGGAGCACATTTTTCATAAGATAGTGCTTTCTGATAAGATCATCCGGGCGACCGGATATACTTTTAAGTATGCTTCTCCGGTGGATTTTTGATCCGTTTTAACTTCTTGCTATGTCGAATATTGATTTAAAGGAATTTTTAGATAATAAAGTAAAGCAATATAATTGTGCCGATTTTATTGAAAAGGATCCGATTCGTATTCCACACCGGTTCACCCACCCGGCAGATGTAGAGATTATGGGGTTTATGGCATCGATATTGGCTTGGGGGCAACGTAAAACGATCATCAATAAATGCACGGAGCTGATCACGCGGATGGATGGTACTCCTTTTGATTTTATCAAAAATCATCAGAATAAGGATCTGAAACAGCTGCTGGGATTTAAGCACCGTACATTCAATGATACCGACTTGCTCTATTTTGTTGCTTTTTTTAGATACCATTATGAAAGGTTCTCCTCGTTGGAGGATGCTTTTTTAATAGGACAGGAGCAGCGAGAGATGGTTGACGTCGAAATGGCACTCAATAATTTCAAGGCTTATTTCTTTTCGCTGCCTGATTTTCCTTGGCGCACCAGAAAACATGTAAGTTCTCCCGTGCAGAGGTCGTCCTGTAAGCGCTTGAATATGTTTTTTCGCTGGATGGTCCGACGGGACAATACTGGTGTCGATTTTGGTATTTGGCAACGAATAAATCCCAGTCAATTGATATGTCCATGTGACGTACATGTGGAGCGGGTTGCCCGGAAACTGGGTTTGATAACTTCGGAACGGGTAAATTGGCAAACAGCTGTGGAGCTGACCGAAAACCTTAAAAAACTGGATCCTGACGATCCAGTTAAATATGATTTTGCCTTGTTTGGCTTAGGTGTAGAGGGTGAAATGTAATTGTGTTATTTCTTTACCACTTCAGTGTTTACCGTAATCTTTATTTCAGGGGCAACGGCAAATACCCCGGTAGGGAGCTTATCCGCATAGTTGATGTTGTAATCAAAACGGTTGATGGTGGTCGTTGCGGTGAATCCCGCACGGGTTCCGCCCCATGGATCAATAATGATACCGTTGTTTTGAACCACATCGAATGTTACTTTTTTCGTTACATCGCGGATCGTTAGATCACCAGTAAGGACAAACTTTCCTTGTGCACCTTTTGTCAATACAGCATTGGTCAACGTCATTTTGGGGAATTTCTCCACATTGAAGAAGTCATCGCTTCGCAAGTGGTTATCCCGCATTTCGACACGGGTGTCGATACTGTTGACGTCGATGGAGAACGCTACTTTAGCGTTATCAAAGTTATTGTCCGATGCCGTCTCTGCCGAACCTTCTAGTTTGGTGAACTCCCCGTCAACAAAAGCAATACCTAAATGTTTTACTTCGAAGCGGGCATTGGTATGCGCCGGGTCTACGGCCCATTTGACTTGTGCCAACGATAACTGTATCGTTAAAACTGATGCTAATAATACACTAAAAATTGTTTTCATATCTTTCTTTTTTGATTGTCTGGTACAAAATTGGTCCTATTTTTCTATCTCTCTCTTAATCTACCTTAAGAAATGCCTGAAAATGCTTTTTGTTTGTCACTGCTATGTCAGGTTATAGGAGCGGCATGGTGTTTGAATGGAAAAAAGGTAAATTCGACCATACATGGATTCAAAAAATAAATCGGCTGAAACGTCCTATCTTCCCGTCCCTTGGGAGTACCGGGAAGTGATAGAAGAGGAAATCAACAAAAAGAGTACGGGCAAAATATTCTTTTTTGATAGGGATGGTCAGGTGGCTGAGGCAAAAGGGAGTGTGGTAAGGATGACCGAAGAAAAAGGGAGCGGAGAATTTATTGTACTAGACGACGGTACTAAAATAAGAATAGACCGAATCATCACTTTATTTGGTAAGGTCGGCGCGGCCTATGAGGAATACGACTCCTACGGTAGTTCATGCATGGACTGTACCGGGGGGTATGATATCGATGAGCTTTAATGTAATTTCGATATTTATTGAACTTATCACCTTTGTTAAACGTTCATAAGGAAGAGATGTATTATATATATTATGAACTTACAAAGCAAATTAAAGATAAAAAATGAAAACTTACAGCAAGAGCTATTCAGAATGTTGGCGTTGTATGCAGGACAGTGGTTGCTCCGATCGGGAAGAAGTAAAGGAGGGAAGCCTTGGCGCTTTGTGTCCGGTGGGGTACTGTTGTATATCGGGGCCACAGGCAAAATACCATTCATACCTTGGCTACAGCGTATAAACAAAAACCACGGACAGTTTAATTGCAAATATGAAATAGTCGTCCAACAGCCTCCGGCAATAGTATTTTCCTACTTTAGGGATTTTAGAAATCTAAAAAAGCATATTCCATGTTTAAAGAGCGCAAAACCGTTGGATATTGAAAAAACACATTGGGAATTGACGATAGAAATTATGGGCAAATCATGTCCGTTTGAATTGTTTGTCGTCAAAGAAAGAATAAATGAATTTTTGGGATGGTCGGCTAATGAAGATGCGTTTCTCTACCACACTGGCCGAATTGAACTCAGAGAGGGTGTAATACCTAATATCACCGTATTGGATCTGGTTTTCAGTTATACACCCCCAGGAGGTAATATAGGACGTTTCTTAACCAGCCCCTTTCAACCTTTAGTTCGATCGAAATTGCGTCTATTTCTGGATAAACTTAGGAAGGAGATAGAAGAAGAAATCTATTTGTCTTAAACATTAGATAAACTGCCGAAGAGGTTTTATACGCATTTCGACGATGGCTATTCTTCTGTCCTGTTCGAGTGTAAAATGTATGGCATGCGCGATGTCTTCTGCTTTGAGCATTTCCCGTTTCTCCTCTAATTCTCGTTGTTCTTCAGGCGAAGGATCTTGCATATCCGTACCTACCGCACCGGGCTCAATAAGAGAGACACGGATATTGTGTGGGTTGACCTCTTTACGAAAAGCTTCTGTAAAACCCTGTATGCCCGATTTGGAGGCTACATAGCCCGAACTTTTGCCTTCCCGTGTCTCAGCACTCATAGAACCGATATTGATAATATCGCCTTCTATACTCGCTTTGATCATCTGATCGGCAAAAAAACCGGATAGCAACAAATATGCTTCGAGATTGGTATGGAGCATGTATGTTAAATTATCGGGATCGGACCCACATACACCATCAAAGGCCAGCCCTGCATTATTAATGAGTATATGAAAAGGACCATGGCTGGCCCAAAGTTCGGGCAAAATTCTTTCTAAGGCTGTGTGATCGGACAGATCCTGCAACAAAGACGCTATACGATCTTTAACCCCACGCCGTTGGGCGTCATCAAGAAAATCTTTCAGTTTTTCAGCGTCACGGCCAATGATAAATACCTGATATCCTTTTTCAGCCAATAGAAGGGCTGTGGCTCTTCCGATTCCTGCAGTTCCACCGGTTAGGAATACTTTTTTTTCATTCTGTTGTTCCATTTCTTCGATTTTATAGGAGCTTATAACCTTCGCTCTACTAAGAACAGTTCTTCCGCTATATGGTTGGCCTTGAATTGCTATTTAAAATCTCTGGAAGGAAATAATTCTCCTTGTACAAAATGCCCATCTTTTTCCTTGGACTGTGCGGGCTTATGAACGGAGCCAATATCCCGGCTTTGATTATCAATGTGTAAAAGATGGTTCATATTGTGGCAAGAATGTACAACGATATGTATGACTTCCCTTTCGATCTGCAATCTACCTACGACAAGCAGCAACCGGGATTGTAAAATCACTTTACGGTATACTTCGAATGTCTTTTCCCAAACGACCAAATTTGAAAAACCGGTTTCGTCTTCTATGGTAATAAACAGAATTCCTTTTGCTGTGCCCGGCCTTTGCCTGACTGTAATAAGGCCGCATACTTTGACCAGCATGCCATCCCTCATGGTATTTAATTGGCCCGAAGGCGTGACGTGCAGTAGATTTAATTTCTCGCGTGTGAAACTGACCGGATGCGCTTTTAACGAGAGGGTGGTGGAGGAATAATCTTCAATAACATGCTCCAATGCAGAAATAGGCGGCAGATCGACCTTTCCTTCATATACACTGCCGGAGGGCTGGCCGGTAAATACACCGACAGGATGGTCGGTAAGTGCCGATATCTCCCACAATGCTTGTCTTCGATCTAAGCCCATGGATCGAAAAGCATCGGCATCGCTCAGTTTTTCCAAAGCGGATAAGGGCACGCCGTTATCAACGAGTTCGTGAATTGTTTTATAAGGTTGCGTTCTCCCCGCTGTAAGCAATTGCATATCTTCTTCATGCAGTCCTTTTACTTGTCGGAATCCCAGACGTAGCGCACAGTATTTTCCGGCTAACTCTTCGAGGGTATTGTCCCAATACGAGTGGTTGATGTCTACAGGCCTGACCTCTACACCATGCTTACGGGCATCGATCACAATCTGAGCAGGTGAATAAAACCCCATCGGCTGGCTGTTGAGGAGTGATGCGGCGAAGATGTCGGGATAATAGCATTTTATCCAGGAGGATATGTAGACCAATAAGGCGAAGCTGGCGGCATGACTTTCCGGAAAACCATAGCTTCCGAAGCCTTCCAGCTGCCGGAATACCCTTCGGGCAAAATCTTCTTCATAGCCTTTTTTTACCATACCTTCAACCAGCATTTTTTCATATTGGGAAACCTTCCCTTTGGCTTTGAAGGTAGCCATGCTCCGGCGTAGGCCATCCGCCTGATCGGGTGTAAAACCTGCCGCCACCATAGCAATTTCCATAGCCTGCTCCTGAAACAAGGGCACGCCCAAGGTACGTTCCAAGATCGCCTCTAATTCAGGAGAAGGATAGGAGATCTCGAAATCAGGATCTGCTTTTTTTTGATCCCGTCGTTGTAGGTAGGGATGTACCATATCACCCTGAATTGGCCCCGGTCTTACAATAGCGACTTCAATAACCAGATCATAGAATCTCTCAGGCCGGAGGCGAGGTAGCATGGACATCTGCGCCCGGCTTTCGATCTGAAAGACACCCAAGGTGTCGGCACGACTGATCATCTCATAAACTTCACCCTCTTCCTGTGGAATATTGGCCAGCGTAAACTCTTCTCCATAATGTTGTTTGGCTAAGTCAAAGCCTTTTCGGATACAGGTCAGCATACCCAAAGCCAATACGTCGACTTTGAGGAAACCGAGTGCTTCAATGTCATCTTTGTTCCATTCGATATTGGTACGCCCTTCCATGCGCGCATTGATAATCGGACAGAGGTCAGAAAGCTTATTTTGGGTAATCACAAATCCACCCGTGTGTTGTCCAAGTTGCCGTGGAAAACCGATATATTCCTGGGTAAGTACCAATACTTTCCGCAACAGCGGATTCTGAAGATTAAGGCCTTTTGGATTGGGACCCACCTTTCGTGACTCCCAATCCTCTGTGAGTTCGTACCGCATTTTTGCGAGACGGTCTACAGCGTCTACCGATAGTCCCATAGCTTTGCCGATATCGCGTACAGCACCTTTCCAATGCACTTGTGTGACTGTGGCTACGATACCAGCACGATCCCGTCCATACTTCTCATAGATATACTGCATGACTTCTTCCCGTCTTTCATGCTCGAAATCTACATCGATATCCGGTGGTTCATCCCGGGCATCCGACATAAATCGTGCAAATAACAGTTTGACCTGGGTCGGATCTACCGACGTGATACCTAAGCAATAACACACGGCGGAATTGGCTGCTGAACCACGCCCCTGACAGAGTATGCTTTTTTCTCGCGCAAAACGTACCAGATCATAGACGGTCAGGAAATAAGAAGCATAGTTTTTTCGGGCAATGAATTCAAGTTCCATTTCAATCGTAGCTTTTATATCCTCGGCTATCCCTTCAGGGAACCGTTCACGCGCTCCTTCCCATGTCAAGTGGATCAACTCTTGCTGGGGTGTTCTGCCTTCTGAGGTAATCTCCTCGGGGTAAATGTATTGTAACTCGTCCAATGAAAAGTGACAAGCGTCAACAATTTCCAAGGTATGGGCGAGTGCATGCGGATATTGACGGAAGATGCGGTGCATCTCCGGGATAGCTTTGAGATGACGCTCAGCATTCGCATGGAGACGATATCCGGCAGTCTGTATCGTACACTTTTCCCGCACACAGGTCAGTACATCCTGCAATTGACGGCGGTCAGGATCATGATAATGTACATCGTTTAATGCAGCCAAGGGAATACCCAGCTTATCACTTAATTGGGCAAGACGGTGTAATTTTTTTTGATCATCTCCACTATATAAAAAAGAAGCGCCGAGATATAGGCTATCGCCTAATTGTTCTTTATAGGCTGCCAACGCTTCTGCAAATGCCGAATCAAAATTGAACTCTTCATTTAGCCGGGTGGGTGGTACCACGATGAAGCGTATTCCACGGGCATGCGCATATACGTCCGATGTATAAAGAAAGCATTCACCCTTTTCTGCACGTAGATTGCCTTGTGTGAGGAGGGAGGAAAGATTGCTATATGCAGCCTTGTCTGTGGGATAAGCGAGTAAGCTGGGGCCATCCAACAAATCGATACGGCAGGCCGGAATAAAGCGGATATTTTTCCCCCGGGCAGCTACATGGGCACGAACGATGCCGGCGAGGGTATTGCGGTCGGTTAGTGCAATAGCCTTATAACCTAACGTAATTGCTTTTTCAACAAGCTCTTCGGGATGAGAACCGCCCCGAAGGAATGAAAAATTGCTGGTGACCTGTAATTCGGCGTATTCCATTTTTTAGCCTTTATTATGCAAAAAAACCATGAATAAACCATTCGGGGGCGCTGTCGTCGGAATAATGTCCTGAACGGAAAAGCCAGTAGCGGGCACCACTTTCATCCTCAACACGATAGTAATCACGTGGCTTTCCGTTCGTTATCCACCATTCCTGCTCAATGCGTTCCGGACCATCTACTTTGACCAGTTTATATATTTTTTTGCGGTGTCTGAAAAGAATGGGCGGATAATCCGGAAGAGGTACCATGACCTCTATCGGTTCAGGATGGGGAAGCAGGTGCAGCGGACGAAGGTTTTGTGTAGGCCACGTAGTTTGGAGATGCATGTCTGAAGATATACGATCTCTTATAGCACGTTCGGGCCAATGATGCGCTGCCGGTAGATAACGGTGGATAGTGTTTATACCTATTTTAGCAACAATATTATCCATTAACTCTGCAATTTCCGTTGAGTCTCCTCTGCTCTCCCATAAGGTCTCCTGGGCTTCGTTGATGTCTTCCACCAATAACGCTTCCAGAACAAATAGTTCTATACCCAGGGCAGGCTCTATGGTCGGAATCTGGAGTTCGAAAAGTCGAAATAAATGTGTCGGACTGTGGGAGGCTCTGCTTGTACCTATACTGATCTGCTGTACATTTCCATCTATTCTATATCCTTTAAAAATACCTCTGCGCATTCCTTTTCCTTCTTTTGCCAGTGTATTACAAAGTAATTCTAACAATCGTTGGAGTGCTATCTTAATTCCTGTGGCTGTACAGATAGGTTCGAGACAAGGTAAGTGCTCCTGATAAGATTTTAGGGGCTGTATAGGTTGTAAAGTTTCAAACACGGTACCCAAAGCTTGTCCTAAACGGGCGGTGAAGGTAGAGCCGAATCGTCGTCGGAGTGTGCCGGGGGCTATGTGGATGAACTGCCCGATCGTATGGAAGCCAAGTTTGTGAAGCCGTTCTACGACAGCCGGTTCTAAGCGGAGAGCAGTGGGAGGTAAGGTTATTAAAGCCTCTTCCTGTGCTCCGGTAGGTACCACAATTCTATGTTGTCCATGACGTGCTATGGCCCATGCGCAACCTATGGTATCGGCTATTGCAGCACGAACCTCATAGCCTCCCTTATGGAGACGGTCCATGAGATCGTCCAGGTAAGGATGTTCGCCTCCCCAGAGATGAGGACATCCGGAGATATCGAGGAGAAGGCCATCAGGGGGCTCTATAGCTACAATCGGTGTAAAGCGTAAACACCATTGAGCGAGGGAATTTAATACATTTTCCGTGGCATCGGGTTCTTCGGGTAATACGTGCAATTGGGGTAGGATGGCCTGGGCATCGGCTAATACCATGCCGACGAAAACACCTTCGCGGTTGGCAATTTTGTTGGCTGCTTTGATCATCGTACGTCCACGCTCTGGGCCGGACAAAACAAAGGGGATATCCTGGAGATGTGGATGGTGTTTGACGATTCTATCCGTTGCGAAAAACGGAAACCAAAGGGATAAAAATCGTTTATGCATAACGTTCGCGTTTTGGAGAAATAGATTGAGATAGCTTATCGGGACATAGATGTACAAATTGACCGCCCCACCATCCCCAGTGCCACTTGCCGGGTTTTCCATTGCGGATTTTTTCTAAATGGACTTCCCAGACGGGATGTCCGACACCGGGCAGATTATCGGGGGTATAACTCATGGCATGCCGAATCCTCCATCTGGACACACAGGCCAGTGGAGTTACCCGTCGAGGACGCTTCCTGTGTATAAATCCGGTGACCCCACTACGCTCTACGACAAGTTGTAATCGTTGGGATTCTGCAAAGCTGACGTCACCTAACTCCGCAACGACAGCGCTTAGTACACGACAGTTGAGGCTCTGCTCCATTACCCATAAAGCTTCTTTATCACCTGTCACATCGACAAAAATAATCTGATGAGGCGCAATGCCGAACAGTTCCAGAGCGGGGGGATACAAACTGCGTTTGCTGCTGACCCATAAACAGGGTTTCTCTTTCTTCATAAGGGTGGACAAGAGGCCTGCAATAAACCCATTCGATGCGGTGGCAGAGGCAGCTGTTGGACTGATGAATTCATGTATTACCCCGGTGGGGAATACACGACAAGGGAAAGCGTCCTCCATAGCCCGCAACCCGAAATCAAGGTCATTTCTAGCGGATACAGCCTTTTTAAAACCCTCCAATACGAGTATTTTTTCTTGAAGCTGCTTAATGATCTCCTTTTTTGCTATACCTTCCATGTTCAAAAAATATTACATTTTGCCATACAATGAGCCTAACTTTTCTTAATTTTGTTATTATTAGTAACAAAATTATGTTAGTTATTATAACAAATGAAACGTGTAAATCAAAAAATATTTTTTGCTTCGAATATGAAGTTTCTACGTCTACGTAAGAAGCTGAGTCAGGAAATCATGGCGGAAAAGCTGGGTGTGACACGGGCGAAACTGGCGGCTATAGAAGCAGGGAATACAAAATCGCCACCTCCGGAGGATTATCTGCATTTTTCGGACTTTTTTGCTGTCAGCGTAGATACCTTGTTGAAGGTCGATTTATCAAAACTCGGGGAATTAAAACTTCGTGAATTGGAATCGGGCAATGATGTGTATATAAAGGGGGGCAATTTACGGGTCTTGGCGATCAGTGTCGATAAGACCAATAATGAACATGTGGAATATGTGCCTGTGAAGGCCAAAGCGGGATATGCGACGGGTTATGCGGATCCGGAGTTTATTGCTGCTCTTCCGAAATATGCGCTACCTCATCTTCCAAAAGGAGGGACATTCAGAATATTCCCGATCATAGGTGATTCGATGCTGCCCATACCGGATGGTAGTGATATCATCGGTAGGTATATAACGGATTGGACGGGCATTAAGCCGGATACGCCCTGTATCGTCGTCCTTAGGGGGCAACAGGATTTTGTTTTTAAAATGGTGACTGTACAAACTGAGGGTACGCTTTTACTGCGGTCGCTAAACCCGTTATACGAACCTTTTACTGTCGCTGCTGAAGATGTTTTGGAAATATGGGGTTTTTACGCGTATACCAGTAGAAAGTTTCCGGATACACAACCGGAAATGACAACTGTTCTGGCGGCTATCCGGGAATTGGGGAAAAGTATGAGGAGAGAATAGTATCCGGAAAGAACAACAGACTTAGGCTGTTTTACAAAACGGCTTAGGCCCTTTCACAAAACGACTTAGGCGACTTTATAAAAATGAGTACTCAATTTATACAAAATGAGTACTCGTTTTACTCAAATTGAGTACTCATTTTTGGAATAACGCCTAAGCGAGTTTTTCAGATCACCTAACCCATTTATTTGTTTGACCGAAGTGAGATTATAACTTCTATGAAAACCTCAGCGTAAACATCGTCCCCTTGTTTTGCCCGGTTTCTAAAACGATATTGCACTGTATGGCATCGGCAAGATCCCGGATAATGTGAAGCCCCAGCCCGGATTTCGTTCCCACTGCTGCTTCTTTGTTGTAGAGCGCATAGGCTTGTTCGTGCGAAATGCCCGGGCCGTTATCGGTAATAATGATCAGTACTTTATTGTCCTGGGTTATGGCCTTCCATTCCAGTTGTGGATTCGGTGTGTTTTTGAGGGCTTTTAGCGCGTTTACCGTTAGGTTATATAGGATTGTTTTCAAATAGTCCTCATCGGTATTGATGGAAATAGATTCGGTATTGCTATAGGATATTGCTATTGCCGGATTATTGGGAATGTGATTGTTTAGGTATTCGAAAAGCGAGTTTACCGGTACTATTTTCTTTTGTGGCGTAAAACGTTCCATCTGGCTTTTGCTCCATAACAGAACGGTCTCCATTGTTTCCAATAGATTTTCCGCAGCGTCGGTCAGTTTTTGCTGATGCAGTTCTGTACTACTGTCATCAAGCAGATCAGGAGCATTTTTTTGCAGGTGGAGAAAATGGATAAGATTGGTCACCGGTGCACGGAGGTCGTGACTTAGGATGCCGAAAAATCTTGTTTTTACCTTGTTAGCCTCGTCCAGTTCATTGTTTAGGGCAAGCAATGCGCTGTTGGTTTTGCGGCGCTGCACATTTTGGTAAAGTAATAAGCCCCCTATGATAAACAGCAATCCGGCCCCGCCAATCAATGCCATCCTGATACGCCGGGCATTGCTGAGTTGTAGCTTATTTATTGCCAGTTCTTTATCGCGCCGATCAAGTTCACGCTGGCTTTCCAGAGTTGCTATCCGGTTCTTATTTTCCTGAGAGAAAAGCGAATCGGTTTTGGTATAGCTCATTTTTGCATATTTCAGAGCTTCTTCAAACTCACCTTTTGCTTTCTTTATATCGGCAAGGACCCCATAGGCATAAAAAAGATTCTGGAGACTACCCGTTGCCTCGGCAGTTTCCATAGCTTCCCGAATGTAGCGTTCCGCTTTTTCTAAAAGTGAAGCTTTACTTTCACCGATGTTCAAACCGTTTTTTATACGATCGTTGCTGGCAAGAAACAGGTGTTCTTCTGCTAAGGCAATTCTGTTTGAAACCGCTACGCTGTAATGGGGCGAAACGCGGTCAAAAATAACTTTAGCTTTTAGGTAATACTGCAAGCGGTCTTTGTGATTACCTGAGACATCTCCCAAATTATAATAGTTTGCTGCCAGCAGCAAAGAATCTTTTACTCCGGTATAAACAGCGATGGCTTTTTTGAGCAATGCCTGTTTCTCTAAGGTATCCATTTCAATAAAAGAAGCATTCGTATAATAAAGCCCTTCTTCATGTTTTAAGTTTTCTTCTTGGGCGATAGTCCATACTTTTTCGTTATATGCCCGCGCCAAAGAATCGTTGCTCTGATGGGTATAGAGCTGGGCAATATTGGATAAGGTCAGTATACGGACAGTGGGAAAATCTCCAGAATAATCCAGCGACTTTTGGTAATATTCCACAGCTTTGTCGTAAATGCTGCGATCATTATAGTTGGTTCCGATATCGTTGTAATAGATAGCGTAGCCTTTGACCCAGTTCATTTTTTTGACGATGACCAGACCCGAGTCAAGGTAGTTGTAGGCTTGCTCGGGATTTGATCTTGTAGCGTTTGCAATCCGAATATACATCCGGGCTTTAGTGGAATCATTGTCGGTCGTGCGAAGAACGGTTTTAAGGGAATCGACATACTCCCCATCAGTTTGGGCGCAAACCGACATCGCCGAAAGCATCGGCAGAAGGAATAGCGATATGAAGTTTCTAACACCCATCATTTAACCTGTTAAGTTCCGTACAGTTTCTTTATAACTACGTCCTATAGGAACCTGTATGTCGTCAATAAGTAATCCCGACGGGGTCACCTTTTCAATAAAATGGGGTTGTACGGCATAGCTGCGATGCACCCGCAGGAAGCCTTCGAAAGAATGGGTCTTTAACAGATTGCCCAGCGAAGCCAGTATGTGATATCGTTTTGTTTTGGTCACCACCGTGGTATAGTCTTTTAGCGCCTCTAAGTATAAAATATCACTGCTGCGGACTTTTACCTGCTCATGTCCATCTTTGATAAAAATCGTGTCGCCATGGAGGCTGTGGTCAAGGAGCTCCGATTTTTTACGCATGTGCAGGTATTCCTCCAGGCGTTGCATGGAAAGGGCAAAGCGTTCCGCGGCTAAAGGTTTCACCAGAAAATCTAAAGCTGCCAGTTCAAAGCTTTCCACGGCATAATCTGGGTAGGATGTAATAAAAATGCAGGCCTCTGTATCGATGAGTTTCTTGCGAAGCTGTAAGCCATTGATTTCGCCCATGTCGATATCCAGCAGCAATACCTGCGGTAGGGAAGTCTCTATTTCTTTTAGTGCCGCAACAGCAGAATCGTACACACCAACAATATCAAGAAAGGCATACTTCCTCGCAAAGGCCTGTACCGTAAGCCTGTCTATCTCATCGTCGTCTATTATAATGCAGCGGTACGCCATGGGAAACAACTGTTTAGATAAATCAAAGCTAAACAAAATTAAAGTGGTAGGCAAACCTCCCTCCGTCTATTAATATGGTCGTTCGTCTATTTGGGCTTGTGTAGGTTGAAGGTTCTGAGAACCTTTGTAGCAGACTTAGTTTATCACACAAAACCCATTTGTTATGAAAACAATAAAAAAAAGTACCAACTATTGTTTCCTTTGTCTGCTTCTGCTTGGGATGGTAGCTCTTATGTCCTGCAGTAAAGACGATAATATACAACCCGAGGAAACGTTTGACATCAATAATCCGGAAGGATATTTTATTTATGCAAAACATTTCAATCCTGACGGCTCCTATCGTAACATTTACGTATATGAATTTATGCCCGGAAAACGACTAAATGAACGTAATGCAAACGGAGATAGAATTGAAACATACATTATACTCGACGATAATACCATTAATGTTGGGAATGGTGCCTTTTATTTATCTTTTAACGGCGATCTGGTAACGAGCAATATTGGTGGGATTGAAGATGGCACGCTAATCAAAGCGCCGGAAAGTAACCAAATGGCTGGTAAAACTTTTACAGGCACTTATTATAAAGCCGACGAGTCAGTACTTCATCACAATTTCTTTTACAGTTTTGCCGCGGGCGGGAACACCGTAGATGCAGGACTAAACGTAGGTACCACACTGCGCACCGAAAACTATACACCCATTGGCAATTTTGCCGCACGGGCAGAGCTGGAAAATGGTGATGTCGAATTTATGGTGTTCGTAAACGGTAAGCTGGAGGTAACCTATAAAACAAAGGGTGGCGGTGCAGGTTGGTATCACGGCACATTTGAAAAACAATAAGACGATCATAAAACAAAGAAAATGAAAACACAACTTTTATCATACAGCCTACTTGCCCTGCTTATGCTGGGTACAACAGGCCTTACGTCTTGCAGCAAAGACGATGACACTACACCGGAAGCGCCGGTAATGGCGGCGGATCTTTTGGATTACTATATCCCCATAGAAGCTATAAACACCGAGGGCAAAACAATTTACCGGCTTGTCTATTTTACAAAAGGTACCGGCACTATTATCAAGGCAACTTATGATGGGCCCGGTTTGAGACGAGGACAGGTGGTCACCGTGGATAAGAACATCTTTAATTTCGATTTCAATGGCGATGGTTATACAGTATATGAGTTCAGCTTCGCTAAAAACAGTGGCGGGGATATCGTCCTGAAGAGCACGATTAATAAAGGCACGTCTACGCTACAGATAGTACATGCCGAACTGATAAAAAGCAGCGAAGCACCCGACTGGAGCGGAAAAACCTTTATGCGTGCTGTAGGACCTATGGGCTATTCTGAGTACTATAGTTTTTCGGTGGACAATAACTATACCGATGAAATCGGTAATAACCCTGCATATTGGCCTTTATATGTACTGGGCAGCAATGTGGGCTTTAAAAGCAATAGTGATATACTGATGGGTATATTTGTACCTTCTTGGAAAGGAAATACCGAGATTAAAATGCTCCTGAGTAATACTACTATTGATGGTGTTGCAGAATACCAGTTATACGAATAATATCTGAGGGCACCTGAACATGGCAGGTTGGGGGCGCCAATGGCAGCAATAACATAACACATTAAGTTATGAAAGTAAAAATAGTCAATCGTGTAACTACGGTAATTGCCATTTTATGTTTACTCATTGGAGGAGTATTATTAATACTGGCAGTGTGGCTATGAATCCTTCTGTCCGAACCTCGCTCCATACAAAAAATCCCTCATCTTTCGATGAAGGATTTTTTGTATGGAGAGTGGGATTGCCTCCGTTACACTTCGGCGATCCCTAAGTGGGAAGGCTTCACCCAAAATGAAGCCATTCGCTGCGCTCATTCCTTTTTCTGTTTAATTGGCTCCGCTCAAGCGCGCTTGGTTCGCCTAATTAAACAGAAAAACCCGACTGACGTCGGGCTTCATTTTGGGTGGCGGAGAGAGAGGGATTCGAACCCTCGGTACCGTTTCCAGTACGACAGTTTAGCAAACTGTTCCTTTCGGCCACTCAGGCACCTCTCCGGTACTTGGACAGTGCAAACATAATGTAAAAAAATCAATCTGCAAAGTGTCCTGACCTATTTTTTTGCAAAATCATACCGCCCCATTTTAAGCGGTTGACTATCAAGAATCTTTCTTTTTGTTGATGTCATATTCGATACGGACATGATATATACTCATGAGCATTGTTTTGAATAATTCCGAAGCGCTACTGATATCTTTTAGTGTAATATTGGCTTTATCAAACTGTTTTTGCATCAATTTATGTTCAATAATTTTGTCTACGAGATTATTGATCGATTCCCGTGTAGGTTCTTTCAGCGATCTTGCCGCAGCTTCCACCGAATCGGCCATCATCAATACCGCCGTTTCCTTTGAAAAGGGGATAGGGCCGGGATAGCGGAATATCGTTTCATCTACGAGTTTATCCGGATTGTTTTTAACGAACTCATTGTAAAAATAATCTACCCGCGTGGTACCGTGGTGGGTACGTATAAAATCGATGACAACATCCGGTAGCTGGTGGCGCTTTGCAATTTCTACACCTTTAATAACATGGGAAATAATAATCTGTGCACTTTGTTCGGATGTGAGCTCCTCATGCGGATTGCTTCCTGTTTTCTGATTTTCGATAAAATAGAGCGGATTAATCATCTTTCCAATATCATGATATAGTGCTCCAGCACGTACCAGTAAAGGATTACCCCCGATTTTGTATATAGCCGCTTCGGCCAAGTTAGCCACTTGTAGGGAGTGTTGGAATGTACCCGGTGCCTTTAAAGAGAGTTCCCTCAATAGCTTGGAATTACTATTGGTCAGTTCCATTAATGTCAGATCCGACACAATACCAAACAACTTTTCAAAAGCATATATCAGTGGATATGCCAATAAGGTCAAGCCCACACTCACGATAAAAGGAGTAAGATCAGTGAGGTATATACTATGGAAGGATCCGTTTCGCGTTAGCACTAAACCGACATATCCAATAATATAAGTCGCCAGAATGAGTATACTCGAAATCAAAAACTGTTCCCGTTTCACCATAGATTTTATGCTGTATATGGCGACAAGTCCCGCAATAAACTGCAGGAATACAAAATCATAACTGTTGGGTACAAATAAGGCTGCAATCAAAACCATCAGCAGATGAATATTCAACGCCACCCGTGTATCAAAAAGAATGCGCAGAATGATAGGTACCCCACAATAAGGAATATAGTATAGGCTGGCTATTTTCATGTTGATGGCCCACGTCAGCACGCCCAACATGGCCAAAATGACAATAAGGATAATGAATATCAGGCGATTGTTGTAGAAAATCTCTATCCGGAAGAAATAAAGGAAGACCATGAGCAAGGTCATCGTCAGCCCGATGATGAAGAATTGCCCGACTGTTACATATTTTTGGTTGCCGCTGATCTTACTTTCGTCCTCAAAGACCTTTTTTAGTGATTGTAATTTTTGATAGGTTTCGTTATTGACTATTTTGTCCTTTTCGGCGATAAGTTCACCCTTCTGCACCATACCTCTCGTCGAAGAAATGTTTGTGAGTGCGGTTTGCTCAATTTTATTGGTGAGACTCTCGTTATAGATGTAGTTAACGGTAATATAATTTTTTAATAATTCGGCCAGCCAGCTTTTTTTAGCTATACTGCGATCGCGTCGTAAATTTTGTTGTACATAATCATGTGCGGTTTCGATAGTAAAGCAATCTACTGTGTTTTTTTGCTGCGCAACGTTGTCCGATAACAATGTAAAATTATAATTGGCTTGTGTTTCGTCTACTTTTTCCGGGTCCATGCCCTTATTTTGGTATCGATTTACCAGTGAGATGATTCCTCTATTATAGAGATACGTCAAGAGTTGTGTCCCCTTTTCTTTGTAATCTTCTATATCAATATTTGCGAGGGTATCCATCATACTGGATTGCCATTTCTCTGCCAGATCCGTCGTAAACTGGTCAATTTGTTCTTTGCTGATATGCGGTTGAAGATTGTATATAGGCTGTACTGTCTTCAGAATATGTTGTTTGTCTTTATCCAGCTCCTCTTTTGTTTTGAGTATGGCGAAATTGTAAGGAGAAATAAGATTCTCATGATTCCAAGCTTTTCCTTTTTGAAATTCGTATTCAAACCGCGGCTGCTTAGGTAGAAATATACAGATAAGCAATACGGTTAATGCTACCATTCCATATTTCGCTATCGGCGAATGGCTTTGGAGCTTATTGTTGAGATAATTTATTTTCAGTTTCGCCACCGTTCTATTGCTTTAACATAATATTAAGAGGGTGTCTAAGAAGCATCGTTTCTCGTCATTTCGAACAAAGAGAGAAATCTATGGATAATTCGAATTAATTAATTTTCAACAAGTTGAAAAATTGCTTAACCATAGATTTCTCGTCGCTCCTCCTCGAAATGACGGTACAATTGACTTTTTAAACCGCCTCTGAACAAAATTAGATAAAATGCGCTGCATTCACGAAGAATACCAAGCATTTTATCTAATTTTGCATCATCAAACAAAAAAAGAAGTAATGTCCCATTCAAAACATGTAATAGCTCCTTCGGTCCTTGCCGCGGATTTTGCAAATCTGAATAAAGATATACAGATGATTAATGAAAGTGAGGCGGATTGGTTTCATATTGACATCATGGATGGGATGTTTGTACCTAATATTTCATTTGGTTTTCCTGTGATGCAAGCGATTTCCAGACACGCCAGAAAACCTTTGGATGTTCATTTGATGATTGTCGATCCAGATCGGTACCTGCAAACCTGTAAAGACAGTGGCGCAGAAATCATTACGGTGCATTATGAGGCTTGTACCCATCTCCATCGCACTTTGGCAGCTATTAAGGAGTTGGGATGTAAAGCCGGAGTGGCACTAAATCCACATACACCTACCCATTTGCTGAAAGATATTGTACAGGATATTGATTTGGTTTGTCTCATGTCAGTTAATCCCGGCTTCGGCGGACAAAAGTTTATTCAGCATACTTATCATAAGATTGCCGAATTGCGTGCTATGGCTGCGGGGATTAATGATGCCTTAATGATTGAAATCGATGGGGGAGTAACTTTAGAAAATGCGGGTAGGCTACTAAAAACCGGAGCAGATGTATTGGTTGCCGGTTCTTTTGTATTTAATTCGGCGACACCATTGGATACCATAAAGGCATTGAAAGAAGTAGACCCTTCTCGTCAGGAAATATAGCATTAGTTTAAGGAGCCCGCTATAGTATAGTGATTGGTTCCCAAAACCCATACATCCTGTTGTTTTTCAATGCGATAACTTTCATTTTTCTTGTAATGAAGTTTCTCGGCCGTATCGTAGAGCAGGTTGTCTATCTTTCTTTGAATAGTAATTTCCAAGGGCTCATTTTGCTCATTATATTGAATACGCACCATCGAAATGTCCAGCTTAGGGTTATCTATACGGAATGTTACCGTCCTGCCGGAAGAATCTTTGTATATATATCCTGCATACACCGGTTTATTGATGTCTATTGATGCAAAAGCAGCAAGTTCTTTTTTCCAATCCACCCGAAGTGTTTTCGTTTCAGATACATCGCCCTTGGAAACCGTTTTTACGACCGCCTTATCTACGGCAGAAAGGCGTTTAATCTCCCGTTGAAAGTAAGCCGGGAGGTCAAACTCTTTCTGCTCTTGCTTTGTATGTTGAGGTGCCGAAGTACAAGCAAATAGAAATATAGCGACAAAAAAATTAATCCACCAATACATTTCCAGTCATTTCGCCAGGAATGGTTAAACCTAACAGCCTTAATATGGTAGGTGCTATATCGCCTAATTTCCCGTCATTGATATGCGTATAACTTTTATCGATCAGAATGCAAGGGACCAAATTCGTGGTATGTGCCGTATTTACAGAGCCATCACCATTGATCATATATTCCGAATTCCCATGATCAGCCAAGATGATAAAAGAATAACCATTGGCTAATCCAGTCTCTACCACTTTTTGTGTACATTGATCGACGGTCTCTACGGCTTTAACTACGGCTTCGAATACACCGGTATGTCCCACCATATCGGGATTGGCAAAATTAAGACAGATAAAATCCGGCTTCGCAGTTTCCATATCCTTACAGATCGCCTCTGTTATAATCTCTGCACTCATTTCAGGCTGTAAATCATACGTTGCCACTTTTGGCGAAGAGATAAGAATGCGACTTTCACCGGGGAATTCAGTCTCACGCCCCCCCGAGAAAAAGAACGTGACATGTGGATACTTTTCAGTCTCGGCGATCCTTACCTGACTTTTCCCCTGGGCAGCCAAAACCTCACCCAATGTATTGGTCAGGTTATCTTTTTGAAAAACAACCTTCACTTTTTTAAACGTGTCATCATAGGCTGTCATGGTGACGTAATAGAGATCAAGCGCTTGCATGTCATAGTCCGGAAAATCCTGTTGCGTCAAAGCCATAGTAATCTCCCGCCCCCGATCCGTACGGAAATTAAAACAAAAGACCACATCACCCTCTTGAATGGTTGCTAACGGTTTTCCGGTATTATCTACCATAACAATCGGTTTTACAAATTCGTCAGTCACCCCCGAATCATACGACGCTTGAACCGACTGGATCAAATCCGTAGAAGGTGTTCCTACGCCTTTGGTCAATAAATCGTAAGTTACCTTTACCCTTTCCCAACGGTTATCTCTATCCATAGCATAGTATCGACCAACGGCCGAAGCTATTGTACCTACGGAGTGCTTCAGATGTTCTGTTAGCGAACGAATATACTGTATTCCCCCGTTCGGGTCTGTGTCGCGCCCGTCAAGGAAAGCATGCACAAATACCTGTTCATTGGTGAGACCAGCGGCTTTACTGGCATCGCATAACGCTTTAAGATGATCGATATGCGCATGTACGCCACCATCGGAGAGGAGGCCAATAAAATGTACGTTCTTGTGGTTTGTCAAAGCATATTTAAAAGCGTCCTGAATAGTCTGATGCGTTTGGAACTGTCCTTCTTTAGCCGCCTTGTTAATACGCCCTAATTCCTGATAAACGACCCTTCCTGCACCCAGATTCATATGTCCCACTTCTGAATTACCCATTTGTCCTTCAGGCAATCCCACAGCCTCTCCCGAAGCTTCCAATTTGGAATTCGGATAAGTAGAAAGCAGATGGTTTAGAAAAGGAGTCTGCGCGGCAAATACCGCATTTGAATTGTCATTTTTACCGTACCCTAATCCATCCAGGATCAATAGGGCAACTTTGTTTTGATCTGTTTTATCCACACACAAATTTAGATAAAATACGCTGCATATACAAGGCTTTCGGTGCACCCAGCACAGGAATATTGTAGGTGAAACAGCGTGCTATATTTTGAATAATGTGAACATTCTGCTTTCAGAATAACATAATTTTCTTCATCTTAGCCTATTATTTCATGAGTAAATATGGATGAAGCATTTAAAGAGGAGTTGTTAGATTTTGTTCAATCATCTCTAAAAGAGGATGTTGGAGACGGAGATCACACCTCATTATCCACACTACCTATCGATAAAAAAGGAGAAGCCAAACTGTTGGTCAAGGAAGATGGAATCATCGCCGGTGTAGAAGTTGCTTTACAAATTTTTAAATTTGTGGACCGTGATCTTGACGTGAAAATAAGCATTCAAGATGGGCAGGAAGTGAAGGTCGGAGATGTGGTGTTATTTGTCGAAGGAAGTATTCACAGTATATTGAAGGCCGAACGTTTAGTATTAAATGTGATGCAGCGTATGTCGGCCATCGCTACAAAGACGGCACAGTATGTCCGTAGGCTTGAAGGCACATCTACCCAAGTTTTGGATACACGCAAAACCACACCTTTATTACGTTTTTTGGAAAAAATGGCCGTACGGATAGGAGGCGGAGTCAATCATAGGTTTGGCCTCTATGATATGATTCTAATTAAGGATAATCACGTGGATTATGCCGGAGGGATAGCCGAAGCTGTGAAGCAAGCATTAACCTATAAGAGCGAAAAAGATATAACCATTCCCATTGAAGTAGAAGTGCGTGATTTCGAGGAGTTGAATGAATTATTGACTTGTGAAGGTGTAGATCGGGTGATGTTCGATAACTTTACACCGGAAGACGTTCTCAAAGCTGTCCAGCTGGTTGCTGGAAAAATGGTGACAGAGGCCTCCGGTGGTATTACTATAGATACGGTGAGAGATTACGCCCTTACAGGTGTAGACTATGTATCTATAGGGGCATTGACACATTCTATCTACAATATGGATTTAAGTTTAAAAGCTAAATTGGTGTAAGCATATAGTTTGATGATATCTATTTATTTAGTAGGCATAGTGATCTTGGCATATATGTTTGGCTCCATTCCAACAGCGGTGTGGTTTGGGCAGGCATTTTATGGGGTAGACGTCAGGGAGTACGGGAGTGGTAATGCCGGGGCCACCAATACATTCCGTGTTTTGGGCAAACGAGCGGGAGCGGTTGTCATGACTATCGACATTTTAAAAGGATGGACGGCAACAAACTTACCTCATTTATTGGATTCATCGCTTATCGGCGATTCACGATCTCCACATTTTGTTAACTTTCAACTCGCTTTAGGAGTCATTGCTGTTTTAGGACATTTGTTTCCTGTATTTGCCGGTTTTAGAGGTGGGAAAGGCGTAGCGACACTATTTGGAATGGTGCTGGCCATCCATTGGCCTGCAGCGTTATGTTGCGTCTCCGTATTTATATTATGTTTACTCATCACACATTACGTGTCTCTGAGTTCTATTCTTGCCGGTTTTACCTTTCCGGTTAGCTTAGCATTTGTCTTTCATACTTCCGTTTTATCTATTATGTTGTATGCTATTGCTATTTGCTCCTTGATATTGATTACCCATCAAAAAAATATCGAACGATTATTGAAGGGACATGAATCCAAAATATATTTATTCAGAAAAAAAGATAAAGATTAAACTTTTGGGCATTAGAATTGTACAAGTATTGGATGAGATCTTTTAAGGATAGAGGAATTTCAGATTTATACATTTGATATTATGAGAAAGTTTTTTAGTAAATATACAGCTTTAATCGTAGCAAGTGCAGTATTAGCCGGCTGTGCTACTTCAGCTATTACAGGACGAAAGTATTTGAAACTGGTCGATAGCCAAACGATTAACGATCAGGCTTCCCTAGCCTATAAAGAATTTTTAAGTGATGCCAGTACAAAGGTAGTTACGGGAACGGCGAATGCTACAGCGGTAAAACGTGTCGGTAATAATATCGCCGCCGCCACTATGCGGTACTTGCAGCAGAAGGGCGTCGCGGATCAGTTTGATTTTAACTGGGAATTTAATCTGGTACAGAGCGATGACATCAATGCTTGGTGTATGCCCGGTGGGAAAGTGGCTGTTTACACGGGTATTCTGCCGTTGACAGGAACGGATGCAGGACTGGCTACGGTCATGGGGCATGAAATAGCCCATGCTATAGAAGAACATTCTGTGGCCCAGATTTCTAATCAGATGGCCTTGCAGATGGGTGCTCAGGTCTTAGGGGCAGCCAGCCAGTTGACAAATAGTCAATGGGCCTCCATTTTTAACCAAGCCTACGGTATCGGAGCTCCTATAGGTATGCTTTCTTTCTCTCGGAATGATGAGTTGGCCGCTGATCGCGCTGGACTGATTATCATGGCCATGGCTGGATACGACCCGAATACCGCGATTACATTCTGGGAAAGAATGGCATCAGCAAAAGCGGATACCGGCGGTGCACCACCTGAATTTTTAAGCACGCACCCCAGTGATGCAAGGCGTATTACACAGCTACAAAAATATATCCCGGAAGCGATGAAATATTACACCGGAACGGCAGGTACAACATCGACAAGGAATATGAAGACGATACATATTAAGTAAGAAGAGGCTTACATAAGAAGACTTCCTCTTTCTTCGTCCTTTCGGACACTGATAGAGAGCGGAATACGTTCCTTTAGCTCTTCCACATGCGATATAATACCGACTATGCGGTTTTCGCGTTGAAGAGATAATAATGTCTCAAAAACTATATTAACAGATTCATTGTCCTGTGTGCCGAATCCTTCATCGATGAAGAAAAAGTTTTTGTCTGCCATAGCGTTGGATTGCACGCTTTCGGCTAAGGCTAATGCCAGACTAAGTGATACCTGGAACGCCTGACCGCCCGATAGGGTTTTCACGCTTCTGCTTCTACCTTCATTCAAGTAATCAATAATTTCGAAATCATTGTTCTCGTTCAGCGATAAACTGAGCTGGTTGCGCGTCATACGATGGAACCGAATGTTGGCTTGGTCGCAAAGCTGATGGAGGTAGATGGAGGACACGTATTCTACAAAGCCTGCACCTTTGAATAGTTTCGTCATTATTTTGAGATTGTCGGCCCGTTGCTGTAGCTTTTCCTGCGTGGCCAATAGCACCTTTTTCTCCTCGTATTGTTTACTTAAGCGCTCGATGTCGGATTTTAATCGAGCAACCTGTTCCGTAGAAGACTTGAGTTGGAGGGATAAGGCGGATACCTTATCTTCTAATGCTTCATACTGTTTTTCGTCAAATTGGATAGCGCCTAACTTTTGCTCTGAAGCTTGTATAGCAGCTTTCAGTGTTTCGAACTTAATCGTAAATTCTTCTAAGCGTCCTCTGGTTTTGGGAATATCCATTTGCTTTGCCAGGATCGATTGGATTTCCGTGATGTCACTATATCCTGTCAGCGCGAGTTGTGTGGAGATGGCTGTTGCTACTTCATCAGCTTGCGCTGTAAGCTCCTGAATACGTCTATGCGTGGCATTTACCTGAGCTTCTTGCGCGGCCAGGCGTGGCTTTAAGTTCTGGAAAATTTCGTTTGTCGCGTGATAGTTGTCCTCGATAGCCGTGATACTTTCCAGCAGTGCGCGGTATTTGTTTTGTATAGCTGTAGTATCATCATTCCGAAACGTGTCAAATTGTAGTATTTTCAGATGGGATTTATTGTTTTGTATCTGCGTTTCCTTTTGTGCTTCTTCGAGTTTGAGCTGCGCCAGAGCTTGATTGTATTTATCCCGGTTTTTTTGTTCCCTATCCAAGCTTGATCGAAGTTCAGCAAGTATTTGCTCTTTGTTCTGTAGGTCTTGTTCCAGTCGCAGACTTTCTTTCCTTTTGTTTTCGAAGGCTTCAAAATCTCCGGGATCAAAGCTATCCCACTTGAAAGTTTCCGTATGTGCCTTTAGCTTCGTTTCTATAGGGCTTATTTCCTTCTTCGTTCTGTCCAATTGGTTAAGAAAGATCTGTTGGCGTTCCGTAAGCTTCTGGATGATATTCCAGGTGTTATGCCTGTTTTTTGACTGATTCTCACAGTCCCGCAGTTCTTGTTCAAGAGTGGTCAATTCGATGGAAACATCTTTGTGCTCGGCGATATGCGGATGTTCCAGGGCACCACACAGCGGGCAGGCTTCGCCGTTCCGTAATGCGTGTGCATACTCCGCGAGTTGCTGTTGTACTTCCAGCTGTGTCTTTTTAGTTAGCAGGGCCTGCCGTTTTTCTTCGATTTGTTGGAGCTCCGCTTCCTTATCCACATCTATGTTGTTCGGATCGATACCCAATGTATGGAGCTCATCGTATATTTTTTGTAGCTCTTGGGTATCGGACTGTGCTTTTGACCGATGTTGTTCCAAGGCGTCTTGTAGCCTGTGGTTTTCCGAAAACCAGGTCGCGATCTCCATTAATGTACCGGCTTCGAGTTTTCGCTGTTTTAATGTCTGGATCTCTTGTGTTGTATCTTGGAGTGTTTGTGCGGTATTTCGGAGGATTGTTTCGACTTCCTTGACTTTTACTTCACCGTTTTTTGAGCGAAGGCGGTAATGCGCAATCTCCTCCATGTTTTGCTTGATCTGTACAATCAGTTCCAGATCATTAGTTTCTACCTTTTTATGTTCCAAAGACTCAAATTGGGGCTTCAGTTGTTTTAACTTCTCCTCCAATTCCGTGTATGTTTTATTTAAAGCGACAGCTTTATCTTGCTGCTGGATAAGTTCTTTCTCCTGTTTATCTCTTTCGTTGCCTATCCGGGTTTTGTCTGTCAGCGGAAGGTGAAATGAGCGGTGTGCGCTTTCGTATGTAGACAGTTTCTTTTGAAGGCTATCCATTTCTACTTTTTGTTCGGTCAGCAATGCAAATTCTTCTTTTTTGCTTTGGAGGCCTTCAAATTCTGCTTTGAGATTTTTGAGCAGCTGGAACTTATCGCTGACGGATTGAAACTCTTGTTCGATCGCTTTTAGCTGATTTTGATCCCGGCTTAGGTTTTGTTGTTCTTCCTGTATCTTGACTAAGGAGACTTCCTCGTAGGTCAGTAGACGACCGTTCAGCTGGTCTAACTGGGATTTATTTTCCGTATTCAGCTTGGCTACCTTATCCTGGAGATCAAAGCGATGCAGTCCGAATATCTCTTTCATCATGCGGGTACGTTCTGACGGCCCGAGCTCTATAAACTCCTTAAACTGTCCCTGTGGGATGATGATGGTGCGTTTGAAGTTGTCGTAGCTTAGCCCTATAATGCTTGTGGCATTCGTCAGTTCTAAGGGCATCCAGCTGTCTTCTTTGCATTCATAAAATATGACCGAAGCAGTTTTGACATCGTCGAAGTTTTTCGAATTTCGCCTGAATTCTCTGCTGGCGCGGAAGACCCTGTTTTCAAAATTGACGAAGTCGAACTCGATATAGGAACGGTTACACTTGAGGTTCATCATGTTATAATACCGTTTATCCCTTGCGTTGAGCCTTTCTGTTTCGCCATACAGCGCAAACATAATTGCCTCTAGTATAGAAGACTTACCCGAACCCACAGCGCCGAAGATACCGAATAACCCGGCCTCGACCAACTGTGTGAAATCAATAGTCTGGCGTTCCTGATAGGAGTACAGACCCTCTATGGTCAATCGGATAGGTATCATGCTTGATCGTTCAGTATTTCGTTAAATAAATTCATGATATCTTCATTGGGCTCAAGTTGATCGTTCTCTGCTTTGAAGTAGTCTTTAAATAGGCTGCGTATATCTTGATCCAGATTGATGCGCATACTTTTCGAAAGCTGTTCTTCGGTATTTTTCAGGACTGGAATGAGATGTATAATACCGTCGTGGGTTTTATACAGTTTATTGCGCTCTTCAGCCTTCAGGTACGTATCGAGCATTAAAGTGAGTTCAACGAGACTATAAGGATTTTCTTGTAGCCAGACCACGGCCTGCTCCACGTCCTGAAATGTTTTTCGGTGAAGCCTACGCCCTGCATCCAGTGCTATTTTTTCATACTGTACGGGTTGGTTGGGTTCAGCATCTATGCATACCAGATATTTGGTTTGCCCTGCTTCGCTAAAGCTATAGCTTAGTGGCGAGGAGCTATATACAATGGGTCGCTCGGGTGTACCCATATTAAGATGCCGATGAATATGTCCCAAGGCTGTATATTGTATCTGGGGAGGAATACTGTCCGTGTAGACTAAGTCAGCATTACCGATTTTAATCGGTTTTTCGCCATCTGGCTCCTCTAACAGAGCTGTTCCTCTTTTATTCATATAGAGGTGAGCTGCCATGATATTGACACCTTGGTCATCACAGTATCTGTCGGCAATCTCTTTCCATCGCTGGGCCAAGATGCTATTTAGCGCAGCGCCCTTATCTTCGCCTAAATACTGTTTGAGCCGGACTTCATTGGCATAAGGCGTATGCATAATCCGAATAGGATAAGGGAAATCACGGAGCTGTAATTCTACCATACCTTCGGCGGAACGGGATATCTGAAAGTTATCTAACGTTATTGGTGCGACGCGGGCTTGTGGATGTCCAATCAGAATAATGCCGCATTCTCTTGCTAAAGGATCGGGAGCGTCTATCAAGGCTGGCGAGTCGTGATTGCCGGAGATCGCAATCACAGGACGTTCGCCTCCTTTGCTGAGTCTTTTTAATGTTTTGTAAAACAGATCTATAGCTTCTGTGCCGGGATGGAATGTATCAAACAGGTCCCCTGCAATAAGGACAAGATCGACTTGATAGCGATCCGCTTTTTCGACAATTTCGTCCATGACGAGTATTTGTTCTTCTAGTCGTGAAAAGTTGTCCAATCGTTTGCCCAGATGCCAGTCTGCTGTATGAAGTATGCGCATAGCGATTTTTGTGTTTAAGACAAACTTAGATAAATGTTATGACGTTGTATGTATTTTCTGGTAGCTTTTAGGTGTATGGTTGAATTTCGCCGTAAATACCTTGGTAAAATAGGAGGGTGACGAAAACCCACTTTGATAGGCTACTTCTGAAATGTTAAGAGAGGACTTTAATAGATGGGTGGCTTTCTTTAACCGGATGTTTAAAATATAATCAGAGGGGCTCATCTGGAATATTTCATTGAATTTATTATACAGATTTACCCTAGATATATTCAATGCTTTTGCCAATTCACTGACGTTGAATTGACTGTTTGAGATATTTTGATCAATAATGTGGTTTGTTTTTTCGACGAATATACTGTGGTCAGTTCTCATTTTTGCATTTTCGATAAGAGAAAGGTCTTGTTCTGATAATTTTAAGTGCTTGTTGACCAGTTGTTTTCTATTCTTTTCGAGCGTTGTGACAGCGCTTTCAAGAATATCCAGCCCCTCACTTTTTAACAGATATAGGTCATAACGCTCTTTAAATGCCTGTTCCTTTTGTAGCTTGTTTTCATGCGTGGTGAACAAGATAAACAATGCCGTGGCATGATCGGAAGTGTTTTTTAGATATTTAATGAAATCATGGGAAGAGCTACTCATTATTTTAATTTCAGTAATGATAACAGCAAACTTGTATTCTTCTGTTTTCTTTCGGGCTATATCAAAGCTATTTGCGGTATAAACGTTATACAGATTTTGAAATTGTCTTTTTAATAGCGTATTCCATGTATGATCGTTGTCGATATAAAGTAGGTTTGGCCGACCGGATAAGAAGGTACAGTTTTCGTCTTCTTCGAGAAGCTCCGCTTTGTACTCGGCTTTTGGGTCATTTGTTTTCAGTGACTCGTTTTGGGAGAAAGATCCTTCATAGAAAATAATGTCAAACAGGATAAAGTTGTCCTTGAAGGTATAGTTTATTTTCCCTTGATGCTGTGTGATGACGTCCTGAAAGAAGGTGATGCCGACACCCAGTTGTAAGTCTTGCTCCAGTCTGGCACGTTCCAGTTCCCGAGAAGTAAAAGGACCTACGGTGACTTTCAACTTTACGCCTTTGTCCGGAATGATATGACTCAGCTTAAAATGAATAATGCCTTCCGGATGAGAAATATTCAGGAGGTATTCCATGTAGTTGTGCAAAGCCCTTTCCATCCATTTTTTGCTGACGACGAATTTATTCGAATTCAGGTTGTTGTCGACGGTTATTTTGATGTTTTTTTCATGGATAAGGCTGTTGAGCTGATAAATAATCTGATTGAATAATGCGGGAAGATCTGTACTTTCTTTCTCTATTACAATGTTATTATGGAGATCTTCCAAATTTCTGATGTCCATCATAACGTTGTTCAATCGGTGAGAAATGGTTTGGATAACATGGACCGCACGTGTACGGAGCATCGAGTGGTTATCGTCTTTTTTTTGTAAATCCTTGATGGCGGAGAACAATAATGAAATGGGATTGCTCAGACTATAGCTTAAATTTTTAAATAAATTTGTCCTTTCTTTTAGGTTATTATTCAGTTTGTTATTCAATAATCCGAGTTCTTCGTTTTGTAGCATAATTAACTTGTTGTTCTCTACAATCATTGACCTGGATTTTTTCAGGTTTCGCAGAATATAAAGGATAATGAGTATGGCGACTAAAGAAAAGATGAGTAACAGAAGGAATAAGTTAGATTTATACTTTTCAAATTTATTGATGTTTTTTAGCTCGGACAAGAGAACCTGTTGTTTGTCTATGTCTTCGTACTGCCCATTGAGTCTGTTTTCCAGATCATAGAGTAGTTGTACGTTTGTACTGTCAATGATCATGGTGCCAAGGTCTACATTTCTTTTGTGGTCTTTGTTATGCAGTATGTCGACAGCTGTCCGGATAGTTTCCTTTCCGCCGGTAGGGTAATGTAACGTGGCATAGAGGATGTGATTCATGACCAGATCGAGACCATTGCCCTTTCCAGGCAGTCCGTCTATGCCTATGACCTTTGGTTTTTGCACGAGCTGTAAGGAATCCAAGTATCGACTAGCCCGGTAGGCCATAGGATCGTTGAAACAAAACACAAATCCCGTATTTTCCAATGTCTGCTTGTCGACCTTTGCTAAAGCAAATTCAGCCGATTCAGGTAGCCAATTTCCTTGCAGCCTAAGGATAGGATTTTGCGTTTTATATGTGCGGAGGCCATCAAGCAATCCCTTTTCACGTTCTATTGAAGCTGAAGAATTCGTCAGACCTGTAATGTATATAATGTTGGTTTTCTGATGATTATATTTTGCTATCCCGTCTACAATCTTTTGTGCGGCTAACCTGCCGATGTGAAAGTTATCAGAGCCGACATAGGCATTATAATGTTCGGTCGAGGTCTTTCGGTCTACGACAATGACGGGTATACCTTGTCGATATGCCTTATCAACGATGGGAGATAAAGGCTCCGATTCGTTAGGGCTGACAATAAGTAGATCCACTTTCTTCTTTAGGATTTCTTCGATCTGACTGACCTGCTTGCTGCTGCTACCTTCCGCATCGTAGAATTTAAAATCAATGTAGGGATGGAAGGAGAGTTCCCTTTTCATTTCTATCAACATGTTTTTTCTCCAGGCATCGTTTTGAATACACTGCGAAAAGACTATGGTGAAATTTTGCTTCTCTTGTTTGTGGCAAGTAGATAAGAGGAGAACGATTGTCAGATAAGCGTACTTCATTTTTGTGATATTGTAAATACAAAATTACAAAATTGTTAATTATATAGTTTATTTCGTTTTTTAAACACATGATTTATAGCGTATTAATTTTGTTTCATTGAAATTATCAAAAGTTATATTTAAATGTCGAAAATTATCATTTTATAAGTAAGCAGTAGATATCTTTGAAACGTACGATTATAAACTGGTGTTCAATTATTGGCACAACTATATTTTTAACATAAGCAAATTATGAAAAGTAAAATTGGTTTCTGGACTTTTATTATTGCCCTAGGTGGATTCCTGTTCGGGTTTGACACAGCTGTTATATCCGGAGGAGAAAAGGATATACAGCATCTTTGGCAACTGTCTTCTTACGAGCATGGTCTAACGATGTCCATTGCGTTGATCGGGACGGTGTTTGGTGCGCTGATAGGGGGAGTGCCGTCGGATCGCTTGGGGAGAAAGAATACGCTTTATTTAGTTGCGTTGCTTTATCTGGTCTCTTCGTTAGCGACCGCTTTTGCACAATCTTGGGCCTTATTTATGGTGTTTCGGTTTTTAGGTGGTGTAGGTGTCGGTATATCCTCGGTTGTTGGACCTATTTATATTTCCGAACTAGCACCATCGCACAAACGAGGTAAATTGGTTGGTATGTTCCAGTTTAATATTGTTTTGGGTATCGTATGTGCTTATCTGAGCAATTACATGCTTGCTGGGATAGGCGAAGAGGCTTGGCGATGGATGTTGGGTATTATGGCAATACCGTCGACATTATTTTTGCTATTGATTAATTTTCTGCCTGAAAGCCCAAGATGGCTTTGGCTTGAGCGCAAAAATGAACAAAAAGTAAGGGATATATTAAAAGCGGTCAGTCCGGAGACTTTCGAACAGGATATGCTGCGCATAAAAACAGCTTCGTTAGGAAAAGAGGTAACTGCTGTGCCGCTTTTTCAAAAGAAATATTTCAAACCCATTATACTAGCCATGTTATTTGCCATGTTCAATCAATTAGCTGGTATCAATGCGATTATCTATTATGCACCCCGTGTTTTCGAATTGGCTGGTTTGGGGGCAGAAGGCTCTTTATTGTCCACGATCGGTATCGGTACGGTAAATTTTATTTTTACGCTATTGGCTATTAACGTAATCGATAAATATGGCCGGCGTACGTTGATGACGATAGGTAGTATAGGTTTGATTGTGTGTTTATTGTTGGTTGCTTGCTCATTTTTTGCACTCGAAGCTGGAGACGGTGGCGTATTGGCCAATGGAGTTGCTATCGTGATCTTTCTCATGTTTTTTATCGCATTCTTTGCGTTTTCGCAGGGAGCAGTAATCTGGGTGTTTATCTCAGAAATATTTCCGAATGAAATACGTGCCAAGGGACAAACTTTGGGAAGCCTGACCCATTGGGTATTGGCAGCGACTATTACGTTTGTATTTCCTGTGCTGACCGAACAGATCGGAGGGGGATATACGTTTCTGGTGTTTGCAGGTTTTATGGTTTTACAACTCGTATATGTGCTGAAAATGATGCCGGAAACAAAAGGCAAGAGTTTGGAAGCGATGGATACAGTTACTTCGATTGGATAATATAAATGGTAAACGAAAAGCAATATACAAAAGTTTTGTGCATAGGAGAATTGCTATGGGATATGATTCCTACCGGTAAGGCGGTAGGCGGAGCTCCATTCAACGTCGCGTATCACCTCAACAAACTGGGGGTGCATACGAAGATATTGACCCGTATCGGAAAAGATCGGGATGGGGTAGAGCTGCTGGATTTTCTGGGAGCACACGCTATTGACACGAGTATGGTGCAAGTGGATGAACAGCAGTCGACATCGAAAGTAGAGGTTTATTACGACGACACCCATGCTATCAAATACAATATTGTATATCCTACGGCTTGGGACTTTTTAGCGTCGCCCGATCCTTCTACGGGTTGGGCCGATACAGACTATTTGGTTTTTGGCAGCCTTATTTTCAGGCATTCAATCGCTAAGAAGGCTGTTTTGGACGTCTTGAAACGAAGTCAGGGAATTAAGATATTTGATATCAATCTGCGGGCACCCCATTTTTCGAAAGAAAGTGTTTTGGAGTTATTGGCGTATACAGATATATTGAAACTGAATGAAGATGAGTTGGCTCTCGTGAGTGAATGGTTGGGGACAGGTGACCAAACTATAAGTCTTCAGACGGATCATATTTTGGACACTTTTGGGATCAAGGAATTAGTACTCACGTTGGGAGAAAGAGGCGCGATGCATAAAAGCTTGGATAAGGGCGAAACTTATTTTTGTCAAGCTCAAAAGGTCGATGTCGTTGACACAATCGGTAGCGGAGATTCTTTTTTAGCGGCTTTTATTGCTTCACGGATAGAAGAGAGGCCGATTCGTGAAGCCTTACATATTGCTTCGGTATTGGCTGCATTTGTGACTTCGCGAAAAGGCGGATGTCCAGAATATACACGTACAGATTTGGATTATTTTGAATGGCACAACGGCGTGCTTTAAACTATTATCATGAAGAAAAAAAGTCATTTACTGCTATATTTGTTGTTGCCCACGCTTGTTGCATTTGGACAAAAAGAAGACGTAGAAAAATTCAGACCGCTGTATCATTTTACACCACAGCAAAATTGGATGAACGATCCCAATGGTTTAGTTTATCATCAGGGGCTGTATCACTTATTTTATCAGTATCATCCGTATAGCTCCAAATGGGGGCCTATGCATTGGGGGCATGCGATGAGTAAGGATTTGGTAGATTGGGAGCATCGCAATACTGCACTCTACCCAGATTCGTTAGGTACGATTTTTTCAGGCAGTGCCATTGTCGATAAGGACAATACCGCTGGTTTTGGTCCAGATGCGTTAATTGCTATTTATACCTCAAATCATGAAAGCCGCATAAACGGAAAGCGGAAAAGAACACAAACGCAAAGTATTGCCTATAGTCTCGATAATGGTGTCACTTGGACAAAATATGCTGGAAATCCAGTGTTGCCCAATCCGGGAAAAAGCGCGTTCAGAGATCCTAAGGTGATCTGGCATGACAATAGTGCCAAATGGGTTATGAGCCTCACAGCAGGAGACAGTATTGCATTTTACGGATCGAAAAATCTGAAGGATTGGGATAAACTCAGTGACTTTGGACGGGATTATGGTGCACATGGTGGAGTATGGGAATGTCCAGATCTATTCAAGATGGATTATAAGGGAAAAGAGGTCTGGGTATTGATCGTGAGCCTTAATCCGGGAGGGCCAAATGGAGGGAGCGCAACGCAATATTTTATTGGGGATTTTGATGGAAAGGTGTTTCAGGCTTATGATAAAGAGACCCGTTGGCTGGATTGGGGTACGGATAACTATGCAGGTGTGACGTGGAGTAATGTGGGTAACAGACATCTATTGATCGGTTGGATGAGTAATTGGCAATATGCGAACGTCGTGCCGACCGAGAAATGGAGAAGCACCATGACGACCGTTCGTGAGCTTTCGTTGTTCGAAGCGAATGGAAAGCTGTATCTTAAGAATTTTCCGATAGCGGGATATGATACGAAATTTAAACGACAGAATTTAAACTCTCCGGACACAAATGAGATCGATATTTCCGGGCTGGACAATGCGTTTAAAATCAGTATGAAAAATGTAGATCTCACCAAAGGTTTCAAATTTATTTTTGATAATAAGATGAACGAAATCCTTACTTTTCAGTATCACAAAAGCCATAATTATTTTGCAATAAATCGCGCAGAAACCGGGTTGATCGCATTTAATAATAATTTTCCGAAGAAAATGATTGCTGATAATATTATCGTAAAAGATAAGTGTGATATCGATATTTATATGGACAAAACCTCTATAGAAGTATTTGTGGACGGTGGGAAAATCGCGATGACAAGTTTGTTTTTCAATGAAAATGATTTTGATCACCTCACTATTGAGGGTAGTTATTCGGGCACAGCGATTTTATCGGTCTTAAGGAAATGAGGGATTTTTTTATTACAGAAAAAAATCCCTAACTTTCTGCACGAAAACCGTTTTTACTTTAATTAAATATTATTTGGGCATGCCATTTTCCAACGATTCGGATGAAAAGTTGTTCAGCGCGCTGAAGCAAGATGATGAGCGCGCACTGCAGGCTATCATTGCCCGGTATTGGGAAGGTATGTATAAAATGGCTACAAATACGCTGGATGACCTTTTATTGTGTGAAGACATCGTACAGGATATATTTATCAAGATATGGAATAATAGGACGACGCTTGATTTTAGCCATTCGCTTAGAGCCTATCTTTTTGCCAGTACCCGATATGAAATATACCGTCAGCTCAAGCGGCAATATCTGCAACAAAACCGTTTCGAACCGGAGGAGCTGACAGATATTGAGCGCTACAATCCCCATAATCTGTTGGAGTATAAAGAATTGTTACGTCATGTAGAGGATATCGTTGATACATTGCCGGCTCGCTGTCGTGAGGTATATCTTCTTAGCCGTGAACAGCATTTGGCTCATAAAGATATCGCCGAAAGGCTTAACCTGTCTACAAAAACGGTTGAAAATCAGTTGACTATTGCATTGCGCCGTATCCGTAATGGCATAGGTAAAGTCTTATTCTTACTTTTTTTCTAAATATTTCACTTTTGCTTTGGGGGGTAGGGAGCATCATAGACTCTCCTCTATATAAACAGCATATCAAGTGGAAAGAAAACCCATACGGCATTACATTGAAAAAATTTTCCTGAATAAGCAAACAAAGGAAGAAGAAGATCTGGTCGATCAGCACTTTCTCGAGTCTTTTGATTCGGAGAGATGGGATGAAAATAAATGGGGCTTTAGGGAGGAAACCGAACGTAGGATTATGCGAGGTGTCTATAGGGATGTCCATCGTTCAAAGGTATATTTCTTGAAGCAAATATGGCTATATGCGGCTGCCGTTGCTGCAGTGATCTTGTTGTCGCTATGGCTGTGGCAGTACCCCAATGATGGAGGCCAGCGTCAGGTCAAGCGTACAGCTTATCTAAGTCCCGGAAAAGATATCGCCTTATTAGAGTTAGGGGATGGAACTCAGCTCGATTTAAACAATCTCAAAGAGGGTGAAAAGTATGAAAAGTCGGGATTTGTAGTTTTGAAGAATCAGAACGGAGATCTGGAATATACCTATGAAAACACGGAGAACACTTTTCAAAGCAAAAAAAACACACTCAAAACACCCGTTGGCGGCCGATATAGTATCGTGTTGGCGGACGGTACCAAAGTGTGGCTGAATGCAGGCAGCAGCCTTGTTTTCCCTTCTAATTTTGCCACGGACCAACGGATGGTCGAAGCTTCAGGAGAGGTGTATTTTGAAGTTGCTAAAGATAAAGCGAGACCCTTTATTGTCCGTTCGAAGGGATTTGATGTACGGGTGCTGGGTACGGTCTTCAATTTATCGGCTTATGAAGATAAATGGGCGAAAGAACCTTCCGTAGCACTTGTTGAGGGCTCTGTAGAGATTATAGTCGGCCATGTAAAATCCATGCTTAAACCCGGCCACAAGGCAGTCGTTGGTTCTGAAGGCGTGACGGTTAAAACCTTTGATGTTGAATCTGAAATTGCATGGAAAGATAATTATTTCATTTTCAAGAATCGGAATATCAAGGACATAATGGGGAGGATAGCACGTTGGTACGATGCAGAGATCATATACGCAGGTGATGGCTGGGACCAAAAGAACTACACCGTGAAGATGTCGAGACATCAGAATATCGAGGAAGTGTTATCCATCCTTGAACTCACCAAATCTGTTAAATTTAAAATGGAAGAAAGGAGGATTACAGTTTACAATATATCGAAATAGTGAAAAAAGCAAAAAGTCAGGATGCTGGCACATCCTGACAGGAAAAAGCTTAGAAATAAACATATTCTTAAAACTTTTAATACTAACCCAAATTTATGAAAATTCCATTGGAAAAGGAACGCTTTGCGTTTATTTTAAAGATATGGCTCATTATGAAAGTATTGATACTTTTTTTCTCGCTGACATCTTTACAAGCTGGTATCGTGGTTTATGGTCAAAGTATCACGCTTGTAATGAAACATGTGCCCATGGAGCGAGTGTTATCCGAAATCAGTAAGCAGGCTGATTTAGATCTGGTTTACGATTCGAATTTGTTCAAAAAATCAACCCCTGTCGATGTAAATTTAAAAGGAGCGACCCTGAACCAAGCTTTGGGCGCCATCATCGATTCTCGGTTGTTGGAGTACGAACTGAAACGCAATACGTTAATCATTAGAAAAAAGAATGCTGAAGTTCCGGTATCGGTTAAGCCGAAAACTGTACAACAGCAAAAGAATGTCCGTGGTAAGGTCGTTGACGAAACCGGCAAAGCACTTGTTGGCGTAACGGTTCGTGTGAAGGGCAAATCTGTTGTTACTTCTACCGATGAAAACGGTCATTATGAGATGACGAATACCGCTCCCGCAGATGTATTGGTATTTTCCATCATCGGATATCAGGTGCGAGAGACTGCTATTGGTGAAAGAAATCAAGTCGATATGACACTTCGAGCCGAGGTAGATGATTTGGAAGAAGTCGTTATCACCGGATATCAAAATATTGATAAGCGCACATTCACCGGATCTGTCGGTAAAGTCAATCCAGAGGATATGGCGACTGCCGGTATGGGGGATGTTGGAAAGGCTTTGCAAGGTATGGTGGCGGGTGTCGCCGTAGAGAATACAAGCAGTACGTTTGGTACTAAATCAAAGATACGTATACGAGGCAACTCTTCTATAAGCGGTAATCAGGAGCCTCTATGGGTCATCGATGGAGTCGTCTTGGATGATGCAGTCAATATCAATCCCAATCAGTTGTATTCGGGTGATGCCTCCACGATGTTAAGTTCGGCTATATCAGGGATCAATCCAGACGACATCGAAGATATTCAGATATTGAAAGATGCTTCTGCAACCGCGATGTACGGTACGCAGGCCGTAAACGGCGTTATCGTTGTCACAACAAAAAAGGGACGTGTCGGTAAAGCACTAATAAACTATAAAAATACATTCACGCTGAATGTAAAGCCTTCCATCACGTCATTCAATGTGATGAATTCCAAAGAACGGATGGAGTTTTCGGAAGAGCTCTACCAAAAGAATCTGGTAGACTTTACGAACATGAACCGTACCTATGGCGCTTACGGTAAGTTGTTGGAGCAGATGTCACGAAAAGAGATCACCTGGCCACAGTTTTATGACCGTATTGAACGGGCAAAGACGTACAATACGGATTGGTTTGATGTACTGTTCAAAAACAATTTGACACAGGAACACAGTCTAAGTATGTCAGCGGGAACGGAAAAATTCCAGATGTACACTTCGGGCTCCTTTTTTAAGGACCACGGGCAAGTAATCGGTCAAAATACCGATAGATACACCGCTAATATACGGACCAATTATAACGTTTCTGATCAGTTTTCATTAGTGACCACACTCAATGGGTCGTTGAGAGATCAACGGACGTTTGGAGCTTATGATACGCAGGAACCTGTATTAGGACTGGAGTCCCGTGAATTTGACATCAACCCTTTTACGTATGCGCGTTCAACTAGCAGAGCGATGAGAGCGTATGATAACCAAGGGGCCTTCGAGTGGTATCAAACAAACTATGCACCGTTCAACATCATACATGAGCTGGATAATAATTTCATCAATCTTAGGCTGAAAGAGCTGCGAGCTCAGTTTGATGCCAATTGGAAAATTTCGGAGGTGCTGAAATACACCGGACTTGCTTCCGCAAGGACGACAGCGGCCTATTCAGAACATATCGCTACTGAGTTTTCCAACGTGGCCGAATCGTATCGGGCTATGGCAAATAGCTCGGTGATATGGGGGAATGATAAGCTCTATAATGACCCCTACGATCTGTATGAGTTCCCTATCTCGGTATTGCCCCAAGGTGGGATCGCCATAGTGGACAACACGGACGGTACGTTTTACACCATTCGTAATTCGATTAATTACACACCAAGATTTGTTAATCATTCTTTTGATCTACTCGTGGGAAATGAAATTCGAAGCAAACACTATTATAGAGATTATTACAAAGGTTATGGCTTTGATTACTATCGGGGCATGACTGCAAATCCAGATTATCGGGCCATTATGCGAGACATATTGTCGTTGAGCTCAGATTCTTACTACAGAAAAGGTCAAAATACATACAATGAGGTTTCCTTCTTCGGAAATCTCGCTTATTCCTACAAAGGGAAGTATAATTTGACGGCCTCCATGCGGTCAGATGGCTCTAACCGTTTGGGAGCTTCGGAGCGATTCCGTTTTCTGCCAATATGGGTGTTTGGAGCAAGCTGGAATGCCGATGAAGACTTCGGCCTTCAAGACGTCCTGTGGTTGGATCAACTCAAACTGCGGGGATCGTATGGTCTTCGGGGTAATATCAGTGGATTGGGTAGTCCGGAGTTATTAGCTTATTATGGTAACACAACTCGCTTTGATCGTGCAACGGTCGAGAACCTGATCACGATCGAATCGCCAGACAATCCGTCTATGCAGTGGGAAAAGGAGAAAATGTCAAATATAGCGGTAGAGTTCGGTTTTCTCAAGCGTTTCAATTTTATCTTTGAATATTATCATCGCGATAACTATGATCTGATCAGTGCGATAGAGGTCAGTAGAGCTTCTGGCTTTCAGCGGAAGACCATCAATTGGGCAGATATGACCAATCAGGGGATCGAAGTCACTTTAAATTCACATAACATTAAAAAAGCAGATTTTGATTGGAAAACAGTTTTTACACTGGGTTACAACAAAAACACGATAAAGAGTCTGCAAACCAATAATACGGTCTTGCAACAATCTATAGATCGGGGTGCTGCTATGGTAGGACGACCGGTCAACGGCCTATATTCTTTTGAGTTTGCACGATTGAATGAGAATGGACTGCCGTTGTTCTACAATGATAGCCATCAAGCAACCTATAGAATAGACAAGAGCTCCAGACAACTGGGAATGTTGATCTATGAAGGTAGCCGCGAGCCCTTGGCATCAGGTGGTCTCACGAATAGTTTTCGTTATAAAAAAATAACACTTTCAACCTTATTTACTTTTAATTATGGTAATAAAATTCGGTTGAATCCTTTCTATAAAGGTTATTATTCGGATGTGGAGGCCTTGGATAAAACGCTGGTCAATAGGTGGCAGGCTCCTGGGCATGAACAGTATACGAATGTACCACGTATTATCGATTCGGATACACGTAGTACATTACTGAGTCTGAATTCGGATCCTTTTACGTTTTACAACCGGAGTCATATCCGTACGGTAGACGGATCATTTGTTCGCTTCAAGAGTTTGATGTTGAATTATGAATTACCACAAGCATGGGTTCGTCGAGCAGGGCTAAGCAAGTTGGTTCTGAACGGTCAGGCACAGAATATTTATTTGTGGTCGGATGAGAAGTTATTAGGACAAGATCCAGAATCCATTGTTTCCGGAATATCACTGCCCTTAACGACAACATACACCTTTGGTTTAACCTGTTCATTTTGATCCATTATGAAAACATTAAATAAATTTTATATTCTCTTGGGCATACTGGTCTTATGTTCAAGTTGTGATAAGTTTCTAAGTGTAAATCCAGACAACAGGGTACGGCCTACATTAACAACCGATTACCAAGCCATTATGGCTGGAGCCTATCCTGGGGGTGAACATCTGTTTACGGAATTGTATACCGACAACTTTAGGTTTTACAATTATACATCCTACAACAATGGCAGTACAGTCACTTGGTTTTTACCACTGTACCTTTGGTCGGATGAATATGTTCCCAACAACGTAAGCCCGGATGCAACCTGGCGGAATTATTACAATTATATCTACAAAACAAATATCATTTTGGAACAGATCGATGATAGCGAGGGGACAGAACAACTGAAACGGGCGGTGAAAGCAGAGGCTCATCTCGTGCGCGCCTATTGTCACTTTATGCTGGTGAACATTTTTGCCAAACATTATAATGCAAATACGGCATCGAATGATCTAGGTGTTCCTATTGTCCGAGCTACCGAAAAAGATAATCAGACAATCTATAAGCGGCATACTGTCCAAGAGGTATATGACTTTGTGGAAGAAGAAATCTTTAAGGGACTGGCGTTGTTGGATGAGAGCGTATATAAGGTGCCTAAGCACCATTTTACCAACGTAGCTACCTACGCATTTCTAAGCAGGTTCTATCTGTTCAAATCCAATTGGGAAGAATCGTTGCGGTACAGCAATATGGTGTTTGATATTAATTATTCTATTCGGGATATTTTTACCGATTTTGATGCCTACTTTCTAACCTCCCAGTTTGGAACATTTGCCTATGAGTATTTTTCTGTGAGCAAGCCCAATGTCTTATTGATGAACTATTCTATGGAGTGGATATCTTATTTTCGATCAGGTTTCTACGCCAACGAATTCAAAAGTACGTTTGCCACAGGTGACATACGATTCAGAATGTACACGAACAACGGCGTGACTTACCTTAACTGGAATACGTCAAAATATAAATCCTTGCTTTCCGATAACGGCAACCGCTATTCAGATGTACCCCTGTTTGTATTGGAAGAAGTCATCTTCAATGCCGCGGAAGCGTATGTTAAGAAGGATAACCCAGATTTTGAAAAAGCTGCGGCACTCGTAAATGATGTCATCGAACAACGTTTCAGAGATGTTGCACCACCTTATCTGGATGCATCTTCTTATTCGGATGTCCAAAGCATATTCGCAGATATTTTGATCGAAAAGAATAGAGAATTATGTTATGAAGGTATCCGGTGGTTCGATCTCAAGCGATTGAACATCCCGATAAGCCACTATGATGGTACAAAATATGTTGATCTACCAGCGGACGATTTGCGTAGAGTGGTACAGATACCGTTGTCTGAGCTTTCTGCTAATCCGGATATTTTTCCTAATCCAAGATAAGTTTAGTTATGAAAAAGATATTATATAGTTTGACAATTTTTCTTCTCTTGATAGCTGCCCAAGGGTGCGATAGAGAAGAAGCTATTCCGTATAACCCGTATGTTGAAGATATCAAGTTGGAAAATGCTACCGACTCGGCGGTATACTCAATTTATCAGGATTATCAGACCAAGTTGATCTACGACTGGGATCGTAAATATGTTGCCAGTAATGCAACTGCAGCTCCACCCCGTTATGAGTTGATTCAACCCTACGTCGAACACATCGTGCGGAAGATGATTATAGCTCCTTATGAGAAACAGAACGTCAATTTTATGCGTGAGAACATGCCTATCGAGATCATCTTGATGGGTACATCGATCGATTATTCATCGGAAGAGGGAGGATTTAGTTCAACAGGAGGGGCAGTTTCTCTGAGTCGGATTTTAATGACGGGTATCAACCGTCTCGATCTAAAAGACAAGGGCTGGACCAAAGGGCAGGCGATCCTATTTGCCCATGAGTTGGCTCATATCCTAGACAAAAAGTATGGTCGTCCTATCGGTTTCGACCAGATATCGGCCGGGAAATATGCCGGAGGATCAGCTGTAGGGTCGTTTTCTCTTCAAGAAGCAAGAAATCGTGGTTTTTGGCGAAACTATGGAATGTCAAATCAAGCGGAAGATTTCGGTACTTGGGTAGAAGGAATCGTTGGGACAAAAAAATCAGAGGTCTTGGCCTTAGCAGCACAAAATCAATATTTGGGTGCAAAGTATAGATCCGTCTACAATTATTTTTTAGAAAAAGGAATTGATCTGCATGTTCTTCAGGAGAGTATAGATCGTATTGGTGACCAATTAAGCGAATTAGAGCCATGAAAAAGATATTTATTATATTATTATTTGCCATAAGCCTGTTTGTGTCTTGTGGGAAGGAGATAACCATATTACCGTCAGAAACAGTCCTGACAAAGGAGCAATTGGAAGAGCAACACCAGCAATATTTTGAGAAGTTGGTCGCAAACGAGGAAGGTTGGTTTCTGCATATAGCCGGAGAGGAACGACAAGATTCTGTGATGCTGCATTTGATTTTTAAGTCCGACCATTCGGTGTCGGTCAAATCAACTACACGTGAGAATATGGACTTTGCGACAAGTCGGTTTCGCATTTACGGCGATTATAATTCGCTGCTGAAGTTTGAAGAAGCCTCCGTTTTTTCGTTGATGCAGTACAAGGAAAATGCGCCGATCCAATTTATCATTGATAATTTCACCGAGAATTTGGCACATCTTAGGCGGGCCGACGGATACAATGACAACGTTATGTTACTGACGCCATTCGATGCGGAACAGCAACTGGCTTTTGAAGAAAAGCAAGATAGTGTCTATGATCTGCTCGAATATGAAGCTGCATTTGCAGTGACTAAAGGTCTTTTTGTGAACATGTTGGAGGAGGATTTTGATAGTGGTGCGGACAAAAGAAGGTTCAACGTATTTAATATAGGAGATTATGGTTTTCATTGGACCAATATAGATACTATAACGAGTAAGATCACTTTCGAATTTGTCCCGCCATATACACCTTTGAATCCGAGTTATGTCAAGTATCAAAACACATATTCGTATGAGTTCTTTCCCGGGGGAATGAAATTTACACCTGCTATTGCCTATGGGACACTGGAGATCGACAAGATATTGTTTGATACGTATGATAGCCAAGCAAAGCAACTCATTGTGACTGAAGCGGGGAATGTCACTGAACCGGTAACATTTGGGTATTCCAATCAGGAGGCTTTTTATTATGCAGGGATTACGACGCTGTTTAGCAAGGAGTATTTTACACCGGCTTCCGCCAGCCATACCATGACTGCACCTCAACCTGTTGTAGGATACTTTAGTGGTCGATACGCTGATTTGGCTTCTCAAGCTAGGTTGGCTTTAAACGAAGGATTAGCTAATTCCCAATTTTCAGTTATACTGCGGGTTAATAATTCTGGAAGCGGTGGTGGTACTATGATTCAAATTTATTCCAATGCAGCAAATATTATGTTCAAATGCGATTTTGTAACGGAAGGAAAGAATGTGTTGAAGATAAAGAACTTGGGCGAAACCCCTACAGGTACTCCGGGCGCAAATTATACGCCGGCAAAAAGGGAAATAGCCAGACAATATCTCTATGATACTTTCTGTGGAGAGGAAGGTTTCTACATTCAGCCCTTGATGGATAAAGTCCCCGATGGTGGGGGAACCTATGCGATCAATCTTTTGAATCCTGATAACAGCGAGGATCAGATCAAGTTCTATATAGGAAATAATACCGGAACTCCTTCTTTGAGTTCTTATTACGAACAATATACCAGATAGATATGAAAAAATTATGCTTAATACTAGTTACATTCCTGTTGTTGTCCTGCGACAAGAATGGTTTTGAATATCTGCTCCCAGATGGTACTTATCTGGAAGACATACAAGCAGATTACACCCAAAAGTTGATAGACAGCGAACACGGGTGGTATATGAATTATAAATTTGATAAGATCAGTTTCAATATTATTATTAAATTCAAGGAGAACGGATTATGTGATATTCTTTCAGATGTCGATGGGTACAATTATTTGGACCAGGATGTGAAATATAAGCTCGCTGGCCTAGTAAATCCGGAGCTGCAGATTACATCATATTCTGCTTTTCAAAAGTTGTACGAGTTTTTCCCAGGAAGCTTTGAGTTTGTTATTTCAGAAAATGAGGATGGTACATTTCGGCTTAGGCCGGTCAAGGGGAATACCGTTAGTGTTCTGCTAACCAAAGCCGAGTCTACGCAATACGATATGATTGAAAATTATGGAGAGGTTATCAATATTGTCAATGATTTTAGTGAGAATGCCACAGCATATTTCAAGAATTTTGAGGTTGATGGTGTGAGTGCGTTCTTAGATTTGAATCTAGGTGCGCGAAATATTAAGTTTTCTTGGGTAGACACTGATGATAAAATAGTTAATGTCGAGCGGATTTTTAACTATAAAGTTGGTGGAATTACACTTGACGTGCCTATCACGATCAATAACAAGACTTTCTCTTATTTGAATTTTGGACAATACAATGCGGACGAACTGGAGGTTGTAGATGATAACGGCGATCACATAGGCCGGATCTTTGTATCCCATGTGGCCAGTATTACGTTCCCGCATGCTGCAGATACTTATCTGTATGTGGGCAAGCCTGTTCAGTTTTGGGCATATGTAGGAGATGATCTGCAACTTAACTACAGTCCGGATCTACAGGTCAAATGGCGGGAAGTAATGAATATCATTTCGCCAAGTATGTTCCGTATACAAGTCTATAACAATGCGGCTTCGGGGGAAAGCATACAATTCCTATGCCGACCCGATGGAGCAACAAGTACGTGGCTAAGATATAACGTTAAAAATTATAAAATGGGCGAAGATCATGTATTTGTAGATGTTCTGGGCACACACAATACAGGTTTGGCCGATCAGTATAAAGATCTGAACTATGAACTCCTGCACATGCTCTTTCCGCCAGAAGGGGTAACGATTATGCCTTATGGTCGGTTTGGAAATGGTGAGCAGCAGTTTAGGATTATAAGTAGACAAAACAGCCGGATTTATTTTACAATCCGTGTAGGTGCTGCTGCGCCATTGGATTATTCCTGGGATTAATGGTAGGGGTGAATTTTTCACCCCTACTTTTTAGAAAAATAAAAATATTGTTACCCTATAACCCCTTCTTGGTCGTCTTATAGAATTAAAGTACCTTAGCCTAACACGAAATACGTATGCTGAAGACCTATAGACTTATTTTGTTTTTGATACTGGTATCTGGGATATCGGTTCATTCCTTTGCACAAGACAATGCAGAACTCTTGAAAGAAATTGACCGTCTGCAGACGCGGATATCGAATTTATCCTATTCTTTCGACCAGCTGAACAAGAAGATCGAAGATGTAGATTGGCACAATAAACTGGGCGACATTGCTTATATTGATAAAGTGCGGATGACAGGCCCTCCGGCGAAAATTAAGAGCAAAACGGCGAAGGGAGCAGGCAATCCCCTTGTTTTTTGGTCCTATGTGTTTATCCCCAAGGATTTTAACCCAGCAAAAAAATATCCATTGGTTGTACTTGTCCACGGTGGAGTACATGGAAATTTTGGCGTGGGTAATAACCATATTGTGAAAGAGCTTATTTCCCAAGGATATATCGTTGCCTCTCCGGAGTACCGGGGCAGTACAGGGTATGGGAAGAGCTTTCAGCAAAAAATAGATTACGGCGGATTGGAGATCGACGATACGAAAGCCTGTCGGGATTATATGGTGGAAAACTATTCCTTTGTCGATAAAAGTAGAATCGGCGTCATGGGCTGGAGCCATGGAGGTATGCACGCCTTATTGAATATATTCAACTTTCCGGATAGTTACGCTGTAGCTTACGCAGGCGTTCCGGTCAGTGATCTCATCATGCGATTGGGTTACATGAGTGACAGCTATCGGAAACTATATTCGGCAGATTACCATATCGGTAAAGAGGTCAAAGATGACGTCAAAGAATATCGAAGACGGTCTCCGGCTTTTCAGGCACATAAGTTGGAAAAACCGTTATTGATTCATGCAAACACGAATGATGACGATGTCTTGATTGAAGAAGTCGAGCATTTGATTAGTGCCCTCAAAGCAAACAATAAGAAATTTGACTACGAAATATTTGAAAATGCACCCGGTGGGCACCACTTTGATCGGATTGACAGTTATCTCGCGAAAGAAGTCCGCCTCAAAGTCTATCATTACTTACAAGGTTATTTAAAACCGGATAAACCTTTTGCTGATGTTTCGGAATTGATAAAGGCGAGTTATTATCCAGTAGTGCAGGATTGATGCGATGAATTTAGAATCTATCGTGATAAACATCAAGGAAGGAGATCATCATGCTTTTATGAAGGTATATGATCTCTATTTCCATCAATTGAATGTTTTTATCAAACGGTATGTTCACTCGGAAAGTATCTCTCAGGATCTGACACAAGATGTTTTCGTAAAGCTTTGGGAAAAACGGGCTTTTCTGGATAGAGTGAGTAATTTCAACTCGTATATCTATCGAATGGCCAAAAATCATACTTTGGATTATCTGAAAAAGGTTTCCCGGTTAGAAATTATGCCCGATGATCTGCTGAAAGAATTTAAGTTTTCGACCAATGAAGTGGAGCTTTTTGTGACCGAACAGGAGTATTTCAAATTTTTGGACAATTACATGAAAACGCTTCCCGAAAAATCGCGGATCATCTTTAATTTATGCAGAGATCAAGAAAAATCATACGATGAAGTAGCCGAAGAGCTAAAGATATCAAAAAGTACAGTGAAGCATCATATGGTCAGTACGATGAAAAAACTGAAAGAAATTTACAAAATATTCTTACCCTAATCACCGTAAAGATCGTCATATCTACACTATGGAAGCCGAAGAGAAATACTATAGAAAGCTCGTAGAAGGGTATCTCAATAAGACACTTACAAAGAGAGAACTGATCGTCTTTTTTGACCTATTGGCCCAAGGGAAGCTGGACTTCTATTTAGAGGAAGATATGGTGGCTAACTTTCCAGCTGAATTAGATTTTCCTACTAAACATTTTCCAATAAAATATACCTGGGCGGCAATTGCTGCGGTCGTTCTTATCGTGATGGGTGTTACATTCTATCTGAATAACACCGCTATCATAACCCCGGATAAAGTTGCCTCTGTTGCCACCGCTGTCCAGCCGGGCGGCGACCATGCTATTCTAACATTATCAAATGGCGAGCAGATTATCTTAGATAACTCTGCACAAGAGGAAAATATTCAGGATGGGAGTATGTCGATTATTAATAATGTAGAAGGTAGACTGCAGTATGACCTTTCCAAGGTAGATCTCCGTGGCATTCCAGCAGATCAGCTGGCCGACAAATATCATACGATCGAAACTCCCAGAGGTGGTACCTATCAGATCATTTTGCCGGATGGAAGTAAGATTTGGCTAAATTCGCTTTCGAAAATCAAATTTCCCTTAGTGTTTGACCAAAATGAACGGATTGTGGAAATGGAAGGTGAAGTTTTTTTTGATGTGGCAAAAAATAAAAATCAGCCCTTTATTGTTCGATCGAAAGGGCAGGAGATTACCGTACTCGGTACCTCTTTTAATGTAAATGCGTATAGCGACGAGCCTTTTACCCGGACGACATTGTTGACCGGTAAGATTGAACTTCGTGGGACGAACTCCAAGATAAAACTCAATCCCGGCGAAGAGGTGCTTAATACGGGAACTAACCTAAAAATTCAAAATGCGGACATCGAGCAGGCTACAGCGTGGAAAGATGGCTTTTTCAGATTCGATAAAATAGATATCCACACCTTGATGAGACAAGTGTCGAGATGGTACAATGTGAATATTAAATATGTAGGACCGGTATCTGATGAACGTTTTGTTGGTAAGATAAAACGATCGGAAGATATCAATGAACTGCTGAAGATATTTAATCAGGGAGGCATGAATATCGTGTTGAATGGAAGAACAATACTTGTGAAAAACTAACTTTTTAAAATTAGCCTTACCCTTATTGCCTTTTTGATCGTCTTATTGAAAATGACACGGAATTTCTTTGTCTTGATAAAAAAGTAGTGCAAGAAGCCTCGGAACTCCTTGCACGAATTAGATAAATGTACGTATTAACCCATTACCTAATGATACAAATTTATGCATTTTAAATTGAAAGCATTATTAATAATGAAGCTCATTATTTGTTTATTGATTTTGTCGCTGACACAAGTAGACGCAAACGTATTCTCGCAAACCATTACATTTCAGGGAAAACATGTGACCATCGAGAAAGTATTGAGAGAGGTCGAACGACAATCGGGATTTAATTTCTTTTATAAATACGATGAAGACCTCATGTCTAAATCGGTTGATGTCTATTTTAAAGACACCCAGTTAAAAGCTGCATTGGAGGAGCTTTTGGTCAAAAATGGGTTAGATTATAAGATAGATAACAAAACAATTATCATTAACCGAAAAGTTAGAACCCCGAAGGTGGCTGTTCCGGCAGCTGTACATCAGGAGCAGTCTGACGTGCTTAAAGGGACGATTGTGGATAGCCAGTCGGGAGAACCTTTGGTAGGGGCAACTGTTCGGGTAAAAGGCACAACGACGGGAACTGCTGCAGATGAAAACGGAGCCTTCGTCTTACCGGATATCAAGACTGGAAGTCGACTTGAGGTTATCTATACCGGGTATCGGTCTTATGAATTCGTAGTGGGAAGCAACCGGAATTTGCGTATTGCGCTGATCAGCGAATCGGGCGATCTGGATGAGGTTGTCGTGACCGGTTATCAAAATATCGACAAACGGACATTTACCGGATCTGTAGGAAAAGTCAATCCAGAAGATATGGCCACGGCTGCGAGTGGGGATGTTGGAAAGGCACTGCAAGGTATGGTTGCCGGTGTAGCTGTGGAGAATACAAGTGGTACATTTGGTACAAAATCAAAGATTCGTATTCGTGGTAATTCGTCCATAAGTGGAAATCAAGAACCGTTATGGGTGGTCGATGGTATTGTACTGGACGATCCTGTGAATGTTAACCCCAATCAACTTTATTCGGGAGATGCTGCAACGATGTTGAGCTCGGCAATTTCTGGAATCAATCCGGATGACATCGCGGATATACAGATATTAAAAGATGCGTCGGCAACTGCTATGTACGGTACCCAAGCCGTAAATGGTGTTATCGTCGTCACTACAAAAAGAGGAAAAGCAGGAAAAACAAGCATCAGTTATAAAAATAATCTGACGGTTTCCGCGCGGCCATCGATCACGTCCTTCAATGTAATGAATTCCAAACAGAGAATGGAATTTTCAGAAGAGCTGTATCAGAAAAATCTGGTTGACTTCACGAACATGAATAGTACATATGGCGCATACGGAAAGCTATTGTATCAGTTGTCGCGCAAAGAGATCACTTGGGATCGATTTTACGACGATATCCAGCGCGCCAAGACGTACAATACAGATTGGTTTCAGGAAATTTTTCGGAATTCGGCGACCCACGATCATAGTGTAAGCGTGAGTACGGGGACGGAAAAAGCTACCTTCTACATGTCGGGTAGCTATTTTAAAGATCTTGGCCAAACTAAAAACCAACATACCGACCGATATAGCGGGAATCTCAAAGGAACGTTCAATCTCTCCGACGCTTTTACCATCACCGGAACAATTTATGGTTCCTTGCGGAATCAGCGTTCTTTCGGTGCTTTCAATGAGACAGAAAGTGTGGGCGGGATTACCGAACGGGAGTATGATATAAATCCATACACATATGCCCGGACAACGAGTAGGGCGATGCGGGCCTATGATGATGACGGAAACCTCGAATATTATCAGGCTAATTTTGCGCCGTTTAATATTCTGCACGAAATGGACAACAATTTCATCGATATACGATTGAAGGAAATAAGGGCACAGATTGACGCCAATTGGAAAATTAGAAATGATTTAGATTATGCCATGATTATTTCGGGACGGAGCACCTCTGCTAGTTCAGAGCATATCTCAACGGAATTTTCCAACGTCGCGCTCAGCTATCGCGCCATGCAGTCTGTCGCTATTCGATCGGCCAACGGCAAGCTATACAACGACCCATACGACGATAGTGAATTTCCAATTTCTGTCTTACCAAGAGGTGGGATAGGAATTCTCAGTAATAATCTAGGTGAGTTTTACACGTTTAGAAATACCTTGAATTACCGTCCGGTAATTGGTAATTATCATTCCTTTGACCTTTTAGGAGGTACAGAAATCAAACAGAGAAAGTATAATTCGACAGAGTTTACGGCTTACGGGCTGGAGTATTACCGTGGGTTGACCGCAAGTCCGGATTATCGGGCTATTCAACGTCAGTCGCTATCGGCTACCGGATCGCCTTATTACGGTATGGGTGTAAATACCTACCGTGAGGCATCTTTCTTTGCCAACTTGGCGTATTCTTTCAAACGGAAGTATAATATTACTTTATCCACGCGCGCAGATGGCTCCAATCGATTGGGCGCATCGCAGCGTTTCCGTTTCTTGCCGATTTGGGTAGCTGGAGTGAGCTACAACGTGGATGAGGAAAGCTGGCTGCAAGATGTGAGTTGGTTGGATCATTTAAAACTAAGAGGATCTTACGGTACACGGGGTAATATCAGCGGCTTAGGGAGTCCCGAGCTTTTAGCTTATTACGGAACGACAACACGATTTAACCCCAATGAGGTAGAAAATATCATTACGATCACCGCGCCGGATAATCCGGGGATGCAATGGGAAAAAGAGAAGATGGCAAATGCCGCGCTGGAAGTCGGTGTGTTTGACCGGGTGTCTGCTACGGTGGAGTGGTACCATCGTTCGAACTACGACCTCATAGGAAATGTGGAAGTTTCGCGTGTCAGTGGTTTCCAACGGAAGACGATGAACTGGGCAGATATGACCAATGAAGGTATTGAGGTGACGCTAAACACGAAAAATGTGGCGACCAAGGATTTCAAGTGGAATACTATTTTAACCTACGGATATAATAGAAATGTGGTGACACGGCTTCAAAATTCGAATGGCGTGTTAAGACAAACGGTCGATCGTGGAGCTCCTATGGTCGGAAGGCCTGTTACCGGACTATACTCCTTTAGATTTGCAACGTTGAATAACGACGGATTACCGTTGTTTTATATGGCAAATGGTAACCTGTCCAATTCCTTTTCCAAATACACGACCAATCTGGATATGTTAGTTTATAATGGTAGCAGAGAACCATTGGGATCTGGAGGTCTTACCAACCAGTTTGAATACAAAGATATTCAGCTTTCTTTCTTGTTTACCTACTCTTATGGCAACAAGCTCCGGTTGAACCCTATTTTACTCCGATACTATTCCGATGTAGCGGCAATAGATGCGGATTTAGCGAATAGATGGACCACGCCGGGGGATGAGCAGTATACGAATATCCCGCGTATTATAGAAAGTGAAACCCGTAGCGAACTGTTGCAAGCCAACGCTGATCCGTTTACAGCTTATAACCGAAGCGATATACGTGTGGTCAGCGGATCATTTGTCCGTTTCAAAAATATCATGTTGTCTTATGCATTGCCGAAGTCTTTTGTGAAAAGTAAGCTAGGAATCAATGATTTGAAGATTACCGGTCAGGCGCATAATATCGCGCTATGGGCCGATCCGAATCTAAAAGGCCAGGATCCGGAAGCGATTATTTCTGGTGTTTCTATTCCGGCTGCGACCTCATTTACTTTGGGATTAAATGTCAGCTTTTAAAACGAGAACTATGAAGACTATAAACGTTATATTTTACCTATTCATCGTATTCTCGATGACCGGATGTAAGAAATATCTGGAAATTAATCCAGATAATCGTGTCCGTCTGTCTACGGTAGAAGATTTTCAGGCGGTAATTACAGGCGCATACCCGCAGGCCTATCACATGTTTACGGAACTGTATACCGATAATGTACGATTTTATGATTATCCCGATTACAATCAGGCAAATATTACATCTTGGCTGAAACCCTTGTATTTGTGGTCGGACAATTACATCACCAATAATGCAATCACACCGGAGGCAGCTTGGCGCAAATATTATAACGATATATATGAAGCCAATATCGTATTGGAAAATATAGAACAAGCCAGTGGTGACGACGGATTACGTCTTTCGGTGATGGGGGAGGCTTATATGAATAGAGCGTATTGTCACTTTATGCTGGTCAATATATTTGCCAAACATTATAACAAAAACACAGCCGGTACCGACTTAGGGGTGCCTTATATGTTAGAGACCGAAAAGCAATCCGGACGGGAGTATGCACGCGATAATATACAGTATGTATACGACCGGATTGAAGAAGATGCTTTCAAAGCGCTGGAATTGATTAATGAGGCATACATGTCGGTGCCCAAATTTCACTGGTCCAAAGCATCTATCCATGCATTTCTGACACGGTTTTATCTGTTTCAGGGTGACTGGGAAAAATCGCTTTACCATGCCGAAGAAGTATTTAAAATCAATAGCAGTATCCGGGATCTATTTACGGACTTTGATACTTATTTTGTTCCGGGCGATTATACGACATTTGCCCGTCGATATTTTGAAACACACAATCCAAATATCTTATTGGTGAACTATACCTTGGAATGGAATTCTTATTTCCGCGGTAGTTTATACGCCAACGAGTTTCGGAATACTTTTCACGCAGATGATGTAAGAGGCCGGATTTATACGCGGTGGAACAACCAAACACCCAATTATATGGCTCGGAAATTTAGAGGCTCTTTGCCTTCGGATGGGCAATCCTATTCCGATGTCGGCCTATTTGTCGTGGAAGAGGTGATGTACAATGCGGCGGAAGCCGCTGTCCGAAAAGACGATCCGGATTTCGAATATGCATTAGAGAAACTCAATCGGATTTTAGAAAGACGCTGGCGGCCGTATGTCCCTTTAAAATTAGAGGATTATCAGACGGTGGATCTGATGCTGGATAAAATTATCGATGAAAAGAATAAGGAGCTTTGTTACGAAGGTTACCGATGGTTCGACGTCAAGCGTTTGGAAATCCCGATCACGCATTGGGACGGAACAAAAGAAATTTATTTGCCGGTTAACGATCCTCGGCGGTTAGTCCAGATTCCCTTTGCCGAGCTGGATGCGAACCCGTTGTTGGAGCCTAACCCGAGATAATAGATGGATGTGTTAACGTAAGCATTTTAAAGATGAAAAGAAGTCTAAAAATATATAAAAAGGCAATAATATACAGTATGTTATTGTTAACCGTAGTATCGTTGGCAAGCTGTGAGAAGGAAGACGCCATTCCTTACGAGCCGTATGAGGGCACCGAGATACCTACTAATCCGACGGACTTGTCGATTTATAATATTCAGCAGGAATACCAGAGCAAGATTATCTACCGGTACGACAGGCGCTATATCACAGCTGATGCTTTTGCGGCACCACCCGATTACGATAAAGTACTACCGTATATAGAGAATGTCATCCGTAAATTATTCATCGCCCCGTATGACAGGCAGAAGAATGATTTTATGCGTGAGCACATGCCGATAGAGATGATCATGTTTGGTACCAGTATGAACTATGTGGAAGGTGACGAGCGTAATTTCAGTGCGTCGGGTGTAGCCTATGGGTTAAGCCGGATCATCATTACAGGAGTCAATAATTATGATCTTAATAACGCATCCTGGCTAAGAGGGCAGTATGCCACACTGCACCATGAATTTTCACATGTATTGGATAAGATCTACGGCAGACCGATCGGATTCGATGAGGTCTCTAAAGGTAAATATGCCGGAGGTACAGCATACAATTCATTTACCCAAGCGGAGGCACGAAGCAGAGGATTCTGGAGAAATTACGGGATGACCAATGAAAGTGAAGATTTTGCGACTTGGGTAGACGGGCTGGTTACTACACCCAAAGATGAGGTTATGACAATCATTTCGGCAAATGAACTGCTTCGCCAGAAATATCAATTGGTGTATAATTTCTATCTGCAAAAAGGAATTGATATTCATGAGCTTCAGGAATATTTGCAAACCATTTTAGATAATTTATGATGAGAAGAATGAATCTATATTTTCCTGTTCTGGTGGCTTTGTTGGCACTACTGACAGGGTGCAATAAAGAAACGACGTTGCTGCCGCCACGGGAGATTTCAGAAGAAGTGCAGGTTATTGCGGATCGCTACAATGAAATTCTGACAAGCACAGATAAATGGGTATTGGCCTATAAGCCGGAGAATTATGAAGATTCTGTTTATATACAGCTTCAGTTTGCCGAGGAGGGAAAAGTAGATGTGCTTTCCGGATATCGTGACTTTCATACCCTGCAAAGTGCAACAGTATACACTTTTGAAGGAAAGTACATACCAATTATCACCTTTGCCGACAACACCGTATTCGGAACATTAGCAGATTTATACAATGGATCTGCAAAGTTTAAAATTAACTATATCGAAGAAGGCGAATACTTTGAATTCGTGCGGTCGGATGGTTACGATGATGATGCCTTTCGGTTGATCAAAATGAATGCAAGTTATGAAGAAAAGCTGACCAATCAGATTGACGCCATATTGGCTCAGATTGCTTATGAGGAAGAGCAGGCAAGGTTGTCGGCCGAAGTCCGGCAAAAAGTAAAGGATTTTGTGGAGATCGAATCGGATTTTTACTTTTACAACTTAACGGTTGATGATTTTTCAGCAGCTATCAATTCGTTCGATACCACGGCTCGTACGATATCCCTAACGTATAAGGAGACGTCTACCTCGGCACCTACAGATGTTACTGTAGGGTATACGTTGACTGCCGAAGGTATCGTACTTAATCCGGCTATTGCCTATGGAGCGGTATCTATTGATGTCATCGCGTTGGGTGATCTCCAATATGAAGATCCAGACAGTCCGACAGCAGCTACGTCCATCGAAATCGTAAGTGCAGGCAATGCAGGGGCTGGGGTGATGGGATATGCGCATACGGCGCCTTATCCGTATACAAGAGCAACGGATAGGTCGCAAACTTTGGCAGACTATTTCGTGAACGAATATCCATCGAGTGTTGAATCAAGACGTTTTGGTTCCAAGGCGACAGTTTATATGGAAGACTTCCGCGGATATATTCGTAGTTTACCCAACTTCAATCCAAGTGGGCGACATGTTTATATTATTTATGCGCCAAATTATACTTCAAGTCTCCGTAATTTATTCTGGGTAGGTTCTTCGCGTAGAGTGGATAGTGACGCGGCATATGGAAGTATGGGTTTTAACTTGAGGGTGAATATTCAAGGTTTAGGTGGAAATAGAATGGATATGAACGAAATAATCCAGCAAACTAATAGTACTAGTACGTATGGTCCTGTACCCGATATTTCAGAGCGTACCCAGGAATATTTAGATCAAATCACACCTGCTGCGGGTGTAACGTTGGTGCCTTACAATATGGCGAATGAAGGTAGTTCGGGATATCGTCTGCGATTGGTAAGTACGGTGGATAGCCGTGTTTGGGTAGAATTCAGTTGGTCAAGTTCGACCTATTATAACATGGTTTTTAATTGATTAATAGAAAATCACAATGAAAAAAATACCAGTTTTAGTCACAATCATAGCGCTGTTTTTCACTTCCTGCGAAGAACTGCGGTACGACAATATCATTCCTGAGGGAAATCCAAAATTGGCCGAACTGCAGGCGGAATATAGAGATATATTAACTTCTTCTACAGACGGTTGGTATATCGAATATGCAGCATCCCCAGAACATGGAGCTGTATCTATTCTGATGAGATTTCTGGACGACGAGCGGGTGGAGATTGTATCCGATCTGAATGGCTTTCAAGAGGAGAAAATTTCGACCTACCGGGTTGGAGGCGTGAATAGACCGGAGTTGATCTTCGATACCTATTCGGTATGGAGCGTATTGGCGGAGAGCTTTGGCGGTAAGTTTGAATTTTTGATCGAGCCGCAAGCGGATGGCACGATCATGTTAAAAAACATTTATGTAGATAAGAATAGGGAATTTGTCCTGCGGGAAGCAGAGGAAGAAGATCGTGATCTCATTGAGGAGAAGACCAACACCGCACACATGTTGCAGTCTTTTAACGACAACGCTTCGGCCTATTTTAGAAATCTTGTATTGGATGATATTTCTGCATTTTGGGAAATGAATGTATCTATCCAACGGCTCAAACTGACCTGGCTTGAAGGCGGGGAAGTGAAATCGGAGGAGTTTTCCTACACGAATGGTGAGCATGCAATTATTTTATCCAAACCTTGGGCAACAGGAAGCGTTCAGGTTTCGGAATTTAAGTTTGGTACGCCTACATCGAATGCGCTCGAAGTTACTGAAGCAGGTACCGCTGGCGCGGGGCAGGTTGAAGTTGCCCATGTTCCTGCATTTCCGTATGAAGGCACAGCAGACAGATATATCTATAGCAATTTAGACCGTCCTAATGAGACATTGGTTCGGTTGTTAGGGTACACCGTAAGTCCTGAAGTGGGAATCAGTGAGGCATTGAGACCGTACTATGATGCCGTTACCAATGCACTTCCTACATTTTGGCGAGTACAGGTCTATAATTACAGTCCTGTGGATGCGCCGCGTAACTATCTTGTTTTTGTTGGAAAAGATGTGGAGGAGAAAAACACCTATTACAATTTTTATTATACATTGACGAAAGTGGATGAATCGCATGTTGTGCCGGTATATGAAAATGCCAATACATTAGGGCAATCTATAGTCGATCATCCTGACGTGCAAGCCTTTTTAAATCGCATATATCCTCCCGAAGGGGTCACTATCGTGCCGATTGATTATAGAACTTGCCGCGTCGTAAGTAGAGCCAATAGCAACTATTGGATGCAGTTGACGATCAGTACACCCACAAATCCATTTTAATTTCTACTTGCTTTGTATAAATCGAGAAAAGGATATAGGGTTCAAAATCTGAGTTGGATTATTATCCTCGGATTAGTCAGTTTTCTTTCCGCACATGCGCAGACACGAGATGTTCAGGCGCAATACACGAAGAATTGGAAAACAGTAGGACCACCAAAGGGTACTTTGATGATCATCGGAGGAGCCGCTTCGTCCGATAACTATTCCTATTTCATGGACTTGGTAGGAGACCCTGATGCCTCTATTGTGTTTGTCCCTACTGCGGGAAGTGTATTTGATGAGACGAATAGTGCATATACCGCGCTATTAAAGGCGGGTGCAAGAAATATAACGATCATCCACACGAAGGATCCGGCTGAAGCGAATACGGAGGCTTTTGCAGGACCATTACAGCAGGCGAAGGCCGTATTCATTGCCGGTGGATTCCAAAGCCGACTGGCTGCCGCCTATCGCAATACTTTGACCCATCAATGGATGTTTGAACTGTTAGAACGGGGAGGGGTGATCGCTGGAAGTTCGGCCGGTGCCTCGATACAGGGTTCGTATTTGTACGGAGGAGTGCCCGGGGGTGTAGGACCTCAATATGTCGGATTAGGGTTTGTCAGGCAATCCGCTATTGGACAGCACTATATCCGTCGAAATAGAATGGGAAGTGTAGCCAGAATACTGAAAACCCACCCGGAGCTCTTTGGTTTTGGCGTCGATGAAGCGACAGCAGCGGTCGTACATGGCGATACACTTGAAGTTGTCGGCGAAGGTAAGGTTGCCCTATATGATCCAACACGTCCGGACTATGCGGAAGATCGATTGCAAGAATATCTTTTCCCAGGCGACAAATACAATATGGCCACCCGAAAGATTACCCACAGGGCCGAACCTACACCGCAGGACTTGTGGACTGGAGGTGGCAAAAATTGGAAAGATCCTACCGCTACCTGGAAAACGGTAGGACCTCCACGTGGTAAATTATTGCTATACGGGTCGGCAGAAGTAAATCGAGATGCATTATCGCATTTTCGGAAAGCCCTTCGTAGCCCCAAGGATCTCATCGTTGTGCTATCTACCGGAAACGATGATAGACGCAGAGAAAACCAACGGGTAGTTGAGGAACTCCAAAAGATGGGGGCACAACAGGTCACTCTTTTACATACGATCAATGGTGAAAAGGCAAACTCCCGTGCATTTGCCCGTGCGCTGGACGATGCCAAAGCAGTTTGGATCTGTGATAGCCCAGGATGGCAATTGGCCGATGTTTATCTACATACACTGGTACACAAGAAGCTGTTTGATGTACTGCAACGTAAGGGAATAGTAGGTGGAAGTGGTGCTGGTGCCGCGATGATGGCTTCCCGTTTATTTGGTGAACCGGAGAAGTACGGATGGCATACTGGCTTTGGCCTAATCGACAAGACCATGATTGTGACGGCTTCCCAGAATGCCAAGACCTTGGCAGCTATAGAGAAAATACGGAAAGAAAATCCTGTATTACAGCATGTTATATTGGTAGAAAAGTCGGCATTGATCGTCGAAAAAAAACAGATCAAGGTGATCGGTATTGATGCCATAAAGATATACAAAGACAATCTGAAAAAAACAATTGTGGTGTCTCCCGGAGAGCGATATAAATTTTAGATTTTAGAAGCAAAAATAGAATGGAAATACCTAATATTGTAGCGTCCAATATGGACCTAAAAATAGGATCTAAATAAAATAAAAATTAACACATGAAATTGTCTTCCATACGATTCCTTTCGTTTTTAACGTGCTTATTGTTTTTTTGTAGTGCTATTGTTGCACAGGAACATCCTAATCTGAATAAGTTATTAAGTATCCCGTACATCGGGAATATAGAAGGGGCTACAAGTGTAGACCGTCTGGCTTTCACGGTCAACGAACAAGGGAGACGTAACGTCTATATTGCCGATGGACCGGATTATACGATAAAAAAAGTAACCCATTTTGATGAAGACGATGCGCAGGAAATTACCAGTTTGTCTATAAGTAATGATGGAAACTGGGTAGTGTTTGCAAGAGGAGGGGATCATGGTTCGAATAGCGCAGCTGTCGCCGTAAACCCGGCTTCTCTGGTTCATGAAACGAACATTGAGATTTTTTCCTTATCGCTCACCGACAATAAATTATACAAGGTGGGTAATGGCGATTTTCCAGTTCTTCATCCGAACAATAGAACGGTCACCTATCTTAGAAGAGGGAAGGTGTGGAGTTCTCCACTTGGACGGGAAAAGTCGGGCAAACAACTTTTTGCTATGCGGGGTATAGCGCGTAATATACAATGGTCTCCCGATGGCACACAGTTGACTTTTGTATCTCGTCGAGGTGCGTATAGTTTTATCGGCGTATACCAAAATGCCAGTAAACGGCTGAAATGGGTCAGTCCTTCATTTTATACCGATGCGTTTCCCCAGTGGTCGCCAGACGGCAAGCAGATAGCTTTTGTCAGAAGAGAACCTACGGGAGTGGCGAATGACTCGCTTTTTAACGCTTTATCACGGTCTTGGTCTATTATGGTTGCTGACCTAATTTCGGATAAAGTAGAAAAAGTATATGCCTCACCCACTAATAAACGTGCAGGTTACCCACGTATTGGGGGCGGAGTGAATCTACGTTGGAAAAATTCAGATTATATTACCTTCATGTCTTATGAAGATGGTTGGCCGCATCTCTATCGGTTGGACGCCAAAAGCAAGGCCATAAAGCAACTGACAAAGGGAAATTTTACAGTCGAAGATATGGCTTACGATTCCAAAGGAAAATATATCCTCTTCGCGGCAAATACAGGTAAGGACAAATTTGATTTCGAACGTAGTCATGTCGGTAGGGTGAGCGTCGACGATGCAAAGGTAGATATGCTGACGGAAGGAGAAGGGATTGAATCCGCACCATTTTTCTATTATGGCGATCGTTTGGTTGGCTTCAAGTCCAGCACCTACGATAAGCCTGTGCAACCGAAAGTCTATGATCTACGAACTGCTAAACAACGTGTAGTAGCCGATGAGCTTTTTAAAGGAGTACATACCGGATTTGTGAAACCTACACAGGTATTTATTACTTCCGAAGACGGTATTAAATTTAGTTCGCAATATTACAAGCCGCAAGGTAACCGGAAAAACTTACCTGCCGTAATATATATACATGGCGGTCCTCGTCGGCAAATGTACTTGGGCTGGCATCACCGAGACTATTATTTTTATGACTACACCACTTGTCAGTATTTGGTGCAGCAAGGATTTGCGGTTTTGTCAGTCAACTATAGAATGGGTACGGGGTATGGATATGATTTCCAACATCCCAAATCTGCTGGATCATTAGGTGCATCGGAGTATAAAGATATCCTGGCAGCAGGAAAATGGCTCGCAGGACAAGCTGATGTGAATCCCGAGAAAGTAGGAGTTTTTGGGGGATCGTATGGCGGTTATCTGACCGCTATGGCACTGGCGAAAAATTCGGATATATTCAAAGCTGGCGTAGATATACATGGCGTGCATAATAGACTTAAGGACAGGGATCCTAATTCCAGCCGAACGGCCAGACTGAATTGGGATTCTTCACCTTCCCGTTGGGTTGATACATGGAAATCTCCTGTGCTCTTGATACATGGAGATGATGATGGGAATGTAGCATTTTGGCATAGTATCGACTTATACAGTAGGTTGAAAGTGCGTAAGGTAGATGTGGAAGTTTTGGTCTTGCCCGATGAAAACCACCATTGGCAATTGTTTGAAAATCTTGTTAAGGTAAAAGCTGCAACTGTTGACTTTTTAGTTCGAAAATTGAAATAAGAAAAATGAACAAACTAACTTCCATTATTGCACGCTGTATAGCAGTATGCGTCATGTCTTCTTATGTTAATAGCATTCAAGCACAAGATTCTGTGTTTGATATAAGCCAGGACCCACTGCTCAATTCAGCATATGTTGGCTTTAAGGTCGTTGATCTGGATTCGCGTGAAGTATTGTATGCGGAAAATTCCCATAAGCATTTTGTACCGGCCAGCAACACCAAGTTGTGGACCATGTACACCACATTACAGTTATGTGGGGATAGCATTCCGGGCTGGTCCATAGCCTCTGACGCACATACGCTTTATATTGAACCCAATGGTGACCCTACGTTTCTACAGCGTGAATTTAAGGAGCAAAAATTATTTGATCTATTGAAGAGCACCGACAAGACCATCTGCTTTGTATTGCCGAGTGCAAAAGGATTTGGACGCTTAGGATCGGGTTGGTCTTGGGGTACGTGGCAGTCGACGGGTTCGCCCGAGCGCAGTGTAATGCCCATATATGGTAATTTGATCCGTTTTTACAGGAACAAAGGAAATATCATCACGGCCAGACCATCGTATTTCAATTCCAGTATACAACAGCCCTCTACCGATATCATGAGCGATTATGTAACCGTGTTGCGGGAAGAGCATAGCAATACATTTCGAGTTATCAAAAACACAAAAGGACACCGGGCTATTCGGCCATTTACCCTTATCGACAACGATTCTTTGGTCTACCTGCTGTTGAAGGATACCCTGCAACATGTAAAACCCGATGTAAAGATGAAACTTGTACGAGAGCGGCCTGACGGCGTTCAGTTTCAATTGTTCCATACCGTACCCACCGATCAGCTGGCCGGGATCATGATGAAGCGTAGTGATAATTTTTATGCAGAACAAATGCTGTTGATGTCGGGTAAGGTCAAATTTGGTACATTTGATGAGACGAAGATACATACCTATGTAAAAGAGGATCTGCTGAAAGATGTATGGGTTAGAGGAAAATGGGTGGACGGCAGTGGCCTGAGTAGAAGCAATCTGATCTCACCGGATGAATTTATTAATTTACTTCAATTGATCTATAACAGCAAAGACTTTGAACGGGTCAAGAAAATTCTACCATCGGGGAATGAAGGTACTTTGGAGGGATTTTATAAAGGATACGAAAGCAATATAGACGCCAAGACAGGCGGACTTACAGATCATATATCGTTAACAGGTTATCTAAAAACCAAGAGCGGTAAAAACCTTGCTTTTTCTTTTTTGGTGAATAACATCCGGGATGGACGGCCTGTTTTTAGGAAAAAGATGGAAGAAGTTATAACGCGGATTATCGATAACTATTAGGGTTTTGAAGATAGTGTCTCCTGTTTTTTGAAGAATACAGGAGACACTTTTTTTAGGATTGGTATTGCTCTACTATTCCGAGGTACAGCTTGCGTACATCCGTTGAATCGTCACCGATCAGAATGATCGAATAATGCCAACCTTCTTTAAAGGTGTATTCACGCTCCACAAGAGTTTCATCTGCTTCATCGGTAATGATAATGGTATGTTTTCCACTGCTTTGGGCGACAAATTGTATGTTTTCATCATCTTCAACTTCCTCACCATCTCCGTTTTCGTAGGTTCTTTCACCAAATAACAAGGTTTCCTTATTGTCGAGATAGACATTAACCTGGCCTGCACTCGGAGAGAGGTGGAAGAAACGCATCCCACTTTCACTACCTAAATTTTCCAACAGTTGATCTTTTGTCAGCAAATGACGTGCGTCCTCTTGTAATCCATAAATAAATGACGTATAGTAGGTGTTTTCTTCGAAATTGTACGTTTCATCCACGAGCTGTTCTTCGGTCTCCGTAAATATCCGTAACCTTCTGTTGCCGGGGAATATACGAAAGGCATCATACTTTTGGTAAGGCAACGGATTGTAGCTATATTGTATGGTGTTATTATCTACCGCATAGATCACACCATTGGAGGAGACGTATCCATTTACCATCGTTACTACGCCAACTGGGACCTCCTCATAATCATCGTCTTTCATACAGCTGTTCAGTGTGGCTAAGACCAATAATCCTGCCATCAGTAAGCCTGCTAATCTTGTGTTAAATAAATTTTTCATCACTATTCTTTCTTTGTTTTTAGTAAGAACGGATGAAGGGGGAAAAAGGCTACAGTCAAAAACAATCCGATCATGGTCGAATCTGATTTGACCAAGGGTAAGCTTTATCCGCTTTGATGCAGATCAAATTCAACACCTTGTAGTTGGACAATATTGTTAGACCAAAAATCTGGAAAGTTGTCTGTTAATGAGCTATTATTAGGACCGGAATAGACGCACAAAATGAATCGAAAGATGTTTACGCATGGCCTCTCTCAAGGCATTTGCATCGCGTTGTTTGATGATCTCGAGTAATTGTTTATGCGAGATAAATTCTTCTTCTGGTGTTATAGACTCCACGATATCACTCTTATGAACATGCTCGAAGATTGGAATAAGCATCTTCTGAAAATCAATAACCGTCTGGTTTTTAGTAATCTCATACAACTTTCCATGGAAGCGAATCTCATGATCGATTTTAAACAACGTCTGGTCGGGGTGTTCGGGTTCATTTTGAATAATCTCTTCCAGTTCCTGAATATCTTTTTCCGTAATGCGGGCTATAATGGAGTCTGCTAATCCCACCTCTATGATGAGCCGAAGTTCAAAAATCTCTTTCAAAGTCTGCGGCAAGAGTATATGTGGCTTTAATATTCGTCTGATCGGATTGATGACGTCTGGATTAACAAGCACTGCACCTTTATGTTTTTTGGATTCGATAAGCCCCATCGTTCGCAAACGGAGGAGGGCCTCGCGGATCACCGTTCGGCTCACGCCAAACAGTTCGGCTAATTCTAGCTCTTTAGGTAAGCTGTCCCCAACAGAAAGATTATTATTCGCGATTAGCTCAATTAATTTTTCCTCTACCTTATCTACAAGACTGGTGGTGTCAATACTATAGCTCATTTATAAAATTTTTTAATATTTCTTGGATAACTAAAAATAACTTTCTATAATTGCATTATGTTATACATAATACCAAATGTTGATTTGGTAAAGATAATAAAACTAATTATGATAAGATGTAAATTAATTTTTTTATTCGGTCTGATTGCGCTAACGGCAACAAGCTATGCGCAGACTACTTTAACCGGATATGTGGTCAATGACCTTGAGGAAATACTTCCGGGCGTTACGGTTCAGAATCGTATAAACGCAAGCCAGGCGATGTCGGATGAAAACGGAAGCTTTCGAATAGCGGGAAATATTGGGGACACGTTGCTCGTCAGCTATATGGGATACGAGACATTGTCTTATATTGTCCAATCGCTGAATAATAACCGCATTCAGCTCGTATCGCAAAATGTGTTGATCGATGATGTGGTTGTCGTAGGATACGGTACGCAAAAACGTTCCAAACTTTCGGGATCCATATCGAGCGTGAATAAAGAAGCATTATTATCCGCGCCTAATACGAACGCAGCTACGGCTTTACAGGGAACTGTTTCGGGACTGCGTGTACAACAAACGACGGGTAATCCCGGAGCATCCCCGACGATTTCTTTTCGGGGTGGGACAGAATTTAATGGAACAGGAACGCCTTTATATGTAGTCGATGGGGTCATTGTACCTAGCTTATATGGTATAAATGCCAGCGACATTGAGTCTATTGACCTTTTGAAAGATGCCGCATCGACAGCGATATACGGGGCAAGGGCTTCAAACGGGGTAGTGTTGGTAACTACGAAAAAAGGACGTAAAGGATCGACAAAAGTAGAATACCAGTTGAAGCACGCGAATAACTATGTGCGAAGAAATCCGGTAGAATACCTCAGTGCTGAAGACTATATCATATGGAATAGACAGGGAATCGCCAGCCGCTATCAGGCTAATATTGCAGACGGGAATGCCAGTCAGGCCAGCAGTACAGCCAATCAGATGAATTCAGCCTCCTGGGGCTGGACAACCAATTCGTCATATGCTTTTCCAGATGGAAAATATACGACACAAATTTTGACGGATCAAAATCGATATCTACTTGGTCGGGAAGGCTGGAGCTTGTTGGTGGATCGAAACCCGATACAACCACATCTTGCTGATAGCATCATCTATAAAGGCGTGAGCCAACGCCAGCTGGAAGATCTGATCCTACAGTCGAGCAATTACAACGAACATTATATCAATTTTTCAGGAGGATCGGATATTTCCAATTTTAACTTGGGGATAGGTACGGTCAAGGACGTAGGAATGGTCATTGGATCGGAGCTCAAGCGGCATAATATGAACTTCAACGGTGGATTAAAGGTCAATAAGGACCTGTCGATCAACTTAAATTTAGCTGCGTATAATGTCTCCGCCACACCTTCTTATGTTAATGCTTCCAGTACAAGCAACCTTGGCGGTGTCATACAGCGTTTTGGTGGCGCTGCGCCGACATTACGCCTGTACAATGACGAAACAGGGGAGCCTTTACCTGGCGGAGACGCGAATGGAATCGGTAGCCCTTTGTATTTTGAAGACATCTATTATAATAAGACTGGCGAAAACAGGTTCTCGGGCGGCTTAAACATCGAATATGCTATTCTCAAAAACCTAAAACTGGTGGGTAACGCGAATGGTTTTCTACGCTTCAATGAAAATGATACCTTCACGAAAGCTTATCAAAATGGGTCACGGGGAGATATGATTACGACCCGGAATGCATCGTTCGACCGAAATAAGACGCAACAGTACACGTTAAACAGCTTTTTACAATATACGAATTCGTTTGGCCGTCACAACGTGAATGCTTTACTTGGAGGGGAGTATTTTGAATACCGCCATTATACGGCTTCAGCGAGTGCCTTAGGAGCCGCGACAGACTTTATCCCCTGGATGTCGGCATCGACTGAGGCTGTAGGAGTACCCAGTTCAGCGTTCAGTCAATGGGAACGCATGGTGTCGGGAATCGGACGTGTCAACTATGATTATGACGATAGAATACTCTTCACGATGAATCTTCGCTACGATGGTACTTCCCGGTTGAGCGACAACAAATTCGATTATTTTCCGGGTATGTCGTTGGGGTGGAATATACACCGTGAAAGCTTTTTCCAACGGTCCGCATTGTCCGATATTGTGAGCAATCTGAAACCGCGTATCAGCTGGGGACAAAACGGTAGTGTCAGTTCGGTAGGTTACTTCGTGACCGATGCGCCTTTCGGAAATGTGGGGACGTACGATGGTAATGCAGGCGTGGGACCGGCTGGGTTTATTAATACTGCCCTTAAATGGGAAAAAGTATCAGCTTCGAACTTTGGTATAGACTTAGGTCTGTTCAATAACCGGGTGAATTTTAATGTGGATTATTTTATAAGAGACGTATATAACAAAGTAGCTTCTTTGGGTATTCCGTCCTGGACAGGCTTTAGCAATTATACCACTAATCTCGGACAGCTGCGGAATAAGGGGATAGAACTTGAAACACAAATCTATGCACTGCGGAATGCCAACGGCTTCAATTGGCGATTAGGTGGAACCTTCACTCATGTAAAAAACTATGTAATAGAGTTGCCGGATAACGGTTTGGACGGCAACCGGCAGAGTACGACTGAAGTTTGGAATCCGCGAACATCGACTTATGAACAGGTAGGTGGTCTGTATGAGGGAAGGCGCGTGGGACTGGATGAAGTATGGGCGCATGTCTATGACGGTATCTACACGACGCAAGAGCAATTGGATGAGGACATTTTGTTGTACAACAGCAATCTGGGATATTCCAACAAGACATTGAAGTTCTTGGGTGATGCGCGTTGGAGAGACATTAATGAAGATGATATCATTGATTCCTACGACCGGGTATATGTGGGCAGAACGACACCTACCATACAGGGGGGCTTCCACAGCAACTTGACATGGAAAGGCCTGGGCTTGTATACCCAGTTTGATTATGCCCTGGGCTTTGTCATTATTGACCAATCCTGGTTAAGGGGAATGGCACAGGCACAGGGTAGTGCGAATATGCCTGTAGATGTGAAATACACGTACTCCGAATATACACCGAGCGGGACATTGCCTCGGTTTTACTGGGCCAATTATGGAGGAAACTATATTGGTGCGGCCAATTACTACCAAAAGGGAGATTACCTAGCATTACGCGAGGTGACATTGAGTTATCAGTTGGATGAAGATCTCTTACAGCGATGGGTAAAAAACCGGGTGAAGGGCGTACGTGCATATGTGTCCGGGTCCAATCTGGCCTATTTTACAAGATACAACGGCACCTTGCCTGAAGTTGGTGGTGATGACCCCGGCAGGTTTCCTTTGCCGCGGAGAATGACGTTTGGTCTAAACATTACATTATAAAACCTAAAACTAACAAGGATGAAAAAGTTTATATATATAGTTTTGGTAGCAACCTGTACGATTCAAATCTCGTGCAACAAGATACTCGAGGAAGTCGTGCCACCGACCAGTTTAAATGAGCAGCTGATCTTAAACGATCCAGCCGCTGCGCGAACATTGTATTATGGACTATACAGTTCGTTCAGAACATACAATGGCGTACTTTTTGAATTAGGGGAAATGCGTTCCCAACTTTGGGCGGATGGTCTGTTTTCGGAGAGCGCCGATGCGGGATTGAGGAATTACTATACGCATAATTACGATGCCGAAAACGTCGTTGCCAGTAATTGGGCAGGATTTTATGGGATGATATTTCGCCTTAACCGGGCCCTCAAGTTGATACCACAGAGTAAATTGCCCGAAGCGGAAAGGAATAAAATTCTTGCCGAGGTATATGGTCTCCGTGCTTTTGTTTACTATACGATGCTCAAGACCTGGGGTAAGGTGCCCATCACAGATCAGGCGATCGATGCTGTAAACGACTTAGCGGCCTTATATAAGCCCAGGGCCGAAGAGGAGGTAGTCATGCAACTGATAGAAAATGATATTGAGCAGTCTATCAGTTTATTTGCTGGTAACAATACGTTTGCGCCGAAGCGGGTGTACTGGAATCTGGCGGCTTCCCTGATCTTAAAAGGTGATGTCCATATCTGGAAATATACCCACCATACCCAAGATGATGACGATCTGATTACAGCAAAAAATGCTTTAGAACAGGTCAGAGGAATGTCTGGACCATCCTTAGGTCTACAGGATAATTATGCAGATATTTTTAATGCCGATAAAAAGGTCAATAACAAAGAAGTCATTTTTGCCATTAATTATGAACGCGATCAGGAGGAAAACAAAGTCTTTAATTTATTTATGATTAACGCGGCAGCAGTAAACAACACCATGCTGAACGCCAATTCTTCCAACGCGGGTCTGGTAAGTGCCCTCTACCCCAATATCACCGGAGCAGGGAGTCGAGTAGGTATGAATACAGCGATGATCAACGAATTGAAAAATATAACGCCGGAAGATAGACGGGTGACGGCCAGTATAGCAACCATGCACAGCAATACAACGGGCTATCCTTTAATAGGTGTTATGCTAACCAAATATATCGGTAATGTTTATGAAGGTTTACGGGTTTATAATAATGATTATCCGATCTACCGATATGCGGATGTACTCTTGTTGATGGCTGAAGCAAAAACAAAGCTTGGTGAGAATCCTGCTGATGAAATCAATGCTATTCGCCAACGTGCTTATGGGGCGGGATATCCGGTATTTGTAAATGGCAGCAAAACACAGAATATGGATGCCATTCTGGAAGAGTATCTCCGCGAATTTATAGGTGAAGGTAAACTCTGGTGGGCATTGCGCAGAGCGGGAGACGACTACGTATTTGACAACATTAATCCGGCGTACCTATCGGAAGGCAATGCGTACAAGCTACTACTTCCGATCAGCAGAACGACATTAAACTCTGATCCGTTACTGGAACAAACAGACGGTTATAAAAAGTAAATCAGGATATTATGAAAAGCTTAAAGAAACTACTACATATAGGGATAATAGCACTAGCTGTAATGTATACGGCGTGTCAAAAGACATCGTTTTATACCGGTGAAGCACCTATGAGAGATACAGCACTGGCGCCTGAACCTGTCGATACTATCGCGGTGCCTGAAGCTTATAAGCCTTACCTCGCGCAGGTCAAAGCCTATGAGGCCTGGGATAAAGAACATCCTATTCAAGTGGGACAGGTTGTATTGTTGGGCAACTCCCTCTTTACCAACTGGCCGAATGCACAGGATTATTTTGATGATGACGTGATTTACAACAGATCTATCGAAAATGTTGTTGTGGATGCCGTGCAATTCTATTCAAGCCGTATTGTTATGCCGTATAACCCAAGACAGGTATTCCTTTATGTGGGTGAAAGCGAACTCCAGGCGGGGAAAAGTGTGACTGCGACGTTCAACCTGGTGAAGGTACTCATCGAAGGACTACAGTATAACCTGTCGGGTGCGGAGGTAACTTATCTGTCACTCTTAAAAACACCAGCTAATACCGCTTATCACGCTGTTTACGATCAGCTTAATCAAATGCTGGCCAATTACCTGACTGATAAGGACAAGCTGTCTTATATGGATGTCAATGCCGCCTTTGCCGGAACTGGCGGAACAATCGATCCGCAGTATTTCAATGGCGATAAACTCAATACTGCAGGTACGCAAAAACTGGCTGATATCCTGTCGGACAAACTGGAGGGCGACAAACCGAAAATATCAACTTATATGGAGTTCGACGGCACGACAAATTATATCACTGTACCCCATGATACAGAATTGGATATTAATATGGGTGAAAGTATGACTATTACATTTTGGGAACGTGTCGGCGATCATAATGGAGCAAGATTCATAACCAAAAGAAATGGCAATGGATATGAAATTGTAGCGAACGGATCCGGTTTGTTGGCTGCTAATCTGAGAAGCTCCGATGGAAATTTAGGTACATCATATGCTCCGGCAGATTTTACTATTGAAGGGAATCAATGGCACCATATTACTTTTGTGTACGATCAGACTGGTACCCAAAAGATATGTAGAATTTACCGGGATGGTGAGTTAATTACTTCTTCCACGACAGCTAACATCAAGACCTCAGATCAGGACCTTTCCATACCAACAGCGGATTTTGTAATAGGTACACAAAGCACATCGACGACAACTAAACTGAAAGGAGCCGTGGATAATATCCGCGTGTATAAAACTGCGCTTTCCGAAGCGGAAATCTTGGGAGATATGAATGCATTTGAAATAGATGATTATACACATATCGTCGCTGAATGGGATTTTGAAGAGATATCAGGCAATACATTAGAGAATAAAGCGCAGAGCAAACACCATGGCGTTATTCATGGTAATGTAGTCGTTAATCAACGGATTGTAGAATAGTAGTAAAAAAAACAGATGAAAACAAAGAATATCATAGCATTATCGCTAATCAGCATATTTTGCTCAGGCCATATTTCCTGTTCGCAGGATAAGGACATCCTTACGTCGCCGTCGATCATAAAATATCCGGTGGCACATCATATTCCTTTAGCAGATATAGAAATCTATAATGCATTCACCGCAGGTATCGATGGGATCCATTCCTATCGGATTCCATCACTTGTCACGGCAAAAAACGGAGATCTCCTGTTGTTTTGTGAAGCACGTAAGGTCAGCTGGGGAGACAAAAGTCCGACGGATCTGGTGCTGAAAATCAGCAAGGATAACGGTGCGACTTGGTCTGCTATGGAAGTCTTATTATCGGATGGGAGCAATGCTTTTATGGATCCCGTAGCGACAGTAGACAAAGTCACCGGCCGTATATTTCTGTTTGCCTGCCGATGGCCGGCAGGAGATGTGTCGATGCAAGACAATACCGGATGGATGTGTTATTCGGACGACAATGGTGCGACTTGGTCTGTTCCTCAGAATGTTACTGACGATATTGTTCCGAATAGCTTCAGCCTAAATGGTTTTGGTCCCGGATCTGGCATTCAGATGAATGCCAACAGCGACTATCCTGACCGTCTTATTGTACCGATACGGGTATATAATGGCTCGTCAACACGGAACAGGGTATTATACAGTGATGATCATGGTGTCACATGGGAGCTTGGACAGGAAATGACAGACGGAGGTGAATTTCAGATCGCCGAATCACCTAATAACACGCTGATATATAACCGTAGAGGCGATGCAACCCGATATCGGGCATTCAGCGAGGATGGCGGGATAAGCTGGACGAAATTTGAACTAGATATTGCCTTGCGCAGTGTCGCGGGCGGATGTCAAGGAAGTATATGGGGGCAGGACAGTGTGCTCTTCTATACAGGACCTGCCGGCGGGCCCGTCACGAGTACCACGGACAACAGGTCCAATTTCATGATTTACCGGAGTCTCGACGGTGGATTGACTTGGAACAATCAGCAGCTTTTGTATAATAAAGCGGCAGGCTACAGCTGTATCACGCAGATGAATAATGGGGATTTTGCGGTGGTATTCGAAAGTGCCGATACGCAAGGTTTCACCCGTACCTCAGTACGGGGCTATAACTGGATGCGGCTCGACGTCATTGTGATACCCAAAGAGATACTGGATAAGGATTATTGGTTTTAATAACAATTTAATATACAAGAATGAAGATAGAACATATTACAGGGTTAATAGCAGCACCTTTTACACCATTTGACAACGATGATCGTATAAATCTGGATTTAATACCAGCCTATTACGAGACACTGATCCGAAATAAAGTGACCGGAGCTTTTATTTGTGGCTCCACGGGTGAGGGAGTTTCGTTGACCTATGAGGAGAAAGTAGCAGTAATGGAGAAGTGGAGAGCGGTTTCGAAGGAGAATACGGATTTTAAGCTGATTATGTTCTTAGGCGGAACCAATCTGAAAGAATGCAAGATGTTGGCCGTTAAAGCAGAAGAGATTGGAGTAGATGCCGTTTCACTGACTGCACCTTTCTATTTTAAACCCCGGAATGTAGAGTATCTAGCCCGAATTTGTAAAGAGGTTGCTCGCGTGTGTCCCGGTACACCATTTTACTACTACCATATTCCCGTGTTGACGGGTGTGAATTTTCCGATGATCGATCTGTTAAAGGCCGTAGATGGAGAATGTCCAAATTTTGCAGGTATTAAATATACGCAGGAGGATTTTATGGATTTTCTGTCGTGTCTGCATTTTCGGAATGGAAAATACGATATGTTATGGGGGCGGGACGAAAATATGCTTTCAGCACTTGTACTTGGAAGCAAGGGAGCGGTAGGCAGTACATACAATTACATCGCACCGTTGTATCACGACTTGATTACGGCCTATGAAAATGGCGATGTTGAACAAGCGCGTGATCTTCAACAAAAATCGATTGATTTTATCACTTTGCTGGGTAAGTACGGAGGGATTTCAACCGGGAAATTTTATATGAAACTTCTGGGATTGGACTGTGGGAATTTTAGACTTCCCGTGCATAACATGTCGACAGCAGAATATGAACTCTTTTCCACAGAAGCAGGAGCTCTGGGCTTTGAAACCTTTAGATCAAAGTAATGCATGTTGGACGTAATATATGGATAGGTTGCCTGATGATACAATTAGCGAGTTCGTGCATGCACGACGTAAAAGATGATATAAAAATCGAGTGGGGTGCCGTGGATCTACCTGCGGATAGCGTGGGGCAGCCCCATCTGGGATTGGCGGGGCCGCTGGTCGGTAGCGTAGGAAGTAAAGTAATCATTGGAGGTGGAGCCAACTTTCCCGATGGGAAGCCTTGGGAAGGAGGACACAAGAAATACCATGGGGACGTCTTTGTATACACTTGGCATAATCAGATATTGACTTATCATCATACTGATCAATTGCCCTCTCCGCTGGCTTACGCCGCCTGCTATTCGGATAACGACAAGATATACGTTGTGGGCGGAGAGAATGAAGCTGGTTTATCAAAGGGTGCCTACGCAATAGGTATTGGTGCGGACGAAGATTTGGTCATCGATACGTTACCCAATTTACCGGAAGGCATCAGCAGTGCCGGATTGGTCTGTGTGGGTCATGTGTTATATTTGGTTGGCGGCGAAACCGAGAAGTTTACTTCGGATCAGATTCTCCGGTTGGACAGCAAGGGGAGCAATACATGGGAAAACGTACAGCAATTGCCTCACGGGATCAGTAATGCCGTAGTCGTTGCGGTGGGGAAGGACCTTTATATTATGGGCGGAAGGTATCGTGTAGCTAATGAAATAAGCCCTTTCAGTGATCGTGTGTACTTATTTGATACCCAAGAAAATACGATTTCCTCCTTAACGAGTTTACCGGAACCTCTTGCCGCAGCGGTTGGGATAAGGTATAAGGGCGTCATCTTTTTTCTTGGAGGTGATAATGCCCAGACCTATCATCAGGTTGAAGAATTACTCTTACAGGCGGCGACGGAACAAGATATGACACGAAAGGATAGTATTACACAGCGAAAGAACAGGCTGCAGGCAAATCATCCCGGATTTAGTAAAAAGCAATTGGTCTATGATATCGGAGCGGAAACATGGAAAGCGCTTGAGGCAGACTTTCCGTTCGATATGCCCGTAACGACGACCGCGGTTCGCCTGGATAGCAATTTTCTAATGATTCCCAGCGGAGAGATTAAAGCCGGTGTGCGGACAGATAAGATTTATATCGGAAAAATAATTAAAGATTAACATGCAATATAGAGAGAAAACATCGGGATATGCGTGGGTTGTAGTCGGCTTACTTTGGGTCGTGGCCTTACTCAATTATATGGACAGACAGATCCTATCCACCTTGCGTCCTGCGATGCAGATCGATATTGCAGAATTGGAGAGCGCGCGGGTTTTTGGTAACCTCATGGCAGTTTTTCTTTGGATATATGCATTTATGAGCCCCGTTTCGGGTTTGATTTCGGATCGCTTCAACCGAAAGCACGTCATCGTATTCAGTTTATTTGTATGGTCGGCGGTTACCTTATTGATGGGATTTTCGACGAATCTGACCGAATTGATGATTTTGCGCAGTGTCATGGGCGTGAGCGAGGCGATGTATATTCCCGCTGCATTGGCACTAATAGCCGATTATCATAGTGACAGAACGCGTTCCCTGGCTATCGGTATACATATGACCGGATTATATATGGGGCAGGCTTTAGGGGGATTTGGAGGAACAATAGCGGAAGATCACTCTTGGCACGTCGTATTTAAGGTATTTGGGCTCGTCGGCGTCGTCTATGCCTTTGTCTTATTGCTGGCTTTAAAAGAAGTGCCCAACCGTTTCAAGTCAACGATAGCAGATACTGCTCCTCGGAATAACTCCAGTATTTTTAGGGTATTAGGGCTACTATTCAGTAATATATCGTTTTGGGTTATTCTGTTTTATTTTGCTATTCCAAGCTTACCGGGATGGGCTACGAAAAACTGGTTGCCCACGCTTTTTGCCGAGAACCTGCATTTACCGATGTCGACCGCAGGCCCGCTCTCGACAATTACCATTGCAGCTTCCTCTTTCATCGGTGTTATTTTAGGCGGTATACTCTCGGATAAATGGGTAATTAAAAACATAAGAGGTCGGATTTATACGAGCGCGATCGGATTGTTACTGACTGTTCCCTCCATATTGCTTATCGGATTTAGCCATCAGGTATGGGCTATTGTCGGTGCGGGGATACTATTTGGAATAGGCTTCGGTATGTTTGATGCCAACAATATGCCGATTCTATGCCAGTTTGTAAATAAAGAACATCGCGCAACGGCGTACGGAATCATGAATTTCGTAGGCGTGCTGTCTGGCGCTTTGATCACCAATATATTGGGAGCGTCGGCCGAACAAGGAGATCTGGGTAATGATTTTGCTTTACTGGCCTTTATTGTTTTGTTCGTAATTATTGTTCAGTTGCTAACCTTGAAACCAAAAACTCGTGAAATATAGATTGCTTACATGTTTTGTTTTTGTGCTCACTCTTTCTATTTCCTCGGCTCAAGAGAAAATAAAAGTAGCCTGTATCGGTAATTCGGTCACTGAAGCCTTGATGTTGCCGGTAGGAAAAGATTACCCCAGCATACTTCAACAATACCTTGGAAACACATATGACGTTCGAAATTTTGGTGTAAGCGGTTCGACTTTATTGTCTGAAGGCCATAAACCTTATATCCAATCCGAGAAATATAGACAGTCTTTAGCGTTCAAACCGGATATTGTTATTATTGCATTGGGACTAAATGATACGGATCCCCGAAACTGGCCCAACTACGGGGCTCACTTTATAGCCGATTATAACAGTTTGATCGATAGTTATTTTAAGCAAGCGCAGGCAGAGCAGGTCTACATATGCATCAATACGCCTATTTTCAGTGGGCACAAAAGATTTCTGTCGGGTACCCGAGATTGGTATGATGCGATACAAGAACGTATAAAAAGCATCAGTCATGCGAGGAATCTTCCTTTAATTGACCTGAGGCAACCGTTGCACAATCGTATAGACCTATTTGGTGATTTTCTTCATCCGAATGTCGAAGGCACACAGATCATTGCCGAGACGATATTCCATCATCTGATAGCGCCGGAATATAAGTTGGCCGTAGATGCTATTTACGGTTCGGGCATGGTACTACAGCGAGGTAAAGATATCAAGCTGACGGGCAGGGGTAAGGCTTTTTCGGCAATAGATCTACTATTGGATACACAACGTCTGCAAGGTAAGGTGGATTCGTTGGGGCGATGGTGTGTGGTTCTTCCTGCACAACCCGCCGGTGGGCCGTACTCCTTAACGATTCGGGACAACCGAGATATGGTACGTCTTGATTCCGTTTATTTTGGTGATGTATATTTCGCTTCAGGTCAGTCCAATATGGATTTTGAATTAAAGCTCGATACGATGCAGGTACGTCGATTTCAACAGAAGGTATGGCCAAAGCATATTCGCTATTTTAAAAATAAGGCCATAGCGGAAACCAATAAAATATCCTGGGATACAGCTACTTTAGAAAAAACGAACAAGCTGGAATTCTTTAATGGAAAATGGAGCGATTTAAATGCTGCTGCATCTATGCATTACTCTGCAATAGGAGTGGCTTTTTTAGATGCGCTTTCGGCATACCTTCCTGAAGTGCCGCTGGCCATTGTAGAAATGGCGGTAGGAGGATCGAATACGGAGTCTTGGATTGACCGTAAAACATTGGAACATAATCCAGTTACGGCGAGCTATATCCACAATTGGCTGACCGCTGATTTTATACAGGATTTTTGTCGGACAAGAGCTGCGCTGAACTTGAAAAACAGCAGTGTGAAAAATCAGCGACATCCTTATCAGCCGGCTTATAATTTTGAAGCGGGAGTAGATAAATGGAAAGATTTCCAAATTAAAGGGGTATTATGGTATCAAGGTGAGAGTAATGCCCATAATGCGGAATTGCACGAGTTGCTTTTCCCTATGTTATTGACCTCGTGGCGAGAAGCTTGGAATGCGCCTGAATTGCCTTTTTATTATGTGCAGCTTTCGGGCATAAACAGACCCTCATGGCCGAATTTCAGAAATAGCCAACGTCAGCTGGAAGGAGAGGTAGAGCGTGCTTGGGTGGTGCCGAGTTATGATGTAGGCGACTCGCTCAATGTGCACCCGACGAATAAATATCCGGTTGGTTTACGCTTGAGCCAAGCGGTGCGGGCGACACTATACGGCGATTCCAAAAACTTATTGCCGCCTCATCTGAATGGATTCTCCAAGGAAAAAGACGGATTGCTTTTGCACTTCGATCATGTTGCTACCTTTCATGTTGCCGACGGAAGTGAAGTTCCTGTAGGCTTTGAGTTGGTCGATAAGTTTGGAAAAATACACCACAACCTGTCTGTCGAATTAAAAGATAACACGATACAGCTGAAGATTGGCGATAGCATCTCCTCTTTTGTACAGTTGCGTTATGCCTATCAGCCCTATACCCGAGCGAACATTTACAATGAAAATTTAATTCCAATACCCACATTTAAAATTGATTTATGATGATAAAAGAACATAAGAATGTGCTAACACATTTGAAAGAATTAGAAGACTTTTATAAACATCAGCTTCTTGATGACACTATTCCCTTTTGGTTTCCCAGAAGCTACGATAGAGAATTTGGTGGTTTCTTGTTGATGCGTGATGCGGATGGCCGATTGATTGACACAGACAAGGCGGTGTGGATACAAGGACGTGCAACTTGGTTATTGGCTACCCTGTGTAATTCCATAGAGTACCGTGCGGAGTGGCATGAGGGAGCACGCTTGGGATACGAATTTCTCAAAAGTAAATGCTTTGATACCGACGGGCGTATGTATTTTCATGTGACGCGTGAAGGACATCCTATCCGCAAGCGACGTTACTTCTTTTCGGAAACATTTGCGGTCATTGCTTTTGCAGCCTACGCCAAATTGACAGGCGATCAAGCGATACGCCAAGAAGCCATTGACTTGTTTGAAAGATGCCGGAAATATGCATCCGGAGAAATATCATTGCCGGGTAAGTTCAATGATACCCGTCCAATGAAAGGTATAGGTGTTCCAATGATTATGCTCAATACCGCACAGCAGCTTCGGGAAAATCTGGGAATACAGGACTATGATGACTACATGTTGCAACTCATCCAGGAAATAGAAACTAATTTTGTGAAGGACGATATCCAATGCGTGATGGAACAAGTAGCGTTAGATGGGTCTATTGTGGACAGCATTGATGGCCGGACATTAAATCCAGGACACGCCATTGAGGGAGCTTGGTTTATCCTGCATGAAGCGAAGTATAGAAATAACGATCCGCGTCTCGTTGAATTGGGCTGTCGGATGCTGGATTATATGTGGGAGCGGGGCTGGGATCCCATTTATGGCGGGATTAAATATTTTCTGGATGTGTATGATAATCCGGTACAGGAATACTGGCATAATATGAAGTTCTGGTGGCCTCAGAATGAGACTATCATAGCTTGTCTGCTGGCCTATACCTTGACGGACAATGACAAGTATCTCGATATGCACGATCGTATTCGTCAGTATGCTTACGCCAGTTTCCATGATAAAGAGCATGGAGAATGGTTTGGGTACCTCAACTACGATAACACGGTTAGCCAGACGGCAAAAGGAAACTTATTTAAAGGACCTTTCCATTTGCCGAGACAGGAATGGTATTGTTATTTGTTGTTAAAAAAATATTTGAATAGAAAATGAAGAAAATAAGCATATTATTAGTTATGGTGGCCCTCATTGTTGTAGCAGGGTATAGTCAACAACGGACAATAGTTTTTGAAGCCGGCCAGGATGGGTATTCCAGTTACCGTATTCCGGCGATGGTGCATCTCAAAAATGGTATAGTAATCGCCTTTGCGGAAGGCCGTGTGGATGATGCAAAAGACTTTGGAAATGTCGATATCGTTTATAAAATCAGCAAAGACTATGGAAAAACATGGAGCGCACTACGGATAGCGGCCGATAATGGACATCTGCAGGCCGGGAATGCAGCACCTGTTTTCGATCTATTCGATCCGCAGTATAAAAATGGCCGACTGTTTTTGTTTTATAATACCGGTAACAACCATGAAGGTGAAGTGCGCAAAGGATTAGGTGTGCGTGAAGTCTGGTATATCACCAGCGTAGATCAGGGAGAGACCTGGTCCGAAGCGATCAATATCACGGCACAGGTGCACAAGCCTCACGCACCGTCATTTCATACGGACTATCGATCAGAGGAAGACTGGCGCGCTTATGCCAATACACCGGGGCAGGGGTTTCAATTTGTTACCGGTCCATATAAAGGACGTCTTTATATTGCTGCCAATCATTCTGCCGGTGAACCTTTACCTAAAGGTAGGGACTATAAAGTCCATGCCTACTATTCTGACGACCATGGTAAGACTTTTAAATTGTCTTCAACTATTCCTTTTGAAGGAGGGAATGAAAGCATGGCTGCTCAGATCGCACCAACGGGAGTCTATATGAATAGCCGTAACCAGCAAGGCAATGTCAAACAACGTATCGTCTCTTATTCTTCGAATGGTGGTGCAACCTGGGATACGACCTACTACGATAACAATCTGCCTGATCCGGTTAATCAAGGAGCGACGATATCAAGACACTTAAAAAAGGGTAAGTTTTTATTGGCTGTATGTAACGCAGCGGATACATTACGACGTGATAACCTGACCTTGCGGTTGAGCAAAGACAAGGGCAAAACCTGGTACTTCAACAAAGTCATCGCCAAAGCACCTGAAGGATATAAAGGCTCCTATTCGGCCTATTGTGATATGGTCTTCCTGAATAAGAAGAAAATCGGCGTATTATACGAGTTCGATCGTTATAAATATATTGTTTTTGAATCGGTCGAGCTATAAGAAGCATCATATTTCCAACTAATTTTTCTATGTTTGTGTTGATTTCGTAGGGTTCATCGCAAATCAACCTTTATCTTGAAGAACTGTTGTTTAATTTTCTGTTTCTTTTTCTTTTTGCCGGCATTGAAGCTATCTGCGCAGGTCACCGTTCAGCGGTCCTGGTATTATACGGCTGTCGATACGTTGTCTGTTGCCGATCTTAGGGAGCAAGCATTTGTGCCACTGAAATCGGCAAGCCCCTTATTCCATAATAAAGGGATCTACTGGTTCAGGCTGGATATAGAAAACAAGCAGCCGGACAAGGATCTGATCATCGCGATAAAAAATCCACACCTGGATTCGGTCTTCCTTTTCCAGTCGATTCAGGACGAAATCCGGACAACCGATGTTCAAGGGAATGATTTTAAGAAGAAAGATGGCGAATATTTACGGTATGTGCGGTTTAAAGTGGAAGGGAATACCTCGACAGTATGGCTAAAAACACGACTGAAAAAAGAGATACTGTTTCCGGTCACCGTAACCACTGAGATGGATTTTTATAAAGCCGAGAGTATCAGTCTGTTAAAATTGGGGATTTATTATGGTATAGCAGGAATCGTGCTGCTTGTTAACCTTATACTCTACTTTAGTTTCCGGGAGCCAAAATTTCTCTATTACAGTTGTTTATTGTTCTTGGTAACCCTTTTATTTGCTTATGCAGATGGGCTTTATGTGCTGGTCAGCCGGAATGCCATCTGGCTTAATTATGCAAGCCTGCCTGTGATGTGGGGAGCTGTTTTTGCCAGTGCACTCTTTTCTGCAAAGTTTTTAGAGTTAGATCACCGGTATAATTATGCTTATCAGATAACTCGAGCTATTCTGTTTGTAATAGCTTGCTGCTTCTTGGCCTATATCCTTTGGGACTGGACAGGAGCCGTACTGTTGGGAAATATGGGGCTTCCCTTATTAGTGGGTTTATATTGGGGTATTGCTGTGTCAAGATTTAGGAAGCATATCGAAGCCCGGTTTTATGTATTGGCTTCCACGCTGTCGCTGTTCTTTACACTGTATTTTTTTATCTTTCGATTTGCAGGGCCGAATTTTCTGAATTTGATGCCGAGCGAATTGAAGATAGGTAATATTTTACAGATGCTTATCTTAAGTATCGGGATCCTTCATCGTGTAAAAGTATTGCACAAGGAACACGCCTACTACCGAGAAGAGATCCAGCGGTATCTAAAAGAGCGGCCAGTGGTCGAAACTGATGATAAGGAGGTGTTGCCGGAACAGGATGTGTTTACACAGTTGCAAGATCAATTTGGACTAAGCGAACGCGAGATAGATGTTCTCAAACTCCTTGCCGAAGGCTTCACCAATCAGCGGATAGGAGAGACATTATACCTTTCATCCAATACCGTCAAGTTCCATATCCGAAATATTTATATGAAGATGGATATCAACAACCGCGCCCAAGCGGTCAGCAAGATTCATGGCGTATCGGCCTAACTATTCGCTGAAAAAGCGCTATAAAGAGGTGGAAAAATAAAAAACTACCCGAACGGGTGGGGGATAGAAGTAAGGATTGCAGTAATTTTATCGCGGAGGACCTATCCGTATCAAAACAAACAATCTTAACATATCTAGTATGAATACTTCTATTGATCTTATCTCTGGTAATATCGTCCAGTATGAACAAGTACGAGTCCGTTATGAACCTGAATTTGGTATCACTTGGATTTTTATGAAACCTCATCCCCGTCCTTGTCTGACGCAGGCATGTATGCGCGAGCTGCTGACACATCAAACACAGGTCGCGGCAGCCCAGGCTGATCCCGACGTTCGTGCGCATCAGCCAACAAATTATATGGTATTGGCATCCGATATCGAAGGGATCTTCAATCTAGGTGGGGACCTCGCTGTATTTAGAGGATGGATTGAGAGGCAGGAAAGGGACAAACTGTTGGAGTATGCCCATCTTGGTATTGAAAATTTATGGGAATTCTATAATATGCGATCCCCGATTACGTCTATTTCCCTGCTTCGGGGCAAGGCTTTGGGGGGCGGTTTTGAAGCTGCTCTTTGTGCCCATGTACTTATTGCGGAGAAGGGCGGTGTAGGTGGATTTCCCGAAGTATTGTTTAATCTGTTTCCCGGTATGGGGGCAATCAGTCTCTTGGCACGGCGGATCGGGATACGTGCCGCAGAGGAAATGATGCGATCCGGCAAGATTTACACGACAGAGGAACTGTACGAAATGGGTGTGGTCGACGTTCTGGTGGAAAAGGGAGAGGGGGAACAGGCATTACGGGATTGGGTACGGAAGACCGATCGTTCCAAAAATTCGTTCCAAGCGATCCAAAGAGCTAAGCAGTGTGTACATCCACTGACGAAACAAGAACTACTGGATATTACCGAAATATGGGTTGATGCAGCGCTGCGGCTGACCGATGATAATCTTCAGTTAATGGAACGGTTGGTGAATGCCCAAAACAGAAAGATGGATAAATCGGAGGAAATGGTTAGAGCTACGGCGTAAGGGGCATAAAAAATCCTGAAGCGGGGAGCTCCAGGATTTTAACCAAACCAATTATTAACCTAAATATGAAATTACTTTATACATATCAAACTCGGTGCCAAACTTATTGTCACCTTCTTTTTTCTGTTCTTTTATCATTTTTTTAACAGTTTTGTTACTGAAAATCGAGGCTTCCAGTTTATGCACACCTAAAACAACGAAAGCTGTATATTACCGATGCTCCTTCTATCAGGTCTTCCATATTCAAAAGACACGCGATTCAACTGATTTTTTAAACAATGTAAACGGAAGCTGTCGCGGATGATTTCTTGTTATAAAAATTATAGAGTAAATAGGGGTTAGGCAAAGCTGGTTACGTACTATAGTAGATAAAGTGTCAAAATGGAAGAAAAAGAACTATTAGAATACTTAAGAGGAAAGAAAAGGGAAGAGGTCGATGATGATTATCAGGATTTTATATCGCAGGTACCGAGGGAAAAACTTAAAAAAGTATGGGACGGGTATAATATAACTATGAAAAAGGGGGCACCTAACTTTGACGATATGTTAAATAATATCCATCAGAAACTAGGACTACCCGATAGGAAAAATCGTACCACACTATTCATGCTTCGTTCCATGTCCTTGTACAGGCGAGTCGCAGTTATCTTATTTTTTCCATTATTAGGAGCGATTCTTTATTTCCTTATGGCTCCTTCTTCGGAATACAATAAAGAGGATTTTTTAGAAGTGACCACACATCCAGGTACAGTCACACAACTTCTATTAAGTGACAGTACCCATGTCTGGTTAAATCAATCGACTACTTTCCGTTACCCACGCGAATTTAAGGGTAAGGAACGATTGGTTACTATGGTGGAAGGAGAGGCCTATTTTGAAGTCACATCAGATAAGGAACATCCTTTTATTATTAATAATACGATGATGAAGACGATCGTGACAGGTACGAAGTTTAATATTAATGCATCAACTAAAAAAGGTTTTTTTGAGGCATCACTTATGGAAGGTGAAATTACATTGGCAAATGCAGAACATAAGCTTAGTATGAATCCCGGATCACTTGCCAGATACAATACAAAAACAAAATCGATCACCTATAACGAAAAGCCTGTAGCACTTTATAAATCATGGGTCAACGGGGAATTACTTTTTGAAGATGAACCGCTGTGGAATGTGTTCGAGAAGTTAAGTAATTGGTACAATGTAAATTTTATATTGAAAGACGAAGAGTTGAAAAATATGCTTTTTACGGCTAAAATCAGGTTTGAAAATTTAGAGCAGTTTCTTGAAACAGTGAAAAAATCTTTACCAATTAAGTATAGTATCCAAATCAATGAAAATACAGCAGAAAAGGATATATATATTAGTAAATATTAAATTGGAATAGTATCAGTGAAAAACACGAAGTTGTCAGATAGCGTTTTAGTAGAAATGCTGTTGTCTCCTAAAATGGAACTAAAAGCATTTGATATGCTTTTTTTTCGCTATTCAGAAGGTGTTTTTGGTTTTATACTGGGCGTTTCAAAAGATTATTATATTGCTGAAGAGGTAGTACAAAATGTATTTATTCTATTATGGAAGAAGCGTACACTATTGGATAAAACCAGATCTTTGAAATCTTTGCTCTTTTCTATGGCACACAATGAGATGATTTCATTGTTTCGTAAACAGAAATCTGAACATACAAAAAGGGAAAATTTTTATGCAGCCTTTCCTTCGGAACTGTCCGAGGAAACAGAATATGAGATCGAGTTCAAAAATCTACGGGAATTGGTAGATCAGGCCATAAACACATTGCCCGAAAAAAGACAGGAGATTTATCGTCTGAGCAAAGAACACGGCTTATCCAATAAGGAGATATCCGAACGCCTGTCTATATCATTAAAGACGGTAGAAAACCAAATGACGGCGGCGCGACGAACGTTAAGAAGTTATATCAATTTTTTCGATTTTTAGTCAACTCATATTTTGTCATGGGATTTATCCATATCCGGAAATGGGGACAAAGGAAGATGGGGTGGGTGGGCATTTGTCGGCCTGTTGTCGGTTGTTTTGTGCTGGTTGGTCATCGGACGACAAGACAGGAAAGATGGAAGAGAAATCATAAGCAACACACCGAGTTGGACGGAAGGCACCTTTGTCAATTATATCTCCTTCCTAGTCCAAAAGGATCCTTCCTTTGCCAAAGAGTCATTAGATGAAATGATAGTTAATGTGGCTACGGATAGTTTAATGTTATACAATATATTAACCTGGTCTGAAAAATATTTTTTTAATCCCAATTCTCCCTTTCGAAATGAAGATTTTTTTGAAGTTTTGCTTCAGCGGGCGTTGACCACACCTGTATTAGATACACTCCAAAGGGAGCGCTACAGAAAGCTACTGCTGTTAATGCAAAAGAACAGTATTGGTGAGTACGCTACTGATTTTGATTTCACGCTGAACAATAACAAAAGATTCTCTTTGTATAATATAGAAGCAGAATTCTTAATCTTGTTTTTCGGTAATCCAGCATGCCCGGCGTGCAAAGAAATGACAGATAGGATAGCCCGGTCGGAAATCATATTGAATTTATTGGAGAGAAAAATAAATGGAAAACCCCTATTGAAAGTGCTTCATCTGTATACAGACAGCAATATAGCACTGTGGTATGAACACATGGCCCATTTTCCTTCAAAGTGGCTGAATGCGCACGACAAAACCAGGTATATCAAGACCAGGGAATTATATGATCTTAAAGCACTACCTACCTTGTATTTACTGGATAAAAATAAAAAGGTACTTCTTAAAGATGTGCCCTTTGACGTATTAGAAGCCTATTTATTACAATTTTTAAATTTTCAATAGGGGTTTTGCTCTACTCGATACGTATTATTAGAAATTGAACTGATAATAAGCCTTGTTGTAAATCTTCAAGTAGAATTTTTTAAAAACCGTATATACCATAAGGGTATAATGTAGGGTATTATAATATAAAATCATTTTATAAACCATGAATAAATACGTACAAAAACTAACCTTAAGAAGAAAGTATCGAGCTTTAAAAAACTGCTTTCTGGTTTTTTTTATTGGCTTATCCCTTATGGGGACAGGTTTGGCGCAGCAACCTCAAAGTGCTGCTGTGACCATCAATGTCAAAGATACACCTTTGAGAAACGTCATGAGAATCATCGAGGATCAATCGGGATTTTCCTTTATGTACAGTAGCAATATTGTTAACCTCAATCATCGGGTTTCAGTATCGCTGACAAATGTATCTCCCGAACGAGCCTTGCAAGAGATTTTTAAAAATACAGGCATAAGCTATGCTATTCAGGATAAGATAATTACGCTAAATAAAACCGTAGTAAGGAGCCGACAAGCAGAGCGACAATCTATTACCGTGTCGGGATTGGTTACTGACGATGAAAATGCAGCTCTTGTCGGTGTAAGTGTTTCGCTAAAAGATGATCCTTCCCGGAATGCCGTAACTGGATATAATGGTCGGTATGTCCTTCCTAACGTCGCTACAGATGCTATTCTCGAATTTCGGCATTTGGGCAGAATGACCATGGAAGTCCCTGTACAGGAGAGATCGAATATTGATGTGCAGATGGAAATCACCAAGTTGATGTTGGAGGATGTTAAAGTGATTGGGATTGGTTATGGATCTGTCCAAAAACGAGACCTTACAGGAGCTGTAGCGTCCATCGATGGTGATAAGCTTGCTGCATTTAGCAATACCACTATTTCACAATCTCTTCAAGGCCGGCTCCCCGGCGTTGAAGTACGTATGACAAGTTCTGAGCCTGGAGCGACTCCTCAGATTCGTATTCGTGGTACCAACTCGATTATGGGAGGAAACGAGCCGTTATGGATTATAGATGGATTTCCGGGAATGCCCAATATGTTAAATGTAGCAGATATTGAAAGCGTCGAGGTACTTAAAGATGCTTCTGCTACCGCAATATATGGTTCGAGAGGAGCCAACGGAGTAATCATTGTAACGACCAAACAAGGGGTTGTGGGGCGCGCGCAGGTAGATTATAATGGTCGCTATGGTGTCTCTACTGTAGCCAGAAGGTTGCCTTTGATGATGGCGAATGAATATATGCAGTATCAAAACATACTCAATGTAAATGCATTGGGTGTTCCTTATTTTTCACAAGAAGATATTGATTATGCTGGCGTGGGATACGACTGGCAGGAATTAGCTTTTCGCCATGCTCGGACGAATGAGCATTCGGTATCCTTAAAAGGAGGGACAGACAAAACGCGTGTAGCACTTAGCTCGAGTTATTATGATGAAGAGGGAATTATTCAAGGAAGTGACATAAACCGGGTATCGTTACATGGTAATATCAACCAAAAAATATCTGATAAATTAAGTATAATTAGCAACCTAATCTATACACGGACAAAGCATAATAAACAAAGTGGTATTTTGAGTTCCTTTGTGATGGCACCTCCTACTGCAGGGCCGTATGATGATGAAGGTAATTATACAGACTTTCGTACCCTATATCCATTTTCTCCTTCGGGACAAAATAACCCCGAAGCACAGATCCGGGAAAAAAGTTATCTTTGGACATCCAACCGAACAATGGCTAACGCTGCCGTACTGTACAAGCCGATCGAGGAACTGACATTTAGGATTGCATTGAATGCTAATATGTCAAATGCCCGACAAGATGATTATACGACTACAAAATATCCGACGTCTACAGGAGATGCAAGTATTGACCAATCTGAAGATTTATCACTCAACAACGACAACACAGTGACCTACGCACAGAAGATCGGTCTTCATGATTTTTCCATTATGGGCGGGGTGACATACGAACAAAGTGAAAGTAAAGGAACTTCCATGTCGGGACATGGCTTTTTAAATGATTTAGGAGGTACCTATAATATTGCAGCAGCAGAAATGAAAGATACCCCGACGGCTTCCTATTCGAAATGGGCCATGCTTTCTTATTTGGGACGTTTGAATTATACATATAATGATAAATATCTGGCAACGGTAAGCTTTCGGGCAGATGGTTCGTCTCGGTATAGTAAGGGGAGTAAGTGGGGATATTTCCCTTCGGCAGCATTTGCTTGGCGTGTAAAAGAAGAATCTTTTTTGAAAGATATCGATATCATCAATAATCTAAAATTACGTGCAGGATATGGTGAATCTGGGAATACCGCAATCAGTCCTTATGCTACACTTGATTTGCTGACCCCTATGTCGACAATATTCGGTAAAGAAGAGTATCAGCTGTATCATCCTTCGAGCTTTTTCAACCATGCTTTGAAATGGGAGACTACGGCGCAATGGAATTTTGGTATAGATATAGGAATGTGGCAGAACCGCCTAAGATTGACGGCTGATTATTATATAAAGAACACCTACGATCTACTTAATAATGTGGAATTGCCTGAATCAAGTGGCTTTATCAGTGGAACAAAAAATATCGGAGAGATGCGGAATAAAGGATTCGAATTCCAAGCTGATGCTCGTCTGCTAGATCGGGTGGTCAAGTGGGATCTCTCCTTGAATGCATCGTTCAATAAAAATGAAGTATATAGTCTCCCTTTTGACGAAGATGTGCCAGGAACTAAACGGAGTATCACCATCATCAACGACTATATTAACTTATTGAGGGAAGGACAGCCTATAGGCGTGTTCTACGGATATGTTGAAGACGGCTATGATGCAGCTGGCAGTATCCGTTATAAAAATCTCGATAATGATAGCGGTGGTCTAATAAATGAGCTCGACAAAGATATCATTGGTGACCCTAATCCTTTCTGTACATTTGGATTAAGCACCAGTGTTGCTTATAAAAACTTTACGTTAAGTGCATTTGCACAAGGCTCGTATGGTAATGATATCTATTCATTAGCTATGGCCAGCCTTACCCATAACTACAGTGGTAACCGGGGTATAAATACATTCCGTGACGTGTTATACGATTACTGGACCCCTGAAAACCCGAATGCCACTTATCCTGCATTAACAGCAGCAGCGACAACTTCGTTGCGGATGTCTGATCGCTTTGTGTACGATGGTTCCTACATCCGACTGAGAAATGTAGAGTTGTCTTATAATATTCCGTTGAAAGGTGTAAACTGGATACAATCCATGGGAGTATATTGCAGTGTGCAGAATTTATTCACTTTCAGCTCTTATCCATTCTATAACCCTGATGTCAATACGTATGGAGGTTCGTCTTCCGTGAGCCAAGGTGTTGACAATTTTTCTTACCCCTCGGCCAAGGGATATACAACTGGTGTGAGAATGCAGTTTTAATTTTCAAAAGATCTTAAAAATGAAAAATAAATTAATATTAAATATTGCTTTGATTACGACACTAACTTTCTCTGGTTGTGGAGATCTGGAAATATTAGAAGAAAAACCAGTAAAAGAGGCGACTCAAGGCTTTATGACAGATGCGGAGCATATTGAGTCGGTGTTGCTTTCTTGTTATTATCAGGTTAAGCGTTACGAATGTTTTAGCCGTTATTACCATACCAATATTGAGGCCTTGGCTGATTATGCCTCTTCAATAGGGTCATTTGAATATGTAGGACGATATCTAGGAGCCGATCCGACGACTACATCCCGTATGAATGATGTATGGGCTTGTTTTTATCGGGCTATTCGTTTTGCAAATATGATTATCGCATATGCTCCTGATGCGGAAGAAGCGTCACCTCAAGAGATTAAGGAATTAATAGCCGAAGCTCGTTTTCTTCGGGCGTTCTGTTACTTACATTTAGCACAGTTATGGGGTGCAGTACCGTTGTCTACGGAAGAAGAACTGTCCAATAGCGAAGAAACCAACTTGCCACGTATTCCACAAAATCAAATTTTTGCCTTTGCGGCATCAGATTTAGAAATTGCAGCCGCCGATTTACCGGATAATCAACCTGTAGTAGGGCGTCCACAAAAAATGACAGCAAAAGCCGTACTCGCAGAGGTTTATTTACATTTAGAGGAATGGGCTAAAGCACGTGATCATGCGCTGGATGTGATTAATTCGGGCAAATACCGTTTGGTAGAGGTCAGCCAGTCGGATGATTTCTATAAACTTTACCATCCTAAATTGGTCAATTCTACGGAAGAAATCTTTTACCTGAAATATCGAGAGGGAAAAGAATATGGATCCGCTTTCGCTTCTATGTTACATCGGGGTAAACAGTATTATAATGGGAATGCATATTCTGGAATCCATTCGACCTATGCAAACCCCTTCTATGCCAATTGGTCAGATAACGATTTACGGAAGGCTTTCAATGTATATGTGGTCAACGTGAGTGGACAGAATCTCATTTACAATAAGAAGTTTATCGAGACAGATGCAGTAGGAGATAGTGGAGGAAGCGATATTCCATTATACCGTTTGGCGGATGTCCTTTTGTTTTATGCAGAAGCGGCGTGTCGGGCCAACAATGGTATTCCGACAGCAGACGCCATGGAAAAGCTCAATATGGTACATCGACGTGCTTATGGCAAGAGAAGCGGCGTAGCAGATCCATCTGTTGATTATAAACTTAATGATTACAATACGGAAGAAAAATTTATCGAGTTGGTTTTAACTGAACGTGGATACGAGACCTGTTATGAAGGAAAACGGTATAACGACCTTAAACGAACAGGTAAACTAGCAGAGTATGTTTTAGACAAAAAGGGTATTGTGGTTAGCGAGGCAGGATATTGGTTCGCTATCCCTGATCAGGAATTTTTATACAATAAGGGAGTGGATCCAAATAAAGATCAGAATCCTGGCTATTAAATTATATAGATCCTGTCATATCAATATATGATAATGTGAATGTATTAGCGAACGGACTTTATTAGGAATTAAAAAAAATAGAATAAAAAAAGACGAAATAACATGAAAAGAATAGTCGTATTTATGATTGCTTTATACTCTTTCGGGATGTATCGCTGTACACCGGAAACGGCCGGGCGATGGAGTGAGGAAAAAGCAAATGATTGGTATGCGAAGCAGGAATGGCCTATTGGAATAAATTATATAACATCTACGGCTATCAATCAGTTTGAAATGTGGCAGGAAGAAACTTTTGATCCAGAGACGATAGACCGGGAGTTGGGTTGGGCGGAAGACTTGGGATTCAATACGGTACGTATCTTTTTGCATGATATGGTTTGGGAAGCAGATCCAGAAGGATTCAGACAACGGTTAGATAAGTTCTTGGGTATATGCCAGGATCATAAGATGAAAGCTATTGTTACATTCTTTACAAATGGTGGACGTTTTGAAAACCCAAAATTAGGACCTCAGCCTGAATCCATTCCAGGCGTGCACAATTCGCAATGGATACAAAGCCCTGGATCTGCTAAAGTAAATGATCCTCAGGCATGGCCTATATTAGAACGTTATGTGAAAGATATCTTGACGGTACATGCCAACGACGATCGGATACTGCTATGGTGTTTGTATAATGAACCTGAAAATTTGAAATTGGGCGCCGAGAGCCTTCCGTTATTACGGGCAGTTTTTAAATGGGGTAGGGAAGTTAATCCTTCTCAGCCACTTACGGCACCGATTTGGTTACTTCCAGGTTCTCAAGGCACACGGACAGCGTTAGATATCGTGAGTTTCGTTGGCGAACACAGTGATGTTATGAGTTTCCATTGCTATTATGAGCCCGAAGTCATGGAAACCTTTATCAAAATGTTGAAACGTTTTAACCGCCCGTTAATCTGTACCGAATATATGGGTCGCCCGCGTTCGACTTTTGAAGATATAATGCCTATCCTCAAACGAGAGCATGTTGGAGCTACAAGTTGGGGGTTGGTTGCAGGGAAGTGTAATTTTCATTTGCAGTGGTCCAGTAAAGCTGGAGATCCGGAGCCTGATGTGTGGTTTCATGATATTTTTCGTGTTGACGGTACTCCATATAGCCAAGCGGAGGTCGATTTTATACGTGAAATGACGGTAAACAAATCATCAGTTGGGCAGGATACGACCACAGTAAACAAATAAATCTAATAATTCGTAAAATGAAGTTGAAGATGAGTATTTTAATGTTGGCCATATCGGGTCTGTTATTAGATGGATGTGGGAAAAAGGATACGCCTCCCGGTTCTATGCCAGATACTGTGGGAATTCATAATATCTATGAATTAAATAAAGAGGAAGGATCACTCGATTCGCACGCAGGTGAAGAAAGTTCCAGCGTGCTCGAACTTGACTTTAATTCGTACGTAGAAGTCCCGTCTGCCACACTGGGAATTACCAACCCAGTGTATTCCCGGATAAAAAAGAAAAAATCAGGAGGCTATATCTTATTTTATCAAAATGGACAAATTGGGTCCAATATATATTACTCGAACAGCGCGGATCTAAAAACATGGTCAGGTGGGAAGACCGTATTTCAGGAGACAGCTATAACATCATCACAAGGTGCTGACAGCAGACGATACTCAAGTGCTGATGCTGTGGTGTTAACGAATGGTGATATCCTGGCCGTTACCTCTTTCCGGGCAAATAAAGCTTATAGATATAGTCCGGAAACCAATGGTATCATGATAAGACGCAGTAAAGACAACGGTTTTACATGGGCCCCTGAGCAGGTTATCTATACCGGTACAAATTGGGAACCCTACATACTAGAGCTCCCTTCTGGAGAGTTACACTGCTATTTTACCGATACGGATCCCGTTTATAGCAATTCAGGAACTTCTATGGTTGTTTCTGGTGATGGTGGCAATACATGGTCTCCCTCGGGTACGAGCAACAATTATAAAGTCATAAGACAGTATAAATATCTTAACCAGGGACGGCGTATCTATACCGATCAGATGCCTGTTGTCAGAATGTTGAATGACGGAAAGACATTAGCCGGATTTATGGAAGCTCGGTTGGAAACTAATAACCAGCCCGATGGCACCTCTTACTACATGATGTCTTTAGTGTATGGCGAAGATAATTGGCAGCATCTCAGTGGAGATCAGGTCGGCCCGACAGATCGTCAATCCAACCTTTTTAGGGGAGCTGGCGGCTATTTGGCACAATTCCGGTCGGGCGAGACAGTAATCTCCTGTAACATCAACAACCTGTTTAGCATGAAAGTTGGAGATAATAAAGCCCGGAACTTCAATCATAAATCCTGGGCTACCGAATGGTATCAGCCCTTCTCGGGAACGGGATATTGGGGTAGCCTCGAAGTCGATGGCACGCACTCTATTGTAGGTACCATGCATAAAAGTGGCACCATTATGATCGGGCGTTTCATACTGAACCATCGTATCAATGCTCCTCAAAAGAACATTACGGTAGATGGAGATATCGGTGACTGGACGCATACCGACGCGCTGTTCATCGGAAGTCAGGGGCCAACGCAGGCTACTTTCCGGTCCGCGGTAGATGCCCAAAATCTATATCTGCTCGTGGAGCGGCGTGACAACTATGTAGCGACAGGGGACAATATAGATTTATATTTTCATAATAATGAGGGTAATTCGTTGAACGATAATTCATTAAAAATAACCATCGGACCGACAGGTATTGTCTCCTGTGCCAAATGGAATAGCAGTAGCTGGGAGGCGACAAGTGCTTCATTTCTTACCATCGCCAATCAAGTTTCAGGCGTCGTGGACGATGGAAGTGCTGACAATGGATATCTTTCGGAAATCAAAATCCCTCTTTCTACCTTACAGGCGAGCGGTAATTATTTTAGATTCAACGCCGTTATGGTTGATGGGAAGACGACGGATACTTTCACTTTCGCCGACACAGGTAAACCCGACACCTGGATGTTGATAAAGAAATAGCATCCTCTAAATAATAAAAACGAAATCATTAAAAATCAATATTATGAAACGTATTTGTTTGTTTACGGCGTTTATTACGCTTTGCACACTCATCATGACAGGCTGTGAGAAAGATCCCGCAGCAGGCTTGGCAAAAAGCAAAACAATGATGATAAAAGCTTCCATATACAATCCAATTAATGAAGGTAAAGCTTTATGGCTGGAAGGTGACAACATCCGGATTTTCTCCAATCAGGATGTTGTAGGGATTGAGTTTGTCGCCAAAGAGGGAGGGCTTCCCAAAATAAGCTTTATCGGTCCTGTTACAGAAGGAGATCAATTCTACGGAATCCATCCATATAGCCTGGAGGGAGCCTTTGATGGTTCATCGCTATCCCTACAAATACCTGTACAACAACCGGCGTCTTTCTGGCCGATGGCAGGCAAGGGGACGAAAGAGACAGGTATGGACTTTAAAGGTGTAGGCGCATTGCTGTCGCTAAATATGGTAGGTCAGGGGATTGTATCCACCGTGAAAGTCGAAGGAACAGATGCAGATGGGAATACTGCTTTATTCTCGGGCCCCGGAAAGGTAGATATGAATACCGATTTTCCTGTATTGCAAATTCCTGCCGGTGGTGAGTCTTACGTGGAGCGTGTCGTAGACCTTGCGTTGAACAATGAAGCGAAGAAAGTCTACGTTTTAATTCCTCCCGGCAATTATCAATCGCTAAATATCACGCTGACGAGTAGTATAGGGGAGACTTTTTCGAAGGAGGAGGCATTGGTTAATTTAACAGCCGAACAGATTCTGAACATCAATATGGATGTGGATTTTCAAGCGGTAGCACAGCCGGTAGATCCTGATTTATCTATAGCCGGATTGGCCAACTGTTATGTTGTACCAATGGAAGGGGAGTATTCCTTTGCTACAAAGTTGATAAATAATACCGTGCTTTCAGGCGACGGTGCAGATTTTTTGTGGACAGATGTTGCCTATGAATGGACAAGCGACAATTCGGAAATTCAAAGTGCAGTAAGTCCCCAAAATGCTGAATATATCATAAAGAATATCGCCTACGATGCGCAAGAGGGAAGAATATCTTTTACCGCTACAGGAAATGTAGGAAATGCCGTTATCGCTTTATATAATACTACAGGAGGTACCCGTACCATCGTATGGAGTTGGCACATCTGGGTTGCCGGGAAATCCACAGACCAGATGAAGGTGGATTGGGTCAGTAAAAATCTGGCCGCGAAGTCTCAATCATTAGCTTGGCTGGATCGTAATATCGGTGCGATCAATACCGTAGGAGAAAATGTTGGCGCCTCCGGTTTGCTTTATCAATGGGGTCGAAAAGACCCATTTGTAGGCTCACGGCTCCTTCGAAGTAGCGGAACTGAGCCAGATGCCTTTGGTGACAGGACTCTTCCGGTTTATACGAACCCCGATTTTGGCTCTGGGTTTAGCGTTGAAAACACCTTGGTGTCCATCTCGGAAGTTGTCAAAAACCCTATGGTATTTTACTCGTCTGGGGGCAACTGGGCTACTGATATCCCGACAACGGCATGGGGAGATGACGTAGCGCCATTTTCTACTTATGCAGGTTATCTGGATGGCACTGACGCTATACATAATTATACACACAGTATCCGTAATGGTTTGAAGAGCATTTATGACCCATGTCCTCCGGGATATCGTGTGGCGACTAGTGACGAGATGTGGTTGTCTTTCACGAGTGTTTGGGGGGGGACGGGGGGTATACAGTACCCTGCTTGGCCAGACAATGTTTCCTCTACGGGATCGTCATCGACGAATAGCCGCATTGTGACGGATTATAATGACCCCTCTATCTCGATAGTATTGCCAAAATCTGGACATCGAGATGGTGGTAAGTTAGCTTCCGTAGGTACCGCTGCCTATTACTGGACCTCTACCATCAACCCTGAGAATAATTATGCTTTTAGGAATGTGGTGGGGGCTACTGAAATACGTGTAGATGCGGGTGGTTCCTTTGCAATTGCACGTCCGTTACGATGCGTTGCTGAGTAAGTAAATTGGTTTAAAGATATCAAAGCTATCGAAATATAGTGAAAACACGTCGCTTTATAATACTGGCCGTACAGATTATTGTCTCTTTCTACACAGTAAGAGGCAATGAGCAAAGCACGTCCAATGTGGTCATCCAATGTCCGGAGTACCGTGCGGAGATCAATCCGGCATACGGCGGTAACTGTGTTCGGTTGACCCATCTGCCTACCGGAATCGAGGTATTGCGGGCCCCGAAAGCTGTAGAAGAGATAGCAAAGACCCCCTTACTGTACGGGATGCCTTTGCTCTTCTTTCCCAACCGTATCCGTGGGGGCCGCTTCGAATTTGAAGGAAGAACGTACTTATGGCCGATCAACGAACCGGAGAGGAATGTAGCTATACACGGAGAGCTGCACCATACGCCATTTCACCTGGTCGGGCAGACTGAAGGACAAGTAGAACTGGAATTCGTCGCCACCACGGAGCAGCCGTATCTCCTATTTCCGCATTCGTTCATTCTGCGCGTATGTTATAGGGTCGATACTTTGGGGCTCCATCAGGAAGTCAGCGTGAAGAACACCAGTGACAGCCGTATGCCTTTCGCTCTGGCATTTCACACGACCTTCAACATCCCTTTTGTTCCTGGTGGAAATGTAGGGGATGTCCGTCTCAGGCTCCCAGTCGATTCCGAGTATCCGCGCGATACAGTGCAGTTGGTGCCCACAGGGGAACGGTTGACAGATTTTCCCTTGAGAGATGACCTCCGGGAAGGTATGTTGCAGCCACATGCCCACATATTGTCCAATTTCTATTCACGTTACAAAACGAAAGAGATGCTTCTTACCGACATAAGTTCGGGGTGGAGCATATTCTATCAGGCCGACATGAACTATAATTTCTGGATGCTGTGGAACGGGGGGAGGAGGGATCTGCTGACCATAGAACCGCAGACCTGTCTGATCGATGCGTTGAACGTGGCCCCGCTCACACCTGAGAAGGAGGTTATAACTATTGAGCCTGGAGCTACGGTGACGCTTAAAACGGCGCTCGGCGTGAAGAAAATTTGTCCGAAAACGCTATAATTTATTCGTACTAAAAAAGTTGTCTTTAATTTCTATATCGTATCATATTTTAATATCAATTCTCTATAGTTAATTTATTATGAAACCTGTAAAATTATTTGTTGTTATCTTTTTATTTGTCTTTCAGGCAAATGCGCAGTCCGTAAAGGTCACTGTAGGCCGTACGGTCATTCCGACCTACCCTGAGCCGGCCAAAGAAGATCTCCCGATGTTCGCCGAAAACCGCGTACACCAACGTTCTTCTGGGAATCCCTATCCAAATAAGATTGTCCTCCAGGTCAACCGGAAGGAACGTGTAGAGAAAGAATATACACTCATTACCCTGGAAAATGAATTTTTGGAAATCCAGATTCTTCCGGAACTTGGTGGGAAGATCTACGCAGCCAAAGACAAGACCAATGGCTATGACTTTTTTTACAAAAACCACGTAGTCAAACCGGCATTGATAGGTGCCTTAGGTTCCTGGACTTCGGGCGGTTTGGAATTCAACTGGCCGTTTCACCACCGGCCCTCGGCGTTCATGCCTGTGGATTACGAGATAGAGAAACTCGCCAATGGTGGGGCCATCGTCTGGATGTCGGAGCATGACCCTGTGGATCGCATGAAGGGAATGGTAGGCATTGTGCTTAATCCGGGCGAATGTATATTCGAAACACGGGTAAGGCTGTCTAACATTACGCCACTCCGCCGGTCCTTCCTGTGGTGGGAGAACGTTGCCGTACCCTCGAACCGTGACTATGAGATATTCTTCCCGCATGACGTCAGCCATGTACATTTCCACTATAAGCAGTCGGTGACGACTTATCCCATGGCCTCGAATGCTACAGGAGTGTTCAACGGTATCGATTTTGGTACTGGGGTCGATATCAGCAAACACAAGAATACCATACAACCAACTTCTTTTTTCAGTGCAGCATCCAACTATGACTTTTTTGGTGGCTATGATAACGGCCAGAAACGCGGGGTAGTACATGTTGCTGAACATCATGTGTCACCGGGTAAAAAGATGTTTACCTGGGCTTATAATCAACTGTCCGAATCGTGGGAGAGAGCGCTGACGGATACTGATGGTGCTTATTGTGAACTAATGGCCGGCAGCTATTCGGACAACCAACCCGATTTCACCTGGCTTGAGCCCATGGAGACCAAATCGTTCTCCCAGTACTGGTTCCCGATTGGGGCGGTAGGCATTCCCGATTTTGCAAACACGACAGGGGCTATCTATTGCAAGGACACTATTAAGATCCAGCTCAACAGGCCGGAGAACGTAAAGGTTATGGTCAGGGATGGGGAGAGAGTTCTTTTCTCCCGTGATGTTGCCATGAAAACGCGGCAGGAGTACGCGGTGCCCGCTGATATCAACATGCAGATGGGATATACCATCGAGGTGTCTGAAAAGGGGGGTAGGGTCTTGATGTCCTATACTGTCAAGGAATATGATAGGTTCAACGTCCCCCATATCCGTGAGGGCATACCTGACTTTAAGAAGACCGAAAGTGCCCATCAGCTCTACCTCGCCGGTCTGCATGTGGACCAATACCGTGATCCGGCGACACAGAGTGCAAGTTATTATGAGGAGGCGCTCAAGCGTGACCCCGATTTTGCGCCGGCGCTCATTGGTCTTGGAGAGTATAAGTTTCGCCATGCATTCTATCACGAAGCGCTGAATTGCCTTCTAAAAGCGAAAAAGGTATTGACACGGTTTAATACTCGTCTGGAAGATGGTAAGCTATATTATCTGTTGGGCCATGTTTATCTGGCCCTGGGTGAGCCGTCTACGGCCTACGACTATCTGCAGAAAGCAGCCTGGAGCAGCGGTTATGTCTCGCCTTCGATGACTTATATCTCCTTGTTGGATATCGCAAATGGTGATTATGATAAAGCGATCCAACATCTTCATGCATCTGGTATATATAACAGGAATAATGTCATTGCAAATGCAATGATGATCTATGCACTGTATTTGAAAGGGGATAAAGACGCGGCAAAAGACCGGTTGGCATCAGTAGAGGCAAGCGACAAAATCAATCATTTTGCACGTTTCTTTAATGTTCTTATGGGAGGACTAACAGGGAACGAGTTTATGGAAGATATCCAGACAGACCGCAACCAGGTATGTCTGGATTTGTTGGAGGTTCTACTACTCGCCGATCTGAAACAGGAGTCCATTACTTTGGTCGAGATGCTGAAAGCGAAAGAGCCGCTGTCTTTTAGCCTATCTGCCATCTATGCAGACCTTCAAGGTGGCGCACCTGATAATTCGGCCAATGAAGGAATAGCGTTTCCGAACCGTCCTATCGAAATAGCCGCCTTGACAAAGTGGGCTGATCAAGGGAATGATAAGGCCAGGTTCCAGCTGGGGTGCGCCCTATATGGCAAGGGGCATTTCGAGGATGCTGTTGCACTTTGGGAAGAGATTGGGTCGAAGGACTACCGTACGCTCCGGAATCTCGCCGTAGCTTACTACACACATATGGGGCGTAGAGAGGAAGCGCTTCCTTTGCTTAAAAAGGCGCTATCGGCTAACCCCAAGGAACAGCAATTGATCTGGGAGACGGTCTATGTCATGGGAAGGACAGGCGTGGATCCCAACGAGCGCATTGCTTTTCTGGACAGCCATCAGTCCGTCATAACCAGGGATGATATCGTTCTGGAGTGGGCGCGTGCCTACAATATGGCAGGACAGGAGGATAAAGCTTTGGCACTGCTGGAGAAACGAACGTTTGTTCCGGCCGAGGGGGGCGAGCATGCCGTAGCCGAGCAGTATATGATGGCGTATTACCTAAAAGGACGCGAGCTGATGGCCCAGAACAAAATGCAGGAAGCTGCCGAGTGTTTCAGCAAGGCCCAGACCCTTCCACAGAATCTCGGTGCCGGACTATGGAACATAGCAAAGCTTGTGCCCTATAAGTACTATGAAGGTATCTGCTTGAAATCGTTGGGCAACGAAACCAAGGCTAGGGAAAACTTTGAGTTCATTACCGACATCAAGATCGACCACTTTAGCAATATGCACCTTCCCGAGCTGCCGTACTATCAGGCGCTCTGCTATAGGGAACTTGGTGATCGCCTTAGAGGGGATGTATTGATGAACTATACACTGCAGGAGTGGAAAGAAGGTATTGATAAGGAAGATCCCGGTTATTTTTCGACCACTCCGTTCTTTGTCAGCTTCTGTGATTCCGCTTCGGAGCAGCGTACAGCCTATTACAGCTATTTGCTTGCAAAAGCCTATAAATATATCGGTAATGCGGTACTGAAAGAGAAGTATCAAGACCAGGCGGTAGCCAATGACCCTTATGCGCTGCATATCTTTGCGGCGAAGCAGCTGGATTAGTTTATCATACCATAGCACGTAGAACAGTTTGTTTCTATGTGCTTTTTTCAAACATTCACCTGAAATTATAGACAGATTATGACATTGATTCTCCAGGCCGTGTTGGCTTTTCTTCCTATCCTTCTGGCCATGATCCTGCTGGTCGGCTTCCGGCTTGCTGCTCGGTATGCCATGCCCATCGTGCTTGCCGTTACCGTCGCCATTGCTATATCCGTGTGGAAGATGGATATCATGGTGATTGCCGCCTCAGCTGTTCAGGGGCTGTTCATCACCGTTGATGTGCTCTACATTATTCTTGGCGCCTTGCTTCTGCTTTCCATCTTGAAATACTCGGGAGGTCTTGGCGCTATCCGCTATTATTTCACACAGATCAGCCCCGATAGACGGATACAGATTATTATTATAGCATGGTTGTTCGGTTCTTTCCTGGAGGGGGCTTCCGGCTTTGGTACTCCCGCGGCTATCGTTGCGCCTTTGTTGGTTGCCATCGGCTTTCCGGGCATGGCTGCGGTTATGGTAGGACTCATGGTGCAGAGCACGGCTGTTACTTTTGGGGCGATCGGGACGCCTATATTAATTGGTGTAAATAACGGACTTACAGAAGGTATTATGACAGCAGAGAATAAAGTGAGGTTTTTGCAGGATGTGACTTCTCAGGCCAGTATCATCCATGCCCTTGTAGGTACCTTTATCCCCTGGCTGATGATCGTAATGTCTGTTCTCTTTTTCGGGAAGCGGACAGACAGGAAAAAATGTCTGACCATTGCGCCATTTGCTGTTTTTTCAGGTTTGGCTTTTACTGTTCCCTATACTGTTACGGCTATGTTCTTCGGCCCGGAATTTCCTTCGCTGCTGGGCTCCATGATCGGTCTTCTAGTGGTGCTTACTGCTGTCAAATACCGATTTCTGATTCCTAAAGATAGCTGGGACTTTCCGGATAAATCGAGCTGGCCGGAAAGCTGGTCGGGAAAGATACAGGCCGATTCCCGGGAAATAGCTGCTCCGGGTATGAGTATCTTCAAGGCGCTGCTGCCTTATCTTGTTGTTTCCGTCTTACTGATCGTCACGCGGAAAGTGGGATGGGGCATAGGCAATTATCTAAAAAGCTTTGAAATTTCCTGGTCCTCTATATTTGGCACAACTATCTCGGCAAATTCGACACCTCTCTATCTCCCGGCTACTATGATGGTACTTTCTGCGCTGACAGCAGTATTCGTGTACCGGATGCCAGGAGCAAAGGTGAAGAAGGCTACTATTGAAGCTGCCAGGATATCCGTGATGGCAGCATTTGTTCTCTTGTTTACCATTCCGATGGTGCGGATATACATCAATTCGGGCATGAATACAAGTGGTCTTGCCAGCATGCCGGTCGCTTTAGCCGAATGGACGGCTTCCAGGACTGCGGATATTTGGCCATTTATATCCCCATTTGTTGGGGCGTTGGGTGCTTTTATAGCCGGGAGTAATACCGTAAGCAATCTTATGTTCACCGAGTTCCAGTACAGCGTTGCCGATAAGCTGGGTTATTCTAATGTCCTTATTGTCTCCCTGCAGGCCGTTGGAGCTGCAGCAGGCAATATGATCGCCATCCATAATATTGTGGCCGTAGCGGCTGTTGTGGGGCTAATGGGTAAAGAAGGGACCTTTTTGAGGAAGACCATCATCCCAACCTTATATTATCTATTGGCAGCGGGAGTGCTGGGAATGATCCTGACACATACCTAAAACAACGAAAGCTGTATATTACCGATGCTCCTTCTATCAGGTCTTCCGTATTCAAAAGACACACGATTCAACTGATTTTTTAAACAATGTAAACGGAAGCTGTCACGGATGATCTCAGCGATTTTGCCATTCCCGCGCATGCGTTCACCGAAATTCGAGTTGTTGACCTGCCCATGGTGACAGTTTTGGATACTATGCCATATTTTTTGCGCTCTTTCCGGATAAGACGCATGAACCCAATCTTCGAATACGGCACCGATTTGTCTATTCAGCCGTACGATGATATAGTTGGCCCACAGTGCACCGTGTTCCTTGGCAGCCCGAAGCACAGCTGGAATTTCATGGTCTGTCAGACCGGGTATGATGGGCGCCATATTAATACCGACCGGAATACCGTGATGACTTAATGCCTCGACGACTTTCAAGCGTTGTTGACCAGTCGCTGTTCTGGGTTCTAATTTGCGTCTGGTATCTTCATTTAATGTTGTCACTGACAGGAACACTTTGATCAGATCTTTCTTGGCCAGTTCGCTGAGGATATCCAAGTCCCGAAGGATAAGGCTATTCTTGGTAATGATGCTAATGGGTTGCTGATAGGCGAGGGCAGTTTCGAGGGTCTGACGAGTCAATTGAAACTTGCGTTCGGCCGGCTGATAGCAATCCGTGTTGCCCGATAGGTGAATAGGCGAGAAGTCCCAGCTTTTTCGAGAGATAAAGGCCTTAAAGAGCTGTACAGCATTCGTCTTGACGATAATCTTTTGCTCGAAATCCAGCCCTGCGCTCATGTCCCAATACTCATGCGAATTGCGTGCGTAACAATAAATGCACCCGTGTTCGCATCCCTGATAAGGATTGGCCGAATACATCATGCCTACATCGGGACTATCTACCTTATGAACGAATGTCTTGGCTAAAGAGGGAATAAATATGGTTTTTTTGTTTTCTTCTTCCCACTCGTCGATACCCTCTGCATGATACTGGCCATAAATGTCTTTCTTAAATTTATTGTGTGGATTGTATTGTGCTCCTCGACCTTTGATGTATTTCTTGTCTTCCATCTCTACCTCAATTAGAAAACAAAAATACTAATAATTTTAGTTACAAGAGTAAAGAAACTATGATTTATGGGTTTGGTTTTTTAGAAAACGATACAGCTCTACCTGAGAGCGAAACGGTTCGCCCTCACGTTGTACATATGCATTGTCCAGCGTATTATTCAGTACCCGCGCTTTGACGTTATCTTTTAGCTGCATCTTTAACATGTGGAGCAGCTCGGACTTAATGTCCTTATTAAAAATCCGGACGGCGGCTTCGATACGATGATCTAAATTACGGGTCATCCAATCGGCGGATGAAATATAGAGATGTTCTTTGCCAGCATGATAAAAGTACATCACCCGTGCGTGTTCGAGGTATTCGTCTACAATACTGATGGCGTGGATAGGCTTCTTAAATGCCTTTTGGTTTACGGCACAAAAGATACTACGAACAATCATTTCTATCTCAACTCCCGCTGCGGCAGCTTCATATAGTTTTTTGATAATATCCTTGTCGCTCAAAGAATTGATCTTTATGATGATATGTGCTTTTCGGCCAGCTTTTGCTTCCGTTATCTCCTTATCCAGGTAGGCTAATATGGTGTTTCGCATGTCTGTCGGACAGAAAAGAAGTCCCTTGCCCGAGATAAGACTCTCTGAGATACTACGCTTGGTATCTTGTACGGCAGTAAAGAGCCTATTGATATCCGTCATAATACTCTTCTTGCTCGTCATAATGCAGTAATCACTGTACGTTTTGGCCGTCTTTTCGTTGAAATTTCCGGTACTCACGAAACCATACTGGATAATCTTGTCCTGAACTCGCTTTCGGATAATACAAAGCTTCGCATGTGCCTTTTTATTCGGTATGCCGACCACTACTTTTACACCTTCTGTTTCAAATCGTTCTTTCCACTCCAGATTACGCGTTTCGTCAAACCGTGCCCGGAGTTCCAACATGACCGTAACTTCTTTACCGTTTCGGGCGGCGTTGATCAATACGTTCCCAATTTTTGAATGCTCAGCCAACCGGTAGGCGGTAATCTTTATGGAAAGTACATCCGGATCCATCGCTGCTTCACGGAGTAAGCCGATAACTGGCGTAAAGGTGTGGTAGGGTAGTGATAACAGAACGTCTTGCTTGATAATAACGTCTGTAATTCGCTGCTTTCCTTTGAACATCGGATGTAAAAACGGCGTGTATTTTTTCCGTGCGGGGTTTTGCGTGAAGACATCGGGAAAGTCCATAAAGTGTTTGAAATTATGGATTTTCTGCCCGGGGATAATGCTATCTTTCTTCGATAAATTTAACTTTTTAATCAGGTATTCCACCAGTTTTTCATCCATGTCCTGATCGTAAACAAAACGCGTCGGCTTACCTTTTCTCCTGTTTTTTACCGCTTTTGCGATTTTGTCTGCCATCGTGGTGTTGATGTCATTGTCCAGATCAAAATCTGCATCCCGGGTGATCTTAAAGGCATGCGCGCGGAAATCATCAAAACCAAAATAGGAGAAAATAAAGGGAAGGTTGAATTTAATGATGTCTTCAAGTAAGATGACATGTACTTCTTTGGAATCGGAGGGGAGCTTGATAAAGCGTCCGACGTCGCCGGTCGGTACTTCGATGATGGCGAACTTGGCTTCATCCTGTCGACTACCTTTCATCATGGAGACGCCTAAGTATAGGGACTTGTCCCGAAGATAAGGCATGGGTCTTTCATCACTTAATAAGAGCGGAATTAGATTGGACTCCACCTCATCCTCATAATATTGTCTGACAAAGCGTTGTTGTTCTTCGTTAAGATCTTCGGCAAACTTAATGAAGACATGCTGTTTTGCCATTTCTTTTTGCATCTTCAACCATATTTTGTCAAACTCCTTCTGTTGCCCGATGACAATACGGTTTACCTCATCAAGTATTAATTGTGGTTTTTCGAAGAAAATTTCCTTGGCTTCTTTTTCGTCTATGGCTAGCGAGCGCTTTAGTCCAGCTATCCGGATACGGTAGAATTCATCCAGATTATTGGAAAAAATGCCCAAAAACTTGATACGTGATGGTAAAGCGTTCGTCGTGTCGCCAGCTTCTTGCAGTACCCTGCCATTGAAACTCAACCAGCTAATATCGCGGGGAATGAACTGTGATGTCATATGTGCCTTTGATTTCACTGCTAAGATACCCTTTTAATGTTAGCCAAATGTTAAGTTTACCGCTCGCCCTGACGCTTAACGATATTTATAGCGTGATATTGGTTGGTGTCGTAATGTGGCGATTCGATAGTTAATGAAGTAGGATAAGGCTGATGTTTATCGAAGAAATAAACCTTTGTTGTACTGTTGAAGTCGTTTATAGGAAACAGTTCCGCACAAGCTTGATAATCTGCCTTTTCGATGTCGCCGACAGTAACGGCATACACACGTATTATCCCACCCTTATTTTGATCGTTGCGAACGAAAGCGACCTCTTCAAATTGCCCAGGCAGACTTTCGATCCCCGGCTGGCTATAGGAATCCCACAGGGCATATATCAATATCAATACAAGTGCTGCAGCGATGAACCAGATCTTTTTCGATTTTTTTAACATAATGTTGAAGTTTTTGAGTTATTTCTTTTGGAGTATGACTTAATCATTCATCCCTTTACCGTCCAGGATATGCTGATAGTATTTTTCGATCCTGGCTTCCCGCGTTGTAGATTGCTTCGCCTGATTAAAGTAAAATAAGTAGGCTTTTTGCCTCCCTGGTGTCAATTGAGAGAAAGCTTGTTGCAATGTATGATCTTCATCAAGAGCCCGTTGAAACTCTTCGGGAATAGGATACTCAGCAACTTTTTTTATGACTACTTTCGCTCCTGACTTTTCGATATCGATTGCTTCTTCGATATAAGATTTTATAGTGGGCATTAGTGTTTTGATTTGCTCCGTGTTTGTAAATCGTAGTTGTCTTGCCGACTGCACGTTTTCTGTTTGTTGGATCAGTATACTTTCAGGATCTTTCAATAGTGCGCCTTTATGAAACAGCAGTGCGCAGTATTCTTTGAATCCGTGAATGAGCACAATATTTTTTTCCTTGAAAGTATAACAGGGATGCATCCACTTGTATTCTTCGACGAGTAATTTATTTTTAAGAACGATTTCTCGCAGTAGAGTCATTTCGCCCTTCCATTTTTGGGCATGTTCGAAAAAGCGATCAACTTGTTCATTCATTGTTTATTAATTTTGTGTGGTGACCAAATTATTTTCGAATCTAAGTATTTTAATTCTAACGATCTATTTCATATAGCATCTTTTTAAATATAGATAATGCTGCCGACATTTCCCCCGTAGTAAGGTGTCCGAAACCCAGACGGATAGCCGTGGTTTTATGATTTTGGTAGAGGATGTTTTTTGGAATAAAGAGATCATTCTTACGGCATTGGCTGGCTAGATGCATTAACGGAATAGGCTTTTTCCACTCCAGCCATAAGGCCAGTCCGCCACTCGGTTTTTGATAAGTTACTAATTCGCCAAACTGTTCGTCCAGTTCGGCACATACATGTTCACGCCGCTCACGATAGATCTTCAGCGATTTTTTAAGAAAACGATGGATATCACCTTCCTCAATCATTTCTCCCAAGACCTGTTCCAACAGCATATCACCCTGATGGTCTATCATTCCGATGTATTTTTGCAGTTCATGCATCAGATTTACGGGAGCCACAATAAATCCTGCCCGAAAATTTGGTGCGAGCGATTTTCCAAAGGTACCAATATAGATGACCATACCATGGAGATCTGCGCTCGCCATTGGCATAGCAATACCCTTTTCATATTGAAAATCATAGTCATAATCATCCTCCACGATGACAAAGCCATACTTTTCGGCCAGCTTAAGTAGTGCCATTCTTCTTTCGGCAGTCAGTGTAACGGTGGTCGGGTAATGATGATGCGGGGTGAGATAGACAAGACGGATCTTTTTGTGTTTCAACTTCTCCCGAATAGCATCCGGTTGGATGCCTTCTTCGTCGAGCGGTATGGTTTCGATATGAGCGCCCGCATCCTGGAAAATCATATTTGCTGTAAAATTGCTCCATTCTGCAACAAGCACGAGGTCGTCCGGTTTGAGCAATAATTTAGCGATAAGATAAAGGCTCATTTCTGTGCCTCGGGTGATGAGTATGTTATCCCCCGAGATATGTAGCCCGCGTGAATAATTTAGATAGTTACTCAGCTGTGCCCTAAAATAAGCACTACCCGAGTGGTTTGCTTGTTCAAACTTCCGTCGGGTATTTTTCCTTTTCATCGATGCGGAATATAGGCTCGATAAGCGGTCAAATTGGATCAGCCTCATATCGGGGATCCCGTCATTAAATTGTAAGGGAGTAGCAGCATATTCAAAGGGGCTCGTCAATATTTGCGAGACCGTAAAATGAAAACCGGTTTTTTCAGGATATTTTGCCAGAGACACCGGAGTAGCATAAGACCGTGATTTTTTCGCCTGATCGTTGCTGATAACAAACGTCCCCTTGTTGGGTATCGATTCGATCCATCCCTGTGCCTCCAATTCCATGTAAGCCTGAACAATAGTTTGCCGATGTACCTCTAAAAGTCTGCTTAGTGTACGTGTACCGGCGAGCTTGGTGCCTAATGGAAGATAACCGCGTTGTATAGCGTTGACTAATTGTTGCGCTAACTGCAGGTATATGGCCGTAGGATGATTACGGTCAAGTTGAATGAAATTTAAAAACGGAACTTCGGCCGGACTACTCATATTCTCGAAAGTGGACTATGTCTATGTGCCGGAAAGATACGAGTTTTGCAGAAAATTTTATGTTTAAATCATTTTATATCATTTATGGGTAGAAAATTATTCTTTTTGAGCGTGTTTGCTATTCCCTTTGTCGGTTTGGCTCAACTGCGCTCCTCAGATACGACAGCGATATCTGAAATCGTCGTTTCCGAAAACAGGCTGCAAATTCCGTTCAGTAAAACCAGTCGAAATATTCAGGTGATTACGAAACAGGAGATACAACAGCTATCCGTGCGGTCCATCAACGAAGCCTTGGCTTTTATCGGTGGTGTAGACATCCGTCAACGGGGCCCTTTTGGTACCCAAACTGACGTGGGTATAGATGGTGGGAGTTTTGAGCAAACGCTGATTCTGTTGAACGGTGTCAAGATATCGGATGCGCAAACTGCTCATCATTCCATGAATATACCTGTGCCGTTGGACGCTGTCGAGCGTATTGAAGTGTTGCGGGGGCCTGCTGCCCGTATCTATGGTGTCAACGCATTGACGGGAGCCATTAATATCATTACCACAACCCAAGAGAGCAATTCCTTTTCGGTACATACACAAGTCGGATCAGCACTTGAAGGGAAGGAAGCTGGAGATGGAAGTGGCATGTATGGAGGCGGAAGTTTACAGCTGGTCGCTCATGTAGGCCATACATCTTTTCAGAATTTATTGACGGTATCGCAGGACTTGTCCAACGGACAGCGGTATAATACAGCATCCAGTAATCGGAGGGCCTTTTATCAGGCCAACTTGGATCTCGATGAGCGGAACAGTGTCACCTGGATGGGGGGGGGCATCCATAATACGTTTGGAGCCAACGGTTATTATGCAGCGCCGTATGACGTCGAATCACAGGAAATTGTGAATACATCGATCGCGAGCGTCGGATCCAGCCATCAGTTTGGCGAACGTTTTGTGTTGAAGCCACGAGTGAGTTATCGCTATAACGAGGACGATTTCCGCCTATATCGAGACGACCTCAGTAAAGGACGGTCGGAACATAGTACAAATGCTTTTTCAGCTGAATTGAACAGTACCCTGTATTCATCCATCGGTGATTTTGGCTTTGGTCTGGAGACACGTTCCGAGAAAATCGAAAGCACTAATATGGGCGATCATCATCGGGATAATCACGGTGCTTATGTGGAATACAGCACAGATGCACTCCGAAACGTACTGCTGAATGTAGGTGCTTATGTCAACTATAATACCGACTACGGTTGGCAGGCCTTTCCCGGTATAGATATAGCTTATTTGTTCCACCCTTCGTGGAAATTAGCGCTTAATATTGGGTCGAGCCAACGTATTCCTTCTTTTACGGATTTGTATCTCGATCAAGGTACAAATGTGGGAAATCGTGACCTAAAGTCGGAGAATGCCTGGCAATATGAAGCCTCTTTGCAATATCATGTGGGCAACCTGCGTGTGCAGACCGGTTATTTTTATCGGAATATAGCCGAATACATCGATTGGATACGGGAAGATGCTGCCGATCCTTACCAGCCGCAGAACTTTGGAGAGAATAGGGTACAAGGTTTCCATATGAGTGTAGGGCAACATTTTAAAATCAACGAGCAAAGTGTATTCAGCTATGAGGGCAGCTACCATTATCTGGCCCCCAAAGATCTTACCTACGCCGATGGTGTGACGTCTAAATATATTTTGGAAAGTCTAAAACATCAAGCTATTCTTCGTCTGGCATACCAACAGGGTGTATGGCATATTTCTTCTGGCAACAGGTTTGTGAAGCGGGAACTCAAGAATAGTTATTTCCTGACGGATATTCGTGTGGCTCATCGTCATAAAGGGTTAAATTTGTATGCCGATGTAACGAATGTATTCAATCAGTCATACATTGAAACAGCAGCAGTTCCTTTACCGGGCAGATGGTTTTCGCTCGGTATTCAGTATACTCTTTGACTTTCAAGGAGATCGGTGACACAGCCTAATACTTCAAACTCACTGCAACCATCTTCCAACATGGAAAACGTCAGATAGGCGGCGTAGATTTCGCTGCTAAAGAGAACGTGTTTGTCTTCGACAATCGTGTCGATAATTTCGTCACGAATGTCGAAGCCAATATGTTGAAGTTCATTATGAAGATTTGTCGATATCGTTTCATGACATTCGCCACAGGCGAACCCCACAATGATATGCAAGACTAATGTGTCAAATACATCGGTTTCTAAGCCTTTGAATTTGTTGGAATAAAGCGCGTAGTCAAACCGCTGTTTGGCACTATTGACAATTTTATCCCAGATAAGAAATTCTGTCTTCGTTTGCATAGCAGATAGTTTATAACGGTAACGTAAATATAATAAAAAAATTCTAACAGGCTGTTCATCTTTCAAAAAAAATATGGATATTGTTTGGATTAAACTTCGTTTAAAGAGCTATGGAAATTAAATTGTTAGGAAAGAAAGCCCTCGTGGGAGGAAGTTCATCCGGTATCGGTAAAGCGATAGCATTGCAACTGGCAAAGTGTGGGGTAGAGGTCACGCTGATGTCCAGAACGGAAGATCGGCTAAAAGATACTTTATTGGAATTGGATACCTCGTATGGCCAAAATCACGGTTATCTGGTCACTGATTTTAACAATTATCCTGCGCATAAGAAAGTGATTACAAATTTCTTCGCACACCACACGGTGGACATTTTGATCAATAATACCAATGGCCCAGCAGCAGGAGATGTGCAATCGAAGCAAGAAGCGGACTATCAGCAAGCCTTTGAACTCTTATTTCAAAATGCGGTCTATACAACGACATTGGCGTTGCCTCATATGCGCGAGCAAGGCTTTGGCCGGATCATCAATGTATCTTCTATGACGGTCAAAGAGCCTCAGGATAACTTAGTGTTGTCCAACACCATGCGTACCGCATTGGTCTCTTGGGGCAAATCCTTATCCAATGCTGTTGCTAAAGATGGTATAACCGTCAATTCGGTGATGACCGGCTATTTTGAAACGGGTCGGTTGACGAGCTTGATGAATATGCAAGCCGAGAGCGAAGGCATCTCCTTTGAGCAGGCGCGGCAGCAGAAGAGGAATGCTGTACCTATCCGTCGGTTGGGCGAACCGAAAGAATATGGTTATCTTGTGGCTTTCTTAGCCTCTGAGTATGCTTCATTTTTGACGGGAGCCAGTATCCCATTGGATGGCGGTATTGCAAAAACGTTATTCTAATCAGCCAACTTTTTTTAGGTAGGTATGAGGGGCACTGTCAATGACTTTTGTCCCTTTCTTTTCGACCTTCTTTAAGAAAACAAAAGCAAGAATAGCACCTGTAGAGGCCATTACCACACCGATGAGGGGGGGGTAAGTGTAGGTAAACCCGTAGGCAATGGGGATGGCACCAAAGTAGGCACCTAGCGAATTGCCGATATTGAAAGAGGCCTGTCCGCCAGCGGCGGCAAATGTTTCTGCCCCCTTAGCATTGTTGATAAGCATCATCTGCAGCGGAGACCCGATGGTAAAAGCAATCATACCCGTAATGAAAGCCATGGGGTAGGCCAGTGCGGTGATATGGGCTGTAAAGAACAGGACAGTGAGACATAAGGCCATTGACGAAAACGATATTATGGCAGCCTTACTTGGCGAAATGGTGTCGGCCAACTTTCCGCCTATAATATTACCAAAGAACATCCCTACACCGATAAGAACCATAATCGTAGAGACACTTTCGGGTGCCAGTCCCGATACGGAGGTCACAAGCTTCGATATATAGCTGATCCAGGCAAATAATCCGCCCGTACCGATAGCAATCACAGCTACCATCAACCAAGCATCCCAGCGCTTGAAGTAACTCATCTGTTGTTTTATATTACTGTCTTTGTTAACAGGTAGTTGTGGCATCCAAAAATAAATAGCCAAACAAGTGACGAGCCCAAGCAGACTAATAGCTCCATAGGTAAGCTGCCAGGAATAATGGTGTCCGATATAGGTCCCGAATGGCACCCCTGCCAGGTTAGCTATAGTCATACCTGTAAACATCACAGATATGCCTTGTGCTTCTTTGCCGGGGCCGGCTAATCTCGCCGCCACCACAGAGCCGATACCGAAAAAGGCGCCATGAGGAAGCCCGGCGGCAAAGCGGGCGAAAAAGAGCGACCAGTGAGTGGGCGCTAAGGTAAAGAGGCCGTTGAAAAGAAAGAACAGGAGCATCAGGACAAACAACACCCGCTTAGGCGGATATGTGGATGAAAAAGCAACAAGGGTAGGGGCGCCAACAACTACACCCAGCGCATAGAGGCCGATTAGATTGCTCGCAGTGGGAATATCAATGTTGATATCCCGGGCGATATCGGGTAGGATACCCATCATGGTAAATTCCGTCATACCAATCGCTAGACCACCAAATGCCAAAGCAACCAATCCTTTATTCATATATTGTTCGAATTAAATCACGGCAAAGGTAGATAAATGAATGTCAACTCTGTGTTAAGAAATAGAGATAGTGTTGGCAAAGTTAAAAGAAAATGAAAAAAGCCGTAATCTTAATAGAAAACGGCTTTTAAGGATATTTAAGATGTACGCCAATCAGGATTCGAACCTGAGACCGACGGTTTAGAAAACCGTTGCTCTATCCAGCTGAGCTATTGGCGCATCCACTTTTCAGTGAAGCAAAAGTACTTATTTGGCGCATAATTGCAAAATAAAAAGCGTAAATTCTGGCAAGGCTTAAATAACTTCTTGCTTTCCAATCAAATAATTGAAAACTTTATGTCGTTAATCTGCTTTCTTAATATAGATTAAGTTTCCTAAGGCTTAGGAGCTTTATCTTTGTAGTGTTAAAATAATTTAGAAACTTAAAAAAAACAAAAAAAATGGCAAATTGGAATTTAGACACAGCACACAGTGAAGTTGAATTTAAAGTACGTCACATGATGATCTCGACCGTCAAGGGTCTGTTTGGAAATTTTCAGGTTAACCTGAGCAGTGCGAGTGAAGATATTGCTCAGTCCACGGTTGAAGTCTCTATTGATGCGGCGTCTATCGACACCAAAAGCGAACAACGCGATCAGCATTTGAAAAGTGGCGATTTCTTCGATGTAGAAACCTATCCGAACATTAATTTCCGTTCTACTTCTATTGAGAAGACTTCTGACGACGAATATCGTGTCACCGGAGATCTTACCATTAAAGATGTGACGAAACCTGTGACTTTTGATGCTGAGTTGGGTGGAGTTGCGAAGGATCCTTGGGGAAATGCGAAAGTTGGCTACACTGTCACAGGAAAGATCAACCGTGAAGACTTCGGGTTGACTTGGAACGCAGCATTGGAAACAGGAGGTGTAATGGTATCCAATGAAGTTAAATTTTCGGCTGATGTACAATTTGTAAAAAGCTAAAGATTAGCAAAATGTACATTGTAGGGTGATTAAGAGCCTATTATTTTTGAAATAAATTTTGTAAATCAGGCGATAATCTCTACTTTTGTCGCGGAGAGTTGGCAGAGTGGTCGAATGCGGCGGTCTTGAAAACCGTTAACTGTCACAGGTTCGGGGGTTCGAATCCCTCACTCTCCGCCAAAACAAAGTAAAGCCCGACGTCAGTCGGGTTTTGTCGTTTACAGACCAAGCCAAGCTTGCTTGAGCGAAGGTCCGTAAACGACAAAACAAGCTCATGAAGTGAGCGCGGCTTTACTTTGCTTTGAAGCCCCCCTTAAGGGGAAGGCTCAGGGCTCAGCCGGGGGATGCGGGTCTGAGTCAATCCCTCGCTCTCCGCTCTAATACAGGCTTTATCATACGATAAGGCCTTTTTGTGCATTTAAGCTATGTTTTACCCACATATAAGCAATCTATGACACATCTAAAAGCCTATTTTATTCACTTTGTAACCCTCCCCATTTTCGGACTGGCGTCGGGACGATTATCCAAATGTAAAAATAGTTGTTGTTATTAGGTCAATCTTTTTAAAGTTGACCTAATAACAACATGCCGCCGGCAGGGCACGGTATCTTCACTCCATATAGAAATAAAATGAAAAAGTTTCGTTATAATGAAACTTTTACTACCTTTGTTTGAGAATGTGAAGTCAATGAATAAACGATTTGAGATTGTATTTTTAGATGAGGCTTTCGAGTTTTTAAAAGGACTGGAACGCAAACACTATGAGAAAATACTTTACAATATCCGTAAGGCTCAAACAGAATACGATTCCGAATTATTCAAAAAGCTTAATAACGACATATGGGAGTTTAGAACTTTATATCAGGGTATTCAATATAGACTTTTGGTGTTTTGGGACAAAACTTGCTCATCTGATACATTGGTCGTTTCGACGCACGGTTTTATCAAGAAACGGAGTAAAGTTCCAGATGAGCAAATCCAAAAGGCGATACAATTGAAGATGAAGTACTTTAATGAAAAATAAACATAGCAGAACTCCCGTGTAGGAGGATAAAGTTGGCAAAATATAACAAACAGATGAAAACACACACATTAAATGAAGTGCAAGACGAACTTATCGGAAAGATAGGGACTGCGGAAAGAGATTTATTTGAGTATGAACTTCAAATGGACTTTATTGGTAAAGCGATTAAACAAACCCGACAAGAACGCAATTTGACTCAGGAAGAGTTGGGAAAGCTAATTGGGGTTCAGAAAGCTCAGATTTCCAGACTGGAAAATAACGCAAGCAACGTAACGATGGACACTTTATTGAGAGTTTTTACCGCACTAAAAGCGAAAGTAAAACTTCAGGTTGAGTTACCCGATTTAAGTATTAATGTAGGGCGGTAATACCAATAAGATCTACGCTGCAATCCCTCAGTCCATAGTCCTGTTATAATAATCGACCGCAGCTTCGAGCTTTTTCAAATTGGAGAAATAAACTGCAGAACCACCAATAGCCAGACCGACACCAGCTCCCATTAAAATATAGCTTGCGGTATAGTTGGGCATCTGGGGTTTACGCGAAAATCCGTGCTGCATATCAAAGTCACTGTTATCGCGGTTAGATGTAACCAAAAACGATATCACTGCCGCACCGAGGGCTGCTCCGGCGGAAATATACATCGCTTTACTGATCTGTGCATTCTTGTGATATCCCTTCAATAAATTAACGCTCTCCACATCATCTGCCATGGCTTGGCTCAGGTTTGTGTAATTTACCTTCTTAAGGTCGTCGTATCCTTTGTTGAAATACATACGCATGCTGACCGCGTCACCTTTATTTCTGGAACGTCTATATCTTCTACCATAATTCCAGTATTCGTCCGGGCGTTCCTGAAAGATATTAATCTTTCCTTCTATGATACGTTCAGAAAATTGTTCATTAGCTAAGCCGGGGACACGATGCATGGTAGCAAAAAAACCTTCGTCCGTATTGAAAAACTTGACATTCTGGAGTGGGATCCGCTTTGAATCTGCCCGCAACTGAAGATTATTTAACATATTTGTCCGCAATCGGACTTTTTCGGCATAGAGAATGGAGTCCGAATGGAAATAAACATAATTTCTTGATTCGTCCGCGAGTTTGGTAACCTGTGCATACAAACCTTGCCATCCGAAACCCAGGCAAACTAAAAAAAAGAGGAACAGCTTTTTTCGATAATTTTCTATTAAACACATACACTGATAGTAAAGATAAGCCAAAATTATACATTTATATTCGCAAATAGCCCATAACATCGCTCAAACAATTTCGAAAGCCTTGTGTTATATTCTTCGAAAGATCAAAGACGAAGTGAAAATGAAACAGATGAAAAACAAAGTTCTTACCGGATGCAGTGCTTTTATCTTGCTTATAGGAGGATGCCAATCTGGATCGAAGAGCAACACGGCTCAAGATAGCGTGTCTATAGAACGTGTAGAGCAACCCGCTGTCGCCGAGAATCAGCCACTACAGTTTCAACTTGTAAAAATTGCTGGAAAAAAAGACACACTCACATTTGATATAAAAAGCCGGTCATTTGTAAATGTCACCTTGTCTACGCCCGACGAAACAGGAAATATCCGTATCAACCAGATCATTATGCCCGATGGTGCGATGGACGGCCCTTTTGGCAAAACTTACCATGATAGCCTGTATATTTCCGGAACTTATCAGCTTATTATCGCTGAAAGCCTCATGCAGGAAAATCCATATACCGGCGAATACCAAGTAAAGATCGAGGTGAAAGAAGACCAAAGATGATATTTTGAGGTTTATTTTTTTCCAATCCGATACAATCGTCCACTATCCGTAATGCTATAAAGTGCTCCATCCTGACCATCAATGACGTCACGAAAGCGCTGTCCTTCTTTGGCGAGTAACCTTTCCTCGCCGACAACTTTATTGTCTTCTATCACCAATCGTGCGATATGCGTACTACTTAACCCAGCAATGAATAAATTATTCTTCCATTCCGGGATAGCTGTGCCCGAGTAAAACGTTATGCCGCTGGGTGACAATACCGGATCCCAATAGTAGATAGGTTGTTCCAGACCGTCTTTCTGTTGTATCGGCGGATTGCCTATCGCTTTCCCACTGTATTCCAAACCGTAGGTTATCGTCGGCCAACCATAATTTTTTCCCGCGACTATCCGATTCACTTCATCGCCGCCACGGGGTCCGAATTCTGTTTCCCATAAATCGCCCGTCTCTGGATGAAAGGCTAATCCTTGCACATTCCGGTGACCGTAAGAATAGATTTCAGGTAAAGCATCTGATGTATTTGCAAAAGGATTTCCGCCCACGGGTTCACCATCGGTCGTTATACGTACGATCTTTCCCAAGCCACTTTTTAGATCCTGTGCCAAGGGACGGGTCGCCAAATCCGACCGTTCGCCCGTACTGACAAAAAGGTGGCCGTTCTTGTCGAATAGAATACGTCCGCCGTAATGCAACTTACCATCGTAGGCTGGTATAGCTTGATAGATTACCTGTGCGTTTTCAATTGTTTTTTCGTCAGCAGCGAGTTTTCCTTTTCCAACAGCAGTAAGGTTACCTTCATTAACAGGCTGGGCAAAGACCCAATATACCATTCTGTTTTCGTCAAATTTCGGATCCAGAGTTAACCCCAAAAGTCCCCCTTGACCTCGGCTATCGACTTCAGGTAGTCCCGTAATTGGATCGGACACTGTTCCTTCTTTGGAGACAACCCGCATTGTTCCTTCTTTTTCCGTAATCAGAAATCGCCCATCCGGCAATAGGGCTATTCCCCATGGAGACTTTAGACCCTCGGCAATGACTTTAGCGGTATATGCTGTTTGGGTTTTGACACCGTTTATACGTGTTTGCCCTTCAAAAGCAGGCTGGTAATCCGTGTTCGGTTTATCTTTCTCTACAGGCGCATATGTACTGTCACCTGCTGTATGCGTTTCTCCTCGATCCTGTGTATTTGGGTTACACGCGATAGCTTGAAACGAAAAGGAAACAAACAGGAAAAGAAATGTCTTGTGCATGGCGATCGAATTAAAATTGAGTTAAACTTACTTATATTTTCCTGGATATACAATCATAAATAGTGCCAAGGTAATTCTCACCCTACAACAGCGCATTGGCGATGATATCGAAGGCCTGTAGCCGTTTAGCATTATCGAAAATATAATTTGTCGTGATGATTTCGTCTGCGTGATATTGTGCAGCAAATGCCATAACCTCTTCACGAATTTCTTTTTCGGTCCCGATGAATGTACATTTTACCATATTTTGAACCGCTTGCTCGATCTCCGGAATTCCATGATAAATCGGCTTTTCAGTTGGCGGAGAAAGTGGCTTCCGCAGATTGGTCAGGATACCTGCAAACATGTTGAATAAGCTTGTGGATAGAAACCCGGCTTCATCCACACTTTCTCCCGCGACGATGTTGACGCAGATCATGGTATAAGGCTCTTGCAATACACTCGAGGGTTTAAAATGGCTTTGGTAGATCTCCACTGCCTGTGCTAGCATAGCTGGTGCAAAATGTGCTGCAAAAGCGTAGGGTAGACCAAGTTCTGCCGCCAGGTAGGCGCTATCTGTACTGGATCCCAAAATATATAAAGGGATATCGAGACCTTCGCCGGGGAAAGCTCGTACCTTGGCACTTACATTGTCTGTATCTAAATATTGCTGCAGTTCCAGGATATCTTCTTTAAAATAAAAAGAAGTGTTCAGGTTGTTGCGGCGCAAAGCCATGGCTGTGAGTTGATCGGTACCCGGCGCGCGGCCTAAGCCTAAGTCAATTCTCCCGGGGTAGATACTTTCCAGCGTACCAAATTGTTCCGCAACTACCAATGGCGTATGGTTAGGAAGCATGATGCCCCCAGAGCCTACCCGGATATGATTCGTCTTTCCGGCAATGTGGCCGATAAGGACAGCCGTTGCTGAACTCGCAATATGGGGCATGTTGTGGTGTTCGGCTAGCCATATGCGATGATAGCCTCGTTTTTCGATATATTGAGCGCCTTCCACCGCACGTGCGATGGCGGCTGTTGCATCACTGTTTTTGCAAATTGTTGCCAATTCTAAAAGGGATAATTTAATAGCAGTCATGACGTAAAAATACAACTATTAAAAAAAGAGTGATGTAAGAAGAATGTCTTTATGCAACTTTTAGCGCTCGTATGACAATGTGGTTGCCTGCAGCATCTGTCGTAAAAAACAAAAAATCAGGACCACCATCTTTAATTTTATATCTTTTACGGATCTCATCGACCTTTACGGGGAAGTTTTTGGTGGCGACATTGGCTTGTGTAAGCGTGTTGTTTTTTTTGAATGCCGGTATACTATATACCTGCTGAATGTTAAAAATCCGGCCGGGAAACTCCTGATTTAACGTATCTGAGGTATAGAGATGAGTATGCGTATGCAGTTTGAAAAAATTAAAGCGCTTAGCGATGGTTTTAAAAGCTCCTGACTTTGTTACGGCCACGTCGGGATCGTAAAGATACCGAAGTGGTTCGGAGATAGGCACCAGTGTGCTTTTTTCTTCTTCTGAGGTGAATGTGTGGAGTTGTAGCTGATCCGCAAATAGACGGACGGCCGATATTTTTGTGACCCCGTCGAAGAATCTGTCCTGAACAAATAGGAGCTCTTTACAATCTCCATCTACGCTGACTACAAATACATATTTGACGTGATGGAGCTTGCTCAACGCCGTGGAAATATCCATAAGCGGGGATAGCTTGCAGAGTATAAAACGTGACTTTTTAAAGAAAAGCTCCTGCAATTCGACAATATTGGGTTCGCAATCTTCTATAAGGAAGACCTTTGTGTGGTTGACGCGTCGCGAAGGGTCAATATAGATGTAATCTAAGGCATCATCTTCTTGAGCGCCGACGTAGGCCACACCATCTGTGGCCAAGCAAATCAGATTATGTACACCGAGTTGTACCGCATTGTGCTTGACAATTTCCGATAACCGTTCATTTAATTCGCAGTGGATAACGAGTTCAGCCTCCTGCGCGATATAGCAGCTGTCGACCCCAAAACCTCCAGTGACATCAACGACTTTACTGCCCGGTCGGATGAGCGTTTGTTTAATCAGTGCCGTATGCTCGGATGAGCATTGTTCGAGATTGATCTTATCGGGATAATAAATGTGGGAAGAAAAGGCCCAGGTCGGCAGTTTCCGGACACTACGTTGCCAACCGTCGATTTGCGATGCCAGCTCCGAAGAGGTAACGGAAGAGAACGGGGATTTTCGTAAAGCAAGAACCGCAGGGGAAAGCTCCCTATTTGCTTTAAGAAATTCTTGTACGTCCTTATCGAGAATATATTTATTCATTCAAGTTGCTCACTAACATCTGACACGTATAACTGTCCTTAAGTTCGCGAATAATTTTCTTATTTACTAATACCCGGTCTATCGTTTCCTGATTATAATAACGTATAGTAATGAGTTCCAGCCCTCTTTCGATATTGGCTTTATACCTTTTTTCCAGGTCGCTTAAAAGCAAGTCGATATTTTCACCCGAATCATCTACGCTTACAGAAAACGATATGGCACTATTGTGCATCATATTGATTTTAATGCGGTATATATGAAATAGGTTGAAAATATGGCTTAGGTTATCTTCTACGATAAAGGAGAAATCCCGTGGCTGTATATTAATGAGAACCTGATTGACCTTGAAGATGAACGAGGGAATAGGCAACGTCTGATTGGTCGTATGGATTTTTGTTCCGGGTTGTTCTGGATGGAGAAAAGAGCGTACATTTAGTGCTATTTTTTTGTTTTGCAAAGGTTTGATTGTCTTTGGATGAATAACGGTCGCACCGTAATAGGTGAGTTCGATCGCATCTGTATATGACAATTCGGGAATGAGCTCTGTCTCGGCAAACCATTTTGGGTCGGCATTGAGCACGCCCGGCACATCTTTCCAGATGGTAACATCCTCCACATTCAGGCAGGAAGCAAATATCGCCGCCGAGTAATCGGAACCTTCACGACCTAACGTTGTCGTGAAATTTTCGGATGTCGACCCGATAAATCCCTGGGTGATGACAATGAAATCATCGAGTATGGACGGCAGCTCCTTCCGTATTTTTGCTTCAGTAATCGCCCAATCGACCGTGGCCTCCCGATAGGTGTTATCCGTAACGATATAATCCCGGGCATCGATCCATTGGACGGGAAGTCCGATTTGTAGACAATAAGCAGCAAGGATCTTTGAGGAGAGCAATTCTCCTACCGAAACGATCTGGTCATACAGGTAATCGTAGCTGTCTTGAGGTTCTTCTTCCAGTATCCATTCAATTTCGACAAAACAGTTGGCGACTTCGTTATAGATCGGATGTGTTGGATCACTAAAGAGTTGATGAAGAATATCGAAGTGTTCTGTTTTAATGCGATCAAGTACAGCAAATGGATCATTATCCTGTCCGTAATAGTTATCGGTAACATCTTGAAGTGCATTCGTCGTCTTATTCAATGCCGATACAACGACCAGTAGTTCGGACGTCTTATACTGTAAAAGGATGGATGCGGCATTTTTAATATTTTCAGCATCTTTTACGGAGGCACCCCCAAATTTGAAAACCTGCATGTATTATTCTGTCGGTTAATCGTTTAAAAATTATGCAAACTTAGATAAAGTTGCTTTATAAAGGAAATATACTATTTATTGTGCTTTATAATGCTTGATGACACGCTGACCGAATATCGTGCTGCCCAACCGTACCATTGTGCTGCCCTGTCCGATCGCGATTTTATAGTCGGCCGACATGCCCATAGATAGTATGTCAAAAGTGGTTTCCTTCCGGAAATAATTTAGTTTTATGCCGTCGAACAATGTTTTCAGTTCATAAAACTCTTCTTTAACTTCTTTCTCATTATCGGTATGGGTGGCGATTCCCATCAATCCCCGTATCCGTATGTTTTTTAAGGTATTTAAGAGCGGGTTTTCTAACAATTCGATCACTTCTACGTGGTCCAAGCCGAATTTGGTCGTTTCTTCGGCTATAAACATCTGAAGCAGGCAGTCGATTATCCGATTGTTTTTTTGGGCATGCTTGTTTATTTCCTGCAATAGCTTAAAGGAATCTACCCCATGTATCAACGTAATAAACGGAGCGATATATTTTACCTTATTGGTTTGTAGGTGCCCGATCATGTGCCAGGCAATATCTTGGGGTAAGCTCTCCTGTTTGGTTATCAGTTCCTGCACATGGTTTTCCCCAAAGATGCGTTGTCCGGCATCATAAGCTTCCTGAATCTCTTCAATAGATTTTGTCTTAGAAACGGCCACCAACTCCACGCCGATGGGTCTTAATTCTTGTTGTAGTTCTTGTATGTTTGTTGTAATACGCATGATCGATACAAATAATTTCAGAGAATGCGACCGGACAGATGCCGAATACAAGCGCATTTTAGTAAATTTGCACAAATTTACGAAATGGAACGCTTATTCATTGCCCTTATAGCGCTGTTTTTTTTGACGGCATCGTGTTCGAAACCGAAACCTAAGGGTATTCTTTCCGAAGAAAAGATATCGGACTTGATGACCGAGGTTTATCTGCTGGATAGTTATCTGAATACCCTTGCTATCGACAGCGGACGGAAGGTGATGCCGGTATTGTATGCGAATCTTTTTGACAAGTTTGGTATTGATTCGGCACGTTTCGCTGACAATATAGATTATTATTATGGCAATCCTATCGCGCTGGAAAAGCTTCAGACTACCGTTAAGGAAGTATTAACCCAGTATGAGAAAGACGCATTGAAATTGGATTCGATCGAACATGCTCGGGTTCGAGACAGTATAAACCGGGTGACACATTTGGAACAATGGGCGGCAGCGATGAAGGATCTTATCCTGAACGTGCACCTGGATACAACGGACTATACAATTGAGGCGAATAATACAAGTTTCTTCCAGCCGCTGGCGTCTTCGCGTATCTACCGACATCGATTCACGAAGCCTACACCGTCTGATCCGGAAGAGGGGAATGCAGGGGAAGATAGGGCTGAAATTAGACCTCCATTCATCGATACTGTACGGGCAGCACATAGCTTTGAAGAATATAGAATAGACATTTTAAGATAAAGTTTAACAAAAGGAAAACGCGTGGTATATCCTGAAAATGCGATAGATAAGTTGGGGTTCCTTGAGATTAAAAATCTCATCCGGGAAAAATGTCTGAGTGAAAGTGGCCGGCAGATGGTGGAGAAGATTCAACCTCAGGCGCGGTATGAGCAGATTGATCGATTTCTACGTCAGACGCAGGAGTTTAAAAATCTACTGCAGCACGATACTCCACTGCCTGTGGATCATATGTATGCGATACAGCCTTTGGCTGAGAAAGCGAAGGTAGAGGGCGCGTTTTTATCCGAAGACGAATTTTTTCACCTGTTGTTATCCTTGCGTACAGTCTATTCGGTGATCCAGTATTTTAACGAACGGGAGGGACAATATCCCTATCTTGAACTCTTATTGGAACATTTACCTGTGGAAAAATCGATCATTCGGGGCATAGAGAATGTGTTGGATGCTCGTGGAAAAGTAAAAGAAAATGCTTCCCGCTTATTGCTCGAACTCCATCAGCAAATTCTTAAAAACGAGCAGGAGGCACGTAAGAGGCTGGATACGGTGTTCCGAAATGCACAGGCGAATGGTTGGACGGCAGATGGTGGTACCACTATTCGTGATGGACGGCTCTGTATTCCGATACTTGCTGAAAATAAGCGGAAGGTGAGAGGACTTATTCATGATGAGTCAGCAACGGGACAAACAGCTTTTATCGAGCCGGAGGAGGTATTTCATCTCCATAATAAGATCCGGGACCTGGAATTTGAACGAAAAAGGGAGATTATCCGCATTTTAGTTGAATTGACGAACACATTGCGCCCGCATGTGCCTCTGTTGTTTGCTTATCATGGTCTGATGACAAAATTGGATTTTGTTCGCGCTAAAGCCCTTTTTGCCATGGATATCGATGCTGTGATGCCCGTGTTGAATAGAGAGGCTGCTTTAGACTTGGTCAATGCGCGTCATCCTTTGCTGTATTTGTCCAGCAAGCAGGATGCCTCTCATACGGTCGTTCCGCTGAATATTAAGATCGACCAAACAGACCGGATTATCCTTGTTTCCGGACCGAATGCGGGGGGCAAGTCGGTCTGTATGAAAACCGTTGGCTTGTTTCAGCTTATGGTGCAATCAGGATTGTTGGTGCCAGCAGATGAACGCTCCTCCTTAGGTATCTTTAAACAGATATATGCGGATATCGGAGACGATCAGTCGATTGAGAGTGATCTAAGTACCTACAGTGCCCACCTGTCCAAAATGAAGCATTTTTCGCTTTTTGCGGATGCCAAGACATTAGTGTTGATTGATGAATTTGGTACGGGTACGGATCCCCAATTTGGTGGACCTATAGCCGAAGCCGTCTTGGAGAAATTGAACGAAAAGAAAGTGCGTGGAGTAATCACGACGCATTATTCCAACCTTAAACTTTTTGCGAATAATACGGAGGGCGTTCAAAATGCGTCAATGTTGTTTGACAATCAACGGCTAAGACCTCTGTATATTTTGCAGATGGGTAAGCCGGGAAGTTCATACGCCATCGAAATTGCCCGAAAAATAGGTTTGCCAAAAGATATATTGGATTTAGCAAAAGTCAAGATCGGTAAACAGCAAAATAGGGTAGATCGACTTTTGGCTGACTTGGAGCGGGATAAAAAAGAGACACATGATACTAAGCTTACGATCCGAAAGAAAGAGAAAGAATTAGAAGCACTGAAGACCGAATATGATACATTGCGGGTACATTTGGAGGAAAATAAAAAGGATATCCTCCGTAAGGCTAAAGAAGAAGCGAAAGATATCTTAAAAGATGCTAATAAGCTTATTGAAAATACAATTGCCGAAATAAAAACCGTAAAAGCTGACCGGGAAAAGACGAAATTGATCCGAGATAAGGTCAATCAGTCGCTCCATCAACATACAGAAGCGGTAAAGAAAAATATACCTCAAAAAGCAACTTCTGCTCACAGCGAACTTGAAGTAGGAGACTGGGTTCGTATCGATGATACCGGTGCGGAAGGAGAAATATTGGAGATCACGCGGAACGACAGTTTGATTATTGCTTTGGGAAGCCTCCGTACTGTTGTTAAAAAGAATAGAGTAACCCAATTAAAAAGCAAGCAAAAATCGAAAGCGATCAAGCGGCAGACCACTGTAAGTTCGGAATCTATTGCAGACTTCCATCCAGAAGTTGACGTACGGGGAATGCGTACTGAAGATGCCTTACAGAAAATTGAGTTGGTGTTAGACCGTGCAGTTATGATCGGTTATCCCTCGTTGAAGATTATTCACGGTAAAGGTGACGGTATTCTACGAAAATTTGTCCGTGACTATTTACGTAAGTATAATCATATCAGCCGTTTTGAAGATGAACATGCTGATCGAGGCGGAGATGGTATTACGTATGCATTTATTGACTAAAATAAAGTAAGATATTCGTAAATTGACAAACGATTTAAGAAAAAGTAAGAATTTATACAATTAAAATGATTATAGATTGAAATTAAAAAAGAATTAAAAATATAAAACCTTAGTGTTTCGCTTCACGATCCCGCATCAGAATACGACCAAATTTTTAAATAAAGCACGGGAAAGGGAAAGTCGGAATGCCTGCTATAAGCGTGGGCGTTCCTTTTACTCTGTGCTTTTGCCTTTGGTCGGGCGTCTGATGCAAGTAAAGGGAATTAGCTCACGTTTTTTATGTGAGAATAAGGATGAACGCGAGACATTGCTTGTAAATCCAGCATGTCCAATGTTTAAATTTCCGCTCTCATTCAAAATACATAACGCTCGCCTAAAGAAATTAAGAAGGTTTTTATATATATTAGTGATATTAGTTTGGTTTGCATGCACATTGATGATCTTTCTTGAAATCTTAAACCGTCGTCAAAGTTATTTAAAAGACACATCCAGCCCCCGCACACAGCAATTTTTAAAGACAATACCTAAAAATTTCCCCACACCCCCAGATACATTGTCTATACGTTGCGGTGGGTTCCAGCCTTACTGGATGTTGTGAATCGGGCATTTTCTATATTGGGCAGGAAAGCCGTTACAATCCCCATAAGCGGCAGAAAGGAACACATCGAAAAAACATGTGCTATACTGGTATGGTCGGCGATATTTCCTAAAACCGCCGAACCGATGCCCGCTATTCCAAAAGCAAATCCGAAAAATAGACCTGCGATCATTCCCACTTTACCAGGTACGAGCTCGGTAGCATATACCAATATGGCAGAAAAAGCGGAAGAAATGATAATTCCGATGATAATGGCCAATACAATCGTTCCCGCTAAATTCATATAAGGTAATAATATCGTAAACGGTGCTGCACCTAAAATGGAGATCCATATAATGAGCTTTCTGCCGTAGCGATCACCTAATGGTCCTCCGAGAATAGTTCCTGCAGCAATAGCACCTAAGAAAGCAAATAAGTATAATTGCGATTGTTGCACGCTGACATGGAACTTGTCGATCAGATAGAACGTAAAATAATTGGTCATCGACGCCATATAGATATATTTGGAGAAAATCAATAACAGCAAAATCGACATGGCCCAAAATATTTTGTTTTTGCTTAACGATGTACTTACGTCACCGACAGCGCGTGAAATAAGCGGTTTATTATATGTCATATTTGTCTGATACCAGCGACCAATTAAGCTCAGCAGGATTACACCAATTAAAGCAACGAGAGCAAACCACCGTATATGCCCCTGGCCATGGGGAATAATAATCAACGCGGCAAGCAACGGCCCGATAGATGTGCCCGCGTTTCCACCAACCTGAAATACCGATTGTGCCAATCCTTTTTTACCACCCGAAGCCAAATGTGCAACGCGGGAAGCTTCAGGATGGAAAATGGCTGAACCGACACCGATTAAGGCCACGGAAGCCAGAAGAACAGGAAAAGTGGGCGCCAGTGAAATACATATTAGCCCTATAAGTGTGATGACCATAGCAAGGGCAAGAAATTTAGAATTTGGATTTCTATCGGTATAATGTCCGACGAAGGGCTGGAGAACCGAAGCGGTCAGCTGCGATGTCATGGTAATTAAACCGACCTGCGAAAAACTTAACGAAAAGTTTGTTTTAAGCATGGGATAAATTGCCGGAATGATAGACTGAAGCAAGTCATTCAGTAAATGGGATAAACTAATAGCAAATAAGATGGCGTAAACCGTTTGGTTTACAGGGGCTGGGGCAGCTTTCGCAGAAAAAACAGTCTTCATTTCTTTCGTTTCAAGTGGGGCAAAGATAACTATAATCCGAACAATCTTACTCCCGTATACGTTGAAAGATCAATTCATGTTCAAACCCTCTGTTTTGCAGCTGGCGAATAAGTTTATGTTTTTCAGATAAGGATAGTTGTGGGATATCTTTTGATATTTTTTTTTGAATGACCTTATCGAATATCTCCAGATATTCGTCCATATCGATGGCATTTAACGCGATCTTTATCAGTGGGTCGGACACCCGCTTGCCTTTAAGATGATATTTGATTTTTACTTTGCCCCAGCCTTTCATGCGGAGCTTCCCCTGTGCATAGGCTATGGCAAATCGTTCCTCATTTAGAAAGTTGTCCGTGATGAGTTGTGCAATGATATCTTCGACTTCATTCTGATGAAGCCCCCATTGATAGAGTTTATCTCGTACTTCTTGTTGTGATCGCTCCTGATATACGCAATAATTTTCGGCTTTTAGCTTAGCCTGTCCTGGAGTGTATATTTTTGATTTTTTGTTCTGCTCATCCATATGTACACAAAAATTCAAAAAAACATGTACTTATTGAAAATATTGATGACATTTGTTCATGATTATGCTATGTACACGATCGATGCCATCCTTAAGATAATTACATCCGTTAAAGTTTCGATTTCTAATCCTGCATTAGAAGTTCAACGATTAGAGTATGATTCCCGCAAAATACGACAGGGAGAGCTTAGTCTATTCTTCGCGCTCAAAAATATTCGCGATGGACATCACTTTATAGACGATGCTTATCATAAAGGCGTTCGAAATTTTATTATATCGGATCCGGTGGTGTTTACAGATAAGTACCCTGATGCCAATTTTATAAGCGTGGAGGATACCATGCGTGCATTACAGGAGTTAGCCGCTTTTCATCGCAGACGTCATGCTATTCCGGTAGTTGGAATTACGGGCAGTAATGGCAAGACCATTGTAAAAGAGTGGCTTTTTCAGTTGCTATCTGTAGATCTCATGTGTTTTGAGAGCCCTAAAAGCTATAACTCGCAACTTGGAGTAGCGTTGTCTCTATGGGATATACAGGTAGACCATCAGATTGCGCTGATCGAAGCAGGTATAAGCCGACCAGGAGAAATGGAGCAGCTTGAAGTCATGATCCGACCGGATATTGGTGTTTTTACGTCGATAGGGAGCGCCCATGCGGACGGTTTTGTCTCCAAAGGACAGAAGTTGGAAGAAAAATGGACATTGTTCCGCAATTGTAAAACAATTATTGCTCCATCGGATATTGTCCCACAAGATTTACGAGATTCACGTTGTTTTCTTTGGGGAACGACACCCGGCGATGATATTTATATCGAGTCGATTGAGCGCATAGCACATCGGACCGTTATAAAGGTAACCGTTGCGGATAATGCGTATGTGCTGGAGATACCTTTTCAGGATAAAGCCTCCGTCGAGAATGTTATGACCTGTGTGGCGACATTACTGGTCTTGGGTTATGAAATGTCCGTTATTCAGAATAGAATTGGCAATTTGCAACCATTAGAGATGCGGTTGAAGCTAAAGAAAGGTAAGAACAACTGCAGTATTGTAGATGACAGTTATTCGAATGACTTTGCTTCTTTGAAGATTGCATTGGATTTCATGGAGCAGCAAAACCAGCACGAGGCGAGAAGTTTGGTGATTACTGATTTTATCGGTGTCATATGGGATGATAAATTTAAAGCCAAACTTGTCCATCTTCTCAACAGTATAGCGTTCCGAAAAGTGGTATTGGTGGGCGGTGCAATTCATGAAATAGCGGACAGCCTTATGCATGCCCAGATATTAACTTTTCGAGATACGGATAGTCTTCTTTCCGCACTATATACGGTTGATTTTCGTGACGAGACGGTTTTAATAAAAGGAGCCCGGAAATTTGAATTGGAGCGGCTGAGTCAGCTCCTTGTTCAAAAATCACACGATACTGTTCTGGAGATTAACCTGAAGGCTCTGGAGCATAATCTATCGCAATACCGTTCAAAATTAGCACCTGACGTCAAGTTGATGGCGATGGTTAAGGCATTTTCCTATGGAAGCGGTAGCTTCGAGATTGCAAATGTTTTGCAGTTTAATAAGGTAGATTACCTCACCGTTGCATTTGTTGACGAGGGCGTGGAGCTTCGGCAAGGTGGTATTCAATTGCCTATTATGGTATTGAGTCCACATATCGAAACTTTTGATGATGTGTTGAAATATAGCTTAGAGCCGGAGATTTATTCCATGAAGGTCTTACGTGCTTTCATTGATTTTTTGAAGGATAAAAATGTAGTGGAATATCCTATCCATTTGAAGTTGGATACGGGGATGCATCGCCTAGGGTTTATGCCGGATGAACTGGATGAATTGCTACGAGTATTGAAGTATACCGATAAAGATGTGATTGTAAAATCCGTATTTTCCCACCTTGTCGGTGCGGGAAATCCAGATTTGGACGATTTTACAACTATGCAGGTAGACCTGTTTCGTGAGGAAGCAGAAAAGTTGGAGAAAAGCCTCCGTTATGAGGTCATCAAACATATCTGCAACAGTAATGCAATCATACATCGCCGTAAAGATCATATGAATATGGTGCGTTTGGGAATTGGACTATATGGTGTTGATATGGCCCCGCAAGATTTGAATTTGCAACAGGTCGGTACGTTAAAAACAACGATAACACAGATCAAGCATCTGAAAACGGGAGAAACTGTAGGGTATGACAGAAAAGGAAAACTGTACCAAGATAGCAAGATTGCGACTGTCAAGATCGGATACGCTGATGGTTATGATAGACGTTTTGGAAATGGTGTCGGCAAGATGAGAATCCACGGACATACTGTTCCTACTGTGGGCAATATCTGCATGGATATGTGCATGTTAGATATTACGGATATCGAAGCCATCGAAGGGGAGGAGGTTGTTGTATTTCCGGACATTATGCAAGCTGCCAAAGATATTGGTACCATACCTTATGAATTGCTGGCCGGTATTTCCTCCCGTGTTAAAAGAGAATATTATTACGAATAGATATGTTAAGAAAAATTTTTCACAAGATATTATATTATCTTATCAAAGGGACACTGGTTGTCGTACCGGTCGCAGGGGCTGTTTTTTTGATTATCTGGATTGTAGCTGCTTTGGATAGCGCGTTGAATATTACCCAGCATTTTTTGGTGGATGAAGAAGGCAATCCGTTGTACATTCCAGGCATTGGAATCCTTACTGTCCTGGCGCTATTGGTGATCGTGGGACTCATCTTTACCACATTGGTCACCGAGCCTATTAAAAACTGGCTGACGCGTACGATCAATAAAATTCCGTTATTCAATACCTTGTATTCGTCTATCCGGGATTTTACTGAGGCTTTTGTAGGAGATGCCAAGAAATTTAATGAGCCTGTACTCGTTGAGGTAAATGATACAGGTTTAAAGAAAATTGGATTCCTGACACAACGGGATTTACATAAGATAGGATTGTCCGATGAAGTGATTGTATACTTTCCCTATTCCTATTCTTTTGCAGGTCAGGTAGTTGTAGTCAAAACATCTCGTGTTACCAAACTTCATATGTCGGCCACCGATGCGATGAAGCTGGTCGTTTCAGGAGGCGTAAGTGGTATAGAATAGGCGGACGACAAAGGAAATTACGATAATAATTCGTATTTTAGCGCTCGAAATATTTGCCCATATTATTATGAAATTACAACTTAGGCGGCCATTGGCTTTTTTTGATCTCGAGACGACAGGTGTTAATGTGGCGACGGATAAAATCGTTGAGATTGCTATTTTAAAGGTAATGCCCGACGGATCTGAGCATGTATATAACAAGCGGGTTAATCCCGGGAGACCTATTCCTCCGGAGTCCTCCATGTTTCATGGTATATATGATGAGGATGTTAAAGACGCACCTTCTTTCAAAGAGTTGGCCGGTGAGATAGCGGTATTTTTAGGCGATTCAGATTTGGCGGGATATAATTCCAATAAATTTGATGTACCTATGTTGATGGAAGAATTCCTGCAAGCAGGCGTTGAGTTTTCGTTGCGCGGAAGATCATTTATTGATGTGCAGAACATTTTCCACCAAATGGAGCAACGAACACTGAAGGCAGCATATCGTTTTTATTGCGATAAAAGCTTAGATAATGCACACCAGGCTGAAGCGGATGTACGGGCGACTTATGAGGTACTCCGTGCCCAGCTCAAAAAATATGACGGCGTTTCATACGAAGATAAACATGGGAAAGTTTCTTATCCGGTTGTCAATGATGTAGATGCGTTACATACGTTTACAAATCTATCTAAACCCGTAGATTTTGCAGGACGATTGGTCTACAATGACGAAAACAAAGTAGTCATAAATTTTGGAAAGCATAAGGGGAAATGTGTTTTCGAGATATTTGAAAAGGAACCAAGTTATTATGCTTGGATGCAAAATGGTGATTTCCCTTTATATACCAAAAAAGTGCTGGAAGAATTATGGAATGAATTCCGTGCACAAAAGAAAGAACCTAAAGTGGAAAAAAAGCAGGTTAAGCCGGTTACTGCAGATATGCTAAAGGAATTACAGACCAAATTCGGTAAATAGATACGTTACTTTTTTACAATATGAATATACAACAAGAAGTAGAACACTTACAGTGTTTAATAATAGGTTCTGGACCAGCGGGATACACGGCGGCGATTTATGCGGCAAGGGCGGACTTAAAACCTGTTATTTATACCGGAATAGTACCTGGGGGTCAACTGACCCAAACGACGGATGTAGATAACTTTCCGGGATATCCCAATGGCGTGACGGGCCCCGTAATGATGGAAGATTTGCGTGCTCAGGCGGAACGTTTTGGCACTGAAGTTCGCTTTGGATATGCGACGAAAGTAGATTTTGCAAAAGATGGAGGGATGCATACAGTAGAAATCGATAATATCAAAACGATAACAGCAGATACCGTAATTATAGCCACTGGAGCAACGGCAAAATGGTTGGGTCTGGAGTCGGAAGAAAAATACAATGGTTTCGGAGTATCTGCTTGCGCCGTTTGTGATGGTTTCTTTTTTAAAGGGCAAGATGTGGCTATTGTCGGAGCAGGGGATACCGCTGCCGAGGAGGCCACTTATCTCGCAAAACTGTGTAACAAAGTACATATGTTGATTCGCCGGGATGAATTTAGAGCCTCTAAAGCGATGGTTCATCGGGTAATGAGCACATCCAATATCGAAATTCATTATAATACCGAAGCAGAGGAAATCGTCGGTGATGGCCAGGTGGTAACCGGTGTGCGGGTGAAGAATAACCAAACACAGGAGGAGAAGGTGTTGGATGTAACCGGTTTTTTTGTAGCTATTGGACATACGCCAAATACGGACTTATTTAAAGGAATATTGGATATGGATGAGACCGGTTATCTAATTACTAAACCGAACGTTACAGCGACGAACATTCCAGGTGTATTTGCTTGCGGTGATGTACAGGATAATGTATATCGTCAGGCCGTGACGGCTGCCGGAACCGGCTGTATGGCGGCGCTCGAAGCAGAAAGGTATCTGGCTGCGAAGGAAAGTGGCGAGTAAAAACGGGCTCGTGAGGCCGTTGATTAAATGGGCGGGTGGAAAGTATGAAGAGTACGCCGCTTTTTCGGGCTATATACCTGATTTTGAGCGATATTTTGAACCATTTTTTGGAGGCGGAGGTGTTTTCTTTGCATTACAGCCACAAAAAGCCAGCTTGATTAATGATCGAAGCGAAGATCTAATAGCCTTTTATAGCGCGTTGCAACGACCCGAATTTAAAAAGGAAATATTTAATCTGGTTTCTACCTGGGAAGGTCTTCAAACTTTTTATCGTCCTTTTAACGATTATATTATCGACAAATTTCACAACTTTCTTACGGATAAGGACGATCAATCTACATTATTTGCGTATATCGAGGCATATTTCCAGACGAAAGGTCTGGAAATTACCGTAAATGCGGGTTCTTTTAGTGCCATAGATGAAGATATGTTACGTGTTTATTTAGACAAAAGCATTAAAGACAAATTTAAAAGAATTAAAAACCTGACGGCAAAAGTGGGGAAGCTCTTCCGAACGCATGAGCTTAAAAATCATATAGAGACAGCGATACGCAGTGGGTTTTATTATTACATGAGGCATCTCATGAATGAAGAAAAAGGGAATCTTCCAACAGATGCATACACGGCCGTATGGTATTTTGTCCGGGAGTTTTGCTATGCGTCTATGTTTCGCTTCAATGCGCAAGGGAAATTTAATATTCCATATGGCGGTATTGCCTATAACAAAAAGAATCTAAGAGCAAAAGTGAGCACGCTATTTTCAGATGATGTCAAAGGTATTTTTAGAAATTGTCAAATTTTTAACTTAGACTTTGAAGAGTTTTTGAATATTACAATGCCCACAGCACGAGATTTTATTTTTTTAGATCCTCCTTATGACTCTCAGTTTTCAGAATATGATCAAAATGCCTTTACCCGGGAAGATCAGGTAAGACTTCGTGACGCGCTATACCGGCAGCCTGCTAAATGGATGTTAGTAATTAAGGAAACTTCTTTTATCCGCAATATATATACCGAAATAAATGCTAACTTTATTGACTTTGACAAAACGTATTTATATAATGTCAAAGGACGTAATAATCGGAATACGAAACATTTAATTATCACAAATTATACATTATAGTCAGGAAACGATAGGTGAGGATAAAAAAATAAGTGTATATGTGACAATTATTTGATTCTGTTTTCTTACTTTTACAGCTAGTTATAAACTTATTGTTAGGACTTTATGAGTAATTATTTAAGCACAAAAGACTTTATTGTTTTCGGATTGTACTTCGTAATCGTCGTTGCTTACGGACTGTACATTTATTACAGAAAAAAATCCGCGCAGGCTGATTCAAAAGACTATTTTTTAGCCGAAGGCTCACTGACGTGGTGGGCGATCGGAGCATCCCTTATTGCTTCCAATATTTCGGCAGAACAGTTTATCGGTATGAGCGGCTCCGGTTACAAAATGGGGCTTGCCATTGCTGCCTATGAATGGATGGCCGCTATTACACTTATTATTGTGGCTATATTCTTTATGCCAGTGTACCTCAAAAACAAGATTTTTACCATGCCTCAGTTTCTCCACCAACGGTACAACGGAACTGTAGCAATGATCATGGCGATATTCTGGTTGATGTTGTATATCGTGGTCAACTTAATGTCCATACTCTATTTAGGTGCCGTTGCGATAAGCGGGATATCGGGCATAAGTATAGGCGCCTGTATCATCCTGACCGCAATTTTTGCCATCTTTATTACGTTGGGTGGAATGAAAGTTATTGGTTATACCGATGTTATTCAGGTATTGGTATTGATTATAGGAGGGTTGGTAGCCGTCTATATTGCACTGGATATTATTGCTGACGGACAGGGCCTTTTGGTAGGATTTGATAATCTGCAGAAGGGAGCTTCCGAACATTTCGATATGATATTTAAGCCAGACAATGAAAATTACATGGATTTGCCGGGATTAAGTGTCCTGGTGGGAGGGCTTTGGATTGCTAACTTGAGTTATTGGGGCTGTAATCAATACATTACCCAAAGAGCATTAGGAGCTTCCTTACCCACGGCAAGAAATGGACTTCTATTTGCAGCTTTCTTAAAATTGTTAATGCCCTTAATCGTTGTAATACCTGGGATAGCTGTATATTACATCATTAAGAATGATATTGGAGTTATAGGAGCAGACGAAATGTTGGCAAGTTCTGGTGTTCAGGATCCGAATAAGGCATATCCGGCTTTACTGACGTTGTTGCCCACAGGATTAAAAGGGCTTTCATTTGCTGCATTAACGGCAGCAATTGTAGCATCTTTAGCAGGTAAGGCCAATAGTATTGCGACAATTTTTACACTCGATATTTATCAAAAAGCTTTTCACAAAAATGCAAGTGAAGCGCGGTTAGTGAACGTGGGTAAAATAACAGTTGTCATTTCTCTCTTATTAGGAACGCTTTTAGCATTGATTGTCGGCGATGCATTAATGGGAGAAGGTAAACAAGGCTTTCAGTACATCCAGGAATACACAGGATTTGTTTCTCCCGGGATATTTGCCATGTTCTTGCTCGGTTTCTTTTGGAAGAAAACCACATCCAATGCGGCTCTTTTTGCTACGGTAGGTGGGTTTATTTTCTCTGTACTGTTGAAGTTTTCACCTCAACTGATGGATTTGGAGTTTTTGTCATCCATCAATTTTGCGGTACCGAATGCGGCTGGAGTTTATGAAATTCCATTTATCGATCGTATGGGGATTGTATTCTTATTATGTGTTTTAGGTATGATAATCATCAGTAAGATTGACAATGCCAAAGGAGTTGTCCCCAATGGCTTAGAAGTCGACCCGAAAATGTTCAAAGCTCATCCCGCATTTGTTATAGGATCTGCTATTGTGATCATCGTTGTGACTGCACTGTATACCGTTTACTGGTAAGAAGCATGCATGAATAGATTATATAAAGAAATAGAAATTGAACAAAAAAAAACCTTCATGATATCATGAAGGTTTTTTTATACAATAGAAGAACTGAGGTTATTTTTGTGCGTCCTCAAGTTTCTGTGCTATCTCTTTTGACTTCGCCTCATTTTCGACGAAATCGTAATATTGTTTGAGACCACGTAGCGCGCTTGTATTAGCAGGCTCTACTTCAATAACCTTGGTAAAAAAAGCTTCAACAGGTTTTAATTTCTCCTTCAGCTCTTTCAGTTTGGCATTCTGTACTGTAGCGGTTACATTGGAGCTATTCAATTCGTTTAACTCATCACGTACTTGGTTCATCAATACGACACCCGCATTTAAATTTGCGTCGGCATAGTTGGGATCTAACTCGATAGCTTTATTGTAGGCTGCAAGCGCGTTACTGGAATTGTTATTTGCCGATTCGGCAATTCCTAAATAATAATAGAGATTCTTGTTTTGTGGATCTTTAGCAATCTGCGATTGGATATTAGAAAGTACCTGCTCGTTATTGCCCACTATCAGATTCAATTCGATATTTTGTACGGCAGCACCTTTATCCTCGGGATAGGCTTCTACTGCTTTTGCCGCGTATTCGATAGCAGATGCCGTATCCTTCATGGAAAGATAAAGCTTTGGCAAGTCGACCATTACTATTTTATGTGATGAGAAATCCTTTCTATCAATAAGTTGTTTGTATTTCTCAATACCATTTTTATAATCTTGATTTTGGATTGCGGCTAACCCCGAATAATAGATAAGGGTTGTGTCACCCGGCATATATTCCAAGGCTGTACTGAAAGAGCTATATGCCGATTTAAAATCTTTTTTCTCCCAGTTTGCGACACCTTGATTGAAGTTGTAGCTGCCTAACAATTGTTCTGCAACTTCAATATTCTGTTTATGTTTTCCGTCCTTATCTAATGCCGTTGCCTTCTCGATACCTTCCTTAGCTTTATCAGCGTATGCTTGGCTTTTATCTGCGGTAGCCAAATTACTATACACTAATGCATAATACATCCACGTTTCGGCCAAGTCTTTTGTCTTGTCATGTACCGAAGCCGCATCTATAGCTTCTTTAGCTCCTTCAATATAGGTTTTGCCCAATTGCGGTGTACCCGCAACGCGCAATTCATCATATTGTTGGATATTCTTTGCCGTTTTTCTGAGATTACTGGTTTGTCCGAAAGATATGCTGCCAATCATTAAAAAGGCAGAAAACATTGCAATACTTTTGATATTCATACTTTAATTATTTGAGAGTTGATTCAATAATAAATTTACACGATCCAACTGGCTTTCATCGCCAGCTGTTTTATAATACATCGCTAATCCTTTGAGCGCACTGATGTCGTAAGGTTTAATCTCATTTGCTTTAAGCAAATAATTTTGTGCATTGTACTGATCTTTTAGATCATGCGCATTTTTCAAAAAGTTATTCAGAAAAATTAATCCCAATGCGAGATTTGCACTATAATTGTTGCTGTCCAATGTTATTATTTTCTGATAATAAGATATAGCCCGATCAATATTTCCGATGTTCTCATTCGCGTACCCAGCTAAATAGATGAGATCTATATTGGTGGGTTCATAGGCGATAGCTTCGTCGATAATGGGTGTGATGGCGGCATAAGACTTATTGAGATTATATATTTCAATAAGATGAAATAAAATCTGTTTATTCTTCGGAAATTTGGTCCTGGCGCTTTCTAACGTAGACAAGTATTGCTGCATATCCTTTTTTGCCTTATATAGCTCGGCTAACTCAAGGTATTTTGCAGCATTTGCATCTGTTTCTTTTATCAATGTTGTATAATATCCAATAGACTTATCAGTTTTACCCGCCTGACTAGATAATAAGGCTAAATTATAGACGACATCTGCCGTGCTATTGCCGAGATTCTCTACTTCCAAGTAACTTTGATAAGCATCAGCGTACTTTTTCTCCACGATTTCTTTATTCGCCTTATATATGTAAGCGGCAATTAAGTTTTGATGGATATAATTGATTTCGTTACTGAATTTCTCCCTGTCCCGTTCACGAATGCGGGCGTCAGCTTCTTTCGCAACAAGTATCGGATCTTTGTCCGATTTAATCTTTCGTGTCGAATCGGCATAGGCCAATGAACTATAAATCATCGCCCGCAGGAGATTATTACGGGAGCTGGAGGAGTCACGTCTGGTCTTGTACGCCGCGTCTGTAAATTTCTTCGCCGTCTCTAACTGTTTAACGTCACCCGATTGCATATAACGAGCCAGACTGTTGGAGGCCTCTTTATAGTTGGATTGGCCTACAGCAGCTGTCCCTATACCTACTAATAATAAAGAGAACAGAATATTCTTCATTATTTATTGTTCTTCAGTGTTTACATCATCTGTCAAATCCGTATTGTCTGTCTGTTGCCCCTCGACGTTTTCTTCATCGAGGTTTTCATCTTCCTCACGCACCACCTTTGTGATCGACGCTATTTCGTCATGTTCTTTCAACGTAATTAGCCGTACACCTTGGGTTGCTCGTCCCATCACCCGTAGGGAGTCTACACCGATACGGATCACAATACCTGATTTATTGATTATCATCAGGTCATCTTGGTCTGTTACACCTTTGATAGCAACAAGATTTCCTGTTTTCTCTGTTACGTTGATCGTCTTTACACCTTTACCACCTCGGTTTGTAATGCGATAATCATCAATGTCGGTACGTTTACCATAACCTTTCTCTGAAACCACAAGAACAGAAATCTCCGAACTATCCACACTAATCATGCCAACAACTTCATCTTCCGGTCCTGCTAATGTTACACCTCGTACTCCTGTTGCTGTACGTCCCATAGGGCGCACGGTGCTTTCATTGAAACGTATGGCTCTGCCCGAGCGCAATGCCATGACAATTTCGCTTTTGCCGCTGGTCAAACATGCTTCGAGTAATTGGTCACCTTCGTTGATGTTAATAGCATTAATACCGTTGGCCCGTGGTCTTGAATACGCTTCAAGCGAGGTTTTCTTGATTGTACCTTGCTTGGTACACATGATAATAAAATTATTCTCCAAATACTCCTGATCCTTCAGGTTCTTCACGAGTATATAAGCTTTAATTTTATCATCTTTCGGTATGTTAATGATATTCTGCAGGGCACGTCCTCGTGATGTGCGGCTGCCTTCCGGAATTTCGAATGCCCGTAGCCAGAAACAGCGACCTGCTTCCGTAAACAACAACATGTAATTATGGGCGGTTGCAGTAATGATATGCTCGGTAAAATCCTCATCACGTGTGTTTGTACCGATTGCCCCCTTCCCACCGCGCCCTTGGCGACGATATTCCGATAGGGGAGTACGTTTAACATAACTATTATGTGAGATGGTGATGACGATCTCCTCATCGTCAATAAAATCTTCCATCGTCATATCTTCAGCAGAATGAACAATGAGCGAGCGACGTTCGTCCCCATATTTCTCTTTCACCTCAATCAGCTCTTCTTTAATGATCTGCATCCGTAAACTTTCGTCCGAAAGAACCAGCTTCAAGTATTCAATGGTTTTCATCAACTCGGCATACTCTTCTTTGATCTTATCCCGTTCCAGTCCTGTCAACCTACGTAAGGTCATGTCGAGGATAGCACGAGCTTGTAGATCAGAGAGACCGAAGCGTTCCATCAATCCCACACGGGCATCTTCAGGCGTATCCGAGTTACGGATTAACTTGATCACTTCATCCAGATGATCTAATGCGATAAGGTACCCCTCTAAGATATGAGCTCGTTTTTCGGCCTCCGCTAACTCATACTTGGTACGCCGTATAACTACCTCGTGTCTATGCTCCACAAATTCATGGATCATATCCTTAAGATTCATCAACATAGGGCGGCCTTTGACCAGTGCAATGTTGTTGACTGAAAAAGAGGACTGTAAGGATGTGTATTTGTAAAGATTATTTAGGACAACGTTGGCGTTCGCATCCCTTTTCACTTCATAGACAATACGTATATCTCTTGCTGATTCGTCACGAATTTCAGAAATACCTTCTATTTTCTTTTCGTTGATCAGATCTACAGTACGTTTGATCATATCGGCCTTGTTGACGAGATAAGGTATCTCTGTGACAACAATGATCTCGCGTCCCGACTTGGTTGCTTCTATTTCCGCTTTCGCACGCATGACGACTCTACCACGGCCTGTTTCGAAAGCTTCACGGACACCATTGTGACCATATATGATGCCACCTGTTGGAAAATCAGGGCCTTTAACGAACTGCATCAGTTCGGAAACTTCAATATCCCGGTTGTCAATATAAGCTACGGTACCGTCGATGACCTCGGTGAGGTTGTGAGGTGCCATATTGGTTGCCATACCTACGGCAATACCGGAAGCACCGTTTACAAGAAGGTTGGGGATACGTGTGGGAAGAACGGTTGGTTCTTCCATCGAGTCATCAAAGTTAAGTTGGAAATCGACGGTATCTTTTTTGATATCGGAGAGCATCTCTTCCGCGATCTTACGCAGTCGAGCTTCCGTGTACCGCATGGCTGCCGGTGGATCACCATCTAAAGAACCGTAGTTACCCTGTCCGTCGACCAAAGGGTAGCGTAGGGACCACTCCTGTGCCATACGCACCATGGTATCATATACAGACGAATCGCCATGAGGGTGATATTTACCCAATACATCTCCGACGATACGAGCAGATTTCTTGTAAGGTTTGCCAGATGTCACGCCGAGTTCTTCCATACCAAATAATACACGTCTGTGTACAGGCTTCAGGCCGTCACGTGCATCAGGAAGGGCGCGGGAAACAATCACCGACATCGAATAATCGATGTAAGCAGATTTCATCTGGTCTTCAATGTTGATTTTTACAATCCTGTCGTTAGCAGGCAATAAACTGTTTTCGTTTTCTGTTTCTTCAGCCATTATTTATCTGGTTTCTGTAAAACTAAATAAAATGCCGTGGAATGACACTTTGGATGCGAAGATACGACTTTTATCTCGCTTTCCGTATATAAAGATGTGCACAATTTAAGCGTTTTTAACATCTGAAATCCATCTTATTTTACTTTGTTTTATTCCGCTTTGAAAAATAGTAGACCCTAATTTTGTGTCGTTTAGGTATTTTCAATATTTAAAGTGAAGTATAATCATTTTTCTACGTTTACGCTGTCAATATTACATTATTTTTAAATTTAAGGGGGCGTTGATTGATAAATAGATAAGAAAATATTCCTACCTTTGTCCCATAAAAATAATTTCACTTATTAAACACAAATATATTATGAAACACAATTTTGGTGCAGGGCCATGTATTTTACCACAAGAAGTATTTCAGGAAGCATCTCAGGCTGTGTTAAATTTCAACAATACCGGATTGTCGATACTAGAAATTTCACACCGTTCCAAAGAATTTGCAGAGGTAGCTGTTGAAGCAGAACGGTTGGTGCGGGAACTGTTGAACGTACCCCAGAATTACTCCATATTGTTTTTGCAAGGTGGTGCAAGTCAACAATTTGCGATGGTTCCGTTGAACCTTCTGCCAGAAGGAGGGAAAGCTGCTTATTTGGATACCGGCGTATGGGCGACCAAAGCGGCTAAGGAAGCGAAGAAGCTCGGGCAAGTAGAGATCGTAGCCTCATCCTCGGACAAAAACTATAGTTATATTCCGAAGAATATCACCGTACCGACAGATGTTTCATATTTCCACTACACATCCAATAATACGATTTACGGAACGGAAGTTTTTGAGAAACCCCAAACAACTGTTTCTACCGTAGTGGATATGTCCTCTGATATATTAAGCCGTGTGATTGATGTAAGTGAATTTGATTTGATCTATGCGGGAGCACAGAAAAATATGGGCCCTGCTGGGGTGACTTTGGTTATTGTAAAAGATGAAATCTTAGGAAAATCAGGTCGTATAATTCCAACGATGTTGGAATATGAGCCACATATCAAGGCTGGGTCGATGTACAACACACCTCCAGTGTTCTCTATATACGTATCCATGTTGAATTTAAAATGGTTGAAAGCAAAAGGCGGGGTGTCGGTTATCGAACAAGAGAATATTATCAAAGCCCGGACGTTGTACGATGAGATTGACCGCAATCCTTTTTTCAAAGGTACTGCAGCTGTAGAAGACCGATCCAGAATGAATGTAACTTTCGTTATGGAAAATCCGGAACTTGAAGCAGAATTTTCCGCGTTGGCAGCAGAAAGAAACCTGATTGGTATCAAAGGACACCGTTCGGTCGGTGGTTTTAGAGCTTCTATTTATAATGCATTAACGCTGACTTCGATCAACGCGTTAGTTGATACCATGCGGGAATTCGAAGAAAAACATAAGTAGTATTTAGGAAGCAACGACTTTAATTTTGAGATTTTAATTTATAAAATGAGAATATTAGCAAATGACGGTATTGATCCCGTTGGAAAAAGAATATTAGAGGAAGCTGGTTTTGAGGTAGATACCAATCATATTCCACAAGAAGAGTTGATAACTCGATTAAATGCATACGATGCAATTACGGTTAGAAGTGCGACAAAGGTAAGACAGCCGTTGATTGATGCATGCCCAAATATAAAAGTAATAGGCCGCGGTGGTGTGGGAATGGATAATATCGACGTGGATTATGCTCGGTCTAAAGGAATCGCTGTCGTAAATACGCCAGCGGCATCGTCTCACTCTGTCGGAGAGTTGGTATTTGCGCACTTGCTAAATGGTGTTCGTTTTCTGTATGATTCAAACCGCAAAATGCCTATCGAAGGTGATACGAAGTTTGGTGCTTTAAAAAAGGCTTACGGCGCCGGAGTAGAATTGAAAGGAAAGACAATTGGTGTCGTCGGTTTTGGCCGTATAGGCCGTGAGACGGCAAAGATTGCGTTAGGTTTAGGTATGGATGTTGTTTATTATGATTTGTTCGAAGGCCCTAAGTCTTTGTCGCTGGATTTATCCGGAGGCTTAAAGGTGGACGTTCCGGTAAAACAGGTTGAGAAAGACGAATTATTGCGTACGTCCGACTTTATTTCTTTGCATGTGCCGTTTTTGGATAAACCTTTCATTGGTGAAGAAGAGTTTGCTCTTTTGAAAGATGGCGTAGCGCTTGTCAATGCCTCTCGGGGCGGTGTGATTGATGAAGAGGGATTATTAAAAGCATTGGATGCCGGCAAAGTATCTTTTGCAGGTATTGATGTCTTTGAGAATGAGCCAACGCCAAGAAAATCGTTGCTGTCTCATCCGAAGGTTTCACTTACGCCGCATATCGGAGCAGCGACAAATGAAGCACAGGAGCGTATAGGAGAGGAGCTTGCTTCTTTATTAATTGAAAACTTGAAGAAATAATTTTTCTGCCCCTTTTTACTTTACGTAGCATTAACTATATTCGACAGCTAAAAATAATTAAGTTTAGATATGAAAATTCTAAAATTCGGTGGAACTTCTGTGGGAAGTGCGGAACGTATCAAAGGGTTATTGCAGATTGTAGACCCTTCTGAACGTCAAATTGTAGTACTATCTGCTGTTTCGGGCACAACAAATGCGTTGGTCGAGATCGGACAGGCATTTTTGGACAGCAGGCGTGACGAAGCGAAGAAGTTGATAAAAAGCCACAAAGATAAATATGAGGGGCTGATTGCAGCGCTTTTCACCACCGAAGAAGGGCTGAAGAAGGGTAAGGAGCTTATCGACTATCACTTCAATCTTATTGAAGCATTGGGTAATGATCTTTTTACGCCGACAGAGGAGAAGGTTATCCTGGCACAGGGCGAGCTTCTCTCCACTACATTATGGCATTTTCACCTGCAGGAGATTGGTGTGCCATCCGTGCTGTTACCTGCCTTGGATTTCATGAAAATAGACGAAGACAATGAGCCTGTTGTTAGCTATATCACGGAGAAACTTACACCATTGATCTCGGAACATCCGGATAATATGTTGTTTATCACGCAGGGATATATTTGCCGCAATTCTTTCGGCGAGATCGATAACTTAAGAAGGGGCGGATCCGATTATACGGCATCATTGATCGGCGCTGCTTTAGGCGCGGAGGAAGTGCAGATATGGACGGACATCGATGGGATGCATAATAATGATCCAAGAATAGTAAGCGGCACCAAACCGATCGCTAATCTGAGCTTTGACGAAGCCGCGGAGCTCGCTTACTTTGGGGCAAAGATATTGCATCCGCAAAGTGTATTTCCGGCTCAAAAATATAATGTCCCTGTTCGTCTGTTGAACACTATGGATCCTCAGGCTCATGGGACGTTGATATCGAAAAACGGAGGAGAGAAAGGAACAATACGTGCCATCGCTGCCAAAGATGGGATTACCGCCATCCACATTCATTCGACACGGATGTTGCTGGCTTATGGTTTCCTGCGGAAAGTGTTTGAAATATTCGAGCGTTATAAAACGCCAATCGATATGATTACAACTTCTGAAGTCGCTGTGTCCTTGACGATTGACGATACGAACAACCTGCTCGAAATCATAAAAGAGGTTGAGTTATTTGGAAAAGTGGGTGTAGATGAAGGACAGACGATCATATGTGTCGTTGGTGATTTCCGTGCGAATACACATGGATATGCTGCGCGGGTACTAGACGCTGTAAAACATCTGCCTGTCCGTATGATATCTTATGGGGGATCAGATTATAATGTGTCTATATTGTTGGATTCTACGCATAAAACCGAGGCTTTACGATCATTGCATACGCGATTATTTTAACGAATAATGTTCAGAAATAAGACGATATTAGACCAGTTTTCTGCATTAGAAACCCCTTTTTATTATTACGACCTGGACTTGCTTGGACGGACGCTTGATGCAGCTAAGCGCGCGGCAGATAAGCGAAACTTTCACGTTCATTATGCCTTGAAAGCGAATTATAATGACCGTATTCTGGAAGTTATCCAATCCAAAGGCTTCGGTGCTGATTGTGTAAGTGGAAATGAAGTGCAAAAAGCCATTGATATGGGTTTCGGTGCAGATCAGATTACCTTTGCGGGAGTGGGGAAGTCGGATAAGGAAATCAATACGGCATTGCATCATGGTATTTTTGCATTCAATGTGGAATCTATACAGGAGCTTGAAGTTATCAATACGCTTGCAGGACAAGCCGGTGTAACCGCTCAGGTATCTTTACGGATTAATCCCAATATCGATGCGAATACCCATCATTATATTACAACGGGATTGGACGAAAATAAATTCGGTGTACCCAATTCTGAGTTAGAGAAGGCGGCATCTGTATTACGTGCTTGTGCTAATCTAAACTTGGTGGGTTTACATTTTCATGTCGGATCACAGATTTTAGATATGAACGTTTTTAAGAGCCTGTGTGTTAAAGTAAATGAGTGGAAGACTTGGTTTGAAGACCGTGGGACGTACATTAAAGTGATCAACGTCGGTGGCGGGCTAGGTGTCGATTATAAAGCTCCCGATGAAAATCCCATTCCAGATTTTGAGGCTTATTTTGATGTTTTTGACAGGTTTTTAGAAAGAAACGCACAGCAGGAAGTCCATTTTGAACTGGGGAGAGCTTTGGTAGCGCAATGTGGCAGTCTTGTCAGTAAAGTACTTTATACAAAAAGCGGTATAAAAAAACACTTCTTGATAGTCGATGCCGGTATGACCGAATTGATGCGGCCGGCATTATATCAAGCTTATCATAAGATTGAGCGCATAGGTGAATACCAAAAGGGTACGATGTTGAACTATGATGTGGTAGGGCCGATTTGTGAAAGTTCAGACTGTTTTGGTAAAGAAGTAGAATTACCGATAAGCAAAAGAGGTGATATGATTGCGATCCGTACGGCTGGCGCTTATGGAGAAGTAATGGCTTCCCGTTATAATTTACGGGAAGAAGTACGTTATGTGTACGCACAATAAACCGGAAATCGTTATGCAGACGACGTCGACAAAAGCAGAAAAAATCAAAAACTTTGACCCATCCCAGCCAGGATTGGCGGATGCAAGCATCTATGGGCTACCTTTTACAGCAGAAGAAAGTGACATTGTCATTATCGCCGTACCTTGGGAAGTCACGGTAAGCTACGGTGCCGGCGCTTCTGAAGGTCCAAAGGCTATCCTTGATGCATCTTATCAGGTCGATTTGTCACATCAGGATTTCCCTGACTTATGGAAAGTCGGCATTTATCTCGACGAAGGACCAGCACATTGGAAAGCGACTAGCGACTTTTATAAAACGAAGGCACAGCCTATAATCGAAGCCCTGGAAAATGGCGAAGATATCGATCAAGATTCCGAATTAAAGGAAAGTTTGTCAAGTATCAACGCTGCTTCGGCTCAGCTTCGAGCTGAACTAAAAGAACGTGTGTTGTCTTGGCAGGCGAAGAACAAACTTGTCATCCTATTAGGAGGAGATCATTCCACACCATTAGGCTATTACGATGCGCTCGGAACAAAATATCCAGATTTTGGTATCCTACATTTCGATGCACACATGGATCTTCGTAAAGCCTACGAAGGATTTACCTATTCCCATGCTTCCATTATGTATAATGCATTGCAACTTCCACAGGTAAGCAAGCTCACACAGGTGGGTATTCGGGATTTTTGTGCAGAAGAAGTAGAGGTCGCTCTTTCCTCCGATAAAGTGACCGTATTTACTGATGCCGATTTAAAAAGACGCCTTTTTGAAGGAAAAACATGGCAGGAACAGGCAGACGAGATTATCGATTCGTTGCCCGAGCATGTTGCCGTTAGTTTCGATATCGATGTTCTCCAGCAATGGTATTGCCCCAATACCGGAACACCTGTTCCCGGAGGGCTGTCTTATGAACAGGCGATTTATCTACTCAACCGACTTACCGAATCGACGAAAACAATTATCGGTATTGATTTAGTCGAAGTAGCTCCTGGTGACGACGAATGGGACGGAAACGTAGGAGCAAGGCTGTTGTTTCATTTGTGCGGGGTGATGGCGAAAAACAATGGCTTAACCGTCGGCAATCGTATTGTTTTTTAAATTTCCGTAAGAAAATCATTCATCAGTTTATTAAAGCCTGCGACATCCTCGAGGTTGGGTAGATGCCCACAGCCTTCAAGTTCGACATATTGCGAATGAGCAATGGCTTGATGGAGCTCTTCCATATGTGGACGCGGTGTAATCTTGTCTTCGCTGCCTCGGATGATCAAGGTCGGTATATTTATTTTGGAGAGTACCGCACTTGTACCCGTACGCGATGCCAAGGCTAATAAGGTCGCACAAATGCTACGGATATTATTTCTCCGGATACTACTTTTTATCAGTTCAACAGTTTCCGGCAGATTTTCGATTGTTTTTTTTGCAAACAGATTGCTGACAAACCCAATGGCAAAAGGTCTCTTGCCGTGTTCCAGCAAGGCCTGTATGCTATCAAACCGTTTCTGTTTACCTTCATTATTATCTGCCAGATGATGTGTATCGCTTAGAATTAACCCGATTATTTTTTCTGGAAACAGCTCATACGCACGCAGTGCTATATACCCTCCCATGGATACACCACATAAGATAATAGGATCCAATTTCAGTTTTTCTATGAAAACTTTCAGATCCTTGGCAAATACGTCAATGCTAAAAAAGCCATGTCCCATCGTGCTCAACCCGTGTCCACGCACGTCTATAGCAATACCGGTTACGTCATCTGCTAAACTTTCGAGCTGAGGGCGCCAGCTGTTTTTGTTAAACGGGAACCCGTGAATAAAGACTATGGTTTTATTGCTTTGTGCTGTTGCCTCTTTCAGATAATACGAAATGCTAATATCTCCAATACGTATTTTGTGCGTTTTGATTGTTCTCTTCATGTATTTATTTGGTGTTTACCTATATACTCAACAATATACAAATTAATTTGTTGTGCAGACTTTATTTTATCCAAATCTACTGTTTATATCTCCGTTTATTTTAAATCAAAAAAAGTAACGAATAGTTAGCTATTTTGGGTGTAATAAACTAATGGTTTGAAAATACGCTATTTTTTTATACCTTTGTCCACCTAATACGACATTGTATCGGTACAATGTTATTCGTGAATCCGAAAAAACCCGTAGAAATTGAAAGAGATAAGTGTTATAGGGGGCGGTAGCTGGGCCACGGCGTTGGTCAAAATCCTTACAGAAAATGGTGTTCAGGTGAACTGGTTTCTAAGACGACCTGATCAAGTTGCGTGTATTGCCCAGGAAGGTAGAAATCCAGATTATCTCAATCACGTCCAATTGGATAAATCATTCGTATATCCCAGTACAGATATACAACATGTCATCGAGAAATCTACCAAAATCCTGTTCGTTGTTCCGAGTGCCTACTTGGAGTCAACCGTCGATCAGCTCGATCCAGTATGGTTTGAAAATAAAAAAGTCATGAGTTCGATCAAAGGAACAGTTGGCGTGGATAATGTACTGCCTTCGGTGTATCTGAGCGAGCGATTACAGATCAATTCTCAGGATCAGGCTATACTTGCGGGACCATGCCATGCGGAAGAGATTGCTCGTAATAAGAAAACCTACCTGACGATTTGTTCCAAGAATGAGGCTCTCCGGAACTCTTTAGTCGATTATTTTAATGCCTCTTATATCGATATTTCGCTCAAAGATGACCTGTTGGGTATTGAATATGCGGCAATTTATAAAAATGTTATCGGCATTGCATGCGGTATCTCGGATGGCTTACATTATGGCGATAACTTTAAGGCAGTATTGGTGGCGAATGCCATTGAGGAGCTCCGGAAGTTGCTCCTATCGATGCATACCGATGTGGATATTGCAAACTCCTCCTATATAGGTGATCTCCTCGTAACGGCCTATTCCACGTATAGCCGTAATCGGAATTTTGGTGAGTTGATCGGAAGAGGGATGGGCGTGGAGAAAGTGAAAAGAACAATGGATATGGTTGCTGAAGGTTACTGGGCCACAAAAGGGTTGTATGAGACCGCTAAGCACCTTGGATGTAAAATGCCCATCCTTACGACTATATACCGTATTCTTTACAAACATATGTCGGCGCAGACAGAATTTAAAATATTAGAGACAAACATAAAATAGAAGATGATTTTAGCAACAGATTTAGATGGAACTTTTTTGGGCGGAAAAACAGAAGACCGCCTTCGTTTATATAGAATAATAAAACATACGAAAGATATACAGCTGGTATTTGTGACCGGAAGAGGTCTGGAGTCCGTAATTCCATTATTGAGTGATCCTTTAATTCCTACGCCCGATTACATCATTGCAGACGTAGGAGCCACTGTCGTAAACGGGCACACATTAGAAGAAGTAGAAGGTATACAGGCTGATATTGAAGCCCGTTGGCCCAAAGTGTATGCTATTCAGGAAGATGTCCTAAAAATTGATGGCATCAGCTTTCAGGAAGTCCCGCAACAACGGCGAAGTTCCTATTTTTATTCCCGGGACACGGATCTTGAACAAATACATGCTATTGCCAAGACACATGATCTGGATATTATCACGTCTGTTGACAAATATTTAGATTTCTTGCCCAAAGGCGTGAATAAAGGGAGCACGTTACGTAAACTGGTGGATTATCTTAATGTGCCCGAACAAGATGTTTTAGTAGCCGGCGATACGTTAAACGATCTGGCTATGTTTCAGATTGGATTAAAAGGAGTGGCTGTAGGAAAGTCGGAGGAAACACTGCTTGCTAAAGTCGGGGATATCGAGCATATTTATTGTGCTTCTTCGGCAGGAGCGGGCGGTATCCTGGAGGCCATGTATCATTTTGATAACTTTCGAAAGTATCTTAAAGGCCAGAAACCCCAGCAGGTGAAACGTCATACAAAAAACAGCAATCAGCTCGTGATTGTCTACCATAGGTTACCTTATGAGAAAAGTATCGTAAACGGCAAAGAGATACGTACAGCACCAAAAAGCCCGAACGGCATCATTCCTTCGCTGTTAGGTTTATTTGAAAAAGGGCGATCCGGTGTGTGGATAGGCGAGGATGTTATGGGGAAAGATAAGAAGGAAGTACCTAACGCCTTAATTAATGAAGATAAATACCCGCATCTTATTAGTTCGACGATTTCACTCTCTAAAAAAGACATCGATCAATTCTATCGTGTTTTTTCTAAGGAAGCATTCTGGCCTACGATCTTTTCATTTGTAGACAAGGCAAAATTCAATCATGACGATTGGAATCATTATCTTAAAATCAACAAGCTTTTTGCCGAACGTATAGCAAAAGAGGCCGATGAAGGAGCTTTGGTGTGGATTCATGAGTACAATCTTTGGATGGTTCCAGCCTATTTAAAACCGTTGCGGCCCGATTTAAAAATAGGTTTCTTCCATCATACTGCTTTCCCTGCTGCCGATATTTTCAATATCATTCCATGGCGCCGGGAAATCATCGGTTCCTTATTGCAGTGTGATTTTATCAGTTTTCATATTCCGCGCTATGTGGAGAACTTTGTCGATGTTCTGCGTAGCCATGTGCCATTTAAAGTCGTAAAAACAATCAATGCGGCCAAACAGTTTCTAACGTATAGCTGTGCGTTAGGCGTCGATAAAATGACAAAAATCATCGAAGTCGAAGGTCGTCAGATTTATTTAGGTGCACAGCCCGTGGGGGTAAATATGCCGAGTATTAAAAGGAGCTTGGACAAAAAGAAGGTGACCGATAAGATCACGAAGCATATCGAAATCAATAAGAAAAAGAACTTAAAAACGATACTTTCCATCGAGCGGTTAGATTATGTAAAAGGGCCGTTAGAAAAAGTGAAAGCATTCGATGCCTTTTTGGATATGTACCCCGAGTTTCGCGAACGCGTCGAACTGATCAATATCTGTACACCTCCGTCGCAAGGGATGAAAATCTACGATAGCATCAAAGATGAACTGCATCAGGCCATCGGAGAGATTAATGGTAAATACGCCACGATGGATTGGATGCCAATCAAATATTTTTATCGTGCATTGCCTTTTGAAGAGGTGGTCGTACACTATGGGGTATGCGATATCGCCTGGATTACGCCTTTAAGAGATGGCCTGAATTTAGTGGCAAAAGAATTCGTGGGTACCAAAGGGAAATTACAGAATTGGGATGGCGTATTGGTGTTGTCTGAATTCGCCGGTGCTTCTGTCGAATTACCCTATGCCGTATTGACGAATCCCTACGATCCAAAAAATATGATAGAAACCTTATTGAAAGCAGTTGTTATGGATGAAAATGAAAGAAGGATACGTATGCAACGCCTATATGATACGGTTTCCCATTATGATATCGAATATTGGGGTAAAGACTTTGTTCGCGAACTGGAAAAGGCCTCAGGAAGCCGATAGCTTCGCTATAATCCTTGTGCTTTAGCCTCGTTCCAATAGACGTCCATCTCGGCCAGAGACATATTTTGGATTTTCTGGTTATTTTCCTTTGCTCGACCTTCCAGATAGGTAAAGCGTCGAACAAATTTTTTGTTGGTGCGTTCTAAAGCATTTTCAGGGTTGATTCCCAGATGTCTGGCGTAGTTGATGAGTGAAAAGAGCAGATCTCCAAACTCCTGCTCTGCTCGGTCAGGGTTTATAGTCTCTTTATCTTGTATATCGAACTCATTTTTAAACTCTGACAACTCTTCTTCTACTTTTTCCCAGACCTGACTTTTATCTTCCCAGTCAAATCCTACACCACGGACTTTATCCTGGATGCGGAAAGCCTTGACCAGAGAGGGGAGACCTGAAGGCACACCGGATAATACGGACTTATGCCCCTCTTTCAACTTGATACTTTCCCAATTTTGTTTGACATCCTCTTCATTCCGCACCTGTGTATCACCATAGATATGCGGATGTCTTTCTATCAATTTATCACACACACTATTGAGCACATCTTTTATGGAGAAAGCAGCCCGTTCCTCCGCTATCCGTGCATAGAACACCAGATGCATCATCAGATCGCCTAATTCCTTTTTAATTTCTTCATCGTCTTCCTCCAAAATAGCATCCGCTAACTCGTACATTTCTTCGATTGTCAGGTGGCGCAGGCTTTGCATCGTTTGTTTTCGGTCCCAGGGACAATGCTCACGAAGCGTATTCATGATGCTGAGCAGTCGTTCAAAAGCCGTTGCGGAAGTTTGTCCAGTGTCTGGTGCGTGATGTTGTGCCATGTAGATAAAATAAAAACCAAATTTAAGGCATTTTTGACAAAAAGCAGCCTATGGCTAAACAACTATTGTGTTTTAACTGTTTAGTTAATAAAAAGGAATAGCATATGGAAACGATATTTAATTATGACTCACCAAGTATTGCGTTGGAAAAACTCAGAGAAAGAGGTTACACCAAAGATTATAATAAGGAGTTTGATGAATTATTTGACTATACAGACGATTATACGATAGATTATCTCTATCGTTACGAAGGAGCGTCCGATCCCGGTGATGAATCAACAGTATATGGTATACGAAATATGGTTTCGGGAAAGAAAGGTGTATTTGTAGCTGGCGATCTTTCGCTGATAGAAGGACGCAAACGCGATATTATTGTCAACCTGGAAATCCGTGCCAAGCAACAATAAAATCTACAATAATAAATAGCATAAAAAAAGCACAAGGGTTACTTGTGCTTTTGCCTGTATGTGCTATTCGTATTAGCCTAAATAAGATTTTAAAATTTTGCTACGAGAAGTATGACGTAACCGCTGTAAGGCTTTATCCTTTATTTGGCGTACGCGCTCTCTCGTTAAGCTGAATTTCTCACCAATTTCTTCAAGTGACAAAGGGTGATTAGAACCGATACCGAAAAATAAAATAATTATTTCCCGTTCTCTTTCCGTTAAAGTCGACAACGAACGTTTGATTTCTTCCGACAACGACTCATCGATCAGCGAACTATCCGTATCCGGATCTGCATTTTCCAATACATCTAAAAGTGTATTTTCTTCACCTTGTACAAAAGGTGCGTCCATAGATACATGACGTCCCGAATTACTAAGTGTATCCGACACTTTGTCAACAGTCGTTTCCAGAATATCTGCTAATTCTTCCGGAGATGGTTCCCGCTCATATTCCTGTTCCAGTTTTGAAAAAGCTTTGCTGATCTTGCTTAATGAACCTACTTGATTGAGAGGTAAACGTACGATACGTGATTGTTCAGCAATAGCTTGTAAAATGGATTGACGGATCCACCACACCGCATAAGAAATAAATTTGAACCCTTTTGTTTCGTCGAATCGTTTTGCTGCTTTGATAAGTCCAAGATTTCCTTCATTGATCAGGTCACCCAAAGTAAGACCCTGATTTTGATATTGTTTTGCGACGGAAACTACGAAACGTAAATTGGTTTTTGTCAACTTCTCTAATGCCACTTGATCTCCCTCGCGAATACGCTGTGCCAAGACGACTTCTTCTTCAGCGGTAATTAAATCTACCTTTCCGATTTCATGCAAATATTTGTCTAAGGATTGAGATTCACGATTAGTGATCGATTGTGTAATTTTGAGCTGTCTCATTAATTTATATAACTTCTTCTGAAATGAAATGCAAAAATACTAAAAATAGTATTACTCTTTTGTAAAAAATATGTAATTTATCTCCTCATTATGAGTGGATTACTGGTTTGAATAAAATTATTTATTTACATCAAAAACCGTTCCATTTATCCTGTTTTTAACGCTTTTAACAGAATTTAATATTATGTCCACTCTTATAAAAACTATTTGAGCGACTATTTGTTTTTTTACCAAGCTTTAATTCTATATTCGATATAACGATTCGGTCGATATCTTAGCGGGTTAAAACTTGAACATCAATAAACAACATATACGATGAAACCATCAGAATTTATTCGGATTACACAGGAAGATGAAAAAATCTGATACCTGCCTGCGGTAGGCAGGGCTTCATCACCATTAACAAAAACACACACAGATGAAAATAATTATACGATTAGACGAAATGATGGTGAAAAGAAATGTTTCCCTAAACGAGTTAAGTCGTCGTGTAGGTATTACACTTTCCAATCTTTCCATCTTAAAAAACCAAAAAGCGAAAGCGATTCGCTTGAGTACGTTGGCCGCCATTTGTCAGGCTTTGGACTGTCAGCCGGGAGATATTATTGTGTATGAATGATTTATGAATTGAACCGAAACCCTCTTAAAAACTCACTGACTTCCATCTTCTTTTTGCCTTCAACCTGTACAATAAGCAGGTTGATATAGCCATCTTTCGCGACAAATCTTAAATAGCTTTTCTCGTCTGTTTGATACGTTCCTACTTCAAGGTGATGTACAGTACGCTCTTTCCTTGCCTCAAATATCTTTAATACTTTCCCTTCTATTGTCGTAAACGCGGTAGGATAAGGGCTTAATCCGCGGATTTTGTTATAAATAATCTCTACATCCTGATTCCAGTCAATCTTACAGTCCTCTTTAAAGATTTTAGGAGCGTGTCGGAGACTTTCCGCCGCGATGGCACGTTGTGGAATAGGATGTAAACTATTTTCTTTAAGCTGTTTGATTGTTTTTAAGAGCACTTCGGCACCAGCATACATGAGTGTGTCGTGTAAGCTGCCCGCTGTATCCGTATCCAGAATATCGACTTTCTCTGCAAGCAGGATATCACCTGTGTCGATTTCGTGCTGTAACAGAAAAGTTGTTACCCCCGTCTCTTTTTCACCATTGATAAGCACATGATTGATCGGAGCAGCACCACGATATTGGGGTAGTAGCGAGGCATGTACGTTGATCGTACCACGCGGAGGCATGTTCCATACCACCTCAGGCAGCATACGGAATGCAACGACAACCTGTAAGTCCGCTTGATAGGATTTAAGTGTTTCTAAAAATACAGTATCCTTCAATTTGTCGGGCTGCAAGACAGGGATATGCTGTTCTAATGCAAATTGTTTTACAGGCGATTGTTGCATTTTTTGTCCTCTTCCAGCCGGTTTATCCGGAGCTGTGACAACTGCAACCACATTTTCGCCTGCTTGTATTAAAGCCTTGAGGGACTCTACCGCAAATGCAGGTGTTCCCATAAATATTATCCGCATATGAATTATCTTTCGACGCCCAAAATTGTTAACTTTGCGAAGTTACAAATTTTAAATTAAGCTTGAATTTTCCATTATTCTTAGCAAAGCGGATCATTTTCCAGGGCGAACGAACGTTTTCGAAACTGATCGTTCGGGTGACTATTGGTGCGCTGGCATTGGCAATTCTGGCTATCATTCTTTCTGTAGCCATCTTACGAGGGTTCAAGAATGAGGTTACTGCCAAACAACGGGGCTTCTTCAGTGATATTCTCGTCGTGAAGCAGGAGCTCGGGCAAACGGCAGACCGTACACCCATTATGCTTTCGGTAACTGATTTCGAAAAAATAAAACATTTACCCAATGTCGTCTCGGTATCTCCTTTTGCGACTAAAATTGGGATTATGAATGTCCGCGGAGAAGTAGAAGGTGTTGTCCTTAAAGGCGTAGATAAGGATTACAATCAAAAATATCTTGACAATATTCTCATCAAAGGGGATACCCTTGATTTTGGCGCAGACAATGCTGATAATCAGATCCTGATATCAAAATACACGGCCAATCGTCTGAACCTCGACGTCGATAGTAGTTTTATTATGAATTTTGTCCAAGAAAACCAAAACCGGAAACGAAAGTTCACGGTAAAAGGAATCTTCCGGACAAACTCAGAGGAGCTGGATAATTCTTATGTCATTGGATCACTGCCCCTCATACGTAAGCTGAATAATCTCGAAGGCGATGAAGCCGGTGCCTATGAAATCCGTGTGGCGGATTTTGAAGCCTTGGCACAGACGACCGAACAGGTCAATGAAGTGTTACCCGTCGATATGAAGGCCACTAATGTGGTGGAGCACCTCGCAGATATCTTCAACTGGTTAAATATGCTCGACATGAATGACGATATCATTTTTGTATTAATGGTAATCGTGGCGATCATCAACATGATTTCAGCCTTACTGATTACCATATTAGAGCGCACTTCCATGATCGGCATCCTGAAGTCGTTAGGTATGAAAAGCCGGGCTATCCGAAAGGTGTTTTTGTATAACTCCTTTTACCTCATTGGATATGGTCTATTGATCGGCAATTTTCTCGCCATAACGCTCTATGTTTTTCAGACCCAGACACATTTCTTTAAACTCGACCCCTCGATTTATTACATCGAATATATACCCATGTCCATTGGGTGGCAGGATGTCATGTTCTTGAACGTAGCTTTGGTCGGTATTGCCTTATTGGTGTTGTTTATACCGTCTATGCTCATAACCCGTATTTCTCCGATAAAGACGATACAGTTTAAATAAAGGTTTATCATTTTCATAGGTAAATCCGCTATTTTTTGTATATTTCGGTCTTAAAGCAAAATAAAATTTTGACGATCTAAACAATCTATATGAATAATAAGGCGATAGAACATTTAGTAGATGCGTTTCATGCACCATTAAGCAACCCGGTTTTAATTTTCGCGTTAATCCTGTTCATCATACTCTTGTCGCCGATATTACTTCGCCCGATCAAAGTTCCGGGTATCATTGGCCTGATTATATCCGGAGTCATTATCGGCCCACATGGCCTCAACTGGCTGGAAAAAAACTCTGCTGTCGATCTATTTTCGACGATTGGCTTGCTTTATATCATGTTTATCGCCGGTCTGGAACTCGATATGAATGAGTTCAAAAAGACAAAAAATAGAAGTTTAGCTTTCGGGTTTTTTACGTTTATCATCCCGATTATCATCGGTTTTCCGGTTTGTCATTATCTACTCGGATACGATGTACTGCCAAGTATACTTATAGCGAGTATGTTCGCTACGCATACATTGGTATCGTATCCGATCGTCAGCCGATACGGTATTTCTAAAAACGAAGCTGTAGCCATTACCATTGGAGGAACTATTCTCACAGATACGGCTGTTTTGATTATTCTTGCGGTTATCACGGGAGCTTCCCAGGGAAGCATCAATCAGGAGTTTTGGGTGACGTTGGGGATTTCTTTTGCTGTATTTTTATTTATCATGTTCGGCGTTATTCCAAGAATTGCAAAATGGTTTTTCGAACGCGTCGCAGGTGAAAAAACCGGGCATTACATCTTTGTCCTAACAGTTGTCTTTTTTGCAGCATTCCTGGCGGAAGTGGCCGGGCTCGAGCCTATTATCGGTGCATTCGTGGCGGGATTAGCACTAAATAAATTGATACCACATTCTTCGGCATTGATGAACCGGATAGAATTTATTGGAAATGCAATTTTTATTCCGTTTTTTTTGATCTCTGTAGGTATGATTGTCGATATCAGTGTGCTCACAAAAGGTCCGATGGCGCTCATTGTAGCCGCTACGTTGACTGTCGTAGCGGTCTCCGGCAAATTCCTCGCCGCTACAGCGACCCAGTTGGTCTTTAAATATACCAACAGTCAACGCAATCTGATTTTCGGTCTGAGCAATGCCCATGCCGCCGCTACCTTAGCCGTTATTATGGTGGGATATAGCAACGGTATTATTGATGAAAATGTGTTGAACGGCACCATCGTTTTAATATTGATAACCTGTATCATCGCGTCACTTATTACAGAGAATGCTTCTAAAAAGGCTGTTCTGGAAGGACGCCAAGACGACACCCACATCGATGTCGTCAATGAAAAAGAAGAACAGATACTTATTCCGATCGCCAATTTAGGAACTATGGAGCCTATACTTGATTTTGCAACCTTAGTCAAGTCCAAAAAGTCCCATTTTCCCATAAGTATTCTGAGTGTCGTACCAGACGATAAACAGGCTGAAAAGAATTTGATCGACGCTCGTCGGAATTTGGACAGTATGGCACGATATGCCTCAGGTTCAGAAACTGAGGTCGAGATGCTAACGACGGTTGACTTTAATATTCCGAGCGGTATCAGCCATATGGCCAAACAGACTTTTGCAGATTGTATTATCATGGGATGGCCCAGTGCAACGAGCTTTCTCGATAAAATTATCGGCGAAAAAGCAGAAAGTATATTAAATAAAACGGATGCGAACCTATTTATGTGTCGATTGGATGATCCGCTTTTATCACACAAATCTATTACCGTTTTTGTTCCTCCTTTGGCCGAGGTGGAGCTAGGGTTTGAGTATTGGATGGAGAAGATACTTAAATTGGCCCAGGAATTGTCCTTTCCTATTACATTTGTGTGTAATGGGAGGACGCAAAAGAATATCAGCCGCGAGATGGAAGAAACAAAATCCAGTGTACCGGCGAGCTTTACAAATTACGAAGATTGGGACAATATCGCCGGTCTGTCGCGTTTGAGTGATAAAGATACACTGCTTGTTTTTGTATCGTCCCGATATGGAGATATATCCTATCGGGATTCATTAGACAATCTTGGGAAGAGAGTTGGTAGTTACTACCAGGGCCGAAACCTGATTCTGATTTACCCAAGTCATCGTGGAGATCAAAATATAGACGAATACGAAGATGTCAAAACCGCACCTATTTTCCGTAAGATCAGTCGGGAGATAGGTAATATGTTTAACAAAGAAAAATAGGTAGTTATGGCTGCTAAGATTACAATGCATAAGGAAGGGAATCTTCAGGTCCCGGATCAACCTATCATTCCATTTATTATCGGTGACGGTATAGGACCGGATATCTGGAAGGCATCTGTTCGGGTTTTTGATGCTGCAGTCGCGCATAGCTATGACGGCAAGCGAAAGATCCAATGGAAAGAAGTTCTTGCCGGCGAGAAAGCGTTTAATGAAACCGGAAGCTGGCTTCCTGACGAAACATTGGACACATTTAAAGAATATTTAGTCGGCATCAAAGGGCCGTTGACGACTCCTATAGGCGGTGGAATCCGTTCGCTCAATGTAGCCTTACGTAAAGCTCTGGATCTTTATGTCTGTCTACGACCAACAAAATGGTATGAAGGTGTTCCCTCACCGGTCAAATCTCCCGAAAAAGTGAATATGGCTGTTTTTCGGGAAAATACAGAAGATATCTATGCCGGGATTGAGTTTGCTGCGGGTACAGAAGAAGGCCAACAGTTAAAGGAATTTTTAAACCATGCTCTCCATGTGGATTATCATTTTACCCCTACGACAGCCGTGGGCATCAAAATTGTGTCCGAAGAAGGATCAAAACGACTTATTCGCTCGGCGTTAGAATATGCTATTCAACATAAGCGACCTTCCGTAACCATCGTTCACAAAGGAAATATTATGAAATTTACGGAAGGTGCCTTCAAACAGTGGGGTTTTGAAGTTGCCGAACAGGAGTTCGGGGACTACACCTATACATGGGGACAGTGGGAGCGAACAAAAGAAAAAGAAGGGCAGGAGGCCGCTAATCGGGAACAGCAAGAAGCTGAGCAGGCAGGAAAAATTATTGTAAAGGATATTATTGCCGATAACTTCCTGCAACAGATTCTATTGGCTCCGCAAGATTATTCCGTCATTGCCACGCTCAATCTCAATGGAGACTATATATCGGATGCCTTGGCCGCTATGGTAGGTGGGATAGGTATTGCTCCGGGAGCAAATATCAACTATAAGACCGGGCATGCGATCTTCGAAGCCACCCATGGCACAGCACCACGCTTTGCGAATACCGATACGATGAACCCCTCTTCGGTGATACTCAGTGGTGTCATGATGCTCGAATATATGGGATGGCAGGAAGCTGCCGATACGATTGTTGCTGCGCTGTCAAAAACGATTAGAGAGAAGACAGTCACGGTGGACTTTTACAACCTGATGGAAGACGCCACGCTATTAAAAACCAGCGAATTCGCCGATCGCATTATTGAATTAATAACGCTTCGCTAAGTTCGTAAATAATCGGGCCCAGTTGACGTCGCCTTCTTTCTATTCCCGTTAATTGCTTTTGAAAATTTTCAGGGCTTCATCCCGACTGGATACAAAGTTAATACGCTTTTGTGCATTACTTTCGTAGATGAAGTCCTTCAGGCTTTTACTGCTATATTTACTGAAATCCCCTACAACAATCAATTTTGCACGATAGGTTGAGAACTTTTGTAAAATGTCTCCGGCCAATTTTGTGCTGAGATCAAAGAAGGCCGGATTCATGTTTTTTTCGTACAGTAGTAATATATCTGCTCCCTGGTACAAGCAATTCATCATAATATCCAGCGCTTCTTCCTGATTTTTGATGAGTACGTCATCTGATATGATTTCCGCAATGTTGCCTTCTGGGGTTGAAATAAATTTGATTTCCATCCATGCAACCTACTCACTTTTATTCAAAAACACAAACTTGCCGTCAAACACATCCAGTTGGATTATCGAATCACTGGTTACCTTTCCCGCCAGTATTTCCTTGGACAATTCATTTAAGACACGCTTTTGGATGACACGCTTCAGCGGGCGCGCGCCGTATACAGGATCGTACCCCAGTTGCGCCAGCCAATCCAGTGCATCATCACTTGCGGATAAAAAGATATGCTGTTCGGCAAGCTGCTGACGCACATGGTCAAATTGCATCCGTACGATATCACCGATTTCATCACGGCTCAATGGTGTAAACATAATCACCTCGTCGATACGGTTCAGGAACTCCGGACGAATAGACTTTTGTAGCAATTCAAAAACCTCATCTTTGGTCTTCGCCAGCACTTCGTCATGGTTATCCTCCGTCAATGTCGAGAAGTTCTCCTGAATGATATGTGATCCCGTATTGGAGGTCATGATAATGATTGTATTCTTGAAGTTCACCACCCGACCTTTATTGTCCGTCAGATGTCCATCATCTAACACTTGCAACAGAATATTGAATACATCCGGATGCGCCTTTTCAATCTCGTCCAGTAAGACCACCGAGTAGGGGCGACGACGTATCGCCTCTGTCAGCTGCCCACCTTCATCATATCCTACATATCCCGGAGGCGCACCGATAAGTCGCGATACCGCATGACGTTCCTGATATTCTGACATATCGATACGGACAAGCGCATGTTCGTCGTCAAATAAAAACTCCGCCAAAGCCTTGGCCAGCTCTGTCTTACCTACGCCCGTTGTTCCTAAGAAGATAAACGATCCTATGGGACGTTTCGCATCGCTCAATCCGGCCCGCGAGCGGCGTATCGCATCCGATATCGCTTCGATTGCCTCGTCCTGCCCGGCAACACGTTTGTGCAACTCTTCCTCCAGATTAAGCAGTTTCTCCCGTTCAGACTGTATCATCTTGCTAACTGGTATACCGGTCCACCGGGACACCACATCCGCTATATCTTCCGCCGTCACTTCCTCTTTCAACATACGGCTGCTATCTTGTTTTTCCGTCAGTTCCGCCTTCAGCTTCTCCACATTATCCTGTGCCTCCTTGATCTTACCATAACGCAACTCAGCTACCTTCCCATAATCCCCTGCACGTTCCGCCTGATCAGCCTCCAATTTGTAATCTTCGATATTCTGTATCTCTTGGTTCACCCGATCCACCAAGGATTTTTCCGACTGCCAGGCAGCCTTCAACGAATCCCGCTCATTGGAAAGATTCGCAATCGTCTCCGACAGCTCGGAAACCTTTTTGTCGTCATTTTCCCGTTTGATAGCCTCCCGTTCGATCTCCAGTTGCATGATACGGCGATCCAGTTCATCGACCGCTTCCGGTACCGAATCCATTTCCAGCCGTAGCTTGGAGGCCGACTCATCCACCAGGTCTATTGCTTTGTCCGGCAGGAAGCGGTCAGTAATGTAACGCTGCGACAATTCCACGGCGGCTATAATCGCCTCATCCAGGATACGCACCTTATGATGCGTCTCATACCGCTCCTTTAAGCCACGTAATATAGAAATCGCATCCTGTGCATCCGGTTCCTCGACCATAATTTTCTGGAAACGACGTTCCAATGCTTTATCCTTCTCAAAATACTTTTGATACTCGTTCAATGTTGTCGCCCCTATAGCCCGCAGTTCACCTCGTGCTAAGGCCGGTTTTAGAATATTGGCGGCGTCCATCGCACCTTCGCCACCGCCTGCACCGACTAGGGTATGTATCTCATCGATAAACAAGATAATTTCGCCGTTCGAATCAGACACCTCTTTGACGACAGCTTTTAGCCGTTCCTCAAACTCACCCTTATATTTAGCTCCTGCAATCAATGCTCCCATATCCAACGAGAATACCGTTTTTGTTTTCAGATTCTCCGGTGCGTCTCCTTTGATAATACGATGGGCAATACCTTCCGCTATGGCTGTTTTACCCACACCTGGCTCGCCTACAAGAATAGGGTTGTTCTTCGTTCTGCGCGAGAGGATCTGCATCACCCGACGTATCTCCTCATCCCGGCCGATAACCGGATCAAGCTTTCCCGACTCCGCATATTCGTTCAGATTACGGGCATATTTGCTCAGCGCATTGTAAGTCGCTTCTGCATTTTGGTCCGTTACCCGGCTATTGCCCCGCAGCTCCTTAATGGCTAGCTTTAAATCCTTTTCGTTAACCCCTTGATCTTTGAGGAGTTCTGCTGCCTTATCTTTTGTGGACAATAATCCCAGAAGAATGTGTTCGATGGAAACAAATTCATCATTGAACTCTTTCAGATAACTTTGTGCTTTTTGCAATGCCGAGGCCGTGGTATTGCTGAGGTAAACATTGCTTCCACTTACTTTGGGCAATGCCGCTATCTGTTTGTCGACCTCCGTGCTGATGTAATTGATATTGGCATTGAGTTTCTTCAATAAATGTCCGATGACATTCTCATCGACTGTCAGGAGGGCTTTCAAAATATGTACGGGCTCAATGGCTTGTTGCTGATTACCTGTAGCAATTTCGGAAGCTTTTTGAATAGCTTCCTGCGCCTTGATTGTATAATTGTTAAAATTCATTTTAAAAGATTAAAAAGTAAATGTTTTGAACTGTTTTAAACTTTAAACAAATTAGATGCCTCTTGGTTTGAAAGGGCAGAATGCTGTAATTTTGTCGCTATTTTTTATTATTTCCTGTCAATATTTCCGATTCTCAATAAATCAACAAAAAGAAGGGCTGTATCTGAAGTATTTCTACTCTTGATACAGCCCTTTCCTATAGGGTTTCTACATCACCAGTTTGCTTCGTTACCTCGCAATGATGGTGACGTTCGCCTTCTTAGATGAATTTACCGACCTCTTGCGCCAGGTCGACGATCTTGTTGGAGTAACCCCATTCGTTATCGTACCAAGATACCACTTTAACGAAGTTGTCACTCAATGAGATACCCGCTTTCGCGTCGAAGATAGACGTACGGGAATCCCCTAAGAAATCGGTCGATACCACATCATCTTCGGTATAACCCAATATACCTTTTAGCTCACCTTCAGAAGCAGCTTTCATGGTTGCTTTAATCGTTTCGTACGAAGCAGGCTTCTCCAAACGTACCGTCAAGTCGACGACCGATACATCTGCTGTCGGTACGCGGAACGACATACCTGTCAATTTCCCTTGAAGTGAAGGTAATACCAACCCTACAGCTTTTGCTGCTCCGGTAGAGGAGGGGATGATGTTTTGATACGCACCGCGACCACCGCGCCAATCTTTTACCGATGGGCCGTCTACCGTTTTCTGTGTAGCCGTCACCGCATGCACTGTCGTCATCAAACCTTCTACAATACCAAAGTTGTCGTGCAATACTTTAGCAAGCGGAGCAAGACAGTTTGTTGTACACGAAGCGTTTGATACAATATGCTGGTCGGCTTTTAGTTCCTTGTGGTTGACACCCATTACAAAAGTAGGTGTGTCGTCTTTTGCAGGAGCCGACATGATAACTTTCTTTGCGCCAGCCTGAAGATGTTTCTGCGCAGCTTCCTGCGTTAAGAAAAGACCTGTGGACTCGATGATAACTTCAGCACCCACTTCATTCCATTTTAAATCTGCAGGGTCCCTTTCTGCGGTTACGCGGATTGTTTTCCCATTGACTACCAAATGACCGTCTTTAACTTCAACCGTGCCGTCAAACCGACCATGTGTAGAATCATATTTTAACATATACGCCATATAATCCGGCTCTACCAGATCATTGATGCCCACGATTTCGATATCCTTACGATTTACTGCTGCTCTAAAAGCCAGACGGCCGATACGGCCAAATCCATTGATTCCAATTTTCATTTTTACTAATTTTTATTGATATAATATTTTATTAAGTTCTGTATAGGTTCCCGTATAATCGTTTTAATATGTAAACCATTTTCGGCTCCTATTTCTCTGATCCACTCGGGAAAATTATTCGCTACCGATCCGGTAAAATGTATCGTCGAATCGGGATAACTGTCGGCCAGTGGAAGAAGATACGTTTTCACATACAAATTCAATCCTCTTTTCACTAACGCTGTGATATACGGATCTGTTTTATTTTCGAAGAAAAATTCCGCAAAAGACGTCAAGAAAATGTTAGGATTGGGACTGTTATAGATCCGATCCAAAATAACCTTTCGGTCAATATTATGCTTCGCGAGTAGTTTTTCCTTGATGCCCGACGGTAAGGAGTCGATAAGGAAATCCTTAAGCATCATCCGGGCCAACCAGTTGGTCGAACCTTCGTCCGCCAGGATATACCCCAGACCGTAATTGTTCTCCACAACCTTCTTTCCCGTATAATAGGCGGCATTCGACCCCGAGCCGATGATACCTATAATGCCTTTTTCATCACCAAAGGTAGATAGCGCTGAGGCAACAAGGTCATGCGATACCTTGACTCTCGCATTTTTAAAGAAACTCGAAAACACGCGGGCGATTTTATCCTGCCTTTCCTTCGACGATGCACCGGCCCCGAAAAAGAAAATCCGTTTGATACGTTCCGCATTATAAAGCAGTTCCGTATTCTTGTTCAATAGCTGATTAATGAAATTTTCATCTTGGATGTACGAGTTGATACCCACTGTCCGGAAGCCATGTAATACTCTTCCTTTCTCGGCTAAACGCCAGTCCGCATACCTTGATCCAGTGAAAATAACTAATATCATGTACTATTTATTCATTATGTTGGCGATTTCCAACAATTCTTCATCCAGTTTAAATTCCTTACTATGGAGAGCTTCTTCCAGCGGAGTCGTTATTATTTCAGTTCCCCGAAGTCCAACTGTAGCCCGTGTATTTCCTTTGAGTAATTCCTTTACAGCGTTGTATCCCATCCGTGTTGCAAGTACCCGATCAAAGCTGCTTGGGGCACCTCCGCGCTGCAAGTGTCCTAATATACTAACTTTAATGTCAAAATGCCCAAATTTTTCTTTAACACGTTTAGCTACATTATATGCTCCACCATTTTGATCGCCTTCGGCAATGACGACGATCATGGAACTTTTCTCCCGCTCCTCGGCAAATGACAATTCTTCCAACAACGTGTCGATACCCGAATCGATCTCAGGCAGTAAAATTGCTTCCGCGCCACCACCCACACCCGCATTCAGGGCAATGCAACCCGAATCGCGGCCCATCACCTCGATGAAAAAGACCCGGCTATGTGACGATGCTGTATCCCTGATCTTGTCGATGGCTTCGATCACCGTATTATTGGCCGTATCATAGCCTAATGTATAATCCGTTCCATATAGATCATTATCTATCGTGCCCGGAATACACATGACCGGGATATCAAATTCCTGTGAGAATAGGTGAGCACCGGTAAATGTTCCATCTCCACCGATAGCGACTAATGCATCAATGCCGTGTTTTTTAAGATTATCATAAGCCAGCTGTCGCCCTTCCCTGGTTTTAAACGCCAGACAACGTGCAGATTTCAATATGGTACCGCCTTTTTGTATGATCGAACTGACCGACCGTCGCGACATTTCGACAAAGTCGGCTTCCATCATACCTTCATATCCCCGATAAATCCCTGTTACTTCTAAACCTTTGTATTTGGCCGTGCGTACCACTGCCCGTATAGCGGCATTCATTCCCGGAGCGTCGCCTCCAGATGTAAAAACTCCTATTTTTTTTATGTTCATCAAGATTTACTAGAATTTAGACCACACGAATATAGTGTGTATTTTTTACACTAATAAATTTTTTGGTTATTTTTTTGCTTCTTTTACTAATTTTGTCCATTATTGTTTAGTTTTTAACTGAAATAATAATTTAATCTCAGGGCTTTGTTATCATATTTTACCATCGATTGTGTGATTGTTACCTTTCACGAGGGAGACTTAAAAGTACTGCTGACAGAAAGAAATGAATATCCATACAAAGACTGGTGGGCAATTCCCGGTTTTTTTGTGGAGAAGGACGAAGAAATGGAGGCAGCCGTCAAACGTATTGCCTATGAAATGACTGGCCTGAAAGATATCTATATGGAGCAACTTGCGGCCTTTGCCGGCGTAAAACGGCATCCAGAAGGACGTATCCTCACGGTAGCCTACTTGGCTTTTGTAAAATATGAAAACGTGAAGAACAAAGTTAAACCCATTACCAACTATATGCGTCAGGCGAAATGGTTTTCCATGGATGACCTGCCCGAATTGGCCTTTGACCATAAAGATATCCTGATGTTAGCGATGAAGAAGTTGAAGACTAATTTATCCTACACGCTTACACCTTACGAGCTCTTGCCCGAAAAATTTACGCTTACGCAACTCCAGCAAGTCTACGAATCGATTTTAGGTCAAACACTAGATAAAAGAAACTTTCGGAAAAAGATGGTTAACCTCGGATATCTGAAAGAGCTTGATGAATGCCAGACCGGCGTCTCTTACCGTGCTGCACGCTTGTATAAAGTCGACCGTAAGAAGTTTTTAAAGCTCTTCTCCTAATTTTTTTTCTCAGTTTGTCACGAAAATGTTTTTTTACTCGTTTTCTACGAGTTTGTATTTGAGTTTTTGTACTTTTGAACAATTTTTAAGAAAAGTCAGAAGATAAAATGGACAAACGTAAGGAGGAAATAGTTGAGGTTGCGTTAAAACGTTTCGCACATTATGGGTTCAACAAAACGACGATGAACGAAATTGCGGAGGACCTCAACATAACGAAGGCGAATCTTTATTATTATTATCCCGATAAGTTGGAATTAATTAAAGATGTCATCAAACATGTAACGAATGAAATCCACCAGAAAGAAAAGAAAATCATCGCTACTTACCGTAACAATTTTCTTGAAACGATGTTTTCTCTGCTGGAGGTGCGCTCATCTTATCTTAAAAAGTACTATGTCTTGCACATCAACGAGAATCTGGAATGGATTAAGGGTGTGGAGATCAACGAGTTTCTAAAGGAGTGTCACAAGGAGGATCTCAATCAGCTGAAGTTGTTGATTACTCGGGCTGTCGATGCGGGAGAAGTTGTCATTGAAGATGTGGATGAAACGTGTTCGGCCTACATCGAGATCATTAAGGGAATCAGTATTATGCACAACGTCCATGATATTATCACCGGGATTCCGAATAGCGAAAACGTAGATAAGATACTTCGCAGTCAGAAAAGAGCAACAAAATTAATATTTGAAAATCGAATAAATACGAAATAAAAGGATGAAAACGGGTAAAATTACAACGTTATTAATAATCGGGCTATTTTCAGGATCGCTGTTGAAAGCTCAGGAAGTGCTGACACTTCAGCAAGCTGTTAAATATGCTTTGGAGCATAAAGCAGAGGCAAAGAAAAGCAGTCTAGATTTAGAAAATGCCGAATACCAAATCGACGAGGTAAGAGCAGGTGCCCTTCCTCAAATCAGCGGATCTGGAAGTTTGACCTATAATCCCTTGATTCAAGAGAACGCCATAACAATGACACCAGAAGGTGGGCAGCCTACGTTGATGATTATAAAATTTGGACAACCTTGGCAAGCCACAGGAAACTTTACGGTAAATCAGCAATTATTTAATCAATCTTTATTTACAGGATTGAAGGCGGCTAAAACGACGAAGGAATTTTATTTAATCAACAAAGAATTGACGGATGAACAGTTAATAGAAAAAGTAGCAAATTCCTATTATGATGTTTTTCAGACGCAACTTCAGTTACAAACAATTGACGATAATTTGAATAGCACCGTAAAAACCAGAGATGTTATCCAAGGGTTGGTTGACGCTGGTCTCGGTCGAAAGATTGACTTAGATCGTACTAATGTAGCGGTAAATAACCTGCAGGCTAATCGTCAAATTGTGGTAAATGCATTAGAATTGAAAGAAAACGCGTTGAAGTTTGCTGTGGGTATGCCAATGGTACAAGATATTGTCTTACCGAAAGAGACATTTGAAGTAAATCCTTCCGCAGCATTAACGGAAAGTTTGGTTTTAGCAGAACGGACAGAAGTAAGAATGCTAGAGAAACAAATAGAACTTTTGGAATTGAACCGTCAGAGTATGAAAGCAGCCTATTATCCCTCGCTTTCGTTTTCGGGCAACTTGGGTTACACGGCAATTGGAGAAAAACTGCCTTTTTTTGGAAATGCAACGAGTAAATCCGCATTTTCTGCTTTGGGGCTCAATTTATCCATTCCAATCTTCAATGGTGGAGCTACTAAAGCTAAAATTAATCAAGCGACAATACAGCTGAAGCAATCACAAGTGGATTTGGATGACACGAAATTAGCTTTAGATTTAGCCAATGAAAATGCAAGGGCGCAGATTAAGAATTCATTGCTTACAATCAATTCAAATCGTTCGAATGTATCGCTTGCGAAAGAAGTATTAGAAGATACAGAAAACAACTATAAAAACGGCCTAGCTACATTAACCGATCTACTGGATGCAGAAAAAGCTTTTGCTGATGCGCAAAATAACTACACAACATCGTTACTAAACTATAAGGTAGCAGAGATCCAATTGATCAAAGCCAACGGAAATTTAAGATCATTAATAAACGAATAATTAACACACAAACAACTATATGAAACGCGCAATTATTACTGTACTTGTTGTCGCAGCGGTACTAACAGGTATAATTTACATCTTAAATAAAAATAAGGCAAAGAACCAGGCTGTAACAGAGGCGGCTGCCGTAACCAACGAAACTGTTGCTGTTCGCATCGATACAGCTCGTGTACAGGCGGTCGATCTTTCTTACGTAGCGAATGGAACACTTACACCCAAGCAGGAAGTGACCGTGTCGGCAGAAGCGTCCGGACGTGTGGTCAAGGTTTTGGTCGATGAAGGCTCGTATGTAGGTGCCGGACAGACATTGGCTGTGGTCGAAGGCGATAAACTGAATGTGAATGTCGCCAATGCACAGGCCGTATACGATGATGCAGCGGCCAATGTACAGCGCTTTGAAAGCGCCTATGCAACAGGAGGGGTGACCAAACAACAGTTGGATCAGGTAAAATTACAATTCGAAACCGCAAAGAATAACCTGCGGAGCGCCAAACTTACGGCGGGTGATGTCACGATCAAAACCTCAGTAAGTGGTATCGTCAACGCACGCCAGATTGAGCCAGGAGCTTATGTAAGTCCCGGAACAGCTGCTTTTGAAATTGTCAATGTGAGTACTCTCAAACTTCGTGTCAATGTGGATGAAAAGAATGTTGCTTCTTTGAAGGTTGGCCAAAGTGTCGATGTATCTGTAAGCGTATATCCGGACAAGGATATCAAAGGACGGATAACCTTTATCGCTCCTAAATCGGATGGTAGTTTAAACTTCCCCGTAGAGATTGAGATTGCCAATCCCGGGAATGCGTTACGTGCAGGTATGTACGGAACAGCTAACTTCGGCGGAAAATCTGCTGCCGACGTGTTGGTGGTTCCCCGTACGGCTTTTGTGGGCAGCGTAAGTGACAACAAAGTATTCCTCGCCAAAGATGGAAAAGCGGTAGCAGCAGAAGTTGTCGGAGGACGTACTTTTGGGAACTACGTTGAGATTTTAAGCGGTTTAGAAGCTGGAGATCAGGTTATCATTTCTGGACAGATAAACGTATTCGATCAAACGCCTATTACTATCATTAAATAATCTGAACGAACGAGTAGTATGAAGATTTCTGAAATATCAATAAAACGACCAAGCTTAATCATCGTGATGTTTATCATCTTGGTGCTTGGTGGTATCTTTTCCTATACCCGATTGGGATACGAATTGATACCGAAGTTCGAGATCAATGTGATCATGGTGCAGACGGTATACCCCGGTGCATCGCCGACAGAGGTGGAAAACACGGTTACGAAGAAGATAGAAGACGCCATATCATCGCTGGAGATGGTCAAGAAGATTGAGTCCACGTCGTTGGAAAACGTTTCCGTTGTAGCGGTCACATTAAACGACGGAGCTGATGTCAACTTTTTGCTGACCGACGCACAGCGGAAGATCAACGCTATATTGAACGATTTGCCGGAGGATGTAGATCCACCGACTTTGAATAAGTTCTCTCTCGATGACCTGCCGATCATGAGTCTGGCGGTTACTTCCAGTTTGTCCGAAAAGGAATTATACGACTTATTGGACAACAAAATACAACCTGTATTCGCCCGTATCAGCGGTGTTGCCAAGGTTGATATGGTAGGGGGAGAAGAGCGCGAAATCCAGGTGAAGGTAGATCCCGAGAAACTGGAAGGTTACGGGTTATCCATCACCCAAGTACAACAGGTCATCGCTTCTTCTAATCTGGATTTCCCTACAGGAAGCGTACAGTCGGCAGAAAAGCGGAACACCATCCGTCTGGCCGGTAAAGTGACAACCGTAGATGAACTGCGTGCCTTGCCGATTACGACACCGCAGGGAGTTACCATATACCTTCGCGATATTGCCGATATACAGGACGGTATTGCCGAAATCGAGAAAATCGCCCGTCTGGATCGTAAAAATACCATTTTGATGCAGGTCTATAAGCAATCCGATGCGAATGCCGTAGCCGTATCCAAATTGGTGCAGAAGACCATTTCCGTTAAGGACGATGAAGGAAATGTGATCGGTGGTGTCGAGAAAGACTATGAAAAAGACGGTATACAGATATTAGTGGCCAACGACTCCAGTGAATACACCTTGAGTGCGGCCAACCATGTGATGAAAGATTTGATGTTGGCTATTGTGCTGGTGGGTTTTATCATGTTGTTTTTCTTGCATAGTCTGCGTAATGCCGCTATCACGATGGTCGCAATACCTTTGTCATTGATTGCCACGTTTATCGGGTTCCTCTTCATGGGATATACCTTAAATCTGATGTCTTTATTGGGATTGTCCTTGGTGGTTGGTATTCTTGTGGATGACGCCATTGTCGTTATTGAGAATATCCACCGCCATATGGAGATGGGAAAAAACAGGGTGCGGGCGGCATTTGATGGTGCAAAAGAAATTGGTTTTACCGTCAGTGCGATTACGTTGGTTATCGTGGTGGTGTTCTTACCCATAGCCATGTCAACCGGTTTGGTAGCCAATATCCTCGCACAGTTCTGTGTGACCGTTATTATATCGACCTTACTGTCACTATTGGTTTCCTTTACGGTCGTACCTTGGTTATATTCCCGCTTTGGAAAATTGGAACATATCAGTTCTTCTTCCTTCTTCGGTCGGATTATATTAGGCTTTGAGAGAGGATTGAGCAAATTTACGCATTGGGTGTCGGGTATCTTAAAATGGTCGTTGGCTACGCGGTTAAATAAATTCCTCACCTTGGTGATTGCTGTAGTCCTATTCTTCGGCTCTATTACATTGGTGGGAATGGGATTCATTGGATCCGACTTTTTCCCCGCGAATGATAAGGGTGAGTTTATGGTACAGTTTGAACTCGAAAAAGACGCTTCATTGGAAGTGACCAATCAGCTTACACAACGTGCTGAAAACTATATTGCTGCAAAGCCAGAAGTCAAGCGTCTGATTACGACGGTAGGTCAGTCTAGCGACGGTGGTTTCGGTGGTGTCTCCGGCACACGGTATAAATCGGAGATCCACGTGATCCTCAAAGACGAATATATCGGTGTATTGAATTCAAAGGTGTATTCTGCTGATCTAAAACGCGAGTTAGAAAACGAGTTGATCGGCGCTAAAGTACGCACTGTCAACATGGGATTGATGGGAGCCGAGCAGGCACCATTGACATTGACTATCGTAGGCCCTTCCATGGACGATGCATTGGAGTTTGCTACCGAAGCGATGAAACTGCTGAATGAGATACCGGGATCCTCTCAGGTGAAACTATCCTCAGAGGCTGGTAACCCCGAAATCAACGTGCAGGTCGACCGGGAGAAAATGACTTCCTTGGGGCTCAATGTAGCAACCGTAGGTATGACCATGCAGACGGCATTTTCGGGTAATACAGATAACAAATTCCGTGCAGGTGATAACGAATATGATATTAATATCCAGTTTGACAACAAGGGTCGTACAGGTATCGAAGATGTGCGTAAGCTAAAGTTTATCAACGCCCAAGGTACATCGGTTACCTTAGATCAGTTTGCCGAAGTATCCTACGGATCTGGTCCGACATTGTTGGAACGTCGGGATAAAACACCATCTGTATCCGTAAAAGGACAGGTCATCGGCCGTCCGGCAGGGACTGTTGCCCAAGAATGGGAAGCGAAGTTCAAAGAATTGCCGCGCAAACCGGGAGTGACTTATCTATGGGGCGGTAACATGGAAAATCAGGAAGAGGGTTTCGGTACCTTAGGTATTGCCTTGTTAGCCTCCATTATCTTGGTGTACTTGGTTATGGTAGCCTTATATGACAGCTTTGCAACACCATTTGTGGTTTTATTCTCTATTCCATTGTCGTTTATCGGTGCCTTACTGTTGCTGGCGCTGACCAATCAGACGCTGAATATCTTTACCATCCTGGGTATTATTATGCTCATCGGTCTGGTAGCGAAAAATGCGATCCTATTGGTGGACTTTGCCAACCATAGAAAAGAGGCAGGCGATAATACCCACGATGCACTGGTTGCCGCTAACCATGCCCGGCTTCGTCCGATCTTGATGACGACCATTGCCATGGTTTTCGGTATGATCCCTATTGCGATGGCAACAGGAGGTATCGCAGATACCAACCGGGGATTAGCGATTGTGATTATCGGGGGCTTACTTTCCTCGCTCTTCCTGACACTCGTTGTCGTTCCGGTGGTCTATTCCTTGATGGATAGCTTCAAGCGGCGTTTTGGAAAAGGAGAGAAGGTCGATTATAAGGAACTTATAGTAGCCGACTACGTGCCGAATGAAGATTACGTCGATGAGATGGAAGTGAAGCATCAGTAAGCGTTTCTGACATACATGTATTTTTCAGATAGGATAATCGAAAATATTTCGATTATCCTATTTTTTTATATACGTGAGTTATATAACGATAAAAACCTAAAAAATGCCCCCCAAAAAAACAGTTCATAAGTGATCTCTTTGTGGCATTAGGTGAACCCTTTGTAAAAAAATGTGTTCCCTTGTTGAGACAAAGGGAACGGTCTTTTGACAACATGCATTGCAATTTCGCATATATACATGAAGCCGCTGCATACACGCCAAACGCCACAACCTATAGGTTGTGGCGTTTTCCGTATACGTTATTCCGTTTTGCCACTATGCCATGACGTTCGGCGTGATGTCCATGTTGTATCACGTATACGTGATGCAACACAACGTGTATGCCAAGCAACGCAACGTGTGCGTGACGTGCTCTTGCATACACGCAAAACTGCGGGGATACTATATTTTCCTGCATTGCATACACGCAATGTCGTATCGCATACATGTCATATTGCATCGCATACATGCGAAACAGTTTTGCGTATACGCAGTGTCGTTTCGCCTATACGCAAAAATGTTTTGTGTGTTGTCAAAGTTGCACGGCATGTACGCAGAAAGGACACCCCTTCTTCTATAAACACACGGGGCTGTACCGCCAGATGAGTTTGACACTTTAAATTGCTTTGTATAAGCATAAAGTCGATAAAAATACTTTTTACGTTTAACATAAATAGTGTGTATTTGCCGCGGGGGACAGTTTATATGCCTGCGGTATAAAAGTTACACACATAAAATCATAATTCATATAAAAATGCGTTATATAGTTAATTCCAATTATCGTTGAATCGTAAAAAATTCAACATTTTTTTGAATATGAATAAAGTAGTCCCTTTTTTTATACTAAGTTTGTAGCTTAATCGAATAGATGAAGACATATTTTAGATTATTATCTTTTGCAAAGCCCATAGAGAAATATGCTATTCCATATATTATCTTTACCGTTGTCGCTGTTATCTTCGGTACCTTAAATCTTGCCCTGCTGGCTCCTTTGCTACAGGTACTCTTCAAAGGTTCAAATTCGGATATCGCTGCGGAAGATATGGTCATCACCAAACCGGACAGTGCATTTGATTTTTTGGATTGGTTCACGTATTACGCCGATAAGCTATATACCGAGCTCGGTGCCTATGATGCGTTAAAATATGTTTGTATAGGAATTATTATTTCGGTATTCATCAGTAACCTGTTCCGCTATTTCTCGCAGCGCGTTATGGAAAATTTCCGTATCAACACCCTGTTGAATCTGAGACGTGTGGTCTTTGATAACGTGATGGATATGCATATGGGATTCTTTTCCAACCAGCGTAAAGGCGATATTATGTCTAAGGTATCGTCGGATGTTCAGGTGGTACAATACTCTGTTACAGGTACATTGCAGGTAGTTTTTAAAGAACCCCTTCAGTTGCTTGCCTATGTATACGCGTTGTTTTCCATATCGGGCAAACTCACGTTGTTTGCACTGACGGTTATTCCGATATCGGCCTTTGTGATTTCAAGGATCGTTAAAACCCTGAAGGCACAAGCTATTGAAGGACAGAAGTCCTATAGTAATATGATTTCTTTTCTCGACGAGGCCCTATCGGGCGTTCGCATCATTAAAGCATTCAACGCAACAGGCTTTGTCAAACAGCGTTTCCACAACGAGAATAGCTATTACGCTAAGATCATGCGGCGAATGGTGCGCAGGCAGCAACTGGGATCACCCGTTTCGGAGCTTTTAGGCGTGGTGATGGTTGCAATTATCCTCTTATATGGGGGGCATCTCGTCCTGACCGGGCAAGGGGAATTGAAAGCGTCGGAGTTCATCGCTTATATTGCGTTATTTTCACAGGTCATGCGTCCGGCAAAGGCATTAACCGATTCATTTGCTAATATTCACCATGGTCTGGCAGCAGGAGAGCGCGTGCTCCAATTGATCGATGAAAAAAATGAGGTAGTGGATAGGGAAGGAGCGATCGAAGTGCGTTCTTTTCAGGATTCCATTGCATTCGATCAGGTGCATTTTGCCTACGAAACGAAGGAGGTTTTGTCTGATATTAACCTTGAAATTAAAAAGGGACAAACTGTGGCTTTGGTGGGTCCATCAGGTGGAGGAAAATCGACCTTGGTCGATCTGATACCGCGCTTTATGGACGTCAACGCTGGAGCAATCTATTTTGATGGCCGGGATCTTCGTGACCTGAAACAAGACTCTTTGCGTCATCTAATCGGTGTCGTTAATCAGGAATCCATTTTATTCAATGACACTATTTTTAATAATATTGCTTTTGGCAATCAGTCTGCTACCGAAGAGGAAGTTATCGCCGCGGCAAAAATTGCTAATGCACATGAATTTATTGCCCGACTGGGCAACGGTTATCACACCAATATCGGTGACCGCGGATCAAAGCTGTCGGGTGGACAGAAGCAACGTATCTGTATCGCCCGTGCGGTATTGAAAAATCCGCCGATCATGTTATTGGATGAAGCGACTTCTGCCTTGGACACCGAGTCGGAACGACTGGTGCAGGATTCGTTGTACAAATTGATGAAAAATAGAACCACTGTCGTTATAGCCCACCGCTTAAGTACGATACAGAATGCCGATAAAATTGTGGTGGTCGAAGGGGGACGAATTGTGGAGGAAGGATCCCACCTGGAATTGATAAGCCAAAACGGTTTATACAAAAGGTTGATCGATATGCAGCAGTTTGTTGAGGTGTAAAGATTCTTTTTACACTGTTCTAAGGAGTCGCGTATTACATAATTTGTGTAAGTTTGTATAATATGCAGGAGAGAGTTTATGAATGCTGAGCAAAAGTTAGGTTTTTTAATAAACAACAAGGGTTTAGATGCTGATCTAAAGCGAATAGCTGAAAAAGTAAAAGAGGGGGAACGCATCACTTTTGAGGAGGGTGTATTGCTGTACGAGAAAGGGGAGTTGGGTTACCTCGGTGTACTGGCGAACTATATCCGCGAACGAAAGCACGGTGATCACACATATTTCAACCGAAATTTTCATATTGAACCCACTAACGTATGCGTATACGATTGCAAATTCTGTTCGTATTCCCGTCTTATCAAACAACGGGAAGACGGTTGGGAGATGGACGTCGATACGATGATGGAGGTGGTCAGGAAATATGACGGCGAACCGGTGACGGAGGTGCATATCACGGGGGGGGTCGTACCCAAGCAGAATCTGGAATTTTACGCGGAGTTTTTTAAACGCTGTAAAGCCCATCGCCCAGATCTTCATATCAAAGGGCTGACACCTGTTGAATACTACTACATTTTCAAAAAGGCAAAACTGAGCCACTATGAAGGTCTGAAATATCTAAAAGCTTGTGGATTAGATTCTATGCCTGGAGGTGGCGCGGAGATATTTCACCCGGAAGTGCGGGAAAAGATTGCACACGATAAATGTAATGCCGAGCAGTGGTTGGATATTCATGAGCAGGCACATAAACTGGGTATGCATACGAACGCCACAATGTTGTATGGACATATTGAAGAATTCTGGCATCGCATAGATCATATGGACCGTCTCCGTCAGCTGCAGGATCGTACGGGTGGCTTTCAGACTTTCATACCCTTAAAATTTAGAAATAAAGACAATCAGATGTCGGATGTTGCCGAAGTGTCGGTAATCGAAGATCTTCGTAATTATGCCGTGGCACGTATATATCTGGACAATTTTGCGCACATCAAGGCATATTGGGCGATGATTTCGCGTGATACTGCCCAGCTTTCTTTGGCCTATGGCGTGGATGATATCGACGGAACGCTGGATGATACTACAAAAATTTATAGTATGGCGGGTGCGGAAGAGCAGAATCCGGTAATGACGACAAAGGAATTGGTCGAGCTCATCCGACATGTCGGGCGCCATCCAGTGGAACGGGATACACTGTATCATGTTGTCACGGACTACAAAGACGTGGTATTCGAAGAAGAGCATGCACCTAAATATTATGCACTTCCTGTTGTAAATTGATACGCTATAGCTATTTTGAAGAAGACTTTTTATTTTATCAGACACGGACAGACAGACCTTAACTTAAAGGGGATAGTACAGGGGAGGGGCGTGAATACACCGCTCAACGAAAATGGGCGAAAGCAGGCGGAAGATTTTTTTCAGGCCTATAAAGATGTACCTTTTGACAAGATATACACGTCGACGTTACTGCGTACGCACCAAACGGTCGAACCGTTTGTCAATCTGGGTATACCCCGGGAGGATTTGGAGGGTTTAGATGAGATCAGCTGGGGTATATACGAAGGAAAGCCGCAAGATGAAAGCATTATGAGTGGTTTTGAAACGGTAGTGACCTGCTGGCGGAACAATGATCTGGATTACTGCATAGAAGGGGGCGAATCGCCCAATACGTTAGTCGCCCGCCAAAAGGAAGCGGTAGCGTATATGCTGCAACAAAAGAATGAGAAGACGATATTGGTCTGTATGCATGGCAGGGCCTTGCGTATTCTTCTTTGCCACCTGACCAAAACTCCGGTTTGTCGTATGGATGATTTCCCGCATACCAACACCTGCTTGTATATTTTGGAGTACGAGGATGGTAAATTTTCTATTGTAGATTATTATAATACTGCTCATTTAGCTGATCTCCATGACTAAGATTAAGATTTCCGCAGTTAGTTATACCAATACGCTGCCTTTTCTTCAAGGTATACGCGCGTCGTCCCTTATGGATCAGATTGATCTGAGCTTGGACTATCCGGCAGAGTGTGCCCGGAAAGTTATCGCCAATGAGGTGGACATGGGTATTATACCGGTCGCTGCTTTACTGGAGATAGAGGATGCTCATATCATAGGCGATTATTGTATCGGAACCGAAGGCAGGGTTGACTCTGTTTTTATCTTTTCCGATAAGCCGATAGAAGAAATCGACTCAATAAGGCTGGATTACCAGTCGAAAACCTCTAACGGGTTGGCGAGGATACTCCTTAAACATTATTGGAAGCGTGATGTCCGAATCGTGCAGGAAGGAGAGGCGGATGCCTATGTATTGATTGGCGATCGTACTTTTGGCAAGAAAGATGAAGTGACTTTTGCCTACGACCTTGGCTATTACTGGAAACAATTTACGGGTCTTCCATTTGCTTTTGCTGTATGGGTGGCCAATAAAGAACTGCCTCCGGTATTTGTAACGGGATTTAACCGGGCATTGGCAAATGGTATAACACATGCCGCGGATGTCATTGAAGGCCTTCCGAGATACCAAGACTTCGATTATCTCGATTACCTGACGAACAGCTTGGACTTTCACCTCACCGATAAAAAACGAGAAGCTATTTCGAGGTATCTGGAGTTGTATAAAGGGTTATGATGTCGCTCGAGCGGCCCTCTCTTGTAACATTTATATCATCCCTCTTGACCTTTTCGCTTAAGATAATTAATTTTATGACCTATGTACCGAAACGAAGATTTTGATGTTATTGTCGTTGGCTCTGGGATAAGTGGTAGCTGGGTGGCGAAGGAATTTTGTGATCGAGGCTTTAAAACCTTGGTTGTTGAACGTGGAAGGATGGTAAAACACATCAAAGACTATCCGACGGCCAATATGGACACTTGGGAATTTGAACATCGGAATAGGGCGACGCGTGCGGAAATAGCCGCAAATCCCGTCGTGGGTGCACACTATGCTTTTAATGAGTCCACGTCACATTTTTATATGCAGCCGGGTGAACAGAACTATATCCAGGAAAAACCTTTTCAATGGATAAGGGGTTATCAGGTCGGCGGAAAATCCCTATTATGGGCGAGGCAGACCCAACGTTGGAGTGATTATGAATTCAATAGCCCCAAGCGTTTTGACTATGGGGTGGATTGGCCTATACGCTATAAAGATATCGAACGTTGGTATACGCATGTGGAGAAATTTATCGGTATATCCGGAACACGGGACGGTATAGACAATATGCCGGACAGCGAAGTAGTAGGCGCTTTTGAAATGAATGCTGTCGAGAAACATATCGCGGCATCTATCCGGGAAAACTATACTGATCGGCAGGCTATCATCGGACGTTGTGCCAATCTGGCTGAGCTTGGTGAGGAACAGAGCCGGCAAGGGCGTACAAAGTGTATGGCGCGAAGCATGTGCGAGCGAGGCTGTCCGTTCGGTGGCTATTTCAGCTCCAACGCGTCGACGTTACCGCATGCGGAAAAGACAGGCAATCTCACGATTGTCACCGATTCGGTGGTCGATAAGGTCGTTTACGACGAGAAAGCGCAACGGGCTGTCGGTGTAAGTGTAATCAATACGAAAGACCGCTCGAAAAGGATTTATACGGCGAAGGTAATATTCTTGAACGCAGCAACGCTAAATTCTAACCTTATACTTCTAAACTCCCGATCCGAATCTTTTCCGCATGGGCTGGGCAACACGAACGGTCTGCTGGGTAAATATATCACATTTCATAATTACCGTGGTCGTCTACAGGCGATGATGCCGGGTTTTGAAGATAAGTATTATTACGGGAGACGACCTACACAGGTGTTTATACCTGCGTTTAAGAACATACATACCGAAACGGCTAGTTTTCGCGGAAGTTATCTGATGGCACTTTCTGCACGTCGGGACAGTTGGAACAAAAATGTAGATAACCTGGGGTTGGGCGCTGCCTTTAAAGATGCGCTATCCGAAGCTGGAGGTTGGCAAGTGTCTTTGATGATGCAAGGCGAAGTGCTGCCCCGACTGGACAACCATGTCCGGTTGAGTGATACCAAAGTGGATAAATATGGAATTCCACAGTTGATTACTTCGGTAGATTATGATCAGAACGATATCGCCATGATGGAGGATTTTTTCAAGGAGGGGACGGACATGCTAACAAAAGCGGGCTGTCGTGATATTGTCAGCCTCGATCAACACGAGGCCTTTGGCCGGCAGCCAGGCCTTGAAGTACATGACATGGGAGGTGTCCGGATGGGCAATGATCCAAATACATCCTTGTTGAATGCATACAACCAGATGCATGCGTGTAAAAACGTCTTTGTAACAGACGGTGCCTGCATGATCAGTACAGGCAATCAAAATCCGTCGCTTACCTTTATGGCGTTGAGTGCTCGGGCTGCGGATTATGCTGCAGCACTCCTAAAAGCTGGGGAATTATAACTAAACCCCCATTTCTTTTAATATGAACTGGGCGTTGTCGATCTTGTCGGCGATCCACAATACATAACGGATATCGACACCGATGGATCGGCTGTAGCTTTCGTTCCATGCAAAATCGTTTATCGTCGCTTCATAGGCGCGGTCGAAGTTCACTCCCACGAGTTCGCCGTATGCATTCATAATAGGCGAACCTGAATTGCCACCCGTGGTATCCATATTGTATAAGATATTGACCGGCACATCATCGATTTCCTTTTTGTAATAGGCGCCAAAGTTCTTCTTTAACCACTCCTCTTTAATCGCTTGAGGATAAATGAATTCGGGATTTCCACTATTTCCCTTTTCTATCAATCCGCCGATGGATGTAAACGGCGACATATAGGTTGCGTCAGCGGGGCTATAACCTTTGATATAACCAAAAGTCAAGCGCAGCGTGGAATTGGCATCCGGGATAAAGTTCTTGGACTGATAAATTTCTTTTACAGCGACATAATCTGCCATAAGCTTATTCAATACGCCTTCACGCCGTGTCAGTTCCGTATCGAAGTTTTCACTTTCCTCGGCGAATTGTTGTTGGAGGTTCAATAGGTCATCCCGATAGGCGAGAAGGGTGGATACGCTGTTGAGCACGTCGGCAAAAAGCTTGTTTTTATCCTTTAGCTTGGAACTATCAATTGTTTGAGCGATAAACGTTCCGGCTGCATTGCTGTCGGGAAAACCTTTCTTCTGAATGGTGGCTATCGTATTTTCGCCCTTAAAGTTATAGGCCAGCGCAAACAAATGTTTGCCTATATTTTGGTCTACAGTTGTGTGATAGCTTTCATATATTTTTTCGAGTTGTTTCTTAACAGCTGCAATATTATAATCGAACAATTGCTTTTGAAGGCCTGGAGTAGACTGCTGAGCGATGGCTTCTTGGAAAGTGCCGATAATATGTGCGATTTGCATACTGCGGATGCCAGAATATAAATGACTAAACCAGAGCTCTTTTTCTGCATCTTGAAAAACCTGCTTATAATGCATATCTATATCTTGCATAAGTGTACCGTATGCCGTTTTTAGATCCGGGTGACTGGCTATGAACTGGGCTAATGCTTCATCCTCTTGACGTTTTTGCTTAACAAGATCAATATTACGCAGGCCCCTTAGCTTACCGCGATAATTCTTCATCACGTTCGCATTACGCTTGATACGTGTAGCTAAGGCCAATTCAACGGCTTTATCGTTTTTACCTGCGTTATGCATCTGCTGATTTTGAAAATCATACAGTTCAGATGTGAAAGGAAGCAAATATTGCTGTTGGTATTCCAGATATTGATAGGGACGATGTCGGAATGTTCGCCCCGGATATCCCAATATAAAAACAAAGTCTTCCTCATCGACACCTTTGGGATTCACATGGAGGAATTTCTTCGGTGTATAAGGTACATTATCTTTTGAATATTTGGCCGAAGAGCCATCCGGAGCTACGTAAGCCCGGAGAAAAGAGAAGTCTCCCGTGTGTCGAGGCCATACCCAATTGTCCGTTTCACCACCAAATTCACCGATATCCTGACGAGGAACATACACCAAGCGGACATCTTCAATGGTCTTATAGCGGAAGAGAACGTAGCTTTTGCCCATAAACATTTCCGATACTTCGGCTTTTATCGTCGGATCTTCCCTTTCGGCTTCCTGTGTTAGTTCAGCCCGTCTTTTTTTGATGATTTCGATACGTTCTACGGGATCCTTGACCTGCGCTACAGCGGAAAGTATTTTATCGGACACATCTTCATACGATTCAGTAATGCGGATCGTTAATCCCTGCGCTTCGATCTCCTGCTCGTGTGAGCGGGCGACAAATCCATTTTCCAGATAATTGTGTGTTGGGGTGGAAGCCAATTGCACAGCACTAAAAGCGCAATGATGATTGGTAATGACCAAACCGTTGGGTGAAACAAATGATCCGGTACATCCACCTACCCGGACCAAGGCATCAACCAAACTGATCTGTCCGGGATTGTATATATCTTTTTCACTGATTTTCAATCCTGCTTGCTTTAACCCTGCACGATTCAATTCGCTCAATGGAAACATACCCTCATCGGGAGCGTATGCCGGATAACGAAAAGCTGTTAATCCAAAACAAGCAATTAACGCGAAAATCTTTAAATGGCTATTCATATCTTGACTTTTTTCAAAAATAGCAATTTTTTGTGTTTAAATTTACCGCATGACATTAGTCCAACTTGAATATATTGTCGCCGTGGATACCTATAAAAGTTTTGTATCCGCTGCTGAAAAATGTTTCGTCACACAACCGACACTAAGCATGCAGATCCAAAAGCTGGAGGATGCGTTAGGTATTAAAATATTTGACCGCAGTCGGCAACCTATCGTTGCGACAGAGATCGGCGCCCAGGTCATCCAACAGGCGCGTACCATCCTTCGGGAAAGTCAAAAGATAAAAGAAATCATTCAGGTGGAAAAGGGCGAACTGTCAGGCGAGCTTAAGGTGGGCGTTATCCCCACCATTGCACCCTATTTGATGCCCGATGTTATTATGGCTTTCATGAAAAAATATCCTAATGTACAGCTTCAGATATGGGAACATACGACGGAGCGTATCATTGAAGAGCTGAAGAATGGTTTTTTGGATTGCGGGCTGCTGTCAACGCCTTTAGGAGAGAGTGCCATTCAGGAACAGCCGTTGTTTTATGAAACTTTTGTTGCGTATGTATCGGATCAAAGTGAATTGTATAAAAAGAAGATGCTGATACCTGAAGATATTGCCCAAGAGAAACTTTGGCTGCTCAATGAGGGACATTGTATGCGGGGGCAGGTTTTGAGTCTATGCAGTTACCGACACAATCAGTCGTCCTCCGGAAGTTTCGAATACAATACGGGTAGTGTCGAGACGTTAAAACGGATGGTTGAGCTGAATTCCGGCGTAACGATATTACCCGAATTGAGTATCGCAAATTACGATGAAGACCAACTGGCGCACGTCCGGTATTTTAAGTCACCTGAGCCTGTACGCGAAATAAGCCTCGTGACCACCAAAAACTATGTCAAAAAACATGCAGTCACGTCTTTGAAGAACGAAATTCTGCAAGTCGTTCCCGAACGGTTTAAGACAAAGAAGAAGAAAGATATCATGGGGTTTGAATTATAAAATAATTATTACCTTGTACTATGCTTACATTTGCGAATGCCAAGATCAATTTAGGACTTCTGGTTACGGAGAAGCGGCAGGATGGTTATCATAATATCGAAACTATATTTTATCCTATCAAACTGTATGATGTGATTGAGATTACGGCCGCTGATGTATTTCAGTTCCGTACGGAAGGCTTAGTAATTACGCCAGATGGACAAAATCTGTGCGAAAAAGCCTATCGCCTGCTGTATCAGGATTTTGATATAAAACCTGTCGTCATTGATCTGCTGAAAAATATTCCTATAGGGGCAGGGCTGGGGGGAGGTTCTTCAGATGGGACGCATGTCTTAAAACTTCTGAATGAAATGAATGGTCTGGGGTTGTCCGATGAAGAATTGAAGGCCTATGCGGTACAGCTAGGTGCCGATTGCCCTTTCTTTATTGACAATAAACCGGTATTTGCATCGGGGATAGGCACCACTTTCGAGGCCATCGATATACAGTTATCATCCTATTGTATTGTCATTATTAAGCCAGATATCCATATTTCTACTGTCGAGGCCTATCGGTCGGTTATTCCACAGAGACCGACTGTCGACCTACGTGAGGCGATGCGCCTACCTATACAGGAATGGAAGTACCATATCGTGAATGATTTCGAACTCGGCATATTCCAAAAATACCCGCACATCGAGAAAATTAAATATACTCTTTATGAGAAAGGAGCATTATATGCGGCGATGTCCGGGTCAGGATCTGCAATATTTGGTATCTTTGAAGAAGAGCCTTATCTGGAAGATCTGAATAGCTTGGGCAGAATATATTATCCGGTGGAATTGTAAATACGGTCGTATGCTCCAATAAAATCTTTACGCATACGGACAAAATTTTCCAAGACTCCATTGATAAACGTTTCATCCAACAACTCGAACACGCCGTTTACACCGCCGATAATATCCATTTCGGCGATTTTAAAAGACTGTTCGAGGTTGCCTTGCTCAAATTTGACGATAAACTTCTGGTTCATGCCAAAAATTGAAATTTTGCAGTCGGGGTGGGGTAGTTCGGCAAGTGCTCTCATCGTTACACTACACCTTGTGCCTTCATGGCATTCGCCACTTTAATGAAACCACCGACGTTAGCTCCTCTTAGGTAATTAATATAACCGTTATCTTCCTTACCGTACCGAACACAGGTTTTGTGGATATTTTCCATGATAGCTTTAAGACGGCTGTCTACTTTGCTCGTCGCCCATTGCTGACGGATAGAATTTTGAGACATTTCGAGTCCGGATACCGCTACACCGCCGGCATTTGCAGCCTTACCAGGTGCAAAATGAACTTTTGCTTTATGGAATACTTTAATAGCTTCTGCGGTGGATGGCATGTTCGCTCCCTCTCCGATACATTTGCATCCATTTTTTATTAACCGCTTCGCATCAGCTTCATCGAGCTCATTTTGTGTAGCACACGGCAAAGCGATGTCGCATTTGAACTGCCAAGGCTTTTCACCTTCATGATAGGTGGCCGATTTGAATTTACGTGGATATTTGTTGAGATCTCTGCCTAATGTTTGTATATACGCCAATTTCTCTAATGTTAATCCCTCCTTATCGTACAGCGTACCTTGACTATTGGATAGCGTGATTACTTTTGCGCCGAGACCAATTGCTTTCTCTGCCGCAAAGTAGGCTACGTTTCCGGCACCTGATATCGTTATTACTTTACCTTCGAGAGATTCATTGTTAAAGTCGTAGATACATTCGACGAAGTACAAAAGACCATATCCGGTCGCTTCAGGTCTAATATATGAACCACCCCATTGCACGCCTTTGCCCGTTAAGACACCCGTAAAGCAGTTTTGTATCCGTTTATACTGCCCGAATAAATAGCCAATTTCGCGTGTACCGACGCCGATGTCTCCTGCTGGCACATCAGTTTCAGCACCAATGTGACGGTAAAGTTCGGTCATGAAAGACTGGCAAAAACGCATAATCTCATTGTCGGACTTTCCTTTAGGATCAAAGTCAGAACCACCTTTTCCACCACCGATAGGTAGACTTGTCAGCGAATTCTTAAAGACTTGCTCGAATGCCAAAAATTTCAAAATGCTCAGATTGACATCCGGAGCAAACCGTAGACCACCCTTGTATGGGCCTATGGCACTGTTCATCTGTACTCTGTAGCCCCTGTTAACCTGAATCTGATTATTATCGTCTAACCAAGTCACACGAAAGGAAACTACTCTTTCGGGTTCGACCATACGCTCCAATATCTTTAAGGATGCGAAATCAGGAAAATGTTCGTTGACATAAGGGATAATATCTTCAGCGACTTCAGTGACCGCTTGTAAAAACTCGGGTTCGTGTGGGTTACGCAGTTCTACGTGTTTGATGAAATTTTTAAGAGATAGCATTGTTATTTATAAACTTTTGATATGAAGGTCTGCGAATCTAATAAAAATATATGGAACATGCTAATTGTATTAAATTTTTGCAATTTATTCAGTCTATTGTTGTCAATTCATTATCCTATTACCTTCAAAGGGTTCGACATGCACAAAAACATTAGATATACTGGGTATCTGATCCATCAAATAGTCTTTCAAAGCGTGTGCAATCGCGTGTCCCTCGCGAACACTGAGATGGGGATCGACAACGGCGTGGATATCTACGATAAAAGACATTCCAATTTTCCGGACAAAACATTTTTCCGTATCGATCACACCATGGACTTGCAATGATTTTTGTTTGATCTTATCGACTAAATTTTCATATAAATTTTCATCCATAATTTCGCCTAAGGCGGGACGGAAAATACGGTAACAATTGTACAGGATAAAGGCGGAGGCCACAAGAGCTGCCCAATCGTCCGCGTATTCATAACCTTCTCCCAACCATAATGCGACGGAGATACCGATAAATGCAGCAATAGAGGTAATGGCATCGCTTCGGTGGTGCCAGGCATCGGCCTTAAGAGAACTACTATTTAAAGCTTTGCTTTTACGGATGACAACTTGGTAAGACGCCTCTTTCCACAAAATAATGACACCTAAGACAATTAGCGTCCAGGCCTGGGGCGGTTCATGCGGCGTTCTTAGATTGAGGATACTTTGATAGGCGATGACTGTCGCCGAGATAACCAGAAAGATAACAATGACAAAGGTAATTAACGGTTCAATACGGCCGTGTCCATAGGGGTGCGTATCATCCGCAGGTCGTTTAGAGTATTTAATGCCCAATAAAACGAGGACGGATGAGAAAATATCGGTTGTCGATTCGATGGCATCGGCAATCAAAGCAAACGAATTCCCGAAAAAACCCGCTAACCATTTTACAACAGCCAAACCTAAATTGCCAATGATACTAAAATATGCTGTACGGATAGCCTTATCTGCGTTACTCGACATCACCCCCTTGATTTTAATGCAAAATACATAATTTATTTAATATTTTGAATGCGGTCGATACAGCGATTTACGTTTTAGAATCCGGTAAATGATAAGTTGCAATCAATTGATTATCTGTGTGAGTTACCATTTTTACATTTGAAAATTTTATTTCTGTCTCCTGATTGGTTATTACAGGGATCTTTAGGTTTTTATTAAAGTGTTTGACTTCACTCTTTTTGGCATTTGTCCTTCGTTCAGCAATAAAGTTAGCGTGTTGATCAATACGGTTTTGTATAATGGCGTTATAAAAGCTAATTGGCGTAGACACGATATTATCTGTTATAATATTTAAAAACAAAGGATCAATTTCATAGCCAATACTGTTTCTTTGGGAAGCAATAGCTGCTAAGCATGTTGTCCCCGTACCCAAGAATGGATCTAAAACAGTATCACCTTGTAAGGAATACATATGGATTAATCTATAAGGTATCTCAAAAGGATAGGCAGCGCTTCGTTTTCGTGTATCCGAATTGTCTATTTTTTGTTTTGTTCCTTTTAAATCCCACAAGTCAGAGAACCAAACATTTCTTTCTTCCCAGAAGAAGGAACTTTCTTTTCGTCGCAACTTTTCGCTTTCCGTATTGAATTGTCTTTTTCCGCCTTTTCTGAAAATCAGGATCCACTCATGCTCTAGGGTGACATAAGCGCCTGCGGGAAGCATTCCTGATCCCATAAATTTATTCGGCGCATTGGTTTGTTTCCGCCAAAGGATATTTGGCAAGTTTGACATGCCTAATTTTTGAAATGCGCCTATAATTCTTGAATGATTGGGATACAATGAAAATTCACCATTTATAGTCCGGGTCGCATCACCGATATTAATACATGCAAAACAGCCTGGCATTAAGACTCTTTCAACTTCTGCCCAGACTTTATCAAGTTCGGCATGCATCAGTTCAAAAGCATGATGCCCATCATTTTGATCTAATGCATCTTGAACTGCCGGATTTTGTTTCGCCATAATCTCATCCCACATGGCTATCATTGGATATGGCGGTGATGTAACTACCAACGCAATAGAATTGTCTTCCAGCTGTTCCATATGCTGAGCAGCGCTAATGATTATGCGGTGTTTTGTAGCATGATGATTCATGCATGCAAAGCTATAAAATAAATTGAGAGTTCGTTCTCAGAAAAAAGATAATGGAAAGTCAAATAATTCATATTATGTTAAATAGTATTGCATGCGCTTTTTTTACCGCTTACCTCCAAGGGTAAAAAAGCCCTCAAAAATAACATTGAGAGCTTTCTTATTTACGGATTGTATTATATTTTTATGCAAAATCTTCTACAATTAATGCACCAACAGTCAGATTATTACGCGGGTCGACAATAATTGCTCTTGCATTTTCCGGAAAATCTCGATTTAAATCAAATACTACATCATCTGCAGCCTTAACAACAATACGGCCTATGTCATTTAAGCGAATATCTTCATCATAAATGCGTTCTTGCGTATTCACATCAAACTTATACAGAATCTCAGGAATTTTGATTTTGGTAACCTTACTGTGATTTTGCAGCAGATAAACTTGATTCATATCTAATGCCTTATTTTCAAACCAGCTAATATTGGCTTCAAACGACCGTTCTGAAAGAGCCGCATTTGTTGCGCTGACGATGAAATCTCCTCTGGAAATATCAATGTCGTCACTCAGATGTAAGATCACCGACTGTCCGTTATGCGCAGCATCCAACTCGATTTGATTCAGTTCGATACTTTTTATGGAACTCCGCACACCACTCGGCAATACAACGACTTCGTCACCTACTGTCAGCCCCTCTCCTAATACCCTTCCCGCATAACCTCTATAATCAGGTAATTCTGCAGTTTGTGGACGTATAACCCATTGTACAGGGAAACGCCAAGAAGAATTATTTTTTTCCTCAAACTCAACATTTTCGAGATAATCAAGTAACGTTGGCCCCGTATACCACGAAATACGATCCGACTTCGCAACAATATTATCCCCTTTTAATGCCGAAACAGGAATGAAGTCTACATGTTCGAGTTTTAGATTGCGTGCTAATTTTTCATAATCTGTCTTGATATTTTCGAATACGGCCTGCTCATAGTCTACCATATCCATTTTATTGACACACACAAGCACCTGTTTCAAGGACAATAGTTTTGCAATAAAAGAATGTCGTTTGGTTTGTTCGATAACCCCCTTACGTGCATCGACTAAAATGATAATCAAATCTGAATTGGACGCTCCTGTTATCATATTCCTTGTGTATTGAATATGACCGGGTGCATCTGCGATGATAAATTTGCGCCGCTCTGTCTGGAAGTATTTATAAGCGACATCGATGGTGATACCTTGCTCACGCTCCGCTTTCAATCCGTCTGTCAGGATAGCTAAATCTACCGTTCCGTCATCATTCTTGCGGTTTGCTTTTTGAATAGCCTCCAGCTGGTCGTCCAAAATAGAATTTGTATCGTATAGTAAACGGCCTATCAGTGTACTCTTACCGTCATCTACCGATCCTGCCGTTATAAATTTTAATATATTCATTTTATTGTAGTATTGAGTATTGAGTATTGAGATCTTTATAGTTCGCAATACGCTTATCATATCAAAAATATCCCTGCTTCTTTCGTTCTTCCATCGCCGCCTCCGACACCTTGTCGTCCATCCGCGCTCCCCGTTCACTGACCGTTGAAGCTTTTATTTCTGCAATAATATCATCCAACTCCACCGCTTGCGAACTTACAGCAGCTGTACATGTCATATCACCTACTGTTCTAAACCTTACTGATCTATGTTCTACTCTATCCTCTGCATCGATATTAAGGCAATCTGCTGCAGCCATCCACTGTCCGTTACGTAAAACAACATCTCTCTCGTGACTAAAATAGATAGAGGGAAGTGCTATGTTCTCTCGCTTGATGTAATTCCACACATCCAACTCCGTCCAGTTGGAGATGGGAAATACCCGCACATTCTCACCTTTATGGATTCGGCCGTTAAATATATTCCATAGCTCTGGTCGTTGTCGTTTAGGATCCCACTGACCGAACTCATCTCTTACTGAAAAAATTCGTTCCTTAGCACGGGCCTTTTCCTCATCACGGCGGGCACCTCCTATACAAGCGTCAAAACTATGTTTTTCGATAGTATCTAATAGGGTGACGATCTGCAATGGATTTCTACTGGCATTTTTTCCTTTCTGCTCAATAACTTTGCCCGCATTGATACTATCCTGCACCAAGCCCACAATGAGCTTCTCTCCTGTTTGTTCGATCAGCCAATCTCGAAAAGCAATCGTCTCGGGGAAATTATGCCCTGTATCGATATGCACGAGCGGAAAAGGAAATTTTCCGGGACGGAATGCTTTTTTTGCTAAATGAACTAAAGTAATACTATCTTTCCCACCGGAAAACAAAAGCGCTGGATTTTCAAACTGTCCGGCAACTTCCCGGAGTATATAAATGGCTTCTGCTTCTAAATGATCTAAGTAATCCATTCTTAATTTTAATAAGTTACAAGGGTTATGCTAATTTTAATTTGTTGCATGTAATCCACATTCTTTTTTACTTCTATCTTCCCACCACCACCTGCCGGCACGAAAATCTTCTCCCGGCAGTATAGCTCTTGTGCAAGGTTGACATCCTATACTTGGGAAACCTTTATCATGTAGGGGATTATAGGGAACGTGATGTTGTTTTAGAAAGTCTTCCACCTCGGATAAGGTCCAGTGAAACAAAGGATGAATCTTTATGATTTGGTTCGCATCATCCCACTCGATAAAGTCCATATCTTCTCTGTTGGCTGACTGCTCTGCGCGGATACCTGTGATCCAGACTTCATATCCCTGGATAGCCCGTTTAAGTGGTTCTATTTTCCGGATGTAACAGCATTCTTTGCGGTTTTCCACACTTTCATAAAAGCTGGATGGACCTTTTTCTGTCACTAAGCGTTCTACCGCGGTTGTATTTGGATAATACGCTTTAATCGGCAATCCATATTTTTCCAATGTTCTGTTCCATACATAATATGTCTCCGGAAACAATCGACCGGTCTCCAAGGTAAAAACCGACGCTTTGGTTTCGGCTTCAGCAAGCATATGTGTGATAACCTGATCCTCAATGCCAAACGAAGTGGAAAAAACTGCCTTTTCGCCGTATTTGTCTGAGATAAATTGAATAATTTGGCGAGCATCTAACGCTGCTAATTCCTTTTTTAAACTCGCTATCATGATCTGTTCTTATCTACTAATTCTTGTGTATGTGCATTGAGTACTTTAATTTTCTCTTGAAGATCGCCTTTTAGCTGGTCTCGCATCTGTTGCATAAGAACCAAAGCTTCATCAATTTCCTCCGGTACGATAGCTTGGAGAATTTCTTTCAATCGTTTGGCCATTGTTGGTGATTTGCCATTGGTCGAAATACCAATTTTCAAATTTCCCTTTTGTACAACCGAACCTAAATAGAAATCACATAATGTCGGCTTATCTGCTACATTAAGTAGTATATTTCTCGCTATTGTTAATTGCCGGATCTGCGCATTCAACCGTTCGTTGTTGGTTGCTAAAACGACTAATCCTATATTTTCCAAGTCCTCTACCTCAAAGCTTCGCTGACTTAAAGATGCTGTAGGCTTGTCGGCCAGAAATGCACGGACCTCTTCATCTACTCTTTCGGCCACGATATATACATGTGCTTGCGGTGAATTTCGAAAAATAGCTTGTAACTTTTCCAATCCAACCGGCCCCGCTCCCACTAATAGCGTCCGGACCTGATCCATCTTGACATATATGGGAAACAACGTGTTCATTAAATTTCAAGCAACTGTATTTCGTTACGTAGTCTATTGAAAGACTGATGTTTACTCACTACTTCTCCTAAAATAATAATAGCAGGAACACCCAATAAATTCTTATGTACTTCCGCCAAAATAGTATCTACTGTACCTACTGCTACGCGCTCCGTAGGCAACGATCCATTTTGGATCAATGCGATAGGCAATTCGCCACGCCCGTTTTCTTGATATAAAGCTATTATCTGTTGAAGTTTGGAATATCCCATCAATACAACCACTGTTGCATTGGTATGGACGGCCTTGTATAGATCGTCTGACAATCTTCCATCAGAAGTTGACCCCGTAATCACCCAGAAGCTCTCACTAATACCGCGATATGTCAACGGAATTTGTTGTAGCCCGGTAAGCCCTACAGACGAGGAAATACCAGGAATAACCGCGGTCGGAATATCAAATTGACGAATGTAATCTAACTCTTCGCCTCCTCGGCCAAATACAAAAGGATCGCCTCCTTTCAACCGAACAACATGTCCATATGTCAAGGCGTAATCCACCATGAGCTTATTGATATAATCCTGCGAGGTCGATAGCCTCTCCGCCCGCTTTCCCACATAGATCTTGGTACATGTAGATTTAGTATGCTCCAATATCTCTTTATTGACTAAAGCATCATAAAGAATAACATCTGCACCCTGTATAGCTTTTATACCTTTCAAGGTAATCAAATCAGGATCTCCCGGGCCCGCCCCTACTAATGTTACTTTTGGTTCAATATGTTTGTTTTGTTGCATGATTACTTTGCTAATACAGCTTCTCGCTGTAACTTAGTTTGTTCTAAAAACTGTTGAGCTTGTGCATAATAAGCCTTTGCAAAATCCTCTGTCGGCTCATTTTTGCTCATCTGAAGCACCAACTCCGAAAAGCTTTGACCAAAGTTAAATTCTCCTGAATCCACAAAGTAGTTGTCAAAATCTTTGATAATGCCTATTTGTGTACTGCTATGCACCTGTTTGTCTAACAGTAATGCTTTTGCCCCATTGATAAAGGAACTATACGTATGATAGATCCCGTCAGAATATGCTTGATTTTGAATAGAGAGGTCTGCCAAGTACAGTTTTTCTTCGGAATCGTTTAGTAGCGCTGCGACCAAGTCAATAATGACACCAGCACATTCGCCAACACCAATAGCTCTTACAAATTCCTCATCCTGCCCCCAGTCGATATAATCTTCAGCCACTACTGTACTTTGGTCGGCAATAGGCTTCAACAACTGATAAAAATAGTCTTTGCCTAACCCATCGTAGTAATGCAGAAAACTTTGATAATCCTGTGCTTTGGAACTGTAGTCATCTAATATCGTACGCAACACTTCCGGTGCTCTTCTTGACGGAACCTTGATCACTTTATCTGCTGCCCGGCCTTCACCATTGCCGACAGCCCCCCCGCCTAACAATACTTGTACTGTTGGCATGATCTTTCCATTCACTTTCATCGAGCTACCGTGAAAGCCGATGTGTGCAATACCATGCTGACCACAGCTGTTCATACAACCGCTGATTTTTATTTTAATTTCTTTGTTATACACAAAGTCGGCGTACTCTTCATATATCACAGATTCCAATACGCGGGACAATTCCATAGAGTTCGAAATTCCCAGATTACAGGTGTCTGTTCCGGGACAAGTTGTCACATCCGCGATACTGTCATGTCCCGGTTCGGTCAATCCTAATGCATCCAATGCTAAGAATAATTCCGCGAGATTGTCTTTCCGGACATATTTCAGTAATAAGCCTTGATTGATAGTCACACGCATATCATCGGCTACGATATGTCTTACAGACGCCACAAGTTTCCGCGCTGTAGCTGTAGACATATCTCCGGTTTTGGCTTTTATAAAGACACCGTAAAAACCAGCTTGCTTTTGTTCAAATATATTTGTGGCTAACCATAAGTCATAAGCTAATTGGCGATCAGCCGGAATTTCCACCTGTGTTACCACAGGTTCTGGAATAACAGGTTCTTGTACCGTATTCCGGTCTATTTTGTACGTTTTTACTTTATTGGCAATCTGTTCTTCCGCCGCCATTTTTACAAATTCATCAAAGCCTACCTTGTTTAGCAAGAATTTTAAACGGGCCTTGTTACGGTTGGCACGCTCACCGTATATACCAAATACGCGTACAACAGATTCCGAGAACGGAATAATCAGATCTTCATGCATAAATTCAGATACCGACTGTCCAATATAAGGCTGTGCACCCAAGCTACCACCCAATACAACTTTAAACCCTCTTACTTCCTCACCGTTTTCATATTTCACTTTTGGAATAAAACCAATGTCATGGATAAAAGAAAGTGCTGTATCCTTTTCACTGGAAGAAAAGCCAAACTTAAACTTCCGGCCGAGTTCCATGCTGACAGGATTTCCAAGAAAATATTTAAAGAAGCCGTGAGCATAAGGAGCCACATCAAAAGGTTCATCCGGATCGATACCAGCGATGCAGGAAGCGGTCACGTTCCTTACCGTATTACTACAGGCCTCTCGAATGGTAATATCGTCCTCCGATAGTTTAGCCCATAACTCAGGTGTACGATCTAAGCTCACAAAGTGAATCTGTATATCTTGACGCGTGGTAAAATGCAGATTAGAAGAAGCATATTCGTCGGAGACATCAGCAATCTTGAGCAACTGTTTGAATGTCAGTCTGCCAAAAGGTATCTTGATACGCACCATTTGCACGCCCGGTTGACGTTGACCATAAATACCACGAGCCAATCTTAATGATTTAAATTTGTCTTCAACAATCTTCCCTTCTCTATAGGCTCGGATGTTGTTGTCTAAATCAATGATTTCCTGCGGGACAACCGGATTTTCCAATTCTGTTCGAAAGCTTAGCATACTTAAATTCTGTTGTACTTTTTATTCAATAATTAATAGTTCACTCCACACATGTTGTCTATTCTTTTTTTGGAACAACGAAGCAAAGGTAAAAAAATATTTTCAATTAGTCCTATATAATCTACCAAATTAGTATATATTAATAAAGACACAACGAGAAATAGGAACAAATAGGATTAGAAAGACTATATAACGCCGGCGTTTATCAGTTCGGTTTCCATTTCCTGTTGCAGCTTTACCGCTTCTTCCCGAGCCTTTTCAGCAAAGTCTTTACCAGAGGAAGCATAAATGATACCGCGTGTGCTATTGACCAAGAGGCCACAGTCTTTATTCATCCCGTACTTGCACACCTCGTGTAATGAACCTCCCTGAGCACCTACACCCGGCACCAACAAGAAATGATCAGGTGCATGTTCACGAATCTTAAGAAAGGCTTCGCCCCGCGTAGCGCCAACAACATACATCAGATTGTCTATCGTGCCCCAGCTATTCGTGCGATCGATAACTTCTTCAAACAATTGCTTTTGTGCCGGATTGGCGAAATTCTGAAAATCCTTACTTCCTTCGTTAGAAGTCAATGCGAGCACGATGGCCCACTTATCCGGAAAGTCTAAGAAAGGTGTTACCGAATCTTTGCCCATATAAGGGGCTATTGTAATCGCGTCAAAACTCATTCCCGATAGTGTCTGATCAAAAAAGGCCTGTGCATACATCTTGGACGTATTGCCGATATCGCCTCTTTTGGCGTCGGCGATACTTAAGCAAGTGGACGGTAGTACTTGCCAAGTCTTCTCTAAAGTTTGCCACCCCTTAACGCCATAACTCTCATAGAAGGCAATATTCGGTTTATAAGCTACACACAGATCCTCCGTAGCCTCAATAATAGCTTTGTTGAACACAAAAATAGGATCCTCTTCACCAAGCAGATGCTCGGGAATTTTCGTTATGTCTGTATCAAGTCCTACACAAAGGAAAGATCGCTTTGTTTTAATTTGCTGTATTAGCGTTTCTCTGGTCATTCTGTGGTTGAGTCGTCTATAAGCTCTTGAATAAAATCTTCTACGGCTGGTGTACCGAAGTCATACATACCTTCTTGTTTAGCTGCTATTACCCCATTCTTATCCAAAATGACCGTCGTAGGAATAGCACCTCCCAACCATTCCTTAGGAATGTCGTCCTGTGGATAGACAATAGGCAATTGAAGATCACCTTCCGCCAGAAAACGCTTGGTTCCTTCCACGTCATTTTCAATCTCTACGATAAGGAAGATAATATTCGTGTTATCTTTAAACTTGTTATATAAAGTTTGGATAGAAGGCATCTCTTTCCGACAGGGAGGACACCAGGTTGCCCAAAAGTTTATGAATACAACCTTTCCTTTCAAATCCGCGGTGTTTACAATCGTACCTTGTTCATCTTTGAATGTAGCAGAAACGCTTACTTCATTTTGTGTCGGAGCGGTGGATGGAGTTGTAGTCGCCTCTGGCGTTGTTTCATTGGCTGTCTCTTTATTCTTATCGGCATTATTGTTACATGCTGTTAATAGGAGTACCATAATGACGAAAAGCCCGGCTAATCTGTTTTTGTGAACACGCATATTTCTATAGATCAAATTTTTCCAATTGTTTGAGTAAGGTAGCAAAATCTTTGGGATATTCCGCTTCGAAAGCATAATCTTTCCCATGTAAAGTAAAGGATATTGTTTTTGCATGTAGGGCAAACCGCTTAATAATGGGCGTTTCCTCCTCCCCTTTGGATAGCGTAAAACCACGTTTTTTGATTTGTGACAAGTACACGGGTTTACCTTTATACATCGCATCCCCCACGATGGCAGCATGTTGTGTTGCCAAATGAATACGTATCTGGTGCATCCTGCCCGTAATTGGCTTACATTCTACCAATGTATAATGTTTGAAATAGCGAAGACTGTTAAAAATCGTTTCTGCCTGCTTACCTCTTGCACGGTCGATGCTCACATTTTTATTGCCCTGATTTAATATCGGGAGATCTACTTTTAAATTTTCAAACGTGTGGGTACCATCTATGATAGCGTGGTACACTTTATTCACCCGTCTTTTTTCAAACTCGATAGATACTGAACGATAGGTCTCCGGATTTTTAGCAATCAATAACAGGCCAGACGTTTCTTTGTCCAGACGATGGCAGACTTGCGCGTCGGCATGATATTTTTTTGCCAGGCCAAGAATATGAACAGCCCCTCCTTCGCGTTGGTCTAATGAAGCAATAAAGGGCGGTTTATTGATGACAATCAGGTTCTCGTCTTCATAAATAATCAGATCACGAAACTTAGGGAACTTAAATGTACGGACTTCGTTTTCAATCATGGTGCAAAAATAACAAAACAATTCATATATATTATTCCTACTTTTGCAGTAGAACAAACACGAATTTATGTCGGTAAACAAGATCATTAAACGTGTCACGACTTCTACTATTAAAGAAATGAAGGCTCGTGGTGAGAAAATAAGCATGTTGACGGGATACGATTTCTCTACGGCAAGAGCGTTGGACGAAGGAGGAATAGATGTCATCCTCGTAGGCGATTCGGCTGCTAACGTATTTGCGGGCTACGAAACCACGTTACCGATGACCTTGGATCATATGATCTATCACGCCTCTGCGGTGAGCCGGGCGACCAAGCGGGCAATGGTGTTGGTTGATCTTCCATTTGGGGAATACCAGGGCTCCACCGAAAAGGCATATGATGCTGCAGTACGCATGATGAAAGAATCCGGTGCTCATGCTGTCAAAATGGAAGGAGGTATCGAGATCATCGAGAATATTAAAAAAATTGTACAGGCAGGAATTCCTGTATGTGGTCACCTCGGACTGACACCACAGTCTATTTACCAGTTTGGAGATTTTGGTGTTCGCGCTAAAGAACAGGCTGAAGCAACAAAATTAAAATCCGATGCATTGGCGCTGCAGGAGGCGGGATGTTTTGCCCTTGTGCTGGAAAAGATACCAGCACAATTAGCGAAGGACGTAACCGAATCTCTGCACATTCCGACTATTGGTATCGGTGCCGGGAATAGCTGTGATGGGCAGGTACTGGTGGTTAACGATATGCTGGGTATGACAAAAGACTTCAAACCAAAATTTTTGAGGCAATACCTCCATCTCTTTGAGGATATTGCTAAGGCTACAGCACAATATGTTGCGGATGTAAAATCGCAAGATTATCCGGGAGAAAACGAACAATATTAATCCACATTGGGGAAAATAATCATCATAGGTGTCCTGCTGGCGGTATTGGTATACTATATCTTCCGCCGACTAAATTTTTTCAGCGCAAGCATCGAAGAGAAACGAGTACGTCCCAACCAGATCCTGTTGCTGGCCGTATCAACACAAGTCCTAAAACGAAGCCTTCGAGCGGTTTTATACAGTGTTGGAACAGGCATCTTATTGCTATTTATTATCTTCCTGATCGCTGCAAAATTTAAGATCGCCTTAATTATACTTCCGGTGTGTTTATACCTCATCGGTCAATTTTTCGTATTCAACAATCATGCAAATGCTGTGAAAGGGCAAAACATACGATACGACACGAACACGGACAATATTAGTATAGAAAACTTAAAAGGCGAGCTGATACGCTTCAACCTGCTCCAGGATGTCAGCGAAGTGAAGGAGGTCCGTGCCGTACAGAAAAATAATGGCTTATTGTTGGGGTATTATAAATTACGAATAGGAACCAAGCAAATCTATATCCCCTACCTACTACAGGACGACCCCCAAAATAAGCTCTTTTTTGATAAATTACAGTTGTTCGACAAGGAGTTAGAGACCAAGCTATTCCCAATTATTTAAATCGTTTGATCTTATCGTACACAATATCCCAAGTTCCCAACTAAAAGTCGATTGTAACCCGATGAGCGTCATCGCAAAGAGATTCGACACATTAAACTTTTATCTCCTCGATATACTGATCTCCTAAATAAAAGTATTATTTTTAAGCAAAAAAGTACGTTAAACAACAGGGGGCCTATTCAAAAAGGATGAAATCACAAGATAAATGGGTAAAATCACAAAAGAAGATCTACTTCGAATAAGCCGGCATAGCGATATGACCACACAAGACTTAAAAAATAGTCTTGAACGACATACCCATGCCAGCCCGGGTGACTGGCAACGATTCGTGAATTACCTTCTGTTGGTATTAGGTTGCGGTTTCTGTACAGCAGGTATTGTTTTCTTCTTCGCATATAATTGGACCGATCTTCCCAAATTTGCAAAAATAGGCATTGCCGAAGGACTATTGACCCTTAGCACCCTATTGGCATTAATTTATTTTCGAAAACCTATCCTAAGATCTATTATCCTTACAGTTGCATCATTGATGGTCGGGGTTCTATTCGCCGTATTCGGACAGATCTACCAGACTGGTGCCGATGCTTACGATTTCTTTCTGGCCTGGACTTTATTTATAAGTATCTGGGTGATCATCAGCAGTTTTGCACCGCTGACCTTACTCTATGTCATTCTGATCAATACCACTTTCATCTTATATAGTAACCAAGTAGCAAAGGATTGGAATTTTGAATACATATGTACCTTGTTATTTGCTCTTAACACTACTATAGCTATCGGATCGCTATACCTAAAACACATGAAAAAGGTCATGACCGCACAATGGCTCATACAGACCCTCTCTTTGACGGCTATTGCTTTTCTGACGCTAACAGTAATATACCAAATAATGGAGCAGTTATCTTCCTTTGCAATTATTTTATCACCCTTATATATCGTAACGATAGGTGCAGCCATATGGTTTTCCAGACGTATGAAAAGTACCTTTTACCTCGCAGCGGCAGCCTTTAGTCTGATCATCAGCGTCTCGGCTATATTGATGAGATATGGACATAACGATATAGACACTTTTCTTTTTCTAAGTCTGTTTATTGTCGTATCCGTGACAGCCACCGTTAAGTACCTCATTTACATACAACGAAAATGGAATCATGATCAATAAGGACAACATACATCAGCTAACAATTGATCTGAAAGAAAGCAGCGAACGAGAACTAACATTTGACCACAACGCGATCTTGGACGAAATCCGAAACGATACCCAAGACCAACAAACATTAGCGATCAAAATCCTGTCCATAGCCGGAGGCATATTGGGAGCACTCGCTTTCGCAGGCTTTCTCTTTGCAGCAGAACTCTATGAATCCGCGGTAGCACTAACTACCGTAGGTATTGTTATGACCATCGCAGCGATAGTCCTGGGCCGTTGGGGAGCCAAGGTCATATGGGATACTTTCAGTGCTTCATTTTATCTCATGGGGTACACTTGCGTTATTTTCGCCAGCGACCGTTTGGACTGGAGTACGAACCTTACACTCACCCTGTTTATAGTTATAGAAATAGCCACGTTATACCTATCCCGCAGTTATCTGCTGAATTTTTTATCCGTATTATTGCTCACAGGCAATGTGGTGGCCATGCTCATTCATAACAATCTACAGGATTTATATTATCCCCTTGTCGCGCTATTAAGTATAAAACTCACGCTAATAATGGGCTACGAAATTAAGATTTTGACCACAGGAGTAATCCTTCCCATACGGACATATCATGCACTCCGTTCGGGCCTACTTTTTTCTCTGCTGTTCTTATTAATAATCGGCAATAATAACATCTATAATTTTGAACTGCACGATACATTCAGCTGGGTTGCATCTACTGTATTCCTGTTGTTGATCGCACTTACTACATTCAAAATCGCCCCACTATTGCGAATTAATAAGTCCCTTTACCGCATATTAATCAGCATAGTAGCCATGCTTCTACTATTACCTACGTATTATTATCCAGCTGTATCATTCAGTATCCTGACATTACTACTGAGTTTCCATCTAAAATACAAAACCGGCCTAGCTGTTGGCATTATCGCTTTCCTCTATTTCATTTCTCGTTTTTATTATGATTTGAACTACAGCCTTCTGACCAAATCTTTGCTCTTATTTGGCACAGGACTGTTATTTCTATTGCTTTATACACTCGTTCATAAAAAGCTAATACCTAATGAAAGACTATAAACCAATTCTGATTATCATCAATCTATTGTTGCTATTGGTATACTTTAACACCTCGATAGCCAAAAAAGAACAAATTATAAAGGACGGTAAACTGATTCTCCTGGAGCTAGCGCCTGTAGATCCCAGATCACTGATACAGGGTGATTATATGCAACTCCGATACCGTATTTCAGAAAACATATCTGCAGACAGTATTCCCAAGCGAGGTTTTTGCATTGTCCACATAGACACCAATGCAGTAGGTAAAAAAATAAGATTCCAGGAATTGCCAACCCCCATTCGTAATGACGAATACGCCATCAACTATACTGCGGTGGACGACTGGAAGATAAATATTGGTGCCGAATCCTACTTCTTTCAAGAGGGGGAGGCTGAAAAGTATGAAAAAGCAAAATATGGCGGTATAAAAATAGACCAGAAAGGGAATAGTGTCCTTATTGGACTATACGATCAGGGGCACCAATTTATAAAATAATGGAGACAGACCACTGGGAATATTTAATTTTTGGTACAGACGTTGCTATACGATTTTTAATTAAATGAGATTAACCGTTATGAAACAACAATTTATATTTTTTGTATGTGCACTTACGCTATGCTGTTCCTGTAACCAACAGGCAACACAAAAAACAGTTGATAAGGAAAAAATAAAGCTGGATAGTATTGCCAAAGCGAAAAAAGCAGAAGAAGAAAAAGAGCGGGGGCGTCCCCGCACGGCAGATGATATTGTGCTATCAAAGGAACTAGCCTACGATAAATATACCTTGGAGGACAAATACGAATATAAGGATACGTTTAGAGTATTTCAGTGGGAGAAGATCAAGGAACGTCTGGCGTATATCGAAAATTTTCAGCGGGAGCACAATGATTATGGAATAGTCGTCAATTATAGGAATAAAAACGGCGAAGCGCCCACTGTGTCCAATTTTAGAAGAAATGCATATACACGTGTGTCGGATACCTTGGGAACGGAACGTTATCAATCCGCACCGCTATATAAAGAAGGTGAGACAAAGCATCCGATCATCTATGCACGCGATGGATCGTTAGTTAAGCTTCTTTCCAGCGACACTTTGAAAATGATTACAATAAAAGGGTTGACAAACTTTGAAGGTGTCTGGGACATACCTCGACGATATGTCACGCCTATAGGTGACACGTCAACCTTTAAACATGTCGTCGTTGTGGACGTCACAAACCAAAATATCTGTGCATTAGAACACGCGGAAAAAGGTTGGATCATTCGTAGTATGAACCCTGCGACAACAGGAAGGCACGCACCGCCTTACGCGATGGAAACACCTACCGGAATATTTGTTCTGCAAGAACAAAAAGCTAAAATGTTTTACTATGGAGACGGGACAAAGACCATTGAAGGCTTTGCACCTTGGGCGAGTCGATTTACGAATGGTGCATACATACATGGCGTCCCGGTAAATAACCCGAAAGGAAAAATTGTGGAGTATAGTTGGAGTCTAGGCACTACCCCCCGATCCCATATGTGCGTACGAAATGCCTCTTCTCACGCTAAATTTGTATACGATTGGATTAAGCCTTTTTCTTCCCTTGTGATTGTTATTGATTAACAATAACCTATAATTAACATTATTTAACACTTTCGTAAGCTACTGATAACGACCTTTGTATGTGGAAAAAGAAAGTGTGTGCCCATGAAAAATATTGTGTCTTTATTAGCGCTGATTTGTGCTGCAGGATTTTACACCATTTTTAGTCAACCTATCTCCAAACCAGTTTCTTCAACAAAAATAACAACAAAAACAGATTCCATAATAGACGAGCGTTCCCCTCTTGAAATACTGTATCAGGAAATTGATTTAGCCGATAAGCTTAAATATGAGGTTTTTGAAATGGCCATGTTGGGTTTTGACAATTTGTCTTTACGCAATAAGGATATTATCACCATCGTAGACTTCAGTCTACCTTCGACCGACAAACGGATGTACGTGATTGATCTCAAAAATAAAAAACTTTTATTCCACACCATCGTTTCCCATGGACGTAACAGTGGGGATAAGTACGCTACATCATTTTCCAATAGACATGGCTCCTTCCAAAGTTCGCTGGGGTTCTATATTACCGAAGGAACCTATGTAGGCGGAAATGGTTACTCACTTGTGATCGACGGGATAGAAAAAGGAATTAACGATCAGGCAAAAGCGCGTGCGGTGGTCATTCACGGAGCAGACTATTGCAGTACATCTTTCATCAAAAATACGGGCCGTCTGGGAAGAAGTTACGGCTGTCCTGCATTACCTCGTGAGCTGACAAAGCCGATTATCAATACCATCAAGAATGGTACAGGGCTATTTATCTACGCGGACAACGTGGAGTATATGGCGAATTCTACACTCGTAAGGGATACAGAGACACTTATAGCAGCTCAACGTCCACTACCGGATATCACTCCGACTTCGGCCACATTGAACTAAATACAGATATTAATTCGGTATATTTCTCTTTTTTGCGATAAATACCTAATTTTATTCGTAGCTCATGATATACGAATAGATGAAAAGAATTCTCTCTATAGACGGTGGAGGTATTCGGGGTATCATACCCGGGATGGTCATTGCCGCACTTGAAGACAGATTAAAAGAACTTAGTGGCGACCCCAGTACGCATATCTCCGACTATTTTGATTTTTTTTCAGGAACGAGTACAGGTGGAATCTTAACGGCGATACTATTATATCCCTCTGATGAAGACCCTAGAAAACCAAAATACAGTGCGAGAGAGGCTCTTAATATCTACCTCGATCACGGTGAACAGATATTTTCGACACACAACTGGCGTAGATTCCTGAATAAGTTCGGACTATTGAGTGAGCTTTATGACGCGGATATTATAGAAAACATCTTGCTGGATTATTTTGGTGACACCAAGTTAAGTCAGCTCGTCAAACCTTGCATTATAACCGCCTATAATATTGAACTGCGTAAAAATCATTTATTTCGGCAACAAAAAGCAATCACACATGGAGAGTCACGTGATTTTTATTTAAGGGACGTCTGTCGGGCCACTTCTGCGGCTCCTACCTTCTTCTCGGTAGCAGAGATTTTTTCACTGGCGAATACAAGATATGTGCTTATTGATGGTGGATTGTTTGCCCACAATCCGAGCATAGCCGCTCTTTTGGAGGTACTAAAGACGTTCAATACGTTCAATATTAATGACATCCATATACTTTCACTGGGTACTGGAATCACAAAAAACGCCTATAATTACGAGGATTTTAAAAAGAAAAAGGCGATCTCTATCGGTCCCGCTCTCGTGGATATTATGACGGCGAGCTCGTCGGAAAGTAACGATTATTTCCTTCGCCAGTTGTTTCGTTCGGTCAACCGGCTAGGAAATTATATCCGTATCGAACCGAACAACCTTTCTTCGATCAACCCGGCAATGGATGCTGCCAGCAAGTCTAATATTCAGAAAATAGTAGCCTTAGCAGACAAGGTTATCAGCGAAAATGAAAACGTGTTAACCACACTTGCCCAAGATCTCATAGAAGATCAGAAGGAAGTTGAAAAACGAAAAAAGTCGGTCTGGAACTTCTTATACCGGTAGCAAGCGCTACCTTTTGCTGGATTCGCTATTCCCGGATTAAAGCACGGTCCAAGTGAACGTATCCACCATCCACATACAGCAACTGACCTGTCGTGTGACTTGACTTCTCGGAGAGAAGAAATACTGCGGTATGCGCAATTTCTTCCGCTGTCGTCATCCGGTGTTCTAAAGGGATACGATCTGTTATCTTCCGCAATGTTTCCTCGGGGTTATCCAATGACTGTATCCATGTGTCGTATTGGGGGGTAGCACATTCAGCCACTATAATAGCATTTACCCGAATACTATAAGGAAGGAGTTCAACGGCCCATTCCCGCGTCAGTGCATTCCGAGCTCCATTTGAGGCTGCATAGCCCGACGTGCCTCCCTGCCCTGTCACAGCGGTTTTTGAACTGATATTCAATATGCTGCCTTTGGATTTTTTTAAAGCATCCAGAGCGTGATGCACCATCAGATAATAATGGACCACATTTTTATGAAGTGAATTTACAAAGCCTTCGTAGTCGCCACCTTCCAACCCGACACCATCGTTGTACCCTGCGTTATTGACAACCGCGTCTATTCGACCAAAGATGGCTAAAGTTTCTTCCACGGCCTTTTTACTGGCTTCTGGATTTGTAAGTTCAGCTTCCACACACAGTGCCCTTCCCCCCAACTGTTCTATCTCAGCTTTTGCTTTGTTGTTGTCTTCTTGCTTGCGCCCTACAATGACAGGAATAGCACCCTCTTCTGCTAAAGCTACCGCTATAGCCTTGCCTATACCTTTAGCGCCTCCCGTAACAATAACTACTTTATCTTTCAAATTCAAGTTCATAATCCCTATTTTAAACCATAAAATCTTGTCGCATTTTCACCCCAGAAGCCTCTTAATTCTTGCGCCGTAAAATCGGTCAGATGTGCTGCTGCGATCTGCAGGCAATCTTCATATCTCGCGGCCAACAAGCTTACCGGCCAGTCTGATCCAAAACAGATACGCGCCGTACCAAAGCAATCGACAGCATGCGCAATACAGCTCTCAAAATCACCAACTTTCCAATTTTTCCAGTCCGCTTCGGTGACCAGACCTGAAATTTTACAGTACACCTCAGGGAAGGCGGCAAGCTCACGGATAAAAACTGCCCATTCATCAAACTGTCCCGATTTAACCGGCGGCTTGGCCATATGATCCAACATAAACTTTTGCTGTGGGTTCGCAGCTACGCAAGCTAACGTACTCTTATAGTGCTGAGATCCGATCAATAAATCATACGTGTATCCATAAGTTGTCAACGCTTCAATCCCACGCTGGAAATGAGCACGCGATAAAAAGTCTGCATCGGCCTCAGCTTCGATAATATGACGAAAGCCCTTTATAATAGGAATTTCCGAAAAACCCTGCAGATGCTCCTCTATATTTTCAGCACGCAGATCTACCCAGCCTACGACACCTTTGATGACTTTGTATACCTGGGCCAGCTCTACCAAAAAATGGGTTTCGTGGTGGGATTGATCGGCCTGTACAGCGATAATACCATCGATCTGATTGTCTTTTAGGGTCTGGGAGATATCATTGGGCAAAAAATTACGCCGAATGGTCTGCATATCATCACCTATCCATGCGTCCCGCACGGGGTTATATAGCCAAAAATGTTGATGAGCATCAATGCGCATGCTTTTTTAGGGAATAAAGATAAAAACTACCGCCAGTTGATCACCTCCTGACGTTGTTCACCCAGATATTCTGCTCCGAGTTCGATAACGTCACCTTCTTTCAAATAAATAGGTGGATTAAATCCAAGACCTACTCCGGCAGGTGTACCTGTGGAGATCACATCCCCTGGAAGTAAAGTCATAAATTGCGACACATAGGACACAATATAGGGAACGGAAAAAATCAAATTCTTGGTATTTCCATCTTGGAAAATTTCACCATTGACTTTCAACCACAAACGTATGTTGTTGATATCCGGGATCTCATCCGTCGTGGTCATCACGGGGCCCATCGGAGCAAAAGTATCACACCCTTTACCTTTATCCCAAGTACCACTCCGTTCCAATTGGAATTCGCGTTCCGATACATCATTGTGCAAGACGTAACCCGCCACATAATCTAAGGCGTCATGCTCTTCTACGTAGGTAGCTTTCGTTCCGATCACGATGCCAAATTCTACTTCCCAATCTGTTTTCACGGAGTTTTTCGGAATAACGACGTGATCATCTGGTCCCACTAACGCCGTAGTTGATTTCATAAATATGATAGGCTCTGTTGGGATTGCAGCACCGGTCTCTTCGGCATGATCTCTATAATTCAAACCGATACAGACGATTTTTGATGGCCGTGCAAATGGGGGGCCAAGACGGGTTCCTGCGGGGATTTCGTCCAATTTTCCATTATTTGCCTTCACAAATTGCTCTAGGCGAGCCAAGCCATTTTCCTCAAAAAAAAGCTCGTCATAATCTCCGCCAAACGCAGACACATCATAATTCTTATCCGCTATCTGTACTCCAATTTTTTCTTTTCCGGCTTCGCCGTAACGTATTAATTTCATCTGTTTATTGTTTTGTTTTTTGTCTGTCAGATGGAGCCTTTGATGATTGAAATAATTATTTCTCTGTGTATTTAATAATTATTTCAATCATGTCGGGTTCATCTGTTTATTTTTTTGTTTATTATCTATGTTTAATTGATCAATAGGACACCAAACTTAGATAAAATGCTTTGCATTATCAATTGTTCAATTTGATGAACCCACCGTCAATCGGATAATCATTTCCCGTAATGAAACCGGCATCATCCGAACACAGAAATAAGGCCAACTGTGCAATTTCTGTCGGCTTTGCCATACGTCCGATGGGTTGAGATTGCGACAGCTTTTCGAACATTTCCCGCTCTTCACCTGGATAATTCTTTGCAATAAAACCATCCACAAAAGGCGTGTGTACACGAGCTGGCGAAATGGAGTTGCTCCGAATATTATATTTCATATAGTCGCGGGCGACAGACATGCTCATAGCATAAATCGCGCCTTTACTCATCGAGTATGCAAAGCGGTCAGCAATCCCCACTACCGCTGCAATAGAGGCCAAATTTAAGATTGCACCACTTCGATAAGTTTTCATCGTTGGGATTACCGCATATAACGCATTGTATGCCCCTTTCACATTGACCTGAAACACCCGATCAAAATCGGCTTCTGTGCAATTCTCAAGATTACCCACATGCGCTATCCCCGCGTTGTTGACCAGAATATCGACCCGTCCGATGGCGTCCACGGTAGATTGGATGTCATGCTGATTCGTAACGTCACAGATATGCGCAATAGCCCGTCCACCCGCTTTGTGTACCGAATCGACAACCAGTTGCGATCCTTCCTCATTGCGGTCTATGATATGGACAACAGCCCCTTCTTTTGCAAAAAGCTCTACAATTGCCTCGCCTATTCCGGATCCGCCACCAGTCACGACAGCGACCTTTCCCGTTAGTTTCGACATAGTTTTATATTTTTATTGTTAATACGTAAGGTTCTATTTCTGCACCGCTTTTTGGTAAATTCACCTTCAGCACACTGTCTTTCCGTGTATAAGAGACCTTATCTTTTGTTCCAAAGGTTGTGATCGATTGGATAGGAACGTCAAAATTATCTACTTCAATCTCCGTATTACTTGTGTTTAAGATATGAAGATAGATTTCCTTTCCTTTTTTCGTTAATGCATAATCATCATTAGGTGGTATAAATCCTCCTTCCGTTCCATAGATCGCATCCCCATATTTTGTCAGCCATTGCCCCAGCTCACGCAGTCGATCTTGCTGATAATCCTGGATTTCACCATTCGGCATCGGTCCGACATTCAGCAATAAATTCGCACCATAGCCTGATGCTTTCACGAGATACGCCAATACTTCTTGAAACGACTTTTGCTTTCTATCCTTGATATTGAAGCCCCACGAACCGCCAATGGTGCCGCAGACTTCTTTCGGTAGTTTGCCCACATCTTCAGCTTTAGTACCAAAGCCGGTCGTATTATGTCCCGGCAAATCGCGTTCAAACATCTGGAAATCTTCACCGTCTATGGGTGCTTTATGATGGTTATTGCCGACAAGACATTGCGGCTGCAAGCGATGGATCAGACTATAAATTTCTTCATATCTCCAGTCTGCTTTGGGTTTGTCCCAATCCCCGTCAAACCAAATACCGTCGATGCGTCCATAGTTGGTCAGTAGCTCCGTTAGCTGCGCCTTCATAAACCGGATATAGCTATTCCAATTACCTTTCGTACTGTCCCGGTCGGCAATCTCTCTTCCGGTCCTGCCAGCAGGAAGATAATCGTCCCGGTGCCAGTCCAATAACGAATAATAAAACATGATCTTCAGACCCTCCACCCGGCATGCTTCTGCCAGTTCCTTAACGATGTCGCGTTTAAACGGTGTCGCTTGAACAATGTTGTAAGCTGAAGCATTCGAGTCCCACATCGAGAAACCGTCATGGTGACGACTGGTAAATGTGACATAGTGTGCACCAGCAGACTTGAACAGACGTGCCCATTCTTTCGCATCGAAATCGATGGGATTAAAAAACTTAGGAAGAAGCTCATACTCATGCAATGCAAATTTCTGTTGATTCATAACCCACTCGCCATCTCCTAAGATACTATATACGCCCCAGTGAATGAAAACACCGAATTTTGCATCTTCGAACCATTGCCTATTCGCCAGGTTTTCGGACGTGGGTTGATACTTTTGTGCATGTAAACTGCTGAATACACTACATGCAACGAGTAGAATAATAAGCTTTTTCATCTGTATATAATTTGTTTTTTAGCGGTGATGAAGCTATCAGATTTATTCATTCCTCTGTGTGATTGAATAAATCATGATGGTTTCATAATTCAATTATTTTATACGTGTTTATAATGATACGCCCCGCCGCCAAGGGATAAAATCATCTTGGCCCAGCAATACCGCTTTAGATGTCACCTCACCACTCGCCACGGCCAGCACATAATCCAGAAGGCGATGTGCGGCTTCCTCAATGGTTTCTTCCCCATCAATGATGGTCCCACAATTGATATCAATGATATCGGGCATCTTTTCATAGGTTTTTGTATTCGTGGACACCTTGACAACCGGCGTTACCGGATTGCCGGTAGGTGTACCCAACCCCGTCGTAAACAGTACTACGTTGGCCCCCGCAGCCACTTCTGCTGTCGTACTTTCCACATCATTACCCGGTGTACACAACAAGTTTAGACCAGGCTTATTAGCCAGCCCGGGATAATCCACCACATTTGTAACTGGAGATGTCCCTCCTTTTTTCGCTGCTCCGGCAGATTTTATCGCATCGGTAATCAATCCATCCCGGATATTACCCGGAGAAGGATTCATATAAAATCCCGAACCATCCGCTTCTGCCTTGGCATTGTAAGTCCGCATGAGGTGCATAAATTTCTCCGCAGTAGCCTCATCTATGCAGCGATCGCTGAGTTCCTGCTCGACGCCGCACAGCTCCGGAAACTCCGATAAGATAACCGACCCACCCACACTGACCAACATATCGGACAAATAGCCCAAAGCCGGATTAGCCGATATACCGGAAAAGCCATCCGACCCGCCGCACTCTAAACCTATACACAGTTTATCGAGGCCCGCCGGTAACCGTGTCTGCCGGTTAGCTTCTACTAAACCTGCAAACGTCGCTTTGAGCGCTTTCTCCATTAAAGTCTGCTCTGTACCTTCAAGCTGTTGTTCGAATATATACAGGGGTTTGCCAAAATGCGGATCACGTTTAAAAATCTCTTCACTCAAAATCGAGGCTTGTGCATGTTGGCAGCCCAGACTCAATACTGTCGCACCCGCCACATTAGGATGTACAATATATCCGGCCAATAGCCCGCATAAAGCATCCGAGTCTAAGCGTGTGCCACCACATCCCATGTCATGGTTGAGAAACTTGATACCATCGACATTCGGAAAAAGACGCTTGCTACCTGTATTGGACTTTACCGAAGACAAATCGGTAGCTAACAGCTCATCTACGGAAGCACCAGATTGATATCTCGCGATAAGCCCATCGACTTCATCTGAATAGTCTTTACTTTCTACCCGATAGCCGAGCTTTTCCTCTAATGCCGCTTTCAAGGTCAACACATTCCGATTTTCACAAAAGACCATCGGTATCACCAACCAGTGATTAGCTGTACCTACAGTACCATTACTGCGGTGATAGCCTTTGAAAGTCTTACCCGCAATTTTGCTGCTATCCGGCTTATGCCAGTCCAGCTTTCGCTCGCCCAACCGAAATGCTTCAGCGGCATGTCTTAAATTATCCACATCAAGCCGCTCGCCGGGCAGCAGATCCCGATTCACTCTCCCTACCAATACGCCATACATGTAGACCTCGCCATCTTTTGGGATAGCGTTTATTGTAAATTTATGTTTCGCCGCCACATCTTGATGTAATACCAGTGTTACGCCATTGAATGAGATTTCAGTACCCTCTTGCAGGTCACGTAGGGCGACCAGCACATTATCCTTCGGGTGAATTTGCAGAAATGCTCGTTTCTCGCTCTCCATCATCTTATAATTGAAATATTTTGTCCATCACGACCCATTTTTCACCCCGCTTCGCTCCGGGTAGCGCTTGCTGATACTTCCACATCAACTCCTCCCATTCCTGCACTTTGGGGTTTGCAGCATCCATCTCTGCTTTTTTGCCAAAACTGAAATTGTCATCAACTTCCATTATCATAAAGAGCCGATTACCAAACCGATAGATCTCCATATTCGTAATCCCTGCTTCCCGAATAGACGCTTTGATTTCGGGCCACACATTTTTGTGGTGATCTTCGTATGCCGTTATTAAAGAAGGGTCGTTATGCAGATCCAATGCAAGCGCGTATCTTTTCATCGTTATCCTTTCGTTGAGTTTTCCGTATTGGGTGTTTTTCTATTATTCCATGCAAATAACAGGACGATAATAAAACATAACAACGTGACATAATAGGACAAGTGTATATTGCCCGATATATCCGTTATTTTACTGGCCAAGGGTGGGATGATCGCTCCCCCGACGATCGACATGATAATCAGGCTGGAGGCCGATTTTGTGTCAGCTCCGGTGCCTTCAATACCCAAGGCAAATATCGTGGGGAACATAATCGACATAAAAAACGTGATAGCCACCAAGGCATAAAGTGTCATTATTCCCGTTCCGTAAATGACAAAGAGACACAACAGGCAGGAAATAATACTATAGACAATCAATAACTTATAGGGTGCCAAGAATCGCATAAAGAATGTACCGATAAACCGCCCGATCATAAATAAGAAGCCCGCCAGACCTGCGTAGTATTTACCCTCCTGCCCGCTCATGCCCAAAGCATCTTTTGCAAACACCAGTAAGAAGCTGATGATATAAATCTGTGCACCGACATAGAAGAATTGCGCAAGCACACCCCACCGTACGTTCTTATGCCGAAAAGCACCAAAAAATCCTTTTGACGCTTTCGCGTCGTCTTCTTCTTTGATATTCGGCAGTTTCGTAAAAAAGAACAAAGCTGCAACGAGTAGTATCAATAGTCCTAAAACGAAATAAGGGCCTTTTACTAAAGAGGTCTCGGCCTGAATGTAAAGGTTGCGGGCATCTTCGGTCATTGTCGCGATCTCAGAAGCCGACTTTGGTTCTTCCGCAAGGATAAAAATTCCGCCTACTATGGGAGCGACCGATGCCGCCAATCCATTGAAGGACTGTGCGAAATTAAGCCGTTGTGCAGCTTTGGCCGGATCGCCCAACACGGTGATATAGGGATTAGCAGCAGTTTCTAATATGGTCAAACCGCAGGACAATACGAATAATGCACCCAAGAAGAAAGGGTAGCTAATCGTATTGGCCGCCGGAATAAAGAGGAAACAGCCCAAAGAAAATAAGCTCAGCCCTACTAATATCCCTGTTTTATAACCGTAGCGTTTCATAATTAAGCCAGCAGGTATAGCCATAAAGAAATAGGCAACAAATACCGCAGAGTCCACCAGCGAAGCTTGAAAATGACTCAAGCTAAAGGCACTCTGTAAATGTTTGATAAGGATGGGGTCAAGATTATGAATGAATCCCCAAAAAAAGAATAAGGACGTAATCAATACAATTGCAAATGTGTACTTCTTTGTCTGTGACATACGTATTAACAGATTATAATTGTTCCGCTAAATACGCTATTATTTTTGGCGATAATATGAACTATTTTACCCATGTTATAAATAATATTACCATCTTTATAACGTTTTTATAAAACGATAAGAATAAATGATTAAACAGCTCAATCTACAGTCGACTACTTTCCAGAGTTTCAACATCCGTCGTGATAGTGTGCCTAAAAACCACAATATATGGCATTATCACGAAGAGTTGGAATTTATCCTCGTTATACAGGGTGCAGGAAAGCTGTTTGTGGGCGATTGTATTCAGGAGTTTGTTGCCGGTGACGTCATACTTATAGGTGCCAACATTCCACACTATTGGCTTTTCGATCCCGAATATCAGCGGGAAGGTGAAGAAGGGTTGATAGATTGTATCGTGGTTCACTTCCGGCAAAATTGCCTCGGTAATGAATTTATGCACCTACCTGAAGCTGGGAGCCTGCGCGAACTTACCATGGCAGCACAGCGTGCATTACATATACAGCTGACGCCGGTACATGAACTTTTCGCTCTTTTTCAAAAGATGATGACAGCCGAAGGGATGTTGAAAATAACAGCACTCTTAGAAACGCTATGGTTTTTTAAAAACAGTTCGCCCAATTCTTTAATAAGCGACAGCTATGTCATTATAAACCATTCTGATGATATGAAGCGGATGAATATCGTCATGGAATATATACGCAAGAACTTTACCCATAAAATCGAATTAGGACAACTGGCGCAATTGGCACAGATGACCAAGAATTCCTTCAGCCGCTACTTCAAACAGAAAACAGGCAAGACACCGATGCAGTTGATTTTTGAGCTGCGCATCTCCAACGCCTGTAAACTGCTGAACAATCCGGATTATGCATTAAAAGAGATCTGCTACGACTCGGGATTCAATAATGCTGTGAGTTTTCACAAAGTATTTAAAAGCATTACAGGCATGACACCAGTCCAATACCGTCATAGTCTGCGTGCAAAATAAACGTACGGGTCACCAAATCACTATCCGCTTTTCTTTCGGCACGTACATTTTATCCCCTTCCTGCGTATTCCAGGCCTCATGAAAGCCATCCAGATTGACAATAGGCCCAAATGCCCTATATTGCGCCGGTGAGTGTGGGTCCGTTTTAACCTGATTGACGACAAATTCATCGGTCGTCTTCGTACGCCAGATGGTAGCCCACGACAAAAAGAAGCGCTGATTTTGCGTAAAGCCGTCGATCATCCCAGGATTTCCTTTGTCTTTCAGATAAAGCTGGAGCGCATCAAAAGCGACAGAAGATCCACCTAAGTCACCGATATTTTCACCCAGTGTAAAGCGTCCATTTACAAACACGCCCGGAACAGGCTCATAGGATTCGAATTGTTTGACCAAAGCATCTGCGGCAGCCTCAAACTTCTCTCGATCTTCTTCCGTCCACCAATTGTTGAGATTACCATTGCCATCATACTGTGACCCAGCATCGTCGAAGCCGTGGGATATCTCATGACCGATCACTGCCCCTATCCCGCCAAAATTTACCGCTGCATCCGCTTTGTAATCATAAAACGGCGGCTGTAATATCGCTGCGGGAAATACAATTTCATTGTGAAGCGGATGGTAATACGCATTTACCGTCTGTGGTGTCATCCCCCATTCCGATTTGTCTACCGGTTTATCTTGTTTGGCGAGATTTTCCTCAAAAGACCACAAACGGATATTCCGCACATTTTCATAGAGAGAATTGCCGATATCCAGTCCCGAATAGTCTTTCCATTTGTCCGGATACCCGATCTTTACCGTAAATTTCGCTAATTTTTCCAACGCTTTTTCCTTCGTCTCAGGCGACATCCATGCCAAGTTTCGGATATGTATATCAAACGACCGGATAAGGTATTGTACCATTTCCTCGCAGGCATCTTTGGCTTCCTGCGGAAAATGCTCCTTGACATATAGCTTGCCCAACAGTTCACCTACCGTATTGTTCACAAACTCCAACCCTCTTTTATCCAACGCTCTTTGTTCGCGCTGTCCTTTCAGCTTCCGGCCATAAAACTCAAAAGACAATTCATCGAGCTCCTTCGTCAGATATCCCGTAGCGCCGTTTATAAGATGAAAACGTAAGTAATCTTTGATAACCGGAAGGTTCTCCGCGTTGAGCAACTTGTCCAGATTTTGATAATACTTCAGTTCGCTGATAATAACCGTATCCGGATGGAAACCCATGCTTTTCAGATAACGAGCTATATCTACGTTTTTCACCAGTGTGCTCAGGTACTTCACCGCTACCGGATTATAGCGCTTTTGTGCGTCTCTTGATTCTTCGACCGTTTTAAGGTAGGAAGCAATTTCTTTCTCAAATGCGATAACTTTGGGGCCTTTGAGATCCTTGGTGATCTGGCCGGTCTTACTGTATAAGGTATTGACATATGCCGTATAGTCGGTCAGCGTCTGCCTGTTCTTTTCATCTTCCTTTTGATAATAGGAACGACCTAATCCCAAATTTCCACCGCCAAGGTACACAGCATTCATGCTGCTATTTTTCATGTGGGCATAGACATATCCGCCAAAAAAGGGATTCCCTCCCTCCTTTCCATATTTTATAAAGTAATCATATAGTTCTGCTAGGTTATGAACCTGCTCCAGATCTGTCAATTGCCCTTGTATAGGAGCCAGCCCCAATGTATTACGTGTATCAAAATCGACAAAAGATTTATAAAGATCTCCGATTTTCTGCCCATCCTCTCCTTTCCGAAATGACTTTGTCAGCGACTCCTGCAATATTGCTAAAGCGGCGATATCGGTACTCTCCCGTAATTCATCAAACGAGCCCCATCGGGCCTTATCCGCCGGAATCTGTACCGTTTTCATCCAGGTACCGTTGACATAGTTGTAAAAATCATTCTGTGGCCGTACGCTCTTATCCATAAATTCTAAATTAACAACCTGATTTTGAGCATGAAGGATCTGCATCCCACTCAAAACACATGCTAACACAAACATCTTTTTCATCGCTATTGCTATAAATACCTTACAAAGGTATTAATTCCTGTGATTAAGGTTAAGTAACAAATTTATGCCGAATAATCATTAATTTTAGCATCTCAATCCATATATTATGAGCACAAAAAAAGTAGTAATGAGTATGATTATATTGGCTATCGCCTTTGGAAACCAGGAAACAAAAGCACAACATACGGAACAAATTTCCGTTGAGAAGGCTGTGGATAAGCTAACAAATGCTATGCTTACGGCAAATAGAAATGCCTTGAGCGATCTGGCTTCGGATAAACTTTCTTACGGACACTCCAGTGGAAAAGTGGAAAATAAAAAGGAGTTTGTCGAAACTATCGCTTCCGGAGCTTCGGTTTTTGAACAACTACAAATAGAGAATCAAAGCATTGATATCGATCATAACACGGCGATCGTGCGACATACACTGACGGGCAGGACAAATGATCCGGGCAAAGGGCCTGCGGCACTCAAAATAGGGATCGTATTGGTATGGACGAAAGCGGATGGCAGCTGGAAGCTCTTGGCCAGACAGGCATTTAAGCTACCCTAAATCAGCCCGCGTCGATTATCGGCCGTGATTTATGATGTGGAAATCTCCTTAAATGTGCAAAACCCAGATTTCCATTCTTTATTATTATACGTATTTTCGTACGCATAGAATACGAATATCTGCATGGAGCTAACTAAACTTGAAATCAAAGGGTTTAAGAGTTTTGGTGAGAAAATCACAATAAACTTTAATGAGGGGGTTACGGCAATTGTTGGCCCAAATGGCTGTGGGAAGTCAAATGTAGTTGATGCCATTCGTTGGGTACTGGGCGAGCAGAGCACGAAGATGTTACGTTCCGAAAAAATGGAAAATATTATTTTCAATGGAACAAAAACCCGCAAGCCGGCAAACTTAGCGGAAGTTTCACTCACTTTCAATAACAACAAAGATATCCTTCCCACCGAGTTTACCACGATTACGATCACCCGCAAACTCTATCGGAATGGTGACAGCGAATATCGTCTGAATGACGTCAAATGTCGACTAAAAGATATTACAGACCTCTTCTTGGATACCGGTATCGGAACCGATAGTTACTCCATCATCGAACTCAAGATGATCGATGAAATCATTGCGAATAAGGACAATTCCAGACGGAACCTGTTCGAAGAAGCCTCCGGCATCTCCAAATATAAAGTTCGGAAAAAGCAGACTTTAAGTAAGCTGAAAGATACAGAAAGCGATCTGGAACGTGTCGATGACCTGCTTTATGAGATCACAAAAAACCTGAAAACATTAGAAGGACAGGCCAAGAAGGCCGATAAGTATTTTTTACTCAAAGAAGAATACAAAAAGGTCAACGTGGGGTTAGCTTATTACCGGATCAACAATTTCAGTCAGGATCTACAGTCGCTTGGCGAGAAAGAAAAGGATCTGCAGAAAAAGATGGCTGAAACGTTACGCCAGATCGATGATAAAGAACAACGGCTACGCGAGGGTCGGGAAGATATTCTGGTCAAAGAAAAAAACTTAGGCGCTCAACAAAAAGCTACCCACGAATACAGCAATAAGGTGCGGGCTTACGAATCAGAGAAGAAAATTAAAAATGAACGTCTGCATCATCTGCAAGAACGCGAGACACGGATCACCGCCGAACTGAATCTGGATAGCCAACAATTGATTCATGTCGAATCCACCTCAAAGCGACTTCATGAGGATCTTTATGAAGAACAGGCTAAACTTGCTATATACCAATCAGATATTGAGAAATACAAAACCGAAGTAGAAACTTTACGTGCACAGCAGCAGCAGGCCAAAGATAGCGTCGATAAGGCCAATCAGGATAGCAGTGCCATTCAAAGTAAGATTTACAAAGCTGAAAAAGATATCGCTGTCCTTCATATCCAAAAAGAAGCATTAGAGAACGAATCCCAACGGAACATTCACGATACGTCTTCCAAGGTCGAAGAGTTGACACAATTCAACGGTATTGTAGAAGAACTACAGGAACAGCTCAACAATCAAGAAGCTATTTACCAGGAAGCTGTTTCCGCAGAAAATGAATTAAATAGCCGGATAGGAGCTGCCGAAAGCCGTTTAAGTCAGGTTCAACAAAATCTCAATAAGGAATTGCGGCTTGTCGATGCGAAGCAAAATGAATATAACCTCACCAAATCACTTGTAGATAATCTGGAGGGCTTTCCCGAATCGATCAAATTTTTACGGAAGAACGCAGGTTGGCAAAAATCATATCCACTATTCTCAGATATCCTCTTTTGTAAGGAAGAGTATCGGGTTGCTATCGAAAACTACCTGGAGGCCATCATGAACCACTATGTGGTGGACACCCAGCAGGATGCGATACAAGCGATCAATCTGTTAAGTGATGCTTCAAGAGGACGTGCCAACTTCTTTGTATTGGAGCAGGTAAACAAATCCGACGATAAAGAAGTAAATCTTGTACAAGACAACCTCATCCCGGCTATGCAAGTCATTCAGGTGGAGGATAAATATAAAAATCTCTGTCTAGAGCTGTTAAGAAACGTGTATTTGTTGGATTCCAACGATTCGCAGGCTATAACAATCGACCTGCCCCAAGACAATATGGTGGTATTGCATCGGGAAGGTAAGTTCGCCAAGCATAAGCTGGGATTGAGCGGAGGTTCTGTAGGACTTTTTGAAGGAAAACGTATCGGACGTGCCAAAAATCTGGAAAACTTAGCCAAGGAAATCAAAGCCATCAATCAGCGCATTACCGACCTGCAGCAAACGGAAAGTGACCAAACGCAACTTTTAAGCTCCCTAAAATCCCAATCAAAACGAGAGGTTATTGATGAACTCCGTATGCAATTGAACCGCATACAGAATGAATGGACATCCGTAAAAACCAAACAAGAGCAGTATCAGGCTTTTATCTCCTCCAGTCAGCATAGAAAACAGGATATCGAACAAAAGCTGCAGACGATTGATGCAGAACTGCTTCTAGCAGAGCCTGGCCTAAAGATCCTGAAAGCGGAGAGCGAAGAATGTCAAAAGCTAGGACACGACCTGCAATTGTCTTTTCAAGACCTGAATGAGGTGCTGAGCGAAAAAACAAACACTTTCAATCAAGAGAATATTCGCCTGCATCAGCAGCAAAATAAAGTCTCGGGCATTCAAAAAGATCTGGAATACCGGGAAAGCCAAAAAGAAGCACTCGAAATCCGCATCACCAAAAACACCGCAGATATCGAAAAGGTAAAAAGCGATATGAAAGGAGCTTCTACCATGACCGATAGCGACGATGAGGATCTAAAAAAGCTCTACGAACAAAAAGAATTACTCGAAACAGCTTTGCAGGAGATGGAAGAAAGTTTTTATGCTTCCCGCAAAGTCCTAAACGATCTGGAGGAGGAAGTTACTACCCTCCGTAAATCAAAAGATCAGCTGGACCTGCTGACCAACGATATTAAAGACAAAAAGACCACCTTGCAGCTCGATCTGAATAGCCTGAAGGAACGGCTTTCGGTGGAGTTTAACATCGATATCAAAGATCTGCTAACAGATGAAATGCCCGAAATCGAACAAAGCGAAGAAGCACTTGAAGCACGGTATATACAGCTGAAAAAGCAGCTCGACGACTTCGGTACCATCAATCCCATGGCGAAGGAGGCGTACGATGAGATTACCGAACGTTACAACTTCATTGCCAAGGAGAAAAATGACCTGATAGAAGCCAAGACTACGCTGTTGACAACGATCCAGGAGATCGACGATAGTGCCAATGAGAAGTTCATGGCCGCATTTACTGCCGTCAGGGAAAACTTCGTCAAGGTATTTCGGTCGTTATTCAACGCCGAAGACAGTTGCGATCTTATTCTAAGCAATCCCGACAATCCATTGGATTCGGATATTGAGATCGTGGCCCGGCCGAAAGGTAAGCGGCCGCTCTCTATCAATCAACTTTCAGGGGGTGAAAAAACCCTCACTTCGACAGCCTTGTTGTTTTCGTTGTATTTATTGAAGCCCGCCCCATTCTGTATCTTCGACGAGGTCGATGCACCTTTGGACGACACCAATATTGACAAGTTCAACAACATTATCCGGGAGTTCTCGGGACAATCTCAGTTCATTGTGGTGTCGCACAACAAGCGTACGATTGCAAGCACAGATATTGTATACGGCGTGACGATGGTTGAGCAGGGTATCTCACGTGTAGTGCCTGTCGATCTTCGAGATGTCGCCTGATAAACGAAGACCTACAAGAGGTCTTCGTCCCGAAAACTAAAATACCCACTGTCGGTGAATATAAGGTGGTCGTTAACCCGGATATCCATGATATGAGCCGCATCGCTTATCTTCTTCGTCAAGAGTTTATCCGCCTGACTGGGTGAGCGCGTCCCTGAGGGATGGTTGTGGATCAAAATCATAGCATGCGCTTTGCTGCTTAATGCATAGCGTAAAATAATACGTACATCCACTGGCGTGAAATCATTCCCACCTCTCCCGATAAGCTGGCTATCGAGCACCCGACAGGCCGTATTCATGTAAAGTACCCAAAACTCCTCATGCGGCAGATCCATCATCTGTGCCTTAAAGTATTCATACACCCGCTTACTACTATTAAGAACCGGCTTTTCCACGACTTCCCCTTCTCTCCGTCTTCTGCCCAGTTCCAGTGCTGCCACAATCGCAATAGCCTTTGCCTGCCCTATTCCCTTGTAGACAGCAAGTTCCTTGATGTCCATTTGCGATATTTTGTGGAGATCATTACCCTGGTCCTTGAGTATGCGCCTACATAAGGCCACCGAAGTTTCTTGCCGAGACCCCGATCCGATCAGAATAGCCAATAGCTCCGCATCGGTAAGTGCTCTTCTACCCTGTTCCATCAGCTTTTCACGCGGTCTGTCCGCCTCTGCCCATTGTGGAATGACTAATTTGTGTATACCCATACGATTTGATTAAAAATAAATATGTTTAAATATACAAAATAAATCAAAGGTTAATATCAATTAACTTATGTAAAGTGATTGATACGTTCAATTTTTAGCAAAAAAATGTATCTTTGCTCTTCACATAAGTTTCTTTAGAAGATGAGTAAAGCAATAATTAAGACAGAAAAAGGCGACATGACTGTTGAATTCTATACACAGGACGCCCCTAACACTGTAGCAAACTTTATTAAATTAGCTAAATCCGGTTTTTATGATGGTCTGACCTTTCACCGCGTTATTCCTGACTTCGTTATTCAGGGTGGATGTCCGAACTCACGGGAAGGTGCAGCGGGTGTACCCGGTACGGGTGGCCCCGGCTACAAAATAGATTGTGAGCTGACCGGTGAGAACCAATACCACGATAGAGGTGTATTATCGATGGCACATGCTGGTCGTAATACAGGTGGTTCCCAGTTTTTCATCTGTCATAGCCGTAATAATACAGCGCATCTCGACCGCAATCATACCTGTTTTGGTAAAGTAACCGAAAATGTGGATATAGTGGATGACATCCGTCAAGGCGATCGAATTTTAGCTATCGAAGTTATAGAAGACTAACCAAAGAAATCATATGAATTTAAGAGCATTAGTATCGGTGACCGGAAAACCGGGATTATTTAAATTAATCGGCCAGAATAAAGGAGGTTTTGTTTTAGAAACGTTAGATGACGCCAAAATAAAATCTGTTGTCAACCTAAATACCACAAAAATGGCTACGCTGGAAGACATCACGATCTATGGTCTGGAAGAAGAAATCCGTTTAATCGATATATTTCGGAATATAAAAGACAATGGTGGGAATACACCTGATCCAAAATCCGAGGGGAATACACTTCGGACATTCTTTCGGGAAGTGGCTCCGGGTCATGACGAAGAAAGAGTCTATACCTCGGACATCAAGAAAATTGTTTCATGGTATACCATCATTAAAGAACTTCCTTTATTTGAAGAGGAAGCGCCAGAACCATTAAATAACTAATCCTTCGCAGAGCGTCCTATAGCGGCACAATAAAAAAGGTATCTGAAAATTCAGATACCTTTCATTTTTATGAAAAAAACCTATTTGGTTACGAAATTTGATTACGAATAATATTCAATGCACCTCCGGCTTTGAACCACTCGATCTGTTGTGCATTGTAGGTATGATTAACAATGATCTGATCCTGTGTACCGTTACTGTGGTGAAGAACTATCGTTAATGGTGTATTCGGCGCAAAATTTGTCAAGCCAATGATATCAATGATATCATCTTCGAGGATCTTATCGTAGTCATCCTTGTTCGCAAACGTTAGGCCCAGCATACCTTGCTTCTTCAGGTTTGTTTCGTGGATACGGGCAAAAGATTTCACCAATACCGCACGTACGCCCAAATGACGCGGTTCCATCGCCGCATGTTCACGTGACGAACCCTCACCGTAGTTTTCATCGCCGACGACGATCGAACCGATACCCACAGCCTTATAAGCCCGTTGCGTTGCCGGAACAGCACCATACTCGCCTGTCAACTGATTTTTCACGTGATCCGTCTTATCATTAAAGAAGTTGACAGCTCCGATCAGCAGATTGTTCGATATATTGTCCAGGTGACCACGGTATTTCAACCATGGACCCGCCATAGAAATATGGTCGGTTGTACACTTACCCTTTGCCTTAATCAATAATTTCAAGCCCTTCAGATCCGTACCCTCCCATGGAGCAAACGGCGCCAACAACTGAAGACGATCCGAAGATGGTGACACTTCCACCACAACAGATGATCCATCGGCAGCCGGAGCCTGATAGCCCGGATCCTCCACATCAAATCCTTTGCTTGGCAATTCATCGCCAGTAGGTGGATCTAATTTTACCTGCTCACCATTTCTATTCGTCAACGTATCCGTTAGCGGGTTAAAGCCCAAATGTCCAGAGATCGCAATAGCCGCTACCATTTCCGGCGAAGTCACGAAAGCATAGGTATTTGGATTACCATCCGCACGTTTCGCAAAGTTCCGGTTGAACGAGTGGACAATCGTATTCTTCTCCTGCATATCCGCTCCTGCACGATCCCACATACCAATACATGGTCCACAAGCGTTGGTGAATATCGTTGCATTCAGGTCTTCAAAAGTCTTTAACAAACCATCACGGTCTGCCGTATAACGCACTTGCTCAGAACCCGGATTAATACCAAACTCCGCTTTTGTGACCAATCCTTTTTCTACCGCTTGGCGAGCAATAGATGCCGCACGGGATAAGTCTTCGTACGAAGAGTTTGTACACGAACCGATAAGCCCCCACTCCACTTGAGTCGGCCAGCCATTCTTTTCCGCCTCTTCACGCATGCGTGATATCGGCGTATATAAATCCGGTGTAAAAGGACCATTCAAAGAAGGCTCCAACTCGGACAAATTGATTTCAATAAGTTGATCAAAATACTGCTCTGGATTAGCATATACTTCGGCATCCGCCGTAAGGTGTGCTTTGATCGCATTTGCTGCCTCAGCAACATCGGCACGGCCGGTAGCCCGTAGATAGCGTTCCATCGACTCATCATACCCAAAGGTAGATGTCGTTGCACCGATTTCCGCTCCCATGTTACAGATGGTTCCTTTACCCGTACAGGACAAAGCTTCCGCACCCTCACCGAAATATTCAACGATCGCGCCTGTACCACCCTTTACGGTAAGTATACCTGCAACTTTTAAGATCACATCTTTCGGAGCTGCCCAACCGGATAACTTACCTGTCAATTTAACACCGATAAGTTTTGGAAATTTCAGTTCCCAAGGAAGACCCGCCATCACATCACAAGCGTCTGCACCGCCGACACCAATAGCCACCATACCCAATCCACCGGCATTCACCGTATGGGAGTCGGTACCGATCATCATACCGCCCGGGAAGGCATAGTTTTCCAATACCACCTGGTGAATAATACCAGCACCCGGTTTCCAGAAGCCAATACCATATTTATTAGAGACCGAACTCAAAAAATTAAATACTTCAGAGCTTTCTTGCTTGGCACGCGACAAATCCTGTTCTGCACCATCACGTGCCTGGATCAAGTGATCACAATGTACTGTAGAAGGTACAGCCACCTTCGGACGACCTGCTTGCATAAACTGAAGGAGCGCCATCTGCGCCGTAGCATCCTGCATCGCGACACGGTCCGGAGCGAAGTCTACATAAGACTCACCACGCTCGTAAGACTCCGTAGCATTACCGTCCCACAAGTGGGTATATAAAATTTTTTCTGCGAGTGTCAACGGTTTATTAACCACTTTACGAGCAGCAGCAATACGCTCCTCATATTGGGAATAAACCTTCTTGATCATGTCTATATCAAAAGCCATTTATATAAAGTGTTTATTGTTTTATTTGAAAGCACAAAAATACAAAAATATAGGCGTATATCGTAAAACAAACAATATCTTAAAATAATTTGGAACAGTTCTAAACTAAGGGGTCGAGCATTCATTTCCGTAGAACGATCCTTCGAAATCTCATCATGAATTACGTTGTGAGATTGATCACCATTCAAGACACACCAAAGCTTAACTTTATATCAATATCACTTTATAATTATACATATAATATACTGATTATCACTTGTATATAATTTAAAATAAGAGAATGCAAAATTTTATTCTGTGTGTCACATCGCAGTGATTGTATTATCTCTCTGGTATTTAAATGAAATATATACATATATAAATATAATATATTGAAATATAGTGATTTAAAATATACAACAAAATTATATTTGGTGTATAAAAAGAGTGTGTATTTGTTTGGTAAGCATAAATACGCCACTCCTTCCTATTCAGTCGTGTCTGCATTAAAAAACACATCTCGTGTACATCTTCAAAAATCCCATATCGCGTTTTAAATTTATCAGCGCGGTCTTATATTATCCTGTTTAACATCTGAATTATCCTATATCAAACTGCAATGACCCCACCTTTCTTCCGTGTAACATTTCATCAGCTTCGTGTGTAGTTTTCAATTTCGTATGCACGATTCTTCATTTCTTGTGTAGGAATTTATTTTTTCTGTGTAGGAATTTTGTAAAACTACATGGAAAAGCCCCCAATCGCCCTTTTTTGTTAAAAGTCCGTATAGGAGGAGTCAAATCACGCCAGAATTATTCTTCCTAAGCTAAAATTCTGGCGTGATTCTCCACCTTTTTCCCGTTTTGAGCAACGACGACGCTTTTCCCATTCCCGGATCCGACATTAACTGATCTGGAAGCAGCGCTCGTCCTTTATCGGAAGACAGTTGCAGACGCGGCATTCCGAGATACCCGACAGGTCGAGCTGCGAAAGCAGCGGCATACCAAGATGAAGCGGATGCTTTATGATCTTGCGCTGTATGTGGATAAGATAGCCAAAGGTGACCGGGCAATTATCCTGGCTGGAGGCTTTATTCCGACAAAGGAACGTGATCCATCGATGGTGCCTCCGTTTCCCAAGAACTTTAGGGTTATGCTTACCGAAACCGGGGGATGTCAGGTGCACCTGCGTGTAAAGGCATGGCGGCTGGCACGTTTCTATCGCTTTGAATACCGGAAGCTGGAGTCGGATGCACCGTGGCAGATAGTGTTGTCCAGCGGGTCAAAATGTATTCTGGCTAATTTGGACCGGCGGCAGGATTATGAGTTTCGGGTGGCCTACCTGGGGGCGGATCCGACGGTAACCTATAGTGATGTGATACGCAGATTTGTGTATTAATATAGGAAAACGTCGTGTTAAAAAGCAAAAACCAGCCCCAATCCAATATCTACCGTCGATATCACTTGTTCACTTTCCTCATCGAACATTGTGCCTGCTATCGAACCTGTGACATTATCAAATTGGGGTGCAGAGCTGTTAAAGTCAGCAGAGAATACTAATCCAAGCGTACGGTTGAAGAAATACCGGAAATCTGCTCCGACCAGATAAACAAAGGAAGAGGCAGAAGCTGATTTCTGATGAGCATTGACAGAAGGTATTCCTCCTCCCCATACCCGCATTTTCATCTCTGGCGAACAGGTACGCTGTATCCAGTTGTGAGGCTAAAAATAAAATAAGGAAAAGAATTGATTTATTCATGGTTTTATAATTAGTACATCTAAAAAAAGTCAACAGGCACTCAATTTAACAATTTATTTTTCTTAAATTCAACTCCTTTTCTGATTAGATAAGCATGATAAAAACTTGGAATATCATGTGTCCATTTGGGCAATATTAGTGTAATCAAAATTCTATCGATGTGCGAAATAATTCCAAAAACAACTGCCAGAAAAAATGGAAGTCCTGCGTAATTGAATCCTATCAACGAAGTGAAAGCAATCACTAATGTTATTCCCCACAATTTCGATAAGAAGGCGTGTGTACAGGTTTCCTTACCGAATTTTACAATGCTTATCAAATAACACATCCCTTCTAATATAAAAATTGATAGAATTGGAATTCTGTTATCAACGATCAATGTAGGATAAAGCAACCATGTGCTTATTCCTATTGACACCCAGAATACCATATCCGTTTGACTGTCGAATCTCCTGAGCCGCTGGGAAGATACGTTCAGTTCTCTTGCTATTATTCCGTCAAATATATCTGAGAATAAACCCAGATACATTAAGACGATAACGATGATCCGACTTTCTTTACCGTAAAAATATACAAGGCTCAATATTATTGGAGCAAGAATCAATCTGAAAATTATCAAAGCTATCGGAATATATTTTTTCATATCCATTTGATTCTGTATATTTTTTCCTTCAAAAGAACTGTTCTCCCCATATATTCGGAGAACCTGCGCACATCCCATCACTAAGTCAATTCCCATAAACCGGATACATCTTCATATTGCGCACTGCTTCGGTTGATGGATAGTATAACTAAAAATCCAAACACTTCAAATCTTCTATACTTAGATCATAATGTTGCAGGAACTCGTGCCCCACACGCACTAGGTGGCTCTACGGTGCCCAGATAGGAAAGTCCAAAAATAACACCATCAGACCTAATCCTATTGATTGTTATATTTCATTTTCATCCTAAAATTATGGTATTTTCTTTAAATAGCCAAAATATCCCTACATAAGCAAACATACTTTCCCTCGAAATATCTTATTTCGCTATCTTTCCTTTAGTGGGCACCCTATTACCGCACAAAATACCGGTGCTCAATCACCGTTACCTCGTCTTCTGTCATCTTATCGACGACTTTCTTCATGTCACTGTGGCCGGTGACGCCGCGGTAGACCAATACACCGCCTATCGCGAGACCAAAACAAGATTTAATCGGATGTTTAAAAAGACTCTTCAGACTCATGCCGACCATCAGGCCACCTGAGAATACCGACAGTGCCCGTTCAGAGACGCCAATATTCATATCCATGCGATCCTGCTCCATTTTCGATTTTATGCGGTTTAGTAGTGTATTGCCTATAGTATTCATAATGACTGTTCTTTTATAGAATAATAACAAAGAACGCTACCGGATGTTTTTATATACCCTGTTTTTTGCCCCATATGCTTTGATTAAATTACAATAAATGATAAATTCACAAAAAATTATTCATTGCTAAAGATATGCAGGTAAAAAAGTATTCCGGAGAGCTCGTACCTTTCAATCCCGACAGTTTAAGGCATTCCTTATCCCGCTCGGGGGCTAATGCAAAAGAAGTTAATACGGTTTTTACACAGATACAGCACAAACTCTACAACGGTATCAGTACCCGGGAGCTCTACGAACTGGCTTTTAGGCTCCTCAAAGAACACCGGAATGTATACGCCGCCCGCTACAGCCTCAAGAAAGCTTTACGGGATTTAGGACCTGAGGGATTTTATTTCGAACGCTGGGTGGCGAAATTATTTCAGACCAACGGTTACGAAGCCATTACCGGACAGACGATACAGGGCCATGCGGTGACGCATGAAATCGATGTGGTCGCCATGAATGAAAAAGAACTACTGGCCATTGAATGCAAATTCAGAAATGATATTGATGCCAAAATATCGGTCACCACCCCTATGTATTTTATGTCACGGGTGAAAGATATTTCGGATATAACCTACACATTCTTCCATAAAACGAGGAAGATAACAGCAGGATGGTTAGTGACCAACGCCTATTTTACGTCCGACTCCATCAAATTCGGGGAGTATCATAAGATGAACCTACTGTCCTGGGATTATCCGAAAGAAAACAGCTTGAAGCTGCGGGTAGATGATAATGGTGAATATCCGATTACCTGTCTGACGTCACTCAGCACCTCTGAAAAAGCCCAACTGCTCAAGCAGCAATGCATTCTGGTAAAAGATATCGTACGGTTTCCCAAATTCCTACAGGATCTCCCTATCAGCGATCCGAAGAGACGGAAAATACTACTGGAGGCACAAGAGCTGATCGACAGCCCATTGGAGCATGCCTAATCATATATACCAACAGTGATATGTGGTGACATCTTTACTCTTGAAGGCCCAAATAGTAATCCAGGGCCTCTTTTATACCATTTTCATCGACGAAAATACTATATTGACAATCACCGATGCTCTTCAATAAGGCAAAGCCAATATTATTGGCTTCATTCTTTTTGTCGTTTTTCATCAACTGCATAAACTCATCATACAGCGCTGCCGAATATGTATACCGCGGATAAAGCGACGAAAAATAATCGGTAATGTCTTGCAATTCCGCCTCGGATAGATCGCAATAGCGATGCGACAGATAGGCTTCGCAAATCATACCGATGGCAATAGCTTCCCCATGCAATAGAGGCTGCTTATCGTGATACAGGGAATAGCCTTCAATGGCATGACCGATAGTATGTCCAAAGTTCAATATCTTACGAAATCCCTTTTCCGTAGGATCTTCTTTGATAACCTGATTCTTGATCTGTACCGAACGATAGATAATGGAAGTCGGTACGGCTGTGTACGACAAGGTTTTACACGCTTCATATAGGGCACGGTCCTGGATCAAGCCATGTTTGATTACTTCCGCGAAGCCCGAACGCAGTTGCCTTTCATCCAAGGTCTCCAAAAAACGACTACTGATAAAGACCGCCTGAGGCTGTGCAAAGGTGCCGATAATATTTTTAACATTATCCAAATCGATACCCGTCTTCCCACCTACCGAAGCGTCTACCTGTGAAAGCAGCGTCGTCGGGACCTGGATAAAATCGATTCCTCTCTTGAATGTAGAGGCCGCAAACCCGCCTAAATCCGTCACTACGCCGCCGCCAAGGTTAATCATCAGTGCCTTGCGTTCCACACCAAAATCCAGCATGGTCTTCCACACACCTATACAGTAATCAATGTTTTTATTCTCCTCGCCCGGATCGACCTCGATAATATCGTAATCGACCAGATCCGGCAGCAGTGACTGTAAGACCGGCAGACAGTGGTCGTTTGTATTCCTATCCACCAAAATTAGCACCTGCGAATAACCCTTTGCACGGATTAAGCCCGATAGGGATGTCAAATCTTCTTCAAAATATACCTGGTAGCCGAGACTCTCTATTGCTTGCATCATGTCTGTCAAAATCAGCCGTAAAGATAGGAAAAATTATAGCACTTGAACCTTCATATCCTCCAATTCCACGATATCCCCTCGCCTTACTTTTAGTCGCTTCCGGTAATCGACCACACCATTATATTTGACCAAACCTTCTGTGACTACATGTTGTGCCATCGCCCCATGTTCCACCCAATTCATAGCTTTTAATAACTGAATCATAGGAATAAATTCACCTTCCAATACAAATGTCTGCATATCCGCTGCTAATTTCACAAAATCTGTCTATTAATGAACAAAATCGATCTCCAAAGGTACCTCATAATTTGTGTAATTTTGTAGAGAAAGTTCGAAAAAATGTCACCGCAGGAGAATAAAAGACCTTTAAATTTTGATAATACCGAGATTGCTTTCCGCTATCAGTCGGATAAAGATCTGGAGCGTGCACGTTGGCTATTCAAGCTTATTGCTAACCCGAAGCTGATTCAAGTCGGGACGACATTGACCAACCTGGCGCTGAAATTGGATTTACCCATACAAGGCCTAATAAAAAAGACCATCTATAAACATTTCTGTGGTGGTGAGACCATCCCGGAATGTGCCGCTGCCATTGAACGCTTAGGCAAGCAGAATGTGACAACCATACTCGATTATTCCGTAGAAGGCGAGGACTCGGAAGCCAGTTTTGACGCTTGCTGTCAGGAGATATTATCCACCGTATCCTATGCCCGGATCAACCCGCTCCTTTCTTTCTGTGTATTTAAACCGACCGGTCTTGGACGCATGGATCTCCTGACCAAAAGGGATGCCGGCGTGCCTTTTACTTCGGCAGAAGAAGCAGAATTTCAACGAGTGATCGATCGCGTCGATCGGATCTGTAAAGCCGGTTACGATGCTAACGTGAAGGTGTTGATTGATGCCGAACATTCCTGGATACAGGATACCATCGATGATATTGCCCGGCAGATGATGGAGAAATACAATAAGGAGCAACCTCTTATCTATAACACCTATCAGTTGTACCGGCATGACAAATTTGCCTCGCTACAGGCGGACCTGGCCTATGCGCAGGTGCAGGGTTTCTATCTGGGAGCTAAAATTGTTCGTGGCGCCTATATGGAAATCGAACGGGAACGAGCGGCGGAGAAAGGTTATTCGTCCCCCATACAACCCACCAAAGCTGCCAGTGACACCGATTATAACCGGGCTTTAATCTATTGTCTGGACCACATCGATCGTATTGGTTTTATGGCGGGCACCCATAATGACGACAGCTGTATGTTGCTCGCGGAGGAAATGAGTAAACGAAAGATAGCGCGCGATCATCCGCATGTGTTCTTTGCCCAGCTTTTTGGCATGTCGGACAATCTTTCTTTCAATTTGAGTACGGCCGGATACAATGTGGCGAAGTATATGCCCTATGGCCCGGTCAAAGCCGTCATGCCTTACCTCTTTCGGCGGGCACAGGAAAACACCTCTGCTGCCGGACAGACAGGGCGCGAACTGAGCCTGATCCTGAAGGAGAAGAAAAGGCGGGCATCTTTGACAAAGTAGGCAAAGTAATGCTATCTTTGCGGCCATGATGACAGACCGTGAGAGAAATAAATTAGCTAAATTAAGAGAAATCGTAAAACCGTATAAAGCGCTCTTGTTTGACGTAGATGGCACCTTGGCCGATAATATGCATGCGCATAAAGCCGCCTATGTCGCTACTGCAAAGGAATATGGCATCGATCTGGATGCCAACCTGATTGATGAGACGGCCGGATGGCCTACGGTAGCCGTGGCCGAAGAAATCTCCAAAAGATACCACACCCCATTGGATGCTCTTGAATTTGCTTCCCGTAAATCGGCCATATTTATCGAACAGCATATACAGCATACCCAACCTATATCTTTTGTAAGGGAGCTGTTGCTGGAAAATGTCGGTAAGAAAAAAATAGGAATTGTCTCGGGTGGCAGCCGGTCAACATTACAGATTACCTTACAGGTCATCGACGTGCACGATAAATATGAGGTGTTGGTATGTGCAGGCGATACCCCCGAAGGAAAACCTTCCCCTGCTCCTTTTTTATTGTGTGCCGAACTGTTGGATGTCCCTCCCCAAGATTGCATCGTGTTTGAAGACGGCGATCCCGGTGTTCAGGGTGCTATAAGCGCCGGTATGGGCTGGGTGCGCATCGATCAGCTTTAAAAGGTGGTCATTATCCGAATTCCACCATTGGTATAGTCCATATCTGCACGACGGTATCCGCCTACGGGTACTTTTAAATAGGGCTCTACGGACACGCCTATATTTTTGTTTAGCTTTATCTCTCTGCCGATAGCGAAGTTGACAAATCCAGCAAAGCTGTTTGTATTGACATTTTTCTCGGTTGATTCGACCGATCTTGTGACTGGCTTAACCGCATTGGTGACTTGCTCCTGCGTCTCCGGATACCCCTTGGCAAACGTTTCCTGGTTAATATTCTCAATATAATAGGCATTCCGTTCCTGATCCAGAATAGAGGAATAGGACATACCAGCAACGGCATAAAATGAGCGTGTGGCGCGGAACTTCAGTTCCAACGGAATATCAACCGATCGTACAAAACCTTTCACCGCATTGATATTCGGAATAACAACCTTCTGTGGACTCGCCGCAGTAAAACGCATCGATTCCGTCGCTGCCGGTGTCTCGGCCACAGCCATCTCGGTACTATTTTCTTCTAACGGATTTTTTAACGTGTTGACTTCATAGGTATTGTATGAAGCTCCTGTGCGTACCGTAAGACGATTGGACAGTTTAAAACCCAGCAGAAAGCCGCCGCCGACATTCATCTTTTGTTCTGTTGCGTAAGGCGATACGAATAGTCCCAGTTCCAAACGTTTACTCAAGAGCACCAGCTTGTTCTGTGGCTGTGGATCCACCTCTTTCATGGCTAATGTAGTGCCAGCTAGGGCAGTGCCCGATGCCAGATGGCTATCGAATGCATCACGCGATAAGCGCGCTACATTCTCCATTCGGGTCACGTCATTCACCGACAATTTCGGCACCGGTAAAGGAAGCATTTTAGGTGCATGCGCTTCTGCCGACATCTGGAGATGGTTTTCCGATACCAATAAAGCCAAATTCTCTCGATGCGGACGATGGTGATAGGCCAGTACCGATTGGGCAGCTTCCACAGACTGTATTTTGTCTATAGTCGTTTTTTCTCCCCTACTTACGCGAGCTTGATCGCTACCGTTCATCGTACGGGGAGCCTGACTCTCCATCGGCTTTACCACCGCCTCTTGCTGCACGATGTCAACAGCCGGATCTCCTGCTTGTTTCAACGTAAACCAAACAGCCCCTAATCCGATCAAAAACACGACCGATGCGGCAGCATACCACATCTTTCGCATCGCAGCGGTCGTCGCGCGTACAGGAGTATTTCCGGCCTTGAATTTCTCCCAGGCTCCCTCCCTATACGTCTGCCCACTGCTGTTTTTGAGCTTTTCGGCAATGACCGTTATTAATTCTTTATCTTTCATTCCACTACTTCTTTAAGAATGATTTATTGACGGTAAATCACAAAACTGATCCATATAAAGTTTTCTTAATCTCGATTTGGCCCGCGTTAGATACGTTCGCGACGTACTTTCGGGTACATCCAGCATCTGACTGATCTCCTGATGGGAATAACCTTCAATCTCATACAGGTTGAATATCGAACGCTGTATTTCGGGCAACTGATGCAACAGCTTCAGAATGTCCTGTTCCTCCAGCCTCGTGGATACCATAACCGCATGTGCTGATAGATCGCTTGCCGACACATCGTCTAAGGCCTCTACCTCTTTCCGAGCCCGCAGTTTATCTATCGACGTGTTGACGGCAATCCGCGCTATCCAAGCCTTAAAAGTTTTCTCCATGACCGTTTCGTCGCTTTCATAATTGAATTCCGACAACTTCCGAAAAACCTTGACGAACGACTCATTGACCACATCCTCGGCTTCCATTTCTTCCTTCACATACCGAAGAGCTACAGCCATTAGATACCCGTAATATTTCTTATAAATAAACGACAAACTGCGCTCACTACCTGACAATACACACTCGTCCAATGCCTGCTTTAATGACAACGGTCTACGCTTCAGGTATTTTGGTAAAATCTTCAAATATGAATATTCAGACTTTTGCTCATCTAAATATAGTAAATTATCTGCTAATACTGGGGTGCCGTTCATAGCACTTTTTTATTCTATATCGAATAGAACGCAACTTCGGGAGAAGTGCTACAGTGACCGGCAAATAATGTGCTATATATCACTTTAACATCTGACTTATCGTCTTGTTTTTACCATCTATTTTTCTGATATTGTTTAATAAAAAAACAAACAGATGAAATCGATATTAGTGCCGTTAAATTTTTCGGAAAACACGCATAATGCTTTTTTGCATGGCTTGAAAATAGCCAATCAGCTGAATATACCCTTGTATGTATTACATTGTTACCAGTCGCCGGTTCTGTCTTTTTCCCATGCCGGCCAACCGGATCTACTCGGAGATGTCTATCAGCAAATAACACTTTCTAAATTCGACTTCTTCAAGAAACATGTTCCCGCATTGCGCCAGCTTGCGGAGGATCACCAGCTTCGGCACGACGATATTGCCTTCATCTTCGAAGAAGGTAAGCTACACGATGTACTCCGAAAAGTAGTGGCACGGGAGCAGGTACGCCTCGTGGTTATGGGTGCCGATCCTTTTCAGATTGCACATAATATAAAAGTTCCTGTTTTGGTTGTACCCGAAGAGGCTTCTTTCACCGCCATTACAAGCGTTGCCTTTACCACCCTGTTCCGAGAAAAAGATAAAGCTGCCCTACAGGAAATCATTCAGTTGGCGTCATACGTACAGGCAAAAATCCATGTCGTCCATATTATGAACGACAGCAGCTCTCCCGCTGATATCCTGCAGTATAGTGAAGAATGGCGGAAGGCCTTTCATGATATAGCGTTGAATTTTGTTTTTCTGGAAAAGACCGGCACTGTCGAGCAGACAATACAGGCATTCATCGCCGAAAACCAAATCGACTTATTGGCGGTTGTGAAGCGAAACCGGAATTTCTTTGAGGGCCTTATCCGCTCGAGTGTAAGCCATAAACTGGCCTTTCATACCACGACACCGGTGCTCGTTTTTCATGAAGAATAACCGTACGTAACAGCTAACGGGATCGCCTATATAGCAAAAAAGCCCTCAACTTTAGAAAAGTTGAGGGCTTTTTTTAATAGCTATATTTAGCTTACAGCGAAGCAAGCGCTTCATTCCATGTCGAAGAAGGCCGCATAGCCGCGCTGGCCAGCTTGCCGTCCGGGAAGTAATACCCTCCGATCTGCTGTGCCTTACCCTGAGCAGCGATCAGCTCATCGTTGATCTTCGCTTCATTCTCCGCTAAGGCCTTCGCTAACGGTGCGAACACGGCTGCCAATTCTGCATTTTTCGTTTGTGCTGCCAAAGCTTCTGCCCAGTACAGCGCCAAGTAGAAATGCGATCCTCGGTTATCGATCTGACCGACCTTACGTGCCGGCGATTTATCATTTGCCAAGAAACGGGCATTTGCCTCATCCAATGCGTCAGCCAATACCTGCGCTTTATCATTCTGTTGCGTTTGTGCCAAATGCTCCAACGAAGCCTGCAACGCCAAAAACTCACCCAAGGAATCCCAGCGCAGGTAACCCTCCTCCAGGAACTGCTCGACGTGCTTGGGTGCAGATCCTCCCGCACCAGTTTCAAACAATCCACCACCATTCATCAACGGAACGATCGACAACATCTTTGCCGAGGTACCCAGTTCCAATATCGGGAATAAATCCGTTAAGTAGTCACGCAGTACATTCCCGGTGACCGATATCGTATCTTCCCCTTTGCGGATCCGTTCGATCGAAAACTTGGTAGCCTCTATCGGCGAAAGGATACGGATATCCAATCCCGTTGTATCATAGTTCGGCAGATATGCCTTTACTTTTTTGATAATCTCCCGGTCATGTGCCCGGTTTTCATCCAGCCAGAATACCGCCGGTGTATCGGATAGGCGCGCACGGTTGACCGCCAGTTTCACCCAATCCTGAATAGGTGCATCTTTCGTCTGGCACATGCGGAAAATATCGCCCGCTTCGACCTTTTGTTCCATGAACACACGGCCATTGTTGTCCACTGCGCGGATGACACCATCCGCCGTCGCTTGGAAAGTCTTGTCGTGCGATCCATATTCTTCTGCCTTCTGGGCCATTAGACCGACATTTGGCACCGAGCCCATCGTACGGGGATCAAAAGCTCCGTTTGCCTTACAATCTGCGACGACAGCGCTATACACGCCCGCATACGAGCGATCCGGAATGATCGCCAGCGTATCTCGCTCCGCACCGTTCTTATCCCACATCTTACCACCGATACGTATCATTGCCGGCATAGATGCATCCACAATCACATCCGAAGGCACATGCAGGTTAGTAATCCCTTTATCCGAGTTGACCATCGCCAGGTCCGGACCATTAGCTATCGTTGCCGCTATTGCCGCTTTCACCTCTTCCTCACGGGCATGTCCGGCTATCTTTGCATAGACCTCACCAAGACCGTTATTTTTATTGATTCCCAGTTCGGCAAACAGTTCGCCATATTTCGCAAACACATCTTTAAAATACACTTCCACGATGGCTCCAAAGATGATCGGATCCGAGATCTTCATCATCGTCGCCTTCAAGTGCGCTGACAACAATACACCCGATGCCTTTGCTTCGGCAATAGCCTCGGCCACGAACGCCTTCAATTTAGCGATACTCATCACCGAAGAATCGAGTACCTCCCCTGCTTTTAAATTAGCCAGATCCCGTAACGTGGTTACCTTTCCGTCCTGACCAACGAATTCTATTTTAAATTGCGTATCGTTCTCTACTGTTACCGACTGCTCCGTATCGTAAAAATCACCCGCTGTCATAGAAGTCACAGCAGTCTTGCTATCCGCTGACCAGGCACCCATACGGTGCGGATTGGCTTTAGCATAATTTTTCACCGCCTTAGGCGCACGACGATCGGAGTTTCCTTCCCGCAATACCGGGTTTACTGCCGATCCCAATACTTTGGCATATGTCGCCTTGATCTTCTCCTCTTCCGCATTTGCAGGCGCATCCGGATAATTAGGGATTTGGTAACCCGCTTTTTGCAGCTCACTGATTGCTGCTTTCAACTGCGGAATAGAAGCAGAAATATTCGGTAGCTTAATGATATTTGCATCCGGTGTTGTCGCCAATTGTCCAAGCTCGGCCAAGGCATCATTCGTCTTTTGTTCAGCAGGAAGATAGTCATTCAGCACCGCAAGAATACGGCCTGCCAATGAGATATCCCTCAATTCCACATCGATATCCGCAGTTTTTGCGAATGCCTGAACAACAGGTAAGAATGAATAGGTTGCCAGTAATGGCGCTTCATCTGTTTTGGTGTAAATAATCTTAGATGACATAGTGTACTATTGAATATATTTAATTTTTCGTGTAAAAAAACAAATGTCGACAATGAAAGTAGCCTATTTTCAAAATCCGCATAAAGATAAGAAAATCAAAATAAAACTTAAAGTTTTCCACAATCCGTACTACGTTGGGATACGAATTTGCATACATTGGGAAAAAAGACGCCTCTAATTTCGTCAAATAACATCTAATCCTATTTCCTTTGGAGTATGAATTTTTAATTCTCATTTTATGAAAAAACAGTTTAACATAATTAACGGATATGATTTGATCACCTTGCGCAGAAACTATCAGGTCAGCAAATCGGAAACTGTTAGATCAGCAGATCGGAAACTGTCAGGTCGCTATGTATAACCTGTGGTAGCTTTGTGTAGAATGTCGTCCTTGATCGATGGTATTCGACATTTATCCAGCGAACAGACAAGGAATGAGGTAGCTAAACAGTCAGTAGACAAGTAGCTATTTTATCAGTATGTCCATTGAATTCTGCTTTAGCTTTGTATAGTAAAATAAACCCATTATGAACAACATAAAAAGATATATCACCCGCTACGTCATTCGTATCCTGCCAAGGCGGTGTCTTTCGTGCTTTATAAGGATTCCATCCTATATCAAATCATTCGCCGATTGGCGGAGAAGCAATCCAGTAGGTCATCATAAAGCTTTTCTCTTGACTATTATCGTCTTCATGTCGTTTCAAAAATGGTTCTGCCGCAAATTCGCGGTATTCACGGGTGAGGCCATACCCTCCCGACTATGCCGGGACTGGTGGGCCCACATTTCAAGGCACAGTGGCCATGGCCCATCGAGCACAAGCCGTAGGCTATGGCCTGAACGAAACAGAATACATAACTTTTTAAAAATCAGAAAATGAAAAAGATAAATTTTAATAAAATGGTGGCTTTTATAGCCGTGATCGCCTTGGCGGCAGGCGTGTTCCTGTATGCCGAGGCCAAGAACAGACCCGAGGCCGTAAAAAAGGTGGCCGCTGAAGGCACCTGGTATTTCCAGGGGGGCAATCCCGAAGATCCGGACAGTTACTCGGACGAACCTGTTGAGGACAAGCCCTGCGGAGCGTTCGAAGAGACCATCTGCCAGATAACCGCTCCGGACTCATTGGGGAAACCGCAGATGTCGGCCGCGGTTCCGGGTACCTCACCCTCCCAGACCGTAGGTGAGCAGATCGCTGCCGCAGCAGCGAATCCCCATACCAACGAAACAGTGCTATCGCTGCGCGAAGAGTAGACGGGTAACCCTAGGCGTGTTGTATTGAGAGAGCGGGAAAATATCCCGCTCTCCTGCATTATGCGGACAGTTACCGCTTATTCTGCTCCAGTCCCGTGATCCGGATAATATCCTCCGGGATCAGGTAGGTATACCGGGGGTCATTCGGCTTCAGTTCACTCGTTACATCACTGTCGTCAAACCGGCGGACCAACGTGGTCCGGAAACGGGCATCCCGGTTCAGCCGTCTAAGATCCGACCAGCGGAGTCCCCGGAACAGCAGCCCTTTTCTACGTTCCTTCAGAACGAAGTCCAAGACCTCCAGTTTATCTTCCGATGAAAAATCAACGTACGTATCATCTTCCCACCTCAGCCGTAAAAGGTGATTAATGGTACTACAGGCATCCCCCGGACGGTCCAGCCGAGCCTGACATTCCGCTTGGATGAAATACAGTTCGTCGATCGCCAATCCCGTAAATATGATGACCGTATTCCCGGAATAACCGCCTTTAAAGACATGCCTGCCGTTCGACTTCTGTTTGAAGTACACGGTCTTCCGCAAATCGCCCTCGATGTAGCTATCGTACAGATCCACAGGGACCTGCGAGCGGCTTGCCGTGATCAGCGAAGCACTCGCGCAGATGGCGTGGTAGATCACCTCCCTGCTCATCGGGGCGAAAGGATTCGACGTGGTGACCGGCAACGTATTAAAATCAACCAGATCGCTATCATACCCCAGCGCCAGCTCCGCATAGTCCAGCGCCTCCCCGTAGGCTTCCATGGCCAGATATACACGTGCCAGTAATGCCGCCGCAGCCTGCCTGCCCGGCCGTGTCTTATACACAACCGTTTCCGGCAGCAGGTCATATGCTGCTTTCAGGTCATCCGATATCAGCCGGTAGACCTCCGCCACGCTCGGGCGGAAGGAAGGCTCGTTGAAGTCCGAGCTTGGCCGGATAAAAATACCGGGCGCCGTATTCTCCCCGCCCGGTACATAGGGGTCGCAGTAGATCTGTGCCAGCATAAAGTAGGCAAATGCCCGGATGAACAGCGCCTCGCCGCGCATCTGGTCCCGCTCCTGCGGAGTCCCTTCCCTTATCCGCCCGAGGCCTTCCAGCACCACGTGGGCAATGAGGACCGTCTGGTATGGATTGACCCAATGCAGCGTTACATCTGGCAGCTGGAACGCAGGTGCCGGGTCCCACAGGTGCACCTGCTGTTCGAACAGCGGGCGCGAGGTCATCACCGTATAGTCCACCTCGTAGTCGTCCGAGCCCAGCTCGATCAGCCCCGGGGCTGCCTGGTTGATGTGCGTGGCATCGTCCAGCAGCAGCCGCAGGTCGTTAAGGGTCTCGGGGATACTCGTCGATATCTCCGGCTTTTCCTCCAGAAAATCCGAACAGGCGCCCATCATCCCTGTACCGGTCAGCATACATAGTATCGCAAAAATTCTTTTTAATGTGTCCATATCCTATTGTTTCAGATTCAGTTTAACGCCTAAGTTATAGTTCCGTGCAGGGGGCATATTGCTGTAATCGGGATCGATGCCATCCTTGTTGGCCGTCCAGAGCAATGCCACGTTGTTGACCGTCACGTATACCTGACAGCCGACATTTCCCCCGCGTCCGATGTCAAAGCTGTAAGCCAGACGGATATCGTTCAGCCGGAGCAGGTCCGCACGCCGCACGTTGGCCTCCGACCGCGCATAAAACATATCGCGCACGTTGTTGGCCGGGTATACCATCGAGGGTACCGTCGTCCTACTTTCGTCACCCGGTTGCTGCCACCGCTTGCCGAAATCTCCGTGCGTCCGCCAGCTGTTGAAAAGATCCTGGTAACCGATCGTCTCCTTCAGGAAATGGGCCCCGGCCTTATAGGTCAGGTTAGCCGTCATGCTGAACCCCTTCCACCGGACCTCCGGCATAAAGAAACCGTAGGTGGGTGCCAGCCCCGTGCCGTGGTACACCGTATGCTGCAGGGAATCCTTGATGAGCCTGCTGTAATCGTCCGACACCTCGCCGTCCAGATAACCCATCGGATTGCCCGCATCGCCCGACAGCCCTGCAAAGCGGTAGGAGAACACCGGGTACAGCGATCTGTCCTGCATCGGCGTCAGGCTCTTTCCCCCGTCGTCCGTGTACGTATCGGTAGCGGCCAGAGTCCCGTAAAACTTCTCCACCCTGTTGGTGCTCCGGCTGTAGCCTCCCCGTAGGGCAACCTGCACTGCCCCTATGTTAAAGTTCCCGTGCAGCTTGATATCCACTCCTTTCCCCGATAGCTCCGCCACGTTGCGCCCTACATCATGCGCGCCCGTGGTCGGATCGATGGGATCCCTGGCGATCAGGTCCGTACTTTTCTTCCGGTAGAATTCCACGCTGCCGCCCAGCCTGCGGCGCAGGAGTGAAAAGTCAATGCCGAGGTTGTCCATACGTACGTCCTCCCATTTCAGCATCGGGTTGGGCAGCGCCGTGATCATGGCATAGGGCAGGTTGGAATAGGTCACCGTACTGTTCCGTACGATGATCAGCGGCAGGCTGTTGGCCAGCCCGCCGGAATTCCCTCCGTGTCCGGTGGTGAGGCGCAGCCTGAGGTCATCCAGCCAGGAGATATCCCCCAGAAAGGCTTCCTTCGACAGGTGCCAGGCGAGCCCGGCCGACCATAGGGGGTTCCACCTGTCGTTGGCCTTTACACCAAAGGCATTGGAGGCATCCTTCCTGGCTGAATAGGTAACCGTATACCGATCGGCAAAACTGTAGCTCCCGTTTAGGTAGAAGGACACGAAGCGCCTTACCTGACGGTCCTTGCCCCCATAGTCCGGCAGTATCTGGCTGCTGAACATATTGTCGTAGGTGGGCAGCCTGTCCACCGTGTTCACGGGCTTATGCACCCAGGTCCTCGGGTCAAAACCATACAGGCGGTAGGCGTCCGAAAGGCTCTGTCTGTCGGATATCTCCGAGCCTGCCAGCAGGTCCGCACGGTGCCTGCCCCAGGACTGCCGGTAGTCCGCCTGCAGCCGGCCCCGGTGGCCGGACGTGCGCTGCAGCGTGGTACTCTTCACGCTTCCCGGCGGCACGCCGTATTCCGGCCCGCCCGGCCCGATTATCGTATAACGGTTGATCAGGCTGCGGGTCGAGTAGGTGTCGATATCGTCTTCGGTGTCCCGGTCGGACCGCTGGTCCGTATAGCTGTAGGTACCCTGCAGCTGCACGATATCCTTCCAGAGGTTCCATCTGAGGCCCAGTTCCGCCTGTAGATGCCCTGTCCGGCTTATGGACTCTCCGGTTTGGGCATCCTTCAGCGGATTGTAGGTCCAGTCCAGCAGGCGGTCGTCGAGCAGACCGGCCATCGCCCTGAGGTTGTAGACGTAGGGGATCGCAGGATAACCGCCCTGTCCGTCCACCAGCTGTGCATAGGGGTACAGCGCCGTCTTCCCCCCGGAGGGATTGATCTCCCCGGGAAGGTGGCGCCCATTCCTGCGCGAGAGCCCATAGCTGAGCTGCGCCCGCAGTTCCAGGCCCTTGCGCAGCCTGAACGTACTGTTGCTGCGCACGGTATAGCGCTCCTCGGTGTTGCCGGTCTGGTCTCCCAGTCCCCTGTCCTGTCCCAGTGCGAAATAATACGAGCTGCGCTTTCCGCCGCCCGAGAGCGAGAAACTGTTCTGCATGCGGTAGGCCTTCCGGTAACGGTATCTGAGCAGCTCGTCCCGGTAGTCGTGGTCCCTCCAGCCGTCGATCGCGGCATGCATGTCCGTTTCCGATATCAGCCCTTTGTCGTGGTCGTCCAGCAGATCGACCACGGGCGAGGTCACGTAATTCCAGAGATTGGCGCTCCCCAGTGTACCGTCGTAAAAACCTTTTTCGTAGAGCATCATCTCCACATCGATAAAATCCGAGGCCGACATCCGCGGTACGTATTTGATATCGGGCTTATCGGTCAGCGTATGGTTGGAGCTGAAGCCCAGTTCCAACGGCCGGTTTTCCTTTCCCGTCCTGGTCGTGATGACGATCACGCCATTGCCAGCCCTTGCGCCCCAGATACTCGCCGCGGCGGCATCCTTGAGCACGGTCACCGACTCCACGTCATTGGGATTGATCATATTGATATCACCGTCGAAGGGAAAGTTGTCCACGACGATCAAAGGGCCGTGCATGGGCGTGGACAGCGAATTCAGCCCCCGGACATTGATGGTGGCGTTGCCGTCCCTCCTGTCGAACTGTAGCCCCGGCACCGTGTTTTCCAGCCGGTCCAGCACGTTGGAGGACATCCTCCGGGACAGCATCGTGCTGTCGATATGCTCGAAACTGCCCGTCGCCCTGCTCCTGGGGATACGCTGGTAGCCCGTATTGATGACCTCCACCTCTTCCATGATCAGGGTCTTAACGGTATCGGTGGAACGGTTTTCGGGTTTCCGGGTGATGCCCTTCACCGTTACCTGTGCCTGCACGGTGGCTCCGGCCAACATGCAGCATATAAATAGAAATATCCTCATCATTTCTTCTCCATAAAAGGTGCGGAATAGTTCCGGTCCAGCAGGTTCCGGAACGTGTGTGTCTGCAGGATGCCCCTCCGATTGATCCAGAAGTAGCTCGGGTAGCTGCCGTAGGGAAACAGCATCTCCAGGTATCCGTCCTCGATGACCGAGACCAGACCTCCCAGTCCCAGCGACGTATAACGCTCACTGCGGGCAAAACGGTCTATCTTTCCGTAGTCTTCCCGCGTCCTGCGGCTGTTGACCATGACCACCGCCAGCCTGTCGGGATAGGCCGACTTGAAATGGTTGATCTCCCTCTGGTGCAGCAGGCAGGGCATGCAGCCCGACATCCAGAAGTCCAGCACGAGTATCTTGCCCCGGTGCTCCTGCAGCGTACGGCGTACCGTATCGCCGTTGATGTAGAACAGGTGTTCGTGTGTCCAGAATTCCTCGGGGACTTTCTGGCCGACCATAAGGGCTTGGGGCGGGGTCTGCCCTTCGGCAGTCCCGACCTCTTGTCGGGACTGCGCCCGGACATCAAACAAAACAAACAACAAGAAAACAAAAAATATCAGGACGATGAGGGACATAGGCGTCCCATCCTTGTTAAAATTTATCATTTTTTCATGGTTTTGATTAACCTTTTCAACGGAATGAAAGAGCTCGTTTCACTCGGTTTATAGGTTTAATGCATGTATGACCTCCGATCCCGGCAACGCTTTAGGTAGGCTACCAACCCTCCTGTCAAGCCCGATGCCGGGACTTTGGTCTAATCAAATTAATTGTCGAATTGGTCGTCGGAATACTGAAAATACGTGTTATACTAAGGTTAAAATATGGTCGTGAAGCATTTACCGACAGGGACGCATGCCGAGCTACTCGGGAGCGCTGATGAGATTTTTAAAAAGTTGTTTTTTGTGGTTCATAATCTCTGTAAATATTTCAAGAAAATCATGTCTAATCATTAGACATAAATATGTCACATATGTTTATTTAGCAAACTGATATGATACACAAACATACATAAAAAAATATAATAACAAACAAAATTGTATATTTTTTATACTTTTTCGTTATTATTTTATTATTCAATTCTACCGTCCTTTATATTATTATGTCAAAACGGAACATTGATAGAGGAAAGTTGCTTCAAGAAAAGGTATCCAAATCTGGGATATCTGTAAAGGTAATAACAAATAGAGCCGGATACCAAAGACCTACTTATTACACACATATTGACAAAGTCGATCTTAGTTTCGATATTTTAGAAAAATACGGAAAAGCTTTGAATTATGATTTCAGTATAGATATTCCAGATATGAAAGAATATTTCAAAAATAGAAATCCAAATATTTCTAATGATATAAGTAGTGTTGAATATTGGAAAAACAAATATTACGAGCTTTTAGAGAAGTACAACACCCTTTTAGAGGGTAAAAAGTAAGGTTTTCCATAACAGGATGCCCCGCAAAAGTGAATCAATCTAATAATGTCAGAAACCAATCCCCTTGTTGTTATCCAAAACTGTTTAGAACTCTTTGGCACCTCAGGTATAGACCATTCAATCAATTGTTGTAAAACATTGATGACAACATCCACCCCGTGTCCATCATTACACTCCTTTTACATCAACTAGAACTTTCTGTATTAGACAAGAAATTTCTGGAATAAGGGAAACTTGTTGCAAAGTGATTTATATCATGAAGGGGTTAGGGATCACAGCCAAAATGGCTCTTGACGGCTATCAACAATATATAGCAGGGTGAGTTTATCGTTGCTCACTGCATAAAAAAGTGAACTTAGCTTTTTGACTTGGGCGACTCGAACATTTTCATCAAAAGAACTTGGCTTGTACATATTCGGAAAGGCTGAGATTAACAGGATGGTCTTGTCTGTCTCCTTAATAAAATCGTCCGTTACTTTATCTCCCCAATTGTTTCGTATGAACCCAATTAAAACCTTGAATGTATATTCAAAGGTATCGGTATATTGAACTTTCAACCCCACAATATTACCGATCTAAAATAGCGTTCAGTCCTTTGTAATCTTTTACACGTCCTAAATTCAAATCTTCTTGCGCCTTACGTACACCTGCTATAACATGGGGAGGGAATGTACTCCGCTCATTAACCTCGTCGTACTTCACCCCTAAGGCATCCAAAACAGCTTTTATTGCCTGCTCGGACCTCTCATTGTCTAAATGTATTGTCAACGTCGTCATCCTTATACAATCTATTAAATACTAAGATACGATTTTCCAATAATAATTACAAAACTACAGAACATCTCACTTCCTGGTTTATAGGGTTATATTCATGTTGTATAGCGACTTAGCTAAGTTATATGGTGTCGAATCGTGGTGGCCACCACTTTAAAATATATTTTGCCTAACTTCGCAGCTTGGTATTCATTTAATCATTCGCAGTGTCCTTAGATAAATTAAAGCTCAGTAAACGTCTTCATGCGTCCATGAAAGAATTGGGTTATTTTACGGCAAAAGAAATCCAGTTAAAATCACTTTCCCGGATAATCGGCGGGCATAATATTATTGGCATTGCACCTGAAGGAGCTGGAAAAACCACGACTTATGTTCTCGGTGTACTGATGCGGCTTAAATATACGCTGGATGAGGCTCCCAAAGTCCTGGTTTTGGCACCTAATGAAGAGAAAATTGCCGAAATAGTGGACCGATTTCTGACCATTAGCAAGAATAAGGACCTCCATATTATGGGGCTGAAAGCCAGCGGAAGTATGGAAGAAGAGATCGAAGGTCTGGTGCGTGGGGTAGATATCGTCGTGGCAACGCCCAACCGTGCTCGTGCTGTGTACCTCAAATTGGGCCTTAATTTAAATCGTATTCAGATGTTCATCATCGATGACGCGGAAGAGATCGTGAAGCAGGGCGTGCAAACTACAGTTCGGGAGCTGGCACAAAGCTGTGGGAAGGTTCAATATTTGGCGTTTAGCACAGTCGAACATGAAAAGTTGCATATCATGATCGAGGATTTTATGCCTTTCGCTACGGTTGTTGAGGTGGAAGAGTTCGCTGAGCAAAGGGCTGAAACACACGAGCTCATGCTGTATCAGGTTCCGAATTTTACGACGAAAATCAATTTGCTAAACGCGTTGATGCGTGATGAAGAGGTATTTGAGAAGGTGGTTGTATTTGTGAATAGTCGGCTTACGGCACAGAAGCTTGGCCAAAGCCTACACACTAAAAAAGGCGAAGTAGCGGTATTACATCCATTATTCCATGATGACGAATGGGGTATTGATGATATCGACGATTTCAAGCAGATTCCCGAATGTCGTATACTCATCGTCGCGAATGAAGGCACCACGAATGATATTGACTTAAGTGGAATTCCATTTATTTTTCATTTCGAAATCCCGGAAAATAGGACTGATTTTTTACAACGTATCGTAAAAACTTCAGCGGAAGAGGTTATTGCAATCACATTTGCGACGGATATTGAACTTCCCGAATTCAAAAAAATAGAACATTCGTTGGGGCAGAAAGTTCACGTCATACCTCTTCCGGATGATCTTATCATCTATCGTCCCTCCAATACTCCGAAAGAAAAAAACGAAGTGGACGAATCCCAAGGTGGGGCTTTTCATAAAAAGAAACCAAGCAATAGCAAAACCTACAACATTGGCGCTGGGACGAAAGCTAAAATGACGATGAAGAATAAGAAACGATAGACTATATATTATTCCGTAAGTATCCCTGAAAGTTATCCTGAAACTGTAATCCGCTATCGAGCCTGTACTTGCTCAACTTATTGTACAGGGTTAATCCCCACAACACGAACTCACTGAGGAAATATATGTCTTCTTTTTTGGTGTCTGGCTGGTATTTCGCTATCAAGTGCCGGACGGGATTTACTTGTTCCAATACCTGTTGATAATCTGTATCCCCCAAGTCGTCCGACAGTTGGATACCGTCCGAACTCAAGAACCACTGCACAATTTCGTCGTAGGGATATTGTTCATTTTCCTTCTCCAGTTTTTCTATCTTGGGAAACAAGGTTGGAAATAGGGTCTTTATCGCATCTTCTATAAGCTGCATAGCTACAGCGGCGGCCCCTTCCTGCTCACCTTCATATAGCAACTCAACTTTTCCCGTGATCGCCGGAATGATTCCCATAAAATCACCTAATCGCACCGCAGTGGCCGAACCTCCATTTTTTAGCATGCGTAGTTCGGCAGTGCTTAGTAAATTCTGAAATGCCGTAATCCCCATTCTTGCGCTGACGCCGCTTTTTACATCGATGTATTCGCTATCCCGGGCTTCGAAACTGATCTGTTCCAATATATCGCGCGCCAGTTCGGGTACATAAATCTGCTCCTTTTGTACGACTTCCAGGTCAGCTTCCTGTTCGGTGATTATTTTGGCCACTGCGACGGAAGTAGGATAATGTGTGAGAATTTGCGAGCCTATACGGTCCTTCAACGGTGTCACGATACTTCCTCTGTTTGTATAATCTTCGGGATTGGCCGTAAAGACAAACTGGAGATCCAAAGGCAATCGGAGTTTAAATCCACGGATCTGTATGTCACCCTCCTGCAGAATATTGAAAAGAGCAACTTGGATTCTAGCCTGTAAGTCGGGCAGTTCGTTGATCACAAATATAGAGCGGTTGGCACGCGGGATCATTCCGAAATGGATGACGCGGTCATCCGCGTAACTCAATCTTAAGTTCGCTGCTTTTATAGGGTCTACATCACCGATAAGATCCGCCACGGTCACATCGGGTGTCGCCAATTTCTCGGCAAACCGTTCGTTTCTATGCAGCCAGCTGATCGGTGTGCTATCGCCTTTTTCTTTTATAAGCTCCAAGGCATAACGGGAAATAGGTTGATAGGGGTCGTCATTGATTTCTGACCCCTCGACTATAGGAATATATTCATCCAACAGATTGACCATCAGCCGCGCTAATCGGGTCTTTGCCTGGCCACGAAGCCCCAACAGATTGATGTTATGTTTGGAAAGAATGGCCCTTTCGAGTTCGGGAATAACGGTATCTTCATAGCCGTGTACACCTTCAAAAGCGGTTTCGCCACGCTGTATTTTATGAATCAGATTCTGACGCAGTTCTTCCTTTATACTTTTCGGACTATAACCTGCTCCTTTTAACTCTCCAAATGTTTTGATCGTCGTGTAATCCATGTATTGTTATTTGTTAAACCTGTGGTTTATCGAATTCTCTTTTTTCGGTTGTTCTCGTAATCTGCAAAAATCATTTCACTTAAGTTACCCAATCCGGTGTAGTAAGCTTTGCCCCTATTGGAAGCAGTGAACTCATCGACAAACTCCTGAAGATAGGGATCTGACGTGATCATAAATGTGGTGATCGGTATACCTAACTTTCGAGCTTGTGCCGCCATACTGTAGCATTTAGCGGTAATGAGCGGATCTAAACCCATGGGGTTCTTGTAATATGTGCCGTCCGGCATATTCAAGCAGCTTGGCTTACCATCCGTAATCATAAATATCTGCTTATTTGCGTGGCGTTTTCGCCGTAGGATATCCAGACCTAACTGCAGGCCCGCAACAGTATTTGTATGAAATGGCCCCACCTGCAGGTAAGGTAAATCGCTGATTGAAATTGTCCACGCATCGTTTCCAAAGACGATAATGTCTAAGGAATCTTTTGGATACCGTGTGAGTATCAGTTCAGACAATGCCATCGCCACTTTCTTCGCCGGCGTAATACGGTCTTCGCCATACAAGATCATACTATGGCTGATATCAATCATCAGCACCGTACTCATCTGCGACTTAAATTGCGTGTCCTCTACGACCAGGTCATGCTCCGACAGGCTGAAATCACCTATTCCATGGTTGACCTGTGCATTTTTTAAACTTTCGGTGACGGAAATCTTGTCGAGGCTATCACCGTATTGATAGCTTCTAAAATCTCCGGTGTTCTCGTCACTCTGGCCGCTATACTTGGTTTTATGATTGCCGGATGTGCCTTTGCGCATCTTTCCGAAGATTTGATCCAACGCATTTTGCCGCAGCGCTTTTTCCATCTTCGAACTAAGACCTACTCCTCCATTTCCGTTAAAATCGATACGTTCGACAATGTAGCCCTTGTTTTTCAAATCTGCTATAAAATCGTCAACCGTATATGTTGGAGTGGTCAATCTAAACTCTTTGTCCAATTGTCGTAGCCAATCGATAGCTTCATCAAAATCCCCTGACGTATAAGTAATAAGCTCCTTGAATATCTCAAACAATTTTTCAAAAGGTGTCTGAAAAGGTTCCTCGTACTGTTTAAAGACAAATCCTTTATTCCTATCCGTCTTGTTCATACGCTAAAATTACGATATAATAATTGTTATTTTCAGTCCTAAATATCACAACAATATCATGATTGTGTATTTAAATGGAAAACGGAAGGATTACTTGGTCAACGCTTCCAGTTGTTGATTGAAATCAAACTGTAAGTCCTCGTGTAGCGCGTTAATGGTTTTACGAACCATGGCCAGCTGTCTATCCAACAAGTTCTGTAGCGTTTTATCGCGACGGATCGACGGTGACAGTGTATGAAGTTGCAGGCAAAAAGCGAGCAGGAGCTCCACCTCGGTTTCCTTTTTTTGTGAATAGCGGATATACTTCTTTACCTCTTTTAATATTTTCCGAATGCTTTTTCGCATCCAATAGTAATTCTTGTTATTGATTGTTTCAAACTGGATGATCATCTCTCGTTTGACGCCTTCTATATAAGCATTTTCGTCATCCGCCTCGAACAGTAAATAGGTGAGCAACTCCTTATTTTCTTTTTTGAATTTTGCGAGGCGCAGACAGAAAGCGATCAGTTCATCGGTGGAGTATTGGCCGAGTTCTTTCTTAAGTTGTGAGACGGTAGAACTTTTCATAATAGCGCGTTCTTTTTACCAAATTTCTAATATCTTATACGTTCGCGTCTGAAATGAGAAAGCTTCTCCTATACACTTGCCGATGAGCAATTTGCCGACAGGTGCTGAGGGGGACAACACGAATACATCCTCCCCTTCTACCGCCAATTTTCCTACACCAATGGACAGATAAAATAAGCCGCCGTCCGTTTGTACCAAGCTTCCGAGGCCAACTGTTTTCTGCGGGTCGGGACTGAGCTTCTGTAGTATCTGCTCCATCTGCTGTGCCTGTGTTAACAATTGCTGATGTCGCTCAATTTCCTGTTTCATCATTTCCCGACCTGTCTCATACTTATCTCCGGCACTACTCTTTGTGTCTTCTTCACCTGCAGCCTGCGCAGACGCGATTGCCAGCAAAGCGGTTTGCATTCGCTCACGCACATATTGGACACAGGCATCGTGTATTTTCTCTTTGGATAATTTAAATGACATAGGAGGTAAAGATACAAAAAGCAGGAAGACTTCATCTCCCTGCTTTTTTCAATCTCCACTAAAGAGGTCTTTTTACAGCGCGAAAGCTCTGTCTCCTTTTTTATATGGATAGTCACCATCGTATTTACCGGGAATCTTCACGTAGCGTAATGCCTTGGTCATGCCTACTTCGGAAGTAAAGAAGCCGGTGAGCGTGAGCTGCTTCATCATGGTGAAGAAATGATTAGGCTTTTCATCTTTCACGGCCGCCAGCTTATTATCCAATTCGAAATCGGTCATCTCTGCGCCCTCTTTTTCTTTTATCTCCTCCTTGATGCTTTTGAGCTCTTTGTTACGTTCTTTTTGGAATTCTTTGGCTTCTTTATCCTGTGTGTTCACAAATTGAAGCTTCTCCTCAGCGGAAAGCTCGACAAAGTTTTTACCGAAATCCTTTTGTGCACGTTCGTCCACACCATTCAGACCCTCGACAAATGCTTTCTGATCTGCCGGAGAATAGCAATCCCGGATCATCACGGGAATAAAAGAACCGACGTCAGCATCCTTAGCGCCCGGTGTACTTGTTTTAGGTAGGATCGCTTCTGCTATTTCATTCAAAAAATCAATATTGCTTTTTTCAAATAAAGATTCTACATTTTTTGAAGCCGGCCGTGTACAGCCTTCTAAAAATAGATTTGCTCCAATTACCGAGCCTCCCAATATAAAGGCAACCCGTTGTATAGCTTCTCTTCTGTTCATTGTACTTACTTTAAAATTTATAATCTATTTCCCAACCCGGACGGTATGTCCGCTTCACAAATTGGTTGACCTCCTCAAAGTTGGTCACACGCATATTGTTATTATCCCACAACAATTTTAAACTTCTGCCGGGATATTTATTGTCGATACGTAAATCGGCTCCCCTAATAGCTAAATTAGCCATCAATAAGGCTTCTGTCAGGGGTCCTGATATTTCGAAAGGAGCCGACATTTCCATCTTACCATATCCTGCAAGACATCCTTCAACCCACTGTGCCCAGTGCCCCGACGCACCTCCCGGAACGCGCGCATATTTTTCCTTGACGTCCTTATAACGTTTGGACGTAGGCAACAATCTGGGATTAGCGGCATAGGTGTCGGCTAAAATTTTGCCCTTTTTACCGATAAGCAGAATACCGTTTCCTCCGTTTCCGAATTTTTCGTCGGGCTCCAGTTCATCCGGACGAGGGGGCTGAATACCACCGTCCATCCAATGGATCTTGACATCGCCTTTGGTCTTCGCTGTTTTGGGAAAAGTCAGCGTAACCGAGCTTGATGGCGGGCATGATTCTGGAAAATAACCGCGCTTGAATTCATCCACATAGACCGTTCCGACACTTGCCTGCACATCTTTAACATATTGCAGACCATAGATACTAAAAGGCGCTTCTAAATTGTGGCATCCCATATCGCCCAAAGCTCCCGTACCGTAAGGCCACCACCCACGCCAGTTAAAAGGAACGAGCTTATCGATATAATCCGTATATGGGGCGGTGCCTAACCATTTGTCCCAGTCCAACGTTGACGGTACAGTTGCTTTTTTCGCCGGCCAGGCAATCCCTTGCGGCCATACCGGCCTATCGGTCCAGGCATACACCTCAAGCAAGTCGCCTATCAGACCCGCATCTACCCATTCCCGCATTTGTCTTACTCCGTCGCCGGATGCACCCTGATTCCCCATCTGGGTGACGACTTTATATTTTTTGGCAGCATGTGTAAGCGCCCGCGCTTCCCAGACATCATGGGCGAGTGGTTTCTGAACATATACATGTTTACCTAACTCCATGGCAGCCAATGCCTGTATGGCATGATTGTGATCGGGGGTCGAAACCGATACAGCATCAATATGTTTATGCTCTTTGTCCAGCATTTCCCTAAAGTCAGTGTAAAACTTGGCTTTAGGAAATTTCTCGACACTGTCTTTTGCCCTTGCGCGGTCGACATCACACAGGTATGCGATATGGGCTTTACCACTTTTATGGAAATTGTTTACATCGGATTTACCCATTCCTCCCACACCGATCGAAGCAACCTGCAACATATCACTAGGTGCACGGTATCCTGCGCCACCTAAAACATGTCGCGGAACTATACTAACACCGGCCGCTAATACGGCTGTCTTTTTTATAAAATCTCTTCTATTTTCTTTACTGTTTTCTTCCATGATACGTGGATATTATAAATTACCTTTCTTGAGCTCATCTACAGCAAAATCTACTGCTCGTGCCGTAAGCGCCATATAGGTCAATGAAGGGTTGACGCAGGATGCAGAAGTCATACATGCACCGTCTGTGACGAACACGTTCAAAGCGTCCCATACCTGGTTATGCTTATTCAACACGGAATTCTTCGGATCGGTACCCATACGGGCAGTTCCCATCTCATGAATTCCCTGTCCAAAACCATAACCTCTGTCATACGTTTTAACATCCTTAACACCGATACTCTCCAGCATTTCCTTCATCTCATTCATCATATCCGGTCGCATGGCCCACTCATTTTCTTTAATTTCCATATCCATCGCCAAAACGGGTAATCCCCACTTATCTTTTTTGTCTTTGTCGAGGAATATACGATTCTCATGGTATGGAAGGGTCTCACCGAATGCGCCGAAGCTGATCCGCCAATCGCCTGGTTCCAACATGGCATCTTTCCAGTCTCCACCTACGCTCATCTCTTCGACGGATCCCGACCAACGTCCACGGCTCGCGCCACCTTGATAACCAAATCCACGAACGTAATCACGCTTTTTATCGTCTCCCGGAATATTCACAAACCGAGGTACATACACACCCCCTGGGCGTCTGCCGAAAATGTATTTATCTTCATAACCTTCTACTCGACCACCGGCTCCCAATCTGAAATGGTGATCCATTGCGTTATGACCCAGTTCGCCGCTACTGCTACCCAAACCGCCTTCCCAAACATCTGTAGCTGAATTCATCAGTACCCATGTTGAATTAAAAGCGGAGGCGTTTAAGAAGATAATCTTTGCATAGTACTCATACGTTTGATTCGTTTCTGCATCCAGTACCTCGACGCCCGTTGCACGCTTCGTATCTTTATCGTAAAGAATACGGGTGACGATAGAAAAGGGACGTAATGTTAGGTTTCCGGTTTTCATCGCCGCAGGCAATGTAGCGGATTGTGTACTGAAGTAAGCTCCGAAGTTACAGCCCAACCAACATTGGTTCTGGAACTGACAATTTATACGGCCCTCATGTGGTACCGTAATGTTTGCCGTCCGTGAATTAATGATATGTCGATGGCCGCCGTACTTCTGTTTTAGACGTGCTGCATAATCTTTCTCGACAACGTTCATCGGAATGGCCGGCATAAAATCCCCATCGGGCAGAACATCTAATCCGTCACGATGGCCCTGAATTCCGGCAAACTTTTCAGCATAACTGTACCATGGTGCAATATCTTTATACCGGATCGGCCAATCAGTACCATGCCCGTCCTTCAGGTTCGCTTCAAAATCCAGATCGGAAAAGCGATAACTCTGCCTCCCCCACATTAACGAACGGCCACCCACCTGATAACCCCGATACCAGTCAAAACGTTTAACTTCGGTATAAGGGCTCTCTTTTTCATTCACCCAAAAGTCAAGATTTTTCTCGTTCAAGGGGTAGTCTCTCTTTAAAACAGGATAATCTTCTTCCATCTGTTTTGTTCTCCCCCCCCGATGCGGGTAATCCCACAGATTCTCATTCGCATGATAATCCTTGATATGCTCTACATTTCGCCCTCTTTCGAGCATAATTGTTTTCAACCCCTTTTGCGTAAGTTCCTTAGCAGCCCATCCGCCACTGATTCCTGAACCTATCACAATTGCATCATACACATTATTTTCGCTCATTTTTTAGTTTATTTAATATAATAGACAATTTTTATTTTACACTTGATACTTTTTCATCCTTAAAGAATATCATAAAGATCAACATTACTACGAGTGCAATGCCTGCTGGAACAATCCAGATATGTTGCCAGAAATCGGCCACATTGGTACTATGAATCTCCGAATATTTTTCACCAATAAACCCAGCGACCCAGAAGCCAATAAGCTGTCCGACACCATAAGTTGCTAATGTAATCAAACCTTGGGCAGCACTTTTATATTTTACGCCCGCTTTGCTATCCGTATAAATCTGTCCGGACACAAAGAAGAAGTCATAACAAATTCCGTGTAAGGCGATTCCTAAAATCAACATAAAAGACAACTCTCCTGCATCTCCGTAGGCAAACAACAGATACCGTACACACCAAGCCAACATACCGACGAGGATCGTTTTCTTAAATCCGAATCTTGTAAAGAAAACCGGCAACAACAAAAGGAAGAAAACTTCCGACATCTGTCCTATCGTCATCTTTCCCGTCGGATCTTTGAGTCCAATCTCCGTAAGGAACGGATTCGCATTTTGGTAATAAAACGCCAAAGGAATACAAATCAGTATAGAGGAAATAAAGAATATCAAAAAGTTTCTATCTTTCAATAATTTGACCGCGTCCAAACCGACAATGGAAGCAAAAGAAGGCTTTTCTTCTGCATTTAATTTGACCGGTGGTGTTTTAGGAAGTATAAAAGAAAATAGGCCCAACACCAAGGAAGCAATGGAGGTCATCAAAAACGTATTTTTCAACATACCCTCTGCTGCTCCTTCTGGAGAATCCCATTTAAACAGATAGCTGATAGAAAGTCCGGCTACGATCCATCCTATAGTACCCCATATCCGGATACTGGAAAACTGCTTTTCCGGATTGGTCATCTGCCGGAAAGACACCGAATTGACTAAAGCCAGTGTCGGCATATACAGAATCATATACACCAAAACATAGGGGTAAAATACCGAAATATCGGCTGCATTATACATCTGAAACATCAGAAACGCACCAATTAAATGCAATATCCCTAAAATCCGTTCCGCATTGAAATACCGATCGGCGATCATCCCGATGATAAATGGTGCAATGATAGCACCTAAGGACTGCGTGGAGAACACATTCGAAATCTGCAACGGTTCTGCCTGAAGGTTCTGAATGAGGTAAGTTCCTAATGTCACGAACCAAGCTCCCCAAATAAAAAATTCGAGGAACATCATAAACGATAGTTTAAATCTGATTGACGGTGTCATGTTTATTTTGTTTAAAATTTGATTAGCATTTAAATTATTTCAAAAAACTGTCAACTTCCCTATAGGCATTGACCAGAGCCTGTTCACCTTCTTTCCCGGATTTTGACATACCGTGTTCCATGCCTACTACGCCTTTGTAGCCTTTGTTATATAACCATTTGAAGATATTTTTAAAATTTACTTCACCTGTAGTAGGTTCTTTTCTGCCCGGATTATCGCCTACCTGAATATAAGCGATCTCGCTCCAACATTGATTCATCAGATTGATGAGGTTACCTTCGTTTTTCTGCTGATGATAAGCATCATATAGAATTTTACAGGACGGACTATTTACAGCTTTACAAATTTCATAGGCCTGATCACTGTACCGTAGGAATAGATTTGGCGTATCGCTTAAAGGTTCTAATACCATGCTAATACCATGTGGTTCAAAGATCTCCGCTCCTCTTTTCAGGCCCTCTATAACGTTTGCGGTCTGCACGCCTATGGGTAGCTTCCGCTCATAATCTCCCGGCACCACAGTCACCCACTTGGCATTCACCCTTTTCGCAATTTCAACGGACTCCCTACAGCCTTTTAAAAAAATGTCAACATGTTCTTGTTTGCCTGCCGCCAATGTATTCGCTCCATTTCCCCCCTTCGGCACGACAAATACCCCCATACGCATACCTAATTTGGCTAAAAGCTCGCCGATCTTCTGTTGTTCTTGTACATCCCTGCCTGGCATTCCATTATCTTCGATACTGCGGAATCCGAGGTCATACATATACTGGATTTCATCTAAAAAATTAGCCCCTGCAGAAGCTTTAAACATACCTTGATGGGGTGCATAATCCAGATTAAAAGTCTTTTCTTTCACACGACTCAACGATGGTAAATTATTTGCAGATACTATAGAGCCGCCGACGAGCATTCCGGTATTCCTAATAAAATCCGATCTCTTCATTCCGTGTAAGGTTTATTTGATTTTCCATAAATATAATTATTAAATCCTGAAGTGTGCAGAACTTTTCTTTGTTCGTTTTCGACATAATATAGACAGAGTTCGACCGACGGCATCTTTTCGGCGATGCGAATGGCTTCCGCAGGCGCTAAAGACATAAAATAATTATCTAAAGCATCCGCCAGCATGGCGTTATCGGCGATAACTGTAACACTGATCGTAGGGCTTGTTATCGGTCGGCCCGAAACGGGGTTGATGTGGTGCGACACCATCTTACCTTCCGCTTTATATTGCTTTTCACGCACGCTCGATGTCGTCACAGCTCGGTTCTCTATGGATAGAATAGGATAAGTATAAGCTTTGTCCACATCGTTTTGCTCATCAACCATGACCTGAAAGTATCCATCCGGCTTGCGTCCTTTGACCCGAATCTCGCCGCCTAATTCGACCAGGTAGTTTTGTACTCCTTTATTGGATAAAAATTGAGCCAGGCAATCCACCGTATAACCCTGCGCAATACCATTTACATCAATTTGTACCCGTGGATCTGTCTTATACAAGGTATTACCCTGCATATATAACTTGTCCATACCTACAAACTGCAATACGCTATCAACTGCCTGTTGTGAAGGAACTTTTGAAAAACCGTGCGGACCGAACCCCCAAAGACTCACCAAAGGAAAAACCGTGATATCAAAATAGCCTTTGGACAACTTATTCACCTCAAAACTCTTGGTCACCACATTCTTCATATGAGGATCCATATCGATAGCCAAACCAGAGCCATTGTTAAATCTGCTGATCAATGAATTATTCTGATATACAGACATAGACAAGTCTATGATATGCAGCACACTATCTATTTCCTTCTGCGGTATCTCTTTATCAAAATAGTACTTCAACGAATAGGTGGTTCCTTGTGCCCGGCCTTTAACAGACCATTCGTGTATAGGGGTATCCGGCGCTGGGGAGAGCGCCTGAAAAAATAAAAATCCTATGGTGATGAATGCGTTCAAGGCTAAATATAGAGCTGCGTATTGATACCGGGTTTAGCCACAGGATACAAACCATTCTCGTCAGGTACCAAAGGCGGATTAGCATCCCAGGCATATACATCTGGCGACAAGGTGATTGGGGACGGTATCGCTTCCTCCCATTTGATCACCTTGCCGGTATAACAAGCTATACGGCCAATGATACCTGTAAGGGTACTATATGCAGCAAAATCAATATCCTGAAACCGGTGTTCTCCTTTCGCAATAGCATCAAATAATTCAACATGTTCTTGTGCATATGGATTCGGATCACCTTTCGGCTGATGGCGATAAATTTCCTTGCCGTTGGCATCCCATAAAACAGCTTGATTTCCTGCCGAAAGATAAGTACGTCCTTTTGTTGCCTGAAATGTTTCATCGACACGATTATGGATTCCTTCAAAATGACGGCATTGGCTATACACGACCGAACCGTCGTCATACGTGAGTTCTACCGCGAAATTATCATAGATCTCACCATATTCTTTACCTGTACGGTGTGCCCGGGAACCTGTTCCCTGTATAACTACAGGGTATTTACCTTTGATCCAGTTGGCCACATCAATGTTGTGTACGTGCTGTTCGACAATATGATCGCCACACAGCCAGTTGAAGTAGTACCAGTTTCGCATCTGGTATTCCATCTCGGTCTGCGCAGGCGTTCTTGGCCTGACCCACACACCGCCACTTTCCCAATAGACCTGACCGGACACGACGTCACCGATCTGTCCGTCATGGATACGTTGTATAGCCTCTTTATAGTTGTTCTGGAAACGTCGTTGGAAACCCACGACTACATTTAATTTTTTCCTTTTTGCTTCTTTTGACAGCTCCAATATCTTGCGTATACCGGGGATATCTACCGCGACCGGCTTTTCGATAAATGCATGTTTGCCTTGCTTGACGACCTCTTCGAAATGTATCGGCCGAAATCCCGGTGGGGTAGTCAGAATAACAACATCCGCCTCGCGGATCGCTTGCTTATAGGCATCAAAACCAACATACTTCCGCGAATCGGGTACATCGACCCTATCGGCATATTTTTTTAAAAGATTATCGTAAGACTTATCTATATTGTCTCGAAATGCGTCAGCCATCGCGACCAGTTTTACGTTCTGACCGGAGTTGAACGCATTGACCACTGCGCCTGTTCCTCGTCCTCCACAGCCTACAACAGCAATTTTGATCGTATCATCCACATTTGATATCATGGAGGAAACGGGATTCGAGCCAGCAACAGCAGCACCAGCAACAACTGACGAGGATTTAATAAAATCTCTTCTATTTAGATTCTTCATAGTCTTAAATATTAAAAGTCTTCTATTGGAGGTTGGTTATAATATGCCAATATTTCGGCTTCTGTTGGCGGATGTAGTGGTCGGACAATACGCAGGCCGACAAATGGAGCTTCCGGGAACCACCAATTGGATTTAGGCACCTGCGGATCCAACTGCTTCCACATCGGGTCTGAGTAGGCTCGTGCAGCTGACCGTAGTTCGCGTGCCGAACTTTGAAAAGATCCTCCACGAACGCTGTGGGGATATAGTTCCGTTGGAACAGCAACGGGATTGTCCACTGTTTTCCCAACAAACTGCTTGTAGTAATCGGGGATATATTGGTCGTAGGTCCACTCGGCAACATTTCCTATCATGTCGTATAAACCAAAGGCATTGGGTTTCTTTTGCCCGACTTCTTGTGTTTTCTCCGAACTATTCTCTACATACCATGCATATTCATCTACGAGCGACGCATCATTACCAAAGTAATAGGCTGTTGATGACCCGGCACGGCAGGCATACTCCCATTCCGCTTCGGTAGGCAATCGATAGAACACCCCTGTTCGCACATATAACCATTTACAAAACTGAATAGCGTTATAATGTGTCATCGCCAATGCGGGCTGATTTTGCTTCCCCATGCCGAACGTCATATCCAGATAAGGCTTTGTCGGCCGCGTTATGGCATCGACCTCAGCGGGGATTTTACCGTCCAGCTGTTTTGACTGCTCGTAATCTTTATAAAGAAAAGGCTCAAAAAGATCCCATGTCACTTCATAGGTACTCATCCAGAATGGTGCAATGCGCACCTGATGTTCGGGTTGTTCATCAGCCTCTCCGGCGGCACTTCCCATAGCAAAGACACCGCCCGGAATAGCCTCCATAGAAAATGACAATGAGGTTCCCGGTATAACTTGAGAAAAGCGCTTATGACCATCCTGACCAAAGCCCACCGTTCCTATACTAAGTAAATAAAGCACTAAAAAATATCTTTCCATAACGTGGTTAGTGTTCAAAGTACACTGTAACAAAGTCTAAAAGTAGTATTTCGATTTGATAAATGCAATAACATTGTCGTTACAAAATAATTTCTATTTTGGTAGCACTGCACTAATAAAAAGTTTGGATAGCAGCAAATAATCCCATAACTTTGGGCTTTTATTAATAAAAATGGCTGCTTTACTCTTGTCTCACATGCATTTCCATCATCGCCGTTGCGGCGATATGTAATAACCTGTGTTTCTACGTGAAGCAATTTTCCCAATAGTCTTACTTTATTAATAATCGATAACAACTTAAATATTTTTGAATATTTTGAAAAATCTTAAAATCGCTATCCAAAAATCGGGTAGATTAAACGAAAAATCTGTTCTCCTTCTTAAAAACTGTGGTCTGGATTTCGAGAATTACAAAAGTTCTTTAATCACTACGGTTTCAAACTTTCACCTTGAAATATTATTCTTACGGGATGACGATATTCCAGGCTATGTGGAAGAAGGTATTGCCGATTTAGGTATCGTCGGTGAAAATGTAATCGACGAAAGCCAGGTAAAGGTAAATTATCTTCAGCGGCTGGGCTTCGGAAAATGTACATTAAAATTAGCTATTCCAAAGGATTCCGATATCCAGGACATAAAAGACCTGAATGGTAAATCCATCGCCACCTCTTACCCCGTCATCCTGAAGAAATTTCTGGACGAATATCACATTAATGCTGATATACAGACGATCTCCGGATCAGTAGAGATTGCGCCGGGCTTAGGCCTGAGCGATGCGATATGCGATATTGTCTCCACCGGCGGTACACTGAAAAGCAATGGCCTGAAGCCCTTTGCTGATGTGAGCAAGTCGGAGGCGATACTTATTGCTCGTGACGGGCTGGAAGAGAACGAAATACTTTGTGAACTGATGCAACGTATACAATCCGTACTCCGTGCAAAAGAAACAAAATATGTCGTACTTAACGTCGAACGGTCAAATTTACCGCAGATCACCGAACTGTTACACGGTGTGAAAAGCCCTACTGTGGTACCCTTGGCGGAAGAAGGATGGGTTGCCGTTCATACTGTCATATCAGAAGACGATTTTTGGGATAAAATTAACAAACTGAAAGCTGCAGGCGCACAAGGTATTGTGGTGATGCCTATTGAAAAAATCATCGTGTAATGCTTAAGTCTTTTCGCTATAATGAACTTACGGAAGCAGACCAAAACCGGCTGATCCAACGGAATACAGATCCGAATAATCATATACAGGAGTCTGTCACGAGTATTTTAGAGCAGGTAAAAACGCGTGGAGATGAAGCCTTAAGAGATTTTGCATCCCAATTCGACAAAGTCGAGCTGGAAAAGCTGTCACTTGATAAAGCTGATATCGAATTGTTGGCCTCAACTATTAACCGCGATCAACAACGTGCACTGGAAATTGCCTTCCATAATATCCATCGATTTCACAGTTTCCAACTTAAAGGAGAGCGCGTTGTCGAAACCATGCCGGGGGTAAAATGTTGGCGTGAAGCACGGCCAATCGAGCGGGTGGGATTATATATACCTGGTGGTTCAGCGGTCCTTCCTTCTACCCTATTAATGTTGGGCATACCAGCCCGCATCGCGGGCTGTAAGGAGATCGTAGTTTGTTCACCGCCACAAAAAGACGGTAAGATCAACGGATTTGTCGCCTATTGTCTCCTTTTATTAAAGATCGATCGCATCTATCTTGTCGGTGGCGCACAAGCTGTAGGTGCGATGGCCTATGGCACAGAAAGCATTCCAAAAGTGGATAAAATATTCGGCCCGGGCAATCAATATGTTACCAAAGCAAAGAGCATCATACAGGGACAGACGAATGTCAGTATCGATATGCCGGCAGGTCCTTCCGAAGTATTGGTTATTGCAGATGATAGTGCAAACCCAGCCTATGTTGCTGCCGACCTGCTTGCACAGGCGGAACACGGTGTCGACAGCCAAGCGGTACTTGTAGCTACCTCCCATTCCTTGGTTGAACAGGTTAACCGAGAGCTCGAAAAGCAGATAGGTGTATTACCCCGGCAAGAATTCGCACGGAAAGCTATCGCGAACTCCTATGCTGTGGTGACCGAAACACTTGTCCAAGCGTTAGCGTTTTCAAACGCGTATGCTCCTGAACATCTTATTATCGAAAGTGATGACTGGCAATCGTTGGTACCGGGGATCGTCAATGCCGGATCGGTATTCCTTGGACATTTAACGCCTGAAAGTGCGGGTGATTATGCATCTGGAACGAACCATACCTTGCCGACTTCCGGTTACGCGCGTTCCTATTCTGGAGTATCTGTCGATTCCTTTATCAAAAAGATAACCTTTCAGCATATCAGTGAAGAAGGACTCCAACAGATCGGCACAACGGTCGAAATTTTGGCGGAATTGGAAGGGCTGCAAGCCCATAAAAATGCAGTGAGTATTCGGAAGTCTGAAAACAATCTTTAACTCTATCGTTTATTGAAAACAAAATTTAGTTTCTGCTTGGTGTATTTTTCAAATTTACGATCAGAAGAGACAAGAGTAAGTTTTTCGGTAATTGCGTGGGAAATAATAGAGTGGTCAAAAGGATCGTGATGACCCTCTGCTATTTCGAGTCTGGACAGCATTTCTGTATGCTCTTTTGCGAATGGAAGAATCTTAATATATAAGTCTCTTTCGATCGCTTGCACCAATTCAAAAGCGGCTTTGTATTTTTTTGATTTGATCTTTTTAATTTTATATAATTGAACAAGTTCTGTTACAGAGATTGAGCTTGTATTTAGATTACCTTGTGCAGTTTCAATGATAAAATCAACATCGTTACTCAGTTGATCATTTTCCCCTAACAATAGAAAAATAAGTATATTCGTGTCCAATAAAAAACGACCCATTCTTATTTTAACACGGCCTTCATATCTAATATTTCACCAGTTCCTTTGTTTGCCATCATCGCCAACCAAGTCTTGGATGGCTTTTTTGTCACCGGCTTATCTTCTCTTTTTTCTGTTGGTTTTACAACACTTTTCTTATCCTCTTTTTTCACTTTCGCTTTCATCATAATACAAATATACATAAAAAAACAAGTGTATAAAAAAATTTAATATAAAAGAAATATTATCTCGCTTTGAAATCTTTCGGCACGGGTCGCTCCAATAGATACTGATAATAAAACCGTACCCGCTCATTAAAGTCGTATGTACGTTTAGATGCATCGAATCCATGCCGGCTACCCGGATATATCATCAGTTCAAAAGGGATAGATCGATCTGTCAGCGCATCCACTAACTGCATCGTATTCTGCAGATGTACATTGTCATCCAGATCACCGTGCATAATACGTAGGCCTCCTTTATACTTATCAACGTACGTCAGCACGGAACCCTGTTTGTAACCTTCCGGGTTGCTTTGCGGCGTATCCATCCAACGCTCGGTATAATGTGTATCATACAGTTCCCAGCTTGTTACCGGGGCACCGGCAATACCGTAATCAAAATAATCTGCTCCTTTTGTCAACGCCAGGCAGGTCATATAACCGCCATAGCTATGGCCTGTAATTAACAGCTTATTGTCCGCTACCCAAGGTTTGGCCTTTAGCCATTTCGCTACGGTGATATAATCAATCAATTCCCAATGGCCCAGATTTCGATGCATCCAGGCAACTCCTTGCTTACCGTAGTGTCCCGAAGCCCTATGATCACACACCACCTGTACAATGCCCTCATTTGCCCAATACTGATTACTTACGCCCTTCCATGTATTTTTGACTGTGCCCGCATCTGGCCCTCCATAAATACTCATGATGACCGGATACGTTTTTGTTTCGTCAAAGTCGGTGGGATACGTGATGATAACTGGTAGATCAAACTTACCGTCGTCTGATTTTATCGTAAAATACGCCGTCTTACCAATATCATACTGTGCAAAATCCGGCGACTTGCTATCGGCCAGTTCGCGGATGACCTTACCTTTATTGTCTACTAAAGCCACTCTGTTGGGCGTATCAATATTGGAATAGTTCGTTATAAAATAAGTACCTTGAGGAGATACCTGGACTTGATGTGTATAATCACCAAATGACAAACGCTTAAAGTTCTTACCCGTATAGTCCACCCGGTAGAGATCGACCGTTGCTGTATTCTCCTTGCGTGCCGTAAAGTAGATTACTTTATTTTTTTCGTCGATCTGCTGCAACGCAACCACCTGCCATTCCCCTTGTGTAATGGCGTTGAGCAGTTTCCCTTCCAACGTATAAAGGTAGTAATGTGCCCAGCCTGTACGATCGGATTTTAAAATGTAGTGTTTGTTATCCTTTAGGTACGTAATGCGTTCATCGTGGTCAAGATTAATCCATGTAGATTGCTTTTCATCGTAAATTTCGCTCTTCTTCCCATTAGTCGGATTAACTGCATAAAATTTTAAATTTGTCTGATCCCTATTCATCCACTGCACCATAATGGATCGGCTATCAAAGCTCCAGTACGGCTGACCGAAATATTGGTCATCATTCTCGTTAAAATCAGCCCATACCACCGGCGAACCTTCTACCTGCACGAAACCTACTCTTACCTTCGGGTTCTCCTGCCCTGCTTTGGGATAGCGTGTTTCTTCGAGATATCCGTTCTGACCTTTCGAAACGTAGATCGGAAACATGGGCACCTCTCTATCGTCAAAGCGCATAAAAGCCAGCTGTTTACTATCGGGCGACCACCAGAAAGCTTTATACTTTGTCGGTCTACCCAGTATTTCTTCATAATATACCCACGAAGACCAACCGTTATATATGACGTTGGTCCCGTCTGTGGTATGTTGTACTTCGCGCCCACTGTCAATATGTACCGTATATAGATTATTTTCCCGCGTAAATGCGACATATCTATAATCGGGTGAGAGCGTAGGGTTCTGCTCTTCGACCGCAGGCGAATGCGTCAGCCGTTTTGCAGGATCGGTATCATTTTGAAGATAGATATCCCCGTCCCGCACAACAACATATATTTTATTTTCCTTTTTTGGTGTGTATATCTCCTTTTTTCCTGTGCGAACGTGCACACTGTATTTCACTTTCGTCTCCTTGTCCACCTCGATATAATGTTCATCATCGACCCAACCGGGATATTGGTTGATAGAGGTCGTCAGCGAAGGTTTTATACCCCAGGCCTGCTCAAAGCTGAGGTGTTTTTTCTGGCCGGATACGGGATGTACCGCAATAAAGAATAGTGCCAAAAATCCTATAAAAATCTCTTTTCCCATAAAAGCAAACTTAATAAAAAAAGCCACTTTCCTCAAGTGGCTTCTCGCTAAGATATCGAAATTGGTTTTAAAACGTGAAATCGTTTTTTTCCACCAATTCTTCGTTACGTTCATAAGTTGATTCGTCCTGATTAGGCTCGTATCTTTTCTCGATAACTTCCTGATTGGACTTGATATACTCTACTACCTCGGTCAATCCTTCTGCAAATTTTTCAAAATCTTCTTTATATAGGAAAATTTTATGTTTAATAAATTGCCCATCCTCAAAACGCTTTTTACTTTCTGTGATTGTCACATAGTAATCGTTAGCTCGTGTCGCTTTTACATCAAAAAAATAAGTACGTTTTCCCGCTCTCACCTTTTTTGAAAATACCTCTTCACGCTCTTTGTTTTCAAAATCTCCCATTAGTCTAGTAAGTATTTAAGTTTAATTTTAAATATTTTGTGCTATAAATATATAGGAATTAATTTTAAAAGACCAAGTTTTTTGTAAACTTTTTTTTATCCTTTAACAATAATAGGATTTTCACCGACAAAAACAGGGTTTTTGCCGATTTTTATACGGTGAACACCTAAGCTACAGTGCTTATCAGGCGCACTTTGCGTATATTCGACCTGTAATAAAGACAAGAGATGGATATAAAAGATAAGCGAAATATACCTCAGCGACCTCCAAACAATTCAAAGAACACGGCTATCGTGGGGGTTATTGTGATCTTGTTCGGGGTCTTTTTATTATTGAAAAACATCGGACTGCGCGACTTGGTGCCTTCGTGGGTACTGGGATGGCAGACTATTCTTATCGCTATAGGCATTGTCATCGGGGTGAATTCCAATTTTGAAAAAAAATCGGCTGTTATTCTAATCGGTATCGGCGGTATCTTTTTAATACGAGAATGGCTACATTTTTCGGTAGGCAAATTTTTGATACCCCTGATTGCCATTGGTATAGGTTATTATCTGATCAAAAGAAATAGGCAGCATAACATTCCAGCCGACATCCCCTCTCCAGATAAACCCAATGATGCACAAGCCGATCATTATGATTGGGATAAACGGGTTGAAACCGACAAAAGTGAACACACCTATTCGTCGGCTTATGGCGAAAACTACCTAAAAATCGAAGCCATTCTGGGCAGTGCTAAAAAAATAGTAGTGACTAAAAATCTATTGGGCGGCACCATGACGAACATCTTAGGGAGCACAGAAATAAACTTACTACAAGCGGACTTCAAACAACCGGTTGTGATTGATATCTTTCAGCTATTTGGCAGTACCAAGATTATCGTGCCACCGCATTGGGTTATCTCCACACAGGTATCTTCTGTTTTAAGTGAAAATGATGACCGACGTGTTATGCTGCATCAACCCTACGACGAGAGCAAGAAACTTTATATTACGGGGACATCGATCTTGGGCAACATTACCATTAAAAACAGTTAGGAAAACCATGTCTGCCGAATCGTTTAAAATAAAAAACAAAAACCGATTAATACATGCTAGCGCAGGCGTAATCTGTTTATTGTATTTTTTAGTTTCCTACTTCTTTCTTTGGTGGGAATTTAGACCCCGCATGGTAAACCCCATTGAACCCGCTATAGGCGCTGTCTCCATCACCTTATGCTGTTACCTTATTTTTAGCTCGCTACAGTTTTATTTACCTCGAAAAAATCAATACATCAAAGTATTAGGTATATGCTTGGTACTGACCGTTATCAGTCTTGCGATATCTACTTTTAGTTTATTGCAATTTTTCGATCTGGCGTCGATCGATCATTTTTTATCCCGCTTGCCTTACCGTTTTGTGATTAACTTCCTCGTGTTGCTTATGGTGATGATTATCAATATGGTCTGGAATATCCAGGAGGAATATGAAGACAACAAGCGGCGTAAAGAAGAAAGTGAAAAGCTCGTGCGTGAGGCAGAGCTCTATAACTTGCGGCAGCAGCTCCAACCTCATTTCTTGTTCAACAGCCTAAACTCGATCATAGCGCTGATATCCAGCAAACCGGATCTTGCTCGGAAAATGACTTTTCAGTTGTCTGACTTCCTGCGGGGAACATTACGTAAGGACGATAAACAACTCATTCCTTTAGCGGACGAAATACGCCATCTGGAGCTTTATCTTGAGATCGAAAAAGTACGCTTCGGGCATCGCCTTCATACGCTATTCCATTATGAAGAAAATGTGTTATCCGCTGAGGTTCCGGGTATGATCGTCCAGCCACTCATGGAAAACGCCATTAAACATGGCCTATATAATGTGACCGGCGAAGTACAGATCGAGACCCATATCCATGTCGAGCAACAGCTATTGGTCATTACCATCAGCAATCCCTACGAACCAGACCAATTCCACAATGCCAAAGGAGCAGGCTTTGGTCTACGTAGCATACAGCGGCGCTTGTTTCTGATCTATGGCCGTACAGATTTGCTCGACACCTATCAACAGGAAAACAAATTTATAGTAAGTATAAAAATCCCCCAACATGATCCGCGTATTGATAATTGACGATGAGCCTCTGGCTCGCCTCATCTTAACCGAGTACTTGACCGCCCATGTCGATATGACCGTTGTCGGCGAATATAGTGATGGATTCGAAGGTGCGAAAGCTATACAGGAACACAAGCCCGATCTGGTATTCTTAGACATACAGATGCCGAAGCTGACTGGATTCGAGATGCTGGAAATTCTGGACGAGGTGCCTCATATTATATTCACCACCGCCTTTGAGGAGTTTGCACTAAAAGCTTTCGAGAAAAGTGCCGTAGACTATCTCCTCAAACCCATACCACAGGATCGCTTTGAGCAGGCATTGAAGAAATTCAGGCAGCTTCATGCGACGCAAAGTGCTACTCCGCTGATCGAAAGCCTGAAATCCGAAATCGACAAAGAAACACTGGAACGCATCGTGGTGAAGAACGGCACACAGATCAAACTCATTCCCATACAGCAGATATACTATCTGGAAGCCTACGACGATTATGTAAAAATACACTGCGCAGAGGGTATGTTCTTAAAAAACAAAACCATGGCCTCTTTCGAGAAGCAGCTTGATCCCAAGCAATTTGTCCGTGTCCATCGTTCCTTCATCGTCCGTGTAGACCAGCTTGCCAAGATCGAGCCCATGGAGAAAGAAAGCTTTCGGGGGATATTGCGTAACGGGGAGAAAGTCAACATTAGCAAATCCGGATATACCCGGTTAAAACAGGTCATTGGACTTTAGCAAAACGGCAATTCTATTGCATATACAGGGAAAATTAGCTAAGTTTGAATATTGGTGACACAAAACACGAGGAAAATAAGGTGAAAAAACGAATTGCTATTTTCGCATCCGGATCGGGCTCGAACGCCCAAAAAATAATGGAACATTTTAAGTACGCGAATGACGCTGAGGTGGCTTTGGTATTGAGCAACAATGCTGATGCGTATGTTCTACAACGTGCCGACAATTTCGAAATACCATCCCATATATTTGATAGACATGAGTTTTACCAGACAGACGAGGTTGTCGATCTGTTAAAACGATTGGAAATCGACCTGGTTGTGCTGGCCGGTTTTCTCTGGTTAGTACCGGATAATCTACTGAAAGCATTCCCCAATAAAATCATTAATATCCACCCCGCCCTATTACCTAAATATGGCGGTAAGGGTATGTATGGGGACCGAGTACATCAGGCTGTATTGGACGCTGGCGAGGAAGAGCATGGGATTACCATACACTTTGTGAATGAAAATTTCGACGAGGGCGAAGTGATTTATCAAGCTCGGTTCCGTGTCGAACCCGGCGATACCTTAGAACAGATCAAATTCAATGGCCAACAGCTGGAACACCTTCATTATCCGAAAATCATTGAGAATTTATTGAAGAAGTATAATTAAAGGGTTAGCTACGGCTACGGCAGTTCGGTTAACCTAAATTCTGGAGAATCCATGACAGACGCAATTGCTTCTGTCATGGACACACTACAGCAAACAGAAAACTACTTATACCTTGTCAGAAACTAATGTGTGTTTATCATAAACTATAATGTGTTTGTGATAAAGTGTATTGTGTTTGTCTCGTATGCAACCCACTTGACTCACCGACACTACACTTAGCCACTATGTGTATTGCTTTTCCTACAAAAGCAAATGCTTTTGTGACAAATTACTTCCTGTTTCCCGTCAACTATCGTTTGCCGGACTCAAACTATCATTTGTCCGGACCAGAAGCAATTGTGTCCATAGCGGTTTTTGTGGTTTCTGGGACATACCGAGGATCAAATTGGGCCAAATCGGGCCAATATAGGCCAAATTGGGTCAAAATTTCATTTTTACAAACCGGGATTATTACGTTTGCATTGTTCGGTCTCGCGAGGAGAACAGCCGCAGGCTACAGGAAGTGGTCCTGCACAAAACAAAAAACAATGGCAAGAAAAATGAAAGCGCTCATCGACTTTACACGAAAGAAAGAAGATGGGCTCGTGGTTGCCGCCAACACGATTATCGGCGCCATGACAGACAATCCACATTATGTAACACCTATGCCTGCTCTGGAAGATGTACAGGCACTGGTGGACGACTTTTCGAACAAGTTGATCGCTGCCCGCAGACGGGGATCGCCGGAGGAAACAGCCCTGAAGGACGAGGCCAAACCACTTTTGGTCGATGCCTTACACCAACTGGCCTACTACGTCAATTTGGTAGCCAAGGGGCATCTCTCCACACTGCTAAGCTCAGGTTTTCCGGTCAGCAGTCCGGATGGACCATCTACTGTGCCGTATGCTATAGAATATGTACGCTTAACGGATGGTTACCAATCTGGCCAAGTGCGACTGGACTTTGCGAAACAGGATGGGATACGCATATATGAGTACCAGTACCGCAATGTAACCCTAACTGAATTGGAATGGAGCGACCGCTTAGCGACGACATCCAGCCGTGGAAACATCCTGGCACCTCTGGAACCGGGACAACGGTATGAGGTGCGTGTCCGGGCCGTCAATACACAGGGAGCGGGCGATTGGAGCCAGATAGCGAGTATATGGGCGAGATGATGGGAGTATGAAATTAGGAGATGAAAGCAGAGGGCACCACCAAAGATACTCTCTGCTTCCCTATATAAAATATATAAAAGATTATACTTTGGGGGGAAACATTAGCATAATGCCTTTTAATTTTCTTACCTTTGTCGCTCCAAATAACATCATAAATGAGTCATCCTGTTAAGATTAAAAATGCATTGGTTTCCGTATACTATAAGGACAACCTTGCTCCCCTTATTGAACTATTGAATACATACGGTGTCACTTTCTACTCTACAGGCGGTACGGAAGCGTTCATCCGCGATCTGGGCATAGGCGTCGAACGTGTGGAGGATTTGACCGGATATCCGTCGATCTTGGGGGGCCGTGTCAAGACGTTGCACCCGAACGTCTTCGGGGGTATTCTTTCCCGCCGTCCGCTTGCGGAAGATAAACAACAGCTGGAAACCTACAATATCCCTGAAATTGACTTGGTTATCGTGGATTTATATCCCTTCGAGGAAACGGTAGCTTCGGGAGCTGCTGAACAGGATATTATTGAAAAGATCGATATCGGCGGTATTTCGCTTATCCGCGCTGCTGCGAAGAACTTTAACGATGTGGTGATCATTTCTTCTAAAAACGATTACAAAGAGCTGGAAGATATATTGGCATCGCAGGATGGGACAACTACCTTGGAGCAACGTAAATCTTTTGCAAAAAGAGCATTTAACGTATCATCGCATTACGATACCGCTATATTTAATTACTTCAATCAGGAAGAACCTTTAGAGGTGTTCAAGCAATCGGAACAACAGGCACAGGTGCTTCGCTACGGTGAAAACCCCCATCAAAAAGGGGTGTTCTTTGGTAATCTGGAAGCGATGTTTGATAAATTGAATGGAAAAGAACTATCGTATAATAATCTGGTAGATGTCGATGCGGCGGTGGCTATTATCGATGAATTTGAAGAACCTACGTTCGCCATTTTAAAACATACCAATGCCTGTGGTGTTGCCAGTCGCACAACAATTAAGCAAGCCTGGACAGATGCTTTGGCATGTGACCCCATATCGGCCTTCGGTGGTGTACTGATTACCAATGGGGAGGTCGATCAAGAAACAGCTGCCGAAATCAATAACTTGTTTTTTGAGGTGCTGATAGCTTCTTCTTATACCGAAGAAGCACTGGCCATTCTTACCGCAAAGAAAAACCGGATCATCTTACGTCGCAAGTCGGTGAAACTCCCGCAACAACAGTTCAAAACCTTGTTGAATGGTGTGATCCTGCAAGATAAAGACCATACTATTGAAGGACCGGCACAGATGACAACAGTGACCAACATCGTGCCGACCGAAGAACAAATGAAGGATCTGTACTTTGCCAACAAAATAGTGAAGCATACGAAGTCCAATACCATTGTATTTGCGAAGAACGGCACCTTACTGGCTTCGGGCGTGGGACAAACATCCCGTGTCGATGCCTTGAAACAGGCGGTGGAAAAAGCAAAATCATTTGGTTTTGACCTGAAAGGTAGCGCGATGGCTTCTGACGCTTTCTTCCCTTTTCCGGACTGTGTAGAAATCGCAGGAAATGAAGGAATCGTAGCGGTGCTTCAGCCGGGTGGATCGATCAAGGATCAATTGTCCGTTGATATGGCCAACGAAAAGGGCATTGCCATGGTCACTACAGGAGTAAGACACTTTAAACATTAACCATAAAGGTTTACAAACCGGGAAAAGCTGTCTTACATCAAGGCAGCTTTTGTTGTTTAACGCGTTGGTATTTTTGTTTAACTTTGAATCAAGGATGTCAAACCTATGAGAAGGTCGGAAGAAATCAGTAGTTTTTTTTACAGTCAGTATTTCGGTGAAGGTTTTCGCATAACACTTGCGGTTATCGTTCCGGTATTGATAAGTGCCTTGTTGGGCGAATTTACCACCGGGACATTAATTTCCCTGGGGGCATTGGTGGTCGGGATTGCGGATACGCCGGGAGCACCTGCTCATCGTCGGGCGGGCGTGCTCTACTGTACGGTTTTATGTGCACTGACGATTGCTATCACGGGGTTGCTCAACCACTCGCTGGTGGCCATGACGATCTTTATCGCAGCGTTAAGTTTCATCTGCTGCATGTTCGCCGTCTTCAACTCGCGGGCTTCTTCTATAGGTACGATGTGCTTATTGACCATGCTCGTCAATGTGGACGGTTTCTATACATTCCAAGAGGAAATCATTTACCTGGGCTATTTCCTCATCGGTGCATTGTGGTATATGCTGATCAGCTTCTCCATCACATATGTTCGCCCCTACCGTCTTGCTCAACAGGAATTGTCGGAGACAATTTTGCAGGTGGCCGAGTACATCCGGTTGAAGGCAAACTTTTACGATATCAAGCATGATCTTGACGATAATTACGATAAGCTGATCCAAAAGCAGATAGAGGTCAATTCCCATCAGGAAAATGTCCGCGATATTCTCTTCCAGAGTAAGCGGTCGATAAAGGACACGACAAATAAAGGCCGCTTTTTGACGCTGGTCTTTGCTGATATTGTCGATCTTTTTGAACAAAGCATGGCTACGCACTACGATTACGTGCCTATACGGGAGAAATACGGCTCCTCCGGCTTGCTGGACAAGATAAGACATATCCTGAATAAAGCCACCTATGAATTGGAAAACATTGCCTATAAACTCAATGCAGACCGGGTGCCACATCCACGTTATGATCTCAACAAGGAGATTGACGAATTACGGTTTGCATTGGATACCTATGACCGGCAACATCAGGTCAATTCTATTCCCCTGAAAAAAATCATCGTCAATATCCGGACGATTGTTGCGCATATACAGCAAGTATACAATTATTGCCAACTCAAAAAGATAGAAATCGAAAAGGAAGAGATAGCCCATACAAAACGGTTTGTCAAAACAGATATCATCAACTGGCAACGGTTTAGAGATAACCTGAGCCTTAACTCGACGATATTCCGTCATGCGCTCCGCATGTCGGTGACCCTGTCGATGACTTACGTTATTCTTAACATGATATCATTCTCAGAGTTTGGAATTTATTGGGTTCTTCTTACGATTTTAGTGATCATGAAACCCGGCTTCGGGTTGACCAAAGAGCGAAATTTGCACCGACTCTTGGGTACACTGATCGGCGGTGCGATAGGTGTCGGAATTTTGTGGTTAATTCCGGACTTGACGACACGCTTTATCCTTTTAATCATTTGTTTTTTAATCGCCTATAGTCTATTTCGGATCAATTATATTATTGCTGTTATTTTCATGACGCCCTATGTCCTTATTTTGCTCAGTTTTACGGGAGCCAATACGATTGATATTGCAAGGGAACGGATAATAGACACTTTTTTGGGTGGTGCAATTGCATTCTTCTCCAGCTATATCCTTTTCCCCAACTGGGAAAGCCTACAGATCAAGAAAAACATGCGGGAGCTGCTCTTGGCCAACTATCAATATCTGGCACAAGCTATACATATCCTTTCCGGACAGGAAATTAAGATTACCGATTATAAATTGGCTCGGAAAGAGGTATACATTGCTTCGGCCAATATGGGGTCTACCTTACAGCGTCTGCTGACGGAACCGAAATGGCGACAGCGGATAACGCGGGAAGTGAACAGGTTTGTCATCTTAAACCATATCTTTTCTTCGTATTCGACGACGCTGATGACCCAACTGATTGAGGCGGACACAAAGGACTTCAACAACGAGGATGTGCGTTTATTCTACCGCGCGTTGCAAAATCTGGAAAAAGCTGTTCAGGCCGTAGATCAGGAGACAAGTGATCAGATCAGCTGGGTAAAACGTATCAAGACGATAGAAGAACCCAATACAACGAATGATGATGCGATAATAATTACAGAACAATTACAGTTTTTGGTCAAAATTTCGGCAGATTTGCTCAAAGTCACGCTCGACCTTATGGAGAAAAGTCAAGACGAGCCTATTAAAAAGATAAGAAATGAAGGAGTTATATGATGTAATCATTATTGGAGGCGGCCCGATCGGCTTGGCTTGTGGCCTTGCGGCGCAGGCAAACAATTTATCGTATATTATCCTTGAAAAGGGATGTTTGGTCAATTCACTATATCGTTATCCGGTGAATATGACGTTCTTCTCCACCTCGGAACGGCTGGAAATTGGTGATATCCCTTTTGTGACAACGCTACCCAAACCTAAACGGGCAGAAGCATTGGAATACTACCGGCGTATTCAGACCAAATTTGATCTCAACACCCGTCTGTTCGAAGAAGTATCCGCGGTCCACAAGGAAGATAACCTATTTGAGGTCACCACCATTAAAGGAACCTATACCGGCAGGAACATTATTGTGGCAACAGGCTTTTATGATATTCCGATGTACCTTAATATTCCGGGCGAAGATTTACCTAAAGTTTCTCACTACTATAATGACCCACATTACTATGCAGGTCAGCGTGTTATCGTTGTCGGTGCGAGCAACTCGTCCATTGATGCAGCATTAGAGACTTATCGCAAAGGCGCTGATGTCACGTTGGTCGTTCGCGGCTCCGAAATCAGTCCTCGGGTCAAGTATTGGGTAAGGCCTGATATTGAAAATCGCATTGCGGAGGGGTCTATCCGAGCTTACTATCACAGTGAACTTGCTGAAATCACGCCTAATGAGGCGGTCATTAAGACGCCAAAAGGATTGGTAAAAATGGATAATGATTTTGTATTAGCCCTTACGGGTTATCGACCCAATTTTGAGTTTTTGCAAAAAATCGGTATTCACGTACCTTCGGACGGTCCTATGATTCCTACCCATAACACAGGCACCATGGAAACGAATGTTCCGGGAATGTATTTAGCCGGAGTCGTTTGTGGCGGATTGAATACGCATCTCTGGTTTATTGAAAACTCCAGGATACACGCCGATATGATTATCAGTGCTATTGTGAAAAAGAAATCATTTACGAAGTCCGTTAATAAAAATTACGGCTAATTTCTTTTGCATCGCCAGGATATAATCGAAATCATCCTTTGACGGGATAAAATTTGTCCGCAGGTCCTGCATTACCATCATGCGCATGCCCATGGTGGCAAACAAAAACAGACGGGAACATTCCTCCTCATCCATATGGTGTAGTTCACCGCTTTCCATGCCTTTGCGAAAGAGATCTCCGATCATTTTACGGTGCATCTCGAAGGCATTTATTAATACGCCTTCCAGATCTTGGGATACTTCCTTACGATTGAGCAGGGTATATTCAATGATATAATAATAACGCTTGATAAAGTCCATACGCTTGCTAAGCAAGGTCAACACCGCTTCCTCAGTTTGTGCTAAACCCATAATATGTTGTCGGGTTTCTTTATCAAACTCTTCAACCACAAACTCCAGGACAGCACTATATAAGCTATTCTTATCAGGAAAATAATAATACAGCAGTGCTTTGGAAAATGATAAGTCCTTCGCTATTTCGGCCATGGTGGTCTTGGCCATTCCGTAGTGCGCAAACCGTCTTTTTGCGGCCTCCAAAATCTTTACTCGCTTCTCATCGGCATTCTTTGACATACTAATCGTAAATATTTTCGTTCATAAACAAGGCTTTCTCTTATCTTTATGGCATTCGATATTAAAGTTATCACTTTTAATTTGATTTATTACCAGAAAAAGTCAAAAACTGCAGATTGTGGATGTAAAACAAAACGTTTCGCTTAAACCCTACAACACTTTTGGCGTTGAAGCTATTGCCCATAAATTTATCGACTTAACAAACGAGACGCGATTAGTGGACCTGTTTGAACAAGATCTGTTCGCCCAAAAATTTTATGTGATCGGCGGGGGGAGCAATATTCTATTTACGCAGGACTTTTCCGGCACAATCATACACTTATCCAATAAAGGTATCCAACATTTTGTGGAAGGAAACCATGTATATGTCACGGCCGCTGCGGGCGAAATATGGAACGATCTGGTCTGGTATTGTGTCCGTCACAATTTTCCGGGATTGGAAAATATGGCATTGATACCGGGTACTGTGGGAGGATCACCTGTGCAAAATATCGGAGCGTACGGTGCCGAATTGATGGATATCTTCTATTCTTGTCGGGCATTCGATACGAAAACGGGACAGTTCCGAACCTTTCATCACGTAGACTGTGCGTTCACCTATCGGGATAGTATATTCAAAACAAAATATAAAGGACGGTACATTATACTTTCCGTCACGTACAAGCTGTCAATACATGCACCATTGAATACGAAATACGGGGCTATAGAAAGTGAACTTCAAAAAAGGGGAATCGCACAACCATCGATAAAAGATGTCGCCGAGGTCGTCTCCTACATACGGGTGGAGAAATTACCGGATCCGGGAACGATCGGGAACGCAGGCAGCTTTTTTAAAAATCCAATTATATCAAACCAACAGCTCAACGAGCTAAGGTCTACATTTCCCGATATAGTCTATTATCCCGTGTCAGACACCCATAGTAAATTAGCAGCGGGATGGCTTATCGAGCAATGTGGCTGGAAAGGTAAGATTGTAGGTCAGGCGGGAACATGGAAACACCAAGCTTTAGTCATTGTTAATCAAGGGGCAGCTACTGGCCGGGAAATCTATAATCTCTCTACGCAGATTGTAGAAGATGTCTACAAAAAATTTGGTGTAGAATTGGAACGGGAAGTGAATATTTTATAAAAAGTTTTCCACAATTCTTAACAACTTCTTTTCGAGGGAGTTAATAAAGCGAGCTATATCTTCCTTAAGACAACTTCGCCTCTCGGTATCATCCGAATTAATAAAAATTTAATCCGATTCAATAAATATTAGCACGATGTTTGCAACGTTTTAGATCACAATGCGTTCATTAATACACGTCGCATAGTTGTGAAACCTATATTCCCGGGCATTTCCCAGCTATTCGATAAATGGTTTAACCCCAAAATTGAAAAGAATATGAACAGATTTGAATTTAACAACCTTGTCATCCAGCATGCTGATTCCCTAAAATTGTATGCAAGGAACTTTACCAAAGAACAAGATGATGCGAATGATCTCGTGCAGGACACACTGCTGAAAGCAGTAACGTATTTCAAAAATTTTAGAGAAGGCACTAACCTTAAAGGCTGGCTCTACACTATTATGAAAAACACGTTCATCAACAATTACCGTCGCATAACTAAACTGAACAGCTTCTTAACTAAGGAAAAAGAAATCTCTCCGAGCCATCTACTCGTATCTGCAGCTTATAATGGAGGAGAGAATAAATTTGTGATGGAAGACATTACCTCAACTTTAAATAGTCTTGCTGACGAGTACTACATTCCTTTCACCATGTATTTTGAAGGGTATAAATACCATGAAATATCGGATCATCTCGACATCCCTATAGGTACCGTAAAAACACGCATTCACATGGCCAGAAAAGCCATGAAAAAGAGACTCTCTACCTATAAACATCGAAGCAACTAAGGGAACTCATGCTGTATGTAAATGTATCACAAATCTGATATAGGCGGATAAAATCCTATTCGCCTATATCAAATTTGGTCAAGGTCACGAACTGCTTTATCCTGTCTACAATTTCCGCTCGTGATAGGTTTTGGATGCGATCCGTTCCAAACTTTTCTACACAAAAAGAAGCCAATGCGGAACCATAGATCACCGCGTTGCGCATATTAGCAAAGTTTACAGATTTCACTTTAGCGAGGTAACCGATAAATCCTCCGGCAAAGGTGTCCCCTGCTCCTGTTGGATCGAAGACGTCTGCCAACGGAAGCGCCGGTGCGGAAAAGACTTCACCATCACCAAATAACAAAGCACCGTGCTCTCCTTTTTTAATAATCAGGTAGCTCGGTCCCATCTGAAGGATGGATTCAGCTGCTTTTACCAGTGAATATTCACCGGACAACTGCCGCGCTTCTGCATCGTTAATAGTCAGGACATCAACTTTTTGAAGTACCTTCTTCAAATCACCCAAAGCGACATCCATCCAGAAGTTCATCGTATCCAGCACGACTAATTTGGGCTTATGGGCGAGACGTTCCAGCGTATCCAGTTGCACCTGTGGCGTAAGATTACCCAACAACAGATATTCGCAATCTTGATAAGAAATGGGGATCTTGGGGTCAAAGTCCGCCAAAACATTCAGTTCAGTGACCAGCGTGTCCCGGCTGTTCATATCATTATGGTACTTTCCTGCCCAAAAGAAGGATTTACCACCCTTAATAATCTCCACACCCTCTACAGCAATACCTTTATCGGTAAGCATATTAATCTGATCGCCGAAATCTTCGCCGATAACGGAGATCAGTTTCACTTTATTATACAGATAAGATGCTGCCAGACCGGCATAGGTCGCCGCACCACCAACGATTTTATCCGTCTTGCCAAATGGCGTTTCTATCGCATCAAAAGCTACCGTTCCTACTATAACTAAACTCATGTTTTTATAAAATATAATAAAAAAACCGACGTGTTAGCCGGTTGACGCTTACAATCTAAAGCCGCACAAAAATAAAGCTTAATTTCAAATATTCAGAAAAAAAACAAATTCTCTAAAATATTTATAGGTTTCAATTGTCTTCTTCTATAAGAGCTCTATTTTTTTAATTTAAGAAAGGTAAAAAAGTGAAAAAAAAATTCTTCAATTTTAAGACAAAATATCGGTACATTATGTTTCCTGTATTCGGAATTGCTGCGTTAGCGTTATTCGGCAGCGTGCTCATGCTATTATGGAATTGGCTCGTACCCCCTATTTTCGGGTTCACAACTATCAATTTCTGGCAGGCATTAGGGTTATTTGCCTTATCACGGTTATTATTTTCAGGAATGGGTGCTAGAGGATGCGGAAAGCATAAGGGTAATGGATTCGCTGCACGTAAAAGATGGATGAAAATGACACCCGAGGAACGCAACGAATGGTTCAAAAACAGGGGATGTCATGGCCGGCACGCGGAGGCGGACGAAAAAGCAAATGACACGTCTGAAAATGGGCAATGAGGAAAACCGCAAGCATGTAGAGAGGCAGGTTCAAGAAAACCTGCCGCGTATCCGTTCATTCATTAGGGGGCGTGTGTCGAATAATGAAGATGCTGAAGATATACTGCAGGACGTATTTTACCAGTTTTTAAAAGCAATGGAAAGCGCGCATCGTCCAATTGAATTGGTATCAAGCTGGTTATTTCGCGTTGCAAAAAACACGATAATCAACAAAGGAAAAAAGAAAAAAGAGGAACCTATCCCAACAAATTGGTATGATGAAGACGGCTTCTTGAGGGAGGAATATGCCTTATTTCCCGGAGAGAAAGACTATGAAAATCCGGAACAAAGTTATATATGGGCCGTGGTATGGCAAGAGCTGAACGAAGCGCTTATGGAACTTCCGGATGAACAACGGAATATTTTTGAGTGGACGGAATTTGAAGGTATTTCGATCAAAGCGATTTCGGAGGCAACCGGTATACAAACAAACACGTTATTATCGAGAAAGCACTATGCAGTTAAATATCTTCGTAAACGACTGAAAAGCATCTACGATGAAATAATTCTAAACAGCTAAAAACATCTACTTATCACATTAAAAACATCATAATGGTATATATATTTAAAACTTCGGTAAAAACAGAAAAACACATTCAGGTGTTGGAGCCTTTTTTAAGCGAGCTCTGTAAACAAGGAAGATGGAACTTTGACTTGGAAGACTGTGATAAAATATTACGTATTGATAACCCTTATGAAAATTCAGCGGATATCATCAAACTACTCCAGGAGAAAGATTTTGACTGTGAGGAATTGGGGTGTTTTCAGTAAAAAGGCCGTAGAATATCTTCTACGGCCTTAAGCTGCTCCTGATCCCGAACCAGCGACCCTCTGATTAACCACGAAGTGCTCTGCGAAGCAAATCCCGATGTATCGGGACTCTAAC
>NZ_JAAKGO010000039.1 GCF_011043525.1 Sphingobacterium sp. SGG-5
TGACCTGTGATACCAGATGCGGGGGATAAAATCTGTGTGATGCACACCCGACAAAATACTCTCGGGGGCAAACGGAACAGTAATCGGACTACCGAAGCCCTGGGAATTTATGTTACCCCTTTCAAAACCTGATTTAACGGGGTCCAACTGGTACGTCCATGTCCCGTTCAGGTTTATCCAATCCTCGCGCTCGAACTGCGGCCGCGGGTATTCGGGCTTGGGAGTGCCGGCATACGCTACGGACATAAGCGAAACAAATAGCAACAAGTAATTTATAAATCTCATCTATACTATGTTATTTTTCCTAAAAATGCACTATTGATCGGGTACTTACCGGGCTGATCCGCCGGCCGCCTTTAAATGTAGCCGCACGGACTGTTTTATGTACAGGCACCTCAAATGGTCCTGTGAACCGGTTTGATTGGGGCGTAGGCTCACTGCCGTCCAGCGTATAGC
>NZ_JAAKGO010000040.1 GCF_011043525.1 Sphingobacterium sp. SGG-5
GACAGAGGTCAGGGTTTCGAAGTTCGGGACCATTGTTCCCAGGTTCAGCGTATTGGCCGTTCCGTCCTCGTCGTTGTAGGTCAGTATACCAGTAACCGGATCAAAGCTTGCCGAGGTCAAAGTCTCGTTAGCCTGTACAATAGCACCGAGGTCCACAGTCTGTATTACCCCAAGGGTGTTGAGATAGCTTAACACAGCAGTAGCCGGGTCATAAGTCAGGCCCGTATTGTTGAGATTGACCGGTGTGGCAACCCCTGCCTCGTCGGTATAAGTTAGGATATTAGTGGATGCATTATAAGTTACAGCTCCTTCATTGAGGTCCAGTACGACCGGTGTGCCGTTCTCTCCTGTATAGGTCAGTTGGTGTGTCGTGTTGTCATAAGCAAGGGTTGTCAAAGTCTCCTGCTCTCTGACCAGATCCCCTAAGTTCAGCATGTTGGTCGTGCCGTC
>NZ_JAAKGO010000041.1 GCF_011043525.1 Sphingobacterium sp. SGG-5
GCGGACACGCCGACCAGCGCTTCTTGGGGGCTTCATCACCGCCGATATGGATGGTTTCACTTGGAAATAGTTCCACTACTTCTGCTAGTACATTTTCGAGGAAAACAAATACTTCTTCTTTTCCAGCACAGTAGATATCTTCCTGTATACCCCACCGCTCCGGGATCTTAAAGGGCCCGCCTGTGCAGGAGAGTTCAGGATAAGCCGCCAGAGCGGCAAGTGAATGGCCGGGAAGTTCAACCTCAGGAACTACGGTTACATAACGGTCTTTGGCGTAAGCTACCACATCCTTAATCTCTTCCTGCGTATAAAAACCGCCATGAGGATTAGGATCGATATTGTTCCCTGACTGAAAGTTGGTCCCCGACCGCCAGGCACCCACCTCGGTCAAACGGGGATATTTCTTTATCTCGATA
>NZ_JAAKGO010000042.1 GCF_011043525.1 Sphingobacterium sp. SGG-5
ACGGACACGCCGACCAGCGCTTCTTAGGTGCTTCATCACCGCCGATATGGATGGTTTCACTTGGAAATAGTTCCACTACTTCTGCTAGTACATTTTCGAGGAAAACAAACACTTCTTCTTTTCCAGCACAGTAGATATCTTCCTGTATACCCCACCGCTCCGGGATCTTAAAGGGCCCGCCTGTGCAGGAGAGTTCAGGATAAGCCTCCAGAGCGGCAAGTGAATGGCCGGGGAGCTCAATTTCCGGAACCACGGTTACATAACGGTCTTTGGCGTAAGCTACCACTTCACGGATCTCTTCCTGCGTATAAAAGCCACCATGGGGATTACGATCGATATTGTTCCCTGACTGAAAGTTGGTCCCCGACCGCCAGGCACCCACCTCGGTCAAGCGGGGATATTTCTTTATCTCTATC
>NZ_JAAKGO010000043.1 GCF_011043525.1 Sphingobacterium sp. SGG-5
CTCGGTAACACTGGCATCGGCAGGATCAGCAGCCACGGCGGTTGTAAACACTTACGAGATCACGGCCTCGGCAGCACAGGGTCCTAAACTGGGGAACTATACGATCAGCTATGCCAAAGGCACGCTGACGGTGAACCCGAAAGCCCTGACAATAACCGCTAACGATCAGAGCAAGATCTATGGCAATGCCTTTACCTTCAGCGGTACCGAGTTTACACCGGACGGCCTTGTGAACAATGATGTAGTGACCTCGGTGACATTAACTTCAGCAGGAGCATCAGCCTCAGCCGATGTTGACACCTACGAGATCACCGCTTCGGCAGCACAGGGGCCAAAGCTGTCCAACTATATCATCACGTACACAGGCGGTACACTT
>NZ_JAAKGO010000044.1 GCF_011043525.1 Sphingobacterium sp. SGG-5
CTCCAACGTTCTGACCTATACCGACGAAGCAGGGGTTGCCACACCGGTCAACCTCAACAATACGGATCTGACTTATGATGCGGGTACTTCCATCTTAAGCTATGTGAATACTTTAGGGGTAACGCAGACTGTGGACTTAAAAGATATTGTACAGGCTAACGAGACTTTGACTACCTTAGGTTACAATGCTGCAACAAACGAACTGACCTATACAGGAGAGAACGGTACACCGGTAGTGCTGAACCTCAATGAAGGAGCTGTAGCCTATGACGCAACAACCAATATTTTAACTTATACCGACGAGGCAGGGGTGGCCACACCGATCAATCTCAACAATACGGATCTGACTTATGACCCGGCTACTG
>NZ_JAAKGO010000045.1 GCF_011043525.1 Sphingobacterium sp. SGG-5
CTCCTGGCCTATGCGGTAGGTAGCATTTGCCGGCACAGCGACCGAAGTCACCATGATCCTGTTGAGCGTAGTGAAGTTCCACGCACCCGAAGCGGCCGTGATACCCGCAAAGTCATTATCGGCCTCGTCTTTCACAAAACCCGCACTGACAGCTACGGCGATGTTGGTGTTCAACGGCAGATCCAGGCCTACGGTCCAGGAGAGTGTCTTCTTATCCGCAGAAAGCGTGAAGGCTGTGCGGTCTGCCGTAACCGATAGATCGTATGTTTTCAGTACCGTGGCACCATCCATCAACTGCAGGGTACCTATGGTTCCCAACTCGACTTCCTCATCAAAGGTCACCGATAGC
>NZ_JAAKGO010000046.1 GCF_011043525.1 Sphingobacterium sp. SGG-5
TTCCTGGCCTATGCGGTAGGTAGCATTTGTCGGCACAGCGACCGAAGTCACCATGATCCTGTTGAGCGTAGTGAAGTTCCACGCACCCGAAGCACCCGTAATACCCGCAAAGTCATTATCGGCCTCGTCTTTCACAAAACCCGCACTGATATTTACTGCGATGTTGGTGTTCAACGGCAGATCCTGGCCTACGGTCCAGGAGAGGGTCTTCCCATCGGTAGACAACGTAAAGGCGGCACGGTCTGCCGTAACCGATAGATCGTATGTTTTCAGTACCGTGGCACCATCCATCAACTGCAGGGTACCTGCGGTTCCCAACTCGACTTCCTCATCAAAGGTCACCGATAGT
>NZ_JAAKGO010000047.1 GCF_011043525.1 Sphingobacterium sp. SGG-5
CTGGGCGATGAGGGTTACAGGCTGTCCGTTACCGATAAGGATATCACCGTCCGGGCGTCTGAGAGCAACGGGCTGTTCTATGGTATCCAGACCGTTTACCAGCTCATCCCCACGGGGGTAAGCGGTTCCAGAGTCTCCCTTCCAGCGGTGCGGATTGTCGACCGGCCCCGTTTCGGCTGGCGGGGCCTGATGCTGGACGTGGGCAGGTACTTCTACTCGGTGGACTATATCAAGAAATATATCGACTATCTTTCCATGCACAAGCTGAACGTGTTCCATTGGCACCTGACCGAAGACCACGGCTGGCG
>NZ_JAAKGO010000048.1 GCF_011043525.1 Sphingobacterium sp. SGG-5
CTTCAATTACGAATGCTTTAAAATTACGAATCGGGGAATTACGAATTACGAATTCTTTGATTACTGAAGATAGAATTCATAATTCGTCATTCATAATTCATAATTACCAAAAGGGGGAATTAGCTCAGCTGGCTAGAGCACCTGCCTTGCACGCAGGGGGTCAACGGTTCGAATCCGTTATTCTCCACGGTTTCGGATTAGGGGTTACGAATATTTCAATTACGGATGATAAAATCATAATTCGTAATTCATAATTTGTAATTCATAATTTGAAAA
>NZ_JAAKGO010000005.1 GCF_011043525.1 Sphingobacterium sp. SGG-5
GTTTGAACTATCTCTGAGCAGCCGAGTGCATGGGAAACGAGCGACGCGAACAATCCCTCCGGCTCCACGAAAAGGACATTCTTCTTGGACAGCTCAATCATTATATCTAATCATCAGAAAATGTTCCTCGAACGAGCTTGATGCATTCGTCAAGAAACCGTTTGACTCTTGCTTTGTACGCACGCCATTATTTTCATGAAAATGCCAACTGTTAGCTTCTAATCCCGCGTGAAGCAACGTTTCATTACCACAGAGCACTCGATGAAAGAATAGGCTGTTTTTATCCAATTGCTTTTGGACCTGGTCTTGTGTAAAGTACAATAGAAATAAAGAAATTCCTAAACGTTCATTTATTAACGGTTGTAAACTGCTTAACTGCTCCCTTATATCCGTTTCGCTAATTACCAGCAAATCGAAATAATAATCACAGATACCAGTGCTTTCACGCTCATTGATCATCCCTTCGATGAAAAATGATCGCGCACGATATCCAAACAAATAAATCATAAATGGCTCAGATAGGCTTACTTTCAATTGTTCGATAGCATCCTTCAGATATGCATTTTCATCCATCTTTGTCCTTGTTATTTTTCCTGGTAAATGATGTGTTTCGTCAGTTATATGATGATTTTCGAGATAAGCTTGCTCAAAAGAATCCATAATATGACTAAAAATCTGTTCTGCATTTTTATGTAAGCCTTCCATCTTTACCTCTAATCGTTTTAACGTAGCAGAGTCGATCTCAAAATTATCTTCGTAACGGGTTGAACGATATATATCTTCCAAAATTTGAAGTAAAACGATATCGTCGTGATCATCTTCGTCAAACACACATGCGTAAATAGAACTGATTTCCTTCAGATACAGGTGATGGCATCGGATCGAGTGTGTAATTCGCTCTTTGGCAACAAGTAGAAGTTCTAGGTAGCGATAGGTTAACTCGACAGTTTGATGCAACATGAAAGAAGCCAAAGCATATTTTCCCTTTTCGTTAAAATGGTAATAACCTGCTTTAAACTCATCGATTTTCTGTTGCTCCCTATCCTGCAAAGCGACGGTAAGCTCCTTGCATTTTTTATAATCAAAATTTTCGGGTATCGGCACAAATTCAGAATTCTCTTTATTGTAAATGAGTTTTTGGGGCTGACAGGACGTAAACAGAAATAGGTTTCCTTCCCTGATCTTATCCTTTGCCTGAAATGCCACATAGCACATTGTTTTGTATTGCGGATATTCCCGAATGGTATTTACAATCTTTGGAACTAGATCACCTAAAGTCTTGACATATTTGTTTGATACAAGGATGATCAGTTCATAAGGTAAAATATCTCGATCATAGGTATTAAGGTAAATCTGCTCAATGTTGTATTTAGAAGTTATTCGGGAGACTATGTTTTCCAAGTTCTCCTGCTCTTTAATTTGTCTCATGATCTATATATTTCTGGTTCATACTTCGAAAGTCCCTCCAAGAAGAGTAGCCCGTCAATGAAATCCAATATTTCATTGTTGTTACGGTCAACTCTATATCCGATTTGTTGGTTACCCAATACATCCTCCAAACAGCGTTCCAGCATACCACGCCATTCTTGGATAGACTTCTTTTCAAATTGGTTATGGAGATATTTCCAAGGCCTTTTAATCCATTTGTATCCAATGCCGTATAGCTCTTGTTTCTTATCCTTAGGGTATTTCCATTTAGTATCTATATCCATTCCTTGTTCAAGAATATATTGATAATGTCCCCAATAGCAGTCTAGGATAAAAAGAAAATCATGGTAGTAATGTAGTATATTGGCTGGATTGCCGTGCAGTTTCCAAAAATTTCTTGTAAACAAAATTTCCTTTGAAATACGTATAGCCTTTATTACCTCTTCTTTTTTTGAGTAACTGTATAAATCATAAATATCATTGTCATAATCATATAATGTATCTCTTGCTTTAAATTCATCCCTTTCCTTCATCAATATTTCGACGTCTCGGGGAGATAATACGTTGTTCTGTTCATGATGATCAATTATGTTTAAAGTGCTGATCAAAGCGTTCATTTGCTCAACCACCTTCACCATATGCCCTTCGAATTCATATGAATAGTTAACACAGGTGGGCATTAATCCTTCAAACAACAGGTTGAAAAGGTCACTTCTTAATGAATATAGAGGATCTGAACTGTATATGCTGACCAGTGTTTGGTAGGCATTGATAATAGGGTCGAAATTGGTTTTGACGCTTTCCCCTCTCGGCGTATTGACCTCAATCTTTTTATAGGGAATACTGAATTTTTCAGATATATCAAGGTCAGGTCTTATCTTTTGGATCAGCCACCCTGCTTCAAATAGACGTATTAATTTCTTGTACTTTTTGTACAGTAACAAAGGAGATTCATAGGTCAGCCAATAATTTCGGCGTACGGCTAATGTCAAAATTTCAAATAGTTCATCCTGTATGTGTGTTGGTGATGAAAACTCTTTGAATGTCTCTTCTAATACGGAATACGGATTTAGTATTTCTTCTTCCGTCAGTAGTGTGATGTAACTACTTTGATATTCTACGTGATGCATAGTGTTATGGATTTGTTTCTAAGCAAATGAACACCGTATCATCCACGTACCGAACCAAAAAGGATTGTATAAAACCTTTGTATCGTACAACGCTATCCTTGTTTTGTACCATATCAAGATATTTCGTATCTTGAACGCTGAATATTTGTTAACTTTGGGCTTATGAGTACAACCAACACGACAAACAAACCATATAGGAAGAAAAATCAGCCGTATCCGCGAACTGCGGGGGATGAAGCAGAAAGCTTTAGCTATTGAATTGGGCGTAAGTCAGCAGACGGTATCCAATATTGAGAAAAGTGCGTCTATCGAAGCGGATCTATTGGCACAGGTAGCCGAAATATTAGGGGTTACTCCTGAAGCTATTGAGAATTTTAGTGAAGAGGCTGTGTTCAATATTATGAATAACACTTTTCAAGACAAGCAGTTCAAACAATAACAATTACTTGTGCACTATTAATCCGCTTGATAAAATCATTGAATTGTACGAACGCCTTTTGGAAGCGGAAAAATCTAAGGTAGAATATTTGGAGAAATTGTTGAAGGATAGATAAAGTACACAATAGACTTTATTCTAGGTCTTTGCTTATTTCAGTCAACAATTCTACGGCCTTCATCCTTATTTTAAGATATAAATTATTCATCATTTGAGGGCCAAAAAAAATACTGGCATTGTCAACGGTTGTTTCTGCTTCCGGAAATACTTCTTTATTTGGATGATTAAGTAGTAATAATTTTGGTTGCTGTTTGAGATCATCAATTATCGATTCGATTTCAAATATAGATTTTGAAAATAAATACTCTACTTCTCTGAATTCATCTCATTCAAAGAAATATTCGATCATTTGGTCAGCATTCTTTCGCCCAAATGATGGTATTTGAATGGTGTATGGTGTGACAGGGGCTCTAATTATTCTATAGTTATATTCCTGTTGATCATAACCACTTTTTCTCAAACCATTGAGTTCATTTGACACAAAAGAATTAAATTCAGGATTATTAACGCTCCTACAAAAGCTATTACATTTTCCAAATAAAGCAGAAAGCTTTTGTGATGTATCGGAAAACGAAGATATCAAGTCGTCGATTTCCTTTATCCTATCAGTCGTCGAATTGTTCGGCTTAAGATTTTTCAACCAGTCAATTAATTCTTCTGTTTGGGTATGGGTAGCTTCTTCATTGGATGATCCCTGTCTCAAGTATATTTTGTCTATTTGGAGTCCTTTCAATTTTTGGGTAGCTACTAATGGTCTGGCATATGAATACAAAGGTATCTCAATAACTCCAAATAATTTACCATCATAATTATATTTATAGGATGAGAAGGTAGGACTCGGAAATATTCGAGACTTTGTTTTTTGTTGAAATATTGCGTCATCAGGAAAATCAGTTATTCCAACTAAAGATTTTATACCGTTAGATTCTTCCTTTACACCGAATATAATATAAGCGGTGTTATCTCTTACGGTATTTGAGAAACTGATAATATCTTTGACAAATTTTGCATCAGCCTCTTCCTTTTGGCTTTGAAAATTGTAACAGCAGATTTTGTAATCCAATAATCGGCCTTCGGAATTATCAATTAATTTTTTAAATAATCCATCTGTCATAGCTTGTAATTTAGGCAATATTTGCTTCCATTTCTATTGATTGAATGTACTGCGGGATAACATTCTGTTTGTTTTTTGGCAAAACGCGCTTTCTAAGTTTTTGCTTATCCCGAAACTGTCTAGAAACTTCTTCTGATATTTCATTAAAACTATCTAAACCATTCTCTTTTACACGATAAAAAATATCGACAGAGTTGCAATTTTGATGTTCAAAAACCATATTTAGTAGTGTTCTGTCGGAGCGTCCACACGAATGACCTATAATTTGGACTTGGTAATAATCTGATTCAATAAATCGTATTAAGTCATGATAATTCCTTGTTCGCAAATACCAAAGTGATTTTACATGCTCCAAAAAACCTTTGATTTCTTGTTTTTCCATTTCTGCAAAGCTTTCATCAAGTTCGTCTCCATATCCGAAGATCATAGGGTTATTATCATCTATTATTGAACCATGAATGTTATTTATTACAAAATCCTCCTTTTCTTTAAAGTACTGTTCAATAGAGTTTGTGTAATTAAAATTTAGTATATAAGTCTTATTGGTTTTCTGAAATGTATCAAAGCCAAAATTTTGTTCTTCCCAACCATCAGGTTTAAAGAGATTTGTAAAATCTATCGGTTTATCAAAAATTTCCTGGAAATCTGGGATCAAATTATTCTTTTCCAAAGATGTGAGGTATCGACGCAGTTGATTGCTTAAATAGGCTAATTGAGCATTTAACTCCAAAATATCATCGGTACAATCGTATTGTTCATTTTGGAAACTGTTTTTTAGAATTTCTTTTAGACACTTGTAGTAAACATTCTCAATATCTACCCAGTTTTCGCAAGAACTCTTTAAAAGTTTCCGAGCAAAATTGGTTTGAGCATTTACAGTAAAAAGGCTGTAATCTTGCGTATTAGATACATCATTTCCCCAACCAAAAATTATTTGAGGTACGTATTCCTGTGTGCCTCTCTCAATAATAGTGATAATATTTTGATCCAAATATGCTTCTAAACTTTCAGATACATAAATGCTATTATTGACCGAACAATTGAATATCGGATTTTCTCGTCTATAATTTGTTTTGCGATCAGTGTACAGATTTGTAAGTTCTGTTTTTACAAGCCATAAAACAAAATCAGAATACCTCGTTGGGTATCCATGAGCCAAATCAAACCCATTACCTATAATGATCAACTTGTTCATAATTTCAACTACTTTTTTCCATATTTTCTAAACGCAGCAATAAATTGGTAAATAATAAATCCAAAAATTACCTTGCTGATATAATCTACAGCTAATGACCAGTTCGTAAACTCTTCTTTATTAACTAAAAAGTCATTTCGATGCGTGAGATCAATAAATGAAAAGTAATAACCGATTAGTTTGTGGTCAAATTGGTTAGAATTGAATATTCTCCCAAGACTTAATAAATAGAGTATGTATAAAAGTACTGAAACTCCTATGAACCATAAAAAAGGTCTAATAATCGAAAGTCCATGTTTATTTGACAAGCTATTTACTTTAAGAATGATACGGTCTCCGCAAGAAATCGAATTGATCTTGTGCAAAGCATCATGGGCAATTGATTGTAACTTTTGCGCCTCATAGTAATTTCCGGTATTTTCCAACGATCTTTTCAATTGTAAAAATATCTCATATTGATCTTTGTGATGATTTTGCGTTTTCCGTTCCGGATAATGTACATTCTCAATAGGCATAAATTTCTCAAAACTCGAATATTGATCGGGAAAATTACAGGAAGTAAATGTTGCTTTGGCAACTTTGGATCTATAAAGAGAAATTCGCTTATATTTATCGAAATCTATGTTATCAAACCAAACGCCATCAAGATTACTCTTGTGTATTCCTATTTTACTATCAGCTTGATCATCTATTGGATAGATGTTATGTAGGCTAACTTCTCCTTTTGGGAGAAAATCAGAAATATACCACCTGTTGATTTTTGTGCTTTCAATCAATAGCGGACCTTCTGTCATTCCCGATAGCGAAAGCGAATTTAAATTGGATCCAGAAATTATTGTAGTTTGTTCCTCAACCGGCTTCGAATATTGTATCAATAGATTGATGTTCAAAAGAGCTTTCTCTTCTTCAGTGAAGTAGTAACCTACTTTATAAGGCGGATAAGACTCATAACTTCTTTTGTATAATCCCTTTCTTATTTCGTTTGCTTCGTTAGTTTTAAAAGAAACAATTTTTGTGTCGTATATATTAAAAGACTGCTTTTCGTTAATAACTGTAAAAAAATCGGTATTGATATCTTTCAGTAATTTACGCCAATATTTTGGAAATACATTTTCTTCTGTGTATGAAACATCTACTCTATTCTGATCTAAGAAAAATACACTGCGGCCAACGCAATTATTTATATTTACTGATTTGAGGTTAGGGCTACTTATTCGCCCAGTCAAAATAGAGTTGAAAAAATGGATGGAGATATTTTGAGATAAAATATTCTCCACCTGCAAATCTTCTAAATAACAAGCTACAAATTGGATACTAATATTTTCGAAATTTATATCCTCTGAATTTTCAATAAAAACTTTTCGGAATCTACAACCAATAAAAGTGAAAGTTATTCTTCCCCCCTGAAATGGAACTCCAGCAAACGAAGCTGCGTCAATTGATAAAACCGTATCCTGTACATAGCTTTGATCTGTAATTGTTGAATAAGGTGTGATTTCTATACGATTCATTTCCCCTTAGCCTTCTTTATCAGTTTTCCAAACCCTTTTGGCTCCAAGTTATTATCTCTTAACCACTTTAATCCAACCAATATTTGATCCCTAGTATATTGCTGTTTCCGATCGCTCCACTTATAAAAGTCTTCAATCAATTCATTTTTTGATATTGTCGTTCCTTGAATAATTCTGTTGTTCCATACGGCATAGAGGGTTGCAATTATCTCTGCTTCGGCTTCAGTGGTTTGATAAAGCAAATTAAAAAATCTATCCAATCGATCCTGTACCGGTGCAAAATAACCTTGATAATATCCCTCGATTCTTTCCTCTTTTGTCAACGGTACGAAGCGTTGATTTTGCGAGTCAAACCATTTCTGTGTTTTGAAATGGCCGTATATCGATTTCATGAAAGCATTATCATACGGGCCTGCAGCCTGGTAGTAATAATTTTGATTCAAATCTACCTCAATGATATGCTCAGCTAGGAACTGGACTTTTTGAAATTTGATATTGGAAAAGTTCGGATCATCCTTAAATACTGACACGACTTTTCCAGCTAAAACTTGCCGGGCAAAACCTTTTCTGTTGGACGGAATATCTAAATGTTCTGTGTTACCATAGCATACGTCTGGTTCTGCAGCAATTGAAATAGCATCACTTTCTACATTGTTATTGTCTCCAATTTTTACTTGCCCATTCATCAACATAGGCAATAGCCAATCCCGGAGCTGAGCGAGTTCTTTGTTTTGCCTTTGGTTTAAATGTATCTTCTCATGACACCTACCTAATTGCTCAGCTATCAACATAATCGAATTTTCTTCCAATGGCCAAGGCATACTTAGTGATAGAATGTCATCAGCACTAATTGAGGGATACGAAGACACTCTATTTTGAGCAATATTTTGTAACCGTATAATAATCTCATCAGAGGAAAGGTACATATACAAAATGTCATTGAATTTACTGTTTTGCTTATGTGACAAAACGGTAAATCCTGTAGATACAACCATGTCTTCCAAAGGCATTTTTAATATGCCAAAGTGTTGTTGAATTGGTCGTACTGTAGAGTATATAATATCATCTTTATCAACAAGTCTTTGTGCTCTGCTAGGCCGTCGAGAAACATGAAAATTTGAAATTCCGCCTAGTTTATTCTTAGTGATATTGCTTGTGTCCAAGTAATTTATGTACTTCCCTTCATACTTAGAGTTAACCTGTTTTGAATTTACATAACATATTTCTCGTAAACTTTTATCACCCCAACTTTCCGGAATCTCCCTTTTTAGCACATTGTTATGTACCATTTTACCGCCGGAAGATTTATAGGGTTTGCCATCTTCATCTGGAAAATCAAACTGAACAAACCAATAATCATAAAGCATTTTTGCCATAGCTTCCAACTCGGCATTAATCTTATTGTTCAGCTCGATTTTATCGTCTAATGCGGAAAGAACAGATGCTATTTTTTGTTGGGTGCTAATATCTCTTGAATACCCTACTTTTACGTTAAATAATCTAACCCTATCAAACTCACCTTGACCAGTGCTGCCATCCATAAATTTCTGCAGGGTAGACTCAATAGAAAATAGGCTATAATTCAGGCATTTTGATTCGAAAAAATTATTTGTTCTCAAGACTAAAATGTGTGAGTCAACAATAATTTTAAAGTTTTCAGGAATATATTCAACCAATGCGACTCTTCCGGCTGTTCCTTGACCTGTTGAATTTATAAGTATGTCACCTATTTTCAAAAATTTCTCTTCATTATAAATTTTGTTATCATCAATATATTGAGCGAATGAATAATCAATTTTATTATTTCTTATACATTTTTGGTTCAATACAATGATAGAACTCTTATCCACATACTTAGGTGTTACTCCTTTTCCATGGTATGTTATAATTTCATCGACTCTTCTCCAATTACTCATACCTCAAGCCTTTCAATTGTTTCTGAATTTCAGCATCCAACTTATTCCCTTCTTTAAAAAGCTCAGCCAATCGGCTTTCAAAGCCATTCATTTTATCAGCAAATGCCTCCGGCGTGATATCCACATACTCTATCTTCACTTCAAAATATTGACCTGCAGAGAAGCTATAGTTTTTCGACTTGATTTCATCGGCATTGACGACCACGCTCAAGTCTTCTACGACTTCTATATTATGGAAGGTGTTGACAATCTTTGCTTCTTCGTCAGGTGTGAGTTTGGTACGTTGATTTTTAACTTCCTTTACAGTTTCGCCCAATTTACTCGCATCCATCAACACGATCCGTTCTTTGCCTGCTTGTTTATCTATGAAAATCACCGAAACATTGGTACTAGTACTGGCAAAAATATTGCTTGGCATACTCACCACGCCTTGAAGCCAACCTTTATCAACCAGTCTTTCACGAATTTTCCTTTCTATGCCGCTTTGTGCTGTGATAAACCCAGTCGGCACCACAATAGCGGCTTTCCCGGTATCGCTTAGACTGTGCATAATATGTTGGATAAATAGCAAATAGATTTCCATCTTTTCAGGCTCTTTGGGTTTTACCTTCGGAATACCCGCAAAAAAACGTTCTTTGAAGCGATCGGTATCTAGATTCTCTCTAAAATCCGAAAAATTCAATTTAAAGGGTGGGTTGGAAACGATGTAGTCAAATTTTAACTTTTCTAAATAATAAGGTTCTGATATAGTATTAGTTCTAATAACATTCGGAATGCTATGCGTCAAATTATTCAAGATCAAATTCAAACGCATCAGCGTACTCGACTTCTGCGAGATGTCTTCCGAATAAATGGTACATCGATCGTCGCCAATATTATGTGCCAAGGACATCAATAAGGATCCCGATCCTACACTAGGGTCATAACAGCGGACTTTCTTCACATCACCCTCTACCAATATATTGGCAATGATACGTGCTACCGCATTCGGGGTATAATATTCGGCATATGTACGACCAGCGTCGGAGTTGTAATCCTTAATAAGGTACTCAAAAATATCTTTAAAGAAATCGTATTTTCCAGCAAAGTAGTCTTCAAAACTCTCTTCAAAACTAAATTCAAACAATTTGTTGATCAGCGCTTTGCAGAAGTCATCACGTTGTGAAGTATCCTTTATGTAGTCAAATTTATCGAATAAAGTATCTTTTGCCCCAGACGATGATTTGATAGAAAACACATCCGCATTCTCGATACTAATATCCCTTAAGGTGTCGTCAAACGTTTTGGCGAAGTCGTCGGAGTTTTGGATGTTGTACAAGTGAGAAATCAGTTGATGAGGCTTCAGGCGGGGGACATTTTCATCCAATAAGTCCATCAATAACTCATACTGATCAATATCGCTATCATATAGCTTTTTCAAGTTCCGATAAAACTCCTTATTATCGACCAATTCAGGTCTCAGTCTTTTGACTTCAAATCGGAATTTGTCATTTAAAAACTTATACAAAAAAACTTGTGTTATGATTTTATATTCGTCGCCATCATTTCCCAAACCGTAATTAGCACATACGCTTTTCAGACTGTCAATGAGCTGTTTGGTTTTTGTGGTATAGGTAATATCGTGTGTCATGTTTTATATATTTCCGCGTAATTGGTAATATTCTTTCCCAATCAAATTACTTATGTTTTGACGCGTGGTAGCGTCCAGTTCCATTTTTTCTTTCACTACAAACTGTTGAGCGACTAATTTGACGACATAACGGTCGAACCATGCTTGGTTCTCCAAGATGTCCTCTTGCCCTTCCAGTTTTTCATCCACTTCGAGCTTCACTTGCATCAGCGCACGGTGCAACTGCATTTCTTTAGCCGATAAACTTCCTTTTTCGGTCAAACGTTTGTGGATACGTGCATATTTTTCATCATGATTGTACTTTGCTCGTAACAACGCATTTTTACGGTTGAGCTCTTTGGCTTGATCGTAGATCTGGCGAAGCAATTGCATGTTTTCCACCATATCCTCCTGATTGGTTTCCGACAGGTTTTTCTTTCGAAAGATTCTTTCCAGCTCTTCTTTTAAACTAATAAAAGCTGGGTCGCCGGTGTCGAAATTTTGCTGTAAGGCTTCTCTTGTTTTACGAAGTTGGTCTTTGTATTCATCCGCTAAGCGCAATTCTTCTTCACCTATTTTAATAAATTGGAAAACGATATCTTCCAGTGCGGCGTCTAACAGGTTACGGGTTTCATCACTGCTCTCTAGGCTTTCTACAAAGTTTAGATTATCCAATCGGCTTTGCGCTTCCAAGAGTAAGCGGTTCAGCACGGCAAAGTCCACTAATTCTCCAAGACCTTCATAGCCATTAATCGCAATAATGTTTTTCAGCTCCTTGGCCGTACGTAATGCCTTGACCAATCGTATCAACTCATGTTTGTCGTGTATCGCTGCAATTTGTTGGGAGAAAATTTCCCGATTTTGCGTGTCGTAATGAAATAATGTTTCTTGGATTTCATTTATTTCGGTGCGGATTTCGGCTTCGGACTTGAATAAATGTGAATACATTTCCATCTCATCACCCAATTGTTCCTGCAATTCCTGAAAATACAATTGGTTGGTGCGGTCAAATGCCTTTGAAATGTCAGCAAAATCTACGACGTAGCCATATTGATAATTTTTATAGGGACGGTTTACACGCGTCAATGTCTGCAACAAATTATGATCCTGGATAACTCGGGCCAAATACAGCTTTTTCAATCGTTTGGCATCAAAGCCAGTCAATAGCATATTGTAAACAAATAGAATATCTATCTTCCCGCTTTTGAAGGCTTCGATCAAATCTTTGCGGATCTGCTTATCATTCTCGTCATGTAATATTAAAGCGGCAGTCAGGTTTTCTTCTCGTCTATCTCCATAGGGTACTCCGGGATCAGCAGCTATGGACAAATTCTGAACATGGATCTCTTGTTGGCCATACTTTTCTTCAAATAACTGGAACAGCATTTTAGCTTGTTTGGACGAATCACAAACCACCATTCCGCCGAGCGTTTCATCCCTCCAGTAATCCCTGAAATCCTCAATGTCTTTGGCGATATAATCTAACAATCCTTGTGCAAATCTTCGATCAGCATATACATCAGACGCTTTGATATCACCTCTGAGCACTTTGATCTGCTCCATCACTTCCTTCATCTCCATTTTGAAGCTGCCTTCAATTTCTTCACGGATCAACCGTAAGGTATATCCGTCGGCAATGGACCGGTTGTAATAGTATTTATGGATATAATTACCGAAGAGTAACTTAGAGTCATATTCTTTCGCTACTTCCTTTAATAGTGGTGTACCCGTTAAAGCAATTTTCACCGCATTTTTGTCGGAATTAATCAGATTTGCTAAATAGTTGCCCTTTGGATTGTAGCTTCTGTGCGCCTCGTCTAAAAAGAAAATGCGCTGCGTATTGATATCGTACCCGATATCTTCAGGAACAGTAGAGTCTTCGCTGAATTTTTGAATATTAACAACCGTGATTTCAGCTTGTCCACTATCGTTATGGATTGCACCAACCACCTTTAAATCTGCAATAAACTCTTGGCGGGAATTAACCTTATTGACTTTCAACCCACGTTTAGCAAATTCATTGGAGGCTTGGATTAACAAATCTAATCGGTCTACAATAAAGTAAAACTTAGGAATAATGTGTTTCTTCTGATAATAGTCGGTAAGATGTTTTACATTGTAAAACGCCAAAGCAGTTTTTCCAGAACCTTGCGTATGCCATATGATTCCCTTCGTCTTTCCTTCCTCCAGTTTTGAAGCTATCGCCATGGTTGCAAATACCTGAGGGTACCGCATAATGTGCTTTTGCAATCCGTTTTCTTCGCGAACATAGGCAATAGAATAACGTAAGAGGAAAGCCAACCGCTCTCTGCTGAACAATGATGTTAGCATGCGGTGTGTAGGCGTATACGGCTCCTTGTTGGTTTTGAACTCCGGGCTGTGTTTGATGACCAGCAGGTTGTTATCTTTCAAAACAAAATTTTCCAGCTCATCAGACAGTACTAATAATTCCTGTTTTACCGGATAATCAGCATCTTCACGAAAATAATTGAAATGCAAATCAGCATAGGCTGAAGTAGCATAGAAAGCCCCAAATACAGGTTCGACGATGCCATCTTCATATTCCATATTATTGGAAAACACCATCAACTGTGTCGCATTGGCAAATTTCCTGAAATGTTTTTGTTTGAAACGCGCGTGGATACGGCGTCGCTCTGCCAAAACGCCTTCCTTATTATGTGGTTTCTTTACCTCTACGAATGCGAGTGGCATTCCGTTGATGAGCAAGGTTATATCTGGTCGAAATTCTTCATCTCCATTCTTGCAGATCAATTCAGTAGTGACGTGAAAACTATTATTGTTGAAATTTTTAAAATCAATCAGCTTAATGCCGGAAGTCGCTGTTAAGCGCTGGTAAAATTTTTCACCAATATCTTCATAATCAAGTTCCAAGCTTACTTCATCCAATACTCTTTTTAACTCTTCCAGTTGAGTACTCGGATTGATTTTTTGCAAGCTTTCTAAAAATATCGACTCGAAAATATTGGTATCTTCTCTTCGAATATGTTCTCTTAATGGAATATAGGTATAGCCCAACCTCATTAAATGAAGAAGTGCAGGAATTTTCACTCTTGAGTTTTCATTAAAGGCCATTATATCGTATCAAAGATTGTATTAAACAATAGTTCCAAATCCTTTTTAACCTCGTCAAAAGCGGGCAACTTTTTGATAGAAATTTGATGCCCCAAACTTGTTTTCCATGCTCGTTTAACCGTGTTTTCACTTTTTGCATTCATGAGCTGATCTACACCAGAAAATTCAAGTCCTTTAAATGCCATTTTTTCTAAGAAAGCCTGTTTGATTTCTGTCCAAGGCAGATCATTGACATGTTTGGATAAATACCATATATCATAATAGTCGCGAGGTGCTGTATACGAACGTTGTATTAAAGCTCTTAACTTTTCAGACAACACTTCTCGTATATCATAACAGGCAATTGCGTCTACTGCAGAACTCAGCTGATCGGAATAATCATGATAAACCGTTTTCAAGGTCGGTTCGAACAGCATCTTCTCGTACAGAATAATTTCGATCTTAATGGAAGTATTCCATCGGGCAGGATTCGGCGGAATTTGATCTTTGGAATGATCGGATCCCCAAAACTTTACAACGGCAGCATATCCAGTAGGCATATCATTGTGCCGAAGATTGGTCAGCTTTTCCAAATGTAATTGCATTCCAGTACGTTCTTGTACTAATGACATGATTTGCCGCAACAAATCTTCATCCAATTGAAAATCTGGATTGATGGATGTAAAATCTAAATCTTCTGAAAAACGATAATCCGGGATATAACATTTTCGTAAACATGTCCCTCCTTTGAATATTAACGTTTCTCTGCAGGAATCTATCGAAAATATAGCATCGACAAAATGACCCAATACCCAATCCTTGTCGATGGTACTTCTGGACACTTCGTGTTCCAATGCTTTTTTTTCTATTTCCTTTTTCAGTATCATTTAGTATTGCTTATTGGATATGTCTAACAATTCTTCGCGGCTGATATTCAATCTTAATCGCCATTCCGCAACAAATTCACCTTCTTCCAATCCCTGGGGATCAAACAAATTATATTTATTTTTTACCTGCATCTTGGCAAAATCAATAAAAGATTCCATGCCTGTAATTTGTAGAAGTTCAACCAAATAGCCAATTCGTTTGGTAACCGCTATATTATTCACAGCCTTGCAATACTCGACTAATTTAGTGGGTTGCATTTGCGCCTGACCAACTGCTCTAATCAATTCCGCATAGCCCCCAGAATGTTGAGGTAGATCAAAGCAATCGACTATTGTTTTCTCTACATCGGTTATTGGGTACTGAAGGTTACCATAACCATTGTGTATGATTCCTGTTTTTTTATTTGCTGCTATCCTAACGAATTTATAAGAAGTGCCTAAGATTGATTTATCGTACTTTTTATGTGTCGTTTGAATAAAAACCGTATTGGAGAACTGTTCTGTCAATCCATGTAAATTCAATGCAGACCAATACGCGACAGCACTATTTTCAGCAACAAAAGTACCTATGACATATTCGTCCCGAAAACCTTGTTTGCAAAATTTGCCTTTTTCTATTCGCACAAGTAGTTCCTTATCGACTAGATTCTCTAGGATTTCACTTAAGTTGTCAAACTTTTGTTCTAGCAACTGCTCAATTTCGGAGAATTTGAACAACTGTATTTCATAGTCGTCCAGCAATTTCAAGAACTCCAGTTGAGGTTTTGTGAGATGTTCTGATATATAAACGCTGTCTGCCATATTACCTTTTGTGGAACGATAAGACCTAAAAATTGGGTCTTATCGTTCCTCGATTGGTAAAGATAAGGAACAATTATCCAGAAAACAACGTTTAATACTAAATCTCAATAGCCACTTTGACTAAACGAAAGCGTACCAGATTATTAATATTTTTAAGATGTATATTCCAATTGATTATCTTAATACCAAAATAAAAACAAGTGGAATTCAGTAACGACGACGTAATCTATCTTCTCAACCTTTTTAAAGGTCGCGAAGACGTATTTGCTTTACGCTGGGAGAAGGGAAATAAAAGCGGGTACATGCCGGCCTATAGCTATGATCCATACCATTATCGACTACATAAAGCTAATGGCGGTAGTTTTCAAAGCTATAGTCACAAAACTTACCTGCCACTGTCAGAAATAGAAATTACGAAACATCTTAACGGCCTTCAGCAGATCGGAATTTATCCACTGTTGCAAGATAACACTTCTTGGTTTTTAGTGGCTGATTTCGATAAATCCGATTGGCAACAACACGCTTTGAAATTTCTCGAAGCATGTACAGCCAAAAATATCCCTGCCTATCTCGAACGGTCCCGTTCTGGCAATGGTGCACATGTCTGGATTTTCTTTGAGAGACCATATCCAGCAGCCAAAAGTCGTAAGTTATTTATGCATATCTTAGAAGGATGCGGTGCTTTCTCGCCATTTGATAAAAGCTCCAGCTTTGACCGTTTGTTTCCAAATCAAGATTATTTGTCTGGCAAAGGTTTAGGAAATCTAATTGCAATGCCCTTATTTTTACCTGCCGTACAGAATGGCAACAGTTCCTTTATCGATCCCAAAACGATGGATCCATTTCCTGATCAAATCGCATATTTAAAAGAAATTAAAAGAGTGAGTTTGGATTACCTAGAGGAGCTGTTCAATCAAACAGGAGGAAGTAAAGAAAGCTATGTACCCGTTGTTGATGGAAAACTTAAAATCACCCTGAGCAATTCGATCCGTATAAATAGTCACGCTATACCATTTGTACTCATCAATTTTTTGAAGGAGCAACTTAATTTTGCTAATTCAGCCTTTATCATCAAGAAAAAGTCAGGGAGAAGCACTTTTGAAACACCTAGGTTCTTTAAATTGATCGATGAAATCGAAAATGAAATCCTTATCCCAAGAGGGTTTATCGGGAAATTGCTGCGTTTCTGTAGAGAATCACAGGTAACACATGACTTTGTTGATAATAGACGTGAGCTCCCGACAATCCAATTTTCTTTTAATGCCGCGTTACGAAAGCATCAGACCAATGCTGTCGCCGCAGTAGAAAAAAAGGATTTCGGTGTGATCGTTGCTCCACCAGGAACAGGAAAAACTGTTATCGGTCTGAAAATTATTGCAGACAAACAACAACCTGCACTTATTGTCGTGCATCGTAAGCAATTATTAGATCAATGGGTGGAGCGTATAGAATCATTCCTAGGGATACCGAAGAAAGAAATTGGGATTATAGGCCAGGGGAAAGCAAAATTGGGTGCTGATAAAATAACCGTTGCAACGATACAAAGTCTTCCAAAACATATTGAAACAATTCAGGACAAATTTGGTGCGATCTTAATCGACGAGTGTCATCATATTCCGGCGGAATCTTATCGTGCCACCGTCGGAAAACTAAACAGTGTTTATTGCTACGGTCTCACAGCGACTCCTTTTCGGAAATATAATGATGATAAATTGATCTTCACCTATCTCGGTGATATCATTACAGAAATCCGACCAGAGGAAATTGAAGATTACAAAAGGGCAAATATCATCATACGGAATACCACACTCCATGTTCCCTATAATTCTAAAACCGACAGTTTCGAAACACTCTCCCAAATTCTAATTCATGATACAGCAAGAAACCGATTAATAGTAGACGATGTATCCGCAGAGCTAAATCAAGGAAAAAAGGCGGTTATAATTACCGAAAGAAAAGAACATATCGAAACGCTAAATCTATTGCTAAAATCCAATTATGAAACCATAACGCTCAGCGGAGATGATTCAGATAGCAGTAAGAAAGCGAAATGGAAAACATTGTCAGAAGGGAATTTTCAAGTACTGATTACGACAGGTCAATATTTTGGAGAGGGTTCGGATATTCAGCATATCAGCACACTACTTTTGGCCTATCCCTTTGCTTTCCATGGAAAATTGATACAATACATCGGTCGCGTGCAGCGAGCCGAGATAAATCCGACAATATACGACTATCGGGATATACAGATCGATTACCTAGACAAGATGTTTCTCAAACGAAATATCTATTACCGTAAAATCGCCAAACAAGCGACACTTTTTGATGAACCAACAGTGGACTATAACGCTCAAGTTGGTCATCTATTCAGTTTAGAAAAGATGACCAAGATCCCCATTGAAGACCTATCGTTCCATTATGGCCATGTGGCCTTTACCTTCAAAGTGGAAGAGATGCATACGGTTTTGGAATTTCAAATCGAAAATTTGGAGATTAGGCCTGAGTTTGAGGTTTTAAAACCTTACTTTATCAAGATACTGAAATCTAAAAACATCAACGTTCAGTTAAACGCTGAATTTGAATACGGAAAACTGGTCGCACAAATCGCTACTTCCGACGATATAGAACGAATAAATAAAGAAATTGTGGAAGGTGTAAAATTTCAGTTTCTGAACAAGGGGCTATTAAGCAAGCTGCCTTTTCAAAAGCAAAGTATATTGACTTCGGACCAGTTGCAAAATGGCGAGACTGTATACGCAAACGCAGACGAATTACTATCTGAAATACTTAAACTACGAAAATACAAGCATTCTCGACAAGTTCAATTCTTAGCCGATCAACACCTGAGCAGTATTATGAAGATTAGGTTCGTGCTTAGTCCCTTTGCATTTGTATTTCTACTATCGGGAGACAGCCAGTACCACATCATCCTTGAAACCCTAGATACAGAGGAGGCCACTTATATCTGGCACACAGATAAAAATAAAACCGTGTTGAAAGACGCTGTTGCGATGATAGATAAAGATCTCCAGATTATTCGTGAAAAAGGTAGACAGGCTTTCTTAGAAAACCATACTCCCGAAAGATTTAGTCGTATCCTTCATGACTACAGCGATCCGGATAGAGGTTTTATCCTTTGGAAATCGATGTTGGAGGAATCTATCTTTTAGGATAGACAATTCAGAGATCATTTGTTAAACTGGTTACTCTCCGATAGTTTTCTTCTTGAGTTTAGGTTATATACTAAAGATGGCGATCAACGCCGTTAACTAATAAATTTGGACATAAGTCATCTATTTAAAGCACTTACGATTGGTAAAAAAATCCCACTTAAACTTTGAAAAATGAATTTTATCCGCAGACATTGGTTTGATATAGGAGGAATAGCAGGGGTTATTATACTTGTCGTCCTGCTGTTTTCTTATCAAAAACTTTCCAATTATCAATTGTTAATGTGGCTGAGTCTAACTTCTCTGTTCTTTCATCAGATGGAAGAATACCGCATTGCCGGAACTTTCCCCGGAATGGTGAACCGTGTGATGTTCAACAGTGATTTACCGGACAGGTATCCATTAAATAGCAATACATCGCTCATTATTAATGTTTATATGGGCTGGTCTATTTATCTGCTGGCAGTATGGGTAGGCGATAAATTCGTGTGGCTGGGTATGGCGACCATTTTAGTTTCACTTGGCAATATAATAGCACATACCTTCGTCTTTAATTTTAAAGGAAAAACACTTTATAATGCTGGATTAATCACTTGTTGGCTGTTCTTTGCTCCTTGCGTTTTTTTCTTTTTCAGAATGATACATCAAGAACACCTAGCCACTAATGCAGATTATTTAATTGGTGTACCTTTGGGAATTATCGTTAATATTTTTGGTGTATTAAAACCCATTACATGGCTTGCTGATAAAAATACATCTTATGTTTTTAAGTCCAACCAACTACTTCCTAAAGACCGTTAGTTCTACTTTGCTTATATAAATCAACCGATGTCCGGCCGTTATAACAGCTGCAATTTTACCAGCATTCTTTAATATTCTATAATGGAAAAATAAAAAAATTCCACAAAAATTTGTGTAGTTAAATGACTACGTTTATATTTGTAGCCAAATAACTTCATAATGAGATTAAGACGTGACGTATTTCAGGCCATTGCTGATCCCACAAGACGGGCAATATTGATGTTAGTTGCTACACAATCGATGACCGCAGGTGCAATTGCTTCAAACTTTGACACAGCAAGGCCAACTATTTCAAAACATTTGCAAATTCTTACCGAATGTGAATTACTAAAACAAGAGCAAAACGGCAGAGAAATGAATTATCACATCAATGCAAATAAAATGAAAGAAGTAGCTGACTTTATTGAACCCTTCCGCAAAATGTGGGATGATAGATTTAACAAGTTGGAAACTGTAATGAAAGCGTATAAAAATACCACGAAGTAACATTGATACCCATAAAAACTATACAACACAGATCAATTCATAAACAATGGAACAAAAAACACAAGTAAATGCCGAAGACGGCAAACAGGAAATCATCATTACAAGGGAGTTCGATCTACCTTTGGAATTACTGTTTAAAGCATACCAGGAACCCGAACTTGTTGAGCAATGGATGGGAACAAAAGTGCTGAAACTGGAAAATAAAAAACATGGTTCGTATGCCTTCGAGACATCGTACAATGGAAACGTGGCATTTCGTGCAAATGGTACAATACACGAATTTGTGCCGAACCAGAAAATTACACGAACATTTGAAATGGAAAACACACCGTTTCCCGTTCAACTCGAATATCTGGAGTTTGAAAAACTAACAAACGACACCAGCAAACTCACCATGCACATCGTATTTAAGTCTATCGAGTTCCGAAATCAATTGATGCAAATGCCATTTGCACAAGGCATCAATATGGCGCACAACAAACTACAAGAAATCGTAAACAAACTAAAATAAACGTTATGACAAAAAGAACGAAAATCATGTATTGGATAGCGACCGTATGGTTTGCGGTAGCAATGATTGCAAGCGGAATACAACAAATTTTTACCATTGGTGGATTTGTTGAAATCATGCAAAGATTGGGTTTCCCTATCTATTTTTCGGTTATTCTTGGTGTTTGGAAAATTGTAGGTGTTGTAGTCATACTCCTCCCAAAATTTCCTTTGTTAAAAGAGTGGGCTTATGCCGGATTTTTCTTTGTTATGTCGGGGGCAATTGTTTCTCATTTAGCAGCGGGAGATAAAGCTGTTGAATCGTTTGTACCGATGTTCCTTTTAGTCCTCATGGTTGTATCCTGGTATTTACGACCAACTAACAGAAAATGCAGTGTCAACGCCTTGCCCGGCGAATAACGAGATACGTACTTACCAAAGCTAATTTTTTCCGATATGCTGATGAGAAACTGGTCATTACCGCAGCGCATATTATCCAGTGTATGAAAGACTCGGATATCTTTACACAACCGACCCCTCCCCTGTCGGAATTGGAGGAGACCTATGCAGATTATTATCAGAAGGTGGTCGATGCCAAAGGGGGAAACCGGGAAAAAGCGGCACTAAAGCGAGAAAGCAAGCGACGGCTGTCTGATATACTCCAGAAAATGGTATTCTATGTTAACGTAGTGAGCGACGGTAATCTGTCCAAACTGTATAGCTCTGGGTTTCCCGTCTTAGCCCAAAAAAAGACGGGAACAGTTCCGGACACAGCAATTCACAACGCTCTGCTGATGGTATTAACCCAACATCTTGTTGTTATAAATATCGTTAAATCAAAGGACGAAAGCAATTCACAACCGGGAGGATTGCGTAATGAACCAAATGAACCCGATAGCTTGTAGTGCAAAGGACATTGCCTACGGCTCAGGAACAAAAGTTTCTACGTCGCAGGCTACGGTTTTCGCATCGCAGGAAATAACCTCCGAGCCACAGGAGGTTTCCCAAGCAACGCAGACTACAACCTGCATCCCACGGACAACGACCGTCGAACCGAAGGAAACGGTTTACACATCGCAAACAGTGACTTCCGCCTCGCAGGAAACAACCTACGAGCCACAGGAGGTTTCCCAAGCAACGCAGACTACAACCTACGCCCCACGGACAGCGGTTCCCAAACCGGAGGAAACGGTCTCCACCTTGCAGACAGTGGCTTCCGCATCGCAGGAAACAACCTCCGAGCCACAGGAGGTTTCCCAAGCTCCGTAAACGACTGCCTGCATCCCAAGGGCAACAGTTCCCGAACCGGAGGAAACGGTTTACACATCGCAAACAACAGGTTCCGATGTAAAAGTAAGTTCATTTCAGTAAAAGTATGTTCAACCTTGTCTATAAAATTGACGCTGCACATATTCCCTATTATGTTTGTCCCTGTCCGTTGCAACGACCAGGGGAAATCCGAAAACCTGCGAATGAGAGTAGGAATTTATTTAACATAAAATTCTTTTATCATGAAACGACAAGTAAAAATTAACTATGAGAAGTACCGCGATGCGGATCTGGGATATCTTGCCAGCACCGTGCATCAAGCACTCAGTGAGAATGCAGAGTTCTTCACGGAACCGAATCCACCGCTGACCGAACTTGAAGCTGCTATTGCGGACTACGACGAGAAAATGCAGTTTACCAACGGGAAAGGTAGTCCGTACAACTCCGAATCCAAGAACGCCAGCAAACGGGCATTAGTCGATGTCCTACGCAGATTGGCCTTCTATGTCAATACCACATGTAACGGTGTGGTGCACCAACTACTCAGCTCAGGATTCCGGCTCAAGGATCTTCGCAAAGATCTGACCGTGCCGACCACCCCTACCCGAGTCCGCCTCGTGGACGGTGAATTGAGCGGCCAGTTGGCACTGCTCTTCGACTCGGTACCCAAGGCCTCGGAATACGAATACCAGTTAGGCACGATAATCAGTGGAGAAATCGTCTGGGGCGATATCGCTTCCTTCCGAAATGGTCGCGTGAGACGTAATAACATCATCCGCAACCTGACGCCTGCGGTAACATATTACGCTCGCGTACGTGCCCGCAATCCAGAAGGGCTAAGCGACTGGAGTGAACCTGTATCGCAGATTGCCCGGTAGCCCTGGGTGATGCCATATAGTTCCATAAACCCCAACCCGTCGGCAGCCTTCGGGCAGCTGACAGGGTTGATATATATCTTAACCTAACCTCTCCATACACCGCTTATACCATTCCGGTTTAAATTTGAATTGCGGTGTCATCCAATACAACAGTACAATCCTCGAATACCTGTAATTGAACGGTGCAAGTATAATCGTTACCCCTACGGCAACGATCAAATAAAGCCAGGGCGAATCCAGATTCTTCGTCAATATATAAGTTCCGACACACGCGGTGACCAACTGTGCCACAACAAAAACATAGCTCACATACATAGCCACATAAAAATAACCGGGCTCCTTTTCAAACTTCAAATCACAACACGGACAGACACGCTTCATCTTTTTTGAACTCAAGCTCAATAAGGGTCCCTCAAACATATCGCCTGTGCGACATCGTGGACATTTGCCTTTCAATGCACTTTGAAATTCACTAGGCCAATTCAGCTCGCTTTTTTCCATATTTAATCCTTCTTTCATAAAGACCACTACTTCGATTATCCTTTTTCCCACAAAAATACGATAAATATCAGTTATAATAAGTGGTAACTTATCTGTTTCATGTAATAATCGGAGATACGATACTACCTTGTAGAAGTTTACCAAAAAATTGCGATATTTATGAGCAAGAACCGAATTATGCGAAAATATATCCTTCTTGTTGGTAAGTTGCTTTTTATCGTTCTGCTCACGGCTCAAAGCCGTCAGGATATGCAAGATGTAGAAAGACATCTCGACGAACTGCTTCAAAACAGAGATTTCTACCACAAGAAAAGAGAAGATGCAATTAAAAAACTCAAGGCTGAAGCACAGCGAAATTTTTCCGACCGGAAAAGATACTTCGAAAAAAATTATGAGCTCTTTCAGGTCTATAAAAAGTTTCAAAGCGACTCGGCTTTAAATTACATTACCAAATGTAAAAACATTGCTTCCGAGCTGTCGGATTCAATCCGAACGATAGTGGACCTCGATCTGGTCGGTGTCTATTCAACCATAGGTCGTTATATCGAATCGCGGGACCTACTATATACCATAGCCAGACATAACCTACCTTCTGGCCTTCTCGCCAAATATTTCGATACCTATAGCTCCTTTTACAGTCACTATGGCCAGAGCAATAATAACGCATCCTTCTATCAGAAAAGCGAAGCGTATAGAGATTCTTTATTGACTGTACTGGACAGGTCCTCTTCTGCCTACCGGCTATCCTACGCGACGAAAGTCCTTTTCCAAGGAGATAGAACACTGGCGAAGAAATTATTTACAACATTGTTGGAGGAAAACGAGACTGATCTGGAGAAAAAAGCTATTGTCACCTATTTCCTGGGCCTGATTTATAGACAGGAGAAGGACATTGATCTGCAAAAGTATTATTATACCTTATCGGCATGTGCCGATATAGAGCTGGCGAATAAAGATAATGCGTCGCTCCAAGATTTGCCCTGACCTATTACGAGCTGGGCGACGTGGATCGCGCCTTTCTTTTGATTGAGAAAGCGATCGACGATGCGATGTTCTGCAATGTACGGTATCGTATCATCGAGGGAACCTCCTTCTACCCTATTATTAATGCGGCTTATCAGAAACAGATCAGCAACCATAATAAGAAGCTGATCCTTAATCTCTATCTAATCAGCCTGCTGTCGCTAATACTTATTATCGGCATGGCCATCATCTACAAGCAAGTAAAACGGCTGAACAAAATAAAACGTGAACTCTCGGCGACCAACAGCCAGCTCATTGATCTCAACCGACAAATCAACAAAAGCAATATCGACCTATCCGAAGCCAATCATATCAAAGAAGAATATATCGCACAGTTCTTCGACATGTGTTCGTCGTACATCGAGAAAATAGACAGTATTAGAAAAGTTCTTTTAAAAAAAGCATCCAACAATCAGATACCCGCTCTGATTGATCAACTGAAATCGACCACTGTTGTTGAGCAGGAAGTCATCGAACTATACCATAATTTTGATAGTATATTTCTCAACCTCTACCCTTCTTTCGTCGAGGATTTCAATAGTCTCTTAAAGGAAGACGAACAGATATATCCAAAAAAAGGTGAATTGCTCAACACAGAACTACGCATCTTTGCCCTTATCCGGCTCGGCATAGACGACAGCATAAAGATTGCCAGCTTCTTGCGTTATTCCCTACGCACGGTCTACAATTACCGGACAAAAGTCCGTAACAAGGCAGCAGTATCACGAGTGGAGTTCGAAGATAAAGTTAAACAAATTGCTGTATTGGAGCGTTAACATATTACACTAACGCTATTTTCTTAGTACTTTTTGAAGTTCCCAGTACGATAAAATCAGTTGATTATCAGATATTTAATTTTATTTAGCGGTACTTTTTAGCGACCTACCATAGTTTTTGAGAAAGTCTAAGAGTAGTTTTGAATAGTGTTACTTCTGTAGAACAATCGTTCATTGCAGAAGGAAACATGCTAATCATTATTTTATAAACTAACGCTAAGAGTCCTATGATCTTTTTAAAATTTAAAAGCAAATTGTATTTTCTCTTCGTGTGGCAAATGATCTTCTTTTTTCATTTGTCGGCACAGTCTACTGATCCGATTAGTGGACGCGTAACGGATGCAAGGACACAAGAACCTCTAATCGGTGTGTCTGTGTACCAAAAGGGAACAACAAACGGTACGGTAACGGACGTAGAAGGCCGCTTTACCTTATCAGCACCAGCGGATGCGATACTGGTTTTTCAGTATTTAGGGTATACTTCTCAGGAAGTTCCTGTCGCATCGGGCTCCTTGACCATCGCGTTGGAGCCGACAGAGAATGTGTTAGAGGATGTTATTGTGATCGGCTACGGCTCGGTGAGACGTGGTGATGTTACTACAGCTATCTCTTCTGTCTCGACGGAGGATTTGGAACAACGCCCTATCGTCAATGTCGGCCAGGCACTTCAAGGAAGAGCAGCCGGGGTATCGGTCATGCAGCCCAGTGGTACGCCAGGAGGAGAAATGTCTATTCGCGTTCGGGGAACGACTTCTTTTAATGGCAGCAATGATCCCCTGTATGTGGTCGATGGAGTGCCCGTGGACAATATTAAATTCTTATCGCCCAATGATATTTCGGATATCCAGATCCTAAAAGATGCCTCTTCGGCAGCTATCTATGGATCAAGGGCCGCCAATGGAGTGGTTCTGATTACGACAAAGTCGGGCACAACCGGCCAAGCACGAATCAGCTTAAACGGACAGCTGACACATAATATCGTCGACAATTCTTTCGAGGTACTGAATACGGAACAATATCGGGAACTGCAAAAGGAAATTGGGATGATCAATCTACCTGAGAGCTTGACGGATAAAACGGATTGGTTTAAAGAGGCTTACCAAACGGGAAGACTTGAAAACTATCAGCTTTCTATATCCGACGGAACGGAAAAGCTCAAATATTACTTATCGGGTGGATATGTCAACGAAAAAGGGGTGTTGAATGCGGCTTTCTTCAAACGGTACAACTTCCGGGCAAACATTGAAAATAAAGTAAGATCTTGGTTGACCGTAAATGCGAATATCAACTATTCGGATTACAACAATAACGGTGTTTCTACTGGTACGGGAGCCAATCGTGGGGGCGTGGTCTTGTCGGTCGTCAATACGCCTACGTATGCACCGATATGGGACGAAAGTAATCCAGCTCAATACTATAACAACTTCTTTGGTATCTCTAATATTACCAGCCCGCTTGAAAACCTTGCACGCAGTGCCAACAACAAGTACCGGGAAAACAGGTTATTGGCTGCGGGAAGCGCTTTGTTTACTTTTCTCCCCAACCTCAATCTAAAGTCGTCTTTCGCACTGGATCGTCGGAACGCCGTAAATACCACTTTTTTGGATCCCATCTCGACAGCTTGGGGACGTAATCAATTTGGTGAAGGGTCGGATACACGAAATATGAACACAGTACTGACATGGGACAATGTACTGACTTACAAGACTAACTTCGATCGGCACAATCTGGAAACGATGGTTGGTAGCTCCTGGACAGACTCCAAGTATACCAACAATTATATTTATGGTTCGCACTACAGAAATGATCTTATCCAAACGTTGAATGCCGCCAACAAAATTTCTTGGGATGGTACAGGATCGGGAGCTTCCGAATGGGGTATCATGTCCTATTTTGCCCGTGCGATGTACAACTTCGATAGTCGATATTTACTAACAGCGAACTTACGTGCGGATGGGTCTTCCAAAATACATCCTGATCTGCGTTGGGGATATTTCCCGTCTTTATCGGCGGCTTGGCGTATTTCTTCTGAATCATTTATGCAGGATGTCACATGGATCGATGACTTAAAGATCCGGGGTGGTTGGGGACAAACGGGTAATCAATCGGGCATCGGAGATTATGCGTTCTTGCAACGGTATTCAATCAGCCGTATCCCCTGGTACGAAGAGGGGAATGCAAATGCTGTGCCTAGCATCAGCCCGAGCAATCTTCGTACACGTGACCTCAAGTGGGAAACCACTACACAATCGAATGTGGGGATTGATGTCACCACGTTTAATAACCGGCTAACAGTGGCTATGGATTACTATCATAAAAAGACAACCGATATGCTTATGTATGTCAGCCTCCCGGAAGGACAAACGGCTTCTTCTATCGTGCGGAACGAAGGGGAAATGACAAATAAGGGTTTCGAATTCGCTGTGAGTTCCAAAAATATGCGGAACAATTTCATTTGGGATACGGATTTCAACATTTCCTTTAACCGGAATAAACTGGATAAACTGGCCCTCCAACAAATCTACAGCACAGCTGTAACGAGCGAGACCGTAAATGATCCTGTCGTGCGGAACGAACCGGGCAGGCCGCTTGGTGGATTCTTCGGTTATATCAGCGACGGTGTAGATCCAGAAACAGGAGAATTGATGTACCGCGATCTGAATACAGATGGAGTCATATCTTCTTCGGATCGTACCTATATCGGTGATCCTAATCCAAAATTCACCTATGGGATGACCAATAATTTTTCCTGGAAAAACTTTGATCTCAGCATATTTATCCAAGGTAGCCAAGGGAACGATATCTTCAATGCCAGCCGGATGGAAACCGAAGGAATGTATGATGGCAAAAACCAAACTACCCGTGTGCTGGACAGATGGCAAATCCCAGGTCAGATTACGGATGTTCCGAAAGCTAATTTTATTATGCGTAATTCCACCTACTTTGTTGAAGATGGCAGCTATTTAAGGCTGAAGAATATTTCGCTGGCTTATAACTTTTCGGTAGAGAAGTTAAAAAGACTTGGGGTGACACGTATACAACCTTACTTATCAGCGAGCAATTTATTGACGCTGACCAAATATACAGGTATGGATCCGGAGGTCAATCAATGGGGAAACAGCGGAGCAGTACAAGGAATAGATTGGGGGACATATCCGCACAGTCGCTCTTTTGTTGTCGGAATTAATCTTGGATTTTAAGCTATGCACATTATGAAAACTTTCAATAAATTACTGATATTGATCGGGCTAATTAGCCTAATCGCATCTTCCTGTTCGCTGGTACGAGATCCGTTGGATACGTATTCTGATGTCACGGAAGGTATCAATGAAGAGGGCAAAGAAATCGTCTTTAAAGACAGAGTGACTGTCGAGAACTACCTGACATTTTTATATCAACAGATGCGGGATAGGCAGGAACATTGGTATGTCGATTTATTACTTATCGCCGAGTCACATGCGGACAATGCCTATGCAGGGACAACAGGCGCCGAAGTATTGCCTTTTGAAAATAATTCCATCGAAGGCTCTAATTCCGTGATAAACCGAGATTGGCGCCGATACCTTGAAGATATAGGTAGAGCCAATCGACTAATTGTCTATGTCGATAGCGTAGCCGACAACTCACTTTCGCCAACTGAAATCAACACCATTAAAGCACAAGGGAAGATCTTTCGTGCGCTGGTGATGTTTGACATGGTGCGCATCTATGGTGCAATTCCGGTAGTTACGACGGTAGCTGATGATATTACTGCCGAAAACATCGAAGATGTATATGATGATTATTTCCCCAAGCAAGCCACGGAAGTAGAGGCTTACGAACAGATTGTTAAAGATTGTACGGAAGCCTTACAATATGCACCGGATAATGACCCTGATGATAAAACCTTATTTTCCAAATCAGTGGCCAAAGCGCTGCTTGCGAAGGTATATGCCGAAAAACCCCTGCGTGATTACAGTAAAGTGATCCAATATGCGGATGAGCTGGCGGCGGACGGGTTTGATTTGGTGGACGATTTCAGCGATTTATTTGGCACCAATGATGCACATACCGATGCCAAAGCCCGCAATACGGTCGAATCTATTCTTGAAGCACAGTTCCTCCCGGGAAGTGGCAATTGGGCAAGCTGGATGTTTGGTCGGGACCTAGCAAATTACGATACACAGTTTACCTGGGCAAAATGGGTAACCCCCTCCCGAGATCTTATCCAAACGTTCCAAAATGAAAATGATCAGATCAGATTTAACGAATCAGTAGTCTACTATGTAGCGGGATGGTCCAATTATTACCCGGCCTCCCACTACCCGTTTATGTTCAAATTGCGGTCTGCTTTCAATAGTATTATCAAGCTTCGCTATGCGGATATATTATTGCTAAAAGCGGAAGCCTTAATTATGGGACCTAACATGAACCTGGAGGAAGCAGCGAAGATTATTGATCGCGTCCGCGACCGCGTCGACCTGTCAGTATTGCCAAATGAGACGCGCACCAATAAGGAAGCGATGATAGATGCATTACTGAAAGAGAGGAGGCTGGAGCTGGCTTTCGAAGGGCAACGATGGTTTGATCTGGTACGTATGGATAAGGTGGAGGAAGTGATGAACGCGGTATATGCAAAAGACAGTGGCCGCAAATCACAGGTTTACCCTTTCACCTCCAATTCTTACCGATTGCCGATACCACAATCGGCTATTGATCAGAATCCCAACTTGATTCAAAACCCCGGATATTAACCTATAGATTATGACGTATTATGAAAACTGTAAAAAATAAAAATATGATTTATGCATTATTTGTATCGTGCTTGTTGGCCACCGCCGCTTGCAACCGCGACAGCTATACCCCTTCATCCGGCACCGACACGAAAACGAGCGGAGATGTCGCATTGTATGTAACAACAAATACTCGTTCGTATGATTTCTATAAAACATATGTCGATTTTAGCACAAAATCGAACATGTCGCCGAATACTATCACCTTGGAGCCAACTACAACATTCCAAACGATGGAAGGATTTGGCGCAGCCATTACGGGTTCGACTTGTTACAACTTGATGCGTATGGACAAAAATGACCGCACCAAATTTTTAACAGAAACATTTTCCGACAAAGGTGGCATGGGCATGAGCTATGTCCGTATCGCCATAGGTTGTTCAGACTTTTCGCTCAGTGAATACACCTGTTGGGATACGCGGGGAAAAGAAAATTTTGGTCTACAATCGGAGGAAAAGGACTATGTGATTCCCATTTTAAAAGAGATATTGGCGATAAATCCCAATATCAAGATTATGGGTTCGCCTTGGACACCGCCAAAATGGATGAAAGTAAACAATCTGACGGACCTGCAACCGTATGATTCCTGGACGGGGGGACAGCTTAACCCGGATTACTATCAAGATTATGCCTGGTATTTTGTGAAGTGGATACAGGCGCTACAGGCCGAAGGTATTTCTATTACTTCTATCACCCCGCAAAATGAGCCATTAAATCGAGGGAACTCAGCGTCCCTGTATATGTCCTGGCAAGAGCAGCAGGCTTTCATCAAAGAAGCCTTAGGTCCACAGTTGCGAGATGCCGACCTGAACACGAAGATTTATGTCTTCGACCACAACTATAATTACGACAATATCGCGGACCAGGAAGATTATCCGATCAAAATCTATGGTGATCCTACGGCTGCGGCTTTTATTACCGGAGCAGCTTACCATAATTACGGTGGCAATAAAGAAGAACTCCTGGATATACATGCACAAAACCCCGATAAGGAACTTATCTTTACGGAAACCTCCATCGGCGAGTGGAATGACGGCAGGAATTTAGCCAAAAGGTTGATGGAGGACATGTCGGAAGTCGCCCTCGGCACAGTCAACAATTGGAGTAAAGGCGTCATCGTATGGAACCTGATGTTAGATTCAGACAAGGGGCCAAACCGGGAGGGCGGCTGCCAAACCTGTTATGGTGCTGTAGACATTCAAAAATCTAACTATAAGTCGATGACCCGCAATTCGCACTACTATATTATCGGTCATCTGTCATCTGTTGTAAAACCCGGAGCAACACGCATTGGGACTTCAGGCTACAGTATTCCGGGCTTGGAATACGCTGCTTTCAAAAATACAGATGGATCCTATGCGGTGGTTTTATTGAACAATACAACGGAGAATCAAAAAATTACGCTGAGCGATAATCAAAACCACTTTAGCTATGAAGTACCGGCTAATGCTGTGGTGTCTTATCGTTGGTCGAACTAAATCTAAACGGTTATGAAAAGATCAATCTCAAAAAGTTTAGGGTCAATCATCGCTTTATCGATCGCCCTGACTTCCTGTAAAAAGGAAGATACGTATACGTATTCTGTGGGCAATCCTACGGTGACCGTAGAGTCCGAATATGAAGCTGCCTTTTTTGGTGACAGCTTAACGTTTAGTGTACAGGTTGCTGATAATGAAATACCGCTCTCCACAGTCAAAGCACAGTTGTACTACACGGATGATATGGTATCGGAAACCATCATACGGACAAAAGAAAATGGTCAATATACCGGTAAGATTTATGTGCCTTTTTATAAGAATGTTCCGAATGGAACAGCGACACTGAAATTCGTCGTTCAGAATATTTCGAAAAAAACAGCTGAGCAGGATATCGATCTGGAGTTGTCCAGACCGGATTATCCGTACCTGACGCTCGTCACTGCAGATGGCGAATATCAGATGGATAAAGTCGGACCCAATCAATATGAGGCAACGGATGCCTTTCCCCTTTCCGTTAAGGCCTACATCAAGGCCCCTAAATTTGGGGTTAACGGTAATGCGCTTACTTTCGGCTGGGTAAACAATGAAATTGTTTTAGGAAGTACCACTGATATCCCTTTCTCCTACTCCAGCCCGGGCATGTATCCGATCAGCTTCAATACGCTGACTTTTGAAGGGTCTCCTTTCATCACGCCTACCATCAATGGCACGTCCTTTAGCCGATTAGATGATGAACATTTTCAAGTGGACATCGAACTCACAGAAGGCGAAGAAATCACTATAGAAGGCTTTGAAGATTTGGCGAGCTGGTGGATCGATAGTGACTTCTTCACGGACAATGGCAGCGGAAATCTTTCTTTCAATGCAATGACAGGCAAATATCGTATTACGGCAGACATCACGGCAAAATATTTTGCGGTCGAAGTTATGAACGGATCAGAACTGGCACGCTTGAATGCTGATGGAACTGGTACGATATGGATAATCGGTGACGGAATAGGAAAGCCTAGCGTACACACCAATCAGATCGGTTGGAATCCCGGCAAGGCGCTGAGTATGGCTCCCAAAGGCAACAAAACATATCAAGTGACATTGGTTGGTGACAAGACGGCGTATAAGGATTATCTGAATTTCAAATTCTTTCACCAGAAAGATTGGGGTGGTGAGTTTAATAACAACAGTATTTCAACAGGGAGTGATATCATCTTTGTTGGAAATGGCCCGAATGGCCGTGATCCGGGAAATATTGGTTTACTTGCCGGAAAAGAGCTCGAAGAGGATGGTATCTACATCATCACCATCGACCTGTCGGGAGGCAATGACAACGCTGTATTAACCATGACCAAGCAGTAATAATGACAAAGTGATAATAATAAGGAGGCCGAATTCAGCCTCCTTATTTATTGTAAGCCAATACATATGTCCCAAATAATGTCATTTTTTGAACAAAAAGACGCTTTTGATTGTTAAAAGAGTTTAGTAACTTAGTTCGTCCATTTTTTTCTTTTATTTTTGCAGACCAGAGCGACAAAACCATGGAAAAGAAGAGCGAGAAGATCACTATATTATATGTTGATGATGAGGAGAATAACTTGATTTCCTTTAAGGCAACATTTCGTCTAAAATATGACGTCTATACTGCTATAAGCGGGGCTTCGGCTATAGATATCATACAAAAAAGGCCGATAGACATCATTATTACAGATCAACGTATGCCCGAAATGACTGGTGTCGAATTCCTAGAGGAGGTCATCAAGATTGATCCTTCTCCGATGCGTATTCTATTAACGGGTTATACGGATATGGGTGCTGTGATCGATGCGATAAACAAAGGAAAAATCTTTCATTACCTCAATAAGCCCTGGAGTGAGGAAGAACTCGACCAAACCATTCAACGAGCCTATGATGTATATGCCGAACGAAAAAAGATAGAGGAAGCAAATTCAAAACTGGAAGTATCGAACGAACAGCTGGAGTTTTTACTGCGACAAAAGCTACTCTCTTAAACTTTTTGCCCTTAGTAAACAGAAGGTCATTTACTCGGAAGAGCGATCGTAAATGTTGTCCCCTCGCCGATTTGTGAGGTGACATTAATCGTGCCTTTCAATTTTAATAAAGCGCTCTGTACGTTATAAAGGCCAAATCCCATACCTTTGGCTTGATCACTTCCCCGGAAGAACAGTTTAAAGATATCATCGATATGATCCGCAGATATTCCGATACCTGTATCGGTGATGACGATCTTAGCATAACCATTTGCTACAGTCACAGACAAATTAACACGTTTATTATCGGAATCGATTTGCTGATATTTAAAAGCATTTGACAACAAATTGTGTAAAATTAACTCAAGAACAGCTTTGTCACCCTTAAAAACCTCTGTCTGCTCGACATGTGTTTCAAAAGTAACATCATTATGCTGTGTAGACATTTTGTAAAACTGTCTTATACTCTCAAAAAGCTGGTGAAAATCAATCTCTGATAAAGTGAGTTCGCCTCGCCTCAATAAATAGTAATCCCGTAAACTGTCAATATAAGCGTCTAATCTGGATAGTGAATCATCCATCAGCTTCAGCAATTCACGCACATCCTCAATCTTATCAAACTCCAAAGCCAGTTTGATAGCCGACTGAACCCCAGAAAGAGGATCACGAAGATCATGGCTTACACTGTAAGCAAACTTATCTAATTCATCATACGCCTTTTGTAATTCTTCATTACGGATATCCAGCAAGGAACTTGCTATATAGAATTTATTGGCTTCCTGAATCGAAGAGATAATATCTTCTTCCTGCCAAGGTTTACGAACAAACCGGAAAATGTGCCCTTTATTGACGGCGTCGATGACCGTTTCCATATCTGCGTAGGCAGTCAGCAAAATACGTATAGGCCTTGGGAACTCTTTTTTAATCCGGTGCAAAAAGTCTATCCCCAATTCGCCCGGCATACGTTGGTCACAAAAGATAACTCGGATGTCTGGATGAGCTGCTAATATCTCTTGCGCTTCTATGGTACTTGAGGCAGTATGTACTACATAGCTGTACCTAAAATTAGCCTTGAAACCAACTAAATTGTTTATTTCATCATCAATATATAATACTTCTAGCTCTTTTTGCATAACCGTAACAATAAAGATATTAACCTGACGACTATAAACGAAGTTAACTGATATTTATGACTTTAATGTCTTTTTTTCTTAATTTTTTTGCTGGATAGGAATTACTAAAGTAAAAGCTGTTCCTTCGCCCACTTCCGACTCAACTATAATTTTTCCATGATGTTTTGCTATTGTATTATACGCGATAGACATCCCTAAGCCTGTCCCCTCGCCAACATCTTTTGTCGTAAAAAAGGGTTCAAAAAGCTTTTCCCGGACATCTTCAGGAATACCGATACCATTATCTGCTATTTTTATATAAACAAAGGCTTCATCTTTGTATATCCCCGTCTCAATATCAATCTTTCCTCCTCCTCTATCAACAAATTTCTTATCCACCGCATAGATAGCATTTGTTAAAATATTTAAAAACACCTGATTGAGCTTTCCCGCATAGCATTCTATCATTGGCAAATCGCCATAACGTTTCTGCACCTCGACCTTACCTTTTATTAAGCTGCCCAAAATGACCATCGTCGATTCCAGGCCTTCGTTCACATCCGCAAATTTTAGGGTATCTTCATCGACACGTGAGAAGATACGAAGGCTCTTAACAATCTCAGCTGTTCTGCTGGCACCGTCATGCATACCTTTCAGCAGAAAGTCCACTTCAGTTCTGAGGTAATCGATATCCAATTCTTTTTTGTAGGCTTGAATATGCACTTGCTTCTCGCTCGTCGTCAGATTCTCGGCAAAAGCCACACGCTCAACTTCATCAAGAGTCTCCCAAAGCATTTTTATATCCCGTTTTAGCGGCGCTACATTTGACGTCACGAAGTTGATCGGATTATTGATTTCATGAGCAACTCCTGCCGTAAGCTGACCTAACGATGCCATCTTTTCGGCTTCAACAAGTTGGGACTGCGTTTCTTTTAAGTGGGTCAAAGTCGTTTGTAAAGATACGTTGGCTTCTGTCAACTCACGTGTCCGTTCGTCTACTTTTTCTTCCAGAATAACATTCTGCTCGCGGATCAGACGTTCGTTCTCTAACGAAACTGCCAGTTCTCTTGCCTGAGATTGTTCCTTCTCCTCTTTCAGGATATTGATACGCGCTGCCAATGCAAAAGAGAGTAATGCCATCTCTGCAATTGAAGCCAAACGGAACGAATTACTCGTAAACAAATTATACGGCAACACACCGTAATCTTTCAACAGGAATATAAAAGATCCTATAAGCAATACAAACCATGCTGCGAAAAAATACCGGACAGAACTGTACCTTTTCCTGAGCATGTATAATGAGGTTACAATAAGCACAATCGTTTCTATCGAGGTAGCGATCTGCATGACGTGAAACCCAAACTGGATATATCCGAGGGCTGCTGACAGAAAACTAAACGAAAAAAGCACGAATAATGCGAAAAGTATCCAACGTATAGATGGCGCATTTGCTTTCAGATCGAGAAAACGATCAGAAAATAAAAGTACGGCCATACTACTCACACAAGCAAAGAGAGTTGTGCTGATCGTCTCCCAACCCGGTAAATGTGGCCAAAGCCATTGGTAATTAAAGCCTACAATACCTAACTGGGTAAGCCCTAAAAATATAACGTAAATGACATAATATAGATAAGCATAATCTCTTACGGATAGAAACAAAAGAAAATTGTAAATAGCCATGATAAATACCACACCTAAGTATACACCAATGAAGACATTCTCTTTCGTCAGCTTTTCCCATACTCCCTGCGGCGTACCAATGGAGACAGGAAGAATGATTTGCTCTGCACCTTTTACCCGAAGATAATATTGTTGTTCTTGTGACAGTTGAAGATCGATATTAAAAATATAGTTTGGATGGTGATATGTGCGCGCATTAAAGTCTCGAAAAGTACCAAAATGATTAAGGGATATTAAATTTCCTAAAGTATCCGTCTTATATAATTCCACATCATCTAATAACGGGTACGCGAGGTCCAACAGATAGCGTGTTGACTGGCTCATATTGTGGAGTACAAATGTCACCCATATGCTGTGTTTATTAAGTCCCAAATTAGGATTTGCACGGTGGTTTTGTACAAATTCGTGTCGTAATGAAGCAATTTCACTTGCTTCTACTTCACGATCCAGTTGCAAAATATACAAGCCGGTATCAGGTATAACTAAATTATTTTGATCGGTTAGTTTTATCTGACCAAAGAGCTGGAGGGGAAGCAGAAAGAGCAGTAAGAGTTTACCGTTCATATTCTCATTTTATAGCTGAAACCGTAACAATATTCATGCTGCAGGAGAAATAACCTGTCTCATCTGCATGCTTTTGAGCTTCAATGAAATCCTTATGCTCCTTTTCGTCAATTAAATGCAAAGTGAGCATTTCATCAATCATTTTATCGATCCAAAGATAAGTACAAGCGTCCTGATAACGCGTCAATACAAAAGGCTGTACAGCTATGGCTATATTACGAAAACCTGTCGTATTCAGGTAGGTCGAAAGAGACTGAGCCGCTCTTCCGTTATTTACTTTCTGTGCTGATAAATAATCATTTATCTTATCAGAAACCGCCAAATCACCATTATAAAAGGAAAGGCTCTTCCAATCAGATTCTACCACCACGACCACACCGTCCCCATGCAACACCCGATATACCTCTGTAAAAAGCCCTAGTGGATTGGGAACGTGCTGAACCAGACGTTCCATTCGTATGCCATTTGCACTTGTATCTGATAATGGGATGGTTGCGACATCGGCCAATAAAAAAGTAATACCCGTATCTGTGTCCGCCAACTCATGCCCTTTTTTTATCATATTAGGATCATGATCTATTCCAATCAAATTAAAATGGCTACCCTCAAAAATACGTGCCATATTTAGCACGTCCTGTCCGGTACCACATCCCAGATCGACAATCGTCCCGCCATCTGGCACTGATCTAAAGTATTCGTATGATCTTTCTTTTACACCTCCGAGAATTTTCACTGTCTCGGTCAAATAATCTATGTTATAATGTTTTTCAGCCATATTTTCGTTAAAATATACTAGGATCATTTTTATTAAATGATTGATCCGTTAAGGCAGGTTTCGACATCCCTTTGATTATGGCATTTAGATCCCAACGATCCATATTGTCAAGCTGAAGCTTATATTGTATCTCTATTTCTTTAGAACGAAGTACTTCTACTCGAGCCATATCACGTTGCATTCGTAACGACAGGATTGCTTTTTTGTCTTCTTCTGAAGCCAATTCCAAGGTATTGACATCTTCCAGAACCATGGTCGTTGCAAGGAGATCCAACTTGGGGTAATAAAAAGTACCATTATTTCCTACGCTGGTTTCCTGCCGATACCCCACACTTTTTGTCAAGTTAATAGTATAAGGTGCGCAAAGTGCAAATAATGATTTTATACCGATCTGAGGTGCTATTGCTATCGCTGCCCGTGTGAGAAAGATGCTCCCGATACCATAACCTGCGATTTCCCGGGAATTCCATAAACCGCACCCTTCTCCAGTACCTTCTTGTGCATAACGCCACACCAAATCAAAAATTTTGGGATCCATCTGTGCAGTTGCTTCTTCTATAGGAAGTGGTTGCGAGCCTCCCGCTACATGTATTCTCGCTCCCCCATACACCCTTTCCCCATCCAGCGATTCGACAATCAACACAAAAGCGGCGGGATTGTACATCCAATCGTTTTTGGAAGATGTTACTTTCTTCACCCCTATAGCCGTCAGAACATGAGCATGCCCTTCAATAAAACGCTCACAAGTTTGGGGATCATCGATAGCCCTAAATGCTCTTAACCTCACTACAGGACGCCCATCTTTAAATATTAGTGCCACAGAAACGGTTATAAATTGTAAACTGAAACACAAAGCTAAACAATAAAAATTAAAATAGACATCTATATTTCATGAATAAATCAACAAATAAACCTTACATTGCATAAAGAACCGCAAAAATAAACAGCTATGCTTGATCTCGTTATCGAATCCCGTACCGCAGCTATAAGCGCAGAAATGAAAGTGAAGCGTATTCTTCCTTTCCGCCTACGCCGAATGATCGGCCCTTTTATCTTCATGGATCATGCCGGCCCTATTGAAAACCCTTCGGTTCCGACATCTGACCTGGATGTACTTCCCCACCCGCATATCGGTCTCTCAACAGTAAGCTACTTGTTCGGCGGTGAAGTGACACACCGGGATAGCTTAGGTGTTGAGCAGATCATCCGGCCGGGTGAAGTAAACTGGATGACTGCTGGTAGTGGAATAGCACACTCCGAGCGGTTTGAAAGTCCGTCAGCACTGGTTGGTGGTTTAGAGATGATACAAACATGGGTTGCTCTTCCTGAAAAAGATGAGGAAACCGCACCTTCTTTTAACAATTATACACCAGATCAGTTGCCCATTTTTACAGATAAGGGAATCTGGATGCGGCTTATCGCAGGCGATGCTTATGGCCTGCAGAGTCATGTAAACACCAATTCACCGTTGTTCTACCTTCACGTTGTCTTACAGCCGGGCACATTATTTGCCTTGCCTAAAGAACATGCCGAACGTGGTTTTTATATCGTCAAAGGCACTGTAGAGATAGCCGGACACACCTACGGGGAAGGAAAGATGCTTGTATTTACGAAAGGTGTTGACCCTCGTATTATAGCTAAAGAAACCACCACATTGATGCTTTTAGGTGGCGAGCCTTTGGGTGAGCGGTTTATCTGGTGGAATTTCGTATCATCTCGACAAGAGCGCATAGAACAAGCTAAGGAAGATTGGAAACAGGGCCGGTTTATACTACCTCCTACCGACAACAGTGAATTTATCCCTTTGCCTGACGACCGTTCACGTCCTGCTGGTACTGCACCAAAACCGGAACCGCTTTCCTAATTCTATTTAAAAAGGAAAAGCCCAAGAAATTTGGGGAATTTCTCGGGCTTTAATTTTTATCCTCGAATGAGGACAATCAACCTAAACCTACTCAAATATAAAAAACATTCTTCTATAAACCAAACAAAATTTCTAAAAAAATAGATATCCGAATAAACTCATTATCTTTACGCAAAGAATGACAAAAACTATGTTTACAGGGATTATAGAGATCTTAGGTGTTGTAAAGAAAATCGAAACAGAGCAAGAAAATCTTCATATATATATTGAATCTTCCATCTCTAATGAATTAAAGATTGATCAGAGTGTCTCTCATAATGGTGTTTGTCTTACGGTAGTATATGCAGAGAACAATCTGCATCAGGTAACAGCAATCGCAGAAACATTACAAAAAACCAATCTTTCTTCGCTGGAAGTAGGTGACCTTGTCAATCTTGAGCGTTGCACTTTGGTTGGGGGGCGATTGGATGGGCATATTGTCCAAGGCCACGTGGACCAAACAGCGGTTTGCGTAGAAAAGGCAGATCAGCACGGCAGTTGGTTATTTACTTTTGAATATACTCCTTCAAATGAAAATATTACGGTGGAAAAGGGCTCGATAACGGTGAATGGTGTTAGCCTGACTGTCGTGAATTCCCAATCTAACCGGTTTTCGGTAGCCATTATCCCTTATACGTTGGCTCATACCAATTTACAACATGTGGAGCTAGGATCGACAGTTAATCTGGAGTTTGATATTATCGGCAAGTATGTCGCTAAATTAATAGCACAACGCGATTAGCGATCTACCTCACCCAATACAATATCTATAGAGCCTAATATGGATATAAGGTCGGAGATCAGAACACCTTTTCCCAGCTCGGATATAACCGAAAGGTTGTTAAAACTTGGTCCCCGCGCTTTCACCCGACGTGGGATATCTGTCTTATCTTGTGTTTCAAAATAGAATCCCAGTTCGCCTTTCGGGTTTTCGGCGCGCACATAATACTGCTGTGCCTTTATATTTACCTTCCGGGGCACCAACGCTCTGGGATCAAAATCAACCGTACGTTTAAAATCGGATGTGAGCCTTTCCAGACATTGCTCAATGATACGAACAGACTCCCGCACCTCGTCTACCCGGACCTTATATCGGTCCCAGCAATCCCCTACGGCTCCCATTTCTCCTTTTCCTACTGGTATCTCAAACTCCAATTCCGGATAAACCGAATATCCGTCTATTCGTCGCAGATCCCATTTTATTCCACTGGCGCGAAGCATGGGACCGGAACAACCATAATTGATGGCTACATTGGCAGGTAAAACACCTATATTGGCGGTTCGGGAAATAAATATCTGGTTGGTCGAAAGGAGGTCATCCAATTCCTGTAGTTTGGGTTTGAAGTAATCTACAAATTCTTTACACCGCTCCTCAAATCCGACCGGCAAATCATAATACAAACCACCAATCCATATATAGTTGTACAACATCCGCGATCCGGATGTCCATTCCAACATATTCATGATGTGCTCTCTGTCTCTAAAACACCACATAAAAGGCGTGAAGGCACCGATATCAATTCCGTAAGTTCCTATCGCGATAAGATGGGATGCTATCCGGTTCAGCTCACAGACGAGTGCACGGATATACTCCACCCGTTTAGGCAACTTCTGGTCTATACCCAACATGCGCTCTACGCCCATCACAAACGCATGGCTGTTGTTCATCGATGCCAAATAATCCAATCGATCTGTAAAAGGAATGGCTTTTGTATAGTTCATGGACTCGGCGTGCTTATCAAAACAACGGTGCAGATACCCTAAGTGTGGAATGACTTCCTTGACAAGCTCTCCATCCGTTATGAGTTCCAATCGCAAAACACCATGCGTAGATGGATGCTGAGGCCCCATATTAATTACCATCTCGGTAGAGCCTATTTGTTGGATTCTATCTTTATATTTATTGTAGCCTGCATTATATTTCACATCCATAATCGTCGTTAATTATTTGATCGGTATTCCGTGATATTCTTCCGGATCTTCATAATCTTTACGCAACGGAAACCCCTGCCAGTCGTCCGGCATCAGGATTCGCCTGAGGTCGGGATGGTCGTTAAAAAACACGCCCATTAAATCGAAGGCCTCTCGTTCGTGCCAATCCGCTGTCCGCCATACAGAAGAAACAGACGGTAGTTCAGGAAGGTGATCTGACGACCGGTCATTATCAAGTTCAACACGTAATGTAAGCTGATATTGAAATGGAAGAGAGGCGAGGTTGTAGACAACAGCAAAGCGTGGTTCGGGGTAATAATCTACTGCCGTAATATTCGATAAGAAGTCAAAATGATAGTAAGGGTTATCGCGTAACCAGGCACACAACTGTACCAAATAGCTTGGATTTACCGATAAGACAGGTTGAAGCCCAGCATCTTCATAGCGCACTAAACAATCTTCTCCAAATGTATTCTTAATATCTTCAACAATCTTTTCTATCATGGTGCGAGGCGGTTGATTTTCCATTGTACATCTTCTTTTTGATAGGCTATTCTATCGTGCAATCTCGAGCTCCTTCCCTGCCAAAATTCAAATCGCACGGGCCGGACAAAGAAACCTCCCCAAAAAGGTGGACGGGGAACGTCCGGTCTATCGCTAAAGGACCGCTCCTGTTGCACAACCAATTCTTCTAAATGCGTTCTGTTTTCAATCGCCTGACTCTGGGGAGAAGCCCAAGCCCCAATTTGACTTCCGCGGGGACGACTGGCAAAGTATTCGTCTGAATCTTCTTCTGAAAGACGCTCGACAAAACCTTCAATGCGAACCTGACGTTGCAGTTCAGGCCAAAAAAACAATAAACTTGCGCGGTTATTCAGCTGTAAGTCTTGTCCTTTCTGGCTTTTGAAATTCGTAAAGAAACTGAAACCATCCTCTTTTACGTCTTTCAGCAATACCACCCGGGATGACGGAAAACCGATAGCACTGATGGTCGATAACACCATAGCAGTAGGTTCTGTCACCTTCGCCTGAATAGCTTGCTCAAACCAGATCGTGAATTGAGAAATAGGGTTATCTTCTACATCATTCTCCGCAAGGCTCCCTTGTGAATAATCCTCCCGGATAGCTGCTATATCCTTGTGCTCAATTGCCATTACCTATCAATATGAAGTGACAAACTTAAGAAAAGCTACGCAATAATTTCGAAAAACTATACTTTTTTAGTAGATTTAAATCATCACATTAGAGGACGCTATCATGTTTAACTCGAATACGCCTGTTCAAGGCTCTTTGCTTGTCTCGGAACCCTTCATGTTAGACCCAAACTTCGAACGTTCTGTCGTCATGCTCTGCGAGCATAATGAGGATGGCACGGTAGGTTTAGTCTTAAATCATCAGTCGACACTACTTTTGTCGGATCTCTCGGACGACATACAAAATGAAAAATTCAAGTTGTATTTCGGCGGTCCGGTTCAAAGTAATGCGTTGTTCTTCCTCCACCGAGCTTATGACAGACTACTTTCGGGTACGAAGGTTTATCAGGATGTCTATTGGGGTGGCGATTTTGAACGGTTGGTGTTTTTGATAAATGAAGATCTTATACAGCCCGAGGAGATCAAATTTTTTCTGGGCTATTCGGGTTGGTCCACGGGTCAACTGAATGATGAAATCGATCAAAACAATTGGGCCGTTCATCGGGACTACGATCAATTTTTAATATTTCTTAACGACGGTGAAGACTTATGGAAACGTACACTTATCAATCTGGGTCCGAAATATGCACATGTAGCTAATTTTCCTAAAAGTCCAAATCTGAATTAACGAAATGGGGTCAAATTGAAAAACACCAAATTTTTGTTGGCATATAATACAAAAATAATTACCTTTGCAGCACTTCAAACAAACGAAGTATATAGTAAGATTCCGTAGCTCAGCTGGTAGAGCAATACACTTTTAATGTATGGGTCCTGGGTTCGAATCCCAGCGGGATCACAAACAAAAGCCAAAAGGCGCCATTTGAATCCAAAGGGTACCTTTTGGCTTTTTTTGGTATGAGTATCTTCACTTGTGGTTACCCAGTCGCTTTTGTCAACAACCAACCATTGTTTTATTTCTACCTGATTTGTTAAACAGTCCATATGGTTTTTGGGTAAGCTTTTATTTCTTTTCTTTCTATAAGATTCACCTCCAATATTTATTATTAGCTAATTTTCGGTAATAAATTGAATGATACATTATTGCCGTTTCATCCACTAATTACATCCTTATAATATATATACTACCGACCTTACCAAGAGTCTTGTATTGCTAAAAATAAACCCGCAAAGAATTTAGTATAAATTTATACATTTAATAAGTTGAATATAGTATATTTGTGAACTAATATAATTATATGAAATATGATATTTTAAAAAATGTTGTCAATCTGCTTGAGGAATTTGAAGAAGATATTCTTCAAGGAAGAACATACCCTAATGATATCGAAGGTTTTAAAAGATGGATAGTTGCCAATTATAAAGGTGAAGAAAAAAATAATGAACCTAATTGGGATGGAAAAGAAAAGGGACGTAGTGCAGAAAGTGTCATTAATACTTTAATTGTCCATATGAACAGATATGCCAAGAGTTATTCCAAGTCCGCCATATTCGGATCGGATTTTTCAACACAGGAAGATTTTATCTACCTCATTAACCTAAAAGCTTTTGGAGAAATGACCAAAATGGACTTGATAAAAAAGAATGTACATGAAAAACCTGCCGGAATGCAAGTTATCAACCGGTTGATTGCACAAGGTTGGGTAAATCAAACCGATTCTGAGACCGACAAAAGAAGTAAAGTTTTAAAAATAAGCAATAAGGGAATTCAGGTTTTAGAAAAGCAAATGGACAAAATCAGAAAAGCAACTGAAATCGTTACAGGAGATTTAACCCATAACGAAAAAATGGAATTGATCAGGTTGCTCAATAAACTCAATGATTTTCATCAACAGATCTACGATAAAAATATTGAACCAGAATATTTATTGAATGAAGTTTTAAAAGATAAAAGGCGATGAAGAAAAAAATAGCCGTTATCGGTTCCGGTTTTTCGGGATTGTCTGCTACAGCTTATTTGGCAAAAGCGGGAAATGAGGTTCACGTATTTGAAAAACACGAGCAGCCAGGTGGAAGAGCAAGGCAATTTTCTACCCAACAAGGTTACGTATTTGATATGGGACCAAGTTGGTACTGGATGCCTGATATTATTGAAAGTTTTTTTGCTGATTTCGGCTACAAAATCTCTGATTTCTTCGAGTTGATTTCATTAAACCCACAGTTTGAAATGATTTTTTCACAAGAGAAAATCAGTGTATCTGAAAGTTTAGAGGAATTAAAAATCTTGTTCGAACAAATCGAAAAGGGTGCAGGATTACAATTAGAAAAATTTATGCGATCGGCTAAATTCAAATATGAAGTCGGTATGCAGGATTTCGTGAATAAGCCTTGCCATAATTGGTCAGAATTCATTTCTCCTAAAATAACTAAAAGTGCATTGAGATTGGATTTGCTGACGAACTTCAGAACCTATGTTGCTAAATACTTCAAAAGTGAAAAATTAAGAACATTGATGGAGTTTCCTGTGATTTTTCTGGGTGCTTCGCCAAAAAATATTCCTGCATTGTATAGTTTGATGAACTATGGGGGTTATGCCTTAGGAACGCATTATCCTATAGGTGGCTTCTATCAATTGGTATTGGCGATGAAAAAAGTAGCCGAAAACCAAGGTGCAACTTTTTATTTTAACAAAACCGTTGAAAGCATAAATACACAAAATGGTAAGGTAAGATCTTTAACTATCAATGGCGAGACCTATGAATTCGATATTGTAATTGCTTCTTCCGATTATCATCATACAGAAACGCTTTTAAATAAAGACCTCAGAAATTATTCTGAGGTGTACTGGAAAAGCAGAACGTTTGCACCATCAAGTTTGATCTATTATTTAGGCATCAATCAAATTATTCCCAACCTAAAACATCATACACTCTTCTTTGAAAATGACTTAGACGAACACATTGATTGTATCTATGGCGAGAAGAAATGGCCGGAAAAGCCTCTTTTTTATGTTTGTTGCCCATCAAAAACAGATAATGCCGTTGCCCCTAAAGACAAAGAAAACCTGTTTTTGTTGATGCCTTTGGCAATCGGAATAAACGATGAAGAATTAACACGGGAAAAGTATTTAATGGAAATGCTTTCAAGAATTGAAAGACATACGGGCATAGCCGATTTACAGTCAATGATTGAGTACAAAAGAAGCTTCTGTGTCAGCGATTTTATTTCAGATTACAATGCGTACGGTGGCAATGCGTACGGACTGGCAAACACACTTGGTCAAACTGCAGTTTTGAAACCTAAAATAATAAATAAAAGATTGAAAAATTTATTCTACACGGGTCAATTGACCGTTCCCGGCCCCGGAGTTCCTCCGTCCATCCTATCTGGTAAAATTGTAGCAAATGAAATAATCAAACTTAAACAAGAAGGACTATGAAAAAGATCTTTGACGAACTATCGTGCTCGGTAAGCAAGATTACAACCCAAAAGTATAGTACGAGTTTTTCTCTAGGAATTTTAGCGCTGAAACCGTCTATACGTCCCGCTATCTATGCCATATATGGATATGTGAGACTGGCTGATGAAATCGTGGACAGTTTTCACGGGTACGATAAAGAGAAACTATTGAATCGATTAAAAGTAGAAACCGACGATGCATTGCAGGAAGGAATTTCGCTCAACCCTATTCTACAATCGTTCCAGGAAACAGTAAATCAGTATAAAATTGACAAAAGTCTCATTGAACAGTTTTTACATAGTATGGAAATGGATTTGCAGAAAATAGATTACAATTCAGAACGATACGAAGAATATATTTTTGGTTCAGCCGAAGTAGTTGGACTGATGTGTCTGCAAGTTTTTACAGATGGGAATATGGAAAAGTATAGTGAATTAAAACCTTATGCAATGAAACTGGGATCAGCTTTTCAAAAAGTTAATTTTTTAAGGGATCTGAAAGATGATTATCAGATTTTGGGCAGAACTTATTTTCCGAATATTGATATGTGCATATTTGATAATTATGTAAAATGTCAGATTGAAGAAGAAATAGAGGAAGAGTTTAAGGAAGCGTTGATCGGCATTAAGAAATTACCCAATTCATCTATGTTCGGCGTGTATCTGGCCTATAAATACTACCTTTCTCTGTTCCAAAAGATAAAAAGAAAATCTTCCAAAGAGATATTGAACAACAGGATTCGCATCCATAATTCCGAAAAAGCTTATCTAGCTTTCAAAAGTTATGTAAGATATAAAGCAGCTTGTCTGTGATGAAATTTCTTGGTTTACTAATATCGGCCATATTCTTTTTGATAAATTTTAATGGAACAGATTTGGATGTAGTAAGGGCTAATTACAACAAGCTGGTATCAGATAAAGAATTGTGCGAAAAAATGATTGCGGATTTGGATAAAGCAAAAAATAATTCGGCTACTCATCTGGCTTATTTAGGTGCTTTGCAAACCATTTGGGCAAATCACATCTTTAGTCCTGTAAGTAAACTAGGTACATTTAAAGAAGGGAAGAAAAACATCGAGCAGGCAATCAAAAAAGAACCTTCCAATGTGGAATTAAGGTTTATCCGGCTTTCGGTTCAAAAAAATGCACCGTCTTTTTTAGGCTATAAATCAAACATAAATGAGGATACCGAATTTATTAAGGAGAACCGCCACCAAATTGGGTCGGAGATTTTGAAGAAAAATATAGAAATGCTTTTAATAGACTAAGCTATGAAACACAGGTTATACAGGGAGCAACAATTGTATTGCGATATCGAAGCAGCGTGGGATTTTTTCTCTTCTCCTAAGAACCTTTCGAAGATCACACCCAAAGATATGGGTTTTACGGTGCTGTCGGATTATAACAACGAACAGATTGCTGAAGGAATGGTGATCGATTATATCGTTTCGCCGTTGCTGAAAGTTCCGTTGAAGTGGAGAACGAGAATTACTCATGTGGAATCAAATAAAAGCTTTACTGATTTTCAGGAGAAAGGACCTTATAAATACTGGAGCCATTTTCACGAATTTATCCCCAATAAAGACGGAGTGCTGATGAAAGATACGGTAGATTATGAATTGCCTTTCGGCTTTTTGGGGAAGATGGCACATCTACTTTTTGTGAAAAAGAAATTGGCGTACATCTTTGATTTCCGATACAACGTTTTAGAAAAACTTTTTAACCCAATAAAAAACTGATATGGCTTTTTTAATCGTATTGCTCACGTTTACATTGATGGAAGGGGCAACCTGGATTATCCATAAATATGTTATGCACGGTTTTCTTTGGGTTTTGCACAAAGACCATCATGACCACAGCAATGAGGGCGTTCTTGAAAAGAACGACTATTTCTTTGTCATATTTGCTATACCCACGATTGCTTTGATGTATTTCGGTTCACTTGAAAATTTCAACTATCTGTTTTATATCGGATTGGGCATTATGCTTTACGGAATGGCTTATTTTTTTGTGCACGATATTTTTATCCACCAACGGATCAAATTTCTGTCCCAGACCCAAAGTGCCTATTTTTTGGCACTGCGCAGGGCACACAAACAACATCACAAACATATCGGAAAAGAAAACGGTGAATGTTTCGGGTTTTTATATGTGCCTTTCAAATATTTCAAAATGTATTTTAATTCCGCGAAAAAATGATGGCATATACTTATTCAATGATATTATTTTTTACGGTCATCATTTGCTTTATCACATCTTTTGACAGCCGGATTCTCTTTAACCGTTATTTTGGATCGTTTATAAAATCTGCGATTTTGGTTGCTATACCATTTATTTCTTGGGATATATGGTTTACCGCAAAAGGTGTTTGGTGGTTCAATACAGATTATACACTGGGAATAGTGATAGCGGGTTTGCCTCTTGAAGAATGGCTTTTCTTTATTTTCATTCCGTTTTCATGCGTGTTTACCTATTTCTGTTTTGATAAGTTTTTCAAGTTAGGATGGCTATCCGCCTTAAATAACCTGATCGTTTTTGTCAGCGTCATTATCTGTTCGGTTATGGCTTTGTTGCATTATGATAAAATCTATACACTTATGACGGCTATCGCCACTATAGCAACTTTAATTTACCTGCATTTCATTGCACAGGTAGATTGGATTGGCAAGGCATCTTTGGTGTTTACTATATTGATGTTAGGTTTTTTTCCTGTAAATGGCGTACTGACGGGGACTGGGATCGAAACACCTATCGTAAATTACAACCCGGGAGATTTTCTGGGTATACGGATACTAACGATACCAATTGAGGATGCCGTTTATGGATATACGCAGTTTCTTTTGGTGCTTTATTTTTTTAAACGGTTTAAACATATAGATGATGAAAGCAAAAAATAAAATTTTAACAGTGGCCTTTTCCATAGCGTTAATTGCTCTTTTAAATTCCTGTGCCTCGATCCCCAAAAAGGCAAAAGCAGTGGAAAACTTTGATGTCGATGAATATTTAGGCACTTGGTACGAAATTGCCCGTTTTGATTCTCGTTTTGAAAGGGACTTGGACAATGTTTCCGCTCAATACAGCCTGAATGAAAATGGCAATGTCATCGTCTTGAACAGTGGCTATAACCATAATAAGCAAGAATGGAAAAAAGCGGACGGTTTAGCAAGGTTCAGAGGAGATAAAAATGTTGCAAAATTGAAAGTAAGTTTTTTCGGTCCTTTTTATTCTGGTTACAATGTGGTCGCATTGGACGAAAATTACCAGTATGCGCTGGTTGCGGGAAAAAACCTAAAGTATTTATGGATTTTATCGAGAACAAAGAACGTTCCCCAAGAGGTTAAAGCAAACTATCTGGGAATTGCAGAAGGGATTGGTTATGATACCTCTAAACTGATCTGGGTAAAGCACGACAGGAACGATAATCCATTTTTGAATGAAAAGTAGGGTCTCCGTTTTTTGGTTTCGCAGAGATCTGCGTTTGGAAGACAATGTGGGTTTGTATCAGGCACTTGCTTCCGAATTACCCGTGTTGCCGGTTTTTATTTTTGATGAGACCATCCTAAATAAATTAGAAGATAAAAAAGACCGAAGGGTTGACTATATCCATCAGGTACTCTCGGCAATAAATAGCGGATTGAAGACATTCAACGCAAGATTGAATACATTTTATGGAAATCCTTTGGATGTTTTTAAAATGCTTTCCGAAAAATATGCTGTTCAAGGCGTTTTCTGCAATCGGGATTATGAACCGCAAGCCATTAAACGGGATACGGAGATTTACCAGTTTTTCAACGAACAGAACATTCCTTTTAAGGCATTCAAAGACCAGGTCATTTTTGATAAAAACGATGTATTGAAAAATGACGGCACACCCTATACGGTTTATACCCCGTATTCAAAAAAATGGAAAGAGCTATTGACAGAAAAAGATTACAAGTCGTATAATCCTGATTGCACTAATTTTTTCAGACAGCGGTTTGCCGAAATTCATTCGTTGAATGAATTCGGTTTTGAAAAAACAGATATCACTTTTGATCCGCCGAAATTAGATGCAAAAATCATTGACGAATACGACAAATTCAGGGATTATCCTGCAATGCAACGGACAACAGAATTGAGCATCGCTCTTCGATTTGGCACCATTAGTATTCGTAAATGTGTAGCTTTTGCATGGAACCACAATCAAACGTGGCTGAATGAATTGATCTGGCGAGAGTTTTTTATGCAGATCTTATATCATTTCCCTAAATTGGTTAATCAATCTTTTAAATCGAAATACGATAACATCAAATGGCGAAACAATGAATGGGAATTTGAAAAGTGGTGCGAGGGAAAAACAGGTTATCCGATTGTCGATGCAGGAATGCGACAATTGAACCAAACAGGATCTATGCACAATCGGGTACGGATGATTGCAGGGAGTTTTTTGTGCAAACATTTACTGATAGATTGGCGTTGGGGTGAAGCCTACTTTGCACAAAAGCTGAACGATTACGATTTATCGGCCAACAATGGAAACTGGCAATGGGCATCGGGTTCGGGTTGTGATGCTGCACCGTATTTCAGGGTGTTTAACCCAACTGTTCAAACCGATAAGTTTGATAAGAAGTTGGAATATATCAAAAAATGGATTCCCGGATTTGGAACAGATGCTTACCCCCAACAAATAGTAGAACACAGTTTCGCAAGAGACAGAGCGTTGAAAGTATATGGAGAAGCCGTCAAGGAAAACAATCAATAACGCTTTAATTAAAGTAAAATGGAGAGAAACAATGTAGTGTTGGTCGATGAAAACGATAATGCCATTGCTGAAATGGAAAAATTGATGGCCCACGAGCAAGGGCGTCTTCACCGGGCATTTTCGGTATTTATATTTAATGATAAGGGAGAGCTTCTTTTGCAGCAGCGGGCAAGCCACAAGTACCACGGAGCAGGGTTATGGACGAACACCTGTTGTTCGCATCCGCAATGGGGAGAAACTGTTGCTTTAAGTGCAGAGGAGCGGTTAATCTATGAAATGGGACTGAAATGTGATTTAAGATTGGTCTATTCATTTATATACAATGAGCGGGTTGAAAACAATTTGACAGAGCATGAGCTGGATTATGTTTTTGTTGGTTATTCTGACCAATGTCCTGTTTTAAACAAAGATGAAGTACAGGACTATAAGTGGATGAATGCGGATGAAATTCTATCTGATATAAAAAATAATCCATCACATTATACGGTCTGGTTCAGACAGGCCTTTCCGGAGCTGCTTTCAAAAATCAATTCATGAAAAAGATATTAATCGCCGGAGGTACAGGTTTTGTCGGAAAAGCATTGATAAAGCACCTAGTAAATTGTGGTTATATGGTCAATGTGTTAACACGGAGAAACAAAATCAGCAGCATGGAGAACATTCGGTATTTTGAATGGGATATAAAGAAAGGATTTATTGACGAAAAAGCATTTGAGGGCGTTTCGAAAATCATCAATCTAACAGGCGCAAACATTACCGAAAAGCGTTGGACGGAAAAAAGGAAAGTTGAAATAATCGAAAGCCGGACCAAGGCAATAGATTTACTTTTTACCTATGTTAAAACAAGGAATTTTAGCATAGATATCTTCATTTCATCTTCCGCCGTAGGTTATTATGGTGCGATTACTACGGATGAAATATTTACAGAGAAATCCAATAACGGCAGCGATTTTTTGGCTTCGGTTTGCCGGAAATGGGAAAAAACAGCACTGCAATTTGACAGTTTGGGTGTTGCTACCGTGATTTTAAGAAAAGGCGTTGTCCTTGGGAGAGATGGTGGTATGTATCAAAAATTAGCACCTTTGGCGAAGTTGGGCATCAATACATCTTTAGGAAATGGCAGGCAATACTTACCCTGGATTGACATCCGGGATTTAGTCCGGTTGTATGAATTCATCTTGAAGACAGATGAACTCAGCGGGGTTTTTAATGCTGTTTCTTCCGAGCACATTATGATGAATGATTTTTCTAAAGCCCTGCTAAGGTCATTCGGAAAAACGAGTTTTTTGCCCAATGTACCAGCATTTCTGGTAAGGTTATTTTTGGGGGAAATGTCCGTGATGTTGTTAAAGGGTTCTAGGGTCAGCAATTACAAAATAAAACAAACCGGCTTTAAATTTGAGTATAGCTCGATTGAGAAGACATTTTTTATGTAGTAATAAAGCTGGTTGAAGACTTTAGTATAGCTTTCTTTATTGACATTTTTTACAATTTCCGTTTTTCCGTGTTTAAGATAATTTTCGGTTTAGCGGAGCTAACTTTATTTTTATCTAGATCATACTTATAAGAGGTGTCTTTCAATTGGTTCAATCGCCTTAAATCTTCCAATAAAGAGTTCGAGTTTTGTACCAGTGGGTTCACAAAATGAAAGCTTCACTGAAAAGTGAGGCTTTTTTTGTGAACTGGGATGAGAATGGTTGGGCATTTTGCGTATATACAGTGCACCTCTGACAACATACAAAACAGTTTTGCGGACATGTAAAACGACAATGTGTGTATGCAAAACAGTTTTGCATGTATACAACGCAATATTACGTGTACGCTATACAGCATGACGTGTATACAATGCAAGAAAACATAAGGTTATTGCAGTTTAGCGTGTATGCTATGCTGCATCGCATATACAGTGTGCAGCATAACGTATACGTCATGCAACATACACATCACGCAAAACGGCATTGTATACTGTAAAAACAGTGCGACGTGTACTCAAAACGCCACAGACGGTATGTTGTGGCGTTTTGCGTGTATGCATTGGCGTCATGTATACATGCAATATTGCAAAGTGTGTTATCAAAATTGCAAAGTATCTTCCAGTAAAAGGTTCGAGTTTTGTACCAGCGGGATCACACAAGGCGCAATTTCTTGCGCCTTGTGTGATTAAAGAAAGCTGCTTACGCGTCTGGAATTTCAGGTTCTACAAGTTTTATTAGCTTCTCCAAAGATTCCTGCCATCCCAAATAACACATTTCTGTCGGTATTACTGCGGGAATCCCTTCCTGCAGCACTTTCAGTTCAGTACCACATGAAACCGCATTCAGCCATATTGTTGTTGTCATTTCCCCAGGCATATTAGGATCATCAAATGCGTCGCTATACTTAATCAAAGCATTGGGTACAATTTCGAGATACTTTCCTCCGAAAGAATGTCCGTTCCCAGTACTGAAATTAATAAACGTCATATGATACCCCCCTCCCACTTTAAAATCCATATGCTGCACAGTACATATAAAGCCATAGGGCGGCAACCAAGTCGCATGGGCGATGGGGTCAGCAAATGCCCGAAATACCTTTTCGGGGCTTGCTTTGATCACGCGATGTAACGAAACTGAATTATTTTCCATAGTATTAAATTTTTGTCGCCCGTATCTTATTGCCATATACATAGGAAACGGCCAAGATGCCCAAGACCACTAATGGCATCAACATAAATCCAATGTTTTGGTCTACGCAGGCATGACTAATGAATGCAAAGATTAAATTAAAGGTAAGCCCTGCATATGCCCATTCACGCAGCTTAGCTGGCACTTTTGAGACGGAAATCGCCAAAACACCAAGTGCTTTACAGATAATCAGTGCGTAAGCGAAATAATCGGGATAGCCCAGCGGTCTTGTTCCTATGGTTGCCTGCTCGGGTGAAAAAAGTATAGTACTAAGCGGCATCACACCTTCCCAAAGGATGATAATAGTCGTTGCTATCCAAAAGATGATTTTATTTTTCTTCATATTATTAATGATTAGGTTTATTTCTTCATATAATCAAAAGCTCCTTTCCGGAGCCGAATTCCATATTCCAGATAAGCTTTCATACAATCGAGAAAGTTTCCCCAACCAAAGGTATTGCCAATAAGCCATTCGAGGTTTTCTTCGTTCATCTCCTTCTCACCCTCGGTAACTTTTACGACCGTACTTTTGTCCGGTTGCTCTTCCAACATAATATTCACAACAGTTTCGTCGTCCCACACAAACGAAATGAATTTATTAGGTTGTATGTCGACAACACGCACGGGAAATTTACCTGGAAAATCTCCAAATTCCCAATGAAGCTCTTTACCTGTTTCCATACGTCCTGTACTTTCAGAAATGAAATACTTCGTGATTTTTTCAGGTGTTACAATGGCTTCAAAAACTTCCTGTATGGGCTTTTGGATTTGTAACGTCGCTTTTGCTGTAAGTTTCATAGCTTATAGAGAATATTCAACTATATGTTATTTTGGATTCGCAAAATTTATCATCCAGCATACACCGAATTTGTCGACAAATGAACCGAAATAGTCACCCCAAAACATATCATCCATCGGCATCTCTACTGTTCCTCCGGCTGAAAGCCCATTGAAAATCCGATCTGCTTCTTCACGGCTATCGGGGGTAATGGAAATGTAATTGTTGTTTCCCTGATTTAAAATGTGCCCTTGGCTGGGCAGGCAGTCGGAAGCCATTAAAAATTGACCATTTCCAATAGGTAAGCCTACATGCATAGCCCTATTTTTCTCGCCTTCGGGTAGATTTTCCATTCCAGGAGCTTGGCTCATCTTCTGAACAAATAATTCTCCGCCGAAAACGGATTGGTAAAAACGGAATGCCTCTTCTGCATTTCCGTCAAAATTTAGATACGGATTGAGTGTCATAATGATGTAGAGTTAACGTTACGAATATATAACTACAACAAATGTAAAACGGCAGATTTAAAATAAAGTTGCCTTATGACAAGAAATAATATGTCATCCGTTATTAAAAGCCGAAAGGTATTTATCGATATATAATTGTTTTTCTTTGGATTTATATTGTTGAATGAAGCGAGGATGCTCCAATGCAATCAAACGGTCAAAGAGCTTAGCTTCCTTATTCAATTTGCTGATAAAGCCTGCATTTTTCTTGCCCAGCACATATACCTCCGAAGTATCTAATCCGAGACTGATATGTTGCTTCAAGGATGTTATCATAAAATCTTTGACCATATCAAAGAGACGGGGATCGTCATAATAATTAGCGTTGACCCACTTACCCGCGACCTGACGGATAATAGCCAAAGGAAATGGCGAATTGATGTAAAATTGTTTATAGAAAGCTGCAGCACCTCCATATGCGGTGATCATGTCGTACAAGAAAACAGAAGATACTTCATGCGTGTAGGCTGATTTCATTTCAATACCACAAATGCTTTTGAGCCGTTTGGTGTCCGTAAAAGGCACTCCTGTAACTCCTGCACCATGCCGGCTTGGATTTATTCCGACAACAAACTTACGCTGTACGAGGTCTCCATAATATTTATGATAAAATTGTTGCATAACCTCTAAAGTCTCCGGATTATCCAGATAAGGATTTAGCACACGAAAGCCGTTTGGCAGTTCTCCCGCATAGTGTAAATGAAGATTGAAGTCAACGACTTTTTCTGCAAAAGTTTTTGTCATATTTTTTTGACTATATATAGGCGGGTAATATAACAAAAAAGCCTCTCTTTTCAGAGAAGCTTCTTGGGTAAGCAATGGGGCTCGAACCCACGACCCCTAGAACCACAATCTAGTGCTCTAACCAACTGAGCTATGCCTACCGTGATTTTGATGACACAAAAGTAGTCTAAAAATGTATTCGTTCCAAATGTTTTTTAAACAAAAAACCTCATCCTATACTAATAAGATGAGGTTGAAGTATTTATTTTGAAAAAACGCTTAAATAAGCTCCACGCTACGTTTAACAAAAGAAGTTAAGTCAGCTCCAGTCAATAATCCCCGTGATAGTAAAGCCAAGTCAAAAGCTTGTTTAGCCAACTTTTCACTTTCTTCCTCACTACTTGACAAGATACGTTTGATAAGCGGATGGTTTCCATTTACGCTCACTTTGTAATTGTCAGGTAACGTACCATAAAAGCCCATTCCTCCGCCTGTCTTAGCCATGTCTTTCATACGGCGCATGAATTCATCCAAAGTCACCGAAACAGGTAAATCGTCGGCATGCAGCGCCTCTACCTGCACATTCATATCCGAACGACTGATTGCTTTTTGGAATACATCTACAGTCTTTTTGCTTTCTTCCTCCGAAAGCTCCAATTTAATTTCCTCCTCCTTCTGGATCAGCTTATCAATGACATCCGAATCCACACGCTTCAATTGAACTTTCTCCCCCCCCTTTTGCTCCAGATAGCCCGTAAAATGACTATCGAGCGGACCATCTAGTATCAATACGTCATATCCCTTCGCTTTCGCCGTGCTGATAAAACTATCTTGCTGTGCCGGATCGCTGCTATATAGATAAATAATATTTCCGTCTTTATCGATCTGAATATCCCTTACTTTTTCGTAATATTCTTTGATGGTAAAACTTTCGTTGCTTGTATTTCTTATCAAACAGAATTCATTAGCCTTCTCCGCAAATTTATCATCACTCAATATACCATATTTAATAAAGAGACCTATATCATTCCATTTCTCCTCAAAGCCTTTGCGGTCTGCTTTGAATATTTCCTGTAATTTGTCGGCAACCTTCTTTGTAATATAGTTATTGATCTTCTTAACATTACTATCTGCTTGGAGAAACGAGCGCGAAACATTCAATGGAATATCCGGCGAATCGATCACACCGTGCAACAACATCAGGAATTCCGGCACGATATCTTTCACCTCATCCGTAATAAACACCTGACGGGAATAAAGCTTAATCTTATTGCGTTGGATCTCCAACTCGTTTTTGATTTTCGGGAAATAGAGAATACCGGTCAGGTTGAATGGATAATCTACATTTAAGTGTATCCAAAACAACGGTTCGTCCATGGAATGGGGATACAATTCGCGGTAAAATGCTAAATAATCCTCATCTTTCAAATCCGCAGGCGCCTTTGTCCATGCTGGATTCGTATTATTGATTATATTATCAACCTCGACAGATTTGTATTTAGGTTTGCCTTCTTCGTCCTCACCATCCGGCTCCGACGTCGTCTTTGTGCCAAAACGAATAGGAACGGGCAAAAACTGCGCGTATTTATTTAAGATATTCTGTAATCTTGACTTCTCCAGAAATTCTGCCGAATCATCATTGATATGTAGAATAACATCTGTACCGCGTGTCGTACGTGTGCCTTCGGAAATTTCGTATGAGGTGCTACCGTCACAGGTCCAATGCGCCGGAGTGGCGCCTTCCTGATAAGAAAGCGATTCGATCTCGACCTTATCGGCCACCATAAATGCAGAATAAAAACCTAAACCAAACCGACCGATGATTTCATTGGCGTCATTGGCCTCTTTGAATTTTTCCATGAACTCTGTTGCTCCGGAAAATGCAATCTGGTTAATATATTTTTTGATTTCTTCTGCGGTCATACCTATACCATTATCCGAAATCGTAATGGTCTTGGCTTTTTCGTCAAACTTGACATCGACGGTAAGATCACCAACTTCTCCAGAAAATTGCCCTAACGAAGAAAGACGCTTAATTTTTTGAGAAGCATCTACTGCATTGGAAACTAATTCACGTAAGAATATCTCATTATCGGAATAAAGAAATTTTTTGATTACCGGAAAAATATTCTCGGTATGGATCGAGATTGTACCTTTTTCTGTGCTCATATAGTCTGTTCTCTTTTACGTTGTTTAATTAATCGAACATTGCCCATCAAGACTTGTTCCAATCCAATATTTCAAGACAGGATGTCAGTTTCTGATGACAAAATGAGACTTTTTGTTGCGAGCAGAGTATCAAAAATATCTTTTAACAATACGGAGATTATGCGTATAGCGATCTTCGTCTTCACGAAAAATACCTTGTTGATCCATCTTATCGATCCGCACTTGCCCCGATGCATGGACAATCGTCTGCTTATCCATCATTATTCCAACGTGTGTAATCCTCCCCTGTTTGTTATCAAAGAAGGCTAAATCTCCGGGCTTTATCTGCGTAACAAAATCTATAGTGGTTCCCATATCAGCCTGTTGATAGGCATCTCTTTTTAAGAAAAACCCAAAATGGGCATAAAATGCCTGTGTAAAGCCCGAACAGTCTATTCCAAATATCGATCGACCGCCCCACATATAAGGACTACCGAGATAATAATCGATCAACCGATAAAATTCGGCATCAAAATCGGCTAAACTCGGTTCCCGTAACACCCCCTCAAAGCGAAAAAGAGTATCGCCCATCTGTATCTGTGGTGCATGAATGGGTGTCGTATGCAGCAACATACGCTTGTGCTTTCCATCTGTCACATATACCGGGTCTAAACCCACGATGCGTTGAGCGACCGTAGCATGTTGTCCAACAAAAGGCGATACCTGCGACTGCTGTACCCAGCCTTTGTAAGCCGTCTCCTGCATACGGACTTGTATACACTCTCCTTGGCTCAAAAGCACAACGAGTTCTTCTCCGAATAACACCTGCGATACCATCTCACTTCGATGAGAAGGTTCTGCCCGCAGCGGAATAATGGGGAGGGATGTAGTCACTTTATCCATAATATATCGGTTGCATAAAACAATTCGATATTCCTGTTTGTTTTATAATGCGAAGATACTTTAAATAATTAAAAATGAGCTACTCTAAATTTAAACGCATACTATTGGCCGTAGATGATACGCCTTGTTCGCATAAAGTGATCGAGTACGCCAAGGATTTGGTTTCCGAGACAACGACTGTCGCCCTCATAACGGTTATACCGCCTACTTCGCCAGCAAGCTATGGTGCTGACCCCTTGTTAGGCCAACAGCCTATCGTCGTTCCTGAAGTTTCTGAAATTCAGGTACAAACTGCGCAGGAATATCTCGACGGGCTTTCTGAATCTTTTACAAACGCACAGGAGATTTTTACCTTCAGCAAGGTTGGGAACATCCGCGAAGAGATTCTGGACTTGTCTCAGGAATGGTCTGCAGACCTCATTGTTATGGGGTCTAATGGACGATCAGGATTTGACTGGTTTATTTCTGGCAGTGTGTCGGAATCAGTAATTCGGAAATCGCATTGTCCTGTACTGGTTATTCCCAGTAAATGCGACTAAGGTTTGGTTAACTGTGCTACAAACATGGTATCGGCTTTTTCCTGATACCCTGGTAAAATATGCATCTTATTCAATATCATCTTATGATTTGTCACCAAATGATCTACAATAGCTTCATTTTCTGCCCGATATACAGAACAAGTAATATATGTTAATGTCTTCCCCGGCTTTAGTGAACTGACAACATTGGATGAGAGTGAGCGTTGTAATTCGGAAAATGCCTGAAGTTTTTCTTTGGAGAACTGAACTTTCATCTCAGGCGTCCTCCCCCAAGTCCCCGACCCCGAACAAGGTGCATCCAAAATAATACCGTCGAAGGTTTCTCCCTGCAAAATATGAGTCTTTTGTGTGAGGTCAATTATTTTTTTACGGTACGGTGTTTTTATACGCGCTCGTTCAAATCTTTCGTCTAGGTTTCGTAAAATTGAGAGGCGGACATCCGACACCAACAGATTCACATGAGGATACTTATCCAAAAGCAATAAAGCCTTACCGCCCGAAGCGGCACAGGCATCCCACCATTTCTCACCTTGTTGCACTTCTATATCATCCAACGTCCTTTGTGAGCTTAAATCTTGTATTTCGTAAAGACCGGCCAACCTATCCAATTGCAGCAGATTTGTTCCATTAGGTAAGGCCAATGTCCTTTCTGTAATTTGTCTGAATTTGATGTCTTTACTTCTCAATTCAGATAGTATTCTTTCTTCACTTCCGCGTCGTAAACGAATAAATAAATCAGGTTGAATCAACTGGCTTTGCAGAAATTCTTTGTCATCGATACCTGACGAAAATTCGGCAGTAAATGGAAAGAAATCTTCTATTACAGCCTGAACATGCGAGATCTTTTGAGAAACGTCCTGCTGTATTGTCTCGTACAGCTGTGGCTGAAGCAATTGGACAATCGGGGAGTCGTGCTCACACAGGTATTCCGCATAGGTCAGTCGTTCTAACAGAGGTGCTTCTTTCATCCAATCCCCTATTCGGAAGTAATTATAACACAAACGAGAGGTCATCTTCCTATCGGACGACCCCATCTGTCGATTTTGTTTGTAATATTGCGTCAGAAACCGTGCTAACGGTTCACGGTAAGTATATGCATCCAGCGCCCTTTCAAAATTCCGTATGTGCTGCAGGACACGTTTTTCGTTCAGGCTCATCGGAAATTAGTATAATTCAAAGCCGCCGTACCGATACATCCGGATAGCCACCGCTTCGTTGACGTATCCCCAGGTAGCGTTATGTGTAAACCTATAGCGGCTATATAGACCTTCATACGGCTCTTCTACCAGCTTGTCCTTCAATTGATCCTTGCCATATTTTGCAAGCAAAGTTCCGAAGTAGCGCGCGCAATCGTAGCCTTTGAAAGAATGATCCGAGGGTTGTACGCCATATGCAGCTTGATACATTTCTCTAAATTTCCGAACATTCGTTCCTTCTTTCATCGTGCTTTCAGAAGAAATTTTTGGCTTTAGATTCGAAAAATTGGGATAAACACTCCAGTCGAAACGATCCCAAAGTGGATGTCCATATAACCGGATGTTATAATTTTCCTCTTCGACTTTCCGAAACAAATTCGTGACCAAAAGCCGGATTTGTAATTTATCCGTCGTTCCGGTGACAACATGTGTTACCGCTCCGTTTGCCAACTGTTCATTCAGCTGCGCTATAGAAGAGACTGATACGATGTGTGCTTGGCCTGCAGCCTGTTTGACAACACCCAACATTCCACTTAAAAACTGTCGACCATCACTATCTGTCGTGTTATATAAGACGATGACATCTCCCACGCTGTATTCCTTTGCGACAGCTTGTCCAATAGCATTCGAGTGCATCTTTATAGAGGGTGTCAGCGATACCAGATTGGGGAGATTAAACTCCGAAGGCATACTTGCCGCCAGCGGATTAATCTGAAGAATATTTTTATTCGATAAATTTTGACCAAACGATTTAATCTCTTTTGGATACACTGGTCCGACTACCACGGCGGCGTCTTCCACAGCCTCCGACTTGGCTAAAGTTGCATTTTGAATATCATTATCTCTGGAATCCAATACATGTAGCGCGAAGTCTTTACCGTCTTTAGATGATTCTTCCAAACCTAACTGAAATCCCTGATAAAAGTCAAGCGCCAATGCAGAGCGTTTCACATCCTTCTCCATAATAGCTGATGTGCTGATTTGATCAAGCTGAAACGGAAGCACTAAGGCTATATTCGACTCTAAAAGATTCTTTTTACCTGCCGCAGCATCTTTTATGGCTTTGTCAGAGGCATCATCGCGATTCGCCTTCGTATCCGTTCCAGCTCCTACATTTCCCTTATATTCCGGTGAACGCAACACACCCACCTTCGGTGTACAGGCCGAAATACCAAAAAGCAAACATGTGATATAAAGAACGAATATATTTTTCATGATGTTACTCCCATTCTATCGTTGCGGGTGGCTTTGAGCTGATATCATAAACGACCCTATTAATTCCTTTAACGTGGTTGATAATTTCATTTGAAATTTTAGCCAACAGTTCATATGGCAAATGAATCCAATCGGCAGTCATTCCGTCAAGTGAGCCCACCGCACGGAGTGCGACCACATATTCGTAGGTACGCTCGTCGCCCATGACACCTACCGATTGTACAGGTAAAAATATAGTACCTGCCTGCCATATTTTATCATACCAACCCGATTCTTTCAAATTGCGAATATAAATATCGTCAGCTTCCTGCAAAATCCGTACCTTTTCTTCGTTGATATCGCCTAATATACGGATACCCAGGCCTGGGCCCGGAAAAGGATGCCGATTTAAGATATTTGGATCTATTTCTAACGTTTTTCCGACACGTCTTACCTCATCTTTAAATAACGTTTTCAAAGGTTCAACTACTTTCAACTTCATATAGTCAGGCAATCCACCTACATTATGATGCGATTTTATCGTTGCCGAAGGTCCCTTTACCGACACCGATTCAATAATATCCGGATAGATCGTCCCCTGTCCCAACCACCTCACTTCAGCTCCTTCAGGTAGTTCTTTTTGGATATCTTTTGAGGCTTGATCAAAAACGTCGATAAAAGCGGCTCCAATGATTTTCCGTTTTTGCTCAGGCTCACTAACACCCTTTAACTTTCCAAAGAATAAATCTTTTGCATTGACGCCTTTTATATTCAGTCCCATATTCTTATAGGAATCGAGGACTTGTTCAAACTCATTTTTGCGCAACAAGCCATGGTCCACAAAGAAACAATGTAGATTTTTACCAATGGCGTGATGCAACAGTACAGCGGCAACCGTAGAGTCTACACCACCTGACAAAGCCATGATGACGTGATCGTTGCCCAATTGTTCTTTCAATTCCGCCACTGTAAATTCCACAAACGAATCCGGCGTCCAATCTTGGCTACAACCACATATATCGACGACGAAGTTTTTTAACAACACCTGTCCGTCCGTACTGTGTGTCACTTCGGGATGGAACTGGATACCATAGGTATTCGAATTGCCGATTTGATAAGCCGCTACCCGTACTTTATCTGTACTGGCGATAATATTGTAGTCTGCAGGGACATCCTTGATCGTGTCACCATGCGACATCCACACCTGTGATTGTGCAGGTACTCCTTTCAACAAGGGATTTTGCTGATCTACAAACTGAAGGTTGGCACGTCCATATTCCCGTATTGCCGAAGGTAATACCTCCCCTCCCCCTTGCTGGGCCAAATACTGTGCGCCATAACACACGGCCAGTAGTGGAAATCTGTCTTGAAAGAGGTTATAATCTATTTGAGGTGCATCTTCATGCCGTACCGAATAAGGACTTCCTGAAAAAATCACCCCTTTGACATGCTCATCTAAATCGGGGACTTTATTAAACGGGTGGATTTCACAATATACATTCAGCTCCCGTACACGCCGTGCTATCAGCTGTGTATATTGCGAACCAAAATCAAGAATTATAATTTTTTCAGACATGGCGCAAAGTTACATATTTCCTTCTTCTGGAAGAAGAATAAAGGTAAACAAACGTTCGGTTTTCAAATATTTATTCGCGATTTCTTTTACATCATCAACCGTCAGTTTTTCCAGCTCCTCCCGGTAACGCAAGATATACGTCGGGTCTTCTTGATTTTGATAAGCATTGGCAATTTGCCCTAACCAAAATTGGTTTTCTCGCAACTGTACTTCAAGCTGTCGTTTTTGTTCCGCAATAAATTTATCAAGATCCACTTGATCCGGCCCATTGGTCTTAATCTTATTCACTTCGTCCAACGCCGATTGGATAAGCGATTCATATTTTTCCGGTCCCGTACCAAAGCCAATCATAAAGGTATATCGACCGTGTGGAAATTTACTCGTCGTCCCCCGTGCGCCGGTGCCATAGACCCCACTTTCATCTTCACGCAACCGCTCGATGAGTTTGATTGTCAATATACTTTCCAATGCGTCAAATTGTAGATTTTCTGTTTCGGAATAATCATAGTCACCGTAATAACGGAGCTGAACACTAACTTTTGGTTCTTTACCTTTATAGACATGCTTCCGGAAACCCTGCTCCGGTTCTGTTATCCCCAGATCACGGGCTTCTTCCTTTCTATCCACCGTGGGCAGTGCCGCAAGGTATCCTTCCAAGTAAGGCATTATTTCCTCCTTTGTAAAGGAGCCCACAATTGTAAATGTAAAGTCTGATGCGTCGGCAAACCGTTCTTTATAAATAGACAAAGCCCGATCCCGATCTATCGCTTTTATGGCCTCTTCTGTGGGCGGAATACGGCGGATATTATTTCCATAAAGGCTCTTGGCAACCTGTTCGCCAAACACATATTGTGGATCGGTATCTCTATTCTCCAAGGAGGATAAAATACGTGAAATGATATTATCAAATACATCGCCGTCCAACCGCGGCTCTGTAAAATATCCGTATATCATTTCAAAAGCGGTCTTTAAGCCTTCTTTATCGCTGGAGCCCGATAATCCTTCCGAACGCTCCGAGATATAAGGCGATATATTCACCTGCTTACCGGTCAAGTATTTACGAAGTTCTACCGTATTCAATTGCCCAAGACCGCTACTATTGACCAACGCTGCAGCATTAGACGCTGACATATAATCTACATCGGAATACAGCGAAGATCCGCCCGGGCTACTGGCAGAAATCAGAATTTGATCATTTTTGAACGTCGTTGGTTTCAATAAAACTTTCACCCCATTGCTCAACACCAGTTCTTTTGTCGCAATCCCCTCAATTTCTCTACTCGTCTGTACGCTTCCTTTCACCGGTTGCTGGGACAGCAACGGTAATTCAGAGGTTTTGTCTTCATAAGCGGTCAGCTGCTCTTGATCCACTTCCTTGAGCCAGGAATTGACCAGTGACTCCGCAGGCAGCTTTTCTTTATCTTTCTCAGGAGCCAGCACAAGGATGTCCCTGTTGTTGTCCACATAATATTTTTGCACGATAGCATTGACCTCTTCCAAAGTAAGAGTCGGTAAAAGTTGTTTCACCAGTTGATACCGATCTTCATTACTCAACACAGGAGTATCTTTCAAAAAATGATTCAAATACCCATCCACATAACTATTGGATTTGCGTTTATCCCGTTCTATATAAGACGTTTCATTACTTTTTTGCAAGGCAGCCACGGCACGACTAAATTCGGTTTCCGTAACACCAAATTTATGGATACGATCCAGTTCCCGAAAAAGAGCTTTAAAGCCCTGTTCAATTTCCCCCGGTTTCGCCACGAAAAAAGCGCTTAAGTTATTCAAGCCACCAAATAATGCATCAAAACGGACAGCCGATTGCAGGAAAGGAGCATCAGGCGACTGTACCAATTCAAGCAGTCGGCCATTCACAATCTGCGTAAAAACATTTTTTAATAGCGAATACCGATAATCCGCCACTGTCTTTATTTTTTCCTCGGGATATTTGATAAGGATCTGCCCAACCGTATAAGGCATTTCCGGATCAGTAACGACCAGATATTGATTTTTGTTTGTTAGGTCTATGGTAAACTCTTTCCGCTCTGCAGGTTTGGTCTTGACCCGCATATCCGAAAACAGACGTACTACTTCCCTTTCCATTTCTTTTGGGTCGACATCCCCCACAATGACGATCGCCTGCAAATCAGGACGATACCATTTATCAAAAAAGTTGCGGAGTACATTCGGATCGAAATTTGTAATGTTTTCTTCTGTTCCGATAGGAAGACGCTTAGAATACAACGATTGATTGAGTACCATCGGTAAAAATTTATCCTGCATACGTTGGTTAGCACCTCTGCCCCCACGCATTTCCTCGAGGACGACTCCACGTTCTTTATTGATTTCTTCCGTAGTCAATAAGGCATCCTGCGCCCAGTCACGCATGACCTGCAATCCGTTCTTCAACAACTCGGGATCATCCGACGGGATAGGAAGCTGATATACGGTTTGCTCAAATCCTGTATAAGCATTCAGATCAGAACCAAATCGTACACCGGCTTTTTGCAAATAATCGACCAACTCATTTTTGGGGAAATGTTTCAGCCCGTTGAAATTCATGTGTTCCATAAAATGGGCTAACCCCAGCTCTTCCTCTGTCTCTAAAATCGACCCGACCTTCATGCCCAGATATAACGTCACTCGTTTCTCGGGTTCCGTATTTTTACGGATGTAGTAAGTAAACCCATTTTGCAATTTTCCTACGATGACGCTGGAATCAAAAGGCAGGGGTGTATCCCATTTTAACGTATCCTGCGTTAAAATTTCGTACCCATCGAAGAATATAGTAGCTTTGTTAAACGTCTTTGCTTCGGACCACACCAAGGTAGTAGAAAGCAAGAGCGCAATGATAAAAGGTTTTAATAGCTTCATATCAATGATTTGTTTTGAAACAAAGTAATGGATTAATATTTATTTTTTAATAAATAATTAGGATAAAAAACTATCCTTGTTCTCACGGAAATAAGATGTGGCATAATTTCATCCTGGATTTTAAGCATTATTTAGAATTTGAAAGAAACCTTTCGGTTAATACCATACAGGCTTACCTGAACGATATACGCAAATTGCGGGTGTATGCCGAGGAACGATCCCTAACAACAATGGATCTGACAGCTCAGGATATTCAGGATTTCCTGGCATGGATGAATACTTTTCATATTTCGCCCTTCACACAAGCAAGATTGCTCTCTGGTATTAAAGTATTCTTCACTTATATGCAGCTCGAGCATCAGATACCCCAAAATCCAGCCGAATTGATCGAAAGTCCACGTCTTCCACGAACCTTACCCGATGTACTTACTATAACAGAAATTGACGAATTGATTCAAGCTATAGATCTTTCATCTCCCGAAGGGATGCGAAATAAAGCGATATTGGAAGTGTTGTACAGCTGTGGCCTACGTGTTTCAGAACTGACACATCTCAAGCTATCCAATCTATTCCTCGAAATAGAATTTATTAAGGTAGAAGGAAAAGGCAGCAAGGAGCGCCTCATACCTATAGGTGGCCAAGCAGCCAAATACCTCAATATATATATAAACGAAGTACGAGTGCATCAACCTGTCAAAACCGGTCATGAAGACATTGTCTTTCTGAACAGACGGGGAGCCGCGCTATCCAGAGTTATGATCTTTATTATTGTTAAAGATCTTGCTGCTAAAATTGGACTCCAAAAGAAGATCAGTCCACATACGTTTAGGCACAGCTTTGCTTCACACCTCGTCGAAGGAGGAGCTGATCTCCGTGCCGTACAAGATATGCTCGGTCATGAAAGTATTACCACCACCGAAATCTACACGCATGTCGACAATGATTATCTCCACTCCGTCATTACCCAATATCATCCTCGATCTTAGAGCCCGTTTAGAAATTTTAACGAAATATTTATTTGCTACTTTGTTGCATTTACAATATCTTTGCAACGATGAAAGTAGTACAAAGGATTTTGCTCCTATTGTTATCTTGTCTTTACCTCTGGGTGAGTGGAGCAATTGTGTGGCACGACCATAGTCATCCTGAAGATTGTACTACGCGTCACACACACGATCATGCACCGGACGAAGACAGTTGTTCGATTTGTTTTTTCATCCATTCCGGTTCGGCAATTCTAACCACACCTTTTGTCAAACTGAGCATTTTTGAAAAGCCATTTGGCATCGCCAAGAACGATCGGATAGTCATTCAATATGAAAGTCTGGCCATTCGACTATGTTCCAACAAAGACCCTCCTCTATTGGCCTGACATCGAACTCCATTAGGTCACTCATTTTGATATTACATGAAGAAATTTGGAATATTCCTATATTTCTTTCTATTGTCATTTTTGTCATTTGGACAAGAGGACATAGAAGGCTATATAGGGCGATACATCGACAGTGTAGAGGTTATCGGCAATAGCGATACCCGGCATACGCTGAGCTCACATCTTTTGTCTAAGGAACGAAGAGCAGCGAGCTATGGAAAAAATCTGGCAGAAGTACTGACAGACATTGCCGGAGTCAATATATTAAGAACGGGAAGCAACATCGCCAAACCCGTACTCAATGGACTTTACGGTTCGCGTTTACTGATTGTTAACAATGGTGTGCGGCACGAAAGTCAGCAGTGGGGGCTTGATCATGCGCCCGAAATAGACCCTTTCAGTGCTCAGTCCATTACAGTCATCAAAAATGCAGATGCCGTACGGTATGGACCAGATGCTTTGGCCGGTGTGATTGTTCTAGTACCAGATACAGCCGACAGCGACCGAATCTTCTCTGGGAGGATCAACAGTATATTCCAGTCCAACGGAAAAGCGTACACGCTCCATACGGGGGCAAAAGGGACATACAAAGGGTTTTCGTATCATGTAGATATCTCAGGTACAAAAAGTGGAAATGCAAAAACGGCAGACTACTATCTGGGTAATACAGGTGTAAATGAGCTCAATTACAGTATGAGGTTACGCTATCGGCATCACGCTCATACTTTTGCCATAAGCCATAGCCGTTTTGCAACCGAACTGGGGGTATTTATCGGTGCACATATTGGCTCGAAAACGGATATCCTTGCACGAATAGCACACGGCAGGCCCTATGACGATTATGCTTTTTCGTACCTTATCGATGCGCCCAAACAAAAGGTTCTTCACGAGACGAGTATACTGAACTGGCAATATCAGTTATCCGACCGCCAAAAAGTGGAGGCCACCTATAGTTTGCAACGCAATCATAGAAAGGAGTTCGATCTACGACGGGTTCAGAGCGACGATACACCCATGGCTGACATGGTATTGACGACACAAAATATGGAGATTCTCTATCAGATAGCGCAAACAAAGTTGGGTATATCGGGGACACTGCAAGTGAACAACAATGTCCCCGGAACAGGTACAACGCCCATTATTCCAAATTTCGACAACCATACCTTTGGTGCATTTGCTACGCACAAATTAAGTTGGCACAACAATGTAACGGAACTGGGTTTGCGCTACGATTACAAATATTTTGATGTAGCCGGATATCGGTACAATTATCGAGAGCCCAATAGTGACGGTTCGCTCAATCAATATCTTTTACAGGATCAAAAACATTTTAACAACCTGTCGGGAATGATTGGCAATACGCTGAAAATCACAAAAAATTGGTATTGGAAAAGCAATATCGGTCTGGCGTGGAGGGCTCCGTCGGCCAACGAACTTTACAGCGATGGTATACATCACGGTACAGGAACATACGAAGTGGGCAATCCAAACATGAAAAGTGAAAAAGGGATAAAATGGGTTAACACTATTCATTTTGCCCGGGAACGTATTGAAGCTAACGCTGATCTATTCGCGCAAAGGATTTTTGATTATATCTATGCACAACCCCATCCGGATTCGGTGCGTCAGACCATACGAGGAACCTTCCCGCTGTTTCAATATGTACAGCAGGATGCCCTACTCTATGGGTATGACATACATATTTCGGCAAACTTAGCTAATCGATGGGTATATACAGCGGGTGTCTCATCTGTCATCGGAATCAATTCTACAGAAGACACCTATCTGCCTTTTATACCCTCAGACCGAATAAATCAAGGCATCGCTTATCGTTGGGGCGAGGGTACTTATATAAAACTGGATCACGCCTACGTCGCTCGGCAAAAACACTACGAAGACGGTTCGGATTATGCGGCCCCACCACCGGCTTACCAGCTGTGGGGCGCTACCGCATCCTATTCCTTTGCTGTCCATGACAGACAGCAGCTCCATATTTTGGTGGATGCCGACAATCTATTCAACGCAGCTTATAAGGACTATATGGATAGATTCAGGTATTACGCGCATGCGCGCGGGCGCAATATTTCAATAAAATTAAATTACACTTTTTAAGAAAAACAACATGAAGAATATATTAAACTACTTAACAATCATCTTGGTACTAACTTTTGCATCATGTACAAAAGACGATCCAACGCCCGAACAAGATCAGGAAGAAGTCGGTACAGCAACATTGACCTTTACCGAAGTCGAAAGAGAATTACATGAAGATCATTACCATTATAATGATATTGCTGATGCCGAAGTTGAAGAAGTCAAATTTAAGCCGACAGATGGACAACTATTGCCTCCGGTTGGTGCACATATACACTTGGAACATGGCAAAACTTACAAACTTGAATTGAAGGCGACCGATTTTGCCGGCAGGGAAACCCAAAGTACCTTTGTTAGCCGCGCAGATATCCATCAGGCGTTTATCCTCGGCGCACCGGCCGACGCACTGGAATATGTCTATGCCGATAGAGACGCAGATGATAAAAAAGTCAATGTAGGCGTAACGGGATATCTTACGGTAATCGAGACTTCAGATTCGTTTGTTCTGCAATATGTCATGCGTCACCTTAACCCAGGTGTAAAAGAAAACGTCACAGCGGCGGATTGGAATAATAAAGATTACACGAAATTCACAGGGGCCAATGATCTGGACCTTAAAGTCGAGCTCCATCTGGTCGAAGAAGGTGACCATGGGCATTAAAATAATACTTTAAAAAAGTAGTTTGAGTTTCGCTGAAAAGTTCTATTTTTGCGAAACTGTTCCCGTAGTTCAATGGATAGAATTTCAGATTCCGGTTCTGAAGATAGGGGTTCGAATCCCTTCGGGAACACAGAAAGCACCTCTAAAAGGTGCTTTTGTGGTTTAAAGGGAGGAGAACGAAACGCAGGCTGGGGTTCGATCCGAAGGAGGCTCAGGACACAAGTGCGGGGGTACGCACGGCTGAGCCAATCCCTTCGGGAACACAAAAAGAGGCTGTCTAAACGTCTCTTTTTCTATTTAAAGGGATGAGAACCGAAAAAATACGTAAATTCGCCCTTGTATGGAAACTGTCGTTAGTGGTATAAGAAGTACCGGAAAATTACATTTAGGAAATTACTATGGAGCGTTGAGCAATTTTGTCAAAATGCAAAATGAATACAACTGCTTCTTTTTCATAGCTGATCTTCACTCGTTGACTACCCACCCTGCGCCGCAGGATCTCCAATCTACCGTACGGAATGTCGTTGTAGAATACCTTGCTGCGGGAATAGACCCTGAAAAATCAACAATCTATATCCAATCAGACGTACCTGAAGTAGCCGAGCTCTACCTCTACATGAATATGAATGCTTATTTGGGCGAACTCGAACGGTCGACATCATTCAAAGATAAAGTACGTGCAAATCCAAACAATGTCAATGCAGGTCTCCTAACCTATCCGGTGTTAATGGCTTCTGACATCTTACTTCACCACGGTACCCGGGTACCCGTAGGCAAAGATCAAGAACAGCATCTGGAAATGACACGAACCTTCGGTAACCGGTTCAATCACTTGTACCAAGTGGAGTATTTTAAAGAAGCGTTCGCCTTTACCTATTCGGATAAACTCGTAAAGGTTCCGGGGCTTACCGGACAAGGCAAAATGGGTAAGTCAAATGGGGAAGCCGATTGCATCTATCTATCGGACGCTCCCGAAGTCATACGCAAAAAAATCATGCGTGCTGTAACCGATTCGGGCCCTACCACGCCTCATCAAGCCAAACCTGAAGCTATACAAAATCTATTTGACTTGATGAAAGTCGTGTCGACACCAGATACATTAGCCCATTTTGAAGAGCGTTATAACGCCTGTGAAATACGTTACGGCGATTTTAAAAAGCAATTGGCTGAAGATATGGTACGGGCTACTGAGCCGGTACGTACACGAATTGACGACATAGCGAAGGACGAGGCTTATATTCAGAAAGTAGTACGCATGGGGGCAGAAAAAGCACAAGTCAGTGCGCGGAAAACGATTCAGGAAGTCAGAGAAATCATTGGGCTAAAAAAGCTGTATTAAAGAACAAGATAATGTCGACATATAATAATTGACAAACAAAACGAAGTATAGTAGAGTCTTTTTTAATTTTTAATTTTTAATTTAGAAGATGCATATAGCTATTGTAGGAAATATCGGCGCAGGAAAGACAACTTTAACACAGTTGCTCGCTCACCATCTCAAATACGAGCCGCAATACGAAGAAGTAGAAAACAACCCCTATCTCGAAGACTTCTACAGCGATATGAAGCGCTGGGCATTCAACTTGCAGATCTTCTTTTTAAACAGTCGTTTTCGACATATTGTCGAACTGCAAAATAAGGATATTAATATGGTCCAGGATCGGACAATATATGAAGATGCTTATATATTTGCTGAAAACCTATATGATATGGGCTTAATGAGTGCACGGGATTTTGAGAACTATAGCAATATTTTTCATAGTATCATCCATTACATCAAACCACCCGACCTACTGATTTATCTACAAGCCTCTGTTCCAACCCTGGTGAGCAATATACAGACACGCGGAAGAGATTATGAAGCTGGTATCCGCCTGGATTATTTATCCAAACTGAATGATAAATATGATAAGTGGATCAACAACTATAATGAAGGCAAACTGTTAGTTTTAGACAAGGACAACCTTGACTTTGCCAATAAACCTGAAGATCTGGGTAAGATTATACAGAAGATCGAATCACAGATGTTCGGATTGTTCTAACGTGACAAAAATAGTCTTATTATGGACTTAAAATCAAACGAACCATTCTGGCTCGTAAAAAACGGGCTGTTGGCCTCCTATCCCTCCTTGCATCATGATGAAGTATGCGACGTGCTTATTGTCGGCGGTGGCATTACCGGTACATTAATTGCTCATCAGTGCATTCAAGACGGTTATAACACGCTATTGATCGATAAACGTGAAATATGTAATGGCAGTACTTCTGCAACAACGTCTATGCTGCAATATGAAATAGATAGGCCTCTACATGAACTCTCCGAATTAATCGGTAAGGATGGGGCTGTCGCCAGTTATCGTGCTTGTTGTAAGGCTATCGATGATTTGGGTAGGATCGCAAAAAAAATAAAATCCGATGCAGGTTTCCGCCAAAAAAAATCGCTTTACTATGCAGCCTGGAAAAAAGATGTAAATAAATTGAAAAAAGAATTTGAAGCTCGAAAAGAGGCTGGCTTCAAAGTAGCGTGGATGGAAGCAGAGGATATCCGTCACCAATATGGTATTCTGGGTGCCCACGGAGGCATTTTATCCCAGGAAGGAGGTAGTGTGGATGCTTTTCGATTGGCGCACGAAATATTACAATATAATGCACGCAAAGGACTGCGGATATATGACAAAACGGAATTAACCGGGGTAGATTATAAGCGGGGGTTCAATCTATGTACCACCGCTACGGGGACTACGATTAAAGCGAAGCGCGTAGTGTATTGCACAGGCTATGAGGTTGCCAACGTTATACCCGAAAAATTTGTAGATCTACTCAGTACATTCGCTATTGTTTCGGAAGTAAATGAAGAAATGTATCGTCAATATAACGATATTTTAATCTGGAATACGGCAGCTCCATACCTCTACATGCGAACCACCGATGACGGCCGCTTTCTTATCGGGGGTGAAGATGAGGAATTTCAGGATCCACCGCGCAGAGATGCCTTAATCGGAGTTAAGGAACAAAGACTCCTGCGTGCATTTCATCGGATATTTCCGGATAAGGAATTTTGTTTAGATTTTACGTGGGCAGGTACTTTCGGAGAGACGAAGGATGGGCTACCTTATATCGGTGAACACCAGAATTTCAAAAATTCGTACTTTGTCTGTGGTTTCGGTGGCAACGGTATTACTTTTTCTGTAACAGGTATGGGGATGGTGTCAAACTGGCTTCAAAGCAAGGAACACCCCCTATCTATGTATTTCAAATTTGGAAGATAAGGACTAACCTACTTTAAAAAAGCCATCTTCAAAAAAAGCATAGCAAGTCGCATTTTCGGGTATCGACCAGGTATCTAATCCGGTAAACAAACTAAATGCGGGCAAGATAATCTGCTTTTCGGTAACGACGTAGCATGGACATCTCAGGTACTTCTTCGTGGGCAACTGCACACGAACGCCGGGATGAAGGTGCCCACTAATAGTCCATTTATCCGCCAGTTCGCGCGTATATTGATGCGTAAAACAGATCGGTCCCATATTCCAAATGGAATATACAGCATGGAGACCAATAGCACTTAACTTCTTATCGATGAACCTATCATGATTTCCTTTGATAAGGATAAATGCTGTTTCTGGAAACTGTAATGTAAGCGAAGCAAATAGCTCTACTTCTTTATTGGCTCCTGCATGCACAAGATCACCTGTGATGACAACTTGCTTCGCTGCATAATGTGTAATCAATTTCGCCAGTCGTTCAATATCCCGTTCAGCTACCTGCTTGGGAAGAGCAATGCCATGTTTACGGAAGTGTGCAGCTTTCCCTAAGTGCAGGTCAGACAAAATCAATGTATCTTCCTCCGGCCAATAGATAATACGCTGGTTAGTCAGTATAAGATTTTCTCCTGAAAAAATCAGGTCTTGCTCGACAATGTTCATCACTTTCTTCGAATAGGTTGAGCGTTATTATGCTGTAATTTTTGGATTCGCGACAGCAGATCTTCGCTGGACAACGACTGCCGTAGGCTATCTACTTTAATGGGGAAGCTCAACGGTGTAAAACCCGTAGCGAATTTAAAAATAATCTTACTTTTGTTGATACGCTGAAACGCCGACACAAGCCGGGGTTCTTCCAACTGTTGGTTGAAAACTTCCATATAGGCCTGCTTCAACAAAAGGTTGTTCGGATCGTATTCTTCCAGCACCTTAAAGATAATACCCGAGGAAGCCTGAAGTGACTTATTGCTCTTTTGCTGGTCGGGATAATTTTGCACTACCATACCCGAAATAACAGCAATATCCCGAAATTTCCGTTTAGCCATCTCTGTAGCATTAATACTCGCCAACACATCGTCCATCAGATTTTTCTCGCTCAGTATTTGCTGCAGTTGTGCTTGATCCAGTTTGATTTCCGAATCGGAGAAAAGTTCAAAACCATAGTCATTCATGGCCATGGAAAAACTGATCGGAAATAAGCGGCTTATGCGATAAGCCAGCAACGTAGCCATGACTTCATGCACCAATCGCCCCTCGAAAGGATACATAAACAAATGATACCCTTCCCTCGTCTTTATCAGTTCAACCAAAAACTCGTCTTCAGCAGGTATGTGGGAGTGTTCGTTTTGCCGTACGACTAACGGATGTAAAAACTGTAATTCTTTTTCTTTCGTTCCCGCATGTGTAGATGAAGCCAACTTTTGCCGCAAGAAATGACTCAAGTTCGAACTCAAAGGTAAGCGACCACCCAGCCAACTCGGTGTAATGGCTCGTCCTGATGATAAACGTACAAAAGCTGTCATCTCCTTTACACGAGCGAGTTCCAATACACGACCTGCCAAAACAAACTTATCTCCTTGCTTTAACTTCGATATAAAGTACTCTTCGATCATGCCCAGATAACCTCCAGTCACAAACTTCACACGCATCATCGCATCACTGACGATGACACCGACATTCATTCGGTGCAACATCGCAATACGTCTTTTTTCCACGACCAACAGCCCGTCTTCGCGTCGCACCACCTTATGAAATTCTTCATAGTTTTGACCGATACTACCCCCTACGGTAATGAACAGGATACACCATTGCCATTCCTCCTCGGACATATAGCTAAAGGCATGCGTATCTCTGATAACGGGATACAGTTCTTCTGGTCGAAACCCTCCGCCCAAGGCTAAGGTCACCAAAAACTGCACGAGTACATCAAATGTCTGCACCAACGGATCTCTATTTTCAATAGTCTGCGTCTTGACAGCTTCCTTCAAGGCTGCGACCTCGATCAACTCCAACGAATGGGTAGGAACAAAATAGATTTTAGACACTTCGAATGGAGAATGTCCGCTACGTCCGGCACGTTGCATAAACCGTGCTACGCCTTTGCTTGATCCAACCTGAATAACGGTATCAACAGGTTTAAAGTCTACTCCCAGATCCAGGGAAGACGTTGATACGACAGCTTTCAGTCTTCCCTCACCTAACGCCTCTTCAATCCATTGCCGAATCTGGCAATCGATGGAGCTGTGATGTAACGCCAGTTGCCCCGCAAAATCGGGATAAGCCTGCAAGAGCAACTGATACCAAATTTCACTTTGGCTTCGTGTATTGGTAAAAATAATCGTCGATTTACTGCGAAGAATGATCGGTACAACCTGCTCTACCAACCTACCCCCCAAGTGCCCCGCCCAAGGCAAGATCTCTACCTCTTCTGGAAATACAGGAATAATGTCTATTTTCTTTTTTTCTTTAGCAACGACCTTTATTTTCTTTTTGACATGGGGAAGCAATACTTCCGCCGCCTCTTCTAAATTGCCAATGGTCGCTGTGATACCCCAGACTCGCAATGTGGGTGATTTAAACCGCAGAAATGCCAAAGCAAGTTCAGCCATAACACCACGTTTGCTTCCCAATAGCTCATGCCATTCATCTACCGCTACAGCCTGTAGCGAGGTGAAAAAATGTGCTCTTCCCTTTTGTGCCAATAAGAGATGTAGACTTTCGGGCGTCACGAGCAGGACATCCGGCATCTGGCGGCTCTGGCGTTGCTTTTGTTTAATCGTTGTATCCCCGTTGCGCACTTCGACTACCCAATCCAGCCCGATGTCATCGATAGCCTGCTGCATGGCTCGGGCCAAATCCTTTGCCAACGAGCGCAACGGTGTAATCCATAACAGTTTCAGGCCCTTTTTATATCGTTCGGGGTGATTCATAAAGTCGATCAACACGCCCAGAAACACCGAAAAAGTTTTTCCAAACCCCGTCGGTGCGACGATCATGCCACTGTATCCCTTCGCATAATACGCCCAGGCTTTTTGTTGAAACGTAAAAGCCGTATTGCCCTTGGATCGCATCCATTCGGTTACGGTCCTGTAGCCCGGTGTATCTTCCATCTTTTGCGTCACCTCACTGAATTAATCTTTTGATATCTTCGATATCGTCTATATCCGCCACCGTTTTATCTTTTCGCCAACGAAGGATACGCGGGAAACGTAAAGCCACTCCCGACTTATGCCGATTGCTGCGCGCAATTCCTTCAAAGGCAATCTCAAAGACCAGTTCCGGCTTCACCGTACGTACCGGGCCAAACTTCTCGAGGCCGTTGTTGTTGACAAAGCGACTCACCTCCTGAATTTCTTTATCCGTCAAGCCCGAATAAGCTTTCGCTATAGTAACCAGTTGATCACCCTGCCGCACGGCAAATGTATAATCGGTGTAATAAGCACTTCGGCGTCCACTTCCCTTTTGCGCATAAATCAATACGGCATCAATGGTCAATGGATCAATCTTCCACTTCCACCAATCTCCTTTTTTTCTACCCGTATGATAAGGTGAAGCAAGATGTTTCAGCATCAGACCTTCACTATTAATTGTACGCACATCGGCACGGATTGCAGTTAGCTCTTCCCAATTCGTAGCCGATATAATCGGCGACAGCAGCAGCCTGGCCGTCGGGTTCTGCGCGAATATCTTTTCCAGTTGAGCACGACGTTCACTTAACGCTTTCGGACGCCAATCCTCTCCCTCCCATTCCAATAAGTCATAGGCAAATAAGACTACAGGCACCTCCTCCAATATCTTTTTAGTCAAGTTCTTCCTGTTCAGCCGCTGTTGCAAGGCAGCAAAATGGAGCACCTGTCCGTCCTTATAAGCCAACAGCTCACCGTCGATCACAAAATCACCTTCCCAATGCATAAGCACCTCTCCAATTTCCGGAAATTGTGATGTTACCAGTTCCTCCCCTCTGGACCAGATGAATATTTCTCCTTTCCTTTTAATAATTTGACCCCGGATGCCATCCCACTTATATTCCGTTTGCCAATTCGTTATAGGGCCAAGTTCTTCCAACTCTTTTTCCAGAGCATAGGCCAGACAGAAAGGATAAGGCTTGGATAAGTTACTTTGCGTATATTTCCCTTGGATCAGTTCTTCAAAACGCGTATCCGCTATCTTCCAGTTACCCATAACAGCATGTGCCACCGTACTCGACTCCATACCGTAATGTTTGGCCAGCGCATTGATCAGTCCTTTAGCAGATACACCGACTCTAAAGCTACCGCCTAATAATTTATTAAAAATGAAACGTTGCATATAAGGCAGGCTGTCCCAGGCATTTCGTACAAAAGCCTTCTTTTCTTCCTCGGTCTTATCTTTCAGACGGATAATCAGATCCATCCATTCGGCGAGATTGCGTTCTATCACTTGATTTGGAGGTGGAAGAATTAAGGCAATCGTTTCACCAAGATCACCTACAGCGGCGTAAGATTCCAAGAACAACCACTCCGGGATCTGAGCGATTTCTATAGCCCATTGCTTCAATAATGAGGTGGTCACCGCACGCTTCGGTCGCTTACCTGTAAACAGCGCCAAAAACCACAGCTTATCCATTTCATCAGCTTCCGACAAAAAACGGTGGATAGCTTCAAGTTTAAGACTCGTTTTGTTGGTACTGTCCAGAGTATTAATGAGCCGGGCAAAAGTTTTCATAGGCGCGCTGGAATTACTGGATCTATGGCTTCCTCTTCGTCACCAAATTCGGTTTTTACATCTTCTGCATTTATACCGATTTCATTTAAGTATCGTGCCAATATGTTTGTGCGTCCATGGGTGATATATACCTTTTCCGCTCCCGTCGCCCGTATAGCACCCAACAGCCCACCCCAATCTGCATGATCGCTGATTGCAAAACCGGCATCTGCACTACGCCATCTCCTCGCTCCCCTCACCTGCATCCAGCCCGAACAAATCGCATTGGCCATATTAGGAATACGGTGTATCACGTTCGAATCAAGCAACGATGGTGGTAAAATAACGATCCCTTTATTTATACGTTTGATATCTTCACGCAGATCGATCGTTTCGTAGTCCGGCAACTGTATCCCTACACTTGTATAGGCTTCATTAAGCTTGCCAATAGAAGCATGGACGTACAGCGGAGCTGAGCCTTCCAAAGCTTTCATAATTCGCTGTGCTTTTCCCAAAGAGTATCCTATACATACAGAAGTACGGTTGTCCGACTGATTTTGTGCTACCCACTGCCTAAGCTGTTCGTTCTGCTGTTCCAGGGACGACCAATTATATATAGGCAGGCCAAATGTACTCTCTGTTACGAACACATCACATTTCACCGGCTCAAAAGGTGTAGATAGGTAGTCATTCTGGGTTTTATAATCTCCCGAAATGACGGTTACATTTCCTTGATATTCCAAACGGACCTGAGCAGAACCGATGATATGGCCTGCCGGATGCAAAGAAACTTTGACATTGTTGATCGTAATAGGTTCATTATAGCCTATACCCTGGACTTTGATATCTATACCGATACGGCTTTTTAAGATCGGTACGGTAAAATGATGACACAGGTATTTCTTCATACCCCACCGTGCATGGTCGCCATGGCCATGCGTAATGACAGCCATATCCACAGGTAGCCACGGATCAATGTAGAAATTGCCCGGCACACAAAATATCCCCGCCGATGTAAAGCTAAGCACACCAAAGAGGTACAAATCCCATACCAATTCACAAATAGACTCATTTTGAGATAATTCTTGTTGCTTTCATATTTTAAACTTATATTTATGCCTACCTACTTATAAAAATTATGAAACAGCTCATACTTGTGGACAGTGTGAATATCGGAAGTTTTATGTTTCAGGGATATATTTTAGAGTCGTCGAAAAAACAAGTCGCCTATGGTATATATGTGGACACTTTAAAAAACCCACTCCTGTATTTTGAACGAAGCACAGGAAACACTGTAGGTCTTCAGATCAACGAAGGCCTCGTAGAATACATTAGCAAAAAAAGCAATGCTTCTCTAAAAGAACGCGAGCAATATTTCAACGCCTTCTTAACCTTTGTTGTTGAAAGTGAGAAAAAGGCAGCTTATATGGCATTCAAAGGTGAAAAAATGGAATATCTTTCCAACAGCAAATATCTGGTACAGATCCGGGGTATGTATTTGGGCTCTGCCGAAAGCATAAATGTAGAGTAGGACACAAGAACTACATCTGATCTTCATACGACCAAGTCTCAAGTCTTTCCTGTAGGATACGGGATATTCGATTGAAATAGCGCTTTTGCTTATACCCCATTACCCACTGGATCCCCTGTACAGCATTCGTACAAAATATCTCATCCGCCTCTTTCATAATTTCAGGTCCTATTTCGGCTTCCACAACAGGTATACCTTCATTGGCAGCGATATCCATAACCACACGTCGCATTATCCCATTCACACAAGCTTGATTGAGTGCCGGTGTATATAGCGTTTTATTGTAGTAGACGAAGACATTGGACGTAAGTCCTTCACATAAATACCCGTCCTGATTGAGTATCAAGACATCATCATAGCGTCCTTTATCTTTATACAGACCCGCCATGACGTAAATTAACGCATTGCTTGATTTCAGATCCGAAAGATCACTATATGGCTTTTTATATTCCGTATATAGATCCACAATCAACCCGACCTTTTTGTTATGCTGTGGCTCTTCAATTTTGTGCACTTGCACCATAAACCCCGGATCATTCGTCTGCGGAGTATACAACCCCTCCCCATCACGATAGACAATCAACCGTACACGACCCCGCTGACCTATCATATTGTTCTTTCGAATCAATTCTTCGGTGACTGTCTTGACAAAGTAGGCATCGAACTTATTCACTTTCTCCAAATGAATTTTATCCATGCTGCGCTGCAGGCGCTCAATATGAAATGGGAGGAAACGTATCTGTCCATCTTTATAAAGCATCGTTTCAAAAATACCATCCCCATAACGGAAACCTCGATTTCCTACTTTCAATATTGTCGTATCTTCCGGCACTAAGGTACCGTTATGATTCATATAATGTATCGGCATAAATTCTATGTATTCAATTCCTTTCCAGAAGCATAGGATCTCCATTTCTCTAATACTAAACGAAAATCTTCCGGAATTGGTACTTCAAAATATAAATTTTCCTGGGTCTTCGGATGTTGAAAGCCCAGAGATTTGGCATGAAGAGCCTGACGAGGTAAGAGTTGAAAGCAATTGTCTACAAACTGTTTATATTTATTAAAAACTGTTCCTTTTAAAATTTTATCTCCGCCATAACCGGTATCTCCAAATAATGGGTGACCTATAGATTTTAGGTGGGCACGTATTTGATGTGTACGCCCTGTTTCCAATTGACATTCGATTAAAGTCACGTACCCTAATCGTTCCAATACCTGATAGTGCGTCACGGACCATTTCCCTTTTTCGGGATCATCATAAACCGACATAATTCGTCTATCCTTAAGATCTCGTCCAATATATCCCGTTACTGTCCCGTCCTCAGCAATATCTCCCCACACCAGCGCCACATAACGCCGCTCTATGGTATGCTCAAAAAACTGTTTGGCCAAATGCGTCATCGCCCATTCATTTTTTGCAATAACCAGCAAACCCGATGTATCTTTATCAATACGATGCACCAAACCCGGGCGTCCCGTATTACCCGGCAATGTGGGCAATAGATTAAGGTGGTATGTCAAGGCATTGACTAAAGTGCCTGTATAGTTATTATATCCCGGGTGAACAACCATACCTGCTTCTTTATCAACTAATAACACATCATCATCTTCATAAATAATTTCTAAGGAAATATTTTCCGGATACACCTCCGTATCACGTGGCGGATCCGGCAGTACCATAGTAATGACATCCAAAGGTTTTACCTTATAGCTTGCCTTTACCGGCCTATCATTTACCCGGACAGATTCAGTTTCAATAGCATTCTGTATGCGATTACGGGACGTATTCTCAACCCTATTCATCAAAAACTTGTCCACCCGCAACAACGCCTGTCCTTTGTCCGCTACGATACGGATATGCTCGTACAAGTCTGTTTCGTCCTGTTCCTGTAATGCTACGTCCTCTGCCATTGTACAAAAGTAAACGAATTCCCCCAAAATCCATTAACTTTGCCCAAAATGCAGGACTTTTCTTTCTATAGCCCCGAACAAAAAATGAATCATCCTTTATACGATCTGAAGGGCGTAGAGGTAGGATTTAAACGGGATGATCTGATACATCCGTTTATTTCGGGAAATAAATGGAGAAAGCTGAAATATAATTTAAAAAAAGCACAGGAAACGAATAAAAGTCATTTGGTTACATTCGGTGGCGCATGGTCCAATCATATCCTTGCAACAGCCTGTGCAGGAGCAACATTTGGATATTCAACTGAAGCTTTTATTCGTGGAGAAATCGTAGATAATCCTGTTTTGACCCTATGTCAACTCTTCGGAATGAAGCTTCATTTTGTCTCGCGCGAACAATATCGCGATAAGCACCGGTTGTTTGCCGATCTTCCAGATACTGATAACGCCTATTTCATTGACGAGGGCGGATGGGGAATAGAGGCTACGAAAGGATGCCGCGAAATTATCACCGAACTTTCTGTAACATATTCTCATATCTTCTGTGCAGCGGGGACAGGCACCACAGCCGCAGGAATAGCTATGGCATTATCTGAGAACAACCTAAGCAGTAAATTACATGTCATACCCGTACTAAAAGACGGTAGCTTTATTGCTGACGAGATGCAAAAGCTCTGTGCTCCTATGGGTCAAACGGTATTACACACCGATTATCATTTTGGAGGCTATGCTAAAACCAAATCCGAACTTATTGACTTTATCAAAGATTTTGTGGCTAAAACAGGGATTCTGATCGAACCGACTTATACGGGTAAAGCACTTTACGCCTTACATGATTTGATCAAACAGGATACATTTCAATCCGGAGAGCGTATTCTATTTGTACATACCGGCGGATTGACCGGACTTCTGGGTATGTTGGATAGATTTAAAATGTAATAATCATGGAGACAACACCGCGAGAATACATTTTACACAACACCGATATCTGTAGGCTTTCCCCATACGATTTAATCAAGCACACCTCCGATACAGACCTTACAGAGCAGGATTTTTCAGCTATTTACCCGCTTACGATAGCGATCAATACCGGTGCTTTTACAAAAAGAATCGCTACAGTTGATTACCCTATAATAGCTGTAAGTCAATCGAATAATTCTATCATTACCTCGTGTTCCTGTGCGAACAACCTGCCTCAGCTTTGTGCACATGAGGTTGAAGTGATAAGCTGTATTCTGGCACACAAAAATTACCGTATTTTCTTTGACAAGGATATGCGCCGTCGCCTGTTATTAGCGACGGCTAAAGATTATGGTCTCGAAAATGAACCTGATCTCGATATCTACTTTCAGGTCAGTTACCAAGAGGGCAAACTTGATGTACAGCCTGTCGTAAAAGAATTATTAAAACTCGATAATCAAGTCTTCGAACAACACTTATTACCGCAACGGAAAGCAGGATTCCGTGGGTTGCCGGTAGATAACAGCACCAAAAAACAAATTCTTGTCATCAGCAAACACCGGTACTATAACCAAATCCATTTTCTGTTGATGGATGCCCAAACGACACAGTCCGGTAAAATCAAAAATCCGGTGGAGAACATCGATCCGATGCCGCAGATCTGGAAGACACAACATCCCACAGAAATTAAGTTCTATACGGCGCTGCTGACTTTTCTGAACAAATACAGTGAAGATCTCAATCCGGCCGAATGGGAAGCATTGAAGCTTATCGTTCAAAATCCTTTGGAACTTGACACCTATTATCACGATCGTAGCATCGCGGAGCATATAAATGCCAAATCCTTGGTCCCGATAAATGTAGCGATACTAAAAGCCGAGATACAGCTGACAGTTTTCAAGAAAGAACCTTTTTATGAAATCACAGGGGAAATCCTGTTCAATGATAGGGCGCTCCCTTTTAAGAACGTGGTACTGAAAAGTGAATATTTTATGGCTTATCGGGATCATTTTTACTTGTTTGATAGTCCTGATCTGTTACGTGTTGTCAAATTCTTTAAGTCAAACAATGAAATCCTCCTCATCCACGCGTCCAAATACGAAGAGTTCCTCGAAACAGTATTATCATCGCTGGAGCAATACATACATATCCACTACAGCCATATACATACGGCTACGCCAGCACAATTGGCGGAAAAAAATTTCCAAACGGAACGTATCATTTATTTACAGCAGGAAAACAACTACATCACCATCACGCCCGTCCTAAAATACGGGGATGTGGAGGTGCCCGTATACTCCCACAAGCAATTGTTCGACACCGATCATAATGGAAATGTCTTTCGAATTGAGCGCAACAAAAGCGCTGAAGTTCAGCTGACCACAATCATTATGCAGCAGCACGATCATTTTAAAGAGCAGATCGAGGAACATGAATATTTCTATCTCCATCGGGATAAATTTTTTGGCGATCAATGGTTCTTGGAAGCTTTTGAAGTATGGCGTAATGAAAACATCACCATATTAGGGTTTAACGAACTGAAGAATAACACATTAAACCCCCATCGTGCAAAAATCAATATTCAGGTCATTAGCGGTGTAGATTGGTTCAATGCCCAATTGAAAGTACGCTTTGGCCAAAAGGAGGCTTCCCTTAGACAGCTGCACAGAACCATTCGAAACAAGAGCAAATTCGTTCAACTGGATGACGGAACACAGGGCATTCTTCCGGATGAATGGGTGGAAAAAATAGCCCGGTATTTTCAAGTAGGCAATATCGAAGACGATCTTTTAAAAATCCCCAAGATCAGTTTTACCGAGGTTGCTACGCTATTTGAAAAAGAAGTATTAAGCGAAGAGGTTCAGGCAGAAATCGCCCTGTATGCACAGCAGCTTCTGGACGAAACGTCAATCCCCGAAGTACTTGTTCCCCAAGACTTAACAGTCGAATTGCGACATTATCAGTATGAAGGACTAAAATGGCTGAATTTTCTCGACAATTTCAATTTCGGTGGCTGTTTGGCTGATGATATGGGATTAGGAAAGACGATACAGATTATCGCATTTATTTTGTTGCAAAGAGAAAAACAGCAACATAACACCAATTTGATTGTCGTACCCACATCGCTGCTATTCAACTGGCAGGAGGAAATCGAGCGATTTGCCCCTTCGATCAAAGTACACTTGCATTACGGCAACGACAGACAGAAGAATATCCAGCACATGGATCAATATGAGGTGATATTGACAAGTTATGGTATGCTGCTCTCGGATATCCGTTTCCTGAAAGCCTACCGTTTCAATTATATTTTTTTGGATGAATCACAGGCGATCAAGAATCCGAATTCAGAAAGGTACAAAGCTGCACGGCTTTTACAGGCAAGAAATAGAATCGTATTGACAGGAACGCCGATTGAAAACAACACCTTCGATCTCTATGGGCAGCTTTCTTTTGCCTGTCCCGGCCTATTGGGAAGCAAACAGTATTTTAAAGATACGTATGCACTTCCGATCGATAAGTTTGAATACAATAAGCGGGCCATAGAGCTCCAACAAAAAATAAAACCTTTTATCCTACGTCGGACAAAAAAGCAGGTTGCTAAAGAGCTTCCCGAAAAAACGGAAATGGTCATCTATTGCGAGATGAATGCGCAGCAACGTATGGTATATGATATGTACGAACGGGAATTACGGGATTATATTTCCGCCACCGACGAGGAAGAGATTCATAAAAATAGTATGCACGTACTGACGGGATTGACCAAGCTCCGCCAAATATGTAATTCTCCCGTGCTGTTGAAAGAAGGCCACTCCGGCGAACATGCTGTGAAGATTGAAATTTTGCTGAAGCAAATAGAAAGCAAGTCTGCAGACCATAAGATACTGGTATTTTCCCAATTCGTTGGTATGCTGGAGCTACTCAAAACCCAACTGGAATATAAAAACATTCCGTTTGAATACTTGACCGGGCAGACCAAAGACAGGGCTTCTAAAGTCCATAGCTTTCAGACAAACAAGGGTATCCGTGTATTTCTAATCAGTTTGAAAGCTGGGGGTGTAGGTTTGAATCTTACCGAAGCAGATTATGTATATCTCGTGGACCCTTGGTGGAATCCAGCTACGGAAAACCAAGCCATTGACCGCAGTTACCGTATCGGGCAAACAAAAAATGTCATCGCCGTCCGCTTGATTTGTACCAATACTATCGAAGAAAAGATGATGGGTCTTCAAAAAAAGAAATCTAAACTGGCAGAGGATTTAGTTACAACAGGTACGTCAGCTCTTCGGAATCTATCAAAAAACGATCTGCTGCAAACTTTTTTTACAGAAAACACACTTTAAATATCTCACGTCAAATTTATGCGTAAACTTGCCTTAAATAATTCCAATATCAATTTTAAAAACGAAATTTTTGCCGGGTTGACAGTCGCGATGACTATGATTCCTGAATCCCTATCTTTTGCAATCCTCGCAGGCCTGACACCACTCACCGGTCTGTATGCTGCATTTTTGATGGGTATCGTCACCGCTATCTTAGGTGGGCGCCCGGGTATGGTATCTGGAGGAGCTGGCGCCACAATTGTCGTCCTCATCGCTTTAGCAGCGACCCACGGCGTGGAATATTTGTTTGCCACGATAGTCCTTGCCGGCATCATTCAATTGTTAACAGGGGTATTTAAACTTGGAAAATTTGTAAGGCTAATACCTCAACCCGTCATGTATGGATTTCTCAACGGGCTAGCCATTATCATCTTTATGGCTCAATTGGAGCAATTCAAAGTCTATGAAGGAACGACATTTTCCTGGATGCAAGGCGGTCAGCTCTATACCATGGCGGGATTGGTCGGCCTAACCATTTTAATTGTCGTGTTACTCCCCAAAGTCACTAAGGCCATCCCTGCCTCGTTAGTTGCCATCCTTGTTGTATTTGCCATCGTCTACTTTGCGCAGATCGACACAAAAACAGTTTTCGATATCGCGAGCGTCAGTGGTTCTCTGCCCACTTTCCATATTCCCAGCGTACCATTTGAGTGGCAGACCTTACAGATTATATTTCCTTATGCACTTGTCATGGCAGGTGTAGGTTTGATCGAGTCGCTTTTGACTCTCAATATGGTTGATGAAATCACGAATTCAAAAGGAAATAGCAACCGGGAAGCCATGGCCCAAGGGACGGCTAATATGGTCAACGGATTTTTTGGTGGCATGGGGGGATGTGCGATGGTCGCCCAAACCTTGGTTAATCTTAATGCAGGTGCCAGAACCCGGATTTCTGCTATCATCGGAGCACTGACCATACTCGCGATTATCCTTGTCGGCGCACCATTTATCGAGCAGATTCCCATGGCGGCCTTGGTGGGTGTCATGATGATGGTGGCTATCAGCACTTTTCAGTGGGTGTCGCTGCGGATCATTAACAAAATGCCGAAATCAGACATTTTCGTCGGCATACTTGTTGCAGGTATTACAGTTGTTCTGCATAATTTAGCCCTTGCCGTGTTAGTAGGCGTAGTGGTATCCGCACTCGTCTTTGCCTGGGACAATGCCAAAAGAATTCGAGCACGGAAGTCGGTCACTCCGGACGGATATAAGGTATACGAGATTTATGGACCACTGTTTTTTGGTTCTGTCACTAATTTTTTGGAAAAGTTTGATATTCAAAATGACCCCGATATAGTTATTATTGATTTCCAAGAGTCCCGTGTAATGGACATGTCCGCCATCGATGCCCTGCACAAAATAACCGACAGGTATGCCAGTGTGAACAAAAAAATTGTTTTACGTCACTTGAGCGAAGACTGTCGCAATCTTTTACAAAACGCGAAAGGCATAATCGAAGTTAACATCGAAGAGGATCCGACGTATAGGGTGATGCCGGGGTAATTTACAAACCGTTGTCATACGCTTTAATACAAAATGCAGAATTAAACCTCAACCTGTAAATACCTGAAAACAGGTATTGTTATACAACTTTATTATTTTATATCTTTAAGTGTCATTTGTGATTTGAAAATGTACTACTTACATTAAGCAAATGAATAAGAATGCTTACCATGATCAAGAAACTATTTTTTTTACCTATTTTGGTCGTCTGTATAGTTATCATGGCCACCAACGTCCAAGGACAGGAAACCTATCCAGCTCGGGTAGTGACGGGTCCGAATTTTGCACAGGATCTATTCTATTCTAACGTGACCCAACAAGTGATCAAAAGCAAAATCCCACACCTACATAGTTTAGAACTGAAATTCGGATTAGCCAATTGGTATTGGACGACCAACCCTACGGTAGCATCGGCTACCACTTCCCTCTACGTCGAACTCAACATTGATTATGTAGGATTTGTAATGAACCTGCCCAATGGGGGCAGTCAACGGTTGACCTTTGCAGAAGCCAATCTCAACCCTCCGACAGGATATTCGATTTCCGGGATAGAGGTAGATATCGAATTTGGCAAGGCCAGCGCACGAGCCACGGCGTCCCTTGCAGTACAGGGTGCAAATTATGGGCAAATCCGAAAAAGCAGTTTTGGAAGTGTCAAGTTCAATTCCGATCAGGATAGAGAGCGTTTCAATAAATTTATCAAAGATAACAAGCTGAATACCGTCAGGGATATTTTCTCCGCTTTAGACCCACAGGTTTCTATCAGAAATCTGGGGAAATGGGCAGACTACTCATTTAGTCTGGGAAACATCAATACCTATATCCAAAAAGTATGGGCAGAGAGCAGTATAAAGATCAAGCTTGACAACTTCCTGGCCGATGCCAAAAATGCAGAGTCCTTCGGAAGAACAGATGAGGCCATCGAAAAATATACCGCCGCTTACAGCGTCAAGCAAGACCCTGCCATAAAAGCAAAAATAGACGAATTAAAAAACAAGAAAAAAGAACAGGAAGCCTCGCAGCAAAATGCGCAAAAGATGCAACAGCAGGGAGAAAAGGTCGATAACTTTGACGGTACATCAGGCAATAACACCAAACAAGATCAAGCACAGGATAACAACGTTGCTGTCGCACAAAATAATAATCAAGGGCAGGTCGAACTGGACTTTTGGGGCAATTCCGTCACAAAAAAGGCAGCAGACGGCCGGACAGAAACTGTAAACTACGGCGGCACAGAAGTACACAACAACGAATTCTATCGGTCAGAGATGGCCCAGCGGGCTCGCAATGCAAATGCTCGGAGAGCCCACAAAGCCGAACAGGCTGCCGAAAGAAAACGAGTCGATGACCACAATGATGCGATCTTTGCGCAAGCCCAACGGGGCATTGAGCAGACAAACCGTGACATCGCCGAAATGGATAAGGCTATCGGCCAGCTGGACTACAGTTCGGGCAAGGGGCTACTCGAAAGCAGCGGTAGTCTCGCCAGAGCAGCGACTGCTACCGGAAATGTAGGTCAGGCAAAAGGTGCCTTGATCGGTATGGGTGTAGGGGCAGTGATGGCTATTGGTGAAGGCGCTGCAAAAAGAAAAGCGATCCGGGAAGCACGGGAAGAGCGGGAAAGACTCGAAAAAGAACGTATCACGGCATTAAAAAAAGCCTTGCGCAATGCACGTACCTCGGTATTTCGTTATTTTGAACCGGGCGAGCTGCCCACGTCATCGACGAGAGCCAGCGGCAATAACCTGTACTACTTTGTATACGCAGTTGACAACAGCCGGATAGAAGAAAACACCTGCAAGATCTATGCCTCCAATGCATTCGCCGTGGGCCGCTATCCGGATGGCACCTGGCCTATGAAGACCAGAATAGAAGAAGAACTGAATGCCCTCACGCCATTGGAAGAAGTTATCCACGGCCCCTACCCCTCTTTTGAGGAGGCGCAGCGCAATCGGGAGCAGTTTAGCACTTACGCCCAAAAAGCCCGCATGGAAGTCATAGCGGTCGAACACAAAGGATTCAACGTACACACCGAAGGCAACAGTCGCATATCCACAGGACCGGCTTTAGATTTCTTTGGTAACCCGATCAACCCGAAGAAAGAAACCACTACGAAACAGCCCCAAAAGAAAACTACAGCACCACAAAAAACACAAACCACCGAATTGGATTTCTGGGGGAATCCGATAAAAAAATAAAAAAGTATGAAAAAATATAGCATCGTCCTGATTGTCGTGGCATGGATTGGAATCGCTTTACAGACCCAAGCCCAAAGCACGGTCGCACGCTTCAAGTACGAGGATGCCGAAAAGGCTTTTTATGATAAGGATTACCAGACCTGTATCAGCTTATTGGACGAAACCGAGAAACTCCTCGGCAAATCCGCCCCCAATATCCTACACCTGCGCATTATGGCGGAGAGCAAGATATGGGAAGCTGATCCGTACGGCAGCTTCGAGCAGCTCGAGAAACTGCGTCAACTCTGTGATCTGTACCTTAAAAACTACGATATCCTCGGATTGGAGGATAAATATCGGGAAGTTTACGACTTATCAGGGCGGTTGCCTACTATAGAGGTTTTTCACGAGCGAGTGCGCAAACGAACCAAAGCAGATAGTATAATCAACGTCTCGGGTATGCCAATGGCGTTCGTAAAAGGAGGTGCTTTTATAATGGGTAAGAATAAAGAATCAAAGTACTATGATACGACGCCTGAACATAAAGTGAACATACATGATTATTTTATTGGAAAACATGAAGTAACAGTAGCACAATTTAAAGTTTTTATAGAAAGCACTAATTATCTTACTACAGCGGAACAAACAGGGAAAAGCCAGGTTTGGGATAATAAATGGCGCTTTAGAAAAAATATTAATTGGAAACACAATGAATCGGGAGAGTATAGTAAAGAAAACTGTCCTGTTGTGCATGTGAGCTATAAGGATGCTGTAGCATATTGTCAGTGGCTTTCCAAAACAACTGGCGGTAAATTTAGACTTCCTACCGAAGCAGAATGGGAGTATGCGGCCAAGGGTGGACAATACACTCAGGCTTATAAATATAGCGGTAGTAACAATATTGATGAAGTCGCTTGGTATGGAAAAAATAGCCATCACGAAATTCATCCTGTAGGGGAGAAACAACCTAATGAATTAGATATATACGATATGACAGGAAACGTAGCAGAATGGTGCTACGACTGGTATAATAAAAATTATTACTCAATCAGCCCCGAAGATAATCCAAAGGGACCGCCTGAATCTCCAGAAGAAGCTCGTCGTGTTATAAGAGGACAAGATTTTATATGTTCTTTTCTTTCGGATGATAACGTCAATTGGTCGTTACTTATAATATCAAGAGATTGTGATCGTGAAACACAAACAAAAGCCGATATCGGCTTCCGTGTCGTCTATATCCCCGATTAAAATAACTTAATTATGAGCAATAAAGTCGATACCATCTATAACATCTGGCACTCCCACAACAACTATCTGGGTAAAAAATCTATGGCTCCGGCCATTACCGATATCGCCCACTACTTTGCCAATTTATTCTGTCCGGGCGACTTTTACTATTACGTCATCGATTCGCCCACATTGACATTCGATGTGGTAAGCCCCTCCACAACCAAACTATTAGGCATCCCTCCCGATGAGGTAACCCTGCCGCGCCTTATTAACCTCGTCCATCCGGACGATGCTACCTTTATGATGCGTTGTGAGGATGTCGTGGCTTATTTTTTAAAACACTGCGTCCCGCCGGAAAAAATGGTTAAGTATAAGATTACCTATTGTCTGCGCGAGCGTACACTACACAAAGGATACCGCATGTTCTTATTGCAGACCATCACCATGAAAACGACCGAAGATGGTGCTCTGCTCAAAGTATTCGGCTGTCATACGGACATTACCCATATCACCCAAGTCAACAACCGAAAGCTTTCTTTGATCGGCCTGGACGGCGAGCCGAGTTATATGGATCTGGATGTATTCGACGACAACGTTTTTTCAAATTATGAACCATTTGATCTCAAAGGCATTGTCATCGACTCCCCCTACTCCAAACGGGAAATCGAAATCATTAAACATTTGGCTCTTGGGATGACAACAGACAATATTGCCGAAAAACTGTTCGTCAGCCGTAATACCATAGAAACCCATCGTAAAAATATCCTCAAAAAATCAAATTGCAGCAACACCGCCGAACTTGTTGCCCAATGTATCCGTTATGGGTATATTTAATCCGTATTAAATATACCCAGAGTTTCGAAACTTTGGGAAAATTGTTAGACTCTTTAACTTCCAGGAGCCGGTTTTGGCGAAGCATAATCATCACCGTCATCATCCGAGTCCGGATTGTCGTCAAGGAGTAAATCTTGCGGTGTAAGCTGTATCTCGAATGAATAATTATTCTCTCCGGTTTCTTTATGGTGGATCACCCCCGTTTGTGGGTTTACATTGGCAAGGATAGTAGTCTCTGGTGCTATAATCTTAACCTTGTCCTTACCCACCCACTCTATCGTACCGAGTTCACTATAAGAGTCAGTGGCGCTCTTTGCCACCACTTCATATTTGTTTCCCTTGATCGTCATGTTGTAGGTCTCGTTATGCGTATTTTGCCCGTTGGTCGATTTACTCCACCCCAGATAGTTCCGAACTGTTTGACCTTCCTCCGCTTTGAAGATCGTGGCATTAACCGAAGGATGATCGGGAATTTCCACTTCTACCTCCGGACTTTTCCCGGCTTTGTCTACCACAAAATTAATTACAACGTCATCTTTGGACAGACTTACTTCATAATTCTGCTTTTCCGGAACAGGTGAGTTACTTTGCATCTCATACTGTTCATCGTCAAAGACAACAACAGCACTCACTCCCGATCCGGTAACGAGGATGTTAAAATAGCCGGTCGATCCTACTAATACACCACTGTAATGCCCCCAATTGCTGTCTACAAACTTAGGGTTGAACTGATCGCCGTCATCTTTCTGATCGGGATCTTCTTTCGAGCAGCCGACGGCCAATAGCATGATGAGCATGCCAATAACTCCTTTTACACTGTACTTATTCTTCTTTTCCATAGCCTATATATTGATTGGTTTGAGTTCTTTTGTTATCAACAAAAATACATCGTCCACACACTATCAGGCAATACTTGAAAACAGGTATTTTTAACTACAGTCTTTTATAGATCTGTATTAATACCCCAGCAGGAATATTTAGCTTTAGCTTTTCCTTTAGCTGGTGGATCATGGATAGACTTAACTTTCTTTTGCCGGAGAGAATTTCGGATATCTGCAACACAGATGTTACAACGCATGCAAACGTTTGACTTCCCTTTCCTATTTGAATACCTCTCGATTTTGCATTAGTTTAGGAGACATTTATACAAACCCGCTGGAACTATGCTAAGAAAAATCAGTTTCTTTTTTATTATCGGCTTCCTTACCCTACAATTGAATGGTCGGGAGCGTTCACCGTTGATCAACCACATACAGCATGACCTTCAATATTTTGATAACGGTTTGGCCTCACACTTGAATAAGAAATTCAAAAAAAGTGACCTTTCAAAATTCAAAAATGAGGATATGCGTACCGTGGCGGAAGGACTTCTGAATGACACCTATAACACCCAGTACCGCTTAGCGTCTTATCAAGCCAAATTATCACCCAATACATTGGGTCAGAAGCTGTCCATCGGCAATGGTTATAGTCGTTACGAAAATGTCACCGGTATATATCTTCCCAAGGGAAAACATATTGTATTGGTTGACGGCATACAGGAAGACAAAGAAGTGTCTCTATGGGTACCAAACTGGAATCGCCGGGCACCGGAAGGTATCAGCCCTACAAAAGATCCGAACGGCTGGGGTATAAAAAAGGAAATCTTCCGTTTGAAAAATGGCATCAACATCGTTGAGCTGAATAATTTTGACGGCCTGGCTTATATTCACTTCTACTCCGAGACCCCGGACAAAGCGCATGACGTACAGGTTCATTTTGTAAATGCCGCTGTCAACGGTTATTTCGATAGCAGTATCCATAGCGATCAAGACTGGAATAGCCTGCTCGACAATGCGGTATACCCCATCATCGATGCGTTCGGCAAACACATCCAGATCGTTTATCCCGTAGAAGACTGTAAAAAATATGCCTATGGCAGGGGTGTCGAGTTGCTCAATAATTATGACACGTTAGTTGCTCTGCAATTCCGTATCATTGGCCTGGAGAAATATAACCGCATTCCCGACAATAAAATTCTCTCCCGTGTAAACTACAATTATTACATGTTCAGAGACGGCGATGGTGTGGCTTATATGGGTACAAAACCCGGATATGCACTTAATAGGCTAATCGATCCACATTTATTGATGACAAGTGGTGCATGTTGGGGCTTTAGTCATGAGATCGGCCATGTACACCAGTTACGTAATTACTTCAACTGGGCAGGAATGGGCGAGGTATCCAACAACGTCATGACCATGTACGTCACCACATCCGTAGGACAGAAAAGTAATCTGGGTAACAGAAATCATTACGAAAAAGCACGGGACAGCATCATCCATAAAGGCATATCTTACCTCGAAGATGCGGACGTGATGAATAGGCTCGTACCTCTCTGGCAATTGCAGATCTACTTTACAACCGTGGGCAACAACCCCAACTTTTACCCGGATTTATTTGAAACATTCCGGCAGCAGTCGGCGGAGCATGCTATCCAGAATCCGGACAGAAATCCGGCGATCTATCAACTGAATTTTGTCCGAAAAGCCTGTGAAGTCAGCAAGGTCGACTTGACCGAGTTTTTTGATAAATACGGTTTCTTTAAAGTAGGCACTTTTCATGTAAAAGACTATCGAAGTGCCCAATATACGATGACGAAAGAAATGGTAGATGAATGTAAGGAAGCAATTCTGGCGATGCAATTACCTAAGCCGTCGGTAGATATTACGATGCTTACGGATTAAATTTTCATCCTTTTTTAACCCAGCACATCCCGGATATTGACATCTCTGTCAAACATCGATTTGGCGTAAGGGCATAGCGGCACGATTTTTATCTCATTATCCCGCGCATATTCAACGGCCTTATCCAATAACACACGGCCCACGCCCTTCCCTTTTTCATCGGGGTGAACTTCAGTATGTTCGATAATAATCTTATCGTTCCCTGCCGAAGAGTAGACCATCTCCCCTATCTTTTTGTTGTCTTCCAAGGCAATGAAAGCACCTTTTGTTTCTGTTGTTTCATGTTTTACAATCATATGCTATAAGTTTTAAAGCCTATTACCCTATTAAACAATATAAAGCCAATTAAGTTAACAAAAATTATGGAACTTTATAACATTTTTTATACGAAGATATATTCTCAGAACTTATAGCTACTTTAGCCTGCACTTATGCATATTCCTTTTTTAAACAATACGTTAAGCCTTGCCTTGGGATGTGTGGCAGGCCTGCTTCTATCCCATCCGCTGTACAGCCAGTCTTCTGCAGATAGTGCACAGATCAACCTGCAACCTGTTCAGGTCAAAGTTTATTTTCTGCAACAGCCACTGATGAGTGTCACCTCTTCCACCCACATTATATCCGACCATGTCCTTCAACAACAGAGCACAGGTACACTGACCTCCGCCCTCAATACCGTTCCGGGTATCCGGATGGAAGAGCGCTCACCGGGATCTTATCGACTGGCCATGCGCGGGAGTCTCATACGCTCGCCTTTCGGTATCCGCAATACAAAGATATATATTGACGAATTTCCGCTGACCGATGCGGGCGGGAACACCTACCTCAACCTGTTGGATCCTTACGGCATCGCTTCACTGACCGTCATTAAAGGTCCCGATGGCTCGCTATTCGGTGCCAACTCGGGTGGCATCATTCAGATCGATCCCAAAGGGTTTGGAGCGGTACAGGACAATCTGGACGTCCTGCTCACTGGAGGTTCGTTCGGCCTGTTTCAGGAACAGCTGTCCTTTCAGCAGAAAATTTCCGACAAATACCAGTTCTCCTTCGACCAGTCTTTCCTGCGTTCGGACGGCTATCGGGACCAAACCGCTTTGCACCGCAAGACGTTCCAAACGGCACACCAATGGCAATATTCTCCCAAAAACCAGCTCCGTCTGTTTGCCCTGTATACCGATCTGGATTATCAGACACCCGGGGGACTTACCCAAGCGCAATTCGACGAAAATTCTAAAATGTCGAGACCAGCAGCGGGCCCAAATCCAGGCGCTAAAGAACAGCAAGCCGCAATCTACAACAAAACGGCAATCGTAGGGATAACACACACCGCACAGATCAAAGAAAACCTGTCACATACCGTTAGCCTGTTCGGCTCGAACACTGATTTTGAAAACCCTTTCATTACCAATTATGAATTCCGGAACGAAAAAAATCTAGGTACCCGCACATACTTTTCCTGGCATAAGGACGGAATTGATGTTGCCTGGCAGATGCAGGTCGGTACCGAGGCTTACTGGGGATGGAATGAAAGAAAAAATTACGACAACGAGAAAGGGACGCCGGGGGCTACTCAGGACGAAGACCGATTGGACAATTTTCAGCTCAACGTTTTCTATCGAGCAATGGCCCGTTTATGGGATAGGTGGACTATCGAAGGATCTATTGGGTACAATAAGAATACGATCCATTATGTGGAAGATTTCCCGGTAGTGGCCGATCCCAAAGGGACTATCGATTTTGCGGGCATCTGGATGCCCCGGATAGCGACGTCTTACGCTTTTAGCGACAACTTCACTTGGCGGGCGTCTGTAGCTAAAGGTTACTCGACGCCCACACTGGAAGAGATACGTCCTTCCGACCGGATCATCAATACAGACCTGCAGGCCGAGACGGGCGTGAACATCGAAACCGGATTCAGATATGCCCTCGCTGCCCAAAAATTGTTGATAGACCTTACGGCCTATCGATACAATATGCAGAACGGAATCGTCCGTCGCGTCAACGAACTGGGCGAAGACTATTATGTCAATGCCGGCGGAATGAAACAAAAGGGAGTAGAAATAAGCGTATGGGCGAACGTGCTAACCCCGAGAACCACCGGTGTATTACGTGCTTTATCGGTACAATCTGCTGCGGCTTATCAGCACTATCGCTTTGGGGAATACCAGGTAGATGATAAAGATTATAGTGGTAACAAGATGACTGCGGTACCGGAATGGACCTGGTCCAATGCATTGCAGGTCCGGTTGTGGCAACGCTATGCGTTAAACATACAGCACTACTTTATGTCTGACCTTCCGTTGGATGATGGGAATACGGTTTTTGCGGCAAAGTATCATCTGCTACAGGCGAAGCTAAACGTTGCGTTGCCCCAGATCAAGCGGATGACACTGCATGTCTTCGCCGGAGGCGATAATCTGCTCGACGAACGATACAGTCTTGGAAATGATATCAATGCGTTTGGAGGAAGGTACTTCAACCCTGCAGCAGGCCGCAATTTCTATGCAGGGGTGAGAGTGGGAATAAAATAGGGACGGCGATATAGCCGTCCCTTTAATTGATTTTACTGCGCTTTTACGGTAAATACCGTAGCCACTCCCCTTTCGCCTTCATGATCAAACTTTCCATTGTCTGTCGGATGGTTCACGACTCCCTCTCCTTTTACCCAAGCTGTCGATGATCCGCCGCCGTCCATGTTGACTGCCGATACACAACCCAATGCGAACATCAGTTCGGATAGGTCAATCGTCGACAGCCCTTGCGATTCCCGAGAACGCCCGTCAACGACGACAGCAAGAAGGTGATTATCCCCTGTCAGTCCCATAACGGTACGGGGGTGTCGGTTGATATTAAACTCCACATTCTGTTGCAAGACTTTCTCTCCGTTCACAATCAATAAGGGACCGCCGGCAAGGACATTTGCCGCACCCACAACGCCCCAACCGCCGGATGGCTTTTGGACAATTTCGGCTTTTCCGGTACTGGAAAGCGTAAAGGCGCCATTTTCCCGATAGGGATTAAATCCTGACCGCGTCTGATTAATGACATTCCCCCCTGTTTTAAAATAGACGGTAGAGCCTCCTGTCGATGTATTGAAGTAACTACCGTTAAAAGCAACGTCAGCATCCTTTTGCTCGGCCGCCGCACTTGTTTTCAAAAAACCAGAAGTGACATAGGGTATTTCGATTTTGATATCCGGATCATTGAGATCGATATCAAATAGGGTCACATACTGTCTCGATCCCAGCAGGTTGGTAAAATGATAATACTTCCAGACGATACCCGGCGCAACTTCCGTCGTTACCCAATTGGTGCTCTCCAATAACTCAACGAGATCGGTATTACTCTGGTTATTTTCAATGGGAGCAGGTAGCTGCGTACCCTCACCTTCATATTTATCGCATCCTACAAAAAAGACAGATGCAAGAAAAACGGATATATAGATTAAAAAATTCTTTTTCATAAAGTTTTTAGTTATTTATTGTTAACAGGCCATTTCAGTTTCAATCGCTTCGGATAACCTTCCACGATCTGTTTATCCACTATGTTAAGAACCTCTCTGTTTTTGTAGAGCAACAGTGTTTTCGTACGACTGTCGTAATAAGCTGCCGAAGGGTTTACTTTACCCCATCCAAAAGGATACATGGGGAATACATCGGCTATGGTCAGCGAACTCACGACTTCAAAGGGCTTTCCTTTTTTACGCTTTGCTACGTATATTTCTTGGTTGCTAAATACATAGAGTTCGTTTCCTACGATATAGGCCGCGTCGACGGCTTTATCCGATGGAGAAATTGGCAATCCTTTTACCAAATGACTTAATGGCATAGGTACTACCTGTTGCCGGCCATTTGAAAAGGGAATGATGCCATAACTCGAATCCTTGATAATAATCCAACGTTTGTTTTCGCGATCTGCCACAATTTCATCCACACCGACTTGCCAGCCCTGCGGGAGATTCGGAAAAAGAACCGTTAATGGTTTCCATTGGTATGTTGTATTGCTCTCCTGTACGTACACGTGTTTGCCAAAGAAATAATGTTTCTTTCCCGCTACGTCCATTACCGCATCCGGTGTAGGCCACAGGCCTCGTAGCACAAATGTTTCATTGTCCTCTTCTCCGGTAAAAATCTTGCCGTAGTCCAACATATCGGTGGCTTTCGGTTTGATGTTTCCCTCGATAAAGAATTGCGCAACCACGCCATCGTATCGCTCAAAGCGAGCAGCTACCGCAATGGCGTGCCAATGGTCGGAAACCACGTAGAGACTATCTTTAGGCTGGATTACCAATTCGCCCTGCGCATCTTTAAGCGCCCTGCTGAAGATATAATTCTGCACGGTTGTCTTCGAGCTTTCTTCCTTATATATTATTTCCGAAGGAACGCCTTTTGCGACCAGTTGATCGTGCATCATTGTCGCTTCACAAATGGACGATGCGTGTGCCGCACACCCCCCTGAGACCACGACTTTATCGAAATGCTGCAAGCGGTACAACCGATAAGCAACTTCGGTTCGATGTGTCAATATCTCCGGATTGTCCGAGCCAAGGACAAGCATAATGGTGTGGGGAGACCTCTCCCCACACCACACCTGTCCTGTAAAAAGACTACAAACACATACTATTAAAATCGTTTTTAGCATACTCCAAATAGTTTATTCCACCAAAGCTCCTATGGTGGTTTTGGCTCCTCGGTCCTTTTGATTCCGATCCTTGGCAATCAAGGCATCCAATGCAGGGGTATACTGTTGTGCCAATCCGATAAGCTCCGCACCGGTCATACCGTAGGTCAGCGCAGGATTATCCACACCGATAGGCAGGAAATTGCTATTCAGCATGGTCGTTGCATTAAACGTTTCCCCGGTTACTTTGCTACCGCCGGCATTATAGACCTCCGAACCGATGATCGAATTCCGTATCTGCTCGGGTATAGCTCCTGACTCATAAACGTCCACATCGCTACTACCTGCCTTTTGGGTGTTACCCGATACAATAGAGTTGATAATGGTCACCTTATTCGTACCCAACTGTCGAAAAATACCCCCGCCGGGTCCTGCAATATCGTTTCCGGTAATCGTTGAACTAATAACGTGAACTTCGCTATTATTGTATAACATGACGCCACCTCCACCGTGTGTACCAGTACTCTCATTATTATCGATAACACAGTTGACCAGATAACCTTTGGAGCGTTCACGTACATAGAATGCAGCACCAAAGGATGTTCCTTTATTACCACTGATCGAGCAATTGTACATATAGATATTGGCATCTGGATACCCGTGTACCGCAGGAGCAGTTCCTACCGTCGTATTGTTATTAAACGTGGAATTAAAGACATACGCATTGGATTTGTCGACATACAAACCACCGCCGTTTCCGCTGCCTGTATTGTTATCGACATGAGAATCGTACATATACAGTTCGGCACCAACTTGTGCAAAGATACCTGTAGCAACTCCAGATTTTACTCCCTGTCGTTTTGATGTCTTATTTTCCGTAACGGTAACCTTTCGAAGAATAGTTTTTGCACCGCCGATAATCATCCCTGCACCATTTCCTCGACTATAGGCGACACCATTTACCATAATATCTACGTCAATATCCGTACCATCGCCGTCACGGATCGTGATGCCTTCGATCTCCACCTGCTGATCGGTCTCCTTGGGTGCCGTAACAGCTACCACATGGAATACGCCAATACCGGAAGATAGTTTACCAGAGAATATAGTTGGGTTTGCGTCCGGATCCGAAACGGCCCCTTCATTCGCATCAGCCGGATATCCACCGACAATCTTGATATTTTTGCTGATCTCAAATGTCCGGTCTGCCTCGTCACTGCTGCCTGCCCCGGTCAACGGCTTGGTCGGTACATAGGTACCCGCAGCAATATGTATTTCACTGCCACTTGTTGCCTGATTCAGTGCAGTTTGCAAATCTGTCGCGGTGGCCCAGGAACGACCATTCCCACTTGCTCCTGACTTGACATAAAACACACTTACCGTACCAGCTTCCTGAATAACTAAAATATCCCGGGCCAATTCGTCGTTGACGCGTACCGTAACTACACCCGATCGCTCCTCGTCCTCGTTCTTAGGAACCGTAAAAGCGATTTTCTTCTTGCCTTTTGTCCCTGCTTCCTCAGCTAAGGTTATCCAGTCCACGTCTGTGCTCACCTCATAATCCAAATTGGTCAGCAGATCAAACGTATACGTTCCTCCTGCACTCGTCGCTTCGACATAATCCGAACCGACCATAAAGACTTCCTCAAAAGGTTCAGCTTCTTTCTTACAGCCCACCACGACCAGCATGCACAGCAACGCCATGCTTACCTGTCGGATGAAATTTCGGTTAACAAATAGATATTTCATAACTATTTTTTTAAAGATTTTACATAATTTTCATACAGTGTATTATAACAATTGACCAGGTCTCTTTCATCATCGTAAGCACACTCGTAAAGAAAAACTCCCGTATAACCCACATCGTCCAGTGCCTTGAGTATAGCATTCCAATCGTTGTCTCCTTGACCAGAGCATGGAAAATAATGGTTTTCCGCCCGGCCTGTTCCATCGGAGACATGTACGGTCTTCAATTGGCTTCCAAGTGCCCTGATCAACAACTCGGGATTGTCAATATGGCACATATCTACAGCCAGTCCAATGTTTTGTGGTAGTCTGTCCATGATTTCCTTACACTCTTCGATATTACGCATCAACGGTCGCTCACGGTCGCCTGCCATCAATTCCGGGCCAAGCATATTCTCGACAACCAAGGTAGAACCGATCGCCTGTACCGCTGCATTCAGTTCATTCAGCGACTTCAACAGTTGGCTCTTCCGTTGTTCCCGTTGATTAGGTGGATCCAGGTAATAACTCGGATGAAAAAGGATATAGGTCGGTTTCAATACCTTAATATAATCCAACAGCTGGATATGGCCCGCAACGACTTTCTGACGATCTGCCTCGATAATCGTAGACAGATCCATGTAGGCGTCCGCAACCATATGTATGGAGTTCACCTTTATGCCCGCCGTTTCGGTCACCGCCAACACATTCGCAAAGATGCTTTTAAGCTCCGCATCGGTTTTGGAAATTTCACGGTTATTGTTGAAAAATGCACTCGTACCCGATACTTCCACATAGTCGATACCAACGGCTTTTGCATGCTGAAGTTTTTCGTTAGTAAATCCCTGCGCACCAAGCGAGTAACCTAATTTCAATCGATCCGGCACTTCAACCTCTTCCGGATCGGTATCGGGCTTCGTTTTTTCCGACGGTGTGCAACTCAGCGAAAGCGCTATAAACGTTAGAAGGAATAGTTTCTGTATCATCATTTTTCCTCCCATCCAGAGTTTTGTTCTAATTGTTCATTCAACCGAAGATCTTCTTTCGGAATCGGATAATAATAATCCTTATCCTCTTCATCGTCAAATATTCCACCCAGTGGGAAAGGATCCAAATTTCCTTTTGAAGCAGCTTGCTGCCCTGTTTGCGGATCCCGCAGTGTCCTTTGCTGTATATTGATAAAGGAGGTCACTGTCGAAGGTGCTCCATTCGTACTTCCGGTATGCACAAACACATCCGCATTCCCGTCTCCGGTAAAGTCGTAAGCACCTACACCGGGAAAGTATATGCCAACCATCGGTTGCTCGAGCTTCTTACCGGCTTTCCACCGCATCAGATCGTCCCAACGATGGCCTTCATTGAACAGCTCGATCCGTCTCTCCCGACGTATTTCTAAGATCACACCTTTATTGGCTCCCTGATCCACGTTGGGGTATAGCGCTTCCTGATAAGGATCTGGATTGGCATTGGCCTGTGCCATATCCAATGGACCCATATTCACGCGTGAGCGCAATACATTGATCGTCCGGTTCAGATCGGGTTGTGTCAAGGTACCGAGCTCCGCTTTCGCTTCGGCCAGGATCAATAGAGCTTCCGCATAGCGAAAAATAATAATATCATTGTATGCACTATTGGTCACCCATTGATCACGGCTTCCCAAGGCTTTGATCACCCGATATCCGGTGGTGGTGATATTCAGATTAACTGGTTCATTCGTCGTCGACCCATACACTTGAAAATTGGGTCCCGCAGTCGTCTGTGTCAGCCGCGGATCCCGGTTTAACATTTCCTCAGAATAACCGATAGTCTCATAGTTCGGCCGATCGGTAAAACGAGAGCCGTCCGCCATCAAATATGAATTGATGAGATCTTTCGGAATTCCCCAGGCACCATACGTGGGCGATGTCATGGTATACCCCAAATTATGGGTAACGATACCCTTCTCAAAATCTGCCGCCAGAATAGTCTCTGTCATATCTTGATTATCACGCGCAAACAATTCCCGATAGGCTTTCGTCGGGCCGCCTGTGGTGAAGATTGTATACGCGTTGGTTCCGATTAAAGCAGCCGCGGCATCCACCGCTGCCTCAAGAAAAGGCTCATAACCGTCTATGCCGTGGTACTTGCGGAAGGTTCCTTCATATAACCCGATACGTGCTTTAAGCAACAAGGCGGTATATTTCGTGATACGATTGAGTTGTTTCTCCTCCGGAATATTTTCCACTGCAAAATTGATATCTTTCATAACGGAGTCCATCACCAGCTCACGCGAATCACGCGCCTTGTATAAGTCGGGATCATTCGCACTCAGCACTTTACTGTACCAAGGCACGGCGCCAAACCGTTGGACTTTATCAAAATAAAAATACGCGCGAAAAAAACGCGCTACACCGCCATAATGGGCTTTCGCAGCAGCATCGTCTACCTTATGGTAATTTGCGAGAAAATAATTGATTTCTCGTAGACGATCCCAGTTCCAACCGCCTGTACCTTTGGCCGTTGGTGTAATCCGATTACCACGTACACGGTCCGCTATAGTTAAAGGAACAATATTGTCCGATGAGGCGTCATCGGTATACACACCCGAAGTCGGTAATATCCTATAAAAATTATTAGTACCCACTTCAAGGTCTTTCGCGGTATTAAAGAAAAATTCAGCTTCGACCTGATCTTCTGCCGGGCGATCGAGAAAGTCCCGCTCACAGGAGGAAAAGCTCAATAACGCTACCAAAGCCGCTCCTAATTTTAAATATTTCATAGTGTCTATATCTTTTTGAGGTTTCATGATTCGATACATCACAAAACGGTACATTATAAACTTAAATTGACGCCGAAAGAGAAGGTTTTACCCATGGGATAATCGCGCAGATCTGCCCGCTTTACAGCATCACCCGGTCGGGAAAAACTAACAGCTGAACCCGCTTGCTCAGGGTCAATGTATTTTGTCAATCCACCAAATGCCCAGGTAAACATATTCTCTCCACTGAAGAACACCCGAAGCCGGTCGATCTTTGCCCGTTGGGTCCATTTCTGTGGAATAGTATAACCTACGGTTAGATTTTTAACACGCATGAAAGCTACGTTCTCCAGGTAGTAATCGTTCATTTCGTACAGCGAGCGTTCACTGCCCAATGCAACATATCCCCGATAGATCTGTGGATAGGTGTTTTGCGGTTTATCCGGCCGCCAGGCATTATCGATCAGATCCTTACGGATAAAGGAGAGATAAGGGCGCGCGTAAGGTCCCCAATAAAGATCTCCCGTGGGGTACCAATGCTGTTGTCCTACCCCCGCTACCGCTACAGACAGGTCAAAGTTCTTCCAGTTGGCCGACATATTCAACCCAAATGGGAATTGTGGCATCGCATTGCCTATCGGCATAAGATCACCATGATCCTCCAAGGTATAACTGCCCTTGTCGATACGACCATCATCATCCGTATCCAGGTATTTGATATCTCCCGCCTTAAGACCGATCCACTCGGTATTCTGTGCAATATTCATTTCGTAGTTGTACACCTCGCCAAGCGAACTCGCTGGATTTGTAAAACTCTCCATATAGGCTTTGGCTTCCGCATCCGACTGGAACTGCCCGTCTACTTTATAACCCCATATCTCACCAAGGCGCTGGCCTTCCCAATAGGTACTCATGAGTCCTTCCGGATTATCGTACCGGGTAATATAACCGCGGAAGTTGGAGACGTTTGCCGAAACACTGAAATTTAACGGCGAACCGGCGACATCGAATTTATTGCGGTAGCTCACGCCAAGCTCAAATCCATTATTGCGCAACGCGGCGTAGTTTTCCTTTGGCTCCGCTGCACCAAATACAGAAGGCAACGGCGCACCGGGCAGGTACATGCCATCGGTTACTTTACGGTACCAGTCAAAATTTACGAACAACCGGTTATGGAGTACACCTATATCTGCGCCAATATCCAAACTTTGCGTCGTTTCCCAGGTTACGACTTTCGGCAATGGATTTGGTGCATCGGCATAGACAAACCTTTTGCCGCCATCCAACCAGTCCATCTGTCCGACATTCATGAGCTCTTTGAAGGTATTGACGTCTACCGTCTGGTTACCCAAGCGGCCGTAAGATCCTCTCAATTTAAGTGAAGTGACATACGGGCGGATCGGTTCCCAGAAATTTTCTCGATCCATCTGCCAACCCACTGATACCGAAGGGAAGAGTCCCCAACGGCTTTCGGTCGGGAAGCGTGATGAACCGTCATAACGGGCATTCACCTCCAAAAGGTATTTGTTTTTATAGTCATAGTTGAAACGACCGAAATAACCTTGAACCGCCCAATCTAAGGTCGAGCCTTCTATGCTATACATCTCCGTTCCTAAGGATAGGTTAGCCAAATCCCGGATCAGCAATCCATCCATCCGTGCTAATACACGATCGCGATCAAACTCTTCTTGGTTGTAACCCAATAACAATTTGAAATTGTGGTCACTGGCCACTGTACGCTGATACGTACCGTAGACGTTAAAGGCTTTATATTTATCTTTCCAGCGGTATTCACTCAGGCGATTGATACCCGCCGTGAGAAAGTCCAGTTTGCTTCCGGACAAGTACTCAAATTCATTAAACCGGGCAGTACGTCCCGTGTTATCAAACCGATGGCTATAGTCCAGGTTGAACTCCAGTCCTTCCAGCGGAGTGACCTTCACGCGGAATGTATTGGTCAGTTCTTCGGTATTGAATGTCTGCCAGTTGGTACGTGCTTCCATCGCCGCCTGTCCTCCTTGTCCACCTGTTCCACCCGGACCGATATCGGCCGCAATACCATTGACATGTGTAGGATAAAACGCAAAAAGATTGTACCACGATGTCGTACTCCACAATCCACCATAGCCGTTTCGGAAGCCCCCATACTCCTTATCATACTCATTAATGAATTGGATATTATTGGAGATTTCCAACCATTTATTTGGCGAAAAAGTCAGGTTGGTCTTGATATTGTAACGGTCCATATCACCGTCATCTGCAATCTTATTGATGGTTTCACGGTTATATACACGTCCCGAAAGGTAGCCTTTCAACTTTTCCGAACCGCCGGATACCGCAATATTATGAAAGTTAGAGGGTTGATATTGCTTGAATTGATAATCCCACCAATCGGTGTTATAGAAAAACTTATATGTACCATCGGGTTGCAACTCATGAAACGGCTCAATTTCTCCGTTCGCTACCATCTTAATGGCTTGCCAGTCCATCTCGTTATACCCCGTATAGCTCGTTCCGTTGTAACCGTAGATTGCTGCATCGACCGTTTTGCCATACACATAGGGATCGGACAGATAGTCTGTTCGCGTAGTGGGCGTCGTCCATCCAAAGTTATTGGTATAATCTACCTTCATGTCGCCCGCTTTACCTTGCTTGGTGGTAATGAGAATGACACCGAAGGAACCTCGTGCACCATAAATAGCGGCAGAAGCCGCATCTTTCAACACCGTGACACTTTCGATATCGTTCGGATTAACACGTGTAATGTTACCTTCTATCCCATCAATGAGCACAAGAGGTGATCCACCATTGATGGAGTTAAAACCCCGCACGTTGATATCCGGTGTAGCGGTTGGGTCTCCGGTATTGATCTGTATGTTCAGTCCGGGCATTAATCCCTGCAATGTCGACGCAATATTGGCGTCTGGTCGAAGTGCAATTTCATCGGCGTTGATCTGCGCCACTGCCCCCGTTAGGTTTGCTTTTTTCTGTACGCCGTAACCGACGATCACGACCTCATCCAGATCACTTAAGGACATCTGCAGGGTGACGTTGATGGTCTGCCCTTGCTGAAAGTTCAACTGTTGTGCTTCAAAACCAACAGCAGTGATTAAGATACTTCCCGATTGAACCGGAACAGGTAAGCTGAAATAACCCTTATCGTCTGTCGCTATAGCCAGGTTACTGTTGACTAAAGCAACAGTAGCACCGGCAACCGGTCGGCCATTTTCGTCTCTGACATATCCGTCAACGGCTTGTTGCACCGCCACAACGCTTCGATCAAGTTCTTCTTTTGGTTTGATTAAAACAATATTGTTTTCGAGCGCGTAGACAAGGCCATTAGGTGTCAGCACGGTATTCAAGACTTCAGTAAGGTCTTTGTTTTTGACCGATAGGTCTAAATTATGAAGATTCTTTATATGTGCATTGTTATAAAGAAAGTCATAATTCGTCTGCTTCTGAATGGCAACTAACACATCCTGAAAGCTGGCTTGTTTTACAGTAATGGAAATCTTCTGTCCGAATGTGGATGCACTTGCGTGCATCATGGTTCCGAGCAATAGTAAAGAAACCAATTTCATAATTAACAAGTATTTATATAATTCCGCTCTGGAAAAGAGTGAATTAATAGTAAAAATGTGATACATTTGAAAAGTATTTGGTAAATAATTTACTGTTAAGAATGTATTTTATCCATGTACATGATGCGGAAGCGTGGCAGCGCTTCCGTTTTTTTTTAGTCGTTTTATTTCATTACGATGATCCTCCCTTCCACGATTTTGAATTTTATATTGGATATTTTCTCGATATTATCCAACACTTCTGTTAGTTTTCTCGTCCGCTTTATCGCACCTGTAAACCGCTCTTGGGAACGGAATTCATAATCTACCCCCTCAATAGCATACCAGCGCTGGATATCTTCCAGTATCTCCTGAACAGAAGCATTAGTGAACCTAAAGTAACCATCTTTCCAAGCGATAATTTCCTGCACATTCACGCGTTGCTTTACTACACCTCTTCCATGTCTCGAAATGGCCTGCTCGCCTGGATAAAGCAATATCTCATCACTTTCATGATCGATCCGAACCGATCCTTCCAGCAACGTGGTCTGTACCTGTGCTTGATCGGCATATGACTTTACATTGAAGTGTGTACCGAGTACTTGCACTGCTGTGTTTTTAGCATGAACAATAAAAGGTCTGTTTTGGTTGTGCGCAACTTCAAAATATCCTTCTCCCATTAGCTTTACGTTTCGCGTGGATTTATTAAAGTCGGCTGGAATATAGAGCTTGGAATCGGAGTTAAGGAAAACGATAGAACCATCCGGCAATTGCAATGAAAAAGAGGTTCCTTTCGGTGTGCTGACCAAGTGAAACTGTTCACTGGCTCTCGCCGTGCGCGAATAGCTATCATCGAACGACATGGCGATAGAGCCATCGGCCAGCTTCTGCAATACGACACCATCGTGATTGTAGCCGAATGCTGTGCTGTCGTCAAAATCGATGGCTGTACCGTCTGCCAGCTTCAAGATGGCATCTGTGTTTTCGGGCAGTTCGACCGGATTATGCTGTACCACCTCGCCTGGTGATACGGGCGCAATAGGATTGTAACGTATGGTGTAGTAAGCTCCTGCAATCAATACCAAAATCGCTGCTGCAGCACTCCACCATAGAGTGGGCTGCTTATAAAAACGATCTTGGCCCTCATGCTCATACCTATTGTCAAGAAGCTGCATATAGACGCGCTCCTGATCAAATACAGGACTGTCCTCTATATCGACAAGCTGGTCGATGGAGGTTGAAAAATCGTCCTCATGCTCTTCGATGCCTTCCAGCAATTCTTGCAGCTCTGACTCCGAAATCTGGTTTTTCAGGTATTTTTCAATGAGGTGATGAAACCGTTCTTTATGCACAGAATACTTATTTTTTGTTTATAACTACTCTATGTACACACGAGAATTAAAAGGGGACTATTGAAAAAAGTAAAAAAAATAAAAAAACAGCCAAAAGTAGATGTAATCGGATTTTTTTAGTCCGTTACGGAGAAATTTTAATATTTGGACAATATGATTTTTAACGGTATGGGTCGACAGCCCCAGTTCATCGGCAATCTGTTGGTGTGTAAAGCCTTCTTCCCGACTCATCTTCCAGACCAAGCGCTGTCTTTCCGAAAGCTGTGCCACGGCCCCGTTCAACAAAGACTGTAGTTCGTTATAATGGACTTTGTTATCTTCCTCTGCCAATACGATATTCAGATACAATTCTTTAACCGCTCTCTGATCATATTTGAGATCACGCAATTTATTAAAGCATATCCGTTTGCCGATAACATACAGGTAAGGCCATAACGACTTTTCTGTATCCACCTCTTCCCGATGTATCCATAATTTCAGAAAAGTCTCCTGCACCACTTCCTCTGCCCATTCCCGGTTTTTCAGTACCTTATACCCTAACGAAAAGATACCCGGACTATAGGCAGTATACAGTTCCTTGAAAGCGGCTTCATCACCGTCTTTCATCAGAACCACTATGTCTCGTGTATCTTGCATAAGATGAGGGATCAACTTCTATTATTACAAAGCTAACACTTCTTATGTTAACCTCATATTAAAAAATATGGTGTTTTTTCATCACTTCCAACACAAAAGGCCCAATTTTATCTGCCATACGCATAAATCCAAGGTCATTTGGGTGTGTTCCATCGGTGGTTCCTTCATGGTCATGTCCCAACAAATAATCATCATCCAAGTAATAGAGATTTTTGACGCCTTTAGCAATCAATTTATCATATTCCGCCTTCCATTGCTCATTTTGCTGACGATTACGCGCCTTCCACCGTTGGTTAAAGAAACTCAATTCCCGTACGACAGATGGTATCATGATGATAGGCGTATTCGGATGCTTCTTCCGCAGGTATTCCACAAAATAAGCGGTTCGGCTTGCGACCTGTTCGGGCGATGAATTCGGCACACAATCTAAAATGTAAACATCCGGATTGAGGTCTGCAAACATATGTGCCATCTCTTTTTCTATCCGGGCATTTCCGCTCACGCCAAAATTGACAAAGTTGAAGCCCGTTCTGCGCGACAGGATCGCCGGATAAGCCATGCCCGAACGACCGGCGGAGGCACCATGTACTATACTAGAACCGTAGACGACGATTTCCTTTTTAAACGGATTGGGTAATGGATCAATGGTATAACCGTCGGGTACACCTATTTGTAGACTCTTGGTTTCATCATACATGGGCAGATATACCAAAAATTCCTTTTCCTCTTCACCCAAATACTCTGCGAGTTTGACTTCATCACAGGCTTTGGTGGTTCCTTTGGAACTCGCATATTGCCATTGGCCTTCTGCATTGCGGATATAAACATCCAACCCTTTATTGACAATCGAGGTCATATTCAACCCTACTTTTCGGCTTGTGACGCACCATTTGGCATAAATCTCCGGTGCACTGCTTTTAAAGGTAACAAACAGTCCAGCACTGTTGGTGTACAATCTCTTAACGGCAGCCGGTATGTCGTTATACTTCGCCGTATCCACACGGTGATACTTATGTGGTGTATCAAACAGTTTACCGTGGACTGGAAGCTCTACATAATGTCGAGCAGGTTGTGCAAAGACGATATGACACAGGCATAGCACTAAAAAGAATAAGATGGGAGATTTTTTCATGAATGGTGTAAATAATTATTTATGTGTGTAACTTTCAACAGTATAAATGAGCGCGCCGCCAACTGTGGATCGGTTCGTTTTTTAAAGGTAAATACTAAAAAGAAAATATACAAATGCAAACTGAAGAGGCCAAGATGATTAAAGATTTGTTGCGTTTTTGAATACACCAATATAAAGTAATTAGAAAAAATAATATTACATTTGCTCGACGAGGCAATTTGAAGTGTCTCAGTTAAAAAAAATAACCAGTTAAGTAAAACAATAATAAAATTCATCAATGGGTTTAAAAATCAGATTAATACAGATTAACAAGATCGGGCTTAGCATATTGTTGTTCGTCATTGCATTTACCGGTTATGGCCAACAGCCTATTAAAAATCTCCCAGCCAACTTCGACAAATATATACAAGAGGTTCTTCAAAAATTTCATGTACCGGGTTTAGCTATTGCTATCGTAAAGGACGGGAAGGTTATCCTTTCCCAAGGATATGGTGTCCGTGAGATGGGCAAGTCTGCCCGTGTTGACGAGCATACACTGTTTCCTATTGCGTCCAATTCAAAAGCCTTTACAGCTACAGCATTAGCACTATTGGTAGAGGAAGGTAAATTAGAATGGGATGCACCTGTCATCAACTATTTACCCGATTTCCGGATGTCTGATCCCTACGTTACTTCTGCGCTTAGCGTGCGCGACTTGCTGGTCCATCGAAGCGGACTGGCTCCCTATGCCGGAGATCTTCTACAATTTCCACCTAGCAGTTATACCCGGGAGGAAATCGTACACAAGCTGCGTTATATCCCCTTAGCGACGAGTTTCCGCAGTACATATGCTTATGACAATATACTTTATCTCGTTGCTGCGGAAGTGATTAAAGCGGTTTCAGGGCAAGAATGGGAAGAGTTTGTGCAACAGCGAATTTTCGATAAAATCGGCATGCAGGAAACCATCTCTCAATTCTCGAGATTCCAGCCCACACCAAACCGTGCCACTTCACATGCTCCAGTAAACGGACGAGTACAGGTCATGGAAAGTTTCTTTAAACAAGGGTTAGGCGATGTCTCAAATCCGGCAGGAGGTATTGTATCTAATGTTACAGATATGTCAAAATGGTTACTCACACAGTTGGATTCTGGACGAATTTCGGACAATCAACGTCTCTTCAGTCCATCGACGGCAACAGAACTTTGGGCAGGTGTGACACCCATGAAAGTATCTAAGATAAATGAAGCCATTAAACCTGCACAAATGGATTTCAGCAGTTATGCACTGGGATTTCGGCTATATACCTATCGCGGGGAGAAGATGGTCGCACATGGTGGTAAACTTGATGGATTTGTTTCCTATGTTAATATGGTGCCCGAAAAAGAACTGGGAATCGCGATTTTAACCAATCAGGAATGCACCAATGCCTACATGGCTATTCTTAACCATCTTCTGGATCATTTTTTAGAGAAAGAACCGTTCGATTGGATTTCGGGGTACCGTACTATGGAAGACCTGAAGTTTAGACGAATAACTACTTTGGAAAACGAAGCTGTTGCGAGTCGTAATACCAGCTCAAAACCCTTGCTACCGTTGGATAGCTATGCCGGGCATTTCGAAGATCCGTGGTATGGCCCAATCGCTGTTACATTAGAAAACAACAAGCTTATCATGCGCTTTGAACATTCGCCCGAGCTTATAGGCGATATGGATTTCTGGCAATACAATACGTTTGTTGTTCGATGGCGAAACCGGGAGCTACGTGCCGATGCGTATGTTACTTATGCACTAAATGAAGATGGAAGTATCGATCAAATTAAAATGAAAGCTATCTCTCCCATCACTGATGTTAGCTATGACTTTCATGACTTATTGCTGAAGCCGGCAAAGACAAATTAAATATTTTACCTACGCCATAAGCCTCTTTTCTTCATGCGGGCTTCTTTTTGTAGTTCCTGAAACAGATCCGAATGTTTCACATTGGGAGGTATTGTCAGCACGACGGCATAGCCTTTTTGTAGCAACTCTGCATTGACAAACGTACCGTCTTTCAAATAAACATATGCTAATGTCCGACCGTATCGATCTAACGAGTCTACATCACCTACTAGCCGCACCGATTGTCCCGACAATAACTTCGTGAGGTAGTCTTTGGCTTCTATTCCATAGTAGCCGATTTCCTTCCGGCCTGTCTTTCGTGTTTCCGGAGCATCAATGCCGATCAGACGTACCTTAATATCTCTTTCTGTACCTCCATTCGCCCAGAAGGTATCCCCATCGACTACCTTAGTAACATGGTAATAGCTGATTTCATCCTTTTTAGAATTGTTAATGCTTTGACAGGAGATCGTCGTCGCGAACAGCGTAATGATAATGATAATTTTTGACATTGATTTTATTTTTCGGTTGCAATTTAGTGAGCTATTTTCAATTCGCAAAGACAGTAACCAAATAGAGTTGGATAAACAATAACTTGAAGTATTGAATTATTATTGTCTAAAATCAATCATAAAATGTATCTTTACAGCGCTATAGTTAAAAATCAAACTAAGTGAAACCTGCATAAGCAAGTTTTATTACCAATAAAAGCAATTTATTCAAATGAAAAAGATCTTAACACTATTACTAGTAATGGTTGTAGGCATCAGCGCTTACGGTCAGAAAAAAGTGAGACAACACACTGGCTTCTTCTTATCTATGGGGCTTGGTGGGGTTTTTGGTCCTATCCACATGAACAGTAACGTAGAGGGCGAGTATGATATGAGTGGTACAGGTGGCTTATTTGATTTCAAGATAGGTGGGGCCGTAAAAGAAAACCTTATTTTGCATGCGACAATACTTTCTAATTCGTTGATAGGCCCGAAGATCACTGCGGCTGGTGGAAGTGTTAAAACATCAGATCAGTTATCTATAGGTGAAGCGATGTTTGGCGGTGGGCTTACTTATTACTTTATGCCCAGCAACCTGTTTATTTCCGGCTCCGTAGGTGCAGGTAATTTTTCAATTGTAAATCAGGAAAACGATTATAAAGCCTCTACCGAACGTGGCCTGAGCTTTCAGCTAAAAGCAGGTAAGGAATGGTGGGTGTCACGCCGATGGGGTCTGGGTGCTGCTATCACCTATGGAAAGACAAGCGTGAATAGTAAACCAAGCAATGATTTACAAGAAATATTAAGTAGTAATCGTTTCGGGATCTTGTTTAGTGCTACGCTTAATTAAGCCTTGTCAAACAAGATAGCTTTATCTTTAATACCACAAAAGTTCAGAAAAGCTTGATGTATTGTAGAGCTTTTCTGAACCCATTTTACCCCTTCTTCCCCGCAACAACCCGAACCAACCTCCCGTAATCAAAATAGCGAATGGCAATGTCTTGCACTTGCGATGCGGTCATATTAGCAACCACATCGGCGTAATAATCATAATACGACAGGTCCATGCCCGACAAATACACCGCTTTAAACTTGTCAACATGGGAAAATATACTTTCCAGGCTACCTAACATAACACCCTGGAGATAACGCGATACCAGATCGATTTCTTCTTGCGTTGTCTTCTCCTGCCGCAATGCGTCAAACTCATTTTCCACTTCGGTCAATGTTGCCTGCGTCACATCTACTCCTACTTCCGAAGCCAATGTAAATAGACCGGTATATTTTAGACTGTGCACAGCTGACCCAATGCTGTAAGTATATCCCTTATCCTCCCGGATATTACGCATCAAACGGGATCCAAAAAAACCACCTAACAGCGTATTGACAAATTGTACGGCCGGAAAGTCGGGATGTGTACGGTTGACGGTCAGCCGCCCCATACGAACGGCCGATTGTAAAGCGTCAGACCTCTGCTCCAGCAGCTCTTTTCCCTTCGTATCGTTCAAGCTGATCGCCGTATTGGTCGGAAGTTCAGTTACGCTTTGCCATTCTTCTCCAAAGTAAACCTGTATCTTTTCCAATACACCGGCATCGACATTTCCTGCGACAAACAACGTACAGTTGGCAGGTTGGATCTGCTGCTGATAAAGCTGAAGCAGGTCTGCACGGTCTAAAGCGTCGTATCCCTCCAACGTGGGAACAGCACCATACCGGTTGTTACCGAGCGCCTGTTGATAAAAAACACGTCGGGCTACGACATCATTCTTCTGCAGCGCAATCTGCAAAGCCTGTTTGCTATTGCGTACAAAAGTATCCAGTTCATTTGTGGGAAACAGACTATTTTGTAAGATGTCGCTTACAATAGGCAGTATCCTATCTACATATTTGTGCATGGTATAGACAGTCAGCGACGTATGGTCGAGACTATATTCCGGCATCAAATAAGCACCGTAAAAATCTATTTTTTCGGCAATCCCCGCAGAGTTCAACGACGCCGTGCCTTCTTTCAGCATGGCCGACATAGCGGTATTAAAAAGCGGTTGTTCTACCGCTTCGAAGATATTGTTGAAGACAAACTCAAACTTCAGCAATTCTTGCTGTGGAGCCTGAAAGACAAAAGCCTTCATCCCATTGTCATAGTTCTTTAATTCCGGTTGGATGAGCGTCAATCCCTTAATTGGGCTGAAATCGGGTGCCACGGATCTATTTAACATCCTGACCTCCTTTTGCACGATAGATCAATGTAGATGAATTTTCTTTTCTGAATAATGTATGCGCCATATCCTGAATATGTTGGGGCGTGACCGCCAAATATTTCTGAATTTCCTCGTTATAATCCTCAGCCCGATTGATAGCTTCATAATAAGCCAGGTTCATGGCCTTGTCCAAGATAGACAGTTCGGCAAAAAGCAAGGTTGATTCGATTTTGTTTTTCACTTTTTGCAACTCTTCTTCCGCAACTTGTTCCGCCTTTATCCTATCTAATTCCGTCCACAAGGCTTGTTCCGCTTCCGCGATAGTCACATGCGGCAGTGGTTTACCTTCGACGACGAATAAGTTGGGGTCTATACTACCCATAACATAAGCATTTACTTCACTGAACAACTGCCGCTCCTTGACCAAGCTTCGGTATAAACGGGACGAAGAGCCTCGGGAAAGCAAATCTGAAATAAGATCCATCGCCGGATAATCTGCCGATAATCGTTCAGGGCCGTGGAAAGCAATATAAATACTGTCTGCCGGAACATCGGCTTCCACTTCTCCCCGTCGCGCCTCCGTCTGCTCGGGTTCCTGTGGTAGATTTCGGACAAAGCTTTCGCCACGCGGAATACTGCCAAACCATTTTTCGGACAAAGCCTTCACATCGTCCAGCTTCACATTGCCCGCCACTACCATAATCGCATTTTGCGGAGTATAGTATTTTTCGAAAAAGGCTTTGACATCCGCCATCTGTGCCTCTTCGATATGTTTCAATTCTTTACCGATCGTCGCCCAACGATACGGATGTTCTTTATAAGCCAATGGCCGCAACCGTAGCCATACATCGCCATAAGGCTGATTGAGGTAACGTTGTTTGAACTCTTCACACACGACCTGTCGCTGTACCTCAAGACTCTGTTCGCTAAAAGCTAAGCTCAACATCCGGTCACTTTCCAACCAAAAGGCCGTTTCCAGGTTGTTGGCCGGTAGAGTCAGGTAGTAGTTGGTAATATCGTTGCTGGTAAAAGCATTATTTTCACCACCCACTTGTTGCAGTGGTGTATCGTAACTGGGGATATGGATCGATCCACCGAACATCAGGTGTTCGAACAGATGTGCAAATCCAGTTTTGTCGGGTGTTTCATCGCGCGCACCGACTTTATATAAAATATTGACTACAGCCATGGCTGTGGTATGGTCCTCATGGACCAATACGGTCAATCCATTAGCTAATGTAAATCGTGTAAAATTTATCATGAAATGCTTTTAATTACGAATGAACAATCCTTACGCCCATTCTATACCTTTTTTCAATAAATCCAGCGTCTTCTGCTCCTCCGAATTTGGTGCAGGTTTAAAATCATACAGCCAGCTTGCCTGTGTCGGAAGGCTCATTAATATGGATTCGATACGTCCATTTGTTTCCAGACCGAATTTGGTTCCTGCATCATAGACGAGATTAAACTCGACATAGCGTCCTCTTCGCAACAGCTGCCATTCTTTTTCCTTTGCCGAGAAAGGCTGGTGACGGCGGCGATTGGCGAGTTCGCAATAAACAGGGGCAAATGTACGTCCGAGATCACATGAAAAATCAAACAACTGCTCTTCGGACAGGCCCGTTTTTTCTGGTGTTAACTTATCGTAGAACACCCCGCCTATTCCTCGCGTTTCATTACGGTGCTTAATAAAGAAATAGCGGTCTGCCCAAGCTTTGAAGTCCGGATAGAAATCCGAATGATGCCTATCGCAAACGGCCTTCAAGGCAGTATGAAAATACCGGGCGTCTTCATCGACAACATAATGTGGTGTCAGATCTATACCTCCGCCAAACCATCGGATCTGTTCGTTCAGTTCGAAATAACGGATATTCATATGGATGATGGGTACATGTGGATTATGGGGATGGAGCACAATAGAAACCCCCGTTGCAAAAAATTCATCTTCGTCTACACCGAAAGACTTTTTAACGATCTCAGGGAGCTGACCGTGTACGGCCGAAAAGTTGACACCACCCTTTTCCAACACATCTCCACCCTGGATAACACGCGTACGCCCCCCGCCGCCGCCTTCACGTTCCCAAACTTCTTCCTTGAACTTTGCTTTACCATCAAGTGTTTCGAGGGCTGCACATATTTCATCCTGAATTCGCTGATATGCTTCTGCTATTCGTTCCTTATCTATCATCTTACGTAAAATTTTGAGCTAACAGAGCCACAGCTTCACCTGCCGGCTTCTGTTTATATAAAACGTCATACACCATGGTACAGATCGGCATATCCAGCTGCTGTTGTCGAATAATGGTCTGAATACATCCCGAAGCGTAATACCCTTCGGCAACCATATTCATTTCCAGCTGTGCCGACTGCACGGTATATCCCTTACCGATCATTTTGCCGAAAGTCCGGTTCCGGCTAAACTGCGAATAAGCTGTCACCAACAGATCTCCTAAGTAGGCGGAAGCTTTGATATCCCGATCGTGGGTTTCTATGACATGGACAAACTGTTCCATCTCCCGAACTGCATTGGACACCAATACGGCTTGAAAGTTGTCCCCGTATCCCAATCCGTGACATATCCCCCCCGCTAAGGCATAAATATTCTTCAACACCGCGCAATATTCAATACCAACAGCATCTTGGGAAAGAACAGATTGAATATAGTGTGTTTCATACAGATCAGCCACTGTAGCCGCATGTTTTTCCGTCGGGCAGGCGAAAGTCAGGTAAGATAATTTTTCCTGCGCCACTTCTTCGGCATGACAGGGTCCGCCAATAACAACAATCTGTTCAACCGGGACGCCAAATTCCTGCATGAGGTAATCGCCCACCAATAGATTTTCATCCGGGACAATACCTTTTATGGCCGAAACGATGATCTTTCCTTGGAGATCTTGTCGATCTATACCCGACAGCGCCGCTTTTAGATAAGCCGCAGGCGTATTGAGCACCACGATATCCGATTGTTGTACGATCCATTTGACATCCGAACGAATATGTGCTGGGTCGATTTTTACTTCGACGGCACGAAGATAAGCGGGATTATGTTTATATTTCTGAATGAAGTCAATGTCCTCTTTTTTACGTACCCACCAAAAGATTTGCTTGGGGTTGGCATTATCCGTCAGCATCTTTATCATCGCCGTGGCCCAACTGCCGCTACCGATTATGCCGATGTGTGCATGTCTCTTTTTCTCCATGTTGGCCAAAGATAATTAATAATAAATTAACGTATATTTCCGCCAGGATATAATTAAATAAAAATGACTTTTGTATTTTACTACATATTGAAACGGACATACCATGAAAAGTGAAAAAGAGAAAATGATAGCAGGGGAACCTTATTACGCCAATGAAAAAGAACTCACCGCTCTACGGCTACACGCACAGCGGTCCTGTCATCGGTATAACCAGATAGATCCCAAACACCATAAGGAACGTAAAGCCATAATTAGAGGGTTATTTGGCAGTACTGGAAAGATGTTTTGTATCGAGCAGCCCTTTTACTGTGATTATGGCTTTAACATCACCGTGGGGGAGAATTTCTTTTCGAATTATCACTTGACCATCTTGGATTGTGCTCCTGTTAAAATCGGAAACAATGTGATGTTCGGGCCGAACGTGGCCATTTATACAGTGGGGCATCCCATCCATGCGGATCTGCGCAATACCGGAATAGAGTATGCACTACCCGTTTCTATCGGCGACAATGTGTGGATCGGTGGAAATACAGTTATCAATCCGAATGTAACCATAGGCGAGAATACCGTTATCGGATCCGGATCCGTCGTGACGAAAGATATTCCAGCAAATGTCATCGCCGTCGGAAACCCTTGCCGGGTATTACGCGAAATTACAGAAGAAGATAAAATATGGGTTCGTAAATAATAAAAAGAGCGTCCGATTTTCTCTCGGACGCTCTTTTTTGGTCAGCCAATATGCAAAAAGCTTAGTTCTGCATCGCTTCTTTTACCTTATTCATTTTATCTTCTGCTTTCTGACCGGCTTCTTTCATTTCATTGACCGCATCTTCTCCTGCATCTTTTACCGCAGCACCAGTTTCCTTAGCGGCATCCTTTGTTGCGTCAATGGCATTGTTCACGCCTTCAGCAACTTTTGTACCTGCATGTTGTACAGCTTCTTTCGTGTTGTTCCAAGCTATTTCTGCGTTATCCAAAGCTTTACGGGCGGTCTCTTCCGCTTTCTTATCTCCTCGGGCAATCGCATCTTCCAGATCCGCTTTCGCTTGTTTGTAATCGGCCTCTGCTTTTGCTAAAGCATCCTGCGATGCTTGATCCACTTGATCGACAGCATGGTCCAAATGTTCTCCTACTGTGGTCAATGTGTCCGCATTGTTTTCAGTTTTAGTGGTATTACTGTTGCATGACGCAAAAACAAACGCCCCTGCAACGACACCTAATAATGCAATTCTCTTCATGTTAATATAGTTTTTGTTCCATGAATAGACGCAATATTTATGCCAAAACAATTTTTAACCTATGCGTATATTGTTCCCTTAGCCGCTTCAAGTGTATTTTTAAGTAGACCTACAATCGTCATTAAGCCGACACCGCCAGGTACGGGTGTGATCCAAGAGGCTTTCTTAGAAACCTCTTCAAAATCGACATCGCCATATAACTTATAACCGGATTTTGTTGCTGTCGATTCCTCTCTATTGATTCCCACATCAATGACAATAGCCCCTTCTTTCACCATATCGGCCGTCACGAAATTTTTCTTTCCGATAGCAGCGACGACGATATCTGCACGGAGGACTTCCGCTTTCAGATCTTTGGTCCGGCTATGCGTCAACGTTACGGTACAATTGCCCGGGTTACTGTTCCGCGCCAATAAAATGCTCATCGGCGAACCGACGATATTACTACGTCCCACCACCACAGCATGCAGTCCGGAAGTATCTATCCCATAATACTCCAGCATCAATAGAATACCATAAGGCGTAGCCGGGATAAAACACGGTAAGTTGCGCTGCATCCGCCCCAGATTAATCGGGTGAAAACCATCGACATCTTTCCGGTAATCGATAGCTTCCGTGATGCGTTCGGGATCGATATGTTTGGGTAAAGGAAGTTGTACAATCAGCCCATCGATACTATCATCCGCATTAATCTCCTGTATTTTGGCAATCAATTGCGCTTCGGTAATACTTTCATCATAGCGTATATTGGTAGAATCGAAGCCAACAAGTTCACAATTCCGCATCTTACTGGCAACGTATGTTTCGCTACCACCGTCGTTACCCACTAAAATCGCGACAAGATGGGGCTTACGACCCGATTTTGCTGTAAACTCGGCAGCATCTCTTTTAATATCCTCTTTTATGCGAGCAGAAACCTCTTTACCGTCTAATAATTTCATTCTTTTTCCTTTAATCCAATTTAAGTACAGCCATAAACGCAGACTGTGGTATTTCCACATTCCCGACCTGGCGCATCCGTTTCTTACCCTTCTTCTGCTTTTCCAACAATTTACGTTTACGGGAAATATCTCCGCCGTAACATTTTGCCGTTACATCTTTACGCAAAGCTGAAATCGTTTCCCGTGCGATAATTTTGGCACCGATGGAAGCCTGTATACGAATTTCAAATTGCTGACGCGGTAAAAGCTCTTTCAGCTTTTCACAGATCTTCTTTCCGAAATCATAAGCATTGCTGCGGTGTATCAGTGACGATAAAGCATCAACAGGTTCGTCATTAAGACGGATGTCCAATCGGACCAGATCTGACGTCCGATAGCCAATCTGGTGGTAGTCAAACGAAGCATAACCTTTGGAAATCGTCTTCAACTTATCGTAAAAGTCGAATACAATCTCACCCATCGGCATCTCAAAAACTAATTCTACACGGTCTGATGTTAAATACGATTGATTAACGATCGTTCCCCGCTTTTGAATACAGAGCGACATCACCGGACCTACAAATTCGGCTTTGGTGATAATATTAGCTTTGATATAAGGTTCTTCAATCGAATCCAACTTACTCGGATCGGGTAGGTCTGACGGATTGTGTACGACAACTTCTTCCTTGTTTTTTGTCATGAAAGCCCGATAAGAAACGTTCGGAACTGTCGTAATCACAGTCATGTCGAATTCGCGCTCCAGACGTTCCTGAATGATCTCCATGTGCAGCATCCCCAGGAAGCCACAACGGAAACCGAAGCCTAACGCCGCGGACGATTCAGGCTCAAATACCAGCGATGCATCATTCAATTGGAGCCGGTGCATCGATTCACGCAGTTCTTCGTAATCTTCCGTATCGACAGGATAAATTCCTGCAAATACCATCGGTTTAACTTCCTCAAAACCTTGGATAGCTTGTGTACAAGGACGGTCCTTATGGGTAATGGTATCTCCCACCTTCACCTCACGTGCTTCCTTGATGCCCGAAATAATATAACCGACATCACCCGTTTTAATCACCTCTTTCGGCACTTGGTTCAGCTTTAAAGTCCCGATCTCGTCCGCATAATACTCCTTACCTGTCGCCACAAACTTTACCCGATCCCCTTTGCGTATTTCGCCGTTTTCCACTTTGAAATAAGCCATAATTCCCCGAAACGAATTGAAAACAGAGTCGAATATCAGCGCTTGGAGCGGAGCCTCGGGATCCCCTACCGGCGCCGGAATACGCTCGACAATGGCACGCAGAATATCCGGTATTCCCAATCCCGTCTTGCCGGAAGCAGGGATAATATCTTCCCGCTTTCCACCGATCAGTTCGATGATCTGGTCTTTAACCTCCTCCGGCATAGCCCCCGGTAAGTCCATTTTATTCAAAATCGGAATAATTTCCAGATCATGCTCCAACGCCAGGTACAGGTTCGAGATCGTCTGCGCCTGAATACCTTGAGAGGCATCTACAATAAGCAATGCGCCCTCACATGCGGCTATGGAACGGGACACTTCATACGAAAAATCGACATGCCCGGGCGTGTCGATAAGATTCAACACAAAGGTTTGTCCATCTTGCACATATTCCATCTGAATAGCGTGGCTCTTGATCGTAATCCCCCGCTCGCGCTCCAGATCCATATTGTCCAGCAGCTGCGCCTGCGCCTCACGTTGGGAAATCGTGTTGGTATATTCTAATAATCTATCGGCCAGGGTACTCTTGCCATGATCGATGTGTGCGATGATACAAAAATTGCGTATATGCTTCATACAGGTGTGTTGCCTTCTACTCTAAACGGCAAAGATACACACTTCTTGTAAAAGAAAATTACTTTCTTTCAATTTGTATTGCATAATATCAACGATGTTCTTGGTACTGTAATTTAGGTAGCATCGAAAAATGCCCTTCGATGCGTTCATCCGCAATACCTGCCAGTTCCGTATGGCTCTGCAGGAGCTGTTCCAACTGCTCCATCGTCCTTATTCCAGACAACACACTGCTGATCGCAGGCTTGTCTAAACAATATTTCAAAACAATAGCTTGAGCGGATACACCAAGCTTCTTACCCACGTCATCGACGAGAGACTTTGCCTGCTGAATATCCGCAACAGTATGATCCAGATAATTCTTTGTCGAAACTTTATCCAATAATAGGCCTTGCGCCATACTGCCCCGGGCGATGACGCCAACTTCGTTGTCTACAAACTCACCGAAAAACTCCTCTGGTCGGGTATCCAAGATACTATATTGCATCATATTGGAGACAATAGCAGATTGCTGCAGATATTTTCGAAATACATTGGGACGGATCGAAGAAATACCGTAATATCGTATTTTGCCGTGCTGGACCAACAGTTCAAAGGTTTCGACAATTTCATCAAAATTGTCCGTCAAGGTTCCGCCGTGTAACTGATACAGGTCAATGTAGTCTGTATTCAGCCGCTTCAGCGATTGTTCAACAGCCTGCAAGATATAGCTCTTACGCGGATTCCACGTCCATCCTTCTATCCCATCCTGCCATTGATTGCCCACCTTCGTGGCCAGGATCACCTTATCACGCCATCCTTCGAGCACCTTACCGAACAAGATTTCATTCGCACCCCGACCATACAGATCCGCCGTGTCAAAATAATTTATCCCATAATCAAATGCCTTCCGGATGATCCGTTCACTCGTATCAATAGAATCATTGGGCAATGACATCCCACCCAATCCGATTTCAGCGATCAACAAATCCGAATTTCCCAGCCGGTTATACTTCATGAGGTTGTATAATATCCAACAATTCGATCTCGAAAATCAAGGCACTAAAGGCTGGGATAGTTCCCGTTTCCCGTTCGCCGTAAGCCAGATTATACGGCACGTATAGTTTATATTTTGACCCGACCTTCATCAGCGGTACGGCAATTTTCCATCCTTCGATGACCTGGTCAAGATGCAGGTTTATCGGTTCACCGCGATCGTATGAGCTATCAAACTTCTCGCCGTTGATCAGGTAGCCCGCATAATGTACTTTGATCTCGTCTGTGGCCTTGGGCTGGCTTCCTGTTCCCTCCACAAGCACTTCGTACAATACACCCTCCGGTGTTGCTTTTATGGTCGGTTTGCTCTTTAAAGCCGCTAAAAATTCTTCCCCTGGCTTTCTTAGTTCCGCCCCCCTCTTCTCCATCATCATTCGGATATTTCGTTGAATGACGGTAGCGACCAGCTCTTCATTAAACAAGACATCCTTCCCTTGATAGGCCGCTGTCAATGCTTTAGAAAGCACGTTCAGATCGATGTCAAAATTACTCGATTTCAAGGATCTTGCAATATCCACTCCCAAAGCGTAGGACAATGAATCTTGCGGAGTTGATAAGGCGACTGGCTTCTGCTCGGCGACCTGGGCTTGCGCAACCGTCATGAAGCAGAGTACCCCAAGGCCTATAAAGGCCATTTTTTTTGTATATATCATGGATGATTTTTTAGAATGTTTGCTATAATGTGAAATGTATTGTCCGGATAATCGACCTGGACCCGGCTGGACTCATTCAGCCAGAGTTCGATTTCAAACTCATATTTTCTTTTTAGACTTTTGATTACCGGCACGCCCATTTCTTTTAGCGCGGCCGCATTCAAATGCTGTTCGTACTGATTCTTCATGGGAATCACCAATAGCCTTTTTTTGAGATACAGCGCTTCCGCCGGCGTCTCAAAGCCCGCTCCGCACAATACCCCCTGCGATGTTGCCATACTCCGGATAAACTCCGCACTATTGATCGGATTTATCGTAATATTCTTGACTGTGATCGGTGCTACATTGTGTTTTGAAAACACCTCCCACTGTACATCCTTAAATCTGGAAAGATGACGAAGCAAATGGGCATCATCATAAGCCGGAAGGTAGACCGTATAATGGTCGCCTTCAGAGGCTTCAATTTCACGGATTTCTTTGCGTATTACCGGCGTAAACACAGTATCATGATAGGCTTTGAAATGAAAGCCATAGCCCGTTGTTACAGGCGCATAATTTTTCATAATAAACCGTCCCATAACATCTGTTTCTTCTGGCTTGGGACTATTCGGGTGCAACGCCCCTATCTGGTGGCTCAATCCAATACATGGTATTTCACGTGTATGGCAAGCCCAGGCTGTGATAGGCTCAAAGTCGTTTAATACAATATCGTACTTATCGACGGGAACGCTGTTGATTTCCTGGATGAATTTTCGGATAGTTGAACTCATGAAAGTTTTCCAGAAATCGACCCCACCGGATTTACCGAAAATAAAACTCATCCCATGGAGCCTGTACTTTATCGGAAAAGGAAGATCAATATCGGCCTGTATACCGCTGATGAGTACATCCACTTCCCCAAGCTGCTGCAAACAGGGAATTACGTCCATGGCCCGGCACAAATGACCGTTTCCTGTGCCTTGTATGGCATAAAGTATCTTCATATCTAAAACCAGTATCCGAAAGTAACAATTATTTATGAAGTACAAGTGTAGTGTATATAAATATTTTGTTAAGGTTGAGTTTATAAGTATAAATGGTGATATTAATTTTAGATTAATTATATTTACAAAATATATCAACAAAACATATGGTAAAAGCAAAAATATTCATATTGACAATTATTGTTTTCTTTATCTGTTCAGCTTGGGGCTTCTATGCCCACAAAAAAATTAACGAGACGGCGGTATTTCTATTACCGGCAGAAATGGCGGTCTTTTACAAAAAACATATCCGTACCATCACGGAGCGCGCAACAGATCCAGACAAGCGCTGTTATGTCGACACTGCAGAAGGTCCACGCCACTTTATTGATCTGGACCGATTTGAAGAAAATATCGATTCCATTCCCATCCATTGGTCCAAGGCCAAGGAAAAATATACCGAGCGACGTCTCCTAACACAAGGTGTAGTACCTTGGCAGATCTGGCGTTCGTATCAAAACCTTGTACAAGCGTTCATCAAACGTGATCAGAACAAGATTATCAAATATAGTGCGGATATCGGTCACTATATCGCCGATGCACATGTACCGTTGCACACCACAAGCAACTACAACGGACAGTTTACCGATCAGATCGGTATACATGCCTTTTGGGAAACCCGTTTACCGGAAATGTTCAGCGCACAATATGACTTGTTTATCGGTCCAGCCGTATATATTGCAGATCCATTACAGGCAGCCTGGGATATTGTCAAAGAAAGCCACGCACGCGTCGATTCGGTCTTACATGTGGAAAAAAGACTTTCCGAAGAATTAAAAGAAAGCGACCGCAAAACATACCTGACCCGAAACGGGCAGCTCATATTTACCTATTCCGACAGCTATGCTACAGCATATCATCATGCGCTAAACGGTATGGTGGAACGGCGGCTGCGATCGTCGATATACAACGTGGCTTCGTACTGGTATTCCGCTTGGATCGATGCCGGACAGCCGAAGCTGATACCTTCTTTGCCGGAAAATATAACGGTAGAAGAACCAACACCTGTTTCGGGACAAAAATCCCTGGGACGGGAAGAATGGCATTAGTATTTAAACCGCTCACGTTTAATCAGCACGGTCCCTTTCTCTACGATCGGTTTTTCGTTACCTCGTGTACCTTTAAAAATATAAAAATAAGTACCCTCGGGAAGATTTTCAGGCACAACCCAATCGTTATTATATTCCGAAGCGTAGAAAACCCGCTGACCAAACCTGTTGATAATTTCCAGTTCTGCCTGATCAAATTTGTAAATACCGATGATATGAAAGGTATCATTTTTCCCGTCCCCATTCGGTGTAATCGTGTTGGGGAAGAACAAACCGACAATTTCGATCGTCACCGTCGCTTCCGCTGACTCGTTGCCGTTCTTGTCGCCGATGACATATGTAAACGTATCGAAGCCACTATAATTAAAGTGTGGTTTATATTCAAACGCCCCATTACCCAACGCCTTCAGTTCCCCATGTGCGGGGTAAGACGTGACACGTAATGTTTCCCTGCGAAGTTCACTATGTTCGACATAATCGTTTTCATACGGCTTGAACGTAAACTGGTAATTATAACCCACATAATAACGATCATCTACCGCAACGGGAATCGTTCGCAGAATCGTAATTTTGACTTCCGCCGGTACACTCCTTAAACGGCTATTGTCCGAAAACCGATAGACCAGCCTATCTTCACCCCAGGTGAAATTATCGGTCGGTACATACAGCAGTTGTCCATTTTCGATCGTTACCGAACCACGTGTTGGCTGCTCCAGAATCTCGATTGAATGATTACTGAAAGTACTTGAACCCATATCATCGTTAGCCAGAACATCCATTAGCTTGGTATACCCTTGGTAGAGTTCGTAGCTATCCGGCACACCTTTTGGTCGTCGGGCAACTTCTACAATAGTTGGCTCGTCATCTTCAAAGGTTAAGCCACTGATATCGGTGAGCACATTGCCGTATTTTTGATCCCGCCCTGAAAGCGTAGCCGTGTTCACCACACGGCCAAGATCCACATCGCTCTCGGTGACGACATACTCCAACCGATACGAGAGAATCTGGTTGTCAACGACGTGCGGCGGAACAGCATAACTCGTAGAAGAAATAAGAGAATCCGTCAGCTGTATATCTTCTACAGGCATATCGCCCTCATGTTTGATATCAAACTGGTAGATCATCTTATCCCCGACCGTAAACTGCTTTCGCTCACCGGTACCCTGATTGATGATCTTCTTGATTACCGCAAAGGTCGGTTTCGCATTAATGTCTATGCGGGTGGGTATATCATTGTCGAACTGCGTCCCCGATATGTCTTTCACCTCAAAATGACGTGGATTTCGCCCGTGTACTATAGCCGTATTCTCCACATGTTTCCGTTCGGCATCAGCTTCGGTAATGGTATACCTTTGGATGGCAACGCCCTCCTCGCCCTGTAAAAGCACAGATTGAGCCGGTACAAAAGAGTAGTTATCCAATAGCGAATCCGTAATGGCGATATCGCTTACTGTGACTTTTCCCGTATTTCGAATGACAAACGTATATTCCAACACATCGCCCGCCTCCTGAAATCCAGATTGGTTCACATCAATATGTTTTACCGTTTTTAACAGTGCCAGCTGTCCCCGTTCATCGAAGGGCTCCAGTAAAAACACTTCGGCATTCACTTTTATATTATTACAATCGGTCCGACATTCATCAACCGCACTGCCCGGTGTTATCCGGGTGATATCCAAAGAAGTCGCATCCGGATCAGTCACTCCCGGCGGACGGACAATTCCGGCGACAGCCGGCACAAATCCATATGTCGACCCCGGAGCGGTGCGTCCTGTTGCTGCTTTAATTTCGTACACGATCGTGCATCCCGTTGGCAGATCAAGATAAGACCGCAGGGTGTTATCAACAATTTGAATATCCGTCACCCCACCACAGTTCGTCGCAAGGGATCTGGCTTGCTGTATAAAAAAACCCGCCGGCAAGTTATATTCAAACCGGCTACCCACCGCATCCGAAGGACCATTGTTGCGCACGGTAATCCGATAGGTCACCACCTCTTCCGGTTCTATCGTATCCTTGTCGGCCGTGATGCGCACGGTCTCCAAATCCGCACGCATCACGGTAATATTTTTTTCGACGACCTCCTGCATATCCGCAGCATAGGACCAGGTATCCATCGCCCGTTCGTTTCCAAAACTAAACACCCCATAATTTCCGTTGTAACTGCTTCCATATATGGCATAAAGTTCTCTATCCGCTGCGACAGTATCTATCGGCACATTTCGAGTATTTCTCCGATAAGTTCCCCATTTATGGCCATTGATATCACTCCTGATCCCTTCGAGGTTAACCAATGGATTAGTCTCTTCTCCTGGCGCACCTGGCGTAATCGCACTATCATCCCACCGTACCTTCGCATATTCCCTGAACGTGGCATCCCGATTCATACGTTCTATCAGAATTCCCTGTGGATTGATCTCCATATCAAAGTAAGGAAAATGTATCTCCCCTTCCACAAGCGCGACAGAAATGGAAACGGGATAATTCCCCACAGGCAGAAAATTTCCGGCACTATCCAAGCCATCCCATTTCACACGCGCCGCATCCGTGGTATCGCTTACGTTCACCAAATACCGCTTCTTTGGAAAAAAGGGAGCACCCGACTTTGGCGCGATAATCACTTCGTATCGCCCCTCATAGTTGGTTTCAAACTCCACAAATGCGCCTTTGGTCGTAATATAATTCTTTCCCCCGCCGGGATCTTCGGGATAAAGAACGGAAATATTCTGTATCTCCGCAATCTGTGTCTTCCGATAAAGCCAGGTACTGTCACCGGGAACCGCTCCCGTACTCCAGCTGGGCATAAGCGTATCCGGAAAGGTATAAAACATCTTATGGGTGACGTGCTGCTCACCGTCATCCGGTTCATTGGGGTTATGATAGGCGATATCCGTCTTTTTATGCGCAGCACCTATGCCTTTATTTGAACTTTTATAAGAGGGATTACCTTCTGCATCCAGCAGACCGGAACTATTCACAAAATAAAAGAAATTGATACCATTACTCCCATTACCATCAACCCGGTAAATGTACCCATCTTTCGTGAGTACATAGTTTTGTCCATAGAATGTCCCTTGATCGTCGGCCAGGCCGCTTGTACCTGGCCTACCTGCCTGCACATAGAGATTCAGCACAGGAGCAAATACCCTTCCCCTTATCCACTTTGTGTTGTTAATATCACGAACAGATACATCCCACGCTGCAATAAGATAGCTTGTATCTCTATCTGTGCGCGTCCAATCGGCATCTGCCTTTTGGTTCCCCGGCGGAGCATCTTGCTTACTCGCCTGACCCTCTACACGGGTAGGCATAAACTTCACTTTCCATATTCCCGCCTGTCCAGGCAATACCGGTACCTCATAAGGTTGGTACCCTATCCTAGGCCCGTTCAGCTCCGCGTTACGGTTGGGTATATATCCGAGATTACTTCCTGCTGTCGAATACTCATTTCCGTCCGGATCGATCACGACCATATGACCATTTCCGACTCCCTGAGCACTGGAAGCAACCGCAATCGTCTCTCCTGCACGCGCATACACATAATGCGCTGCGGAATTAAATAAAACATTACTCGTTCGGGCAGTTCTGGAAATCAGAAAGGCACGATTTCCCTTAACGCCTAAGGGATACATATCTTTTGATCCGTCGGCATAGCTCACCGTTATGCCCGCAAAAGCGGCAATCATGAAAACGACAATCCTGACCAACGATGCCATATTTAGTTTTATAATTGTAGAAAACAAAGTTAATATTTCCATTCAAAAATACAAGTACATTCCGAAGTTATCGGTACGCTATAATTTCGTACCTTTGCACCATAAAAGAGAAAGAATGTCCCATCAAGTTCCCGAAGACGGCTCGCGGCTTCCTTTAATGGAAGAATTCTACACCATCCAGGGTGAAGGATATCACACCGGTAAGGCGGCTTATTTTATCCGTCTCGGCGGTTGCGACATCGGTTGCCACTGGTGTGATGTGAAAGAGAGCTGGAATGCCGAGCTGCACCCCCTGACATCCGCGGAAACTATCGTCGAACATGCAGGCCGTTACCCGGCCAAAACGGTTGTCGTCACCGGTGGCGAACCTCTACTTTATAACCTGGATCTCCTCACGAGCCGTTTACAAGAGGAAGGAATAAAAACGTTCATGGAGACGTCTGGTGCATATCCACTTAGTGGCCACTGGGACTGGGTCTGTCTTTCACCAAAAAAGTTCAAAGCGCCCCGAAAAGATGTGTTGGATGTGGCCGGCGAACTCAAGGTTATTGTCTTTAATAAAAGTGATTTCGCCTGGGCAGAAGAACATGCGGCACGTGTCCGCCCGGACTGTAAGCTTTATCTGCAACCTGAATGGTCTAAAATGCAGGAAATGACGCCCCTCATCATTGAATATGTGAAGGCGCATCCGCAATGGGAAATATCGTTGCAAACGCATAAATATCTGAATATTCCGTAGCCTTTATGGGGTCGTTCTTAAGATGCCTTACCCCGTTTGGCTTTTGGGTTAGGCGTTTTAGAAAAATGGCTTAGGTCTTTTTGAAAAGTCGCCTAAGTGTGTTTATAAAATTGAGTACTCAATTTGGGTAAAATGAGTACTCATTTTATGCAAAACGAGTACTCGTTTTGGAAAAGTAAGCTAACCCATTTTCCAGACTCGGTTAATCGACTTATAGATAACGGTTAAGCAAAAATCCAGTATAACATAGATTTTTACAAAATCAACGATTTTGTCACAAAACTTTTCTACTTTTAAGGGGCAAAATGCTTCCCCATGAACCAAGTATTACGCATAGGACTGTTCTTCTGCTGCATCGGCATCTTCTTCACCCCGGCTTCGGGTCAGCAGAAATCGAGCAACAGAAAAGCCCAACAATACTATGAAAAGGGGCTTCAAAGTCTGCAGTTTCACGATTATGAGGCAGCTACGACGCTGCTCCGACAAGCTGTCTCCGAAGACCCTACATTCGCCACGGCTTATCAGCAGTTAGGGGATATACAGCGCAAACGACAACATTTCCGCGAAGCCGTTCCTTACTATGAGCACGTCATGCGACTCAACCCCAGTTTGACCACACTAACTATATTTGGTTTGGGCGAATCACTGTTACATGTCGGACGGTATGCCGAGGCGCTCCCTTATCTGAAGCGCTATCGGGAGGGAAATATTACAGAAAAGACAAAAAATCTTGTCGACAAATATATCACGGATTGCAATTTTGCCTTACGTATGGATCAGATTAACCCAATCGACAGGCATAAACTGCCCTCCTCGATCAATACGGCAAATGATGAATATTTTCCGAAGCTAACGGCCGATAACAGCACGATTATTTTTACGCGGAAGGAAAACAACCGGGAGAATTTTTACGAAAGCAGGCTGATCGAGTCGAACGATTGGACAGAAGCAAAAAAGCTTATCGGGGAGGTTAATTCAGAAAATTTCAATGAGGGTGCGCACTGTATTTCACCGGATGGCAAGTACCTTTTCTTTACGGGTTGTAATCGCCCCAACGGACAGGGCAGCTGTGACATTTATGTAGCCAAGAAAGAAAATGGCCTGTGGTCTACGCCGATGCAATTGGGCGCTCCTGTCAACACCAAAGGGTGGGAAGCCCAACCGGCGATCTCTGCCGATGGGCGGACACTTTATTTTGTGAGCAACCGTGCGGGCGGAATGGGCGGCAACGATATCTGGAAGAGTGAGCTGAATCATAACGGCCAATGGAAAGAACCGGTCAATCTGGGTAAAAATATCAACACGCCGTATGACGAGAGCGCACCTTATATCCATGCAGACAACAAGACGCTGTACTTCGCCTCGAACGGTTGGCCGGGTTATGGCGGGCAGGATCTTTATATGAGCAAAGTGGATAGCAGCGGTCGTTGGACAACACCGATAAATTTGGGCAAACCGATTAATGACAGCTATAACCAGACGGCCATACATGTGAGCATGAACGGGGCGATAGGATATTTCTCTTCGCAGGATACCGCAACATATCGGCTGGATATCTACACGTTCCAACTACCGGAGGCAATTAAGCCCCATCCCGTAGCATACATCGCAGGTACCGTACGTGACGCGGGCAGCAAACACCCTTTAGCGGCACGGGTATCAGTAACGAATACCACCTCTCAGGATATTGTATTTGAAGATCAGTCGGATGTACAGGATGGAAAGTTTATCGCCACGCTTCCTATCGGGCAAAATTATGCAGTACATGTACAACGTGAGGGATATCTCTTCGATTCACGACAATATGATCTCACTGATACGCTTTTGGCCAACGAAAGATTCCTCACGGAAATTCTGCTTTCGACGATCGCGCCCGGTAATACCACCCAACTGGGCAATGTCTATTTCGACACGAACAAATATAATCTGCTGCCAACGTCGAAAAGTGACCTTCATGTCTTATTAAAATTTTTGAAAATAAATCCAACGACCCGAGTCGAAGTTGGCGGCCACACGGACAACACGGGAAATAAGGAACTGAATGATAAGTTGTCGGAGAATCGGGCCAACGCGGTCAGGCAGTATCTGCTTCAACACGGCATCGCTTCATCACGGATAACGTATAAGGGATATGGTGATCGACTCCCTGTCGCCAACAACAATACCGCCGAAGGCAGGCAATTGAATCGTCGGACGGAAATCAAAATTATCCGATAGAATCGCGGTCTAAAGCCCTTTTGAAGGGATAAAAAATAAGTTATTAAATTTTTTTAAAATAAATTTGGAAGATGTGTCATAAATACACTATATTTGCAGTATCATAATTTAGGTTTATAATTGGTTAGTAAAGGTTTTCATTCTCCCCGTTTGAAAACCTTTTTTTATTGCCCTTTATTGATCTTTTTCCGATCCGATGTTCCAGCTTGGGAGGTATCTTAAGAAAGACATAATCTTTTCTTTATACACGTCCTTATCCAGTTTAAAGTAATAGGCCCCACGTTTGGAGCTTGTCTTATCTTTTTCCTGCAGTTTGATAAGAAGTCCCGAATGCAGTAACTTTCTATTGAAATTCCTTCTATCCAACACAATATCATAGGTTTTTTCGTAGAGCAACGCAATCTGTGGGAGTGTAAACTTCTCGGGAAGCAATTCAAATAACACCGGATAAAGGGCAGCCTTGGAGCGCAATTTACGTTTCGCGACTTCAATCATGTGCTGATGGTCAAAAATCAACGGCGGATAATCGCTTAATGGAAACCACTTTGCTTCATACTCATGGGTAATGATGTGTTCATATTTATGGATATCGATCAGCGCATAATAGGTGATGCTTACCACGCGTCTATAGGTCTCCCGATCGGGCGCTCCAAAAACCTGCGATTCCTCAATATAGATATCTGCTAATCCTGTTAGCTTTTTTAATACCCGTGCAGCAGCGGTCTCCGGCGATTCATCCGCCTGTACAAATCCACCCGGTAAGCTCCACTTGTTGATTTCCGGTTCTATCGCCCTTTTAAACAACAGAATGTTTAACGATTCACCATCAAAACCAAAAATAACACAGTCTACGGCTAATAATACGCTCGGCTCATTTTTGTAAAAATCCATACCTATATCCTTGCAACCCTCGCAAAGATAAAATTGTTTCCCTCATTTCACGAAAAATCACGTTATTTTCGGCCAGATCAGAAATCAAATTTGACCCGCGCACGCAGACCCCATTCCGACACGGAGGGATGATCCAGGTAATTCAGACGCTTGACCATATCGATACGCAGAATTTTGAAGATATTGGATAGTCCTACACTGGCTTCCATGTAAGGCTCTGTACCAAATGTAAATGAAGAAACTTCTCCCTTGGAGTTGGTCTGCCAGGCAAAAACATCGTCGTTGTAGCTCGGGTTATTCTCCCTACGCAGTCCACCGTACACCCCTTTTACACTAAACACCTCCCGCAGCTGCAGTCGTTTTAAGAGCGGGATTTTATTCAATAAGAACCCGTTCATATAATACTGGACATTTAGCGCCGCATGATGATCGGACACAAATTCCAAAAAATTCATCAGGTTATATGATTGCAATTGATAGGCATATGTTTGATTCGCCCGGTGTATCGTCAACAAAGGAAAAGGCAGGTTGCTCCCCAAAATATAAGCACCATCCAGATTGACATCCGCGTAGCCGAACTGCGACAGGTATACACGTTTGAAGACACCTGCGTTCAGGTTATGGTAACTGTACTGCCCGTCTAAAAACCCTTTGATACCTGCCGTATAATTCAGGGTGAAAATCGGGTATTTGTTAAAAAAAGGTTTACGGTATGATTTTCCCTGATAATATTCCTCGTGGGGTGCCCACCGTAGGCCTACTGAGGCTTCGGTCGTATGAAGATCGTGTACAAAAGACGGCATTCCTCCTTCTATACCCGGCAATTTATATTTTAATACACCGGCAGGCTGCTGTTTCCATTTGCTTAAACCTGCAGCGACGGAAAAGTTGTTTTTAAACTCCACCTTATAGTCGACGCGATAGATGTCGTTATAGAGGTAACTTTCATTTTCTCCCCGTTTCAGGGACAAGAATATATTATCTTCTTGTACAAACTCAAGATTTTGACCAGGTATCTTGGTGTCCCGCTGAAACGAAGCCCGGATGTAATGTTGTGGAAAGGTGTATATGGACTTGTTATTCAACGAGTAGGTACCGCTGAGGAAATATTTCCATTTTTGGTCCAAGAAACCATACGCGGCATAGGCTTCTGAATAAAAACGTGTACTTAGTACATCCGTTGTACGTCCGCCCACACGAAGACGAAATCCCTCGACAGGATTGTAACTGTAAAACGTGTTTACTGGCCCTATTTCTACAGGTCCGGCTTGCTTATAGCCCGCAAGCACCAACGAACCAATATCCATAATTCGACGGAAGGAGGACATCAGTTGCAAGGAGTCAATGTTACGATAGATGTTTTGTTCTTCCGGACTGAGCGGTTCAAATCTTAAATTTGCCCAATAGCTTTCATTACTTTCCTCAACAGCGGGGAGTGGCATTTTCACGACAGCTTCACCCGCATATATACTGTCGGGCTGCTGCTTTCCGCTGATATAATCTTTATAATAGACAATCCGATTTCCGCGAATACCTTTCCCTTTTTCTGTTAATGCAAAATCGATTCCCAGGCTGCTTTTATTCAGGTAGTATTTGTTCCGGTTATCTCTTGCAAAGGCAAGCTCGATCTGAAGATCCCGGACAAAATTGAGGTTGATATCCTCGTTGACCTCCATCTTGACTTCCTGCACCGCATACTGCCCGTCGAGCGTGATGTATAATTTACCTTGGAACAATAGATCTGCCTTATTCCGCGGGAAAAAACTCAGTTCCACCAGCTCCTGCGCTGCTGTCTTTATAGTATCCGTGATATAAAACCGATAAAAGGTAGGTGCTGAATTTGCGATAGGGCTCAAGAACTGATTCGTCAGTAAGGTGATATCATTATCATAAATATCAATGTGTTCATACAGTTTGTTGAAATAGTTGGATATTCCATTGTTGTCCACAAATTTCGGATCAAACTCGGCACGCTGCTCTGCCAGAATATATTGCTTCGTTTTTTGGGGGTCTTTGCGGTAGTAGATCTTTGAAACCTTCTCTTCGATATAAGCCGGCAAAATATATTTGTCCTCCGTCGACTCGCTGTCTTTTTTGAAAAGGAACTGGTATTTCTTAAAGATTTTCTTGTTTTTAAATGTTGAAGTCAGGTTACTCAAACCCAAGGAAATTTTTTCGTATTGTTCGTACTGGACAAATTCCTGCCCCGCCATTCTATTGGAGTCACGGTGAGCGATAACCTGCCGGATCAATTCTACAGCAGGATTATTTTTATTGGAATATTTCAGTCGCGGCTTTTTTACTACAACCTCCTCAATAACATTCTCGGATTGGAGTAGAATCTGAAAATTTGTGTTTTTTGGGGAGATGGCTAAATCCTGGCTGATATAGCCGACATATGAAACCCGCACCGTGGATTTGGAATCGGATATGACCAAGTTAAAATTACCATTGTCGTCGGTATAAGTGCTGTGACTACTACCTACAACAGCTACGGTCGCAAAGGAAATAGCCTCTTTTGTCTGTGCGTCCAATACGCGTCCTCGGATATCTAAGGTTTGGCCAAACGCTTGGGTACAAACAAATAGGGTTAATACATATAATACAGCACGTAAATTTATCTTCATACATCACCACCTTTTTACTTTTGACTATTACATGAAATAGTTCAAAAGTTGTGATGCAAAGTAAAAAGATATTTTGCATAAAATAAAATCCAAAAAAGCAGTTTGACTTTTACATGATAATAGTGGATGTGGTAATATTTGCGTAATTTTGAGTGTCCACTAAAGAGAAGCTATGTATATCATATTTGATACCGAAACTACAGGATTACCCAAACGCTGGGACGCGCCTATTACCGATACAGACAATTGGCCGAGATGTATTCAGATCGCCTGGCAGTTGCATGACGATATGGGACGTCTTATCGAACATCAGGATTACCTCATTAAACCTGACGGTTTTAATATCCCTTATGATTCAGAGAAAATACATGGCATTTCTACGGAATTAGCGCTTGAGCAAGGGGTGCCACTACCCGAAGTCCTGACAAAATTCAACGAAGCTTTAGCTAAGGCCAAGTTTGTCGTCGGCCAAAATATTGGCTTTGACCTCAACATCATGGGCTGCGAATTTTATCGCTATGGCGTGGAAAGCCCGATGGCTAAAATGCCTGTGCTGGACACCTGTACGGAAGTTACTGCTGAGCTGTTACAGTTGCCCGGCGGACGTGGGGGACGTTTTAAATTACCCAACCTGACGGAGCTCCACTCCTACCTGTTTGGGGTACCCTTCGCGGAAGCACACAATGCTACGGCCGACGTTGAAGCGACCACACGTTGTTTCTTCGAGCTTGTTCGCCGGGAGATTTTCACGCCCGAAGAGTTGCAGGTCGATACGGGTTATTTCATCACATTTAAAGAGCAAAACCCTGGGACGATAGCGACAGTAGGGCTGACACATATCAACCTCAAAGCGGCTTCTGATGCGATACGCAAGCGCGAGCAACCTGTAGACACAACGGTTGTTGATGATACGTTATTAGCCGCTTTACAAGATGCACCTTTTGCGCATTTACACAATCACTCCCAGTTTTCGGTATTGCAATCGACGATATCTATCGGTAGCCTGGTATCGGCTGCTATCGAATATAATATGCCCGCAGTGGCCTTAACCGATCATGGCAATATGATGGGTGCTTTTCAGTTCGTCAGCCGGATCATTGGTCACAATAAGGAAGTCGAGGCCAAGCAAAAAGAAGCCTTGGAGACGGGTGAAGCGTTTACAGAGCAGGTCATAAAACCCATCGTGGGGTGTGAATTCTACGTCTGTGAAGATAGAAAGGACAAGACAAGAAAGGACAATGGCTACCAAGTCGTATTCTTAGCGAAAAACAAAACCGGTTATCATAATCTCGCAAAGATGGCCTCTATTGCTTACACCGAAGGTTTTTATTACGTACCCCGTATCGACAAAGAGGTTATACAGCGGTATACGGAAGGGATTATCGTGCTGTCGGGAAACTTGTACGGGGAAATTCCGAACAAAGTGCTGAATATTGGTGAAAATCAAGCAGAAGAAGCTTTATTATGGTGGAAAGAAACTTTTGGAGGTGATTTCTACATGGAAATCATGCGACATGGCCAAGAGGATGAAAACCGTGTGAATGAAACCCTGGTACGATTGGCAGCGAAACATGATGTCAAACTGATTGCCACCAACAATACCTATTATGTCCGGAAGGCAGATGCCCATGCGCACGACATCCTTCTGTGCGTCAAAGATGGGGAGAAGCTGTCGACACCGATAGGTAGAGGACGAGGTTTTCGCTATGGGATGCCCAACCAAGAATATTACTTCAAATCTGCCGAAGAAATGAAAATGGCCTTTGCAGATCTCCCCGAAGCTGTTCTGAATATCCAGGAAGTTCTGGACAAAATCGAGATATATTCTTTAAACAGGGACGTCTTGCTTCCGAAGTTTGAAATTCCCGTAGAATTCCAGGATTCACAAGATGATGCCGATGGTGGCAAACGCGGTGAAAATGCTTATTTACGTCACTTGACATACGTTGGAGCAGAGAAGCGATATCCAGAAATAACGCCAGAAATCCGCGAAAGACTTGATTTTGAACTGGCAACCATCGAGCGTACAGGCTACCCGGGATATTTCTTGATTGTGCAGGATTTCATTGCCGCTGCTCGTGATATGGGGGTATCGGTAGGACCGGGACGTGGATCAGCAGCAGGATCAGCAGTAGCCTATTGTTTAGGGATAACCAACTTAGATCCCATCCAATATGATCTCCTGTTTGAGCGTTTCCTAAATCCGGATCGTGTATCGATGCCCGATATTGATATCGATTTTGACGATGAAGGACGGGGACGTGTCATGCAGTATGTGATCGATAAATACGGTGCATCACAGGTGGCACAGATTATCACGTACGGTACAATGGCCGCAAAATCTTCGATTAAAGACACGGCACGTGTCTTGGACTTACCTTTATCGGATGCTAACGAGATCGCTAAACTTATCCCCAACTTAAAACTGAGCAAGATCTTCAACATGGAGGAGAAGGCCTTGAAGGAAGTATTGCGGTCAGAAGAGATGGAATCCGTAAACCGGTTAAAATCGTTGGCGGATGGTGCCGGCCTGGAAGCGGAGACCATCAAGCAGGCTCGTGTGCTGGAGGGTTCGATGCGAAACACCGGTATACATGCCTGTGGGGTTATCATCACGCCGGATGACATCACCAATTTTGTACCCGTGTCTTTAGCGAAAGATTCGGATCTGTATGTCACCCAGTTCGACAACTCGGTGGTAGAAAGTGCGGGATTATTGAAAATGGACTTTCTGGGTCTGAAGACCTTGACTTTGATTAAGGATACTGTTGTAAATGTCAGATTACGTCATGGGATTGAACTCGATCCGGATAATTTTCCGATCGATGATACCTTGACCTACGAGCTTTTTCAACGTGGCGAAACGATAGGTGTGTTCCAATACGAGTCGCCCGGCATGCAAAAATACATGAAAGAGCTGAAGCCGACGGTTTTCGCCGACCTCATTGCGATGAACGCGTTATACCGCCCGGGGCCGATGGAATATATACCTTCTTTCGTTAAACGTAAACATGGCATAGAACCGATCACCTATGACCTAGATGCCTGTGAAGAATATTTAAAAGAAACGTACGGTATTACCGTCTATCAGGAGCAGGTCATGCTGCTGTCCCAAAAACTGGCAGGCTTCTCCAAAGGTGATGCCGACGTACTGCGTAAGGCGATGGGTAAGAAGCAGAAAGCAGTATTGGATAAGATGAAGCCTAAATTTGTCGGACAAGCGGCAGAAAATGGCCATGATCCGAAAATATTGGAGAAAATATGGACGGACTGGGAAGCGTTTGCGAGTTATGCTTTTAACAAGTCACACTCGACATGTTACGCTTGGGTAGCTTACCAGACGGCCTACTTAAAAGCACACTACCCGGCGGAATATATGGCGGCCGTGCTGTCCAACAATATGAACGACATCAAACAGGTGACTTTCTTTATGGAAGAATGTAAGCATATGGGATTGGAGGTATTGGGGCCTGACGTCAATGAGTCGCATTACAAATTCACCGTAAATGATAATGGGGCTATTCGTTTTGGAATAGGCGCTGTAAAGGGTGTGGGTGCCGGTGCGGTGGACACGATCGTACAAACACGTACAGCTGAACCCTACAAATCCATTTTCGATTTTGCAAAACGGGTAGATCTGCGTGCAGCAAACAAGAAAGCTTTTGAAAGCTTGGCCTATGCGGGCGGATTCGACAGTTTTAAAGATACACATCGGGCGCAGTACTTTTTTAAAGATAGTGATGGACTTACCGGCATTGAGAAAGCGGTCAGATTTGGACAACGTTTTAAAGAAAACGAGCAATCCGCACAAGCGAGTCTGTTCGGTGGTGGTGCGGCAGTTTCTTTGCCCGAGCCTTTGCTTCCCTCCTGTCCACCATGGGGATTGATCGAAAAGTTAAAATACGAAAAGGATGTTATCGGGATTTACCTCACGAGTCATCCTTTGGACAACTATAAGCTTGAAATTGACCACTTTTGTCCGAACAGGGTAGTCGACTTACAGCTCATCAATAAGGTCAAAGCGTCTGAAGTCGATGAAGAGGTGTTGAAGGATTTTAACCGCATCAAAAACAGGGAGATCACTATAGGTGGCATCATCTCGAATGTGGCCCATCGGATATCGAAGGCGGGCAAGCCATTCGGTTCATTCATAATAGAAGATTATTCTGATTCTTTTGATATTGCCATTTTTGGTGAAGATTATGTCAGATTTAAAGGCTATCTCCAAGAGGGATACTTTGTACAGATCAAAGGTTTGGTACAAGAGCGGTTCAAACAGGTGGGCAACTGGGGATTTGAACTGAAAAATATTCAGCTTTTGTCGGAACTGCGCGATAAGTTAGCCAAAAGCTTTACCATCCAGATTGCGCTGCAAAGGCTGGATGAAGAAGTTATCACACATATTGAAGAGTTGATCCAATCTACCCAGCAGGAAGGAGAACAAGCAAGCTGTGCTTTAAAATTCCAGGTCGTGGATGTGCAAGAGGAAATATCGGTCGAAATGCCTGCGAAGGCCACGAAAATTAGATTAACAAACGAACTGTTAGCGGGGCTGGAGGAGCTTGAAGGGATTAAATATAGATTAAATTGATAGCCCATAAATAATATCACATGGGAAGACAAATCCAATGTGGTAGGTTTTATTTATATTTGTGTAATTTACAAGAGAGGAAATAATTATGGCATTAGAAATTACAGATAGCACTTTTGATGAGGTTGTGCTAAAATCCGATAAACCCGTCTTGGTCGATTTTTGGGCCGAATGGTGCGGACCATGTCGTATGGTCGGTCCAATTGTCGAAGAAATTGCAAAAGAATATGAAGGTAAAGCCGTGGTCGGCAAAGTGAACGTGGACCATAACGCGGACATTTCGGTGAAATATGGAATCCGTAACATCCCTGCTTTACTTTTCTTCAAAAACGGTGAGATCGTGGACAAACAAATTGGTGCTGTACCTAAATCTGTTTTGGTAGATAAATTAGAAAAACAGTTGTAGAAGACATTACCGATGTATTAAAAAAGCCTTTGGATGGAAGTCCAAAGGCTTTTTTAATAGGGCTGTAGTATTTTAATAATAATCCTCATAATCCCCTCGCAGGAACAGCCATTGCAGAATAGGATATCCCTTGCTGTTGGTTGTTGCCGCCCATGGGTGAGACGGACCTAATTGCCAACCTAATATACTTTGGTAATTATTAATGTCGCTTAAGAAAGCTTTTGTCTTGGTTTCACCATCATAAGCCGTCTGCATGACCGTAACTTCTCCCGTGACGTAGCTTGAAGATGGTACTAACACACCATTTTTGTACACTTTGACGTCTTCAGAAGCCCAGCAGTTTTCACCCTGTGCGATAATTCCACCGACTTGCCCCATCGTCGATGCAATACGACCTGCAGTTCCTGTAGCTCCTGCATTGCTGATCGATGTGTTGAACGCTATCAGCCCCTTTATTTTGCTATCAGTCCACCCGACAACCCCACCTGCTCCTTTACCACTTCCCGTATTGGAAACGATATTACCTGTGGCAAAGCAATGATCCACCGCGCCACCATCGTAGATAATTCCGGCAATCCCTCCAACCCTGCTATTTCCACCGGTACTGGTTGCCGTTACGTCGGCTGTTGAAAAACAATTGACAATCGTGCTTACCACATTGCCGCTTGGCTTACCAACATTGCCTATCAACCCACCGACACCATCTGTACCCACAACTTTGCCCGTAGAAAAGCAATTCTCCAGGCGGCCTGTCTTGGCCGGAACGTCAGGCGTCTTAACACCCAGATATCCGCCAAAGGCTCCCCCACCATTTGACGATTCCATATCTACATTGACGAGCCCAAGATTTTTACACGATCCGACGAGTATTCCGAAGAAACTACCATAGGAAGTCTTAGCAACTTTTAAATTCTTAATGATATGTCCGTTGCCATCGAAATGCAAGAACCGTTCATAAGGATCTGCGCTGTTCAACGGTGTCCAGCTCCGGCCGATCATATCAATATCAGCCGTCAATTTAAAATAATAAGGATTGGTTTTGGTTCCACTCCAATTCAGACTATGCATATTTTGCAACTGATTAGCCGTGGAAATGAGGAACGGATTATTTTCCGTACCATCCCCACCTGCAAAGTCACCGTCACCGCTCTTCTTTTTCACCAGAATAAAAGTCCGCAATTTCCGTTGCCCATAATGATCTCTCTTTTCGTTATCCGTGGGGTAATTGACTACGCCTTTATATCCTTTATCTTTGATAAACATGGTTGTCGAACCGCCACCATCCATATTTAAGGCATATTGTGGTGCAAAATAATTGGCCATAAATTGTGTCACTTCCTTCGCCGTCATACCCGCCGACTCCGGAAATCTTCCGTCGATCGTAACCAACAAAAGCTTATTATTCTCCGTCAAGGCTACAGCTGTTCGCGGGTGACGCACACCCTGATGCCTTCTGTAATCCTCATAATCCAAGGTATTAAGGTTAATACCTGTTACATCGCCGATAAAGTCCTCTCCAACTTTCTTATAATCATCAATCAAGACGGGAGCACCTGAAAAAATGTTAAGGTAGGAAGAAGACTGATATCCCTCTTTGGTACCATAACCAATGGTGAGATCCTGCCCGGCATTATAGGATATCGCACCCTCATGTTTCCAAAACCGTAAATGTGGATCTGTCAGCGTAATGGGAGAAATAACATTTCCATTCACCTTAATAAAGCTGGCATCCATTTCGTAGGTACCGTTGATACCCGCAATTGCATCCCGATCGGCCGCTACGGCCGATAAAGTATCATTCGCTGCTAAAGAGACAAACTCCAATTCATAATCGGAATCAGTCAAATCCACCTCGACGACATTCACGAACTGATTAGCCGTCTGTGTCTGAATGTATTTTGAAAACTGATAATGTATTAAACCATTTTCCATCGTATCAATGGCCCAACCTTCCTTATCCTTTAGTGTTTCGTGGATTACGGGTGGAACTGGTTCTTTAATTTCCGGTAGCAGATGACCGTACTCCGAATTATCTAATAAGGTCTTGCTGCACCCCAGAATGGTAAATGACAGCAGCAAGAACCAAATATATGTTATACGAATGTTGTTCTTTTTCATGACTAATTCCAATAAGGGTTTTGTTCTAAAATCTCATTCGACAAATGAATCTCTTCCGAAGGTATGGGATACAGGTAATCCCTCTCCTCCCGAAAGCTCCGGGGGATATTACCATGGGCAACGACATTACCATGATCCCCTTCCGATAAAATAATATCCTGTCCGACCTCAAGGAAGAGGCTTGCGGATGAACTTGGCTTCGTACCCTGATATAAGCAGACATCAAGACTTCCGCTATTATCCAAATCATAATCGCCTAAACCTGCGAAATACATACCTAAAAATGGCTTTTCGAATAATTTCCCTACTTTCCAGCGCATGACATCGTAATACCGATGACCCTCCATCACAAGCTCCACAGCACGCTCTCTCCGTATTTCTAAGATCACTCCTTGATTTGGACCCGAAACATTCGGATATCCGGTTTCGGTACTCAATAAATAAGGATCCGGATTTGCGTTAGCTACGGCTAATTTCAAGTCAGGCATCTGTACTCTTCGGCGCAACATATTGACCGACTTATCCAGATCTTCTTGGGTCAGCACGGTCCCTAACTCAGCTTTTGCTTCTGCAAAGTTCAAATAGGTTTCGGCAATCCGGAACAGCGGTATATCTGTCATACTTTTCCCTGCTGCATCATATATCGGTTCCATGCTGTATTTCGTCAAATGATACCCCGTAATCGCATGGGTCAGATTGGGGGCTACCTTTGTCGAACTCCCGATCCGTGTGTAACCAGGTGTGCGGATAGTCTGAGCCATACGGGGATCCCTATTTTGGGTCTCTTCCGTAAACTCCTTCGTCGCATATCCGGGAAGGTCTGTGAACCTTCCTCCGTCTGCCCGCAAGTAGGTATTCACAAAAGTCTTCGAAAGTCCTGGCCGGCCCCGGGTACTGGTGTTCTCGTAATTCTGCACATCATGGAATAAGCCCAGATCAGCGTTATAGTCTCTCGCCAAAATAACCTCCTGACCGATCGCATTTGTATTCGCAAAAAGATCCCGGTATGGCGCGGAGCCTGCCGTATAGAGCGAATATCCGCCATCGTCTATCAGCTTTTCCGAAACCTCCACGCATAAAGTCAGGTATTTTTCAGCATCCGCCAAACCGTGGTATTTCCGGAAGGTTCCCTCAAAAAGCGTTGCTCGCGATTTGAGAGCCATGGCTGTCCATTTATTAACGCGATAAATATTCTTGTCGGTTGATAAATGGGCGATAGCAAAATCTAAATCCCGTACAATAGAGTCGGCAATAAGATCTCTGGAATCCCTCGGCTTGAACAATAATTCATCATTGGATCCGATTACCGTATTAAACCAAGGCACTCCTCCGAATCTTTTTAATTTCTCGAAATAAAAGTACGCACGAAAGAATTTCGCGACTGCATCATATTGATTACGCACCGCAATATCCTTCGTGTTGTGCGAATTGGCCAGCATATAATTAATACGCCGCAGTGCAGTCCACGACCAGCCACCACCGGTAGACGGCACGCTCCGTTGGCCAGAAACGGACTCATTTAAAGGCGTAATAATGATTACGTCGGCGTTGTCACTATAAACGCTCGGGCCGGTAGGCAATATATCCTGATAGAACTTATTGCTATACAGTTGCAATTCTTCTTCATTAGAAAAATACGTATCAGGCGACAACGCCGCCAACGGTATTTTATCCAAATCGCAGGACACCAGAAAGAATACACATCCTCCCAGTATCGTCATTATCATATTCAATTTCGTCATCATAACTATTAGATTTAAAGGCTAATATCTAATCCAAACATAAAAGTCTTTGCCCACGGATAAATTTTGGCATTACTCGTAGCGTCCTTGTATGTATTTTCTGTGGATGCTTGTTCAGGATCAATATATTTGCTTTTTAACTTGGTAAGTGTCAACATATTTTCTCCACTAAAATATAATCGCACCCGCGAAAGGCCTGCTTTGGAGGAAATATTAGCGGGAAGTGTGTACCCCACAGTAATATTCTTTAGCCGGGCATACATCAGGTTCTGTAAATACATCGAATTGGCAACGCCTAATGAACGGTTACCATCGTTTAAGGCAATGTACCCACGGGGCCTTGGAAGATAAGCATTCGGGTTTTCCTCACTCCAGACACGACTTAGGAAATCACTCGGTATAAAAGTAGCGTATGGTCTTGAATAGGGTCCCCAAAAATTCTCCGCATTTATCCCTGGATACCAATGTTGCCTTCCTACGCCTTGTACAAAGACAGCGAGATCAATATTATTCCAGCTTCCACCAAGGTGAATGTTGAAATTATAGCGTGGTAGTGAATTTCCGATTATTCGTCTGTCACCTGGATTATCGACGGTATTATCACCTTGGGATATTTTCTTATCGTCATCTAAATCTTCAAATTTTAGATCCCCAGCATGGAGCCCCTGATCGATAGCAGACGTATTGATAATGGAATTTACAGATTTTTGGTCTACGTCGTAATTGGTTGCTTCTTCATCCGAAAGGAAAAAACGATTCACTTCATAACCCCATATTTCACCAAGCTCCTGACCTTCGTAAAAGTTAGCTAAATTTCTATTAGGGTTATCAAAACGTGTAATTTTTGACGTATTGTCTCCCAATCCTACTCCAAAATAATAATTTAAAGGCTTGCCTGCGAGCCCCAGATTATCTTTCCAATTCACACTCATTTCCCAACCTTTCGTCAAGAGATCCGAAGCATTTTCCTTGGGTATGGATGCTCCATAATAAGCAGGAATAGCCTTGCCTGCGGTAAGCATATTTAAGGTTTCTCGTCGATAAATATCTCCGGTGAAACTTAATCGGTTATTTAATAATTCTAAATCTAACCCGAAGTTGGTCGTATTTACGGTCTCCCAGGTCAGCTTACTGGAATTGGGCGCACTTTCGGTTGCATACGATCCCACAGTACCCTCACCGAATGAATAGGAGAGCGTACCTCCCGCATTAATGGTCTGTAAATAATCATAGTACCCGACCTGTTGATTACCTAAAGACCCATAAGATGCTCTAATCTTTAAACCACTGATTAGCTGTTGATCAAGCTGTTGAAAGAAATCTTCCTTATCTATTCGCCAGGCTGCCGAAAAAGACGGAAAGAATCCAAACCGGCTACCTTTGGCAAAACGAGAAGTGCCGTCATAACGTCCAGCAGCTTCAACAAGATATTTATCTTTGTAGCCGTAATTTGCCCGATAAAAAACACCAAACAACGCATATTCATTCTGCCCACCGTTGATTTCCATCACATCACCCGTCGCTACCTCAAAGTCAGTTAACTGATCGCTTAATAGGCCTGTACGTGCAACTTTGATATCTTTTAAATATTTCGTCTCATAATTATATCCGCCCATTAATTTAATGTCATGTGTATCCTTCAAATTCTTGGTGTACGTCGCATACATATTAACCGCTTGATACTGATGATTTGTTTGAATCTCATATAAACGGTTATTTCCTATTCCGGACGTAATGCTGAGCTCCTCGCCGGGATATTTGGAATAGCCAATATTCGCCGATTTGTTCATCGTCTGATAATTATAATGAATAAACCGGTAACTCGCTCGTACATCAAATCCTTCAAATGGTTTGATAACAGCTTCGATAGTCGGACTAAATTCGCCGATCTTATCCAGATTTTTATGCAAATCCTGTGTCAACAGGGCAGAATAACCATCCATTAACGAATAATTGCTTATCGTGGTGGTATAGACGTTTGTTCCATCCGGATTTACCGGAACGATACTTGCAAGTCCATGTGTCACCGAGCTGTTGAATGTATTTTCGATGCCCCCTATTCCTGGATAAGCATAAGCAGAATTGAAATAAGAGATATTGGTATTGATATCCAACCAATCTTTCACTTTAAAATCAACCCGTGATCTTAAGTTATAGCGTTTGATATTATCGGTGTTTCGGCGAAAGATACCGTCCTGATCGAAGTAATTGCCCGAGAGGCTATAGCTGATCGCATCTGAAGATCCATTGATATTGATATTGTGGGTCTGCATGGGTCTCTTCGAATTAAACAGATAGTTGTACCAGTCGGTATTGCCGTAGTATACGTAACTATCACGACCATCTCTGTTATCGACAACCACCCATGGCCTCTCCGGATTCTCGGTTTTGTCATTCCGCCTTATCCATAATTGATAATAGTCATCATCGGTATATGTGGTATAGTTGGTTCCCGCGTAATGGGAAAAAAACAAGTCATTAATGGCTGCAGAATAATATCCACGTGTTTCAAAATCGGTAGAAGTTGTCGGCGCACTCACCGACATTTGTCCAGAATATGAAATGGAAGACGCATTTTTGCTACCTGTTTTGGTCGTAACCAAAATTACACCATAAGAGGCGCGTGCACCATATACTGCAGCAGCAGAGGCATCCTTCAACACGGTAATAGACGCCACATCGTTGGGATTTATCCGGTTGATATCTCCTTCAAAACCATCAATGATGACCAAAGGGGCAGCATTATTGGATATAGAATTAACCCCACGGATATTGAACCGGCCTGATGCACCTGGACGTCCGGAGGTAAACTTCACTTCCAGATTGGGCACAGTACCTTGCAGTAGCGATGACACATTTGCCGCAGGTCTACTCTGCAAGAGCTTCGAATCGACAACAGTCGTCGCTCCGGTCAGATTCTCCTTCTTTTGCGTCCCATACCCCACCACCACAATGTTGTCCATTTCTTGTATTGCCGGTGCTAAATGAACGTTAAGAGTAGTGTTGTCGCTTACGGATACTTCTTTAGTCTCGTATCCTAAAAAGGAAAAACGCAGTTTTGTATTTGTACCCTGTAATGTTATCGTGAATTTCCCAGCTCCATCGGTTATTGCACCATTGGCATATCCTACTTCGGTGATCGTTACGCCGGCCAGCGGCTGTCCATTTTCATCTGACACCTGGCCCGATACCATGCGCTGCTGTATGATTTCTTCACGAACCATATGAGCCGAAGCTGTTGCTGTTCGCTGCTTGCCAAGGATGATATTCTTATCGACAATTTTGTAAGTGAGCTGATATTTCGCTGTAACATCTTTCAAGACAGCAGCTAAGCTTTCCCCATCATAAGAGACATCCAGACGAGCGTGTACAGGAATCATCGATTCGTTGTAAAAAACATTATAGCCCGTCTGTCTATAGACTTCGTTAAATAACTGCTCTACCTTGATATTACGTTTTTGCAGGGTGACCGTCTGTCCAAAAGTCAGCGCACAGACGTGTAGATTAGCCACCAAGAGTAAAGGAACAACTAAAGACAATTTCATGAAAACTGAAATTTTAGGTGGAAAGCCCTCCTTATAAGAAAGGTACTTCCCGAGTTTTTTTTCATACATTTGTATTCGATTGATTATTAATTGATAACAGGTTATTTTCAATCCCAGGTCATTTTGACCAAAAATCAGGAGCGGTCGCAACGCTCCTGTTTTTTGCTCATAACGAATTCCGTGTACATATTACTTATCCACGATAATCCTCCTTCCTTCTATTTTAAAATGAACACTTCCGGTTAATTCGATCGATTTGAGTAACTTGTCAATTTGCTCAAATCGGGATATCGTTCCGGTAAAATAATCATTAGAAAAAGTATCTCTATAGTCAATTTCTACATCGTACCAGCGGGATATACTTTCCATCACTTCCCGTATGGTGGATCTATGAAACGAAAAATTCCCGTCTTTCCAAGCCGTGGCATATAACGGATCCACCTGATTGATTGCAAATGTCTGCTTATCATCACTAAAGATCGACTGCTCATTGGGTTTCAACACTACACTTTTCCCCGGATTATCCCATACGCCTAACCGTACTTTCCCTTCCACCAATGTCGTCTTGATCCGACTGTGATAGCTATCAATATTAAATATCGTCCCCAAAACCTCCAGTCTCTGGTTTCGTGCCTGCACAATAAAAGGTATAGACTTGCCTTCTTTTGTCCGTTTTGCAACTTCAAAATAACCTTCACCTTTCAATTCCACTTGCCGCATATCATCCTCAAAAAACACAGGATATTTTAAGCTACTTTCAGCATTCAACCACACGTGGGTACCATCTGGAAGCATAATTTGGTATTGTCCTCCTTTTGGTGTAATTATCGTGTTGTAGGCTAATGGCCTGTTGACAGTTTTCCGATGGTCGTATCTGTAATACACCGATCCATCGCTATTTTTTACGATAGCAAAGCCCTTCTCCTGAATGATTGTGTCCCCTTCTATTTGCTCCAGATCAATTGCCCGGCCGTCTTCAAGTACAATATGGGCACGATCTCCACCGGGAACAATAGCATATTGGAGGGAATCAGTTTGCGTTTGCTGAGCGATCTGAACATAAAATACTTCTTTATAGTAAATAAATGGGAGGGTCAATATCAAAATAACAGCAGCTGCAACCATCCACTGCCTCTTGAGTACGCGTGCAGCTACTTCCGTGGTATTATTTTCCGTACGTTGAATAATCCGTGGGTCATGTATAATTTGTTTATACAGATCTTCTTTACGGTTGGGTGAAGATATTATATTTTCTTCGGGAAGATCGTCATAGATATCTTCGAGGATATATTGGTTATCTGGGTCATGTAAGAGGGAACGTAACAACGTCACTTCTTCAACGCTACATCGTCCCTGATGATAACGTATTATTAACTCCTTCAACTGTTCGTGGTTACTCATATTAGGCTTTGTCTTCTATATAGATACACGCCTAAGCAGCCCGATAGTACTAATCAAAAGATATCTTTTATAAAAAAAAGCAGAAAAAATAGGTTATCCAGCTTGAAACGGACAATTTTTGATGCATTGGCGATGTGGTTGCGCACCGTATTCTTGGAAAGCCCCACGGCATCGGCAATTTCATGATATGATTTTTCGTCGAACTTGTTCATTTTGTAAACGAGACGTTGTTGGGTGGGTAGTTGGTCAATGATATCATAGATTACACGGGTGATATCCTTTCCTTCCATACTTTGCTGACTTTCGTCACTCTGTTCCTCCCATTGGTGACGCAAGTCTTCTCTGAATCGTTCGCGGGATATCTTTCGACGAAAATAAGAGATAGCTTGCCTTTTGGAAATGATATAAAGATAGGGGTATATTCCTGCTGCATCTCTCAGCTTCTCTTTATGTAAAAACAATTGCACAAAGGACTCCTGCACGATCTCTTCCGCAACTTCAATTTCCCGACATAGACGATATACTTTTTGGATAATCAGATCATAATAGACACCATAGACATATTTGAAAATATGTTCATCGCCCGATTGGAAGCTCAAAAACTCATCTGCCGTCAATTGTTTTATACTGGACTCCATCTTATGACTCTGTATGTCTTAATTTATTCCTTTTAAAGGGTTTGAACTTCTTAAAAAAAGCTAAAGGTTAGTATTCGCCAACTTTATTTTAAACACAAATAGAATTTAAATTCACAAACTGGTTTTACTAAGGTAGGGAAATTTTAGGAAAATCAAAAGAAATGTTGGGTGTATGCTATCGCCCCCGACCAAAACGCTTGATTTCAAGCTTCTTCGACCGTACTTTGAGCCGGAATGGTTGTAGTTTTATCGGTTCATTTTCTTTAACCGTGATTGATTGCAAATTATCTTCCATATAGATATTAGCGGATAAATCGCTTTCTCGTATAAAAACAGCGTATCTGCCTTGTGGAAGATGAAACTCAAATTCACCCGTCCGATCGCTACGCACTTCAAACAATCTTCCATTTTCGCTCCTTGCGACAACTGTATACCGGTCTAACGATAAATCTGCCGCAACGCTCAGTTTTTCATCAAAGTCGATCCATAAATATCCTTTGACGGAGCTTACTTTTTGCAAAGGAACAGCTATATCCATTGATCTACTGTGGATAGATACAGACCGCGAAACACCCCGGTATCCCTTGGATGCAGGTAAGAAAAGCATATAGTCACCATATGGTATCTTCTTAAAGGAAGATCGTCCGTTATGGTCGGTGACGAAGTGAATATTCCGCACCATAAAACCATACCCAGTGGCTACTTCATCTCCTTGATCGAATACTTCGTTATTATTGTTATCGTAATAACAAAATATCCGAAATGTACCGGTGGGCACGGACGGTTTATCTAAATTCTGACTTTTCAGATTTTGGCGTATGCCCAAACGCACATTGGCAAACTCATACGGATAACCCGTCGGCCCACTAGAATAATTGTATCTAAACGCACCTGTTATCAATGTATTTTTTGTTATCCGATAATTTGCGCCAATATTTGTCGTATAGGCGTTTCCGAAATTTGATGTCAGACTTGTCGATAGACCCGTGTTCCAAGAAAGTTTCTTTTGTATTAGCGCACCATTGTAAGATACGCCAAAGGAGGTTCTGGTATCAAAAGGCAAATCCAGCAGCTGACTATTAAGAATCTCAAATACCTGAAAAGCTCCACGTTGGAAGAGGCCAAATGCACCGAAAGAACCATAATTATATGAAAAGTTGCTTCTGAATATAAAATGATCTTTGTCTTCAGTATCGACCGTGATCACCCCTGACTCTACAGTCAGAAACATATTGTGTTTGTAATTTTTAGAACGGATATTAGCAGAACTCAATATTTGCCAGGAAGTAGTCGATAAATCCTGAAGTCCTTGCTGCATAAGATAACCTGCACCTTCGCGGTTATAACTGGGCTGTATATTGATTCCTATAAAAGATGATAACGGTTTGCTTATTGTCAGATCGATTTTTGTCTGTCTTGTATGATAAGGCGTTAATCGTGTGTTGATATATTCAGGCGTGTAGCTGGAATACATGAGGCCCATTCCATAACTTGCCGTCCCTTTTCTCCGGCTCAGGCGTTGTGTAAGCTGCAAGGCACCCCTCCTATTGCCGGGGTAATAAGCCGTACTGTAAAAGTTATCGCTTGAATAAGCCCATTGTGTACTGTGCCCTATTAATTTAATCCCCACGGCTGCCGAAGGTTGTGCTACACTGGGCTCCGTTTGATTTGCGATGGCATAATTTACACCCCCGCCGACATATCCTCTGAGCTGAATTTTGTCCGCCACTTGCGGTTTTAACAAATCGAACATATTCGTCCATAATAAGCTACCGGTGCTATCTATCTTATTATTATCAAAGTATACCTGCCCTTCATAGCGCTGACGGTCGACATCCTGATCTGCCATAACAAGCCTTATAAAGCCGGTCATACCTGGGGACCCAGCATTATAAAGCCCCAATAAATCGTTTGTCTTTTCTACAATTCCGGCAGAAAAGTGATTGCGGTTTACGGTATCCTGAAAACTGAACCGGAGTCCCCGGCCATAGAAGGGTGCTTCCAGATTTTCCTGAATATTGCCCAGGACAACTGCTTTATTATCTCGCTCGTATTCAATATAGGTGTTATTGATGTTTGGTCGATTCCATGTGGTACTCCATTGACTCGCATAGAGGCTGTACCTCAACTTGCCATCGGACAAGCGGTATGCACCTTCTGAACGCATATTATAGAGCTGGGTTCCTCCGATATTATGGTCCAGTTCCAGATCGATATAGTTTTTAGAATAACCGGACAAATAGTTGTCTACAGCGTACATCCGACTATAGTTACGACTGGAAGATACATTCGGAAAAACCAGCGTGGTATTACCAAAAACATCGTTATTTGCATATATACCACTTATACTTACTGTATATCGGGGCAAATGAAGCATATATTTTTCAACAAGAAATCCCATTTGCACCAACGTATCCCTGCCGGAACGTAAAGACAGCGATATCGATCGGAATTCGCGATCTCCTAGGCGGTCGGGCGATGAAAATATTAACCGGACCGGTTCATCTGTCGTACCGTTATTGAATATCCGCAATCGCATATATACCGAGTCGCCTACATGTTGTAGATATTGCAGTTCAGAATGGTCTTGTATGACTACCGATCTTTTCTCAGGCACTTCTATATCGACCGTCTTTTGTACCATATCTTGATCTTGCTCATCTACTAACGAGACTATCAGCTGTTGCCCCTGTAATGAAGTGAGTACTGTACTTCTCAACTTTATGGACAAAAAACGATTTTTACCCGCCACAATGTGAATAGGCATTTTCGTTTCACCTAAGCTCAATAATCCATTTGGCAACGAGAGTTTGATATAGCCCTTGAAATCCGCATGTGTTGTATTATGTAATCCAACATCCAATGTATTGAGTCCTGTATTCAGGAAAATGACCGAATCCATATGCACATTTATTCCTGACGATAACTTCTGTGCGGAAGCAATGTTACCGTAGAAAAAAGCTATAATAAAAAATAGCACATGATAGAGTCTATTTTTCAAGAGCATCGTCAACGGGGGATTAGCAAATAGAGCAACGACACTGTATAGGTACCTGGTTTCGAAGTAAGCACCTGGTGCCTAGTCAGGTTTGCCTTATATTCTAAATTAAAATACTGGGCATGTTTTTTATCGTCTGATAGACCTGACAGCGCCACTTGCTCATTGGATGATAATACAATAGCCGGATTTGACACGACCGTCTTAGCATCTCGTCCCGGCGTGAGACGTAAAGATAAAATAGACAAAGGCATAATTTCTCCGTCACTATGAACAAACTCCGGCTCCATAGATTTAATACGAAGTTCAAAGTCGGTCATTGCATGTACTTTGACCGCATCAGTCAGCACCTGCGACACGCCCTGTACGTAGTCTTGGTCTGAGGCAAAGCTTAAGGTGGCATTTGCGGCCTCCGTACCTATCTGCAGGCTGTAATCCGGCTCTACATCGACTAAATTACCATCGGTAAGACGAGGTAAAACACGTATCATGTAGAAAATCTGTTGCGTCCCGATTATTCTTCCCTGTTCATCGTATAGGGTATATAAAAGCGGTACGCGATAGGTAACGGATTTATATTGATTGGGGCTGGTATAATCGTCGAGATATTTGCCGGAACTTATTTTTAGGGATCCAAACAGCGTAAAGACGGAATAATGGCTTCCATAGGAATTTATGGGGGCTTTGGAGCGGTTTATCAGCAAAACCTCATTGGCGTTTTGCAAAATAATATCATTTAGGCTCACGCCTATGCTCCGTAGATTCGTCTGTGTATGATTGTCATCCGTTCGCCATCGCAGGCTGATTTTGTCTGCCGGGAAAGGCTTTCCACTTCTATTCGGGCCTCCTTCGACGACTTCAATCGGTGCAAGGATACGCGCTGACAGCGACCAATTTTTAACAGCAATATTGTTACCGTTGAGCTGGAATTGGAATGTATTAAAACGTTCATGACTCTCGATTCCCAAATACGAGGTAATCTCCAGGTATTCGTTAGACCAGGCGACAAACCTCAACTGTGCGGTCACGGGCAGGGCTACCAGCAAGCTGAAGAGCAAATAGATGAGTGGCTGCACCCTATTCATACTTAAATTCTAATTCCGCGGCCTTAACCAGGTTTTGATCACCATAAAATAACATAACCGTCGCGATGTAGTCTCCTGCAACAAGCTCTTGAGGCACCGAAATATACTGTTTCCGTTTGTCATGTGGCAGACAATAAAAACCGATATCCTCAACGATCGTCTTTTTACCGTTATCTTGATTAATAAATTCGGCACGTATCTGTCCTTCCATCCAAGTGTTACCGGTCACGTCATACGACAGCTCTAAAAATTTGCCGGCCTGATCAAGAGTCGTATACTTGAGATTGGTAATCTCCAAATCGGTATTCGCCTGCCTGTTAAATCCATGGTAGATCTTTATTCCTGCCCGGACAGCCAAACGGATGTTAGCCCCCTCCTGTTCTGCACCCGCCCGAGGGTTTAGCTGCGTAACAAAAAGCATAGCCGTATGTACCGGAATCGAATCGGAATAAGAAACTTCTTTAGGCACCTGCATATTGACCTGCAATCTTTTGGATTCGCCCGGCTTCAATGCAAAAAAAGGTTCAGAGATCGACAGCCAGTCTACACAACTCGTCTGTAAACTTCCTCCGGGCTTGATCATATTATCGCCCATCTCTGAATATTCCCAATCTTCCAATGAAACGGCAAGCTCTAAGGTATAGTCCTTGCTCGGATTGGTGACATCAACATACTGGGTCTGGCTCTGACCCGCATCCACGATATAAAAGACACGGGGCGGTCCCACGGTTAGTCCGGTCTGCCCCACAACCCTATGCATCAGACACATCGCAAAAAAAACAACGACAATATGTAATGTGGTTTTCATAGATAATCTCTTTTTTTAAACAGCGAAAAAGCAAGTACCTCAAAGATACTTGCTTCTATATATTAATTAACTGTTATCTTTAAATTTAGTTTGCAGCGATGGTATATACGACATCCACGGTATAGGTTGCAGTCGAAGTTTTAGTGGCATTGTCACCCAACAGTTGTTTGATCTGACCTTCGTTTAACTCTTTTGCTCTGTAGTATACATCTACATCTTTGTTCAGCACCGAAGAAGATGCGTTGCTACCGCCCACATTATCGAAGTCCATGGCTGCTGCACCTGTTTTTTTGTTCGCAGCACTTCCGACACCAATTTCCAATAATTGACTGGCATCCATATTATCAATACCTGATCCGTCTTTTTTCGCGAATTTACCACCGTTTGAAAGTTCGGCTCTAACCCGATAACCGGAACCGATCGAAGTTACTTTCAATTGATCTGCCACCAAAGTATCCACACCCTTCGTATAGTCCTCTGCACTCTTGTACTCTAAAGTCACTTCGTCAAATGCTGAACCGTCATTTGCGCCTTCTCCTAAAGAAATGGACAATGTGGGATTAAGAACGACATTTACTTTTACGTTGGCCGATGACTGCGCTTTTGCACCCAAAACTGATACTGCTACAAATACGATTGCTAAAATTGTGTTTTTCATTTTTTATTTTCCTTTTTTCTTATTTCTATTTTTTTGTTCGGTTATTCCCCTTATCCGACAGGACAAAGTTCAGCAGAATAGCGACCTCAAAAAAGATGAAAAAGGGCATAAAAAATATAAATGTGTTCAAACATGTAGTTATTTTACTACAACATGTAGTTGTTCTACTACATTAACGAACCTCTAAGCTATAAATAATGGTATTGGTAAAGGTGGTAGCTCCCTGTTTTGAGGCATATTTTAGAAACGCCCCATCTCCGGGCCCATGAAAAGACACATCAAAAACTTTATTCAAAGCAGGTTGATCTTCCAAGATAAAACTTTTGTCTTCTGTCGTCAGTAGTGAGGTTTCGAGGTGGGAAGTGCCTCCATCCTCGGTCGGTAGAGCTGCAATGCTCACATCGGGCAAATGCATAGCTTCGTCGGTTTCTCCTGTTATTTTAGCATATTCTTCATTGGCCAGGCGGGCATTTACCACATATGGCCCTGTACTAAATACAGTAAGGTGTCCCTTATTTGTCACCTCCACACCATCCTGATAATCTTCTGCGGTATTGTATACCAAAGAAGAGGTTGTCTGTTCGGGGTTAACTGTTAAGTTTAATAAAGGTCTCAGAACAATACTCAAACTTACTGCGGCATTCTCAGATTGTGCTCTTACGGCAGGCATTCCTAATATGCATGCGAGAACTAAACCGATGATGCCCGTTGTTTTCATAAGTTAATGTTATATCATACTACTAAAGTAACAACTTTATTCGATTCCGCCAACAGCATCCCGATAAAAAATAAGGTATAAACTCTAAAAGGAGCTATCCATGCTTAGTTCGGTGCAATTTGCGGTATTCGGTAGGCGTCATACCTACTTCTTTCGAAAAAAAAGAGCTGAAGTTGTTTTCATCAAAAAAACCATATTCTCGGCCGATTTCTTTAATCGTTTGATCCGTATATATTAGTTGCCATTTGAATTGCGTGATCACATAATCTGTTAATATTTCTTTCGGTGTTTTTCCCAGCACCTGTTGTGTTGCTTTTAACAACCGTTTTCCGGTGATATTCAACTTATCTGCATAATATTTGACTGCTCTACTCTGCTGAATATGCCGGACTATCAAATCTTTAAATAATGTCGTAAGAATGTGATCCGCATCGTCGATATAGCCAAAAGTCTTTCCTTCCGTTCCGTGTATCGTGCACTGGAGCATAATCTGTTCTATTAGATTATGTGCCAAATCACGGTAAAGGGCGTTGTCGCAATTTTTAGATGAAACGTATAACATCGTGACAATATAATTTACATAGGCCTGAAACTCGGTTGGAACCGTGAAGCAAAAATAGCCGGCATCCGGAAAAAGCATACTAGTTTGTAAAAATTCGGTATCATGATGACTTCGATTGTAAAAGATATTCGTAAATGTCAATATATTGTTATCTTCCGTATCTTCGTCGATAGCAAAAAGACAATTCGGTGAAACAAAGACAATGGTATTTTCAGGGATCGCCGTCCGTTTCTTATTAAAATAAAAATGATTGTTCTTATCTACCAAAAGAATGCTATATACACCCTTGCGCTGATGGTTAATAGACATACCATCTAGCGGTAATAATGTTTTCACCTTACCTATACTAAACTCTATCTGCATTTCATCCTCCCTTTCTATATTAATAGCTAAAAATGATAATTTTCTATGGGGTATAGAAAACTTACTATTCTCGAATATACTAAAAAAAAGAGAAATTCTAAAAAGAACAGGATAATCAGAAATGAGAAATTTTCCGCATCAACAACACATATCCTTTATCGCGATGCACTGTGCCTGTCCAATCTTCAATTTCGAGATAATAGAAGTACGTGCCTTCATTTAGATTTTCACCCGACCAATCATTTCGGTAATCTATGGATTTAAAGACTTCATTACCAAATCGATTAAAGATAATCAGCTTATTCCTTTTAAACGCCTTCAATCCAATGATTTCAAAGGTATCATTCTTTCCGTCTCCATTTGGCGTGATTACATTCGGCACAAAAAGCGTGATAATATTGACGGTGGCCTCGTCTTTATTGTTTGTTAGATCAATATCCTGTTGTCGACTCGTAGCGTGAGCAGTCGTAATGGCTTGGCCGGAAAATTCCCCACGTACTTTTATCCATCGTGAGGCCGACTCTTTTGCCTCCAACCTCGGCAGCTTCCAGATCAGTTCCTTTTTACCCGAATTATATTGCAAGTCTGAATTCATCCCTTGTGCTTCTCCTATATAGGTCAGCTGTCGTGGCAGTTTAAATGTTATTAACAGTTCGTCTGCCGCGGTATTACTGTTATTAAGGACTAGGAGTTGATAGTTGAATTCCTGCGAAATTAAAGCTTGTTCTCTATCCGGCAAATTACGTATTTCAATATCTACGTGTACATCTTCCGCCAATGGATCAACAATGATTTCTACAGGATCCGAAATATCCGAATTACATCCATCGCCCAAAGCGATGACATTGTATGTCCCTCCTTCGGTAACCACGATACGGGATTCATGTGCGCCATTCATGCTTTCACCATTATGGAACCAGATGTAAGATAGGGCATGTTGCGAGTCTGCACGAAGCGTCACCTTTTTCCCTTTCACAATACGCAAGGCCTGCTGTTGCTGTGCCACAGTCTGCTGTAACGCAAATAGCAACACAACAACAACAGAAATGCTGTTTATCAAACTCCAACCTTGCATATTTCTGAATAATATTACGGATAGACTGCAAATATTAGTCTGTAATATTTTCGATCGTAATATGTGGCTTGCCTGGTTTTGGTGTTACCGTCAAAACCATATCGCTACCACTATCCTGTGTAAATCCTCTGTAAATCACATGGGGACGAACACGAACACCTCCTGCATCCGCCGCCGAGTAGTTTCTGTCTTTCACAGCATACTCTGCCTCTACAAATATTTTATATTTTCCTATTTTGCTGATTTGAGGGAAGAAATCAGGTAATATTCCACCTGTAGCATTCGAGGAGGATGTTTCCAACAGTTCAATATCCGAAATAGTTGTTGGATCAGTAGCAATAGCGCTTACATCCGGCCAGGTTAAACCATCCGCAGCTTGTTTAACTGCATACCATCTGTACTTTACGTCAAAATCGCCAACTGCCGGTGTGTTGGGTCGTACAAAGCCGTAAGTGGCATTAATCTCTACTTTGGCCTGTGTACCTCCTTCACTTACATCGCTTTCACAATATTGAAAAGCAGTGCCCCCATTCACGGTCCCTGTTGCCGCCACTTGCAGTTCAGGCAGCACGTAGATAACATACTCTTCCTCTTGTATGTTACAGAGCTCTTCTTCTGCAATATTGTCGGGATTGACAATACCACGTACTTTAAAATAATGGTAACCTTCAGTGAGGTTGGTAACGACCAGCTTTTCGTCACCCGCAGCATTGTAAGTCTTTAAAAGCCCTTCTGCAACAAGCTCCGCCCCCCCAAACGCTGTCCCATCCACCGCTCCTGCCCCATCCTGTCCCATATAGAACCAGCGGTAATGCGTAAATTCCTGAGCCGTACGAGAAGGAGCTGGAGTAATTACACTTAGATCCTCTGTCCTACTCGCGACTAACGTTAAGCCGGGCTTACTAGCATCGTTGTAAAAAAGGATGACATCCCGTCTCTCATTCGCAAGATTTAAACCCGGCAGTGCTGTTGCTCTACTTGCATTATCAGCGGCAGTAAAAGGACCAACATTCACTTTAGCCCCATCGTTCGTTTTATCGATCGATTGCCCGAAAACACTTGTTGCTGCTGCTAAAAACAAAGCTGCTAGCCCTGTTTTTAGCATTTTTGATTTGCTTTTCATTTGGTTTGATTTAGTTTATATTAATTAATTACATTTCGGATTGTTAAATGCGGTTTTCCGGGGCGTGGCAACATTGTAATTGTCAACGGAGTTCGCCCAGAAGGGTAAATATTTCCCTCTCTGGCTTCCAACCAATAGGAACCATTCCAATTGTCTTGTATTATAAAGGTGTTCGTGGTAATATCAGATCCTACTTGCGTACCACCCAGTTGCGTTGTGTATAATTGATAGGTATAACCGGGTTGGAAATTAGAAATGGTCACTGCACGATTTGCTCCTTCACAGACTGTTAAATTACTTTCAGACAGTATGGGCATAGCAATATAAAAGGCATAATAATAGTTGGCTGTTAAAGCTAAATTTAATAAACTGTTTACTTCGAATCGTATACCGTCAAAATCGTTCCCATCCGGTAAAAACACAAGAGTACCAATCTGACCACTGCCAAATAGGTTTAATAAATTCAACAGCTCACTTCCCGAATAGCCTGGTGCAACCGTACTGTTTATTCCTCCCTTAGTCCGCTGCACAGCAAAACCACCCAGCAAAGTTAATAAGGACGAATTACTACCAATTTTTGCAATTATCGGTGAATAACGAGTGGGTTTCGGATTATCTATAAATTGTAAATTCTGACGTGCATAGATTAGACCCAAAGCACCCAGCGTTACATTCAATGTTGAGAAATTGGTGGTATCCGGCAGATCTACGGCCTCTGCGGGATTGGATACCGAAGCCAATAAAAATGTCGCATCAGACTTTTGAGTATCGGCATATATCCGCTGCCCCAAACATACTTGGACCGTCGGCCAAAGCGACAGTAATCCACAAAAGATCTGCAAAAAGCAAAGTCGATTCATAAATAGATGGTTCACAACGCCACAAGTCCACATTCCAGTCGTTAATATCGACAGATGTTACATTAATACGCTAATACTTCGATTTCCGTTCTTCTGTTAGCTTGGTGCTCGGTCTCGGTACATTTCAGTCCATTGATACATCTATTAACTAGGCGGCTTTCACCGTAACCTTTTGCCACCATCCGTTCGCGGGCGACTCCACGGCTGACAATATAATCTACCGCTGCCTGCGCCCTTTTCTGAGAGAGCGTCATATTATATGCATCACTTCCTCTACTATCCGTATGGCTCGAAAGCTCAATTTTTAATGTCGGATTATCCCGCAAAGTAGCTACCAATTTTTCCAATACCAATGCCGCATCAGGACGGATCTCGTATTTATCAAAGTCATAATAGATATCCTCCAGTACAAATTTTTCACCGACCTTTTGTACGGATTGCAAACGGAGGGTCACATATACCGTAGTATCATGTTTGGCTATAATGGGTTCGATAAACAATGTTTCAGACATATAGCCAATTTTCTCGCCCTGCAGTTTTAAGCGTTGCCCCTTTTCCAAATCGAAGGTAATTACTCCATCCACGTCCGTATTATTTCTACTCAATAGCTGTCCATTTTGATCAAATAGACTCACAGTCGCCTCCGACAACAATTCGTTTGTTTTTTTATCTTTTACCGTGCTGGTAAGCTTAATGCCGATTTTTGGTTTTTGATAGGTAAACGAATAAATATCATCCGACCCTATTCCCCCGGTACGATTGGAAGATAGATAACCCTTACTTCCATCTTCATTATCTTCGAACACAACAAAAGCAAAATCGTCGGACGGAGAGTTAACAGGAAAACCCAGATTGACAGGTGTAGCGAAAGATGATTTAGTTCCTGCGGCTTTAAAAATATCCAGCCCTCCCATTCCGGGATGTCCCGTACTGGAAAAGTATAAAGTATCGGCATACACCGAAGGAAACATTTCATCTCCAAATGTATTGATAGCTGTTCCCGCATTCTGCGGTTTTCCCCAATTTCCATCTGCTCCGATCTCACAATACCATATATCTACGCCACCTAATCCGCCGGGCATATCTGACGCAAAATACAGCACTTTATTATCACTACTCAACGCTGCGTGGCCAACCGAATATTCTTTTACATTATTATAAGGAAAGTCTTCTTCCTCCCAATTATTGCCGGTCTTTTTAAATACCGTCAACTCCAAATTCTGTTCTTTCCAATATTGTCCTTCTGCTTTGATTTTTTCTGCAGAATTCCCAGCATACGTCCGGGTAATATACAATGTCTCTTCGCCCTTATCAGATGCTACTGGTCCGATATGATAGGAAGATTGGTTAAAGCTATCGGTCATGATATCCGGATAGCTTAGTGTAGCGTCTTCGTGCCGAGAGGCCGAATATATACGCAAATAGGGCTGTCCGGTCATACCACTCGTATGACCAAGGAATGTATTGGGTTCCCCCACAAAGATGGCCCCGCCAGAAGTTGGAACAAGAGCGAACTCTGCCCGCGCGGTATTTATGCCTTGTTCATTCCTCAGTTTGTGTTTAGAAGGCTTTTTGAGCCACACCTCAGCCGAATCAGTACCTTGAATAGCATTTTCAAGCAGCGAAGTCGTGCCGTATTTTTCTATATAAAGCTTATATCGTTCCTTCGCCGCACTATATTTCCCTTGCTGTTTCAACACTTCGGCATACTGTAAATGAGACTGTGGATCCGCGTCAGGCCTTTCTATAACACGGGCATACCAATTCTCGGCAAGGTTGTATTCTTTTATATAGTAATAGCTGTTGGCTAACCGTTCCATATCGATAGTACGGGGATTTTTGGTATCTACAAGTGTTTCGTATACCTTTGCCGCATTGGCATATTCGTACATCGTATAAAATTTCTCCGCACGGGACAACCGACTTGGCTGTTCCTGCCCTTGAACAACTTCAAAATGCAGTAGGAGACTTAAAGCTGTCATGCCCATGCAGATAAGATATTTTCTTTTCATAACTGTACTTTCCTGGTTTGTGTTCAATAAATTATGTGCTCACCTTGGTATCGTTACTTTCCAAATTATGTATCCGGCTTAAAAATATCGTGGACTCAAAACCCGTCTATCTAAACGGCCGAATGTCACGCCCAAGGTTACTTCATGAGAACCTTGTTGTATTCCTCCGACCTGATTGAGCATGTGGTCATAGGAATAACCTATACGAAATTTAGGTGTAACATAAAACTGGGCTATACCACTCACCGAATTGAGTGAACTCAACCTATTTTCAGAATAACTTGTATAATCCCGATTAAATATCTTTGCACGTGTGCGATAACCTCCACCGATCCAGAATTTATCATGGAAGACAAACATAGCATTGATATCTAAGGAAGTGGGTCCCATAAAATCATCCTTAATTAATATACTCGGTCTCAACAATAGTGCTTGTTCCAACTCAAACAATGCACCTGCGATAAAAAAGCCATGAATATTGCGGTATAAGGTCTCCAACGAATTCTGATTGAATTGAAAATCCTCATCACTATCTGTACCGGCAAAGAGATCTTGTACGGAAACACCCGCGTACCAACGCGAGTTATTATAGTATACACCGAGTCGAATGTCGGGTCGCCAGGTCGATACCTTTCCATCCGGCAATATGCTATCATCACTTTCTAATGGATTCAACTTATTACCATCCAACCCATATTGGGTGACGCCTCCGGCTATCCCTAAGCTCAGCCGATGCTCATCCGATCGATCCAGCTGCAAGCGAAGAGCATAATTTGCATATACACTTGTAGCCGCCTGTGCTCCCAATGCATCTGCTGTAACGGTTAGCCCTACCCCGTGTCTTCGGTATACCGGATCTAAGACGCCGTCTATAGAAAGAGTGCCGGTTTTTGGAGCTCCATCCAAACCCGTCCACTGGCTTCGCAACCCCAACTGTCCAAACCACTCTTCCTTATATCCTGCATAGGCAGGATTAATACTGATCGAGTTGAATATATATTGTGTCAACTGAATATTCTGTTGGCCATATCCTGCTGTTGTCAAAAGGAGGATGATCGATACAATCATCCAACTTTTTAATCTATACTGTTCCATAATATGTCTTAGTAGTACGTCCGAAAATTAGTTTCTTTTAATAAGTATCGATCCTGTATATTTTGTGACCTTGCCATTCCTAGACAATTGCAACACATAGAAATAAGTACCTTCATTCAATCCTCTTCCATCCCATTCATTATTATAGATACTATTTTTATATACTTCACTTCCCCAACGATTCATGATGGTTAGATGTACCGAATCATACAGCTCCAAACCTCGGATGACAAAATAATCGTTGACATTATCTCCATTTGGCGTGATGACATTTGGTATCTCCAATGGATTATCGATTACATTTACAGTCACGATCGCCTCATTACTTGTGCGCCCCTTTATATCCTTCACCGTATATTTAAATGACACTTCACCCAAAGACGCGGTTTCTGCCGTGTAGATTACTTCCCCGTCCGGCAATACTTCTACCTTTCCAAAGGTCGGCTGTTGGGCAATTTGTACCTTTGCCGGATCGATATCCCATTTTGTCTTGATGTCATTATTCAATACCGCAATTTTAACTTCTAACCCAGCCTTGACCTCTGCAAAATCATCAACGGCCTCGATCAATGGATAATCGACAGGAATTTCCGGCGTATCATCATCATCGTCCGGATCCTCATCAGGTGGTGTATCCGGTCCCCACACGTCTATGCCGTTCGTAATCGTTGCAGGAGCATCGTCATCTACTTTTGCGATGATCCGAACAACTATCGTTTCCTGCACACCAATCTTTGCATTAGTCGTTAATGTGGCCTGATTGCCTGTTCCGCTTAGGGTAGCATTCGTGCTGATCATCTCATATCCAGTGATGGTAACACCGTTGCCCGGTCTTTCTCCTAAAAGAATAGCTTTACCTATTTCGATGACAGCAGGGCCGTTATTGGTGATCGTAACCGTAAAGGTTGTGCTTTCACCTGCCTTCACCCGAGCCTCATCAGCAACCTTGGTGATGGTCAGGTTATATTCCCGATCCACTGGTATCGGCGGCGTCTCATCCTCGTCATCCGGATCATCATCAGGTGGCGTATCTGGACCCCATACTTTTATAGCATTGCTGATAGTAGCCGGGGCATCAGCCGAGACCAACGCTGTCACTTTCACCACGATATCGGCTCCTACATCCATCACCTGGGTCGTCGTGAGTGTCGCACTATTACCTGTACCGACAATACTTGCCGATCCAGATGTTATTGCATACCCCGTAATCGTCAGTCCTGTACTTGGCAGCTCACCCAATTGGATGACCTTACCCGTTGCAATCGCCGATGGGCCATCATTGCGCACTGTCACCGTAAAGGTCGTGTTCTCACCAGCCTTCACCCTTGCCTCATCCGCAACCTTGGTGATGGTCAAGTTATATTCCCGATCCACGGGTATCGGCGGTGTCTCATCCTCATCGTCTGGATCCTCATCAGGTGGTGTGTCTGGCCCCCATACTTTTATGGCATTGCTAATAGTAGCTGGTGCGTCGGTAGCGACTGTCGCCAGCACTTTGACAATAATACTGCCATTCACCGGTACTATATTATCAACCGTGATAGTAGCCTTATTGTCGGTAACACTGATACTTCCGTAATTACTCGCTATCGTGAAATCGGTAATTTCTAAGCCCGCACGAGGTATATCTTCAAGGAGAATAACATCTCCTACTTCGACAATGCCTGGCCCATTATTGGTAATTGTCAATGTAAAGCTGGTATTCTGTCCCGCTACCACCCTATCGTCATCCGCTTGTTTCTTAATGCTCAGCTTTACGGTGCAATCTTTGACAATCGGTGTGACCGCCAAGCGGGCAACACTTTCGCAGTTCGATCCCCTCTGGCTGGCGTAGTAGGTCACACCATCTTGTAGTAGTGTCGAATTTGCCAATGCCGTTCCTCCCGTTGCAGCTGCATACCATTTAATAGTCGTTCCCACTACCGGTAAATCGGCCAAGGTCTTACGGTCGCTGATACAGAATTCAGGAGCAGCATCAGTTATCGTAGGTGCTGCAGTTACAACAACATTTACATGTAAAATTGCAGCTTGGCCCGGCGTATTCTCACAGACCCCATCTCCACTTACAGTAACATAATAGCTCGTGGACGTCGTCGGTGCAACGGTAACGTTGGTAATTTGTGTAGTTAACGAAGCGTCAGTATAGAATTTAAATACCGGATTGCTGACGGTCGAGCTACCAGCTGACAATGTCAGACTTTCACCTTCACAGATGGTGACATCATTCACAATAATATCAGCGGTCGTAGCTGTACGGGTTACCGTTATCCGTACAGGAATACGAATGCTTTCACATCCTTCAGCACTGCGCTGGCTAACATATACTGTGTAGATCCCCACATTAGCACTGTTTGCCGTCGGTACCGCTACCAAAGGTGTCGTTGAATTTTGATCGGCGTAAAAGATCAGATTATGACCCGGCAATGCAGTGACTTGATAAGACACGGTAGACGCTGATGGGGTCTGACATATCACCTGATCTACTACGATTGGAGGGACGGGTAAAGCATTGATTGTAACCTCTATAGCCGTCCGTTCACCAACTTCACAGGTTCCAAAACGTACGGTCTGTACATAAAAAGTATATATACCCGCTCCCAGGTTCTTCACATCGACGATATTTCCGGCAGTAGCACTTGAATAAATCCGGTATGTTGTACAATTGTCTGCCGGTACGATGGTTATGTCTCCTCCCTCACAAATCTCAAATTTATTATCATTATTGTCCCCCGTAATGATTGCCGGCACCTGCCGACTTATATCGTGTACTCTTAGCTGTGTCAACACATCTGCCACACCTCCATACAATATTTTGATACGATCAAACGCATGTCCCGCCGTATAGGTCACCACGGCTTCTGTCCCACCAGACAATATATCTACCTTCAACACAATTCCATCCTGACTGACAGGTTGGCCCACAGGCACATCACCCAAATAGGGTTGTACAGTAAACGATTGCAAAGCTTGTACGCTAAGCAAAGCCCCTGGCGTCGATAAATTGATCAACAACTTGTCGCCCACTAACGCAGGAATGTTATATAATACCTCCAAACGCGTCTTTGCATTTACTGCAGCTATATTGTTCATCACTGCATATGTCGCCGGATCATTGTCCACGGCATTTTCTGCTTGGTCCACGCCGGCCAATATATTTGCGACACCCAGCACGCTAATTGGATTTTCGATACCATGTAAAACATCAAATATTTCTTCCGATCCACAGTCGACAGTACCCGACTGATGGTAGTATGCTTCATAGATATAAGCCGTCTGTAAGATAGAGGCCACTCCGGCGAAATAAACTTTTACACCAGAGTACGGTACCGCTTGCCCGTTCTGATTGACCGGAGTGAATGTATATTCGTAGACATTTAATCCACCTAATACTTCCACCAGCTTCGGCTCCACATCATGGACTGTACTCACGGCAATACCATTACCATCAACAGCAACTACTCTCAACGTACCAACGGCGTTCACCGTACTCAGGTTTTTACCCAATTTTACACTAACAGGCGTACCTGCTGCCACGGCACTATTCCATTTCAACGTCTGATAAGTCTGTCCCGTCAATAGCCCTCCAAGTAAATTCAGTCCTTCTGTCAACGTACTGTGCGTTTCTACATCACCATCTGCCGCCTGACCGATGTCAGTTGCCGCTCCCAAAGGCACAACTAAACGAGACACACCATAGGAAGAAGCGTCAGTCGCATAAATGCGGCTATACACCGGTGGACATGCATCCTCAGAAAATACATGGATCACAACAGATACCGAAACGGTACAGTGATCAGCTTCTGAAATGACCGCTGTATAGGTATAAGTACCTACTGCATCGAACGAGCGTGTCGTGGTGATAGCACCCATATTTGTTCCCGCATCGTCATACCATGTCACTATCGCGCTAGAAGTTGATATAGTAGGTAAAGTCACTGACTGACCGACTTCAATACCATAGCTCAATGCGCCGTTGATAGTATAAATCGGGGTTGGATTGACGTTTATCGTAACTTCTTTCGCCGTGCCGGGCGCATTCTCACAAACAGCATCTCCATCTACTGTCACATAATATGTGATGGTTGTCGCCGGATGAATACTTAATGTCGAACCTGTATATACTCTATTCGTTAAAGCGGCATCACTATACCAGTGGAATACCGGATTGGACACTATTGTACTTGGACTGGCCACCAAAGAGGCTTGTAAAGTCACAGACGCTCCTTCGCAAACTGCACTTTCATGACCTATTACCTGAATGTCATTGGCGACCGGGCGAGGATAAACCGTCAAGTCTACACCAACAGAAGGCTCACTCGGGCAAGCACCGAGAGAAGCTCGCACGGTATATACACCAGTTGCATCTGCGTCATATGAAGTGCCTGTACCTACCGATGTTCCATTTCTAAACCAAGTATATGTTGCCCCTGCCTGTACATTGGAAATAGTAAGCGGGACGACCTCTCCAGTACAGAACTGATCTGTTACCACCGAAGCAATAATCGGTCTAACGGGCACATCATTCACCACCACATTAATTGTTGCAGGAGGATTTTGGAAGCAATAATCCGTTGAGACGACCGCTGCATAATAAGTAGTCACAAGACTTGTTGGAATAACGTCTATACTTTGCCCTACGCCAATTTCACCACTTAATGTACCGGTACCGGCATTATATGAACTATACCATATAATGCTGGATAGGACTGTAGGATCTAAGCCAGACAAACCTGATAAATTAGCGGTCAGTGTTATACTTTCTCCTAAACAAATTGGACCGGAGTCAGCTAACTGAAGATCTGTTGCCAACACTGGCGTACACGCAGTAGGCATGCTATGCGTATCGCTTTTGGTTATTGGAGCACCTTGAGGATTTTCAAAATTGACCACAGCTTCATTGGTAATAGGCGTGGGCGGTGTAATCGAACTAGCGCCTACAATATATTGGAAAGTTTTGGTTTCCCCTACCGCTAAATCGAATGGAGGAAAAACGACGTCATTTGCACTTAGCACTCCACCCGACGGACTCTCATCAAAAATGGTCGTAGCAGGAACATCACCGACGACAGTAAGCGCGGTCAAGTTTTTATTTCCGCTATTGGTGACTGTAATGGTATACGTAATCTTATCATTTAGCACTGCCATTCCACTATTCACTCCATCACTGACACCATTCAATTCAATATTTACATCATGTATATGAGTTACCGCTATAAGAGTACCTATCTTTGTTTCGTCCGGTACTGTAGGATTCAGATTATCTACAGGCGGATGACTTTCTCGCGCCGTACTGATTTCATTACTGACGATGGTGGCCACATTCCGTATTTCTTGTATGCCTGTCAGATCGGCATCTACTTTCACCCTAAAGGCGTATGATTTGGTCTCACCAACTCCCAAGGTAGCAATCGTTGTCGATGCTGTATATCCCGGCTCCAATATTATTCCCGGAGTAAGCGGATCGGCCAACGTCACATTCGTCAATGCTTTATTCCCCCTATTTTTCACATATAACGTATATTCTACTTGTTCGCCACCGGATACACTTGTAATCGCGGGATCAAATGTACTTGTACCGACCATTTGTACTTTGTAGGCTTTCCAGAGTACAACATCAAAATTGTCGTCAACCGGGATAGAAGTAGGATCACCCGGATTGGCAGCCGGATCTGGGCCTGCAGAAGGATCTGTAGGGTCTGCAGGAGTCGTCGGTGTTCCTGGATCATCCGGAGTTTCTTTGACATAAGCAATGTTATCGATGGTATTCCGCCCCGTCAGATCCTCATTCACTGTGACGACAAAGCTTACAGAAGTCGTGCCCCCTACAGGCAAGTCGATTCCCGAGAAAGAAACAGCGCCGTCTTGGTGAATACCTCCATTATTTGCCGACTGGAAAGTTGTGCCACCTGGAATTGCATCAGACACAGTAAGCCCAGTAAGATCTTGATTTCCAACATTTCGTATATATAGCGTATACGTGACATTTTCTCCGCCACGCACCGATGTCGTAGACAGCCCGCCGGTCACCGCATAGGCTTTCCATGTCGTCACAGTCTTGATCTGTTGTACAGGGATATCGGTTGTTGTTCCCGGATCTACAGTAGGATCAGGATCTACCGGATTAGATGGATCTGCCGGTGGGACCGTGCCCGTACCTGGATCTGTCGCATCCTTTTTCACAAAGGCCACGTTACTGATTTTGTTAACGCCAGTCAAATTGTCTGCGACCTTCACCCGGAATGTTAATACCTGCGTGGCTCCGGCCGGTACATTTACATTTTGGAAAGTGACTTCTCCATCTGCAAAAGCTCCTCCGTTAGAATCAGCTGAGCCGGGCACATACGTTGTATGGGTCGGGATGGCATCTGTCACGATGTAATTTTCTAAATCTACCGTACCCGTATTACGAATATGGATGTTATACACTACTTCCTCTCCCCCCTTGACCTGTGCGATGGCAGTACCTGTACCAGCTTCTTGATACGATTTCCAAGCTTCGAAATTCGCCACTTGACAATCTGGTGTGATATAATAGAGGCGTACATTCGGTACAAGCAACGACGCGCCTGCCAATGCATCCAAACGCAATGCCACCTCATCAAATACGACAGTTGGTGAAAAAGTAATCTCACTAGCTGCACCGTTATCAAATAATTGCGCCAAGTTCACATTGCCAATTACAGCGTTCTGTATAGTTTGATTGTAAACTTCGACGCCCGCATTATAGGCTATCAATCGCATTCTTCCAAATACGGCCGCGTCCACACTACCTTGGCCCACGGACATCTTTAATTTTATCAGGCTATTCGCCTCTATAGTCTTATTAAACTGTATATTTTGTTGGATATGACCAGTCACATTGAGTGTGCCTAAACTCAAGGTCGAAAAATCTCCATTATTGTTATTATCCAGCACCTGGAATGCATCCCGTACGCCGTACTCACCAATTCCTGTTACACCGACACTCAAACCTGAGCCGTCCCATGAGGTCGTAACTGCTTCTGCACATCCATCAAAATTGGTTTCATAGCACATGCCATAGACATGCAATGCATTATCTTGTGCCGTGATGCCGACGACCGATTCTGTGAACGTCTTTATGACGACTTTTCGATAGGCTTGATCCGCTGTCAAAGCGATGTAATAACGTCCAGCTTTATCTTGAACGATCTTGATATTTCCATTCGCTCCAGTAAAAGACGATTGACTGTTGCCGGACACCAAGTTATTACCTACAGCATCTTGAACATCAATCGTGAAATAATGATTACCTAAGAGAATCCCGTCGACAACTCCACCCACAACGTTGCCTAAGCTTCCAGAAAGCAAAGCTTCCAGCAATCCGCTATTTTCGGCTATACGGATATATGATATACGACCAGCCGGAACATCCGCCTGATATCCAAATGTCAGTTTTCCGCTTACGTTGTTGACTCCCAAAATAACCCCCGCCCCTGAACGTATTGAAGCATAGCTATTATGATTACCATCCACTGCATTACTAATATCATCAACAGCATAGGTATCATATTCATCAGCAACAGAAGTACCTGTTTCTACTACATCGGCACAAACCGAGCTCCGGTACGGGGGAGCCATAAAGTCAGGGTCCGGGCAACCGGTAGTAACACGGCTCATACCGTATAAATGTATAGGCGCGCTGGCATTTAGACCCGCTACAGAACTGATTTCTATTTTCGCTCGATCATACACTACATTCGGAAAGAATGTCAGCGCTTGAACTCCCCCACTGTTAAACAGTGCCAATAGATCAAGGTTGTTGATCAAACCTGTTGCTAACGTCTCATTATAAACTAAATGTTCACCGTTATACAATTTAAGCCTTGACTGTCCTAAGAGATCTACATTGAGTATTCCCGGATTCCGCAGTTGCAAACGTACCCTTAATGAATCGTTAGTCGTTGATTTGCTTTTAAAATAAACGGTTTGGGAAACAGAAGCTCCGATGCCTGCTAACCCCAGGTTTAACGCCGAATAATTTGACGAATTATCATCGATTGCAAAATCAGGATTAACCACCCCTCCATTGGTAATATCAGCAATATCTACAGCGATCCCGGTTCCATCCCAGGAAGTAAAGGCCGCCTGTTCACACAAGTCAACCTGAGTTTCCCGGCACATACTGTAAACCTTGATACTGGAAGATCCCATCCCACCAACCAACGCGCGATGGTAATATTCAAGTCGAATAGACTGATAAGGATATGCGGCGGTCACCGCCAAATAAAAGCGCCCATCGACATCCTGCACCAGCTTCACAAACTCCGTATTCAAACCAAGCTGACTGTTATACGTTGCTCCTATTTGATTACCTGCTGCATCCTTTATCTTAACCTGTATATATTGATCCCCTAATGCAACAGACCCCAAAACACCGGCCAATGCGTCGCCTAAGGATCCACCCAACAAGGACTTAAATAAATTCGTTTCCGAATCTACCCGAATATACGAAACCTCATGTGCAGCAACTGGTGCAGCATATTTCAATTCAAGATGACTATTATACGTTCCTAAGCCCCCTACTAATCCTGCTCCTGCGGAAAGGATAGCATAGGTATCCGCATCAGGACTATCCGTGATCGCTTCAAAAGGAAAATTAACATGTTCGAAACTGGTTACCATGGTGCCACAATCTTGCTGATTGAAAGGAGAGACTGTTTTCCCCTCCCAAGTTAGTTCCGGATCAGGGCATGAATCCGAGAAACGTTCTATACTATAGACTTCCAATGGATTAGCAAACACATTGGCTTCTACTAACGAAGCTATTCCTACCGCTACACGGTCAAAAGCTTTGCCGGGAGCAATGGGGACGTTAATCATCTGTCCGTTGGAAAGCAATTGTAGCACATCTACTCCGGGTAACAACTTTTCGTTTAGCCTTTGTGAGTAGACCTCGTCTGTACCTTGATAAGCTTTGATGATAATGCTTCCAATTATATCAGCCGTCACCGTACCTTGTACTTGCATCTTCATTTTGATACGGAAATGATCTCTCTCTGATGATACTCCATGGAACTGCACGGATTGTAACATATTTCCCCCTACTCCTACGGCGCCTATACTAATCTTTGAACTTGTGTTGATATCGCCGTCAATGACGTGATGGGCATCTGTAACACCCGCTTTCCCAACACCCAATAAATCCAAAGAAATACCCTCCGACTCCGAATATGTCGCAAAAGACTGTTCACAATCCAACGCACCTGTTGAATAGCAAGCATGATAGACGTTCATTGTTTCTATGGTACCCAGACCTACGGTAGCAGACAACCGCTCGGTAATCCGAATACTTGAAAAAGGAGTACCCGATCTGATCGCTAGATAATAATAGCCGTTTTTGTCTTGTACTATCTTGACATCGCCCGTACCTGTCGCACCCACAGCCGTATTGCTAAACCGGCTACTACTTGATCTGGAAAGCACAACTGTATTTCCGCTTTTTGCTTCTACCACAAAATAATGGTTGCCAAACAGGAGATCATCTACCGTATTCCCCAACAGGGAACCGACAGAACCATCCAATAGCTTGCCCAACTGATTAGAATCAAAATCTATACGAACATAAGTCGTCGTTCCAGCCGACACCGATGAACCAAACCCCATCTCTATATGGGCAGAATAGGCCCCGGATCCAGCAATAAAACCTGAACTTGCTTGTAGTGTTGCGTATGTATCATTTTTTCCATCCACCGTATGCTGGGCAAAATCAGCATTTCCGGACGATACGACCTGAATCGCACAACTCTTCTGAGACAACATGGCTGGTGTTTCAGTCGGTACAACAATATTCGGATTATTACATCCCGACTCCCCGCTATAACGTTGAACATCATAAATACGGATCCCATTACCGACCAAATCCAGTCCGACAATAGCATTCAAGCGAACTTCCACCCGGTCAAATATTTTACCTGGGGCAAATGTGAGTGTTGCTGCAGTTTGTGGATTATCGAATAATTCCACAATATTGACGCCATTCAACAGTCCATCGGACAAGGTTCTCGTATAAACCGCCTGGTTGCCATTCCATGCCACCACTTGTAGCCCCCCTAGCAAATCCAAATTTGCTACACCGCCTGAGGCCAGGCCAAGTTTAATATTGAAGGTATGATTAGTGGACGAAGGATTGTTAAAATAGAAAAACTGAGAAAGGCTTCGACCTACAGTTAGATCTAGCACACCAGATGACTTCAGCTCCGAGTACGTATCCACATCTTGGTCAATCGCTCTTTCCAGCCGCTGATTATCCAAGTCAGCCACCTTTAGCCCCAACCCACTTCCCCCATCGAAAGAAGTAAAAGTAGGCCGCCCACACGCCAATGGATCTTCGGTATAAGATACAGCAGAATAGGCATCTAAAACATACTCTTGAAACAACCCGGCTACCGATGTGGACTGATTGGTCAATCTGATCTTATTATATGGACCAGCCGGCCTGATGGCAATAAAGTAATTGCTATTCGCATCTTTTATCAGCCTAACCCTATCGGTATCAAACCCTTGTGTATTCGTCCTTTTTAAACGAGAAGTTGAATTCTCCAACGCCTCAATCTCGATTTCCTGGTTACCCAATAAAACCGCACCCAATACTGTCCCCAGTGATTTTCCCAATGAACCACCTAACAGTGATCGCAGAAGGCTGTTGTCCGCTCCTATTCTTACGTAAGACCATTTATTTGCTACCAGTGTCTGTGGAAATGTAAACTCAATTCCTCCTTTGTATCTTCCCAAACTCGCCAATAGCCCCGGTGACGCGTACATCCTTGCATATTTATTATCGTCATTTTCGGCATACGTAACATCAACAACGGTCGGTCCAAAATTGCACGGTATTACGCCCAAACAGAGGTCATATCGATTATTCCCCGATGTGGTGATTGCAGCTTGGTCAGCTACGGTCTTTGTTTGTCCATTTATCGAACCGGAAAAAAACATAAACAGAAAACAAACCAATGACCAGGTTATATAGTCATAGTTATAGCCCTTTAATGATTCAGGGCATGGGCTTATTTTTTTCATAGTGTATCAAAGGTTAGTTATGTAGATTAATAGCCACAATAATGTTAAATGTCAAACAAATGTATGACATGTCGTACATGAATCAAAATTTATTATGATAATTTTTGTCGTATATGGCAACAAAAAATCCCAGAAACGAAGAGCTCATCACTCTATTCGGGAAAAATGTCAGAAAATACCGATTAGAAAAAGGGTTGACCATGGTCGAATTAGCGCTGATATGTAATGTAGAATACGGCGCTATAAGTACTGTCGAGCGGGGGGTTGTCAACTGCTCCATCAGCACTGCCTATGAAATTGCCAATGCCTTAAATGTAACACTCGACAAACTGGTCGAAAAATAACGGAAAAAATAAAAAGGCTATTCGATGGGAATAGCCTTTTTTAAATATCAAAGGGTGTGTTTTCTTATTGGACGCCTAATTTTGTTTTTACATCGGCTGAGATATCTTCACCTCCTTGGAAATAAACCACACCACCGGCAGCGATATCTAACACATAGGCGTATCCCTTTTCTTTTGCTACCGTATTGATCGCATTCATCACCTTAGTCTGAATGGGAGCCATCAACTCTTGTTGTTTCTTCTCGAATTCTTCACGTGCAACCTTTTGTACCTCTTGAATTCGGGTTTGCATTTGTTGAAGCTCTTGCCCCAATGCGTTTACTTCCGCATCGATCTGATCCTTGTTTGCCTCACTTCTGTTTCTGAGCTTCTCATTTGCTGCAGTTTCTTTCTTCTGGAACTCGGTATACATCCCTTCTAATTCCTTTTGCTTCGTCTCACCCAACGTTTTCAACTGTTCCTGAGCTGCCTTAAATTCCGGAGTGAGCTGAAAAATCTCTTCCACATTGACATGTCCGATTTTTTGCTGTGCTTGTGTCGTACTTATTAGTCCAAATAATCCTAATGCTACTACCGCTCCTTTTACTAAATTTTTCATTCTTTTCATGTTAATACGCTGCAATTACTGCTGTAATTTGAATTGTTTTTGTGTTAATAAATCAGTTGTTACTTATTGTTGTTTACTTTCAGCCAAAGACGGATCAGGCTTAAAACCTAACTTTGTAATCACGTCATCACTCTTGTCCAGCCGTGGGTTCGCATATAGAAATGTAACTTCGCTGCCTTTATCCAATATAAGGTCGAGTCCCTGAGCCGCTGCAATGTCCTGAATGGCTTTGGCAACCCGGTCCTGTATAGGTTGGATCAACCGTACCCTTTCTTGAAAAAGTTCACCTTCATAACCAAATTTCTGGCGTTGGAATTCTTTCACTTCTTTTTCCTTATTCACGATTTCATCTTCCCGTCTACGACGCATATCATCATTCAGAAGAACCTGATCATTCTGATAAGCCTTATATAATCTTTCGATTTCACCATACTGCTTATCCACTTCCTCCTGCCATTGAACCGATAGATCATCCATTCTTTTCTGCGCAGAAACATATTCCGGAACATGTTTCAAAATATATTCAGAATCGACATACGCCAACCGCTGCGCAACTACGGCACTTGTTGCAAATGCTGTGATAATAAATAATATTAATAGTTTTTTCATGACTTCTCTTTTTTTTATGACAACAAAAGTAACAAAAAGTTTAATGCTTAAAAACCTCCCATATTTTGTAATATACTAAAGGTAAAACTTTGCTTCCAATTATTGGATGACATGCCCGGTATCGGATCAAAGGCATGTCCATAATCGATACCCAACATACCGAATATCGGCAGGAAGATACGGGCACCTACACCGGCAGAGCGTCTTACTTTGAAAGGATTGACCTCGGAAAATTTATTCCATGTGTTTCCAGCCTCAGCAAAAGCTAACACAAATACTGTGGCTTGTTCATTTAACATCACCGGATGCCTTAGTTCTACCTGATATTTGCTGTAGATCGGGCTACCCGAGTTAATAGCAATTTGCTGATATCCATTTCCCGTCGACTCGGGAATAATCGTACCATTTGCGTATCCACGCATGGCAATAATCTCCGACCCCTGTAAGAAGTCAAAACCCTGCATACCGTCTCCCCCAAGCTTGAAGCGTTCAAATGTCGACGTTGGTGTCCGATCGGTATAGTTACCGAGATAACCAAACTGTGCCTGTGTTTTAAGAACAAGTTTGCCTGCTATTTTCGTATACCATTGCGAATCGAACTTCCATTTGTGATATTCTGTCCATTTATAACGCACATTATCTTCTGCTGTCTGATAGTTGATATTATTCCAAGCGGAATAAGGAGGTGTCAACTGTATGGAAAGTCGGATATGTGATCCGGACGTCGGATATATAGGCGCGTCCACCGAATTGCGGCTAATCTCTTGCGTGAAATTGATGTTATACGCCGTACCATCGGAAAACAAGAAGTAATTTCCATAATTCTGCAGCTTATACCGCTGGAAAGAAAGCGAACTGCTAATCTGGAAATAATTGTCCGGCCAACGCAAGCGCTTACCCAAACTCGCTGTGACACCGGTCATCCAGATACGATTGAGCTCCGAATCCTTCACCATTTGCTCACCGGTATAATAATTAAACCCTCCATAAGACGAATTCGATGTATAGGCGCTTAATCCAAAATATACCGGTTTTTTACCCCCTAACCACGGCTCAGAAAATGAAAAGCTATACGATTGATACCTTTTACCCGATGTCTGCCCACGGACGCTTAATTTTTGACCGTCTCCACGCGGCAATGGTTTCCATGCATCTTTCTTGAAGAAGTTGCTCGTCGAAAAATTATTGAATGATAATCCCAACGTACCGATAATCTGTCCGGCACCATACCCACCGGATAGTTCGACCTGGTCGGAAGGTTTTTCGACCACATTAAATACAATATCGGTCGTACCTTCCTCATGATTCATGCTTGAGGATGGAATATCAGGTGTAATCTTTTGTTCATCAAACATACCCAGCTGCGAAATCTCACGGATACTACGCATAATCAGTTCCCGGGAATACTTCTGCCCAGGTTTCGTATATATAGAACGAAGGACAACGCGGTCGTTGGTGACATCATTACCTTTTACAATCACGTTGTTGATGGTATATTGCTTACCCTCGCTGACCTGTATCTCTAAATCAATCGTATCGTTGTATATCTTTTTGATAATCGGATTAATGGTAAATGTTAAGTAGCCATCATTTTGATACAGTGCGCTGATATCATCACTGTTGCGTGTTGGCCCTATTAATTTGGTGTGTAACTTTTCTTCGCTATATACGTCTCCTGTTTCGACCCCTAACAATATATTTAAAATGGAATCTTTATACCGCGTGTTGCCTACCCAATCAATAGCTCCGACGTAATATTTTGGCCCTTCATATATCTTGAAATCAATAGCAACTTCGTTATCATCATAACGATAGACACTGTCTGATAAGATTTGTGCATCACGATATCCCCTATCTTGCAGCTTCGCTACCATTTTCTCTTTGGCCTCTTTATATTTATCATCTTTAAACTTTCCCGGCCCAAATATTCTATACCATTTGCGTGGTTTTATACCTTTTAAGTATTTAGTAAGCTGTTTATCTGAAAAAACCTCATTGCCGCTGAAGTTGACTTCTCTCACTTTTATCTTCTTATTGCGGTCAACATCTACTTCCACTATTTCATTATTGGGCTGGGTCGTATCTTTCTTGGTCGTTATTTTAATATCCGGATATAAGAATGATTTCTCTCTTAAAAACCGCTTTATCGTAGCCCGTGTGGATTGTATTAGGTTTTCATTGACGATGCGCCCGGAACCTTCATTTAATCGCTTCTTGATTTCTTCTGTCTGTGACTTACTTAGGCCATTGATGTCTATTCGTGTCAATCGGGGGCGTTCTTGTACTTTGATTTCAAGATAAATATTTTCCCCGTCGATACGGTTGGCCCATAGCTGTACATCTTCAAAAAGATTTTGTTCCATGAGATTCTTTATCACATTCGCGGTCGCCTCACTCGGTACTTCAATATAATCCCCTACAGTCAGTTTGGAAATAGTCAACAGCACATCTTCGACTAAATACTGAGCTCCTGTAATAGTTACGCCGGCGATAATATAATCTTTCGGTTGTAAATAGTTTATCTCATTAGGATCGGAAAGGTTTATAGGACCACGATTTCTGATTTGTGAAAATCCATCTGTCCCTATCAATAAAAAAAATACAGTCGTCAGAAAATATATTTGCTTCATTATTTTTTATTATGGATGCTAAAGTACATCAAACTCTTGTTAATTTTTGTTAAATAGAAAAAACGGTTAATACACTTAATACCAACCTCTTAATCCGTCTGATCACCAGTCTTCCCAAACCTTCTTTCGCGCTTCTGATAGCTACATACCGCCTCAAACAAATCTTCCTTTTCAAATTCGGGCCACATTTTATCGGTAAACCACAGCTCACAATAGGCTAATTGCCAAAGTAAATAGTTGCTGATCCGGTATTCACCACTGGTACGAATCATCAGATCAGGGTCGGGGATATCATGTGTATATAGGTGTTTGGCAAATTCTTCCTCTGTGATATCCTCGACATCGAGTGTCCCCGCTTTCACTTTTTCTGCAATAGCTTTTGTGGCATGTATGATCTCCTTCCTCGATCCGTAACTCAATGCCAGTGTAAGTGTACACTTCGTGTGATTTCGCGTCGCTTCCATGGCATTAAACAACGTGGTTCGGCAATTGGCAGGCAAATCGTCAAGTTGACCTATGGCATTCAGCCTAATGTCGTGTTTATGAAGTGTATCAAGCTCTTTATTCAGCGAATTAATCAGCAAGGTCATCAGCGCCTGTACTTCCTTCTTCGGCCGATTCCAGTTTTCCGACGAAAAAGCATACAGCGTCAGATACGGAACGCCGATTTCAATCGTTGCTTCCAAAGTTGCCCGAACAGCTTTCACACCATTTTGGTGTCCAAAGATACGCAACTTGCCTAACCCTTTGGCCCAACGACCATTTCCATCCATAATGACAGCAATATGTCTTGGCAACTTATCTGTATCTATTTTCTCTTTAAAAGCCATTGTCGATAAAACCTCTAATATAGCCGTGATGTACTATCGCCATCCATAGCATTTACTGCTGATTAATGTATATGTCAATGTAATACCTGCTGTCATATAACCATCTCTGTTTTTGCCGTCCCCACGCGATGTCCCCCCCTTCCGAGCGAGCTGACCTGTAGGGTTTGCCATATAAGCCCACGCCTCAGGCAGTCTGTTTACATCATAACGATAAAACTTACTGACATTGTCTATTCGATCCGAAAACACCGTCCTGTAATTAATCTCTGCCCCTATACTCCAAGGTCCTGAAATATTATATTTAAAGCCTGCCCCCACAGGAATACTCAAAGCCCATCTCGAAGGCTTTACCAATACATCGCTAGCATCGATTTCCAAAGGATAGTCGTTCAGATATACTTTTTGATCATTGTGATAAACATAGGGGTTATGATAAGCTATTGCTAATCCGGCGAGAATATAGGGTGTGTATCTATTTATCTCTCTGCCGGCAATAAACTTAAAAAAATTGAAATCAGCCGTTACCGAGAGTTCTTTCACATCATTATTAAACAGCAAGCCTCTATTTAATTGGTTAGCATTCGTAAAATCGTGATCGTTGGCATAGAGAGACAGGTAGTTTAGCGATCCCCGTATACCCCAAGTTGGATTTAGGTTATATTTCACGAACAATCCCCCTCCTGCATTTTTATAATAAAGCGGATCTGCAGGATTCAGGTCACCCATATATCCTGTTGCCACTCCGGAAATACCGAACTCGTATTGCTGAGCACTAGCCTTCTCACACAATAAAAATAACAGCAATGCCATCAATGAAAATTGAATTCTAGTCAACTTTTACGAATTTGGCGTAAATATATGGTTTTTAACAGAATTGTGTGCGCTTAAATTTTGTTAAAGTGAGATCATATGCATTTTCCTGTTCTGAACATAGCTAATAAGCTCAAACAAAGCATTAACCGAGGATAGCGCCCCAAACACCTAAAAATCCATCACAGACGCAATTGCTTCCGAAGCGGTTTTTGGGGATTCCCAGATTTGCACTATTTAAGTCTCTCGATTTCTTCGACAGACATTCCAAGTATCTCAGAAATCAGCTTTACTTCAAAACCTCTTCCCAACATTTTGATAGCTGATTCTTTTTTCTCGGCTTCGGCTTTGGCTTTGCCCTTTTCTTCGCCTTCTAAACGAGCATAATCCAAAGCCGCTTTGTTATCCCATTTACGTTTTAAACTTACATCGTACATCTTGCGTTCCTCCTTCGTCAATTTGCTGTATTCAGCTACGCGAAACAATTTCTCAAATATCGGTTTCCTTAGATAAACAGAAAATTTATTCATCTTTGACAGATTCTTCAGCACATAAAACCACTGATCCAAATCGGTCTCCAAGTTTGCCTCGACTTTGACAAAGTTAATCAATTTATCATGAGTGTTTTTCTTTTTTTAATGGAATGATAGAATCCATTTCTGCTCATCCTGTACGCAGCACATAAGTCTCTCATACCTCGCATTGACAGGAATCATATCCCATTGAGCACTGTTCAGTTTTCTGTTTCGCAGATTCATCGGAAAGGGCATCTGCGGATCGAATGGGTCAATTATTGTTACTGCCATATCATAATTAGTTTATGTTTACGGGGTATTTACCTTTGTATAATGTCCGTCAGGAACGGGCCTTGGAACGAGAGGAACAGAACCATCATAAATGCAGTGAATTCGTATATCTTCCTTGTTTATTATATTTATTTCTAATGAGTTTCCTACCGGTGAATCTTCAGAAAGGAAGATTAACGGTGGATATCCGTCTGGATTTAAAAAACCTACTATATCTACAATATCCTCAACATTTCCGTTCTCTCTGGTTATGAGTTTTCCAGTTTTCATATCCTTTCCATAGTCCGGGATAAACTCAATCGTAAACTCACTATCTCCGTTGAATTTCCACGTACCCGCTATGCCACGCAAGTCGATCCAATCTTGGTCTATAGTGTCTTTGTCTTTGCACGAAGACAATGCAAATAATGTCAGTAAAATAAGATATAGTTTCTTCATGATTTAAGGTGCGTTGTTTGTTACTTGAAAAGACAAATATATCTATAATTACCTTTTCAAGAGATTTTTAACGTGAATACCACTGTCGCCCGAGAAATGTTCCCTCACTGTTATACACAAACCATTGTCTCCCTGTAGAAGATAGTTTAGCGGCATTCCATCACTTGATCTCCCAATGTTCTTGGTTAATCACTAAAAAGGGGCTAATAATTCCGCACATCCATTCCCCAAAGCAGTTTTTCCCGCAATGTCCGAAAGTATCCATCGCCCTCTAAGCGGATCAGGTTCACAGTAAATGGGGCTTTTTTAATGATAAGACGGGTAGAAGTCGGTAAGGTTTCGCTACGCGAATCACAGGTCAACACAAACTGTCCGGTCCGGCTTTCCACCTGCAATTCCAGCTCCATTCCTTCTGAAACCACCAACGGCCGTACATTCAGATTGTGGGGTGAAACGGGTGTAATCACAAAATTCCCACTCCCGGGCATCATAATGGGACCACCGCAGCTCAAGGAGTAAGCTGTCGATCCCGTGGGCGTCGCAATAATCAAACCATCAGACCAGTAGGAATTCAGCTCTTCCCCATTCAATTTTGCATGAATGGTAATCATAGAGGAGGTATCGAAACGGAGCACAGAGATATCATTCAGGGCTACATTCTCTCCGTTAAAAAATGTTTGCCCTTCTGCCTCCACCGTCAACAAGGCCCGTTTCTGAATATGGTATTGACGATCTAAAATCTGATCCAAAGCTTTTTTGATCTCCGATTTTTGAATATTGGCCAAAAACCCCAACCTACCGAAATTAATACCGGCAACAGGTATATTGGTATCCTTCACGATAGAAACAGTAGAGAGCATAGTACCGTCCCCTCCTAAACTGAGCATAAAATCGACATCTCGGGGGAAGTCTTCATAAGAAGAGAAAGTAGACAGGCCTTCCGGAAATGGCCCTTGTGTTTTCAAAAATTGGTAAAACTCGCTATGAATACATATCTCTACCTGTCGGTGCTGAAGATAATGAAATAGGGTTTCCACAAAAGGGTTGACCGAGGAATTAAAAAGTCGGCCATATAGGGCTATACGTATAGGATTCATTCTTATCGAAGCAACTGTTTCCAAACAAAAATGCGAAGAATTGGTTATATATCTAAATAATTCATCAAAAGATCATATCTGTCCTGTATATCGGATTGATCTCCTCCATCTCTAAATGTCGCCTTCACAGTATAATCGTTGCGCCACAGCGACGATACAACCGAAGCAATATTGGTTTTGTTTACCTTAATCGTCATTTCCAACTTGGCCGAATCCGGAATATGTCGTATGGCCGTGTTGAGGATGCCGGTATTCTCCGATTCGATAATCCGTGCAACATGGGACAATGCATTGTCTCGTATACCAAGCTCCAGGACGATAATCGCACCTTCCTCCTGTCCCAGAATTTCATTTAAGCCTATCAGGATATCCTGTTTGGTTAACACGCCGAGATATTCATGCAGCTTATTAAGCACAGGTATAACACAATAATCACGCGAAGACATCAACTGTAGGGCGTCGTATATATGCTGATAGTCAAACAAATAAATATGATTCAATTTATAGGAAATAGTGTGCACTGCAAGATCCGTTTGATCTTGATCCAATAGCACTTCCTGCGAAATCATACCATAATAAACTTTTTGGTCTACCACAGGCAAATAATTGCACTGGTATTCGTCCATCTTATCCAATATATAACCGATGGTATCGGTATGAAGAACTTGGTAATTGCTGGATATGTATTGGCCGACGAACATAATGCTGTTTTATTAATAAGACAATAAAAATAGGAAATCGTTTAGTCTTTACCCAAAAAAGTATCACTTATACGCCAAAACATATGACATATTACCTACTTTATAGTTTTCAGTTCAAATATTTTATTTATTTTTACCCGAGTGGATTTTTGCTAAGATGCGCTACCATTACTATGTCGGTTGAAGAGAAAAAATTTATACAAGTTGGGGAGATAATTAGGCAAAAAAGCCCTAAAGCAGCGAAATGGATCCCTTCGTTTTTTATTTCATATTTAAAAAAGACCATTCACGAAGATGATATAAATGACATCATGTTCAGGCTAAGAAACCTACAAGGTCTTGATTTTGTGGATGCACTGATTAAAGATCTTGGGGTCGAAGTAGTGCTGGATGGCAGTGAACATATACCTTTGGATGAAAGTGTGATTTTCGCTTCAAACCATCCTTTAGGGGGATTAGACGGTATTGCTTTTATGCATGCTATCGGGCGTTATAGAAGAGATGTGAAATTTCTGGTCAATGACATTCTTTTGAATATTGGTAATTTAGAACCGTTATTTGTTGGTGTCAATAAGGTTGGTGGTCAGAATAAATCGGCAATAGCGGCGATTGAAGAAGCTTATGCCGATGAACACGCTTTATTGGTATTTCCGGCAGGGTTAGTCTCCCGAAAAACAAAAGGCGAGGTAATCGACCTCGAATGGAAAAAAAGTTTTATAGCAAAAGCCAAAAAATATAAAAAAGATATTATTCCTGTATATATTGAGGGTAAAAATTCCAACTTCTTTTATAACCTGGCCAATTGGCGGAATAAACTCGGTATTAAGTTTAATGTGGAAATGTTATACTTAGCGGACGAGTTCTTTAAGCAAAGAAATCAACGAGTTATAATTAAAATTGGTAAAAAAATTCCTTATTCGTATTTTGATAGCTCAAAAACCGAAAAACAATGGGCTGCGGAAATAAAACGGATTGTTTATAGGATGAAGTAGTAAAAAAAATATGGAAGAAATTATAGCTCCGGTAGCAAGAGATTTGATAAAAGCTGAACTGACGAAAGAAGCTTTTTTACGATATACAAATAATGGTAATAACGAGGTATACCTTATCAATTACCATACTGCTCCTCATATCATGCGTGAAATCGGTCGATTGCGCGAATTGACTTTCCGGGGTGCAGGTGGAGGAACGGGCCTACCGCTCGATATTGATGAAAATGACACTTGCGAGCACAATTATGATCAGCTCATCGCTTGGAATCCGGAAGATGAAGAGATCATTGCGGGCTATCGGGTAATACGATGTAAAGATGCCTTAGACAACAACGGTAATATATACTTGTCGACATCCCACTATTTTGAATTTTCGGAAAAATTTAAAAACGATTATCTGCCATATGCGATTGAATTAGGCCGTTCATGGGTACAACCGCGGTACCAACCTGCGGTGGACAACAGAAAGGGCTTATTCTCTTTAGATAATCTGTGGGACGGACTTGGCGCACTCGTTGTACTGAATCCGGAAATCAAGTATCTCTTCGGTAAAGTAACGATGTATCCGAAATTTAATGCGCAGGCGAGAGATTTGCTCATTTATTTTATGGAATACTATTTTCCGGATAAAACAAATCTGCTTAAGCCACTGGACAAACTGTACCTGGGCTACAAGACCGATGTCTCCGTGTTTCAACATATTTTTGATGGCTTAGATTATAAGGAAGGCTATAAAGTACTGAATAAACACGTCAGAGAACTGGGTGAAAATATTCCACCGCTCATCAACACCTATATGAATTTATCCCCGACAATGATGACTTTCGGAACAGCAATGAACGATGAATTCGGTGAGGTCGAAGAAACTGGAATACTGATTACTATAGCGGACATTTATGACGCAAAAAAGGAACGCCATATCAAGACGTTCGAACGTGACAAAACATATGGCAGCCGTATAAAACAAGAGGGTGTCTAAGAAGCATCATTTTTCGTCATTTCGAACGAAGAGAGAACCCCGAAGGGCTCTCCGCAGGAAAATCTATGGATGAATTTTAATTAACTTATTTTCAACAATTTGAAAAATTGCTTAACTATAGATTTCTCGTCGTACCTCCTCGAAATGACGGCATAATAGGCTTTTTAGACAGCCCCATATACGTATTCCTTCTTTTCTTTTAAGATAGTGACGACTTGACTAATTCAGATATTGTTTTACCGTCAGCCTGCCCGGCAAGCTTTTGATTGGCCAACCCCATGACTTTACCCATATCCTTCATCCCTACAGCACCAGTTTCCTGAATAATATCTTTTACGACTTTCTCAATTTCCGAGCGTTCAAGTTGTTTCGGCAAAAACTGCTCAATAACCTGCTGTTCTTCAACTTCGATTTGATAGAGATCGTCACGTCCTTGGTTTTTATATATTTCTGCCGACTCTTTTCGCTGTTTAACCAATTTTTGTAATACTTTATTCTCGGTATCCGGTGTCAACTGATCTATTCCGGCTTTTTCTGTTTTTGCCAAAAGAATAGCCGCTTTAATAGCGCGCAACCCACGGAGTGCCACGCTGTCTTTTGCTATCATAGCAGACTTAATTTCCTGATTTATTTTTTCTTCTAATTGCATAGTTCTTATATATTTATTTGTCCCTGCTTCATCTGTCGGCACGTACTTTTAATTTTTTCTATCGACAATTGTACCATTAGCCTGCGCGGTAGGCATCACCAGAATATCATTTATATTCACATGAGACGGTCTCGACAGAACAAAGCTAATGATTTCCGCAATATCATGACCATTCAAAGGAGTCAGCCCCTGATACACCGCTTTTGCTCGCTCCTTATCTCCTTTAAAGCGTACTTCGGAAAATTCAGTTTCCACCATCCCGGGATTCACTGCGGTCACTTTAATACCGAAAGGTAAAAGATCAATCCGCATGGCCTTATTTAGAGCATCTACCGCATGCTTGGTCGCACAGTATACATTTCCATTCGGATAAACTTCCTTCCCCGCGATTGATCCGATGTTAATAATATGCGGTTCTGTACTTCGTTTCAGCAAAGGTACTACCGCTTTCGTGACATACAGCAGCCCTTTGACATTGGTATCTATCATGGTATCCCAATCCGCTATATTTCCATCGGCAATATTATCCAATCCTTGGCTCAGCCCCGCATTGTTGATCAGAACATCGACCTGTTGCCAGTTCTCTGGCAAATGGGATACGGCCTCAAACACTTCTTTTTCCTGGCGCACATCCAATGCGAATGCATGGATAGCACAGTCCGGATATGTCCTTCCGATCTTTTCCGCTAATTCAGTCACTTTGTTTATCCGGCGCGCACACAATATTAACCGGTATTTGCCCTCCCGGGCAAACATTTCAGCACATGCGGCGCCAATTCCTGAACTTGCGCCGGTAATTAGCACGGTACGTTTCATATTATTGAAATATTAAGCTTATATACACACTTCTGAGCCACGCCTTTTCTATGGGAGCCATAAATTTATTATCTCGAGACAAGGCATGGTTGTGATCTAAGATAGAACCAAAACTCTGATTAAACTTAATTTCAGGTGACATTTTGAAATAGGGAAAGAAAATATCAGCGCCTATACCGACCTCCCAGGAAAGAAAACTCGGCTGCAGAATTAGCGATTGAGGGATAACAGAATTTTCCCGCTCTTTCAGCAACAATTCGTATTCTTTTTGAATGCCGATGAAACGGGAGACTCGGGCACCACCGATCAGATACCCCCGGTACCTATTGATTTTATTCTTTAAGATCTTTTCGTCTGAACGAAATTTAATGGAGAACGGAAATTCAAAAGAGTTGAAATTGGAACCGTCTGCCGATCCAGAGATGTGTCGGGAACGACGGAGCAGTGTTCTCGGAGACGTCTCTCCCCCCACCGGATCCCTTCCTGAAAAAGATATTCCGGAATTGTTTATGAACTGAAAAGTGGGATTAAACGTAAAATACAGGTTATCATCCACCCGCACATCCACCGGGATACCTACAGCAAAGTTGTGGCCGTTTGCCGAATGAATACCTTTTAGGCTTCCTACATCATGCACATTCTCACCAGTATAATCGATGGCATAGTCACTCTCCCAATTCTCCTGCAAACTGAGCCGATAATTCTGATAAATGTAACTGTACTGTAGGCCGACGAGAATAACTGCTTCTTCATCATAGCTGGATGAGAACGGTAAGGAGACCCGCATCTGTCCTTGTACTACCATACCCAGTAGGTAAAATGCTATTCCTAAGGCGAACTTCTTCATTTGATAGCTTCATAAATGGTACAAAAGCCAAAGGTCTGCGGCATAACATGTGTTGTTGTAAACCCCGCTTCCTTCGTAAAAGCCGCAAAACGCTGACCATCCGGAAATTTGGAAACCGACTCGGGCAAATAAGAGTAAGCACTGGCGTCCTTCGAGATAAAACGCCCGATAAAAGGGACAATTTTATGAAAATAAAGGTGGAAAAGCTGCTTCACCGGGAATTTCTTGGGATTGGAAAGTTCCAATATAATTGCACGTCCCCCCGGCTTCAAAACGCGTCTAATCTCCGCCAATCCGCGGTCGAGATTTTCGAAATTACGGACACCAAACGCTACGGTAACCGCATCAAATGTATTGTCGTCAAACTGGAGGTTTTCCGAATCACCGACCTGTACTTCAAACTGAGATGTTAATCCCTTTTTCTGGATTTTCTCCTTTGCGACCTCCAACATACCTGCGGAGATGTCCACACCAATAATTTTTTTGGGCTGAAGCAGTTGAATAGCCTCTATAGCAAAGTCACCCGTTCCGGTGGCCACATCCAATATCAATTGAGGCTGTGATGATTTTAAAAGCCGAATAGCTTTTTTTCGCCAGATCACATCGATCCGTAAAGTCATGATACGATTTAATAAATCATATTTAGGCGATATGTTGTTGAACATATCGGAGACCTGCTCTTTTTTCCCTCCCAACTTGGTTTTGTAGGGTTTCAATGTGGAAGCTTCGTTGGACATAGGACAAAGGTAATATAATAATTAAAAAGTTGAAAAGACAAAAAGAAGTGGCTATTTATTAACAGTACACAAAGTTATCCACACTTACACAACTTTATGATTACCAAATCGTTTAAAATTTAGTTAACAGGTTTTCAACACTGCATGTGAATGATGTATCATGGTTTGATTACCGTAGTGACGCCCATGTTTGAACACTTATCCACTGATGTTTAGAATTTGTCCATTCTTTGAAGAGCTATTTTTTATACATTTGTTTTCGCAACGACAAAGGTTTAGGTCGGATGCTCAATTAGGAATTTAATCTCGGAACTTTAGCTATAATGAATCAGGAATTTTCAGGTCAGTCGTCCAATTTGGGAAGAGGGAGTTTAAACAAAAAAAGAACGAGCCTGAATAATCTTGTGTCGGGTTTAGGAAAGCTTCCTCCTCAGGCTGTGGATCTCGAAGAAGCGGTATTGGGAGCTCTTATGCTCGAAAAAAATGCCCTTAGTGAGGTTATTGATATCCTAAAACCGGAATCATTCTATAAAGAAGCTCATCAAAAGATATTTGAGGCGATCTACAATCTGTTCCAGAAGACCATGCCCATAGATTTATTGACCGTAACGGCCGAGTTACGGCAGATGGGTGCTTTGGAAATGGTTGGAGGCGCATATTATATTACGGAACTAACCGACCGTGTCGTATCTGCTGCGAATATTGAATACCATGCCCGGATTATCTCACAAAAATATATACAACGGGAGTTAATCCAGGTTTCCACCGAGATCATCAACGCATCGTACGACGAGACGAGCGATATATTTGATTTGCTGGATCACGCCGAAAAAAGTCTATTTGACATTGCTCAAAATAATTTACGACGTGATTCCCGAAAGATGGACGATATCATGCGGGAAGCGATATCCTCTCTGGAGATGTTACGCGACCGTACTGATGGGCTCACAGGAATACCATCAGGTCTGACGGCATTGGACCGGATGACTTCCGGATGGCAACCCTCGGACCTTGTCATTATTGCAGCGCGGCCAGCGATGGGTAAGACAGCTTTTGTGCTTTCTGTAGCACGGAATGCTGCTGTTGATCACGACCGTCCCGTTGCTGTATTCTCCTTGGAGATGTCCTCTGTACAGCTTGTCAATCGTCTCATTGCAGGCGAAACTGAAATCGAACAGGAAAAACTGAAGAAAGGAGATCTTGCCGATCATGAATGGCAACAGCTCCATTCGAGAATAGGTCGGTTGACCGAAGCCCCCATTATTATCGACGACACACCGGCACTAAACGTATTTGAGTTCCGTGCCAAATGCCGGAGATTGAAAGCTCAGCATGATATACAAATGGTCATCGTCGATTATTTGCAACTGATGCAAGGAAAAAGTGACGGAAAGGGTGGCGGTAACCGTGAACAGGAAATAGGTAGTATTTCCCGTGCACTAAAGTCAGTCGCTAAAGAGCTCAACATACCGGTATTGGCACTATCTCAGCTGAGTCGGGCTGTCGAATCACGCCCTGGAAACAGCAAGCGACCCATGTTATCGGATTTACGTGAATCGGGTTCGATCGAACAGGACGCGGATATGGTGTTGTTTTTGTACCGTCCAGAATATTACGGTCTGACAGAAGATGAGGAAGGAAGATCTACAGCAGGCGTAGGTGAAGTAATTATCGCCAAGCATCGTAATGGGGAGACAGGTATTGTACAGACGCGGTTTATCGGTAAGTATGTCAAGTTCGTCGATCTGGAAGATGATTTTGCAGGGATGAGTGATTCCTTCTCCGGAGATTCTCCTTTTGGCGGATCAGCTATGGCACCCTCCTCTTCTTTTAACGATTTTTCGGGTGGAGGGATTACGATGCCTTCCCGAATGAACGACATGCCCGACGACTCCCCTTTCTAAAAGTTTGTACTGTTTCTAAAATAGATAGTATGCAAACATAATACTGGCTTATTTACTATATTTGTTTAACATCCAAATAAACCACTATGGTAAGTCAGGTTATCTTCGGTATCCTATTATTCGTTGCAGGATTTCTCTTTTACAGAAATGCCCGAAAAATATACCGGAATATCCGTCTTGGCCATCCCATCAATCGATCCGATCATCCTTGGCAGCGGTTAAAAGTGATGCTCTTAGTCGCTTTCGGACAGAAGAAAATGTTCAAACGACCGGTTCCGGCACTTCTTCATCTGCTGGTATACTTAGGTTTTTGCATTATCAATATCGAAATGCTGGAAATCATTATAGACGGCTTGTCGGGCACCCACCGTGTATTCTCCTTTCTCGGTGGTTTCTACATTTTTCTGATTTATAGTTTTGAGCTACTGGCCATTTTGGTTTTAGCATCTTGCCTGATTTTCCTGATCCGACGGAACATTCTCCACGTACGCCGGCTTAACCAAAAAGAGCTTCAAAATTGGCCAAAGACGGACGCAAACCTTATTCTCCTTGTGGAAATACTATTGATGAGCGCATTCTTACTGATGAATGCAGCCGACCAGAAACTGCAACTCCTCAACGTCTCCCCCTACATTCAGGCCGGAGCTTTTCCAATCAGTTCTCTTCTGTCCATGCTGCTGCCCGCAAACATCAACGCCTTAATCCTTATCGAACGCTTCTCTTGGTGGTTCCACATTGTTGGGGTACTCGCCTTCCTCAATTATTTACCCATATCAAAACACCTGCACATTATCCTCGCCTTTCCCAATACCTACTTTTCTATACTGGATGTCAAAGGAAAATTCGAGAATATGGAAGCCGTTACCGCGGAGGTGAAAGCAATGCTCGATCCCGCTCTGCCTCCACCTGATACAACTGTCAGCCGTTTCGGTGTTAAGGATATACATGACCTCACTTGGAAAAACTTGTTGGATGCGTATACCTGTACAGAATGTGGCCGATGTACCGCCGTCTGTCCGGCCAATATTACCGGCAAAATACTCTCTCCTCGGAAAATTATGATGGACACCCGGGACAGACTGGAAGAAACTGGAAGAAATATCGATCACAACGCTTCTTTTGTGGAGGATGGAAAATCCCTTTTAGATCATTACATCACCCGGGAAGAAATCTGGGCATGCACCACCTGCAATGCCTGTGTGGAAGCATGTCCGGTCAATATCAACCCTTTGGAAATTATCATGGGTCTGCGCCAATATATCGTCATGGAAGAATCAAAGGCTCCGGCAAGCCTTAACAACATGTTGAGCAACATCGAAAACAATGGTGCACCGTGGAAATATGCACAGGCAGACCGCGCCAACTGGACACAGCAGTAGATCAATAAAATCATGGAAAATCAACTTCACATACCGACCGTTGCCGAACTTGTTGCACAGGGCGAAAGCCCCGACCTCTTGTTTTGGGTAGGCTGTGCGGGCTCGTTCGACGAAAGAGCGCAACGTATCACCCGGGCTATCTGTAAGATATTACAGCACGTGGGGATCAAATACGCCATTTTGGGGACGGAGGAAAGCTGTACCGGCGATCCTGCCAAACGTGCCGGCAACGAATTTCTCTTCCAAATGCAAGCCATGATGAATATACAGGTTTTGGATGGCTATGCGATCAAGAAGATCGTCACCGCCTGTCCGCATTGCTTCAATACCTTGAAAAATGAATATCCCAACTTAGGCGGACATTATGAAGTTATCCACCATACCCAACTGATCCATTCCTTGATTGATGAAGGTAAATTAAAACCGGCAGATGGTCATGCGTTCCGGGGTAAGCGTATTACGTATCACGACCCTTGTTATTTGGGTCGGGGGAATGACGTATACGAAGCCCCAAGAAAAGCATTGGAAGTGCTGGATGCTGACCTCGTCGAACTCAAAAGATGTAGGAGCAACGGACTTTGCTGTGGCGCTGGCGGAGCCCAGCTATTCAAGGAACCGGAAGCAGGAAACAAGGATATTCAGGTAGAACGTATCGAAGATGTCATGGAATCTAAGGCTGAAATCGTCGCATCTGCCTGTCCTTTTTGTATGACCATGCTGCGTGATGGTGTGAAAGCGAAAGAAAAAGAACAGGATATTGAGGTGCTGGATATCGCCGAAATCACGGCCAAAGCAAATAGGTTATAAAAAGTGCCCAGGAGCAGATTCGAACTGCCACGCCCGTACAGGCGCCACCCCCTCAAGATGGTGCGTCTACCAATTTCGCCACCTGGGCATCTTGACTGACAAAAATAGAGCTTTTTTCGAAACCTACAACGGTTTTTCTGATTATTTCTGAAAGTTTTTATCGATCAAGGTTTGGATAATTCCATCTGCCAATCCCACACGCGGTGCGACCATATTTTTTAAATGTCCCACCTTCATGATCGTCAGAAATATTTCCGCTGCAGGGACAATCACGTCGGCTCTATCCGAGCGTAACCCCAACTCATGAATCCGGTCCCGTAGCGAGAAAGAATTCAGGTAATTATAAAGCGCCTTTAGCTTGGCGTAGGTCATCGGCTTATCTCCTTTATCATTGGCCAGCCTCGACAGCTTGTTCATATTACCGCCTGTTCCTATGCCATATATATCTTTATAGCCCTGGGTAATCTCTTTTACCCACCGTTTCATTTCGTCCCACAACTCGGGTGCATCCTGATTATCCAGCACCCGGATGGTACCCAGATTGAATGACCGCGATGCCACTACATGTCCCTTGGCAAACAGCGAAATCTCGGTACTACCTCCTCCCACATCGACGTAGAGATAGACCTTATTCCTGTCAATCTTATTTTCAAAATAAGCGGTATAGACAATCTGAGCTTCAGTCCTCCCGTCTATAATCTGAATGTCTACCCCGCTCTCCTTGCACACGGCTACCACCTCGTCACCGTTATCAGCCTCACGCATCGCTGACGTCGCACAGGCCATATAATCGCTGACCTTGTACACGTCCATCAGGTTACGGAATGCTCCCATCGTCTTCACCAGATCTTGAAACTTTCCTTCTGAAATATGTTTATCGATAAATGCATCGTCACCCAAACGAAGCGGGACACGAAGAAGTGTATTTTTTGTGTAGGTAATGGTATCATTCTTTTCTATGACGTCTGCTATAAGCAAACGTATAGCGTTGGAACCTATGTCTATTGCCGCGTATCTCACCGATATACTTGATTATAATTTGCCGTAATAATAACCTTTTTATATGAACAGAATGTTAAGGATCAAATAACTATCGGACGCTGGAAAGTATATCTAACTGCCAAATAATCTGTTCCGGAGTAACATAATAAGGCGCGTTATTGCGGATAGTTTCAAAGGCATGCGCAAACACCAACATATAATCTCCTTTTAATGAAGGAACAATTATATCCTCACGCTGTCCTTTTTCTATAATGGTCAGCAACCCCTCAGCTTGTTCATCTTCCAGACCATACATAGCATCATCTGGTTTCATACCGACCATGAGCTGCCTTTCCTGTGTATCTGTACGATCCTTAATATAGCTACCTCGGTCTCCATGCAGCACAAAGCTTTTTTGTGGATTTGCCACCAAAAGACTGGTGGTGATAAACACGTTCAAACCTTGTTCATAACTCAATAGCAAAGTCGCATAATCATCTACACGCGAATGAGGTCTGTGCTTAGATTTTATTTTAACAACAGATTTCGGCTTTCCAAACAGCGCGATACTCTGATCCAACAGATGAGAGCCCAGGTCATATAACACACCACTGGCTGCACGCTTACTGGTTTCTTTAAATATTTTTGGGCTCAACTCGGGCTTAAACCGATCGAACCGCAAATGCAGCTCAATAGGTTTGCCCACAAACCCTTTGTCCAACACATATTTTAATGACAAGAAGTCGGAGTCAAACCGCCGGTTATGATAGGGTAACACCTTTTTTCCGACTTTCTCTCCCAATGCAAACAGTTCCTCTGCTTCTTTCTTTGTAGGTGCAAAAGGCTTTTCGATCAGTACATGTTTGCCTGCCAATAAAGCTTGCTTTGCATAGGCTACATGCGTATCATTTGGCGTATTCACGATAATCAGTTCAATATCCGGATCAGCGAGAATAGCCTCAACGCTGTCATAGCTTATAATATCCGGATAATCGGCCTTCGCTTGCTTACGGCTCCGCTCCACAATCGCCCTCAACTCAAAATAACGGCTCTGCGCTATAAATGGCGCATGGAATACCCTTCCGGACATTCCATACGACAATATACCTGTTATAATGGGCTGCATCATCAATTCACCGGATTAATGGTGGGCATGATCATGCGCATCTTCTTGACCACCTATCTGTGTATACAGCGCGCTAACAGCTGGCAGATGTTCATGAGCAAAATTCTGCAAGTCCTTATTGGTATTACGTGACAAACGGGTAAGCTGTTCCTTGACAAAGGCCACATCATGCTGTGTCGTATGCACATAATCTTCCTTCGCGTGTACCTGCACGTCTTCTTCGACCACTAAGGTGGTATCCGAGGTACTTTCAAGGGCTGCCGTGTCGGCTTCCGTTAATGCCGGAATTCCTCGGATTGGAAAATCAATATGAAACGCCGTGGCCACACTATCCAAACTTGGAATAAACTGGGTATAAAAAGCCTTCACCTGAGCAGCAACTTCCTTCGATTGCATATCACCTGATGATGCGATCTGCTCGGCACGGGCAGCGCCTGTAAGCACGGTCTCACCCACCCGTTGAATGATTGCAAATGCATCTCCGTCGGCTAATGAAGTATGTGTATATTTCAATTGACGCTCTTGCGCAGTTTGGTGTACACAAGAAGTAAATAACGTTCCAGCGCAGATCGTAGCTGCAAAAAATGTGTTGATTTTCATTGATCTTATTTTTTAACAAACATATAAAATATCTCGCACATACAGCGAAAGTCAGCTCAATTAAGCCAAATTACGTCCGGCGTTGACCACACCATAAATCGTGCGACCTATCAATTTACGATAGACTTCTTCCTGCTCCGCATCCAACTTTCCACTCAGAATTTTACGTATGGCATCATGTTGAATGATAAGCAACGGTAGTACAATTTTCTCCCGCTCCAAGACAGAGGATCGCTCTACAGGATAGTTCTCCATCAAACAGCTGGCACCACTCAGTTTAAGCAAATACTCTTTTGTCTTCACATATTCCTCATGCAATATTTTCCAGAACTCACCAAAAACCTTGTCGTCTTTCATGTACGCGGTGATATCAAAATTAGATTTTGTCATAGACATCATACAGTTATCAATTAACGTATTAAAGAACCCCGAAGTTTGATAAAGGTTGCGGACATAAGACCACATATTGTTCTCCTCCGCCCATTGCAAAGCCGTACCGACCCCAAAGAAGCCCGGAATATTTTGCTTCAACTGGCTCCAGGACGTAACAAACGATATCGCGCGCAAGTCCTCCAACCGCAACTCCCGATCGGAGTTTCGTTTCACTGGTCTACTGCTTATGTTAATAGACGATAACGCTTTCAGTGGACTTAAAGTCTCCAGATATTTCAAGAATAGAGGATGGTGGCGAAGTTCCATAAACTTACGGTGACTTTCCGCTGCCAGATCACCGATCACCTGCTTTTGCTTGGCTGTCAACGTGTCTCCATTGTTTTGTTTCACTTCAGAAATCAATCCGGCGTGCAACAGTTGCTCAATATTGTATTGCGCCGTATCTAATGAGCCATACTGACTACTAATGGTCTGTCCCTGTATCGTCAGCTGAATGTGGTTATTATCAATTTCACTGCCCATAGAGGCATAAAAACGTTGTGTTTTTCCACCACCCCGAGCCGGAGGGCCACCCCTACCGTCAAAAAAGACCAGATCTACATCGTACTCACGTGCTAATGCGGTCAATTCAATCTTAGCTTTATATATCGACCAGTTGGCCATCAAATATCCACCGTCCTTGGTGCTATCCGAATAGCCTAACATAATCGTCTGCCTGTTTCCTCGCATCTTCAGATGCGCTGCATAAGCTTTATTCGTATACAGGGTCCGCATCACATCCGAAGCCCGTGAAAGATCATCTACCGTTTCAAACAACGGCACGAAGTCCATGGTCAATTCTTTTTTCTTCCACCCCCCCCACAAAAACAACTGCATCAGACCTAAAATATCCGATGCCTGCTGGCAGTTGGAAATAATAAAGCGTTGAGCTGCCCGCTCACTTCCTGATTTTTGAATGCTTTTGATTAATCGGATGACATCGACAATATCTTTGACCAACGGATCGGCATCTTCCTTATAATCCAGCGTGTGTTCTTCAAATTTCAATGCTTTCTGCTTGCTTTCTTCCGACTTGGTTAGCTGTTCCGTCGTGACAGCAAGCTGATCGCCGTAAATCTCCGCGAGATAGTTCGTTGCTTTTCGCAGCACACTGCTATCTTGGCGCAAATCCAAGGTTGTAAAATAACAGCCGAATGTATTGACCTTCCGTATCAGATCTTCAACGATTTCTACGAATAAACCATCATGATGTGTGTTGAGCACCTGTTTTATCGCTTGCAGGTTCTCCAATATCTTACTCGTCTCATCTACCGGATTTTCAACCGGATTAAAGCTATTGTCATAAAATAAGGTCTGCAGATTGTCCAGATACTTCTCTACTCCTCTGAATGTGATCCGACGTTTTACCATCCTAAAATCACGATAATAACATCTAAACAGTATCGTCCGCAACATGGAGGCTACCCGTTTGGTTCCTTCCACCGTGACATTGGGATTCCCATCCCGGTCACCCCCCGGCCAGAAACCCAGTTCAATAAGCTGTTTCACATCCTCTGCCGGTACTTCCAACTCCTTATCGATCTTAGACTGTATACCCGAGGCTACTTTATAAAATACATTTTCCAGATACCAAGCTAAGCTGACCGCTTCATCCACCGGCGTTGGCTTTTCCTTATTAATAAAAGGTGTTTTTCCAAGCTGCTGCAACAGTAAATGAATATTCGAAATGTCATTTGCTTTAATGGCCTCGATCAAGTCGTTTATAATCCCCAGAACCGGCCCCGGATAAAATTGAGTCGGGTGCGCCGTCAGCACCAACCGTACCGAAAAATTCCTTAATTTTTCAATAATCTGTTTCTTTAGGTTAGGATTATTCTGTGCCAGTCTAAACAGTGATTTTAACCCACCTGTTTCATCCATTTTCCCTACGGTCTGGAAAGCCGAATCTTCTATCGCATCAAATAACACGACTTGACGTTCAATGTATTGAACGATCCGGAACAACAAATCGACACGATCTTCTTCCTGGATATATTGCGCATATTGACCAAAAAAACTATCAATAATATCTTCCGGCGGCAAATGTTCTGACACCCCGGTCTCGCAATGTGTGGAAAAGAACGGCAGGATGGTACCCGTATGCCTTACTCTTTGAAATGGAAGCGTTAGAAATAAACTTTTAAAAAGATCAAAACGCGTTAAAACTTCTTTTTCAAATACAGCTTGTTTTTGACTTAGTTTCATCTGTCTATTTTTTGTTTTTATCTGTTCCCGATACATCGGGATCGGTGTCATTTATTTATTCAATGCTTATGAGGATTTGTCACAAGTCTCATTCCCGTCATTTCGAACGACGTTAGGAGGAGAAATCTATGGACTCATCTTTAATGTTATTACCCTAAGTGGATAAGAGCTCGATGAGAAAGGAACATCGCTATTGCTCGGACAAAGATACAATATTTTTATTGAAAACGTCAATTCGTTATGAAAATCATATTTTTAATCGTTGTTTTTCAAGATTATTTTAAAATAAGTAAAATCAGACATCTGCTTTGCGTGCTTCTCTATAGAAACAACGGTCTCAAATTACAAAAAAAAGCCCGCTTTGGATAGTCCAAGCAGGCTTTTTTTCGATATCACCGCATTATCCCCGGCTGTTATAATTCGGCGCTTCCTTTGTAATCTGAATATTGTGTGGGTGTGATTCCCGCAATCCTGCACCTGTAATCCGCACAAACTGTGCTTCCTGGAGCTTTTCGATCGTCGCCGCACCACAATAGCCCATAGACGCCTTCAAGCCTCCAATATACTGGTAGACAACCTCCGCTAAGGTACCTTTATACGGTACACGTCCGACGATACCTTCCGGAACAAGCTTCTTAATATCGTCCTCTACGTCTTGGAAATAACGATCCTTAGACCCTTTTTCCATTGCCTCCACCGAACCCATGCCGCGGTAAGACTTAAATTTACGCCCTTCCAACAGAATAGTTTCTCCCGGAGCCTCTTCTACGCCTGCGAATAAAGACCCAGCCATCACGGTATGTGCACCTGCAGCTATGGCCTTGGCAATGTCACCTGTCTGCTTGATACCGCCATCTGCAACCAAAGGAACACCCGTTCCTTTTAGTGCCTTGGCCACCTCGTAGACTGCATATAATTGAGGCACCCCTACCCCGGCAATAATCCGTGTCGTACAAATGGAGCCCGGCCCAATACCCACTTTTACAGCATCTGCACCTGCGTCGGCCAATGCCTTAGCAGCAGCACCCGTCGCTATATTACCGACGATAACCTGTAAATCCGGATGTTTAGATTTTACTTCTTTCAGCTTATTGATAACGCCCAATGAATGGCCATGTGCCGTATCGATGGTAATGACATCTACTCCCGCCTTTACCAAAGCATCTACCCGATCCAGTGTATCCATCGTTACGCCCACTGCAGCACCTACTAAAAGACGTCCATGCGCATCCTTCGCGGCATTTGGATAATGCTTATACTTTTGAATATCTTTAAATGTAATCAATCCTTTCAATAAATAATTCGAATCGACTACAGGTAGCTTCTCAATCTTATAATTCTGCAGAATTTCTTCGGCTTTCAATAAGTCCGTTCCCTCCGGCGCAACGACCAGATTATTTTTGGTCATCAGCTCACTGATCGGTTTGGCCATATCTTTTTGGAAACGCAGATCCCTGTTTGTTACGATCCCCACCAATTTTCCATCGATGTCAATGATAGGAATCCCCCCTATCTTATGCTCTCGCATAATGCTAAACGCATCGCCCACGGTAGCCGATTGCAAGAGCGTCACCGGGTCCTGAATCATGCCACTTTCTGATCGCTTTACCTTACGCACTTCCGCGGCCTGTTCTTCGATCGTCATATTCTTGTGCAACATGCCCATTCCTCCAGCCTGCGCAATCGCAATAGCCAGATCCGCGCCCGTCACGGTATCCATCGCCGCCGATACCAATGGTATATTTAATTTGATTTTCCGTGTCAGATAAGTGCTGGTGTCTACATCTCGCGGTAGAACTTCCGAATAAGCCGGGATCAACAATACATCGTCGTATGTAAGACCTTCAGCTACGAATTTTTGTGGATCTAATTGCATAGCAAACATGTTCTGGGGTTTCTATTTGCCGGTCAAAGTTACGATTTTTTTAAATACGCACCGATTTAAATTGTCAAAAAAATGTTTTTATTTTTCCTCTTCAAAATGGGATGGTCTTTAAAGACCCAACGGAGGCTCAGGGGCTAAGCCTTCCAAAGGCGAAATGATAAGTTCTTTATATGCAATCAATTATATTGCATAAAAAAGAATTATCTAAGTTTGGCAAGAAATTTGCTAACTTTTCAATATTATTAAAAAACACATAAACAAATCTATGACGTTATGAAAAAAGTATTACTTTCAATTGCTGCCGTAGCTTTACTGACTATCGGAGCACAAGAAGCTAAGGCACAGACTCCTTACAAATCGGCATTAGGCCTTGTATTCGATGGTGACGATGGTTCGAACGTAGGTATACAGTATAAGACCGCTATTGCTCCTACTCAAGCCGCACAGTTCCAAGTTGCATTTCGCGATCACTGGGTTTCTTTCGGTGCTGACTGGCAATATGAAAAAGCTATTAGCGGTGCAGAGGGATTGGCTTGGTATGCCGGTGTAGGTGCACAGGTAGGAATTGCCAGCTACAACGACGATTCGATGACATTTTTTGGTTTACGTCCGCAGATAGGTTTGGAATACAAAATCCCAACTATTCCTATTGGCCTGCATTTGGACTACAAACCTTATTTAGGTCTTAACAATGACTCAGGTTTCCATGGCGACGGTTTCACATTCGGTGTGAAATTCGTGCTAAAGTAATCTGATTACGTTAGAAATACAGAAAAGGGCTTCGTGGAAACATGAAGCCCATCTTTTTTTATGCATTCAACAAACTATGCTGCGTAGCCGTAAAAATATTCCGAAACACGATATTCAATGCATTGTCCCGTTGTGCCCCCGCTATACCGACCCAAGGATATAACGCAACCGTCTGCTCTCTTATCGCTTTGACCATCGACCTTGATAATGCTGCAATTTCCTGAATAACCGTATCCTCCGCCAACAACGTACCCGCAACACATTTGTCCCACAGATCAGCGACTAACACCTGCGTGTTATCCCAATTTGCCGCGAGTTCAACCCGCAAGCTATCCAATAACGTAAACCGCTCCCGACCAAATCGGGCATTCCACTGTGCATCTTTCGATTTACCGATAAAATGCTTCTCGACCAGATCTAAAAATCGACGGTACATACCGACATAATTGGCGAGTAAGGTCACCTCCGCAAAAGGCATAAACGGCAGCCTATACAATGGACTATTGCTCTGGCGCTTCTCCGGAAGAATCTGAAAGCCATAACGAGGATCGACCGGCACTTCATCTACAGAAAAACTATGACTTGCCGTACACTCCAACCCAAACGTATCCCAATCATAATGTATCAAGACATATTCTCTCGGCACAAAAAAAGAAAGCACCAAAGGCTCGCCATTTTCCCCCAGTCTCCGAATATCCCCGTCATATACATGACAGTTCAGCGTAAAATGCGACAAATGCGGAGCACCGGTAGCAAATTGCCATACGCCGGATAAAATATATTTCTGACCATCCCACACCGCCTTTCCCCCCACTCTTCCGCTTCCGCCAAAACAAACCTCTGGATCGGAAAAAACCTTCCCTGCAAGTTGAGGATCAATATAACCGGCAAACATATTTGCACCAGCACATAAAGTCACCGTCCAACCCAGTCCGCCATCCCAATAGGCGAGTTCTTCCAAGAGGGAGATGCCGTCCATCAGATCCATCTCTTTTCCACCGTAGGCTTTCGGCACCCAGATATTAAACCAATTGTTTTCGTATATCATTTGCAGTTGCGCTTCTACCAGCGATTTCTGCGCTATGCTTTGTGTTTGGCTATCCTGTATAACTTGGATATGCTGAAATGTTAACATGATGGAGAAGATTTTAGATTTTGTATATGAATTAATCGGCGCCATTTTAAAAAACCGAAAATGGCCACAATAAATAAGAAGAGCGTCAAGGCGGCAAACAAATACAAATCCTTATGGATCAGTAAAGGAATGGCGAAAGCGTTACTGACGTTCAATAACAACCAGTTTTCCAATTTCCTTTTCGCAAGCAACCACATGCCTGCCCACGCCGTAGAGGACACCCAGGCATCCCAGGCCGGAACATCCGAATCGGTCACATGTTCCAATATCAGGTACAGGAAAACAAAGCCGAGCAAGGATATCCCCATGGTAACTGCCCAATCCTTTCGGTCGCAGACCGTAATCGGCTGATTCTTCATGGATGTATTTGTCACCCAATACCACCAACCGTATATGCTCATGACGAGATAATACATATTCAATGCAATTTCGGCGTACAATTTTGCACCAAATAGCACATACATTCCCGAGAGTATCCCCAGGATACCAAAGAAATAATTCGAAACTTTATTGTTTTTAGAAAGCAGGACCTGTATGATACCACATAGGACCGAAAATCGCTCCAGCCAGGAGGTCTGTTGAAGAGCGGTGATGACTTGTTCAAAGATAATTTCCATAAAAGTGCGTTTAACTCAAAAACTACACTTATAGAAATGCTATAAAGACGTTGTTTAGAAATTAATCCCTACGCCAGCATTACCTGGATCAGGTTCCTCCCACCGAAGTGGGTGTGGGTATAATCTCAGCCTTATAAATAGATACATGATCTATTTTTTAGCACCCCATAAGTATTCGATATACTATATATTAATTCAAATTCAATTTCAATACCCGATGCGTATGTTCACGGGTCTCCGCGCACAACTTCTCATCTTTATTGAGTGACTGCCCCCAGGTCGGGATCATCTCCCGCAACTTCCGTCTATACTCCTCCGACTTCGCCCGTTCCGGAAAACACCTTTTCAGCAACTCAATCATAATTTCCACTGACGTTGAGGCTCCCGGAGAAGCACCCAACAGCGCGGCAATCGAACCATCTGCACTCGACACCACTTCCGTACCGAATTCAAGTATTCCGCCGTGTTCCGGATCTTTTTTTATGACTTGTACACGTTGACCGGCCTTCTCAATCTCCCAATCCTCCAGTTTAGCTGTCGGCATAAACTGTTTCAATGCATCCAGCTTATCTTTCGGTTTTTTCATCACCTCCGTAATCAGATATTTTGTCAGCGGTAAATTATCCAAGCCTGCAGAAAGCATAGGCTTAATGTTCGACAATTTGATTGACGCAGGCAAATCAAAATAAGATCCTTTTTTCAAGAATTTCGTCGAGAAACCGGCATATGGACCGAATAATAGCGCTTGTTTACCGTCGATATAGCGCGTATCCAGGTGCGGCACCGACATCGGTGGCGCGCCGACCGAGGCCTTGCCATAAACTTTCGCATGATGCTGCTCAATAATGGCCGGATTGGTACACCGCAACCATTGCCCGCCCACAGGAAAGCCACCATAACCCTTAGCCTCCGGTATACCCGATTTTTCAAGCAGCAGAAGTGAATGTCCTCCGGCTCCTATAAATACAAATTTCGCTTTAATCTCCCGCTTCTCTCCCGTCTTCAGATTCTTCACTTCCACTTCCCATCGGCCGTCATCTTCCCGTTCTATATCTTTTACTTCTTCATTTAAGGACAGTTTAATATTATCTTTTTTATCCAGGTAAGTAATCAAATCCCGTGTCAGTGCACCAAAATTTACATCCGTACCGATATCCATTCGCGTCGCTGCCATGGGCTCATTTTGCTTCCGCCCTTTCATCATCAACGGCACCCATTCTTTCAGCACGGCCTTGTCTTCGGTGTATTCCATGCCGCGGAATAAGACCTGTTTCGTCATGGCTTCGTAGCGGGTTTTCAGAAATTTCACGTCTTTTTCGCCAAAAACGGCACTCATATGTGGGATCGAACGGATAAAATGTTCGGGGTTCTGAATGACTCCTTTTTCAACGAAATAGGCCCAAAACTGCTTTGATACTTCAAATTGCTCGGCAATTCTAACGGCTTTATCGATCTTCACCGAACCATCGGGTTGTTCCGGTGTATAATTTAACTCACAAAGGGCCGAGTGTCCCGTGCCCGCATTATTCCAAGCATCCGAGCTCTCTGCCGCGACAACGTCCAGACGTTCTATAATCTCGATATGAATATCCGGGTTGAGTTCATTGATAAGCGCACCTAAGGTCGCACTCATAATTCCCCCACCGATAAGAACGACATCAACTTCCGATTTTTGTTTTTTCTTACCCATTTTATTAAATTCCCTGCAAAATTAACATTCATAATCCGTTATAGCTAATGCTTTTGTAAAAATTGTTTCATTTATGACCATTGATTATAATATACCTGACGTAGCGAAATCACATTTAACAACAGACCACATTATCCCCAAGGGAAGGTACCTCAACTTTCATCAAAAAGAAAATATACACCTCGGCTCAAAAAACCATTATATCGCCAGCCGGAAAGTTGGCCAACACCTATTCCTGGAGATCAAGAGCACTGTTGAAAAAGGCTGGGATCTTACGCTTCGTGACACACCGGGGACGTTTTGGATCGCTTTCCAATTTTTGGGAAGTTCGTCGATAGACGCGCGAGAAAATTCCACATTAGCCTCCCAACACTATCTCGGATTTTTTAATCCCGGCAGCGACATTTCTTATCTCTTCAAAGGAGGTAAAACCTGGATGGTTCTGATCGGTACGGAATTGGAGAATCCGGAACAATTAAGTCGGGAATGGCCCACACTCACCTGCGCGGGAAACAACACCTTTCATCCCTTGCCTGCGGTAAAAACAGCTTTTAGAAATAAGAAGATACTGGAGCAGATCCAGCGTATTAAAGACACACCGTTTTCGCTTAGCTATAAATTAAACTATCAGGCCATACAGCTCATGGAAACGTATCATGGCGACCTTTTGCAGCACCGCAAATCTACGCAAAGAGACGACATTTCACTTTTCCATCGTGCCAAAGACTATATTATAGAGCACTATATGGATGCGGATATCGACATCAAGCAGATGGCACTTGAGCTCCTGACCAGCGAGCGCACATTGTATCGGATTTTTCAGGAAAACGGTCTGACCGTTAATTCGGCCATAAAGGCTATACGAATACACAAAGGGCGTGAAATGCTCCGCAAAACGAACGAATCGGTGGATATGATCGCCTTTCATCTCCAATTTTCGACCGCCAAATACTTCATCAGACAATATGTCAAATATTTCGGGCATACGCCAGCCATGGAAAGAAAGATGATGCCGCAATGGCCGTTGGAGGAAGAGGAATGATAGGAATGAGGAAATGGGGTTAGGAACTTGGAATATTTATTGCTAAATTTGGGTATGACAACATTCAAAGTATCAGTTCCAGAAGATAAAACTTCTTTTTTCCTCGAAGTACTCGAACTCATCGGAGCTACATACGAGCCAAAAGAGAGCGGATTTGAACTAACCGATGCACAAAAGCAGTTTCTTTTATCGCAGAATGATGTGCCATTAGAAGATTGTCAACCAGCCAATCTCGTTTTTGAGGAATTAAAGGTCAAATATGGCCTATAAAATACTGGTCACACCTGATGCAAGTAAACAGATTGAAGAAGCGGTTAGTTATTACATAGAGCATGCTTCTAAAAAAGTTGCATCAAAGTTTCTCCAAGACTATAAAAAGGCTGTTGCTGATATTCTAAAGGTTCGTTATTTTCAGGTTTGCTACCTTAACTTTCGTGGCCGAATGATGAGGACATTTCCTTACATCGTTTTCTACACGATAGACGAAGAACAACAGATCATCGTCGTCAAAGCGGTGTTCCATACTGCACAAAACCCAATCAAACATCCTACTAAGTAAAATTTCATCCTAAATTACCAAAACACCAAGGGACATAAACATAAGTCCAGACGACTCATACCTTCGCCCTCAGGATTTATTACATACACTCCGGACAGAGTGTCTTCGCCTTGAGAGTACGCACATCCCTCCTGGGGATACGGGAAATATACCAAGGGATATCTCGGTCGCCCCAAAGGATATTCTGATCTGCCCAGAGCCCACTTTGGCTCATCCGAGGGCTGTCTTACTCCTTCCAAGGAATATACCCGACTTCCCTGAGTACCCACAACGTATACCAAGGTAAATACGATGAACCCCAAGGAGTGAACGAACTTCCCTCTCCTGTCTGCCACATAATCCGAAGGGACTATACTTTCCCCTCTGAAGAAAACAACATCCCCCTAAGTGTCTGTCAAATACCCCAAGTACTCAGCAAATCATTCCACGGAGACAAACAATTCTCCCTTCGAGAAAATGCCTTTTTCCGAAGGAAATCTTGAACCCCCCGATGGGAAAGCAAAATTTACCACGGTTTTTTTTCGACGCCAAATCCAACACTTTCATTCAGAAATACTGCATAAAGATATCGATAATCCCGTTTTTCGGGATACAACGACAAGATAACAAATGACAAAAGGGGTAAAATCCTGCCAAAAAGTTTTTTAACCTTTGCGAATTTTGGCAGGATTTTACCCCATCCATTAATTTCTTGTGCCGTATGTTTGTATCGTTGCTAGCACAAATATTATTTTTTAACTTTTAAATTTTTAAAACATGAGCAAATTAACATTAAATGAAAAAGAACAAACTGACGTGCAGTTCATGCAGACTGCCGAACAGATCCTGACAAAGATGACAGCGGAATCCACCCTCTTCGCTACTCCGATTCCGGAATTGTCGGTATTGGAAACTGCTTTGACAGCATTCCGCGCCGCGGCTACAGAAGCAGCTTACCGGGACACGCGAGCCATCCTTATCCGCAATCAAAAAAGGAAAGAATTGGTGTACGTCCTCAAAGAACTCGCTAAGTATGTGGATACCGTTGCCGGTGATGACGACAGCACCATATTGGCTGCAGGGTTTAGCATACGTAAGGCAGATGACTCCTACAAGGGATTGGTGCCTAAAGCACAACAACCTGTTGCCGAACCGGATCAGATAGGCAGTGGCCGCATAACACTCCGGACTAAAGCTTGGACGGGGGCACGTATGTACAACTTTCAGTACCGTCTGAAAGGAAGCACAGAAGAATGGAAGTCACAACTGAGCTCGAAAAGCAGCTGTGTCATCGAAGGACTGGAAACCTTCAAAGAATATGAGTTCCGCGCGACCTACATGGGCATAGACCCGACGCCGAATTTCAGCGATATTTCCAGTAGCTACGTCCTTTAGACAACAACAGAAACAGGCTGTGCCCTAATGGGTTCCGGGTAACTCATCGAACAGGGCAACATTTCTTGGAATTAAAAAGAACTTCCGGCGACGGAGGTCATCACAAAGCGTATCATAATCGCTAAAAAATGAATCAATTTGAAAATAACACCGTCATTTCCTATCTTGACTGCGCAGGAAACAAAAAGTACAACGCCAGATCGAGCTTTGGGAATGACGGTTGTTTTTTTTCTCCGACATTAAATCATCGATTATCATGAAAGAAATTGTCAACGAACATCCATTGCGCCCCATCATACTACAGTTTGAATTCGACAAACCCCAGATGGAGTTTGAAAAAAAAGGTCTTGACGCCCATTATCTCATGCACGACCTGACCTGGGATATGCTGCAACAGCTTAAGGCGCACAACCAAGCGTTGGAAGAAGTCGATCTGGGGATTGCCGAACTGGATTATATGCTATTGCCTCTCGAGCAGGACCTGGATATTCTCGAGGTATTTCTCCAGATTCAAGATCCGTCTGTACTGCCTTTTGACGAAAAGGATGGTGAGGGGGAGATCAATATTGATCTGGGCAGCTTCTACGAAAGCGTACGTCAGCACAACAAGAAGCTGCAGGAACTGCATGCGGAGATGCTTCGCGAAAATCAGTGGTTTGAACAACATTTTGACATGATCTACGAGAAGGAGAGCTGGATCGACAGTGATCTTTGGAATGACATTCATCAGATTTACCGCAACTACCTACAGGCACAGGTCGATATCGTCACGCTCGACCGGGACCAAGAAGAGTTCCGCGGCACATTGTCCGAAGTATTCGATTACCAAGATGGCTATCGGGAATACGGCGAAGCCATCTTCGAAGCCTACACGAGGCTGCATGAACGATCGGAAAAAAACTACCGCCGTGCGGAAGTCGTCAACGAAGCATTGAATAAGATGCAGCGTTAGGTTCCCTACGGCGCAATATTCCGAATATAATCTAAAAATTAGGCGTAATATTTCGATTAGCGTACTTCCTTTCGTAATTTTGACCGCTTACATCTCGTATCATGATAGAACGTGAGTGGCAGCAAAAGATTTAACACGCATAAAATAATTATTTACATATGAAATTACTCGAAGGAAAAACAGCATTAGTCACAGGTGCTTCTAAAGGTATCGGACGCAAGATTGCTGAAGTTTTCGCACAGCACGGCGCTAATGTTGCGTTCACTTATTTATCTTCCGTAGAAAAAGGCCAGGCCTTAGAGCAGGAGCTGCAGGCTTACGGAACCCAAGTCAAAGGCTACCGCTCAGATGCTTCAAAATTTGAGGAGGCCGAAAAGCTGATCAATGACATCGTTGCGGATTTTGGGACGTTAGAAGTTGTCGTGAACAACGCCGGCATTACCAAAGATGGCCTGTTGATGCGTATGACAGAAGAGAATTGGGACGATGTCATCAATATCAACCTTAAATCGATCTTCAATATCACCAAAGCGGCGTCTAAAATCATGATGAAAAACCGCAAAGGCTCCTTCATCAATATGTCTTCTGTCGTCGGTGTGCAAGGCAATGCCGGACAAGCAAATTACGCCGCTTCCAAAGCTGGTATCATCGGCTTCACCAAATCTGTCGCGAAGGAATTAGGCTCACGTAATATCCGGGCCAACGTGATTGCCCCAGGCTTTATCCGTACGGAGATGACCGATGTTCTTGACCCGAAGGTAGTTGAAGGTTGGGAAGCAGGTATTCCGCTGAAACGTGCAGGAGAACCCGAAGATGTAGCCAATGCCTGCCTTTATCTGGCATCGGATCTATCTTCTTATGTTACCGGACAGATTCTCCCTGTCGACGGTGGTATGTTATAATCATGCTTACGAAAGAACAGATTTTTACGATAGATAATGAGGAAGACTTCAATGCTATGGCATTGGAGTCTTTCCATTATCAAGCTCATCATACACCAGTATACCAACAGTATCTTTCTCTGCTTCATGCCGATATTTCTTCTATATCACATTATACCCAAATCCCATTTTTACCTATACAATTTTTCAAGACTCAGGAGGTTTTGGCCTCAGGGTCTTCACCTCACGTTACTTTTAGCAGCTCGGGCACAACCGGTATGATAAACAGTAAACATCCCGTGGCTGACATCTCCTGGTACGAAGAAAGTTTCCGGCTGGCATTCCATCAGTTTTATGGAGATGTCAAGGATATGGCCATACTGGCCCTGCTTCCTTCCTATTTAGAACGCGAAGGTTCTTCCTTAATTTATATGGTGGATGATCTGATCAAATCGTCGCAGCAACCCGAAAGCAATTATTTTCTGTACAATCATGATGAGCTTTATACCAGTCTGCTGACCCTTCGCGATAAAGGTACCAAGACAATCCTGATCGGAGTCACCTATGCCTTACTGGATTTTATCGAGCGCTACCACCTTGATTTCCCTGATCTCATTGTTATGGAGACAGGTGGCATGAAAGGTAAGCGTAAAGAGATGGTCCGCGAAGAACTTCATAACGCCTTAAAAAAAGGCTTTGGCGTGTCGGCCATTCATTCGGAATACGGCATGACCGAATTGCTGTCGCAAGGATACTCGCATGGAGAGGGCGTATTCCAAACACCGCCCTGGATGAAAATATTGTTTCGAGACACCAATGATCCGTTGACCCTGTTGGACAGCAAAAAGACAGGAGCAATAAATGTCATTGATCTAGCCAATTATTACTCCTGTTCGTTCATTGCCACCCAGGATTTGGGAAAGCTTTATCCCGACGGCTCCTTCGAAGTTTTAGGTCGCTTCGATAATGCCGACATCCGGGGCTGTAATCTGCTTGTGCAGTGAGCTCGAATTTAAAACAAGTCTGACGGTTCCATCGATAAAAAATCCGCCCAAGGAATGCCCGAAGCCCCTACGAGTAACACTTTGTCTGGCACAACAGCTTTAGAAAAGGCAGGCATAGCAACGCCAGTTTGTTTATTCCCACTTTTTACCTCCAGACCGATCACCTTACCCCGACGTTCCAGAACAAAATCGACTTCATATCTGCCTTCCCTCCAATAGTGTATATTGTATCCTCCGGAATAGGCACTATTGAGCAAATGCGCCCCAACAGCCGACTCAACAATGCGTCCCCACTGTCCCGGCTGTCTCCGGATTTCATCAAAATTGTCATCACGCTGAGCACTAATAAGAGCCGTGTTATGTACCTGAAATTTTGGGCTGGAAGAGCGCTTTCTAATCAGTTTGGAATCATATTTCTCCAACCCTGCGAGCAGACCTGCTGTGTCCAGCAAGCCGAGATAATGCGCCAATGTCGTCGTATTTCCGGCATCCACAAGTTGCCCTAACATTTTGGAATAAGCCATAATTTGCCCCGAATAATTACAGCCCAGCTCAAACAACCTTCTCATCAAAGCCGGTTTATCCACCCGGGTCAACATCAGGATATCTCTCGAAATACTTGTATCTATCAACGAATCACGCACATACCGTTTCCAACGATCTTCTTCATCGACGAGTGCAGCAGCGCCGGGGTATCCTCCGAACCATGCATACTTATGGGCGTCCCAACCAAAAGCCCCCTGCATTTCACGGAAAGACCAATGCCCCATATACATCGTCTCAAACCGTCCTGCCAACGACTCGGTAAGACCTTGCTGCAACAAAAGGCGTGATGAGCCCAACAAGATCACTTTTACTGTATTCCCCTCTCGTGTATCTGTATCCCACAATAGTTTGACAGTTTCGCTCCAATTTGCAATTTTCTGGATCTCATCAATAATTAGTAAAAATTCTTGCCCCTCTTGCTGTTTCATTAACAGACGTGCCGTCTCCCACTGTTGTTCTAACCATACTGTTCCGGCTGCAGAAACAGCGTCGGCACTCACAAAATGATAAGAATACGAATACTGAGCTACTAATTGTGTTACCAAGGTGGTTTTACCCACTTGGCGTGGCCCCATCAGTACCTGAATAAACCTGCGAGGCTCTTTTATCCTCTTTATAATTTCCTGTAAATAAGATCTTTCAAACATGTAAAGCAATTTACTCAATGTATTGAGTAAAATTAATCAATACATTGAGTAAATAAAAATATTTTGGTATCCAAAACTCTAATGCCGATATCCGGGGCTGTAATCTGCTTGTGCAGTGAAAGGGAAACGTCCCTTACTGATGCCAAGAGAAAACCGGATAGCCATCTACAGTCTTACTCCATAAGGCTGCATCCCAGCCGGTAACGATCGCCCGAAGTTCTGTATCCGATTTACCTACACCATGGAAAGATACTGCCGTACCTGGCAATGCACTTTGATCGGGCCCTGGCACTGTTGTACCAGCTGATTTCAACACCATCCCTGAATAGGCATAGCAATTGGTAGCAGACACAAGATTATTCGCATTCGCACCAACAATACGCCCCACATTCGTTCCCGAGTTGACCGATACAGATGCATTCCAAGCCACACAGTTCCGGATTGTCAAGGTATTCGCACCGTCAGCCCTTCCAAATAGCCCGCCTGCACTACCACTGCCCCCTATCGTACTGACATCGCCTGCGGCATAGCAGTTCTCCATATACCCTGTACCTCCAGCCTTGCGCCCCAATATCCCTCCAGCTCTTTCAGTCGGATCAATCACAGTCGCAAAAGAATAACAGTTTTTGATATAACTCTCCTGTCCACCAAACGACCCGCCCATCACGCCGGCGATTCCTCCTGAAGCTCCTTTACCTTGTATGGTACCCGTCGTATAGCAGTTGATAATCCTTCCCGTAGAATTGCCCGTAGCGCCGGAAGCTAAACCTACGTATCCGGCAATAATGCCGATACCCGTTGTCGTAGAGGATACATCCGCATCAACAAATCCTACATTGCGAACTTCACCACACAAAATACCGAAGAAACTGGCATATACACCTGATGTAGTCGAATGAAAGCTAAAATTCCTAATCACGTGATTGCGCCCATCAAAATCTATCCACTTAGGTCCAGCATTATTTAAAGGTGCCCACGTCGTTATACTCGCCATATCAATATCTGCGCCTAATACAAAATACACCTTGTGATTATCAACGAGTACCTTACTCATATTACTTATATGTTCCGCTTTTGTGATCACGTATGGATCAGCTGCTGCTCCCGTTCCGTTGGCAAAATCACCTTCCGGTTCATTATCATGCCCTGCCAGGGATGCATAATCCCCTCGTACATGTTGCCAGGCCAATATAGGAAATCCAAGGTCGGCATTCCCTACATCATACCACTCTGGGCCCCATGTCGACACCGTATTCTGCAGGGCAGACAGCGTTGCACTTTCGCCGTGGTATGTACCACTATTCATCGAGCTGGTCTGACTTTGTGGAGTAAAACCCGTACAAACGATATCTTGCCAGGCATACGAATCCGATGCCAGCGGGTCGGCTTGATGTCCGGATTCCCCTTGTTCAAGACTACCTACTACGCGCCCCGATTTGGCAGCGGGACCTGTCAACTTCCAGTTCCACGCCACACAATTGGTGACTTTAGCACCTTCCATCACCTTAGCCGCAATTCCCCCTACGGCGTTTCCTCCATATATTACGCCCGTAGCATAGCTAAATGAAATCTCACCTTGCTCAAACATCGTCCCGACAATCCCCCCTGCTTCGTCACTCGTCGACGTTACTTCTACTGTAGAATATGAATTCTTGATATAACAAATCTGTCCGCCATAAGGCCTACCCATACGGGCAGCCATCCCACCCGCATATTTTCCCTTTACAGTACCCGACACGTAACAATTTTCGACCTGCCCGGTCTTCTCCATTGCATTTGGTGCTTTTACACCAATATATCCGCCGATAACTCCTGCTCCACTATTTGCACTAGCTTCCACATCTGCGTTGTAAAAGCCTACATTCTTACAGACACCGGCCAATATGCCAAAAAAGCTGGCGTAATCTTTATTTTTACACGTAAAATTCTTAATGACGTGGCTGTTGCCATCAAAATGAACATAGCGATCATTTGGACTAGCATTATTCAGTGGTTCCCAATCGGTAATAGCCTGCATATCGATATCTGCCCCCAATTGGAAATAAATCATTTTTCCCGAAACCAAGCCTTTACTCATATTCTCAATCTGTACGGCCGTCATAATGATGTACGGCTTTTCAGCTGTCCCGTACCCCTTTTCGAACAGACCGCCCTTTCCGTCACCTTCTCCCTCTTCATCTGTTTGGCTGTTTCTATCCGGCGGTATACGAGTATACGAATCCAACGGATCTGTTTTTGAGCATCCGGCAAAAACACTTATCATGAACAGGACGAAGCAGCATTTTACTATCCCCCTAAAACCAGTTTTATTCCTTATATTCTTCATAATTATCTGGATTAATATTATAATTCGGCAACAATGACAACAGGATAATGATCCGACAAAGAACTCATAATAACCCGGGTGGATAGCACTTCAGCATCCTTTACAAAGATGAAATCTATCCGGGTTTTGCGCGTCGGATAGGTATAAGCCGGGCCGGTCTTTTGTGGAGCCAGATCATACGAGTCTTTGAGTACGCCACTTTCTCCGATAGTTGATTCGATCTCCGGAGCATCAGGGGTGGCATTAAAATCTCCGGTGCAAAATACAGGCGTATCATCCGTTACCATTTCAGATACCCTTTCGACCAACATTTTACAGGCTTCTTTCCGTGCAACATCCGCCAAAGGCATATGGGATTGAAAGACATAAAAATTCTTCTGCGTTTTCACATCCTTAAATTTACCCCAGACACAAAACCGCTTAAAGTTAGTTTCGTCCCAACCATTGGATGGTACACTAGGGGTCTGCGAATACCAAAAACGTCCGCTTTCCAATAATTCAAAGCGGGCTTTGTCGTACAGGATTCCACTAATTTCCCCTGCATTGGTGGCATCACCACCTGTATCACGTCCGAAAGCCACGATATTATACTCACCTTGCAGCGCTGTGCCCAGGTAAGACCGTTGCTCCCAGCTGGCTTCTTCAAACCCACATATCTCAAACTTGTTGTCCTGAATAAGTTTTGCTACATCACTTTTCCGTTGGTCCCATGCCGCTCCGGTCTGTACCCACAGATTATAGGTAGATACCCGCAATGATGTAGCAGTTTCAGGATCTTCTTGATCTGGATTCTCTATAGAAAAATCCGGAAAAAACAAAGAATTGTCGGTATTGTTCTTTTTGCAGCCACTTGTCAACGACAAGAGCAAACAAAAAGAGAATATATTTATTAGCATATTTTTCATATTTAAATATTTCTTAAGTCCATTCATCATTATCACGTCGATATCCTTCCAAAAATTGATTATTCGCCCCATTCCGGGTTTTGTTTGACAACTCCCTGTGACAAGCTGATCTCTTGCCTTGGTACGGGGAACAAATAATCTCTATCCTCATTCCAGGTACGATCGATCCAGGCATAGCACAGCAAATTGCCATGATCGCCATTGGACAACGTCGTCCCTGTACCGGTCGGAGACAATTGCACATAACTCACGTTACCGGCATTCGGCTGCGTTGCAGTGGTATAAAAACAGACATCCTTCGTACCATCACCATCTATATCGTATCCTACATTGATCGCTGTTTCCGGGAGATAAATCCCTTCAAAGGCTTGCGCCATAGCCTGTCCTTCCTTCCACCGCATCAAATCGTAATAGCGAAATCCTTCCATAATCAATTCGATAGTACGTTCTCTTCGTATTTCCAATATGATGCCTTGATTGGCACCGGACACATGGATGTAGCCGCTTTCTGAAGCAGTCATATAAGGATCGGGGTTCTGATTGGCATCATTTAAGTTCAGTTTGCCCGTTACGCCTGCCCGGGTACGCAACCTGTTAATCGTATTGTCCAGGTCAGACTGTGTCAATGTTCCTAATTCCGCTTTTGCTTCTGCATAATTCAGATATACCTCCGCTAACCTAAAAAGAGGCAGATCATTGCTAGAACCACCGGTATAATTCGCATTGTCGTTGGCATATTTTATCAAGTGATAACCTGTCATCGTCACATTGATATTGATATTAGAGGTGCGAATGGTCTGTTCCAAACGAGGATCTCGATTTTTGACCTCATCCTTAAATTCCACGGTCTCATAGTCCGCCTGATCCGTAAAGCGTGTGCCGTCCTTCATCAGGTAATAATTGACCAATTTTTTAGATAATCCGGGGCGGCCTAAGGTGGGTGAATTCTCAAAGGCTTGGGCTTGATGTGTCAGGTTCAAACTACTATTGTAATTCCTGGCCAGGATCACCTCGGTCTGCACCGCATTATCCGATTTAAACAAATTACGATAAGATAAAGCTCCCGATTGGTACAGCGCATATCCGCCCGAGGCTTTCATGATCTCGTCGGAAGCGTTGACACAGTCCGTAAGGTACTTTTCGTATCCAGACAACCCGTGGTATTTTCGATAAGTGCCTTCAAACAGGCCGACACGAGATTTGAGCGCAAGCGCTGTCCACCAAGTGACACGATACAGGTCTTTCGCCCTGTTACTTTCTTTGAAGACCGAAATAGCATAGTTCAGATCTTCCATAATCTTTTCCATCACAAACTCGCGCGAATCTCTGGCTTTGTACAGCTCGGGTGAATCGGAGCCCAATACCTCATCGTACCAAGGGACATCTCCAAATCGCTTGACTTTCTCAAAATAAAAATAGGCACGGAAAAAACGGGCAACAGCATTATATTTTTCGCGAACCTGTATGTCCTCACAATTGTGACTGTGCTCCAGCAGAAAATTGATATTTCGCAATGGTGCCCAATCCCATCCCCCACCTGTTTCCGGCACCAAACGCTGTCCACTGGTCTGCTCATCCAATGGTGATACGATCAACGCGTCCGCATTATCCCGATAAATATTGCCATCTCCGGGAAGGATATCCAGATAAAATTTATTGCTGTACAGCTCCAGCTGTTCTTCATTCTTAAAGTAGTCACCGCCGGTCAGGCGATCCTGAGGCGTTAGGTCAAGCAAGTTTTCACATGACATAAACAATGTCGAAACTATCAAACCTACACCGACTATATATGCTATTCTTTTCATAAGTTGTTTGCTATTCATCTTTCAACTTTTTATTATTTTCTACTAGAAACGTATATCCAAACCTACCGCATATGTCTTGGACCATGGATAAACCCGGGCATCACTTCTCGATGTTTTCCAGTCGTTTTTGGTTGCCGCCTGCTCGGGGTCTATATACTTTGTATCCAACTTGGAGAAAGTCAATAAATTCTCTCCATTAAAGTAAATACGCAGATGATTGATCCCCTGTCTTGAAAGCCATCTCTCCGGCAAGGTATAGCCGACTGTCAAGCTTTTCAAACGACAGTATGCCAGATCCTGCAGATACCGATTATTCACCACAGCAAGCTCTCTATTGTTATTCAAAGCAACATATCCCCTGGGCCGTGGAAAATAGGCGTTCGGATTATCTTCGCTCCAGACCCTGCTCATAAAGTCGGTCGGAATAAAACTTGCATAAGGCCGTGTATAAGGTCCCCAGAAAACCAAAGATTCTTGACCCGGATACCAATGCTGACGGCCTATCCCTTGGAAGAAGGCGGAGACATCTATCCCATTCCAACTCGCCGACAAGCCTAAGCTATAATTATACCGCGGCAACGAGTTGCCTATTACTTTCATATCTTTCGGATCATTAGCGTTGGTGGTTTGCTCAATCTTATCATTGCCATCCAGATCGACAAACTTCAGATCTCCGGCATGCACACCATTGTCTATAGCACTGGCATTAATCATCTGATTGACAAACGTCTGGTCGACGGAATAGTCCATTGCTTCCTGATCGGTTTTGAAAAAGCCATCTACGACATATCCCCATATCTCGCCGAGCTGCTGCCCTTCATAAGGATCTGTTAAGATCCTATTGGGATTGTCATATTTTGTGACCCGGGAGAGATTATCGCCAAGACCGACCGTCACGCCATATTTCAGAGGCTTGCCCGCCAGACCAAAATCATCATTCCAGGCGATCGACGTTTCCCATCCTCGAGTCGTCAGATCGGCGACATTCATCTTGGGTGATGCGGCACCATATACAGCCGGCAATGTTTTGCCAGCCATCAGCATGCCTTCCGTATCCCGGATATAGGCATCGGCCGTGATATTCAGCCTATTGTTCATTAAACCGATATCAAGCCCTAAATTTTTTGTCGTGACAGTTTCCCAAGTCAAGTCTGTAGAATTGGGCGCTGATTCTCTCGCATATTCGGCTTTTGTAGCTTCGCCAAACGAGTAGTTTAATGTAGATCCGGTGTTGATCAGCTGCAGGTAGTCGTAATAGCCTACCGTTTTTTGATTTCCCAAAGAGCCATACGAAGCTCTGACTTTCAGATTATCCACATATTTTTTTGCATTTTCAAAAAAGGACTCTTCGCTTATCCGCCATCCTGCTGAAAAAGAAGGAAAAAATCCAAACCGGTGTCCTTGGCGGAAACGTGAACTTCCATCATAGCGGCCGCTCCCTTCCAATAGGTACCTGTCGTTAAATGCATAGTTGAAACGGTAGAAAAAACCCAAGATGGCGTAATCATCCACGCCGCCGGTTATACTAATATCATCGCCTTTGGCTATATTAAAATCGTCCAGGTCTTCCGAAAGAAGACCATTTCTTTTCATCTTGAGATTTTTGGAGTTTTTATAATCGTAGTTAGTTCCCAACATGACTTTTACATCATGCTTCTCAGCAAAGACATTATCATAAGTACCATATAAGTTGAACGTCCGACGCACCTGACGAGTCTGGGTTTCTGTCAGATAGTTGCCCCCAGTACGTCCCTCATCCATTACAATTGTTTCGCCGGGTATACGAGAGTAAGACACGTCCACCGAGCGATTCAGATCGGGCTGATAGACGTGTGCCCAACTGTAATTTGTTCGAATATCGACGTGTTTGGCAGGCTTAAACACAGCCTCGAACGTAGTGACAAATTCATAATCACGGTCTTGATTGCGATGACCTCTGTTCAACAATACAGCACCAATACCATCTGATACTTCACCCGTATCAGTCAACCCTGTCCTATATACGAGTGTTCCATCGGGATTTATCGGAACTATGCTGGCCAAAGCATGATTGGTCGCCCGCGAAAAGATATTGTTTACACCCGCCATACCCGGATAGGTATACCGCGAATAGAAATAAGCCGTTTTATTGCTAATTTCAAGCCAGGGCGTAACATCTGCTGATATTTTTGATTGAAAATTATATTTCTTATAATTATCCCGATCAATCCGGATAATACCTTTCTGATCGTAATAATTGCCAGACAATACATATTTGACCTTATCCGATCCTCCTGTTAGACTGAGATTATGTTCCCAAGTCGGCCGGGTATGGTCATACAACATGTTGTACCAGTCAAAGTTGCCATAATATTTATATTCCCCGTTTTCCTCGAGCACCCACGGACGAGAAGGGTCCTCTACCTTATCGTTCCGACGTAGCCATAGTTGATAATAGTCCTCCTGGGTATACTTGGTGTAGGGTACACCTTGGTAGGTTTGGTAAAACATATCGTTAATTCCCGCTGAATAATACCCTCTGGTTTCATAATCGGTTGAAGTCGTGCTGCCTCCGGCACTAAAACGCCCATTATAGGTCAGCGAAGTCTTACCCTCCTTACCACTTTTAGTCGTTACCAATATCACCCCATACGAAGCACGCGCACCATACACTGCGGCTGAAGAAGCATCTTTCAACACAGTCACTGACTCCACGTCGTTTGGATTGACACGATTGATGTCCCCCTCAATACCGTCTATAATGACTAATGGCGCGGCATCAGCACTGATGCTATTGACACCACGGATATTAAAACTTCCGCCCTGCCCTGGTCTACCCGAACTGAAACTTACATTCATATTCGGAACAGTTCCCTGCAACAGCTGAGATACATTTGCTGCCGAGCGGGAGGCCAATTGATCACTGGAAACCACAGAAACCGCACCAGTGAGATTTACTTTCTTCTGTGTTCCATATCCTACGACAACAACCTCATTAAGCGCTATATTTTCTTCCTGCAATACTATCCTGGCCACTTGCTCTTTGTCGGTTGCCTTCACGGTTACACTTTCATATCCAACAAAGGAAATAAATAAGGTCGCATTTTCCGAAACACCTGCTAAAGAGAATCTTCCGGAATCATCTGTGATGGTCGTTATATCTTCCTGCAATGATTTAACACTCACACCACGGATAGGCATGCCACTTGCATCGACCACGCTGCCATTGATGATAATTGATCGTCTGCTTTGCGAACCCGAATCTTCTTTCGCCCGTCGTGAAATAATTATCATCCGGTTTCTAAGTATAAATTCTAGATTTTCTCCGAGGATAGCATTCAATACTTGATCGATAGCCGTACGATTAAAGCTTTTCGTAACGGGTGCTTTTTCATCTACTTCATCCTTTCTGTAGAATATCGAGTAATTCGTCTGTCTTTCGATTTCTTTTAATACTTCCCCTAACGGTTGGTTCTTGAATTCTTTCGTCAAGGTTTGCGCTTTGATTTGTGATATCCCAAAGCACAGCAGCATAAAGAGTATCAGTTTGATACATTGGTTTTTGCGGTCATTCATATTTATTACGTTTACAAAATATTGGTCAACAATATATATTGTTATGGACTTATTCGGTGATATATACATCTTTATCCCGTCGCTCAATACTGATCGGAACAACTTCCTTTAAGGCAAAGAGAACTTCATCAATAGTTTCTTTATTTCGAAGAGAAATACGGAATCGTGTTGCTTTTACTTTTTGTGAAGACAGGTGAATGTTTACGTTATATTGACGGGATAATTTTTTAACAATTTCTTCGAGTGTCATATTGTCAAATTCCAGACGATCCTCGACCCAGGCATTTGATGGTCCGGGATCTACTTTTACGGTATTGATTTTTTGTGTTACCCAGTCCAGTTTTGTGGATTCGCCCGGGGTCATCCGGATAAGCTGGTTTTGATAATCAAGATCGACTGCTCCCTCAATCAAGGTCGTCGTTATAAAAGAATCATCCGGATATGCCGAAACATTGAATTTTGTCCCTCGCACAACGACATTATATCCTCGGGTTTCGACGGTGAACAACTTATTCTCTGGTTGTTTGGTCACTTCAAAATAACCCTCTCCATCCAGTTTTACTCTGCGATCGGACACATCAAAATGATCCGAATACGTTAGAACCGATCCTGCATTCAGCCATACGACAGTACTATCGGATAATATAATTTTGCTTTTACCTCCGTATGGTGCTTCAAATACAATATATTTCTCGGCGGGCAGTGACCTATATTTCCACAATAGCAGCGATACTCCGAATAAGACCGTTAAAATGGCCGCCACTGCGGCTATTTTTTTCCATGAAGATTTTTTTCGCTTCGCTAATAATGGTCTTATCGCTTCTTGCGTGCGGATCTTATTTTGCAACATAGCCCACGCTTGGTCTGTATCTCGGGACGACTTATTCGTCCGCTTCCATTCTTTTTCCCATTGTCTGAATAGTGCATTGTGATGAGGACTTTGATCGATATAATCAAAAAGCACTTTTTCATCCTGCTTTGCGATCTGCCCTTCAAAATATTGTATGGCTAATGTCCGGATATCTGTCTTATTCTCCATATACTTGCTTCTATATGATGTAACAATTAATTTTCGTTTTACCCAACCTCTATAAAAAACAAAAAAGCAGAAAATTTTCATTTCCTGCTTTTTTGATAGTCAAACTACGTTTTATTATGCGATAAATAACATTATCTTCCAATGATCCAGGCCAAAATCATGATATAAACATCCATAGGATATTTATGCTTGAAATAAGCAGAAAACTGCTGCAATGCCTTGGATATATGTTTTTCTACCGCTGTCGTTGAAATCTGAAGCGCCTCGGCAATTTCTCTGTTTTTCAGCCCTTCAAAACGGCTCATCAAAAAAACCTCCCGACAACGCTTGGGCAACTGATCGATGACCATGTCTATCTGTTCCTGCAATTCTTTGTACAATAACTTATGTTCGGTATCCAGTAAAAAATCGGTATAGTAAAGTCTTTCCTCCCCGCCCGCTTTTGCTAAATATTCTATCCGATGTTTCTCTACAACCGTCAAATGCTTTAGATAATTTAAACAACTGTTGCGTACCATGGTAAAGAGCAATGATGAGACGGATATGGCCGACAACATATCTTTCTTTTCCCAAAAACGGATGAAACATTCCTGAATAATGTCCTCTACTACAGCTTGGTCGTCTATAAAACGAGCGGCGTATCGCTGCAACCGGGGGTAATAACTTTTGAATATATACTCAAACGCCTCATTATTACCGTTCTTAATTTCCGCTAACAAAAGCTTTTCATCGAAAAACTCCATGCTTTCAGTCGATTTTTTATAAAAAAACACATTCATGGGAAATAAGCTTAAATTCAATTGGTAAAAATATACAAGCTAAATAACGGTAATATTAACAATATATGAAAAGCAGGTAAATAATATACAAGGACAAGATTACATGTTTTAAATGATAATCACAAGGATACTATTTCATATTCAATACTTCATAGTTTGTCATTTCATATATTCTTAAAGCAAAAAGAGTGATTTATTTATATTAATATACTTATTTTGCAACAAAATAACAACTGCAACTATGAATTTAAAATTTACCATCTTCCTTGGACTTCTTGTTTCAAACCTATCTTATGGACAAGAAATTGCACAGGGGATAGTTTACGAAGACATCAACCAGAATGGCCGAAAAGAACGCAAAGAAAAAGGTGTTGCACAAGTTGCAGTTAGCAATGGCGTGGAAGTTGTCCTTACTGACATTTCCGGGAAATACCAGCTCCCGGCCCGAGAAAACAGCATTTTCTTCGTCATCAAACCCAACGGATATCATTTTCCGTTGAATGAAAATAACAATCCACAGTTTTATTATATCCACAAGCCGGAAGGTTCTCCTAAGCTAAAGTTTACAGGAAGCGAACCGACTGGAAAATTGCCTAAATCGTTAGATTTTGCCTTAATGAAGGACAACAAAGAACAAAAAAACTTTCGTGCTCTGGTATTTGGAGATCCGCAGGCCTACACCATGGAGGAGGTCGATTATTTTGATAAAGGCATTGTTCAAGACATCACTGATCCCGAGCAATTTTCCTTCGGTCTTAGTCTCGGTGATTTAGTCGGTAATGATCCCACACTCTTTATCCCCTATAACAAGGCTGTAGCACAACTTGGTATGCCTTGGTTCAACGTGATGGGCAACCACGATATGAACTTCGATGTCCAGGATGACATCTACGCCGACGAGACGTTTGAAAAAACATTCGGGCCTAATAATTATGCTTTCCATTACGGAGATGCTTACTTTATTGTGCTGGACAATATCCTATACCCTAACCCACAAACAGGAAAAGGATATTTGGGCGGTTTTCGGAAAGACCAACTGGATTTTGTCGAAAACAGCTTAAAATTTGTTCCAAAAGACAAGCTTATCGTATTGGCCTTTCATATTCCGTTGCGAAGTGCCTTTCGAAAGGAAGACCGTCAACGCCTTTTTGACCTGTTGGTTGAATACCCCAACACCCTTTCCTTGTCTGCCCACACGCACCTCCAACGGCATAATTTTTATACCAAAGAGGAGGGCTGGCAGCAGGATCGTCCCCATCATGAGTATAATGTCGGCACGACATCCGGTGATTGGTATTCAGGCTTGACAAACAAACAGGGTGTGCCGGCATCGACTATGCGTGATGGAACACCTAAGGGCTATGCCATATTGAATGTCCAAGGCAATACGTATACCTTGGATTACAAAGTAGCTGGTGAATCCGAAGATTATCAAATGAACATTATTTTTCCCGCAGTATTGAAACGTAGCAACGTATCACGGCACACCCTGTACACCAACTTTTTTATGGGCTCGGCCAAGGATGTTGTGGAATATAGCCTGGATGGAAAAAAATGGGTAAAAATGAAATATGCGGAAGTGGAAGATCCCAAGTACCAATATGAAGTCTTGAAATTCGATAATGCGGATATGTTGATGGATGCACGGAGACCATCAACACCAGTGACCTCTACGCATATCTGGACGATTAAACTACCGAAGAAGAAATTAGCAGCGGGCCGCCACACCATACATGTCAGAGCAACGGACCTATTTGGTAAGACACATCTTCAGTCTAAAGAAGTAGAGATTGTTGAGTAGAAAAAAAGGGGCGCTAACCAGGCGCCCTCTCATTAAAAAGCTATGTAGACTGTATCTACAATTATAAAATCAGCAAACTGATTTTATTCGATAATGGCGAACGATCTTGTATTAATAGATCCGATCCGCTTATTTCCCCTGAACGTGGCTGCCTTAACAGTGATTGGCAATTTTATCTCAAAGGGTTTAATATATAAGACCGAATTTACGGTAGGCTCTGTACCATCCAAGGTGTACCGTATCTCAGGTTCATAACTATACGCCTCTAAGTTTACATGAGCGATAGCAGATACCGTATCAACATCCGCTGCAAACCATACATTATAGTGGCTTTTTGCATAATGGATACCCATCCTGTCGTAATTAGCAAGTTCATATTCCAAACGTCTCGAAAACCCCTTCCAATCTTTCAACGAAGGATGTGTCCAACTGACTTCTGCCAGCGCGGTTATACGTGGAAAAACCATATATTCCACCGCTTCAGGAGAATGGATATGCTCAGTCCATACATTGCCTTGCACACCTTTTATATATTTATGATCAGCACTTTCCAATTCCTCGGGTACAGGTTCGTAAGCATATAATTTTTGTATAGGTAGTATTCTCCTGGTATGCGCGTACGGTTCTAAGTGAGCTTCTCCTTGGGGAAAATCAAGATACATGAAATCGCTTGGACTCATCACGACCTCATGCTGCTGTTTTGCTGCTTCGATCCCGCCCTTTATGCCTCTCCACGACATGACCATAGCATTGGGAGCCAGTCCTCCTTCCAAAATCTCGTCCCAACCGATAATATTCTTTTGCTTGGTAAGGAGAAATTTCTCAATTCTCTTGATAAAATAACTCTGTAACTCGTGTTCATCTTTCAAACCTTCTTCATGTATCCTTGCCTGACATTTTGGGCAGGCCTTCCACCTATCTTTGGGACATTCATCACCACCGATATGGATGACGCTTCCCGGAAACAATGCCGTCACTTCTGTCAGCACGTCTTCTAAAAACTGAAACGTCTTTTCATTGCCTGCGCAATAGACATCCTTTTCGACTCTCCACTGTCCTGGAATCTTAAAAGGACCGCCGGTACAGGAAAGATCAGGAAAAACAGAAAGTGCCGCTAAGGAGTGTCCGGGCATCTCGATCTCGGGTATAATTGTAATAAATTTAGATTGCGCATATTTTACAACCTCTTTGATCTGCTCCTGTGTATAATAGCCACCGTGTGGATGTTTATCTATCCCGATCGGCCCTCTGATGTATTGCGTTTCGGAACGCCAAGCCCCTTTTGCAGTGAGCTCTGGATACTTCTTTATTTCTATTCGCCAACCCTGATCTTCAGTCAAATGCCAGTGAAAGGTATTCATCTTATACATCGCCATACGATCGATCATCTTCTTGATAAATTCTACAGAATAAAAATACCTCCCCACATCCAGCATCAACCCTCGCCACTCAAATCTCGGCTTGTCATATATTTCCACAGCAGGAACGACAGATTTAACCGTCGAATTATTCATTAACTGTACAAGAGACTGCATGCCATAAAAAATACAATGAGCACTTTCTCCGGTGATCGTAATAGAATTCCTATCAGAAATTAGTTTATATCCCTCGATCCCTAAGGAATCTGTTACCCCCGCAGTCATCAAACGAATAGAATTGCTTCCGGAGCTTACAACTTTTTCTATCAACTGAAGTCTTAAACCTGTAATGTCATAAATCTTATCTAACAATTGGTTCCCCACTGCTTTTATATCTCCTTTCCCCGGCTCGATATATATTACAGTGTGACTATTAATCTTAAAATTCCCCGGCACACTTTTAAAATATAATGGTTTAGGTATAATGGTATTTAATGTGTCCCTATTGCCAATAGCATCTTTTGCAAAAAACACTATTAACGCAAACATCACTACTATAATCTTCATACTTTCTATTTAATATAGTTTTTTAATTTCCTAAAGTTCTTGATCCGGTGGAAAGTCAGATAATTCGCATCGTGCTGTCGATGTGCCCCGCCATACGCATCATCAAAAGCTGTTCTGGATACAAATACAATATTTTTTGCACCTTCAAACTGCCAGTCTACATACTGAAATCCATGTTTATTCCTATCGGAATGATGAAGTATATACTTATGTATCCGCCAGTTTCGAAGATCTTTAGACGAACATAATGCTATCGTATTTCGTATTCTGCCCGTTTCCTTTATATGCATCAAATCAGGTGCAATAACATTCGACAACGTCCAATATAAATTCGTGATACTGTCGTACCGAACTGAAAACTTCTTAGACCCTCCCGGAAAATTTATAAAGTCCTTTTCTTTGTCAAATGTTGCCCTCAAACCATCATCTGAAACGGGCACAACTGCTGCTTTTTCCACACCGGCAACCTGTGTACTTACCCGCAGCAGATTAACAACATTTCCGTTTGTATCTAATACCGCATTGCCTTCCAGCCATCCGACAAATGCACCCTTCAAGTATGTAGAATCATAGGGCAGACTATTCGTTTTTCTCCACGTCGACGCTTTCATCAGGTCGCCGGACAGATTTGCCGAAAACATACTGCTCATAAACATTTTTCCCCATTTCTTTTGCCTACGGTCTATTTCTTCTACGGCCCGCCACATATAACCATTATGTCGAATAATAGGTACAGGCGCGGTATGGTATTTCCCCGCAAATAATAATCCTGAATTCTTATCTAAAGGTTCTGTCCAGGTATATCCCCCATCGGTGGATTTTCTGATAATAAGATTACCGTATTCTCTATCAGTACCAAATAGATATAACACATCGTTATGTTCAAAAAGCGTTGACCAAAACTGCCCATGTACCACACTAATCTGTTCCCACGTCTTCCCCTTATTGATCGATTTAAAAACAACCGTTATTCCAATATTCTTTTCAACAGCTCCGGGTCCAAAAAAATCATGCGATGCGACATAGTCTTCATTGCTTCTCAAACATAGTGAGGGAGAGCCAATATATTTACCTGTCGATGCCGAACTATAATCAATAATAACTCCCGGAGGCCTTTTGGATTTAGTTTTCTGCGCGTACAAACCCGACAATGCACTTACTAGCATACACGCAACCAAACTACATAGTCGTAGTTTCAGCATGACCTCAATTAACATATTTCGCATAGTCTTTCAGGACATAAGAGGTAAATCTGTTTGCATCATGATAATTTGCAGCCCCACCCCACGCTTCTCTTACCACGAAGACGATATTATCACCGTCAAAAACAAAATCGACGTATTGGTAGCCTACGAGTAGCATTGTATCCTCCCAAAAATGGATATTATCGTCATATAGAACAGTCTCGACGATTTTCCAATTTAATAAATCATCGGATACCACCAACGAAAGCACGCACCGATGCCCTGCAAAAGTTGCATCCACGCTGTTGTTTACCAACGAATAGTATTTCTTTGTCTTGGTGTCATATTTGATAGAAAACTTAGTGGTCCCTCCCGGAAAATCAATAATATCTTGTGGATACCTGAACAACAGTTTTTGACCATCCGGTGAGAGTTTCATTATTGCTGCTTTGTCGGGGTATGGCCTTGCATTAAATCGGATAAAATTCCAGACATTCCCGTCAGGTGCCTGGACAGCGTTCCCTTCCAACCATCCCGGAGCCAAAAAGTTATAGGGTTCCTTCCAGTTTTGATAATCATAGGATAGTTTTTCGGTGGCAACCCAATTTGACGCATCCAGTAAGTCACTATCTTCCGGAGCAGAAATCATAAATGCTTTCATTTTAGGAAACTCATGCGGTGTGTTATCTTCAAAAGCTCTATATATCCTACCATTTGCCTTTAATACTGGTGTTGGCGCTGTGTGATGGTTTGGAGGGGTATCATAGGGATTCGTCCCTCCTTTAAATAAAACACCCGTTTGACTATCAGTCGCATTTGTCCATGTCGTCCCTTTGTCTGTACTTTTCCGAATGATAATGTCTCCTAAGCTACTTTTTGTACCCATCAAATACAGCGCATCATCATGGTAAAAGAGAGTTGCCCACATAATGCCTGTCAGTTCGGTCACCAACTGCCATGACTTTGCCCCATCCGTGGAACGGAATATATAATTCACCAAACCTACACCACTGTTTGTACAACTTGCTATAAATGTACCATCCGGCAGACGTTCGATACTGGGATTCGAGACATATCGTTTCTTAGCCGGATCCAGATACAAAAGCTCTTGTCTTGTGCGTCTCACGTCTCTTTTCGGGGCCAGATATTTGTCTGGGAGAAAGTAGTCCGGCATAATCGCTATTATTTCTTTTGATGATGTTTGTTTAAACGCATCAATATTATCTCCATACACCACTAACTTCCCATTCAACCCTTGAAATATTTTTTTGTCCAAAGCGAAGGATACCGCCTCTGCAGGCACAAACAAGGTCTCATACCTGAGCTGTATAGTGCTATTTAATGATGTCTGTTGACCATTGATAGTGATGAAATCATCTCCCTCTTTCATTGTGATGTTTCGTACCCCATCTTTGATATGCACAATTTTGGTTTGTGCATTCCAATCCACATCAGCTCCAAACTTGTCTGCTACGAACGCCACGGGTATATACATAGTCCCCTGTTCCATAAACGGCATTACAGTCGCATGATCTCCATCTATAAAATACCGCTTACTACCTGCTATGGCATGATTTTTCCCAGTATATAGCGCGATATTGTTTTGCATCAACGTCCTTATACCTTTTACTTTTTCACGTTCAGCATCTTGCACACTTACTAAATTGGGATTCCGATCCGGTCGTGCAAGTGCATAAATTTCATCTTCATTTAACCTTCTATTATATAACCTCACATCATCAATCGCCCCGTTGAATGTATAATTACGTCCTTTGAAACCTCCAATGAAATCATTTACACGTTGGCTTGGAACCTCATATTTGTCACTGCTAAAGTGAGGTACATTCCCGACCTTTACTGGTATTTTTTCGGCATTTACATACAACAAAAACTCATTCTTTACATAATCAACTGTAGCTGTAATGTGTACCCAGGTCTGCGAAAAAGTATAATTGAAGCCATTAGACTTAAAGGTTTCCGTTGCTGTGCTCCGCCCTCCTATCCGGAGTTCTCCTTTCGGTGCCAGATATACAGTAAAACCCGATCCGGAACCATTAAACGTATTGAATATATCATAACGTAAATCTGGATGATCGGTATTTTTGATCCAACACGATAACGTGATCTGGCTAGCGCCATCCAATTTCTCATATAGCTTTTTTCCTAAATCGATGTAGCCATTCGTACTCGTCGTAAAAGAAACTGCATGCCGGTAATATCCACTCCCCCATGCACTTTCAATCAGCGTTCCATTAGCGGTGGTGGAAGAGCTGTCACCGGCTATACTTCCTTTTCCCTCATCCATAGCCCAGTACCCAACCAAACCTTCTTGTAAACTTACTGGTAATGGCGGAACACCCTCCGAACTATCCCGATCTACTTGTTTACTACAACTCGCATAGGCGACTGATACCGTAAGTAACAACGTAATATAGGTATGAATTAATTTATTCATCGTTTTCATATTTATGCGTAACATCTGATCTCGAATATTCGGGCCAACTTGTCTCCATTTGTTTTCTGTACCGTTATCCGTACCGCATCCGCCGTTATTTTTTCAGGCAGTTGGTGGACGAACTTGCGCAGATAGTTTCCTTTTATTAGATTTTTGTAGACGGATTTTCCTTTGTGGAGGACATCGATCAGAAAATCGGAGATAGTCTCCGGTTGCGGCCCTCTAACCTGCCCTTTCAATACTACTGCCTCACCCGATATTCTTAAGAAACGATGCAAACCGGTATCAAATGTAAATTCTATTTGATTTAAAGATACCGCATCCTTCCAACGCAATTCTACCCAAGGAGATACATCACCCATCTCGGCTTGCCACTGATGGACCTGTCCGTCCTGTATATCTCGGTTAATACCATCTATCACACGAATAGCTTTCCCTTTTTCTGTTTCTGAAGAGGCTTTTACACTCGCTTTTCGAGCTAAATCTTTGTCGTCAGTATTGACGACATGCAATATCGGTTGATCCTGTCTGAGTAGAATCTGCCTAAACTCTTTGATATTGTCTCCCTCTGCACACAACGCCGCCGGGGTAATATTTTTGTTTATACAATAATTAGCCGCTGTTCCTACGGCTTGCCCCATGGCTGCACAGGTTGCCATCACCCGAGTCGAAGAAAGTGCGATATGTGAGCCACTCATATTCCTACCTGCCATCAATAAGTTATCAAAACTTTTGCTATATAACGATCGCATGGGGATAGGATAAGGCCCTTTCAAAGGTACTGCCCGAAATGGCTTTGCGGCCGTGTCATCCATTCCCAAAGGTAAATGATCGTCTAATGCCCATCCTCCATACGCCACACCATCATATAATTTTTCGGGCGATTGAATATCCTTTTGCGTCATAATGTAATCGCCAGTTATCCTTCTGCTTTCTCGTTTTCCAGGGATAGCTCCAAACCAGGAAAGCGCCCAATTTTCGGACTCGGGGTGGTTGCCTGAGTTTTTGATATAATCCCAAACGCCAAACAACACCGCCATCAGATCATGCCTGATTTTTTGGCCATCTTTAATGATATCTTCCATACCGCCCAACTCCAGCCACCAATAACCGTATTCCCATGACGTGATTTTCCGATGCTGAAAGTCTTTTAATGTATATTTTCTCGCCCATGAAGGTGCTTTAAATGGCATAGGCTTATCGTATTCTTCTGCCATAAACAGCAAACTGTTTCCCATCGTGATATCGTCAGGCTTTTCATGTCCCAGTGATTCATTCCACTTTGACCTCGCCTCCCTTCCTATCATAAATTCTGCACCGACTAATGCGGCCAGCGTACCATCACCTGTACAATCGACGAAATATTTACCTTGTACCTCATATAATTCCTCTGTTTGCGAACAATAGGCCTTCACATGAGTTATTGTCCGTCCCCTTGCAGTTGCATCATACACACTGGCATCGAACAAAAGTGTTATATTGGGCTCAGACATCACCTTGTCATACAACACGTAGTCTAAAATCTCATAAGACTTTTGTTGATTCACTACCGCTTCCTCCAACATCAACTCTTCTAATATCCCCGTTTCTCTCCAAACCTGCCTCAAAACGGTTGCGCCCGATATGTGCATCCTCACTTCACTACTTGCGTTTCCGCCTAATCTCGAGCGATTTTGAATCAGCACGACTTTCGCACCATTTCTCGCTGCTGCTATGGCCGCACAAACACCCGACATGCCTCCTCCTGCCACCACAACATCAGTTTCCATCTTACGTGTGATATAAGTATCTTCATTATCGATCACGTCAACCAGCTTCTTTTTTTCTACATTTCCTTGATAAGCTGCTACCGGATTAATAAAAAATGCGCTGGTTCCCAAACCAATAGCCTTCAAAAAATTACGTCTATTATCTTTCATTTCCTTTTATCTTTTTATTCACAGTTGTTTTAATAAATCTTCTGTATATTCACGTATATCTGCGTTATTGACTGTAAGAAGCGAATGAACATCTTGCAACAGTTGATCTTTTACGATCAGTCTATTACCTTTTAATATATCAAATGCCAAGTCCAACTGTTTCCCGGACAGTACAGGAATGGATTGAATTAATAACCTTAAGTTATCGGTAGGTATAGCAAGTTTCGATAGCTTTTCCAGTATAAAGACTCGTACGGCATTCTTAAGTTCAGGCATTTGCTTAAATACCCTCGCTTGCAACTCTTCCTTTGACCAAACTCCTTGCGGCAGTTTCTCCAGTGCATATAACGGTACGAAATCATCCTTATCTCCTATCAGCTGAATCAGCTGATCCTTAAATACCTCTACCTTAGCTTCTGGAATGTTGTCGATTAAATAGTATTGATAATCCCTATTTCCCGAAAGCAAGAGTCTTTTTATCTCGGCATCTGTAAACACATTTTTTTGAGAGTTTGCTAAAATTTTCCTTCTAATATCACTGTTTACGAAATGCCACAATCTATAAACGGTATATACCGCACCTGGAACGACAGCACTTTCAAACGTTTTACTCGTCGCTCTTGTAACCGCGTCAGCTTTTATGAGCGACGCTACCCTAACGGTAGTATCCAAGAGCTCTTCCATGGCATAATCCCGTAATAAAGACTCCGTATCCGCCAATATTTCTTTTAGCTTAAGATGATCTTCGGGAGTAAAGGCAACATGATCAAATTTTGTCAAACGATTCTCCTCAGTTGTTGCATAATCTGCGAAGTTTCCCAGCAGGTCCCAATATATATCTACATTGATTGGTCTGCACAAACCATCCAAGCACACTTCTCCGGTCAAATTAGTCGAATAATATGTAGCAAAGCCGTGATTGTCCTTTAATAAGTAAACGACAAACCTTTCATTCTCCGAACTGAAGATGAATGCTTCTTGCTTTGTACCTAATGCATATTTATGATCCGTCTGGGCAATCAAATATGACAATCCACTTGCCATTAATAACCAGATGCATACAACCTCTTTGGCCATTTTTTACAACACTTTACTTAGCCTTTACTTCCCCGTCCAATGACAGGACATAGTCTTGTGGATTTCCTCCCTCAGATCTTCCTATAGTAAATGTAGCAGTTTCGGGATTCGTACCTCCCCATATATATAACCGAAAGACAACACCTTTTTTTTGCCCTATCTCCTGCAGTGCCCTAACCCCCGACAGTTGCAATACCGGTTGCCATAAGCCATCAGGCTTACCATAGTCATATTTAATACTGACATCTTTATCTCCTAATTCGTTGAACTTCTTTCCATCTAAACTGTATGCCCATCTGTAGTAATAAGGCCCTCCCGCTCCTGGTCTCAGCTTCGCTTTTAGAGACGAAAGTGCCACCGTATAGCCCTTATTCGGTTGTACCCTAAACTCATAGTATGCTCCTTTGGAAAACGCTTTTTCTTTCGTATTATCAGAAGTCCCCACCAAGGAAAGCCTCGAAACAAAGCTTCTGGTAAACGTATTGGGGTTAATAAGCGCATTGCCTCTGATAAGTTCAGAGGGTTTCAAATTCGGATCCCGCAACTTTGCAGCCGCAGACTCCTCATTCCCTTTAGTATCCGGATCGGAAAAGTTCCATCCCAATATTTGTGTGTGACCTATATTGACTACAAATAATAATATGGCAATTCCGAAAAGTTTTATCTTATTTTTCATGTTTATTTCTTTTTGTATGTTCAACTGATTTTTGCTATTCAAATTATCCGACACCCTTATGGCTTAACCGTTATTTCAAGCTGTTTAATAACAGTTTTCTCACCATATACATTTGCATTTTTTGCCTCAAACACCACATGATATGTTCCTGCTTCGCTATACGTGTGTGTATATGCGTCAATCACACCATCTTCCACTGTTTTCACAGAAACAGCCTTATCGATACCGAAATCTACCGTTTTGCCAATATCAAGGGGATTAGTAATCGCCCATGCGGTGTGCGTAACGTCATCCTGTGACGGAGAGATATTACCATAAAAATTCAAATAGGTAGCCTGCAGGTTAGATCTGCCTGCCGCGAAAGTCGCTGACTTCACCAATTCCTTTGGCGGTGTAATGCCAGCACTGGCGTGTGTAGCCAGCGTCGATTTTTCACCATTGGAACTTAAAGATTCCAGTAAAAAACTACGCACTCTAAGAAAATTAGGGATAAGACCGTGTGTCGATCTCGGCATAGCCGTGTATCGAAATGCAATATATGTCGGCTTGCCATCTTCAATATAAGGTGATATATTTCCTGCTCCTGAAGCGATCCAAGTGCTATTCTCATCCGAGAGATGAGCTACCCTAAATTCGTCAGTGATATCAGTCCAATCGGCAGCTTCCACGTCACTGATATTAAGCTCTCCATTAAAATTGTTAGAAAGGAGAACCGCCAGCTGGTTATCTTGTGTAGCGTCCCGGCTATTAATAATTAAGGACTCAAACGACAGGGTAATGTCCGATTCTTCTATCCTTCCAGCCCTAAATTCATAATCATTACCCCACTCGCCAGAATAAAAGTTAATAAAATCCGGACTTCCTGAAAAATGAAAAGTTACTTCTTCATTGGCTTTGACCTCCAAAGACTCCACATCTACATCGAAATCAGGGAGATCAACATTCGCTTCCTTACTGCAGGAAGAGAGCATTAATGCACAGAATAGGATTAATAAATAATATGTTTTCATTACATTTTCTTGTTTAATTTTACCATCCATTATTTTGTGGTTTGAGATTAGGATTAACCCCCATGTCATGTGCCGGAATAGGCCAGACCACATCTCTTGCAGATGCATTCGTATAATAAATAAGTGCATTATTTCTGTCCGTAAAAGCGGGCGCAGCCAATGTCAGCGTCCGGCAATATTCCATCCGCTCTTCGAAAATGCCCCACCTTACAATATCTCCCTTTCGTAGGAGCTCAAAAGCCAACTCTCTGGCTCTCTCCTGTTGTATCAATTCCCGGAAAGCTATTCTATCCACTAAATCTAAAGGTGAAGCGTCCGCATCCCCTACCGTAGTTAGGGTAGCCATTGCCGTTGCCCCAGTGCCATTACCTCCTGTGATCGTAACAACAGGTGTAGAAGTAAACTGTATACCTGGATTGGTTATGGTTATCTCGGTCACACTGCCACCCGAGATACTGGCTGTAGCGGTAGCACCCGTACCATTTCCCCCTGTTATCGTTACTGCCGGGGCCACAGTATATCCTGTTCCTCCAGCAGTAACATCAATAGTCTTTATATTCTCCGAAACACCTCCTTTACCGTTAAGATATTTACCGTACGCCCGTCTTCTCACATCGTTCAGGTATTGTTTAGCTAAGGGGCTAGGTCCATCCTCATTATTCGACTCATTATCAGCCTCTGCATACATGAGCAAAACATCAGCGTAGCGCAATAATGGAAAGTTGATAGACGTATACCCATCGACTTTAGGCAACAGTGTTTCGTACTCCCTTCTGAACTTCCCCACATGTCTTTGACTGATTTCCGTGGTGGTATGATATGTTTTTGTAGCCGGATTCACGTTATTGTATTTGAATGGTGCTATTGCCCAGTCTCTCCGTTGGTCGTATGAATAGAGCTTATCCGGCGAATCGTACAGGTTATACAGGTATATGCTCGAATGGGTATAACCTACGGCATAACCTATCGAAGGGTCTAGATTTTGTCCATACCGAATACCATTTCCCCGTCCGACCATTCCACCACTTGTGTATGGCCCGACACTATTATTTCCCCAAAATTCGACTTCCCAAATACTTTCTTTATAATCATATTTATCTTGTATATAATTTATAAACACGTCTTCGTACGAGACATTCAGTTCATGAACACCCAAACTGATTACTTTCTCTGCCCATTTTTTAGCATCTGCATACTTCGATGTTTCATTAACCGGTGAGCCAGCCATATGCAAACATACCCTTGCCATGATACCCCACACAGCAGACTTACTGACTTTACCTCCATGCCCGATGGTCTCAATATCTTCTACCATATCAGCGGCACGCTCCATATCTTCCAATATCTGTTCATACACTTTTTTTGCCGGTGTCCTTGGAAGGTGTATATCTGTTATCGAAGCTGACACTGGTGTTTTTAGAAGTAATGGTACATCACCAAAATTTCTAACCAACATAAAATAGAAATAGCCCCGTAAAAACAAAGCTTGCCCTTCTATAACTTTTCGTTGCGTCTCATCCATGACGGGCTTATTGATATTCTCCAGTAATAAATTCGCTTTATTAATACCCACATACAGTTCTTGCCAGAATGCCTCTATTTTAATATCATTGGTAGAAACATTATACCCACCAACAGTGGCTAACTCATTGGCAAAGGAACTAAACCCTTCATCAGCTTCAAGTCCCATTCTTCCCAACATGTAGTTTCCGTATAAATAAGAGCTTCTCAATGTCGCATACACGCCGTTTAATGCATTTTGCAACTGTTCTTCTGTATCGTAATAATTTTTAGGTGTTAAAAAATCATCTGGAGTGGTGTCTAAAAACTTTTCACAGGAAATCAGTAACACCCCTATAATCAACGATAAAGAAGCTATAAAACAACTTTTTTTCATCTTAGAATCTTTTAATAAATACATGCTATTCACTATTTATAATGACACCTTTACGCCAAAAGTGACTGCGCGCTCCCGGGGATAGGCCGAATAATCAAAGCCAGGTGTTAATGTTTTATTCTGTACAGAAACCTCCGGATCCATTCCCGAATAATTCGTCCAGGTATATAGGTTTTGAGCCGAAGCGTACACATCAATACCCTTCAACTTAAGCTGCTTACATATGTTGTCGGAAAACCGGTACGAAAGAGAAACTGTTTTAAGACGTAAATAAGATCCATCTTCTATTATTCTTGAAGAGAACATACCTGTAGGGCCCTGTCCTCCTGACCGAAAATACTCGTTATTGGGATTCTCCGGGGTCCACCTGTTGGCATAAGTTGCATATTGGTTCAAGTTATTTCGACTGTACAGATTCCCTTCAAACATGTCGCGGTTAGCATTAAAAATATCATTACCATATGACCATTGAAAAAACACATTCAAGGCGAAATTTTTATAGACAAAATTGTTATTGAAACCTCCAATATGGATAGGAATAGCTCTCCCGATGTAGACGCGGTCTTTATCATTCACGATTCCATCTCCGTTAAAGTCTTTATATTTTATGTCGCCCGGCTGCACATTTGCACTTCCGTTTGAGGGAACATGGCTCTTTAATCTGTAGCTTTCATCCGGTTGTACATCGAAATCTTCCAATTGGTAGTTTCCTTCCCATTGATAACCGAAGAAGGTCGCCGCAGGTTCACCTACTTTAGCTAAATATAACTGCGCCTCTGTGTAGGAAGCGGGAAACGATACAGTAGATATTAATTTTTCTTGATCTTCCGCTAACGCCAGAACTTTATTTCTATTAAAAGCAATATTAAAATCACTCGACCATTCGAAATTCCGTGTTTTATAATTGATCGTATTTAAAGCTATTTCTACACCTTCATTTCTCACTTTACCTATGTTCTTAAATATCGTTGAATAGCCTGTACTATATGGCACAACGGCATCTAACAACAGATCACTGGTGTTTTTTCTATACAAGTCAACTGTAAGGTTTATCCTTTCTTTAAAAAGGGAGAGATCGTAACCAATATCCATCTGTTCCGTGCTTTCCCATTTTAAATCTTCATTTCCATATGTGCTTGGGAAAATACCATGTAAAGGTGTCTGGTTGTTGTAAGAATAATAATGTGCATATGGCATAGTCAACGTAGAGAGCCACGGGAAATCCCCTACTCTATTATTGCCCGTTATACCGTAACTTACTCTTAATTTTGCATCAGATACGAAGGATAATTTTTTAATAAAATCTTCTTTTCCCATGCTCCAGGCAAAAGCCCCGGAAGGGAAATACCCCCATTTATTGCCTTTAGCAAATTTGGATGAAGCATCTGCTCGAAATGAGGCTGTAAACAAATATTTGGATTTATAGTTATAGTTTACCCGAGAAAGGAAGGATACCAATGTATTATTAGTTACCGACGATGCCAACGAAGATAGCTCTCCCCAATCTAATCCACTAACACCTAATTCTGGATTCGGAACCCGTTGTGCAGCATAACCATTACGTTTACTTTCATTAGATTGGAACGTCGTCCCAACGACAACATTTACATTATTGTTCTTATTAATCCGATTTCTATATGTCAACAGATTTTCATTTACCCAGGTGTTATAATAGGTATTATATAATCCACCATTCACCCCCCTCGTGTTACTTGCAAAGGGATACCCTCTTGACGTTAATTCATTATAAAAAGATTCTTGTAAAAGCGTCCTATTATTAATACCGCCTCGTATAGCCAGATCAAAGTTCTTAGCAAATGCATAATTCACCCTGGCGTTGGCAAACAGGGTGTTTCTCATTCTTTTATTCAATTCATTTGATGCCGATAGATAAGGGTTAAAACGCTCGTCCGTCGCTAAATCATCAAGAGGCTCTTCTTCCGCAATTATACCTTCTAAGGGAATGGGCCGATAACCCCATATTTGATACATTAAATAGGTAGAATACGCTTGTCCACTATTTGATCTCGAAGATGAAACAGGCTGCCCATAGCTACTTTCTTTACTTGCATTCACATTCACAAAAAGTTTTAGCTTATCGTTAATCTTCTGGTCAAGCAAGACTCGGCCTTGATAGCGACTATATCCAGAATTTACGATAACACCAGTTTGATCGAAAAGTGATCCTGAAACAGTATATTTGGTCTGCGGTGTTCCTCCTGTTAGTGAGACATTATGAATATGTAAAGGGGCTGCTGAACCAAACATTTTATCCTGCCAATCAATCGGAGCTATGGAATGATAATCTTCCAATGTTCTTTCTGGACCTGTCAGATACGAATAGGTCGCTATTGCTTCATTTGTTTCCAGTTGATACTTCACAAATTCATAAGGATTCAACAACTCTATTTTCTTTGTCACATTCTGAAATCCAACCGAACCATCATACGTTAATGCCGGTATACCTACTTTTCCCTTTTTAGTCTCGACCACAATTACCCCATTAGCTCCTCTTGAACCATAAATGGCCGTTGCAGACGCATCTTTCAATATGGTAATTGATTCAATATCTTTCGGATTTAAGATACCGCTAATTGCATCCTCGGTCGGGAAACCATCAATAACATATAACGGTGCGTTACTTTGTGTCAACGAATTCCCACCCCTTATCACAATATTCATTCCTTCACCTGGCTGTCCATCATTCGAGCTTACCTGTACCCCCGCAATTCTTCCCGCCAAAGCATGCTCCATTGTCGCTACAGGAGCTTTTTGCAAATCTTCCATATTGACTACGCCCACTGCTCCCGTCAAGTCCTCTTTCTTCACTTCGCCATAGCCGATATTGACGACCACTTCCTCTATTTCCGATATTGCCCTTATCAGTTTAATATAGATATTATTGTCATTTGCGACCACCCGTTCCTGAGCACTATATCCCAGATAACTAAATACCAGAACGGCTTCCCGATTCGGCACATGGATCCGAAACTTTCCCTGTGTATCCGACACCGCTCTTATCGACGTACCCTTTACCACAACACTGACTGCAGGCAAGGGTTCATTATTCTCACCTGTCACCGTTCCCGTCACTTCTCTGGTCTGGTCAGCAATAGGGCTTTTTGATATGCTATTCTTCCTCTTTACTATAACGAAATTTTTCTCGATCTCGTAGGTCAATGGTTGATCGCGCAGACAGGCATCAAGCACTTCAGATAAAGGTTTGTTCTTCATCGAAACCGCCACAGGTTTACTCCCCCGCAAATCAGCTTCCTTGTATAAAAAGCCAAAAGCTGTCTGTCTTCTTATTTCCTTGAAAACCTCTTTCAAGCTTGTGTTTTCGACTACCAGCGTAACAGTTTGAGACCGTGCCACGGCCTGAATTTGAAAACAGATAACCAAAAAGGCAACAATTATCTTCATCCTCAACAAAAATATAAGTGAAGTATAAGGTAAAGCACTGCAACCAAATGCAGTAAAAATTTTATACATTTGAGATTAGGTTTAAATAAATTAGCATTTTGTTCTTTTACTACGTTGATTTATGGCCTGACTTGGTCGTTGACACGGCCAATCAAATAAGGGAGGTGGTACCAACACCTCCTTTATTTTATCAAGCAAATGTTACAAGCGACGTTATTTCATAACAATTACCCTCCTTCCCTCTCTTTTGAAACGGACATCACCATAAGACTCCAGATATTTTAACAATTCGTCGAGCGATGATGTGTGTTGAAATGCACCACCAAATTTTTGAATCATCTTTTCGCCTTGATATTCAACAACAATATCATACCTCCTTGCCAAATGTCTCATGATATATCGGATATCGGCATTTTCAAATATGAACTCTCCACGCTTCCAGGCAACGACTTCTTCCAAATCCACAGACGATACTTTTATATCTTGAAAATCGTCTGTGCTTGTCGCTTGTTGCCCCGGCTTCAAAATAACTGTCTGCCCACGATGCATAATTTTCACACTTCCTTCCAACAACGTCGTTTTTGTCTGATCCTCATCGGGATAACCGTTAATGTTGAAATGTGTACCTAATACCTCTACATCTTGACCCCGACTCTTTACGACAAACGGCTTGGTCTTGTCGCTGGCAATTTCAAAATATCCTTCCCCTATAAGTTTTACCTCTCTCTTTTTACCAGAAAATGCCGAAGGATAGCGCAAAGATGACATGGCATTCAACCATACCTTACTGCCATCAGGCAACTGTATTTGATACCTTTGTCCTCTTGGTATTTCTATTGTATTGTATGTCAACGTATTGGATGACACTTCATTGTTTTCATAAATAATCTCTCCATCCGCTGTTTTACGAATAACAACACCAGCACTCGCGGCCAAAATCCCGACATTAGCTTCGTCCAGATTGATCTTTCGTCCATTCGCCAGTATTAAAACAGGTTTATCATTACTTATCACTGTGTCCGATTCGACAATTACATCCTGCATTGGCAAATTTTCCGACTGCATCATATATAGATACGCAACTACTCCCAGCAGCAACAAGATTGATGCTGCCGTCCAAAATCTAAATAACCTTAATCTCCTAGTTTTTAAGTGCCGGACATGGGCAGAAGGTTGTGGTAGTGCGGAATGAATGCGATCAAATATTAATTCCCGATAAGCAATTTTTTGGTCTGGATCCAAATGCTCGATATAGCCTTTCTTTTCCTCAAACTGGCCGTATAAATTATCCAATTCAAGAATCTCTGCTGAACTTGCCTGACCTTCCTTAACTTTATTAATGAGCTCTAATAAGCGCTTTTGATCCATCCGAGTTTACTTGGTTTAATAGTAAGTCGTATATAAAACCAAAAACCGCTATTCAACTTCTATTTTTTTTAAAATTTATAGAGAAAGACAGCCAAGAGGATCAATTCCATGTTGTATCCCTTAAAATTGTCTTTCAAGATATGCATTGCCTTACGGATATGTTTTTCTACTGTACTCACTGAAATGCCTAAAAGCGTCGCTATTTTCTTATTGGAAAGGTTTTCAGCTCTGCTCAACAAAAAGACCTCTCGACATTTTTCCGGCATCTGTTGCGTTATCCTGTCTATCTTTTCCTTAAGTTCTTTTATCTGTAAAATTTCATCTGGCGTCAAGGCGTACTCACCTGGCGCCCGCAATGTATGCGTAACAAATTTTTCATGTGTAATCTGATGTCGAAGTACATCGAGCACCTTAAATTTCAATGCATTTTTTAGATATCCTATTACAGAAGTCCTTATTTGCAAAGTTTCCTGTTTTAAATACAGGCTCACAAAGATATCCTGTACGATCTCCTCCGCTTGCTCGATTGATCCCAGACGTCTAAAAGCAGAATCCAACAATGTTTCCCAATAACGGTTGTACAGTTCTTTAAAAGCAACTTCGTCTTTGGAACAGAACAAATCCATCAACTGTTGATCGCTCATTGTCTCATATACCGCCATGCAGGAGTCCAATATTAGGTTTACTGATATGACGAATATATCAAAATATTTTGAATAACGACATTTTTTTCTTGGAGGATCATAACAAAGCAGGCATCCTCTAAGTTTAATAAACGATAGCTGCTATGCCATTATAGGAAGTTCCTTATGGCTTTTACAGCTATCAAACCACCGATCGGTTGTGGATTTATTATTGAGCCCAAAACCATGTCTACCCATGTTTGAAGGATCATGCTACCCAAGAATTTGCCAGCAGGACATCACACGACATATCAGAGCAACGGACCTATTTGGTAAGACACATCTTCAGTCTAAAGAGGTAGAGATAGTAGAGTAAATCATCAAACGGGGATTATTCATTCCATTTTAAAGTAGGATAACCGTTATTCTTATTATTTAGATCCGGTATCCACATATTATTACCTTGATTCAGAAGGCTTAACGTTTCTACACTTTTTAGTTTTATACCCGAAAGCTCTTCGCCTGGTGAATTAATTTTATCGACAGTTCCCTGAAGATAAAAAACATTGTTGACAGTGGGCCCTGATTTACCTATTATACTTCCTATACCTGCTACTTCCTTGTAATTTGTACTAATATTCCCAATATTATAGCTATTGCTTATATATCCATTCCTAAAATAACCAGCTAATCCTCCAATATATTTATTTGCACCAGAAGAAGTGTTTAAAACAATTTTTCCCGTGTTGTAACAGTTAATAAGAATATTATTTCCCACACCGTATCCAAGAATCCCCCCTGCTTGTGAACTTCCTTTAACAGATGCGTCATTAAAGCTGTTCGAGACGGTTAGATTATTGCCATAAGCAACAATACCGGCAGATATACCTCCTACTGCAATCGTACTGTTGCCACTTATTCCGATATTATTAATGCTCCCATCCTTTACATAACCAAATAAGCCGTTCGAACTCTGTGCATTATCATTCCTGTTGATATTAAGATTAAGAATTTTATGTCCGCCTCCATCCAAGTGACCACTAAATGCTCGATTATTGGTCGTCGTGATATACCAACCAATTGGCATAAAATTAAATCTATTCAAATCGATATCCGTAATTAATTTAAAATACTTTGCAGCAAAGGTATTCCCTTTATACACTTGTTCTGCTAAGAAAACCAGCTGGCCAGGATGATCAATCAGGATTGGATTATCTATTGTACTTCCCTTTCCATGAGTATCGTCAAACGCCCGAACTTCACCATTCCAAGCTTGGTCTGGCAGCAGATGTAACCATTTACTTGGAGTCGAAACTGTTTTATAGTTTTCTATGGTATGGAACGTCATAAAATTGGCATTGTGAAAATTATCGGCACCGCCCATTCCATCATCATAGGCCGTACGGGATACGAATAATATGTCATTTCCATCAAAGATCCAGTCAACATATTGGAAGCCTACATTTTCTACATCATCATGTGCCAGCACGATCGTATTGATTTGCCACGTTTCTAAATCCGAAGAACTCGTAAGCGCTAATACATTTCTAATCCCACCTGCTGATCTATTGCCGGCTTTGTATTGTTCAGGAACGTAATTTGCTAACGACCAGTATTTTTTTGTATTTGGGTCATATCTGATATTAAATTTCGACGCACCACCCCAAAATTGGATTCTCTTGGCTGATCCAGGCTCTATCTTGACGTCGGAAGACAGCGAATAATAACCTGCATATATACCATCCATTGAGGCTAAACGAGTGATACACTTTACTTTCCCATCGAGTCCTATCACTGCATTCGCTTCAAGCCAACCTGTTCCATCTATCCAAGCTGGTTTTTCTAACCTCTCCGATTGCACCCAACTTGCGGAATTCAGCAGATCTGCGTCCTGTGAAGCCGAAACAACATACGCTTTATTACCAGACATCCACTTGTTGTTCAAATCCTTATCATGAAACTCGTACGCTTTATAAATCCGTCCATTAGCAAACAATACCGGAGTAGATGATCCATGACAAGCCCCCGATATAATAACAGTTGGTGTAGACCAAGTCTTTCCTTCATCATCGGACCCCCTTATCACCAAGTTTGCTCCTCCACTAGTATCTGCGCCTAGTAAATACAATTTACTCTTATGATAAAACAAGCCGGACCATACCGCTCCACTGACGCTTGCAATCTGTTTCCATGTACTGCCACCGTCTATCGAAGCAAATATATCTGTTCGATTGGACACTCCGGTTCCAAAAACATCGTTTGAAGTTATTATATGTCCATTTGGCAATTTCACTATACTCGGTGTCCCTCTATATATTCCAGATGATTTGGAACTATGTACTATAACAGTACCGGGCACAGCTGAAAATTCAGTTTTATCAGTTGAAGGGTTGTCTTCTGTAAGCTCCTTTTCGCACCCTCCAATTGTCAAAAGAGGTAATGTCAAAAAAATTAACACTATCCACGACAATTTAATGCCTTCTATCAACATTGTCTTCAAACTTTTCATGGTATATCTATTTATTTATATATTTCCTCCATTTCCTATCTGTCCCACTCTTCGCATAATTGTGGATCCGCTGGAAAGTTATATAGTTGGAGTTATGCGCATTATCTGCTTCACCAAATTCATCGGTAAAACCAACCCTATTTACGAAAACAATGTCATCCCCTTCAAACCGCCAGTCTATATATTGAAACCCATGATATTTTACATTGTCGCTTGCTAGTATAATTTGGTTGAGTTTCCAATGCGCTAAATCCGGAGAGGAGATCAAAGCTAAAACACTTCTCATCCCTCCAGCTCTCATTTTTGGTTTCCGTAATATTTCCGAAGGATAATTCGTAAGTGCCCAATATTTTTTCGTTTTCACATCCCACATGATGTTAAATTTGGTCGCACCGCCTAAAAATGGGATAGCTTTAACTGAATCAGGATCTACCGATCCGTCTTCACCTACCGAATAATAGCCAGCGATATAGCCCGACTCATTGGCAACCCTTGTGATGCCCTTAATCAATCCATCCGGCCCCAATACCGCATTAGTTTCTAACCACCCTGTACCATCCATGTCATGAGGTTTTTCGACTTCCTCACTATAGCTCCAACTATCTGTCTTTAACAGATCTGCATTGGTATCTGCCCACATCACAAATGATTTGTTTTCCGACATCCAAGGTTTCTTTTTATCTTCAACACCTAAATGGTCATATCCTTTGTAGATTTTTCCATCATGGAAAACCACTGGAGTTGATGAACCGTGATATCGTCCCTTTTTCAAAACAACAAGAGACGACCAGGTCTTGCCCATGTCAGACGATTTCCTTATAGATAGATTCCTATCTGAACCCCGTACCCCCAGAAGATACACATCACTCTTCACTACAAATAGCCCTGCCCAAAAAGTATCCTCCAGTTCGGTTAAAAACTGCCATGTTACTCCACGGTCCAAGGATTTATATACATGGACAACGTCGGATGTAGATTTCGGCCCGAAAAAATCAAATGATGCGAGATATTCGCCGTTCGGTAAAATAACTATACTCGGTGTTCCCAAATATTTGCCCGAGCTTTTAGGCGAATGGGCAATAACTACACCGGGTACAATATCGGTTTGAGAATATGATTGAGACCCTGATATAAATAGTATCAGGAGGGTAAATAAAACAAACCACTTACTTTTTTTCATCATCGTTTTAACTTTTATTCTTCGACAATCTTTACGTTTATCTTATAAATATTTTCACTAATGGTAGCACTATAAACGTTTGATACGACAAAGACGACCTCATAGGTCCCAGGCTCCTTAAAAACATAAGAAAAGTCTGACAATTGCTCATCAAGATAGCTTTTGACGAGTACCGGACGATCTGGCCCTTCATTCACTTGTCTGTCAACACTGATACCTTTTGTAATAGCATAGGCGATGCGATCTACGGGCGGACTCGCAGCTATGGCAAAAGAAAACCGGGAAGGTTCTATTAAAAACTGATTCGTACTACCGTCATAATTTGAATATCTTACAAAGCTCCAGTCTGCACCCATATGATCAATCAACGTATGTTCCCCTTCATCATTCGTATAGTTTATGTTAAAATTCGACACCCTAGCGTTGGTTCTTTGTCCATAAGTCGTGTGCGGCCCTCTGGCATGATAGCTAATTGCAAAGTGAAGCTGCACGTCATCTTCTTCAAATAAATCCAATATATTGGCCTTTGTCTCAGCAAAGCCAAGAGGGTTGTTACCATTCGAAATGCCTTCTGGAAAAACGCATCTGTCCGTAATATCGACCCAATTAGCTTCGTCTATCCCTTCGACGGAATAGGTATCACTAAAATCTTTGGAATAATACAATCGAAGCAAGTCACTTGTTTGACTCCCGTTGTAGTACTCCGATGTAAAGGAAAGGCTTATGTCAGCGACCTTATTAATTCGGTTTGTGTAAGCGTAAGCATAATCATTGTCTCGTTCACCAGAATAAAAGTTGATGTAATCTGCAACGCCTGTAAGATGAAACCGAACAGTATCACCAACCTCATATGTATCATTTTCAACTGTTACGCCAAAATCAACAGGCAGGACTTCTCTTCTTTCACAAGAGTACAAGACTATTAGAAAAGTCAACAAATAAAAGGAGATATATAAACTATTTTTCATATTATCATAATTTAAAAGATTTACCAACCTGGGTTTTGAGTCAACAGTTTGTTCAGATTCCTGTCGTAAGAAGGAATAGGTAATAACAGATCCCGTTCGGATACATTATCACCTGTCTGCGTCGTAAATTTTCTGCTATCAGACGCATGATCTCGAATATCTTTAGCTGCCAAACGGATATTCTGAAGAAAATTCCCCCATCGTATCAGGTCTTGGCTGCGTAAATTTTCTCCTGCAAACTCTAACATCCTTTCTCGTTGTACTGCGAGACGAAATGCTTCTGGAGAAGATATATCCTCCCCAGTTAGATCGGAAGAGACAGTCATAGGGTCTATTAGTGTTGCCGTAGCCACGGCACCTGAACCAGAAGAACTTTCAAAAGTTATTGTCGGTATCGAGGTAAAACTGTGTCCTGGCCTTGTAATGATTACTTCCGTTACTTCTCCTTCCGATACAACAGCCACCGCATCAGCATCATCTCCGCCTCCACCTTCGATAACAACTTTAGGTGGTGTACCGGCGAGGTATCCGCTACCTCCATCCGTAACCGTTATCCTTTGTAGAATCTCACCGTTCAAAAGCTTACCATAGGCTCGACTGCGCACGAGGTTAACAGCGTCCTTCGCATCATCAGTAACTCCGTTTATTTCATTTTCTGCTTCGGCATACATGAGTAAGATATCTGAATATCGCAATAATGGAAAATTCTGAGGAGTGTAAGTAGCATGTTTGGGTGTTAACGTTTCAAACTCCCTTCTCCATTTTCCCAAATCCATATTGTAAATGTCCAGACGAGCCGTCCTATCCCGGTTTGGATTACTCGTCGCCGTACCATACCAATATTGTACACAAGTCCAATCGCGCCTTAAATCGGGAGAATACTTTAATGTACCTGTACTCGCGTCATCATATTCAAACGTTTTGAACAGTAATCCAGTTGTCTTTATGGAAGCGGTGCTTCTTCCAATGTTTACATCATTACAAAAAGGGCCACTAATCGTTCCCAATTGCCCCGTTTCCACATAAGAACTCCCTATCCTATTTCCCCATATCTCGACTTCCCAGATTGTCTCTTTAACATCGTACAAATCCTGCGCATAATTAATAAATACCTGTTCAAAACTTGGATTAAGTTCATGCTCTTCCGATTCGATTACTTTTTTAGTATACGTAATGACATCATTGTACTTCTCTACATCCATAAGAGGATAACCAGCCATATGCAAATATACCCTTGCTAAAATTCCCCTGACTGCAGACAGACTGACCCTTCCTCCATAACCCACACTCGTCGCTGTTTGAGACTCAAGCAAGGTCTCCGCACGCTTCATATCCGTTATAATCTGTTCATAAACGATTCTTGCATCGGTTCGACCTATATCAGTATTGTTAATAGAAGGGTTCGGTTCGATCTTTAATGGAATATCTCCATAATGGGTAACCAAAATAAAATAATAATACGCCCTTAAGAAAAGAGCTTCTCCTAAAATAGATTGCCTTTTTACCGCATCCATTTCCGGTTTATCTATGTTTGCAATAAGAAGATTAGCTCTCTCTATCCCAAAATATAGGTATCGCCACAAATTAGTCAAATAAGTATTGGAAGGGTCATGCTGGTAAGTATTGAGAGAGCCGGCTGGTTGCAATCCTGTCATATAGGTTTCATCTGTACCCACTGCTACCTGCAATTGATACCATTTACCATATACATATTCTTGTCCTAAAATATCGTAAACACCTCTCAAAGCTACTTCCAGATCAGTTTCTGTTTTGTAGTAGTTCTCCGGGCTCATAAAATCGGTTGGTATTTTTTCTAAAAAATCCCCACACGACAAAAGCAATAATGAGATAAAGAGTAAAGTTATTTTTTTCATGTCGGTTGATTTAAAATGACACATTTAATCCGAAAGTAATTGTTCTGGCCCTTGGATACGCTGACCAATCGAAACCTGGAGTCAAAGGAGAGTTTCGTACCGACACTTCCGGATCGGATCCACTGTAGTTCGTCCACGTAAAGATATTTTGCGCCGCCATATATATCCGCGCTGTCTTTATTTTAGCGGGCAATAAGACTTTATCGGAAAAAGTATAGCCTAAGCTTACTGTTTTCAACCTCAGGAAAGAACCATCTTCTATAATATTCGTATGATAAATACGCGGTGGAACTCCCCCTACCCTTGGTATAGTGGTATTCTGATTTTCCGGTGTCCATCGGTCTGTTACTGACGCAAACATATTCAAGTTATACAGGTTATACGTATTTTGTTCGAAGTACAGCCTATTGCCATTCAGAATATCATTTCCATAGGACCATTGTAAGAATATATTAAGATCAAAATTTCTATAATTAAAGTCATTCGAAAAGCCCCCAACATGTCGGGGATTGGCATTTCCGATGGGCACATAATCCTCAGCGGTAATGGTACCATCATTGTTCACATCAACAAACTTCATATCCCCGGGTTGCAGCGTATTTCGAGCACGCCCATTGGTAGGCACCTCATTTTTGAGGAAATAACTTCCGTCTGGTAATAAATCAAAATCGCCATACTGGTATAGACCATCAGAAATAGCACCGTAAATGATTCCCATCGGCTGATCTACTTTAGCGACATAAGGGGCAACATTATGAAAATCTCCTACAAAACTTACATTTGCCAGACGATACGACTGTGCTGGTTGCAACTTTAATATCTTATTTCGATTGAATGAAATATTGAAAGCACTACTCCACAAAAAATTCTTCGTCTTTATAATATCCGTTTGTATTGTAAATTCCAAACCATGATTTCGAACGCTACCAATATTTTGAAATGCCGTTAAATATCCCGTAGTATACGGTAAATTAGCATTCAATAATAAATCTGTCGTTGTCTTGTTGTAATAATCAAAAGTAAACTGTATACGGTTTCGAATTACACTTAAATCATATCCCAGATTAAACTGGCTTGTGGTTTCCCATCTTAAATCGGGAACACCGGTAGTCGTCTGAAGAGACGCTCCCCGACCAGGAGTAGCGTTATTAAAGGAATAATAAGAAGTAAAAGGAAATGCAATACCTGAATAGGTAGCATACTCGTCTACCCTGTTATTTCCAGTCATACCATAGCCTACGCGTAGTTTTGCATCAGATATAAATCTAATATCTTTAATGAATGGCTCATTACTCATCCGCCATGCAAATGCTCCAGAAGGAAAATGCCCCCACTTATTATTTCCACGAAATTTAGAAGATCCGTCTGACCTAAAACTTAGCGTGACTAGGTATTTTTTATTATAATCATAATTCACCCGACCTAAAAACGAAGCTAGACTCCATTCCTTCCTGTACGTATCCGGCACTAAAGAAGTGCTTAAGTCAATTCCATCAATACCTAGATCTTCATCTTCTATAAAACTCGATGTATATCCCGAATAAGACAACTTATTGTTTTGCATCGTAAAGCCTGCGAGTATATTTAGCTTATGTTTTTTGATCGTTCTGTTATACGTCAATGTATTTTCATTCAGCCAATTATCCGTTCGACGGCTATAAATCCCTCCCGTCGTACCCTTAGAAGTTGGATAATTGGGATTGCCTATTTGTGTTTTTGAGTTATAAAACTTGGAAGTATTAAACTCATTGCTAATCAACCCCCCTTTTACTTTCAATGTTAATCGTTTATTCAACTTGAAATCAATATGACCATTGACGATGATACTATTCAACACTCTTTCATTGATTTCATTGTTTACTGAAATCACCGGATTGAGACGATAATCTGTGGGTGTTTCTGTGATAATAGCAGGATCAAAAAGCTCATCCATTAAATCTACATCGTCAAACCCTGAAATGGGTCGGTACCCCAGTGCACTGTATATGATACTCAAACTTGGGATTCCTCCCGTCGGATCTGATATAATAGAACCGGATGTTACTGTCTTCGTATAGTTTGCGTTAAGATATGCCCGAATATTCTTCTTCAGTTGTTGGCTTAACGTAAACTTACCTTGCCCACGGGTATATCCTGAGTTTTGGATAATTCCATCAGATTTAAATAAGTTTGCAAAAACAGCATACTGCGTTCCCTTATTTCCACCTCTGAAAGCGATATCGTGATTATGAGCAGGAGCAACTTGATACAGCGCATCTTGCATATCGATGCCGGGCATATCTTTATAATCGTCCAATGTTCTACCATCAAGATATAACCTTTCCGTCGTTATGGGATTTAGCTCATTTTGATATTTGACAAATTCATATGGCGACATCATTTCAAGCCTTCTGATTACCTTTTGGAAACCATAATAGGAATTTAGTGAAATCACAGGATCGGAATCTGTTCCTTTTTTTGTAGTAATTATAATAACACCATTTGCACCTCTTGAACCATATATCGCCGTAGCAGAAGCATCTTTCAGTACATGAATAGATTCGATATCTGATGGACTTACGGGACTTTCCGTAAAAGTTTCCACTGGAAAACCATCGACGACATATAAAGGCGAGTTATCCTGGGTAAGTGAGTTGTTTCCTCTGATTACGATATTATTGGGAGTTCCCGGCTGCCCGTCATTCCCCGACACTTGTACACCTGCCACCCTTCCAGCTAAGGCTTGATCAAAAGTAGCCACAGGGGCTTTTTGAAGTTCTTCCACATTGACCTGCCCTACCGCCCCTGTCAGATCCTCTTTCTTCACTTCGCCGTAACCGATATTGACCACTACTTCCTCTATTTCCGATACCGCTCTGATCAGCTTAATATAGACGACTTCGTCATTTCCGACCACCCGCTCCTGAGCACTATACCCCAGATAACTAAATACCAGAACGGCTTCCCGATTCGGCACATGGATCCGAAATTTTCCCTGTGTATCTGACACTGCTCTTATCGACGTACCCTTTACCGCAACACTGACTGCAGGCAAGGGTTCATTATTCTCACCTGTCACCGTTCCCGTCACTTCTATCTGTTGACGGCTGTCAAGCATATATGTAGCTCCTTTCCCCTGAGGCGCTTCTTTCACAAAAGCCGTCTTATGATCTGCATTGAGCAGCACTTCGACAGCAATACCATCAAAGCACCTTTCCAGCACCTGTCGAAGTTCTGTATCTTTCACATCTAACGTGATGGCTTTTATTTTTCGCGACAGACTAGCATCCGTCATAAAATTATAGCCCGTCTGCTTGGATAGTTGGTAGAAGACTTCTTTTATAGGGGCCTCTACTACCTTGATACTTACCTTCTGGGCAAACGTCACCGCACTTGCCTGAAAGAACGTAACGATCAAAAGGATAAAGCTAAGCTTCATAATGATGAGCGGTTTTAGGATACAATACGATTTGCTGCACCACAATGCAGTTATTTTTTTATACATTTGAATTAGGATTTATTAGACTTACAATCAGTTATTAATTTATCCTGTCGAAGCATTATGCTTTACAGAACAGGAGTGCTCGCAACACTTCTGTTCTTTCCACAGAAATATGTTCATCGTGTAATGGGTTGATTATTTTTTTCGTATGACGATTACCCTCCTTTCATTATTTATGTTGCTTATCTCAAATTTCACCTTATTTGTCATCTCAATAGTCTCCAATAAATTACTGAGATCTCGGGTACGGAGGTAGTTACCCTGAAAAGCCAGATCGGTCATATCTCCCCGATATTCAACCTGAAATCCATACCACTTAGACAACTTCTGCATAATGTCCACAATATTTTCATTATTGAAAATAAAGTATCCTTCTCTCCAGGCTTTGATATCGTTGATATCAATATCGTCCACACGGATTTTATCGCTGTTCGTAGCTGTCACAGACATCTGACCCGGTTTTAACAGCACACCGGAACCGGTCGCATCTCCGGTCAATGACACCTTCACGCTCCCCTCCACCAGGGCTGTTTTAATAGCTACGTCGTCGGGATATGCACTAACATTAAACTGTGTTCCAAGTACCTCAACTTGTTGATTTCGGGATGAAACAATAAAGGGTATTTTCCGGGCTGTTGTTGCCGAATAACTCGACTTCACTTCAAAATACGCTTCCCCAGTAAGCGCAACTTTTCTCTCTTTTTCCGAAAAATGCACGGGATAACGGAGCTTCGAAGCGGAACTCAGCCATACTTTGCTACCATCCGGCAATACTACGGTATATTGACTACCTATGGGGGTCTCTATGGTATTGTAACCACCTTTTATCATGCGCTTATTGCGTTCCGTTATCGTATAAACCAACTGTCCATCGGCAGTCTGGCTGATCTTTATGCCTTGCTCTTCTCCAATCTCACCGACGTTGCCATCACGAATGTTAATCTTTGTCCCATTTGCCAATGTCAAAACAGCGGTATTTGTTTCAGGCAATAAAAGCGCTGTCGACTCTGCTTGTATCGGAGCTTCGTCAGCATGAAAGAAATACCAACCCATTCCAATGCAGAACAGCAAAGAAGCAGCGACGGCTATTCGCCGTCCTATCTTTGCTACTTTCTTATTACCAATCGATTGCTGCATTTTTTCAAAACCCATGTGGTATTCCTCCAGCAATTCTTCCTCTTTGAGATCCGATGGCGACGTTTTGTACTTCAGGTACCATTGTTCTACAATAGCTCTTTCTTCCGCAGTAGCAGTACCGGCATTGTATTTCTTAAGCAATTTCTCTGCTTTCTTCATCAGTCTATAAGGGTTAAAAATTATTGCTGTTTATAAGTGAGACACGCAACTTAGGGGAAGGGGGTATAGCAATCAAAAAAAAAGCATAAAAATAAAGGGTGAGGTTATATAACCTCACCCTTTATTTTTATGCTTACGAGCAGTGATTATTATTCCGGTACCGTTGAACGTTTCACATAGTAAATTCTGCTATCTGAATACTTGACCATAGCTGCTACTAAATGGCACATCAATCATTAGGTACCGACTTTGATTTTAAATAATAGATCCTACTATCAGCAGGTACCGAAAAATACAACCTACCTTTATTCGCATCATATACTAATCCTGTTGGACTACCATCTGAATTTGTTTGTCCAACAAGGATAGCTGTATTTGCTATATCAACATTAGGATCTACAGGAGGGATTGTCCCAAACATTGATCCGCTTTGTGTCCCTGCAATTATAGCACTATTATTTGTAGGGGTTCTCGGTAATGCTCCTCCCCCAAGTCCAGTCGCATCAACAGGGTTCTCAGACACAAATTTGTATACTCGAGGGTATCGGTTGATCGTATAGTATACGTCGCCGTTGGGAGCAACAGCAATATGTCTCGTCGAATGCCCTTTTCTGATAGCATAAGTTTTATTATTTTCTATATCATACTTATAAATAGCATCCTGATTTGTATGACAAGCAATATATAATGTATTCTTATCTTCTGTTAGTGAAATACCGAAACCATAACCTATATCCGTAGTCGCGGTAGATACTGTATTATTATTTAAATCGACTTTTCTGATTCTCGCATTCTCCCATTCAGCCACCCATAATACGTTTCGTTTTGAATCATAGACTGCATCGCCGGGTCTTTTAAAGGTAGCTACAGAAAAATCTCCATCAGTCCCACCCGATGTATTTTGACCGGTCAGCACAGACACAGTCGCAACATCAGTATCTGGATCTATGACAACTTTCTTTATTTTGTGACCACCTGAGTTTTCTACGACATATAACGTATAATCATCCTGTATTGCAAGTCCCCAGGACGCAGTAAAGCCCGTCGCCAAAACTTTATGCCCCGAACCATCCATAGCAATACGGATCAAATTATTATCTGTCGTCACCGCATAAATATTTCCTTTACTATCAACCTCCATAGTTTGTACGTTAACTCCTCCATAAAAAGCGACCAACGTATTTCCTGTATACGAGTCTGCCGGAGTCATGTTCCAATATCGAGGTATAAAGTCTAATAGATCTAACCTAATTGTGGACAAAGCATTCGATTCTTTTACATTCAATGTAATATTTTTAAAAGGGCGAATACTTGACGTGGACTTTTCTATCTTGATTTCCGCTGGATAATCAAAATCAGGAAGTGTATATTTTCCGTTGCCATCCAACGTAATAGTCTCAGGCTCACTAAAATCATCGTCCAATACACTTTTATAGCTAATTATTAGTTTCTCTCCTGCCGCTATTTGATTTTGAAAAAACCACCATCCCGTAAATTGCAAGTCAGCAACACCAAAATTAGATTTGGCAACAAGCGTTTCACTAACAGCTCGCCGCTGTTTAGTCAAGACACCCTCAATCGCCGTGTAATCGTAGGCCGTTGGCTTTTCGTCTAACACAATCTTATACTCAACAGGGAAGTCAACATTTTCAAACAATACTTTCCCTTGTGCATCAGTAGTTAATGTAGTCGTTTTCACGTATTCGTCATCTCCGCTCTCACGTAAGTACAACGCTACCTTTACATCCCAATCAAACGGCATATCATTTTCATCAAGCACTGTGGTAGATATTGTCGTCTGTCCAAATAAACGTTCTGTATTTAATGTCAGATTCAACGGATCTTTCGTTGTGATCTTACCGGACTTTGTATCTATCACGTATCGCTCAGGATCTTCTTCCACACGTACTTCATAATTTACCGGCCATGCAATATCTTCAAATTGTACGTTTCCTTCTCCATCGGTCAAAATCGACTCTACCATAGAATACGATTCATCGTTGGTCTCGCGTACCCAAAGTGAGACGTGAATATTCTCGAATGGCACATCAGTGTCTGTATCATTAACGTGCACCTTAATTGGCATTACACCGAATCGTGGATGACTATTCATCGTCACATTATATTCTTTATGCTCCAAGACTTCGATGAACGTCTCATCCTTGGCATAACGACCTGTATCCCGGATCGACAATTTCACTTTGTTGGGAAAGGGTATCTGATAGGAAAACTTACCTTCCGCATCGGTACTTACCGTATCGACAAATGTTTGCTCCCCCTTTGCCGTAGTTTGTCTTTCAAAGAGTATCTTTATCCCCTTCAAAGGCTGATTATCATCGTCATTGATCAATTGACCAACAATAGTACCTTTTTCAGTTTCCGGAATCTCACTATCGCGATTCCACGACATATCTTTAGCACAAGCCGCTACAACCAATGCCACTATGCCTATCCATACGTAATAATATATCTTCTTCATATTCAATGTGGTTAATGGGTTACTTACCGATAAATTCCGTCTCGAACTTACTTAAGAACACAGAACCTTCCAAATCCCAAGAATCATGTGTCTCGATATTTAACCAGTAAAAGATTTGGGGGAGGATATCAATGCTATATAAGAAAGCTTCATTCTCATCTTCTTCTTCACCAGTCGCTATCTTACAAAAATCATTTTGCATAAATTCCCAACTGTAAGATCCATTTAAGGTAAAATCAGGCGCACCCTGCACACTGTTTCGCAACTTTGATCCGATACCATCCCCTAATGCCCAATATCCAATCAAATTATCTTCATAATTCCCATAGTCGATAGGGCTCTGACAGTAAGTATCTTGGATATATTGAGCAGGGAGCGCAGTATTATATATACATAAATCCTTAACGGTCTGTATCGTTGTTCCTCCTGTCCAAGCTGGGGCATATCCCACGTTCAGATCATTGCTCGATGAGCCTTGAGCGGTTCCGAGATCGCCTTCGTTAATTAGAGTGCCGTCTGTAAACACTTGGACTTTCCTTGTAGTCCCATCCATATAGATACGAGCTGTAAGCGTATACCATTTATCGATATCAAATTTTGGATTTGCTGCCGTTATTTGTGTACCTCTCACTTTTATCCGCCAACCAACACCTGTATTATGAATAAAAGACCATCCATCCACTGCATTCCCTGTATTACTTTGTTTCGATATAATTGCAGGATTGTTCGATCCAAATTGATGAACCATTAGCTTTAGCTGAATAGTGTATTCACCTGAAGTCCCAATATTATACATCTCCGCTTCCACAGCAGGAATCGTTCCATTAACACCATTTCTTGCTCGAAAAGCGGTTGTAAATGGTGGAACACTAAACTGCTGACCTACAAAATTTTCATTATAATATATGATCGGCACCTTCCGTTCTTCCAAACTAGAACCACCATACGAGTCGTTGATCCCCCCATGATTGGAGGTAACAATAATCACCCAGTCCTCATTAGCACTGCGTTTGCGTTGCGAAACTGCTTCCAAGATATCACCGATATACCCATCAATACGATCCAGTGTAGTTTTGTAGTCAGCATTTTCCATCGAAAATCCACCAGCTAAGCCAGCCGCATTGAGGTCTCTAAAATTGACAACAGTAAAAGTCAAATTATCTTCCCCATTCTTAATTCGATCCACTGCTTTATCCTTAGCAGCCTCATCCGATTCAACTACGCCATTCTCATCCGAGAGATTAAACATATTCTGATCCAATGGTGCCCATGGTGTTATCGACAAACTCTTTAGCGATCTACCCGTTTCCAACAAGCGTTGATACACTGTAATATACCCTGTCGACTCACCGCTTCCCTCATGTCCGTGCGGATCATCTGGATCCACTTCCGCTTCATCATCAAAGTCATTGCTATGTACGCCATGCTTAGCACTGTTCTTACCACTCAGTATGGTTGTCCAAGCTGCTGCATCATGTGTATTGGCATCTGCTATTCCTTCAAAAGTGTATTTCGAATGCTCCAACAGTGTATTAATATTAGCTGGCACATAGTTATATAATTCAAGTCCGGCCAAGCCGTCTATGGAAATCAACAACACCTTTCTATCTTTCGTCAGATTAGGTCCTGGATCCGGTTCGAAGACCAGTGGTGGATCGAAATACTGTTTACAAGCATTTAGCGAAAATGCTGTCACCAAAATAAAAAGCAATATCAAATAATTTAAAGTCTTCATATCCTTATTTAATTTAAAGCAAAGAAACCTAATTCTGCCAATGCTGTATTTTTCTCCCCTAGACCAAATCCATATAAATCTATACGCTTTATTATAAATTTAGCGTATCTGAAGCTCTTCGCTTCGCGATTGCTTTCAAAATAAATAGCCTGCTTCTCAGGAGATACCGATAGCGGATATTCACCTAATTCCGTATAATTAACGCCGTCAGCGCTAACATATAGCGTAATCTTTGTAGGACTATTTTTCAAGTGATCCGTATTTCGTTGATTAAGAACAAATCCATTCAAAGATTTGGCACTTCCAAGATCAATTGTTATATCCCAAGTTACATCATCACTTGACGGAGGTATGCTTCCATTGCCGGGGTTACCACAATCACCATAACATGAATGCCATATTGTCGATGCGTTATCATCTATTAACTGAATAGCTGGATAAGACTTTTGAGAACTAGTCGTGATTACTGCCCATCCCTCTTTATTAATTTCCGGTAAATATAGCTCATCCCCCCCCGTCCTCGTCACCGGATTAAAATTCCACACTTGTCTATCCAGCAAAGGAAATCCCTTTGTCTCTGAAACATAACGCTTAGATACGGCACTAACATACAATCCCCATTGATTCAGATACGGCTCCATATCTGTTTCTGTAAACTCGCTCAGGGCTTCATAAAAAAAGTCTACTTTAGATTGATCGTTGGCAGATGTAAAACGAGCCTCACGACCACGTTTGTAGATGTAGGTCCAAAAATCGTAACCATATTTTTCCAATATCTGTGCCCACATCATCAAGCGGATATCATGCGCTTGACTTTTATATTTATTATCAGATAAATCCAGAGCGGCCCAGTTCATTGCGTTTGCACCGTCTTTCGACTTTGTTTCCGCGATATACGGTACAGCTTTGTGCCATACCTCCGCGATCTTGTAACTCTGCTGACCAAATACCAACCAAGATACCCCGAAGTGGAAGACATTGTTCGTTACCTCGCCATTACCCGCAAAGCTCCATGTCGATCCCATCTGCATATTGTGTCCCAATTCGTGATAGGTTCCCCAATTGGAGTTTTTCACCGCATCCACAGTTGTCGCCTGTCTAAAGTAATTCTCTGTATTACCAGCACGGACAGGATATCCGGAAACTTGTGCAACCCCAGGTCTGAATAACACGTCGTGTACAATACGCCATTTGTTGAACGGCGCGCGGTGACGGATATCCGGATTACCCTCGGTCATCCCTGTCCAATCCCAATAACCCTCACGGATCGCTCTGTCCCAGGTCTCCATCAATTCTGTAGGATCTGGGATCGGGTTATTCTTCAATTTTTCAGTTTCCATCGTAAATACGATGCGGTCCCCTTCCAACTCAAACCAAGGTACAGTGGTATTGTCGACCATCGCTTGCCATTCTTCGTTCGTCGTTGCACCAGGACCATTCAATTTAAAACTGGGAGCTTTAGCCACTCCAGTAAAGTACAGGTCTATAATACGTCCCAATGGACGAGCGGGTATAATATAAATAAGCCCTCCATATAGATTACGCATATAGTTTTTTCCCGGAAATAGCGTCTGTCGGTTAAAAATAACGGCATCCCGTCGCGGAAAATCTATACCATCTGTACTTGTAGCGACATGCGGACTGATCTGTGCTGTGAGACCATATACACCCATAGGCACATCAATGACGATAAGCTCCCCTGCCGGCGCATACACACCAGTACTTTGCCACGCTCCAGGAGCAACAGATATACGTAGATCTCTGCTGCTAATCTCTTCGTAATCCAAATCGATCTGCACCAAAAACTCTTCCAACCGGGGCTCGTCTTCTGCTATTAACCCTGGAAATAAACGAGCCTGTGTATATTTTGAATAATCGATCTTGAAGGGATCGGTATCGATATCTACGTCGACAGTGTCTTCATACTCACCCGAATTGTAACCATTCTCAAAATTGTAGCCATATTCCTTCGAACAGGATACCATCATGATGACCAAACCCAAGGCCATCCATGTTATATTTTTTATACCTTTCATTCTTTTATGCTTTTTATGGGTTCGTAAAAGTCGGATTCCATATTTGCGAATCCAGGTCAAACTCGTCTATATTCATAAAATTCAGCCAACTAAATATCAATCGAGGTGCATCCACTGAGCGAATAACGTATCTCTCCAAATTGTCCGGCAAGGTCGGACAAAGGGTAGCACTTCTATCCGCGAAATTTGTCCAAGAATAAGTACCCGTCAGATCAAAATGCCGGTTGTTTCCACTCCTATCTTTTAGTTCCGCTCCTCCGTCGTAGCCCGGCCAATAGCCGATCAAGTTATTATGGTATGAGTCTGTACTGGGGGTAGACATCGTTGTACAATAAGAACTTTGTATATCTGCAACTGATTTGGCTACATCGTAGATGCGTACATCGGCTATTGTATGACTTTGAGTAGTAAAATCTGTAGCATAGCCCTTCGCGTACCCTAGTTGGAGCGGTTCATTTGAAACGCCATTGGCGCTAGAACCAGAGATATCACCTGTATTATACTCAACACCGTCCCTAAAAACGGTAACTTTTTGTGTAGCACCATCCATCCATACCCGTGCGATAACGGAATACCAAACTTCTTTTGCTATATCGGCTGTCGCGTAAATTTCTGTTCCACCCACCTTAAACCGAAAAGATCCACTTGACCAATCTTTGCCAGAAGCACCTTCCCTACCTATCATGAAAGCCCAACCAGGGCTCCCTCCTCCTGTATCCGGATGTTTACTGAATACAGTTTGGGTATAAGTACCATAACTATGGACTTTTATCCTCATCTGGATAGTATATTCCTTATTCTTTTCAATATTATATATGGCAGCATTTTCTGCATTAATTACTGCGCGGCCAACGTTTGATGTATACTTCACCGCCGAACTTATCCAAGCGGGATCTACGGTTTCCATACGTTCGTAGAGCTTGAAAGCAAACTGCGAATTATTTACAACAATGAAATTATTACGTTCGGTATCCGAAAAAACAGAACCATCGTCCTGTCCTGATGGCAACGTATATTGACCTCCCTTGGTAGAAGTGACAATAATCAACCATCGCTCATTGGGATAATTCTTACGTGAATATATAGCATCCGTAATACTTTTCAGTTGTTGGTCAAAGTTACCTAAAGCCTCTATATAATCTTCCGAATCATACCCAGACGCTTGTCCTGTTGCATCAACTTCCTTGAAAGTTGCCACTACCAATCCGGCATCTTCCCGCTCAAGCTCTTCTACAGCCTTGGTTACAACATCCGCATCACTGCCCTCGATCGCATATGTATCCACCTCGTTCGATTGTACCACTGCCCCTAAGGCAGCATTCGCACTAATAAACGCCATACGCATATCGGTATTGTCCGCAATATGTGTGAACAATGTCGGATAATCGGCTAGGTTATTGCCACTGCCGTCACCGGCGACGTGATGCTTGTCGTATTCTACACCGGTCAACAGATCAGCATACGAAGTAAGCGACTGCTTATTCTCCGCACTTACACCGTTCCAGGACACCATGGCATGGGTAGCCAATTGCCCCAATGTGGGCATAGCCCCGATGTCTCTTGCCTGTTGCCCTACGATGGTACCTACCCCACCTTCTACGATGATGTAAGCGACTTTATACTCTGTTGGCCGAACCTTCCCATCGTCAGGTTTTTCATCCAGATTCAACCGAAAAGCAAAATCTTTATTACACGAAGCTAATGTCAGCATTAGTAACCCTACAACGCCGTAGGTCGTAAAGAATTTCATTTTGGATATCATAATTAATCTTTTCATGTTCTAAACATACTATTCTATAAACGCCAGACGCACAATGTTACCTATGTTACTCTTTCCGTTGAACCGGGAGATAAATCCTACCAACGTGATTGTCTTTTGTCCCTGTGTATTGGTTCCTTCCAAAGCATCCATTACAAATCCATCCAACTTACCTGTATTGTTGTATCCTTCGGCGAGTGAACCGTCTTGTTCCAGGATACACAACCCCTCCCGGATTACATTGTCATAGCGTTTGAACGATCCGGAAACCAATATCTTTCCATTGGACAATTCTTTGATATAGTTCGGTAACCCACCGCTAAATCCACGGCTTACAAAAGAGTTGTCCACACTACCGTCGGCGTTCACCCTCACTATACCGTTCGAACTATGTCCGTCGTAGCTCGTAAAAAACCCAGTCAATAAGTACTTACCCGACGGCGTTGAGGTAATCGTGTATATGGCATCGTTAGCGCCATTGCCGGGATTAAAAGTATTGTCTACGCTTCCATCGGTATGGTTGACCCTAGCAATATTTCCTTTCACCGGCACGTCGTTGTACCGATTGAAAAAACCAACTACAATCAGCTTGCCATCGGACTGCATAAAACCGTCGTTAACAATCCCGTCCAAACCTTTAGTAGCAGGCGGAAATTCTTGCCCTTGCTCGGTAGGTAAAGTGTGGTTAACATTAAATGTATCGTCCAAAGAACCATCCATATTCAATCGTACGATACCACCGACCGGATATGCCCCCATCAACCTGTTGTCATAGGTCGAACGCTCGTAGTAATAATCGTTGTAATGCGTGAAGGCTCCTAAGGCCGTCACCTTATTATTATGTACGAAGGTTTTCATAACCGATAAATTTGTTCCTCCATTGAACGTCGGAACCCAAAGCTTGCTTCGTTCGGGATCACTGGTAAGGTTTAAAATATCAACCTGAACCGTATCTAAACTACCGTCCAAATTGATCTTCGTGATATGATTAACCAGATCCTTACCGTTATATTCCGGAATACTCCCTGATATTAACAACTTGCTGCCACTCAATTCATGGATAGAATTCACACTACCACCTCTGGCACCTATACCAAATTTCATCGAAGAAACATACTGCCCATTGGCTGTGATGCGTGCTAATCCGTTGATTGTCGTAGCAGCGGCAGCCCCATTGTAATCGGTAAAGCTCCCACCTAAGAAGATCTGCCCATTGCTAAGCCTTTTTATGGTCGCGATAGTACTGTTGGCTCCTACCCCGGCATTGAAAGTCGGATCTATAATAACATTACCCAATATCTCACACAGTGGCCCGGGGTAGATCTGTCCGTCGATAACTAGCCGTGTCCCTCCGGTACTCACGTTATCCGGCAAGATAGCCGTCAGCGTCGAATCGGTGACCTCAGTAACCTCAGCCTCTACACCATTGACCAAAAACTGCATCTTATCTTCATATTCTTTGGCTCCATATACTGTGAAAGTCATGGATGTGCCGGTTCTGCCCGCACTCGGTGAGGGTGCAGTTTCGGCAAACCGGATACCTAAAGGCTCCTTACCTCCGGCATACGGATCCGGCCCCAATACCTCATTGTCCTTACAAGACCCCATGATCAGCAGGAGCGCTGCAGTCATCCCTATATATATCTTGTTCATTTTCATTTTATTTCTTCTCTTTATTCGTAATCTATACCGTATTCCCTTGCCATCAGGATAAATTTAATGGTGTTAAATCCAAAGGTATGCCGGTTGTAATTGATCACATGTACACGACCGTTATCCGGTTTTATATTGGATGAAGCGATTAAGGTATTGATCCAGTTTCTTTTTGGTTCGGCAAAATCGGGAATATAAGAAATCATGATTTGCCTTGGCCCCTTGTAGGGAACTTCGATTATACTGTTATCAGGCCCGTCATTCTGAAGATTATGATAAATCACCCCTACGTTCAGTGGTTCATCCACATTATAGGTCTGATAAAGTTGTCCCGAAAAAGATTGCAGCTTTGTCGTATCAACCTGTGGAAAATCAATCAATCCATAATCTCCCCGGATAATATACTGCGAAAGGAAATATCGCCACACCTCCGGTTTAACGCTACGAAATGATTTGACAGTGTCCTGTCCTGATGAATACAAAAAAACATTCAACGCAGCCAGTGTGCTGTTGATGCTAGGATCAGGAACAGCAAAGAACGTAATTTGCTCATTGCGGAATACATCTTCCATACCGGCATGACGGATCACTTGCACAAGAGTATCGAAAAGATCAATTGGACGTTTAGCTTTCGAATCCAAATAGTCCATCATATCGCCGTTGAACACGGCATCGTGTATTCCAGAATCCTGATAGTAGTCCTCTTTATTACACGCTGCAATCAAGAGACCCGCGAAAGTAAAATATATCAGTAATTTTTTCATATCTATTGTCTGCTTTATATTATCTCCAATATTCATTCAAGCTCATATACGGATTATTTTTTAACACGTCCTCATTGATAGGCCATGTCCACGCTCCTTGTAAAAACGCGGAGTATGATATCGGATGCATACAGTAATTGATATCAAGTATCTTACGCGACCGCACCAAGTCATAAAAATAATGTCCTTCCCCCATCAGTTCCTTACATCTTTCCCAAAAAATGGCGGCTTTCAGGTTGTTATCATAATTATTTACCGCCGGATATAGTCCCGCCTTCGCACGTCCACGGATCATATTCAGTAACTCCACAGCCTTGGCATCATTGGTACCTAACTCGGCGACAGCTTCAGCCTGCAAGAGGATAGCATCGGCTATTCGGAAAATTACCTGCGAGAAACCTACAGATTGCTCCGTATTGCTATTCCCGTACGCGAAGTTAAAGAACTTAAAGAACACAAAGGTATAGTCACCACCGTACATATTAGCAGTAGAGGTACCCTCACCTTTTGTGAACCACTCCTCAATACGACGATCATCCTCCCCCTCCGGATAAAGGAGCCGCATATAAGACGGTTCATAAGCCAGCTCACTACGTCCAGATGCTGCATTCAGCGAGAACCATGGTGCATGTAAGACATGGCCCACAAAATGCCGGCGAAAATTTTCGATCTGCTCCTTGCCGTTTCCGGTATTTGATTGATAATTGGGATTGGTTGGAATTTCAAACAAGCCTTCTTTGGATCGTCCGTTGAAAATAGAAGCAGTCTCCTCGATAGGCAATAGCGCGTAAGCCCCCTGCTGATCGATTCCCGTTAGGCGAAGCTCATCCCCCAGGCGATCTACCTCCTCATAGTATAAGCGTTTATTGTTCTCATCAAAGCCCGCACACCACATATTCAAGTGCATCATGAGTGCCAAAGCTGATCCGCGCATCGCACGTACGGCATGGTCAGCCGGATCACTGTACGTCCATGGCAGATCCTGGTAATGAGCGGCTAGGTCAGCGATACAATTCTTAGCGACCTGTACATGGGAGGTACGTCCCAGCGGTTTTTGATTGTATGCCTCGGTATAATACGGCACATCTCCATAGAGCCGCAACAGCATAAAATAGGTCATACAGCGCATAAAGACCGCTTCGGCCTGATAACGTTTTACAGTAGCGGGTGATATACTGGCATCATTTTCAGCTATCTGCGGCACTTTATCGTAAAGAATATTGGCCGATTGTATAACTTTGTAGTGAGGTACCCAATTGTCCATCCGGTTCCACAGTACGTGTGTCACCCAAAATGTATTAGCCTGTTGACTTCCACCATCATCTACACGCTTTGTCGTCACCGCTGTCCCCACCATATTATAGGCGAGTAAGGTAATATCGGGTCGCCTCGGATTATTGCCCTCGGGAGGCAATACCGGTGCACAGCGCAGATCTCCAGCCAGGATAGTAGGACGTTCAATTCCTATACCCTGCCGAAAAAGCCGGTACACCTCCAGGGTAAAAGTCTCAGCATCGGTTTCACTTTTCCAAAAATTATTACCCGAAAGACTATCAGTGGGCTCTACGTTCAGAAATTTATCACAGCCTGTTAGCATAAATAACAGCAACAGGAGCATTCCGATTTTCGTATTTCTTATCTTTTTCATGTCTTGCAAATATTATAACACATTAGAACTGTACACTTAATCCTACCGTATAGCTACGTGGCGTAGGATAACCATCCGTACGGTCATACCCGGCAGAGGTCACGAGCTCTGGATTGGGTCCCGAATAGCTCGAGAACGAATACAGATTATTCCCGGTGACATACACACGCATAGAAGTGACACTATACTTTTGCGTCCACTCGCGAGGGAAGTTATACCCCAAGGTTATATAATTAACTTTCAAATACGAACCGTCTTCCATAAAGAGGGTCTGATTAGCCCGAAACGGGCGAACTGCCGTTCTCCTAAAATCAAAGGGATTAGGAAGAGCAGACACATCACCCGACTGCCTCCAGAAATCATAGCGATCCAAGGGCAGCAAAGTGGATTCTTTACGCCCCCCATATCGACCGAAAGGACTACCATAGGATTCCATCTGTTTCGCCAAGGCGGCGTTGATTACATCCCGACCGTAGGTATATGACAACTGCGCATTCAAGGAAATCCCCTTATAGCGTAAGAAAGTATTGATACCTCCAGTCATTTTAGGTTGGGCGTTACCGACCACAACCATATCACTGTTGTCTAGAATGTAATCGCCGTTTAAGTCGGTCCAATAGGGGTCTCCGCCTTGGAAGTAGTAACCTTCCGCTGTCTTGTAGGGCTCGCCTGTAGCTGGGTTTACAGGCACATCCCCATCCGTGGCAAAGGTACCCCGATAGTCAAATAATACAAAGGACATGGAATTACGTCCCAGCCGATATAAGGTATGAAATGTATTATATTGATCGTCATACTTCATAAACTCTCGGTTTCCATCGGGCAACATCGTAAGTACGTCATCGTTCCAGGCACCTATTAAAGTGAGATCCCACGAAACCTTACTGGAGGATGGCAATGGTCTAAATAATAGATTGAATTCATAGCCGTAATTGACCATACTGACCTCATTGGTCTTAATCTTTTCAAAAGCGTTGTGATTGGCCAGTGGCTTTTCCCACAACATGTTGTCGACTTGCTTATAGTAGGTCTCCAAGGTAGCGTTAACCCGTCCTTCGTAAAGACCAAACTCCACAGCGCCACTCATTTGTGTGGTCGTAGAAGGAATAAGCTGGGTATTTGGCATCTGCCCCCAGGAAAAACCAATCGTCTGATTATTGTTGAAATAACCGGAATAGATATATCTTCCGTTGGCATCGAACACCGTACCTGTAGGAACGATATTCTTACCCCAGGATCCCCTCAGAGACAAGTAGTCCAAGAAGTTATCTGCAAAGTTCTCCATAAAACTTTCTTTCTCTAGGTTCCAACGAGCCGCAATGGCTGGATTTTTGACCCAAGGTACGTCAGGGCCAACAGAAGACGATTTATCAAACCGGTAGTTGAAATCTACAATATACCGTTTATCAAAAAGGTTTAAACTCAACGCCCCCGCAAAACCGGCAGTACGGACGTCGGACATGTTGTTCAAAACACCCCCCAAAGCACTTCCTCCATTAAACCCAAAGGGGCCTTCATATTGGTCATTGGGATAACCGGTTTTTTGTTGAGCTTTGGCTTGAAACTCCGTCATGTTCAGCTCACTGAAGACATACGCCATTACCGTATGTCGGTTAAAGTCCTTGATATAATTCAGACGAGTCAGATTATATAAAGTTCCCCGCTGTCCGTCATGGTTGTAACTCTTGGAATTATTATTATTGGCGACAGCCGGCGTAAAGACATCTTTACGTGTTGTTGCGTAGTTGTAACTGAAATTGTTGCTTGCCCGTAAACCTTTGAGCACTTCAAAATCAAAATCTAACGTAGCTCGGAGATCTGTGGTGCGGTCATCGTTGCGTCCCGTCAACGCCGACAGGATATCACCGTTCACGAAGGAAGAGCTAGGTGAGGGAAAAAGCGATGTAGCAGACGAAGCTGCTGCCACGCCACCCTGTGTCACCGAGTTTCCACTTCCGGTTTTTTGCTTACCAAAGTTCCCAGACATGATACCCGAAAGGCGGAAGCGCTCCGTAGGTCTGTACTCCGAATTCATATTTAGGGTATAACGGCTGAAACCGGTGTTTTGAATAATACCTTTTTCGTTGTAATACGATCCGTTAATCTTGTAATTGAAGGTCACATCCCCTCCTGACGCATTGATATTATGCGTCTGATTATAGGTTGGCTTATAAAAAACACCTTGCCAGTTGGTCGAATTGTTGAAGTATGGGTTCAGACTGTCTGACAATAACTGACTATCCTGTATATCGTCCCGAGCCTCCCATATATCTCCGTTATATTCCATAATCTGGTTGATACGGGCATAGCGTTCATTGACACCCCCTAAGACATCACGCAGGTTTGGAACGGTATTAAAAAACTGATTCGTTGTATACTGGATAATCGGCACTTTAGATTTACCACGTTTGGTGGTAATAATAATCACACCGTAAGCTCCACGTGAGCCATACAAAGCTGTAGCAGCGGCATCCTTCAACACATCAATGGATTCGATATCTTCCGGTGGTATCAGAGAAATTGGACTGATACCGGTTCCTCCCGAATTGAAACCGTATTCAAAGTCAGTATTATCATCCACCTGTACACCATCGACTACATACAAGGGTGACGTGGGTGTCAGAAACCCGTCTACACCGCTACCACTCATGGAGATATTCGACAGACCGCGGATCATGACGGAAGTACGGCTTCCAGGTTGTCCAGAGTTCAGCTGGATGTTCATACCAGCTACCTTACCCTGCAACATCTGCATCACATTGGATACCGGATTGTCCTGTAGTTGGCTACCATCGATACGTACTGAAGAGCCTGTCATGGTCTCGCGTGTACGGCTGGTGTATCCTTGTACGACTACCTCTTCTAGTGCATTCTGCTTCTTTTCCAAATAGACGGTAAACACCAGTAGCTTCTTACCGACAAGACTTTCTTTAGCGACATTATACTCCAGATTACTGAATTCCAACTCATCGCCTTCCGGTACGGAGACCTTAAAATAACCGGATTTATCCGTTGCTCCAACGGCTTTACCCAATTTTGTAGAAAGTATGGACACATTAGAGATACCTCTTCTCGTTTCACCATCCTGAACAAATCCAGATACGTCCACATTCTTTTGCGCATAGACGCTGGTGGCAAGAATCACAGACAAAATCGCTATTATATATTTTTTCATTTGATGCACTTTCTTAATCGTTTTCAAATAATGGAGCTTCGTCGTAGAAATAAAAGATCACTTCCCAATCTCCGCGTTGATATATGCTAAAAGGAAATCCTATCCCATAATCCGATCTTATCCCGCCATAACTGATACGATCAAATGTAAACAAAGCATATGCATTACCATTTGCTGTATATTTAGTCGGAATTGTCGACACCAATGGTATAGGGTACTCGACGTCATACGTAACAGAACTGTAGTCTGGCGCAAAACGCATATTAAAACCATGTAACATGTTCTCCCAATCCGTTGTATTAAACTTATTCAGAGGGATAGGTGTCAGATCCGGTCTGAGTACTTTAAATGTAATCGAGCTACCATCACCAACCCGATTGAACCAGACATTGATCCTTCCTTCCAACGGTGTACGGGTTTCCTCGCCTAACATTCCCCCAGAGATGATCAGTCCGTTCAACGAATAGGGTTCCTCTATTTGAGGTTTCAGCTTAAGGTCCCTGAAATAGCGACGTCCTCCTGAACTCTGTACTTCCACATCGAACACATAACCTGAATCCGGAAAAACCTTTAAAATATTGGAATTAGCCGTTTCCCACATGGTTAACGTCCCGGAGTGTTCTCCGATCTCCCAAAGCGGGCGCATTACCGTATCGCGCTTTGCACGGATTTCTTCCAATGACTTCTCCTCACCGGTATAGCGCCCGGTCCAGATGGAAACAGGGAACAGCTTTAACAGTTCGGGAGCGGGTTTACCGTCAAATGTACGTACAGCAGATATCCGGAAAGATAAAGGGAGGGACGACTCGCCGCTGTTAAAATTCCCCTGATAAACGGTACTCCGCCCTAAAGTCGGTTGGTATTCCTTCTGCGTAAAGTTCATGTCCAAACTAAAGGCATTCAGATCTTGTGGAAAGTTTTTCTTACAGCTGTAAGCCAATGCGACAGATATGCACACCAATAATAGATATAGTATTCTCTTCATCATAGCCGATTATTTATTCATTCGAGTCAAAAATTCACCAAAACCAAACTCATGGCCATTAGCCAATACATGGACCACGGCATCATTGGTTTGAATATTTACTGCTTGCGTCGCCGAGCGTACCCACAATATCTCGAACTCCGACCCTTTTTTATCCGTGTAGTATACGGTTACCAAACCACCCCCTACATAACCTGAGGCATCCTGTTTGATTCGCTGGGCATGCATGGTAAGTTCATTTTTGACCGTATTTACCTCCAGTCCATCTACATACAGCATCTGCTCGGTCGTCTGCCTGCCCTGTACAATATATTTGGAAACCAATGTATCCAAATGAACCAAATCAAGTTCGTTCAAACGAAGTGAGGGCTTCCCCTGACTCTGCCGGACCAGATTAAGATTAGTCATTGCCAAATGGAAGGATGCGTTCGTGGGTGCAAAAATAGTCACGTCCCCAGCCGCAATAAGGTCTTTATACTCGGGTAGCATATCCAATACAAAAAGCAGCGAATCATAAGTACCAGCTTTACTTTTGAAATAGTCGATCGCTGTTCCGTTGTATATACTCTCTGTATTAACGTAGTCGTAGTATCCCTCATGTTTGACACAGGATATATTTGCGGTAAAAACATAGACCGCAAACAGCATCATAGCAATATATCTTATTTTCATTGTCATATCGTTATTATTCCCAGTAAGGATTTTGTTCCAAAAGATCGTTGTTGCTCAGTACTTCTTCGGCTATCGGCCAAAAAATTCCTTTGTCCTGAATCAGCTGCATAAAATCAGGATCGTTGCGTTTGATTTTGTTATAACGCACCAGATCAAACCAACGCCAACCTTCTCCCATCAATTCCCGACGCCTTTCTGCGAAGATTTCATCTATAAGATCATTCGATACGGGAGCGTCCCCCAACCCTCTCGACCGGCGTATCTGATTCAGGATACCACGTGCTATCCCCTCATTATCGCCCAATACAGCCAAAGCCTCCGCACGCAAAAGTGCAATCTCTTCCATACGGCTAAGTACCATAACCGAGCTGAATAGCGGGAAAGAGCCATCACTGGTACCACCACGAATCACTTTGATCTTGCTGAATATCGGTACCACACCGCCAAGCTCCGAAAAGTAATTGGAGACGTATTCGCCTTTTTCATTTACGTGAAAACGGACATCACCATCTTCATGAAAGATGCTTATGATACGCTCGATCGGGATATACATATCTGGAGAAGGTTTATTCACTAAGGGTGACGCTAAGGTCAGCTGTTCGATGTGTCCATCAAATGAAGCTTCCATAGCCGACCATTTAAACGGAAATGCCACTAAGTGCGAATTATTGGAATTAAAGAAATACCCCTCCGGCGTTGTTAATGTAACCGACGGAGCATATACAGCAACCGACTTGGCAGCATTAGTCAAGACAAAATCCGCATATACGGATGCTTCCAGATACTTACCGCTCCAGGCACACAGATGTGCCAAGATCGCATTAACCGAAAGACGATTGAACAATACACCATCCCAATTTTCGTAGCTATAACCGTGATACATATCCACGGGATAGATCTCATCATTGAGGAAACCATACCGATAAGGAAGTACATTTAAAGCAGATTTCAATTCATTTTCCGCATACGTCAAGACCGCATCCTCCGATGATGCATCTATCTTTGGAAAGTTACCTTCATAGGCTTTATCCCAAATCGGAACCTCACCCCAAATACGAGCCATCAGAAAGTAGCAAAAGCCTTTCAACGCACGGGCTTGTGCGACGTCAATGTTATGGTTTACTTCTGTATATTGGGGATCAAGCTCCATGATCTGACCCGAATATTTGATAAAGAGATTAGCAGCATTAATGGCCGCATAAAATTTACGCCAGTTGCTCAGATTTTTCATGAGATTGTTGGATGACAATAAGTTGCCATCGATCACCTCTTGCAGCTCCCGTTTGTTCGGTGCGATAAAATCGCCCTGACGCAAGTCGCCGTATATCCAATGGGCATTATTTTCAGCCAACGCCGTACGGACTAATCCATAGATTCCCATCAATGACGCCCGCGCATCGTTGATATCTTTCCATTTGTTCTCTTCATTGACGATATGTTGGGAGTCAATGTCTAGCAGTCCGTCACAGGAAGCGAGCGACATGGAGAAAATAAGTAATGTCTTTATTATCGTGTTGATATATCTCATGTTCTTAAAAATCTAATTTAACGCCTAATGTAAATGTTCGTGGAATACGGATACCCATACCCGTATCATAACCATAGAAGTCAACCAATTCCGGATCTCTTCCTGAGTACTTGGTATAAGTCAACAGGTTGTTACCGGATACATACACGTAAAAGCGATCGAACGTCTGTCTTTTTCCGTTAACCACCTGTGTTAAATCATACCCCAGAGAAAGATTACGCAATTTGATAAAAGAGCCGTCTTCCATAAACATATCCTGCTCCGCCTGATAAGGCGTAACGGAAGACCAGGGATTATAGAGAGGATAGTCTTGGTCATCAAAATTCTGTTCCCAGAACGTAATATCACGAACACCGGTAATGGTACTTGACTCATCCATATTGGCAAAATCAAAATACCGAGCGGCCTGCTGGTTAATAATCTCCCGTCCTAGGTTGAAGTAAAGCTGGAAGCTTAAGTCTAAACGACCGTATGTAAACTGGTTATAAAAACCGCCTACATATTTCGGAAGGATATTGCCCATCAACTGACGATCCGTATTATCGATATTGTAATCCCCGTTGACGTCTACCCAACGCGGATCGCCTCCTTTGAGCGGTGTACCACCGTTGTACGTTAATATCTTGTAGTTATTTGGGTCCACTGGTACATCGATGTCATTGACATATACACCTTCATTCTTGAGCAAGAAAAAACGGTCAATACGTTCCCCTACGACCAATTTCCTATTCCCAACAATAATCTCTTGCAAATCATTGGGCAATGCTGTCAGCTCATTGTTGTTATACCCGATATTAAGGGAAGAACTCCAGCCAAATTTAGAGGAGGTCGATGGAGCTAACGTATAATCTAAAGTCAAATCAACGCCCGTGTTTCGCACCGCCATACCATTCAGGATGTTGAATTTATAACCTGATTCAGCTACGGTAGGCACAGCGAACAAACTCTCTTTCGTATGTTTATTGTAGTATTCTGCACGGATACTCAACTGTTTCAACACCCCCAGTTCCAGTGAAATATTCGCCATATCCGTATACGACCAAGGAAGGTCATAACCTACCCAACCCGATGAATAAGGTCGGTTGATCGTACCAATACCATTATAAGAGAAGACGGCTTTGTTACCTTCCCAACCAAGGCCAGAAGTATATTGTGGACCGGCAGATTCTCTATCTGAAAACGGAATATTGCCCATCTGACCGTAAGAAGCAGCGACTTTGATCTGATCAAATATATCGGACTGCACATGATAATTCAGATCATATTCACCATTGACAGCGTACGAAGTGTACCAACGGTCTGTGGGTTGCACCTGTGAAGATCCGTCCCGGCGTACCAACGCTCCAATTTTATACCGCCCAGCCTGCCCATAGGTTGCACGTCCATATACCGAAGCCATACGGTGGTAGATACGATCGGAATAATAATATGGGATAAATCCGACTGCCCGCAGATACTCACCTTTTTGCGAATTCCCTTCTACGATATTGACCTTAATAAAATCATTCGGACCTTTATAGCCTACCCCATAATTGTACTTTTGGGCGTCGGATTGGTAACTCATACCGGCCTCAAAAAGTAAGTTGCTATTATCGGCAAATAGATGATCGTAGGTTAATGTATTGTCGAATACCATACGCTCATTGTAGCCTAAGTAATTAGAGACATAATTATTTCCGGACATTAAGGTCGAGGGCCAAAACACATTCCGTTTGTTCTCGTTATAATCGATTGAAAAACGCGGCGAAAAATTCAGGTTTTTCAAGATGGCAAAGTTGATCGCAATTTGCCCGATAAGACTGCTATTGATATTGTCGTCGATAACCTTGTCATATTCGCTAATAAACTGTCCGTACATCTCTTTATTCGGCGATAAGGGTGTAGTCATATCTGGAATAAAACGTGTTTCCCCTAAGCGCTCACTGATCGAACGGTTTCTCCCCCGGTCCAATCGTGTCATGTGTAACATACTGGATATCGTCATCCAACGAGTGGGAAGCATGTTGATATAGAACGCCCCTTGATAACGCTTTAAATACGTGTCATCTGCCGCTCCCGTATTGGAGGTATGTCCCGCGTAAAATCTAAAATTAGACCGCTCACCTCCCCCAATTAAACTACCATTTATGGAATATAAAGGTGCAACATTGTAATATAAATCCGTCCAATTGGAAGGACCGTAGAAATTCACATTGGATGAATCACTTAGATAGGCCGGATATGCGGCTTGTTGGTCGGGCGTAGCATAACGGTCATAATAGGGTTGACGGAAGTTTTTTTCCCAATCCGCATTGATGGTGTTGACCGATTGGGGCACGGCAAACCCGGAATATCCACTCAGGCTGAGCTTACGCTCGCCTGGTTCTGCATTCTTTGTGGTAATATAAATAACACCGTTTACCGCCCGGGGGCCGTAGATCGCCGTCGTGCTATAATCTTTAAGCACATGTATGGACTCGATATTTTCCGCATCAAAGATAGATTGAATGCTTGTCGCTGCGCCTACAGGCTGTAAAGTATAATCTTGAATATCATAAACAATAGAGGGATCCTCAATCAACGGAATACCGTTCAATAAAATCAAAGGCTTGTTTTTGGCTACATCATAAGGATTCAATACAGGGTGGGAAATTCCACGTATCAAGGTACCTTGTTGAACCGTCCCCGGTTCACCGGAGGTTTCTTGTACATACACTCCGCTCGTCTGTCCTTTGAGCATCTGATGCAAGGTGACATTAGGCATTCGACCTATTGTCGACAGGTTAACACTATCGGTTCCTAAATAAGCCTTGGTCGGATCGGCGTTATATATTACCACCGAATCGGTTTCGGTCTCCGTCGAGTCCTGAATGACCAGACGATCTATCCCGGTCTTCCGCAAGGGAATGAAATCCGCTGCAGACAATACGTATGGATGGACGAGGGTCACGATTGTAAAAACATACAAATACAGTTGTTTCATCTATCTATTATTTTTATGCTGATTGATACTTAATCTGGTTAGTTACTGATCCAACATCTTTCAATCGAATAACTGATACACAATAGTACAACTAAAATATTGTTCCAAACAACGCTAAGACGTGAGCAAACGTTTGCATGAACCACGCAAACGTTTTAGTGTATTTCGTACAACGTATCCCGTTTTATTTTTTATCAATAAAGTCTGTGGAGGAAGATTTTTTAATTTCGTCCATAAAAACCCAGGCCGCAATCCTGAGCGGTTTTAAATAAATACAAAAAGGGGATATTTTGCTTTAGCAGATCTGAATTATACCTTGGCCTGCAAAGCCATAGCGTACAATTTCATTTGTTTGACCATCGACAACAGACCATTGGCACGGGTTGGGGAAAGGTGCTCCTTCAATCCGATCTGATCGATGAAATATAAATCACTCGCCACAATTGCTGCGGGGGAATGCCCGGAAAGTACTTTAACCATCAGGCTGACCAACCCCTTGGTGATCACGGCATCACTGTCTGCCGTAAAATAAACTTTTCCTTCTCGTAGATGGGGATAGAGCCAAACTTTGGATTGACACCCTTTGATAAGATATTGATCTTGCTTATATTGTTCGTCTATCAATGGAAGTTCTTTACCCAGCTGTATAATATATTCGTATTTCTCCATCCAGTCGGTGTAGAATGCAAAATCTTCAATCAGCTCGTCTTGTATTTCGTTTATGGTCATTTTCTATCACAATAACATTTTTACGGCACGCTCAATTCCAGCCACTAAAGCATCGATATCTTCTCGGGTATTGTACATCGCTAAGCTTGCCCGAATGGTACCCGGAATACGGTATTGATCCATAACCGGCTGTGCACAATGATGCCCGGTACGTACCGCAATGCCCAGCTTATCCAAAATGACGCCGACATCGTAGGGATGAATGCCTTTAATAACAAAAGACAACACAGAAGATTTATGCTCGGCGGTACCGATCATCTTCAGTCCTTCGATAGCTAGCAACTTTTCTGTGGCGTAGGCCAACAAATCATCTTCATAGGCCTTGATACGATCCAAGCCGATCTCCTCCAGATAATCGATAGCTGCAGCTAAACATATACCGGCTTCAATATTGGGTGTCCCCGCCTCGAATTTAAAAGGCAGTTCATTATATGTCGTCTTCTCGAAAGTTACATCTTTAATCATATCGCCCCCACCCTGATAAGGAGGAATGGCATTCAACCACTTCTCTTTACCGTATAACACCCCCACTCCTGTTGGCCCATACATTTTGTGGCCGGAGAAAACGAGGAAGTCAACGTCCAATGCCTGCACATCAACTTTCAGGTGTTGAACCGCTTGTGCCGCATCCACCAGCACCGGCGTACCGTTCTGATGCGCTAAAGCAATAATTTCAGCAATCGGATTGATGGTTCCCAATGCATTAGATACATAGGTCACCGCGACCATTTTCGTCTTTGGGGAAAGCAAGGCTTGATATTGTTCCATATCCAGCTCTCCGTCACTATTCATCGGAATAACTTTCAGCACAGCTCCTTTATCTTCACACAACATCTGCCAGGGCACGATGTTCGAATGATGTTCCATCGCTGATATGATAATCTCATCACCGGCATGGACAAATGCCTTTCCATAGCATTGGGCCAGCAGATTGATGCCGTCTGTCGCCCCTTTGGTAATGATAATCTCGTGCTCGTGTTCAGCATGGATAAACGCCTGTACCTTGCGGCGAGTCACCTCAAATGCATCGGTAGAAATCTGCGACAGATAATGTACGCCCCGATGCACATTGCTATTCATGTCTTGGTAATAATGTATAATCGCGTCAATGACCTGCTGAGGCTTTTGCGTCGTCGCGCCGTTATCTAAATATACCAGAGGTTTACCATTCACTTCTCTTCTTAACAAAGGGAAATCCGCTCTAATCCGACCTATATCAAAATCTTTCAAAATAATCCTATTCAAGTTGATAGACAAAGTTAGTATTTATATCTCCAAAAAAAGTCAGCACTATGTATTCTTTTGCCTTCAATTCTTTTTTTATTCCAAAAAGAAACTAATTTACATACCTTTGTATACTATGCAAGAGAAACCGTTAAATATCCCCGAAGGCTCACGAAAAGAGGTTATGGCTTACCTGGAGCCCTTTATGCTTCACGAGATGAGCGAATACCTAAAGCCCGTGGAAGATATGTGGCAGCCGGCCGACTTTCTTCCGGACTCTTCGCGCAGTACTTTTTTTGAAGAAGTACGTGACTTGCAAGAAAGTGCCAAAGAACTCCCTTATGATTTGGTAGCGGTATTAATAGGTGACACTATTACGGAGGAAGCGCTTCCTACCTACGAGTCGTGGTTGACCATGGTTGAAGATGTGGAGAAAAACGAACAGGGGGGATGGATGAAATGGGTACGTGCTTGGACGGCTGAGGAGAATAGACACGGTGACTTGCTGAATAAATACTTGTACCTCTCTGGGCGTATCAATATGCGTGAGTTTGAAGTAAGTACACAATATCTCATCAAAGATGGTTTCGATATCGGAACAGGGGCTGACCCGTATCGCAACTTTATATATACCTCCTTTCAGGAACTGGCCACGAATGTTTCGCACCGCCGGGTCGCGGGGATATCTAAAAAGACTGGTGATAAACTATTAGCAAAAATGTGTGGCGTTATTGCTGCTGACGAAGCCCGTCATGCGAAAGCTTATATGTCCTTTATCTCCAAAGCGATAACAGTAGATCCGAGCGAAGTGATGTTGGCTTTTGAAGATATGATGCGTAAAAAAATCGTCATGCCTGCTCACTTTTTACGTGAATCAGGCGAACCGCAAGGTGAGGCTTTTGCTCACTTCTCGGATGCTGCACAACGTATGGAGGTATATACCGCTCTCGATTATGTCGATATCCTGCGTGAACTTATCGCAGACTGGAAAATTGATAAGGTGTCCAATCTCAACGAGCAAGGGGAAAAAGCAAGGGATTATATCATGAAACTTCCCGACCGTCTGACACGTCTGGCTGATCGGATCAAAATTCCGGAATTGCAGTATAAATTCAAGTGGATTTACGGTTAAGTAATGAAACCTTTAGGGTTTCAAAATGATCTTGCCTATATGCTGACTGGCTTCCATATAGGCATGGGCTTCTGAAGCTTGTTCCAATGGAAACACCCGATCGACCTGAATCTGAAAGCGGCCTGCTGCGAGATATGGCATGACCTGCTCCTGAAGTGCTTTTGTAAGATGCGATTTAAAAGCGATGGATCGCGAACGAAGGGTACTCCCGGTGAGCGTAATCCGCTTTTGCATGAGTTCGAAGATATTAAGTCCGACCTTTCCTCCATCTGTCGCATTGATATAGACCAACCTCCCTTCCTCAGCTAACACACGCATATTTTTATCAAAGTATGCTCCCCCAATACTATCCAATATCACATCAATCTGCTCGCCTTTCCAAAGCTCCGAAAAATCAACTTCGGTATAGCGTGCCACATGATCTACTCCCAGGGCCTGAACAAACGAGGCTTTATCGGCTGTGCTGACCGTAGTAAAAACCTCAGCACCAAATAATTTCGCCAGTTGAACCGCCGTATAGCCAATGCCACCCGCACCGCCATGTACCAAAAACTTTTCCCCTGCATGCAATTCGCCGCGCTCAAAGACGTTATGCCATACGGTGTAGAGATTCTCGGGCAACGAAGCTGCTTCTTCCATAGTAAGTACCGGCGGTATCCGAAGACAGCAACTTTCCTCGGCTACGGCATGGGTGCTGTAGCCGCCTCCACTCAGTAAGGCCATCACACGATCACCTTTCTGAAAGGCCGTCACCTCTTTTCCGACTTCAACAACAAGACCGGCTACTTCCAAGCCGGGAATATCAGCAGGAGCACCTGCCGGCGCAGGATAATGACCTTTCCGCTGAAAGATATCTGGCCGATTTACACCTGCTGCCGCAACCTGAATAAGAATCTGTGAATTTCCGACCGGCGGAATAGGTCTTTGGTCAACCTGCAATACTTCGGGTCCACCACATGTAGAAATATGAACAACACGCATCATTTTTTGGGATATTTTTGTATACGTATATTGAGAGAAAGCATAAAATATCTTCCCAACCTGTTATTCCGGGCTTCATAGACATCATTTCCGATATATTCGGAATATATCCCCATGTTCTTGTTTTGATCGAGCAAGTCAAATCCCTGCAAGCGTAGCAATCCGGTTTTGTTGGGCAGGAACGTGTATTCGATAAACCCATTGATCACGGTCTGATTAATGTTCATAAAGTTGGCCGTATACCCCTCATTATACCGCTGAGAAAGCTCCGTTCCTACTGAAAAGTGTTCGCCTAAGTAGGTCTTTGTATTCATCCCCCATTGCCAGGTATGCACATTGATATGGGTACGGAACGGAATATCGTATTTGGCATTATTTAAATTGTAGTTCGCAATAAAACCGCTTTCCAGATAATCGCTCAACGTGTATCTTAATTGCAGAGACTGGTTCACCATCAGCTGTTTGGTGATTCGCTTCCGATTATCAATATAAGACGGATGGTTGAAGTAATCGGTATTACCGGTCAGATCCAGCTGCAGATCATCCGTTATAAACGGTGTATTGAAGACATAAAACCAACGCATATCATAATACCCCGATGTATTTTGAAAGGTGGTCTGCTGGATCGTCGAACTTGATAAGGATGTCTTATCACTCACGATTTTATCCATGATGACATTATAGGCAAAGTTCGTTTCCAGATATTGGGCCTTGGAGGGAATACTTTTGCGGATACGTGTCGATATACGGTGGGCGAACTCCGCCTTCAGCTCGGGATTTCCGATAATTACATTTCTCGAATTACTGTTATCGACTACCGGTGCAATCTGATTAAAGTTCGGTTGGTTATTTTTACCCCGATAGTCAATCTGCCAGTCCAGGTCTTTCGATAATTTATACCACACATTGGCCGTGGGTATCAGGTTGATATTCTCATAGGTATACTGCATCCCCTCTAAGGCAAGATTACCGGTCAATACAATCGGTTCGACCGCAAAACCTACATTCACTTTTAATGTCTTCCCCGACTCATACTGATAATTTAATCCAAAGCGGTTATTTTTATAATAATAGTCGTAATCGACTGCCAGCGAATCGATGTATGAAGGATTTGTTGGATTCAATCGGTTATAGACCAGACGTACCGCATCAATTCCGGTGATATCAAACAAGTAATTGAATTCGAAACGCCCGTAGTCCATAAAGGGCTCGGTATAGGTAAGTGCAAGGTTTGCCGAATTGGTTACATTGTTTTGATTGATCAACTGATTTTGCAGGTAAGGTGGCTCATCAATATCATCGGGCGCATCGACAAATTCGATATAACGTTCATTAAAAGTTTCATCCCGTTTCAAGGTATTTGATTGTAAGGAAAGGTTGGCCGCAAACTTTCGCCCTTTTCGTGCGAAAAATTTGGAATAGAATACGTCAAGATCGCCATTAGGCGTGGTAAGCTCAGTAGTATCCTGAAAACTACCTATGTTTTTTGTGTTCGCATTGCTTATTTTGGTCGTCTTTTCATTGTATACACGCTGTTTATTGAAGGCCAGGTTTCCGTGTATCTTCAATTCATCCTTATTGGCAAATTTACCCTCTACACCGAATTTGACACTGTGGTTAAAATCATTTGTTTCTAACGTATAATCCTCCTTTCGGGTAATGGTATTGCCGATATAGCTGGAAGTCAGTTGCGAAAATCCATCGGTTATATTTCTCTTTCTGCTAAAGTTATACGACGTCTGCACCGAAAAGCGCTTTCCCAACCTGTCGGAGAGATTAATACCTACGGCACTTACATGATTGAGACCATCCACCGGATCGGCATAATCGCCAATATCCAACAAACTCCGCTCCCGCGACATGCCGGCCAAGCCACCGAGGTAAACCATATTTGTATTGGTATTATTAATAGAGCCATTGAGGGATATTTCGCGCCCGTCATCGAATTTATTCAAACCCAGACTGCCCAAATAGCGATCATTTGTCCCTCCACCCATTGTCATCTGCCCAAAATAAATCTGCTTTCGATCAGGTTTCAACGTAATGTTTATAATCTTCTCGGGTTTATCGTGTTTGCTGCCGGTAACTTCATCGATTGGACCATAATCGTCGATGACTTGTAAGTTTTGGATAAATCCAGCTGGCAGATTTTTGGTAGCCGTCAACAGGTTCCCTCCGAAAAAATCCTTGTTATCTACCTTGGCACGGCGTATGGCCTTACCGTTGTAATAGACCGACCCATCTCTCGCCACATGAAAACCAGGGAGCTTTTTTATGGCTTCTTCGAGCAGGGAATTCGGCCGGAATTTATAAGCATCAAAGTTAAACTGTATCGTATCCTCCGTCACGACTAAGGGCAGGACCCGGACAACATTAACTCCTTTTATGGTAAAGAACATAGGCTCCAAACGCACTTCTGGTACTTCCACATGGTTATTCTCTTCCAGTAAGAACATGGATTGGTAGCCGACCTCATAGCCAAGCATACTGAATGTAAGGAAGACGGTATGTCCTCCTACATCTTCGAATATATATCTACCCGATGTATCTGTAACACAAGAAAACGTATCTTGATCTGTAGTCAGCCGCACACTGACTGCGGCCAACGGGTTGCCCGAAGTATCCTGCACCGATCCACCGATACTGTTTTGGGCGAACAGTGTATCGCCCAGAACACAAATAATCAGTACAGCCATTAAGCCTATTTTTAGTATGCTTTCGGACACAGCGATATCAATACTATCTTATTCGTTCAATATACAAAATATTCCGGCTTCCACGTGACATTTACTGAAAAACGTTAAATATTTGGTTTTGTTGTGCTTTATACCGATATGGATAACTGTACGCATTTTTTTGCCAGTACCAATGTGGGATCAATCAACGGAATAGAGACACCGTCGATTACGAATGAGGTTTCATGAGGAAAGAGTAAAGGCAACTCGGTACAGCCTAATATGCAGACTTGAGCACCTTTATCGATGATATGGCGAACCGCGCCGTCGATATCCGTTTTACACGGACCGGTCGTATATCCGGCTTTTACACCGCAGGGCCCATAAATACTATCCATCACTTTCTTTTGATATTCGGGATCTGGCGTTATCACCTGTAAAGAATATCTCTCAGCCACATGGTGGTACACCCGGCTGGCAATCGTGCCGTCCGTAGCTAACAAACCGATCACGATGTCCTTACCATATTGTGCGATAATATGATCTACCGTCGCTTCCAACATATTGATAATGGGGATTTTTAGAGATTGCTGGATATCCTCAACAAAGGCATGCGCTGTATTACAGGGGATGGCAATTGCATCAGCTCCTTCTGCTTCCAAACGTTTACAGGTCGCGAATAATGCAATCGTCGGATCTTCTCCGCCATACACGAGATTGGCTGTTCGATCGGGTATCTGGGGATTCTGCTCGACAACCATTTTAATATGGTCCTGATCGCGTTGGGCGGGAGTCTCGCGTATTACTTTGCTCATGAAATCTACGGTAGCAGAGGGTCCTACACCGCCTAAGACACCAAGTTTAAAGGGTTTTGTATACGGATTTACTATACTATCAAGTGCATATTCAACATAGATGGTATTGACATCCAATACCGCAGGGTTTCTTCTCTGGAGTGTATCCGCGATGAGTGACAATTCGCCTATCCCCGGGATGATGATCGCACACCCCTGTTGGGTCAGGTCTTCACAAATCTGACTGACCTGCTGAACGGCCTCCCCCTCCAGAAAACCCTTGTTAATACCTTTTTCACCATAAACGGCATCCATTAGTAACTCCTGTTTGTCTGGATAGACAATTTCGTAGTCCGCTTCAAAATCCTTTAACATATCAGATGCTTTCACAAAGTCGGAAGTAAGGATACCCAGTTTGGCACCTTTTCTACAATTCGCTTTCACGTAGCTATGAAGTGCGTCCACCATACTGACAATGGGGACAGCTAGCTCGGCCTGCAGCTCTTTGATAAAGATATGATTGTCCAAACCGAAAAGCAGGATTCTATCGGCCTGGCCGTCTTCAAATCTTTTGGCGACCGTATAGATATGGAGTTTTTTGGATCTCATGTCTTCTTTCGAATGCAACTTGATGCCCATCTGTATATCGGATTGTTGTTCGAACAAAAAGTGATATTCGTCCTGATGGGTAAGCACTTCATCCGAAAGGATATCTAACCCTCCGATGATACCGATCTTTTTTTTATTCTCCACTATATTTCGCTTAATTTAAAGATATCTTTTACACGTATTCCTTTTTCGGTATGCTGCAATGTACAACATTCATGGACAGGATCGTGCTCCAACATCAGTATATATTCCTTTTCTACGATTTCATGCCAGTAGGATTGTCTTTCCTCCATTGTGGTCAGCGGTCTGACGTCATAGCTCATTACATAGGGAATGGGAATATGCCCGATGGAAGGCAAGAGGTCGGCCATATAAAGAACAGTTTTGTCTTTATATTCTACCTGTGGAAGCATCATGGCTTCTGTATGGCCGTATGCGTAGCGTAGAGCGACGGTATCGCTATAATGTTGTCCTTCTTCAAGAAAATGTAGCTGACCACTCTCCTGTATAGGTTGAATATTCTCCCGGAGAAAGGAAGCCCGCTCCCGGGGATTGGGGTTCATAGCCCAATTCCAGTGCTTTTCGTTGGACCAAAAGCGGGCATTTCGGAAAGCAGGCACCAAGCGATCGCATTCACGCTTAATAGCACCTCCACAGTGATCAAAATGAAGATGGGTTAACAATACATCGGTGATATCGTCTCGGGTAAAGCCATATTTTGCCAGAGATTTGTCTAGCGTATCATCACCATGCAGATAATAATGACTAAAGAATTTCTCATCCTGTTTATCGCCGATAGCCGTATCGACCAAGGTCAGTCTTTTACCGTCTTCCATGAGCAGCAATCGATTGGCCCACGTACACAGGTTATTCGAATCGGCAGGGTTTGTGCGTTGCCAAAGGGATTTGGGAACGACGCCAAACATCGCCCCTCCGTCCAGTTTGAAATATCCGGTATCTATGGCGTATAAATTCATCTGTTAATATTTCTCTCAAATCTAAGAAATATCCAACAACATAAAAAGGTCCTTATCTACTCTCTCTGACTAATTTTTCAATAAGGAAGTCTGTCATCAACTGATACAAATGAAAGCGTGTCTGTGTGCCAGCAATAGCATGATCTTTATCGGGATAGTAGTGTTGTTCGAACTGCTTTCCGGCTTTGATCAGCTGTTGCGAAAATATGGCACTATTACGGAAATGCACATTGTCGTCTGCGGTTCCATGAATAAGCAGTAAATTGCCCTTCATACGGTCAATATAGGCCATAGGTGTACTGCTTGCATACCCTTCGGGATTACTTTTTAGAAGGCCCATATGACGCTCGGCATAACCAGACTGATACAATTCCCAATTTGTAACCGGAGCAACGGATACCGCTGTGCTAAAGACCTCAGCACCATATGTAATAGCCATAGACGCCATAAACCCACCAAAACTCCATCCCCAAAAACCGATACGCGTAGGATCTACTGTGGGATATTGGGCCGAAAGCCACCGGGCGGCATCCATTTGGTCTTCTATCTCTTGTATGCCTAATCGACCGTAGATTGCCTTCTTGAAGCCTGCACCACGGAATCCCGTACCTGTATTGTCCACGCAAACCACGATTATCCCCTGTTGCGCCAAATATTGATGCCAAAAGTTAACCATACCCCAACTATTGGTCACCTTTTGTGAACCGGGTCCTCCGTAGTTCGCAAAAAGAACGGGATATTGGGTATCTTGTTTGTAATCTGGCGGGAATAATATCCAGGCATGGAGATCAACACCATGTCTGTTGGGTATTTGCAGAAAATGGGGTGCCGACATTTTAAAAGATTGAAGGGTATCCCTTAATCGGGCGTTATCCACCAACGAGCGCACAGGTTTTCCTTTGATAGAAAATAATGTCGTTACCGGAGGTCGATTGATCGCCGAAAATGTCTCGAGATAATGGGTAGAGGTCGGGTTGAATGACCAGGTATGCCATCCGGAATCGTGCGTTAGTCTCTCGGCATCTCCGGTCGATAGATCAATGGACAGGACCTGCCGCTCCCGTGGATCTTCGGCCACACTACAATAGAGCAGCCCTTTTCTTTCATCGACGGCCAATAGCCGGTCTGCATCGTATGAAAAAGGCGTGAGGACGGTCTCTTTATCGTCCTTCAAGTCATAGGCATACAATCTTCTCCACCCTTCTTTTTCACTCATATAAATGAAGCGCCGACCATCGACGAAACTGTAAAACGCATCGAAGGTAGCACGATCAATATAGCGCTCATCACGCTCCGTGAACAACCTTTTATAGGAGCCCTTTCGCACATCAATCTGACCGATTTCAAAACTTCGTTGATCCCTTGGCATTTTATAGACAAATAGCGAGCGGCTGTCTTTTGACCAGTAAATCCGGGGATAATAATATTCCATTTCTCCAGGCTTATCGCCTATCTGTAGATTCCCGGTATGCAGATCATAAATATGGATACTAACCTCGCTTATGGGTTCTCCGGGTCTATAATAGCGATATGCGTAGCTCTCTTCGGACAACGATGAAGCGTCATAAATGGGGAAGCGATAGACGGGAACACGGGACATATCAAATTCGTAACAGGCAATATACCTCCCATCGTAACTCCATTTATAGGCTTGTACCACGCCGAAAGTTTCTTCGTATACCCAATCCGCAGAACCGTATTTCACCGCTCCATCCTCTGGAGCATGCGTTATTTGTGTCTCCTTTCGGGTGTCTATATCATAAAGGAAAATATTATTGCCCTTGCAATAGGCTACACGCCGCCCCGTAGGGGAAAAGGAAATATTGCTTACGGGTTGGTCGGTCAACTGGAACAGCGAATCTCTCGCTATATCGTAGAGCCAAGGGATGCTCGTAAAGGAAAAGCGGTATATGCTCTTCCGGTGACTATGCAATAACAAAAGGTTTTCTTGTGCATTCCAGACATATCGGCTCAATGAAACGGTATTGGCTCCCTGCTGTTGCAGTTGCGTTTTTTTCAACACCGTATCTTGGATCTTTCCATCTGTAAGACGAAACTTTAATAAATCACCGTTTTCGCTGGTCTGATAATAGTGAACGCCGTCTTTTGAAAACCGGAAGTTATGATCAGTCTGCATACGGAATGTATTTTTCCCATATATATCCTCCAGTTGGATCGGCTGGAGGGATTTATTTTCCTGCTGAGCAAGACAGTAAGAGTTGATAACAACGGTAAACGCAAAGAAAAGATACCATCTAAAAGTCATAGGGTCGGATTAAGGTGTGGATAAAACAGGTAAGATCAGTTTGGAAGAATGCACCGCATTATGCAGGATGCGAATAGTAGCCGGTACAAAATCGGAATCCGCACAGGTATAGATGTCGAGGAACTGTTGAGGGTTGCGATCGACCAAAGGAAACCAGGAACTCTGCAGCTGTACCATGACCCGGTGTCCTTTCTTAAACGTATGGGCCACATCAGGCAAGGTAAACTGAACGTGTTCGGGTTGATTGGGCACGAACGGCTCGGGCGTATCAAAACTATGTCTATACTTGCCACGAAGTACTTCTCCCCGGACTAACATTTGATAACCGCCCATGGGATAGGTTGATGAAGGCATCCTTCTATGCCTACTGGGAGCCGGGTCACCGTAACTAAAATCATCGGGGAATACGTCGATGACCTTAACCACAAAATCGGCATCGGTCGTACTCAGTTGCACTTGCAGATCGGCCACGATAGGCCCTGCAAGCGTCAGGTCACTTTCCAACACCTCCGTCTGGAAAACAAGAACATCCGGCCTACGTGCTGCAAAACGTTGGTCGTCGGTCATATACGTTAATGTACGCACGCGGTGAACATCTTCTCGATAAGGCACAGGATGGGACGGGTCACTCACATAAACGCTTTCTCCCTGAGGTTCCTCCGCAGGAGTCCACAACAACTTCCCTTGGGGATGCAGATAAAGCGCCGTCGCCGTTGTCGCAGGAGGTGGCCAGCTCGGAAATGCATGCCATTGGTTTTCGCCGGAAATGTATATCTGTGCCGTACCATTCGGCATTTCCCAGTTCCCTTGATCCAACAGATGATGATGAAAGAAAGGATATTCCATATGCTCGGCATACCACCGGGATGTCTGTCCCGGGAAATGGAGGTTCCCAATGAAATCAAGTGTATCCCTTACCCATTGCATATGGTACCACGGGCCCATAACCAAGGTCAACGGTGCAGCAGGGCTCGCCTCACGCATACGCTTATAGGTCTTCCAAGCACCATAGGTATTCTCGGCATCATAAGGACTTCCTACAACCAGTGTGGGTACCGTCAAATCTTTCAAAAAATGGGTTACGGTACGTTCGTACCACCAGGGATGATACGGACGGTCTGTCATCAGGTCTTTCCAAAAAGGAATGCTATCTCCGGTTAATGCCGTAAGATTTTTCAACGCACCCCCTTTTAGGAAAAAATCATAGTTATCCACGTACCGAAATGGTGATTCTGTATTATAGGTCGATGTAGGGGAAGGTCTGTACTTATCCTGTTCTGTAAAAAATGTAAATGCATCCATCAGAAAAAAAGCACCATTATGGTGAAAATCATCACCGATAAACCAGTCGGTGACAGGTGCCTGTGGGCTAATTGCCCGTAATGCCGGGTGTCTACTCAAAGCAGCCATTAAGGTGTAGAAACCTCCGTAAGACCCCCCATAAACTCCTATTCTACCGTTATTGCCGGGCACATTATTGACTAACCATTCCATGGTATCGTAGGCGTCGGTTCGCTCGTCTATCGTGACCGGTGATTGCAAGGTATCGCTCAGCGGGCGAACATTCACGAAAGCGCCTTCACTCCGCCACCTTCCCCGGACATCCTGTATGACCAGAATATAGTTTTTTCTGACGTACTCGTTAAAATGTCCGTTCCACCAAGGACGAAAAGATGTACCATAAGGACTGGATGAATAAGGTGTACGTGTCAGCAAGATGGGATGGTCTTTTCCCTGCGTCGGTCTGTATATCGCCGTAAACAAATGTGTACCGTCACGCATGGGAATCATTACTTCTTCCTTCACATAATGATCTGCCATCCATAGCGAATCTGGATTTGTTTGGGCATTCGTCCCACAAATTCCGCAAAGCACATAGAAAAAAATCAACAACGCTCTCATGGTCTATAGGTCTAATTTGGCACGGATCTGCGCAGGAATAGCATCTTTATGCACCATAAATGAAATCGTATTCAAACGGATATAAGGCAGCGATGCATATAAATATCCCTTGGTCGGACGTATCCCATCTCCTGAGGAATTTTTCGTGTAATAAAATGTCTTTCCATGCTGATCTTTTACACGACCTGTAATATGCATCAGGTGATCGTCTGTGATACTATAGCTTTCAAACAATGACTGACGAAGTGCTGGAGGGATTTGCTTTTCGCGATGTATGGCCGACGCTAAAAAGTCGTCTTTTTCAGCCTGTTGCATCTTACCTACCTCCTTCTCGAGCACCACTGCCAGCCCCAAGGTATTCGAAAAGCCACTACCATGCGTGGCAGCATCCCACGCCACTGTAAAACCATGATCTAATGCATAGTCCAGCACCTGTATCAACTCATCCATCGGAAGATTCCGATGGATACCGTTGAACCAGTTATCCGGCACTTCCAACACAAAAGAGCTATAATAGGGATGATGCGAAAAGGAGGCCAATGTCACATAATCCTTTGCTCGCAGACCAAGGTGGTCCGCAAAAGTCTTTGGAGTATAGGTTTCGTTTTGATAGCTAAATTCCTGAGGTACTTCACCAAAGAAACGATCTAACAAACTGTCTACACCGCTGCGCCAAGCGACATGTACACCTTTTTTCTGCTGAGCAATAACGGTGTCCACGTAGACCTTTAATGTATTATACAATTCCGTATGATCGTATTTACCATCTGCTGTGCCTTTTTGGTCATACAGGCTTTGTGGTACCACACCATACAGATCGATCAGCCTCGCCACATCGTACGCCAGCCCTCCCTGTGTAAACCGGGCAGCCCCCTGACGGAGGATATAGTTGGCAGCCTTTTCTTTATAAGCATGTCGTACTACATACATTTCAGCCAGGTCCAGCGAACCTTTGCCCTGCCGAATTAATTCAGATTCCCAAAAAGATACGGTGGCAAAACTCCAACAGGTACCTGTAGCGCCCTGCATTTTGAAGGGCGTGTAGGGGTGTTTTAGATCTTCTGTAAACTTATATTGTCCAATGGAAACCTGAGCCTGCGCATATACAATCCACACAAAACATACCGAGCATAACAATAAAATTTTCTTCATAATACCATTTTTATTTCTTTATCTATATCCATTAACGTCTCTCAAAAACCAAATTATCCGCCCGCGCCATCGCAAAGCTTTCCTGCGACAAATCTGCCGTAAAACCAACAATTCCTTTCCTTCCATATTCAAGTGTCAGGATAACGTGATTTGCAGCGATGATCGATAGCTTGTCCCCATCGACGAATGCACGGACACATTTAACGGATTGTCCATTTTCAAACTGCATTCGAAAGCTGTTATCTGTCTTCGACCAGTCTATAACAATCTCCCCCCCGGCTTCCTCCGAAAAATAGCGACCGGGTAATCCCGAGAGTCTCGCATCGGACAAATCAATGGCTTGCACTTTACGGTAATGCTGTGCACCGTTCGTCGACAAGACGTCCACTTCCGTGCCCGAAAATTTAAACTGTCTGATGTCGGTTTTCCACGGATCATTGTACATACCGTTCCACTCCGGATCACGCGCCAGGTACAACGAATCGCCTCTTTGCACCCATTCCAGCACTTCTGGACCATCAACGCACTTATATAGACCTACCTGCGCCCGAAGATCAGTTACTTGAATAGACGCAGGGTTGTTTTTTATCGGTAGCCGCAAGGGATGTGCACCGACAAATAAATCGGAAACCAGTCGAGCTACCGCAATGGAAGGTACGGATGCATCATTCGACAGATAAGCCACTGATAATTCCAATTCCGGATAATAGGCTAACCAAGAACGGTACCCTGCTGTCGAGCCGGTATGGCAGATCTCCAACTGATCCTTAATCGTTCGGACAAACAGTGCTCCACAGGTATATTCACTTTTCGTACCATTGGCAAAGGTGTACGGCAGCAATCTCAACCGTTCGAATTCGTCTCCCCACCTCTTGTCTGCCAACCACTGATTCCATCGAATCAAATCTGCTGTAGTTGTTAACAATGCTGCATGCCCATAGGTATTTTCAAATGGCATAAACTGCTCGTAACCGTTTCCCGATGCCCGGTATGCTACCGCACGCCCTTGTACAACTTTTCGGAAATCTGTCCTCCAGCCTGTATATGTCATTCCTACCGGATCGAACAACTCGGTCTGCGTAAAATCCACAAAACGTCGGCCGGTAATACGCTCCACCAACAATACCAGAAGATTATGATTGGAATTGCTGTAGGCAAAGGCGCTGCCGGGAATAAAATTAAGGCTCTTTTGCCGAAATATAGTCGCGTACACATGCTGTTGGTTGTATACCCGGCTTGTTCTGGGCCATCCCCCCATGGCTACAACAGTACCCCAGTCTTTTATGCCGCTGGTATGCGTAAGTAGATGATGGACCGTAATCGGATACCCATAGTCTGGCAATTCGGGAATATACCGGTGGACATCATCCGTCAACACCAGTTTACGATCCTTGATTAGCAACAAGATCGCCGCAGCAGTAAATTGTTTCGAAACAGATCCGGCCTCGAATAACGAATGGGGAGTATTCGGGGTACCCTGTTCCAGTTCGGCCATCCCAAAGGACTTTTGGTAAATGGCTTTCCCGGATCGGGCAATCTGCAATACCCCTCCCGGAGTTCGCTGATTCCAGGACGAAAAGCCCTTTTCGATCACAGCTATACTGTCTGGCGACCACTGTGCTTTCCCGAGTTGTACCGCCAGTACAAGTACCAAACATATCAAATATCGGGTAATCCTATTTTTCATAGCATTCAATCCTTTATTCTCCGTGCATTAACGAGGTATACCATAGAAGAAATCGGTAGCGTCATCGACCGCATACAGACCTGCGATTAAATGGGGCGAATTTGGATCGGGGTTTTCGACCCAGTCTATCCGAAATGTCTTAGCCGCAAAAAAATCAGCTGTAAAAGGCTTCATTACACGTTCATCATTAAATAAGGTATTGTTGTCCCGTCTTAGATACGTAAATTGTAGTGTGCCGTTGGAATTGACCTGTAAACGATACCAAATTCCCACTGTAAACTCGACACCTGTTTCCGGATGCCTGTAACGAAAGTGAATGGAAACTTCATCATTGGCCAGAAAGCGCATAATAGCGTAATCCAACAACATGCGACCTGTAGGAGGGCCCATATAAAGTAAGTTGTTTTCCTTAGCCTGCTCCCATCTATCGGTCAATCCCAAAGAAAGGGCCGAATTGATTTGTTCGCCATTAAATTCAATCGTCGAAAATCCCTTTCCATAGCCCACCATCGGTGCAAGGGAAAATAGTGGCGTCGATGAAACCGTCATCTCAACACGCTGTCCCTTCGACTGAACAAAATAGGTCTCGTTAGCTTCATCCCAGCTAATGTCAGTAAACGTGTATGCACCTTTGGAGTACGGGGTTTTCAATGAAATCCCTTGGGTATTATAGGTGTACGGCACGGTGGTAAATTGTCCGTTTTGCCCCGCAAACACCACAACCTTCTGCTCGGTATTGACCATAAATTGCAAATCATCTGTCAAAGTAGACGCAAAGCGATTTCGCTTTATTGTTGTTGCGATATCTAAAACTTTCCCCGATTGCCAATCCTGTTTATCCTGTTGGGTCGCCTTGACCATATAGAAGTCAATCTTGTTGAGCTTTCCTTGAAAGCGCAACGTGTTCCCTACAGATTCCAGAAGAGCAAATTCATAATCGGAGCCATAACCTTGCCCCGGCTGACCATCGAAAACATTCCGGTTAGGGTCCGCTAAGAGATGAAGATAGGAATATGTATCAAAAATTAACAAGGACTGTTGGCTGGATTTAAGCCTCCAAGTGGATTCATTCACTTCCGTAACTGTTTCTTCCGTCAGATCACCGACCATTTCCACACGACCGTCCTCATGAAAGACAAAATGAAATGAGTAACCGCCGCCGAATTTGGTGTAGATATAACCGTTCCAGCCATATTCGGCAGACACCAGTTTGTCTTTATAGGACCTCAACGCTTCATTAAGACGTTCGTCGGGATCTCCTAATACAGGTTCCAGTTCTTTTTGACAAGAGGCAACGGTTAAAGTCAAAAACACCAGGATATATAAACTAAATCTTTTCATTGTTTCATTAATTAAATACTGTTGGCATATTAGCCGCAGTCGTCGCTGTTAGGATAGGAAAGTTATTCACCAATCCGAAAAAATAATTATTCGGACTATTGACCGGAATAATCATACCGTATTTCTGCCCTGTCGGTGGAACCGCAACGGTTTCAGGTGCATAGATAATCCGCATTCCACCAGAGTTGATGATATATTTGTCAAAAAATGGTTGCAGGGTTGTTCGAAGATTAGCTGCATTACCATTAAAGGTATCATTTGTTAAATTCGTCACTTTGGCTATACCATTTGCATCGATGGAAAGATTTAAATTGTAACGAGCGACCGAATTGGGGCTGGTGATGTTCGAGGCATGTCCGTAGAACACGGCTAACTTGGCGTCATTAAGTGTTGCCCCAATATACAGCGCCATACCGAAGAGCGTTCGGTGATTAGTCGGATAACTTGCATGCGATTCACGAACCGCTGCTTTAACAGCCTCCCAATCATCTTTAAATCCCTGTGATTGCGCGGTGTGCTCGGAAAACAAAAGCGTCGAATACAATTTGTCAGATCCGGTCCCGAGTTGGTCATGTAGTTGTTCTTGGGGATCGGTGGTACTAAAAGGCCATACACTTGACGTCAAATCCACATTGCCTAACTCACCAACAATAAAAGATTGTGGGTCGTCTGCCTGCGCAATATGGATATACTTTTCGTCTCCCAGCGGAGGTGCAATCGTTTCATCCGCCCATTGTACCAAAAAAGAATTTGCATCAAGCCATTCTTTTAGGAAGGGATCCAACGCAGGCAAAATACGTAGACTGCTCGCCGGCGTAGGGCTGGAGAAATATGCAAACCGATAGCCACCATCCGATTGGGGTATAATCTGATAGTTTAAGCGCTGAGGAACACTCCATATCCCATTTGCTTCGTAATAGTAGAAAATCAACTGTACGGTATTATTACTCGTAAAGTGCATGGAAAACTTATTATGAAACGATCTACCATCGCTCATAATGAGTAGATTTGACGCAGCTTGTGCCCATAAGTTCTTCAGATTGGCCGGGATAGACGAGTGCTCCATATCCACAATCACGGATTTATAGACCTTGTCGTCGCCCAACTGTGGATACAGCGGCGCATCGAAATCGGGCTCAACCACGGGTTCCTCGACAAGCTCATCCAACTTTTCGGCCAATGCATCTGCCCACGCCCATATATCCACATTCCAGACCTGAGCGAAATAATCGACAAGAATAGCCGTTTTCTGCCGCAGTAAGGCTTGGCCTTCTGCATTAGCTGATGCAATAATGCTTTCAAAGCCTGCCCTGCCGTTCACCAGGATGTTGGCGGTTATTTCCGCAAAATCTTCATTTGTTGTACTCATCGAGTATGCATTCACAAATCCCGCGTTCCGGGCATTCTGCAGGGTGACAGCGTTCCAATTGGAGGTATACGCTCCGGGGGTTATCGTTTTGAATTCTACAGGGTACATCACCTTTTGGTGCAAAATATGGGTCAATTCGTGATAAATCACCCGTACTTTACTTTTGACTTCCGCTGCACTCTCCCCCCCAAAATCGTTGACGCCAAAAAGAAAGACTTTACGGGCATTTTCCGCAATACCCGCATAAATTGTCCCATCGACATTATAAAAATAACTCCCCGCCAGCATAAGCTGCTTCGGAAAATGCTTTTTCACAAAGTCGGGGCCATTTACCTGCGCTGTCACATCGATGACAGCCGATTTAACAAAGTTCATGAACGGCTGTATTTTATCCATATCCACAGGTACGAACGTCCTGTTCTGTGCAAATTCGGATGCGTCCCAACGGTACTTAACTTCAATATTGTAGGGATCGGTAAAGGTTTCCTGTAACCAATCGTCTACCTCCGTACGTGGCCATCCATCACGATCATATTCGCCGATTTGCTTATCGAGAGGTAGTTCGGTTTTGCAACTTGTTGCAAATACGACCCAAAAGAGGAATATATATTTCAATGCTTTCATTTCACTATTTTTTTTTATATCTGTAATCATCCACCTTTATCTTGGATTCGGTTGTATGCCGGGATCGTTTAGCGCTTCCTGTGGCAACTGCAATGTCCTTCGTGGATCACCGGCGGATAGCGTATAGGTATTGCCCTCTAGATCCTTATGGACAACCGACAGGCGATGACGAAGTATGTCAAACCACCTCATACCCTCGTGGATAAATTCAGGCCGCTTCAGATCCAATATAGCTTTGATCAGCGCTTCTCCGTCATCACCTACGCCGTAATAGGATCTTGCTTTATCCAGCGTGAGATCATGTGTGGACGAATTATATCCCGTTACTCGTTGGCTGATAAAAGTATTGATATCTGCCAACGCGTCATCGTAGCGTTCCAACATAATGTATGCTTCAGCGCGGTTGAATAGCACCTCTTCGGTGGTCAATGCAGGAATGACAGTATATCCATATCCCGTCGTTCCGCTGGCTCCACCTATCCGAGCAAAAAAGTAGGTGAATTTCCGCACATAATATGAAGTCAGCCCGACTTGACCGGTGATATAGGCCAATGCCCCGCCTGTAATATTCGATTCGCCTCCTAAACCGAATATCTGGTTACGCAGTACTGACGAGGTGCTATAGCGATAGTCTCTCCACCGGCTTCCCCACCAGGATTGGGTTTCAATAAGCAACAGATTTGCTGGTTCTGTAGCTTTCGTATATTCTACCGCGAGCTCATTATAGCTCAGGTTTTTATAACGACCTGTCCAAGGTCTCATTTTTGCGACGACATTTCCGTCAGGAAACACAAGATCAGCATGTTCGATTGCACTTTCCGGCTTCTGCCAGAATAAGTAAAACCGTGTAGCAAAGGCATGCGCTGCCCTGCGGGTAAAGTGAAACGGAGCCACACTATATGCATCGTCTTTCAACAACGGCAATCCTGCTTTTAGATCCTTTTCGATCTGCTCATAGACATACTCGACGGTATGCCGACCGTAACTTTGCTCTACCACTGTCTCCGGTTGGGTAATGTAAGGTATGCCTAAATCCTCAGCCGCAGTATCCTTATCATAACTTTTGGAAAACAAATTCACCAACATAAAATGCGCATAAGCCCGGGCCAGTAACGCTTCTCCTTTCCAAGGCATATATTCCGCTCCCCCACCCATTTCCTCAATGGCGCGCAGCGCATGGTTGGCTACTGCAATGGCCTTATAGGCATCATTCCAATAACTCGTCGGCGAGTCCCGCGATATGGAACGAACATTATTCCAAAAGTAAGAATCGGTATTAATTGCGTCAGCACGCCCCTCCACATAATTGTCGGTCACGTTGTCCGTCATCGCCTCCGCAAACATCATATAATTACCCGAAGGATAGGCCGTAACCAGTAGTTTACCTACCTTTTCAGGTGTATTGATCTGGGTTCGCTGATCAGGTGCCTGTTCCAGATATTTTTTACATCCCAACAACAAAAAAGCTGAACATGTAATTAGTAATATTGTCTGATTATTCATCTTTCTCATAGTCTAAATTCCCAATTTTAACGATAAAGTGAACTGTTGAGGCATAGGTAGGGCTACTCCTCCCGAATTAAAAAATTCAGGATCCTGCCCGCGCAAGCGTTTATCGGCATACAATAAAAATAGATTGGTTCCATGCAAGCTAAAAGAAAGGCTGTTCACCCCCAAAGCTTTCACCAGGCGGTCATCCATATTATATCCCAATGAAACCGTCTTCAAACGGATAAATGACCCATCGACTACCCGGTAGTCCGAATAGTTGTAGGTATTATAAGGCCAAGCAGCCCCCAGTTCTGTATACTCCCTGAACTCCAATATAGAGGGTACGCCCGTAAACTGCTCGTCTCCGATCATTACCCTTCTGTCAAAAAACTCATTGGGCATCGCTGAAATATCGGAGTACACACTTTTATAAAAAGGATTTAAACGTATTTTATTGCCGGTCTGATAGCTAAAAAACACATTTAAAGAAAACTGTTTGTAATGAAACGTATTTGAAAAACCACCTGTCACCAATGGATCCACAGACCCTTCGTAGATCAATATATCCGTAGCGCTGCTTTGCATATTGATATTTACACCTGGACGGCTATTTTCGGTAATATACGATGGGATCCCGGTAAATGGATCCAAACCTAAGAAGGGAATAGAATAGAGCCCTCTGACGGCTCCACCTTCCTTCACCCCTCCTGTTGGAACAACCATATTATAGATCACAGGCGTATTTTTCAGATTTGTAATTTTATTTTTATTATAACCAAAGGTCAGATTAGCGTTGTACTTAAAATCCTCTTGGTTCACGGCCTTTCCTCCCAACGTCAGCTCTACGCCCTGAGATTTCATATCAGCGTAGTTAGCTTGTTTAAAGGCCTGCCCGCCGATGCCGGACGTGCGATAGGAACCGATCAGGTCAAAACCATTTCGATTGTAATAGTCCGCAGAAAAATGAAGCTTCCCACGATAAAAACCTACATCTAACCCGATATTAGCTTCATATTGCTTCTCCCAGGTAAGCTCCGCATTTTCGAGGCTAACCAATTGAATACTGGACTCCAGTTCCGAAAGATTAGGTCTAAAAGTAGAACCGTCCCTGAATATGGCGGAAGAGTTGGTCGCACTTCCCATGCTGGCCGTCAACCCATACGTTCCCCGTAATTTCAGAAAATCGACAACATGTGCATTTTCCATAAAACTTTCCTCGTCGATATTCCAAGCCGCACTCAACGTCCATGTCGGCAACCACCGTGCCGTCGTACTCATCCCCATCTGGTTGGAACCATCGTAGCGGAATGTCAGGTTAGCAACATACCTCCGGTCATAGGCATAGTTTGCATTGGCAAAAAACGCGGTATATCGATCATACCATTCATTTAGACCGAAGTAACTATCGCTGCTTTCCAACAGCTGTTTGATAATGCGATAATCTGTAAAAGGAACACCTCCGCTATCAAATTGATAACCATATCCCCTATTATAATTCCGACGGCGGTTGGCATATTTGATCTCCTGCCCGAGGAATGCAGACACGGTGTGTTTGTCGTCAAATTCGCGGTTCCATTTTACGGTATTGCGCATGTAAAAGTTGATCATTTCATCATCCGTGATATGCAAAAGCCCACCCTGTGGCAATACCACCATTGGTTCGGCTATAGCAAAGTCAGGATCTGTATAGAGATAGGGATTGCCGGACACCACTGACGAGGACCAGTTTGCCCGATAGGCCTGGGCCATATTGGAATACTCGGTGACCCGCTGATCACGCCCTGTCTTGACATACCGCATCGATCCGAGTACATTAAATTCAAAATCTTTCAAAAATTTATACCCCAAATCACCCTGAAGCTTTAAGTCCATGACACGGACGTTAAGACTATTGTTATTCAATTCATTGAGGATGTTGAAGGGAGCATACGAACGCCTGAAATACTCCAGGTTCCCGTCTTCATCGTATGCGGTAAGTGTACGGCTTGTATTCAGTGCATAGCTGAAGGGGTTGATGTCAAAATCTCGTGTATATTCACCTCGAACGGCATCATCTACACGCGTATTGGACCCCGGCGCGTCTTGATCCCTCACCGATCCACTGACAATAGTACCTAAGGTCACTTTATCGGAAAGCTTATAATTGGAACGTATGTTGGCCGTATAACGCTGTGCCTGATCCGCTATGGTCCACCCACTGTCCTTATAGTAACTGGTCGAAAAATAGTGTTGTGCATTTTCTGTTCCAGAAGAGACCGATACCGCATGTTCTTGCACAAAAGAATTATTGAACAACAAATCAAACCAATCGGTATTTGCATTTGCGTAACGCGTGAGAAAAGCATTCTGTGCCACTGTTGTATTGGGCAAACCGAACTGACCGGAAGTTTCGTCATACGTATTGATAAGATCATACATCTTGGCAAACACGCCACCGTCCCTCGCCGTAGAGATCGTCGAATGATTTAACCAGCCTTTACGCTCCAGTTCGAGGTAAACGGACATCTGGTCTGCCGAGTTCATGATATCATACGTGCGATAGCTCGGTTTCAGATAGGATGAGAAATTGCCGTTGTACATGACACGGGCTTTCCCCGATTTCCCCTTTTTTGTGGTGATAACCACTACTCCGTTCATTGCACGTGCGCCATAAAGCGCGGTCGCCGAAGCGTCTTTCAACACCTCGAAGCTTTCAATATCGTTTGCATTTATACCCGCTACAGACGAACCCAGTAGTGTTAATGGATCGCCGCTGGAAAGCTGGTCATTAGATACATTTACCACATCCTCCAACACTACACCATCAACGACCCACAAAGGCTTGTTTTCGCCGCTAATTGATGTTGCTCCCCGCACACGAATCTTCGGAGCCGTGCCAAACGTACCGGAGACATTTTGTACCGACACACCGGCTACCCTACCTTCAAGCATCCGACTGACGTCGGCAACTCCCTCCATTTTGACATCCTCCATCTTTACCTGTGTCGCTGCACCCGTAAACAATTTCCGGTTGATAGTCTGGTATCCTGTCACAACCACATCATCCAACATACTGACAATTTCCGACATGATCACGCTTGACCCTACTTGCGATGCCGGAATAGCAACCTGCTGAAAACCCACTGAGGTAAAAACAATGATATCCGCATCTTTAATATCTTGCAATGCGAATGCGCCTTCTGAATCCGTCTGGGTGGATTGATTCGTACCTTTCACGGATACCGTAGCAGCAGGAATCGCCTGCCCGGCTGGATTCACCACCTTCGACCGAAGTATCCGCTGTATGGCCTTTATGTCCGTCTTTTCGTGCTGAACCTGCACCGATCGTTTAGGCTTGGGGACCAAAACAATGGTCTTACCCTCCACGTAATAGGAAAAAGGCTGGTTCTGAAATACACTTTGTAACGCCTGTTCCAAGCTCACTTCTTTAAGATGTAACGAGATATCGCCTATATCTTTTATTGCTTCATCATTATATAAAAACATATAGCCGCTCTGCTGTTTGATGCTTTGTAAAACAGATACAAGAGATCCGCGTTTCATCGAAATCGAAATCTTCTGTGAATAGGTTTTTCCAATGGCTTGCATACCGGACAAGTACAGCAGTACCACCAGTATTTTAACCGTGCGCTGGCACGGTCTTGTGTAGTTTTTCAATCTTTCACACATTCGGATTAATATAAATTTAGTATACTCTTAATTGATTATTATTCAACACAAATTCGATCTTTCCCGACTTTTCCAGCATATCCAAAACTTGACCTAAAGGTACGTCTCTAGATATTCCTCCTGTAAAATGCAAATCGGGAATACTCGAATAATCCGGGGTGACCGCATACCAACGGGAAAGCTGCCGGACAATATCTGTCAATCCTGTATTTTCGAATGCAAAATAGCCGTCCTTCCAAGCTACAAAGCTGTGCGTATCCACTTGATCCACCCGTATTCCACCGGCAGTCTGATAGGCTTGTTGCCCGGGCTTGATAATCGCTGAATACCCTTCGACGGTTTTTATATTGACGCTTCCCTCTATTAAAGTCGTCTTGGTCGCTACTTCATCGGGATAAGCATTGACATTGAATTTAGTTCCTAAAACTTTTATATCCATCTGTGGGCTGTGAACCACAAAAGCAGCTCCGTTTTTACCTTTGGCGACGTCAAAATAAGCTTCGCCGTGAAGCGTCACCTTTCTTTCGTCTTCACCAAAGCTTTGCGGATACGTCAGCGCTGATTCCGCATTGAGCCAAACCTGGGTACCATCAGGCAAAACGAGTTTATATTGTCCACCCCTCGGGGTCTTTACGGTCAGACTACGGTTATCCTTTGGCGACACGACCGAACCATCACTGTAGACAATTTGTTGCCCGTCCAATCGGATCTCCTTCTGGTCTGTACGTAGCTCGACAGACTGTCCATCCGAAAAAAACAATGTGGCCTGATTCCCTCCCGGCAGTATTTCCTGACGAGAAACTCGTTGCTGTGCGATCTGTGCATTATCCCCCCGATACAGGAAGAAGATGGCACCCATCATGAGGCACAGGACGACAGCAGCAGCATACGGTAACCAACGGAAGCGCTTAATCCTCGGAGCAAGCAACCCCGAACGGCGTAAAGTTCCATTCCAAATCGATTCCTTTTGTAGAATAAACAGCAGATCTTCCTCCGTCAGCGGAGTTTTTTCTCCTTGCTGATAATACCAGTTCTCCAAAAGAGCCTGTTCCTCTGGGCTTGCATTCCCTTCGTTATACCTATGAATAAGTTCACGAACCTGTTCGTTGTTCATAAATCAGATTTATCTTGATTATATGAGTATAACAGGTCAGCCTGTGGTTGGGGGTATATTTTTTTCTTTTTTTTATCGCATCAACAACAAGATACAGACACCACCTATGTTTTTCAGTCTAGGTTTAAGTAGCTTCAGGGCATTCTTGATCTGTTTCTTTACCGTCTCAGGCGAGATCTGCAGCCTTTCGGCGATCTCCCGGTGGGACAAGTCATCCTTGCGGCTGAGCTCAAATATTTCCCGCATCTTTGCCGGAAGCTGATCGATTTCTTGTTGCACCCTCCTCAGGAGCTCCCGGCTATCTATTAACTCTTCCGTCATATTGTGAAGCCTGTCCGCGTACTTCGCGACAGAAAGAAGATAATCACTACGCACCTTTTGGCTTGCAATAAGATTCAACACACGGTTTCGGGCCTGCACGTATAGATAAGCAGATAGGTTGGTCTTATCTAAGAGCTTTTCCCGATGTATCCAGAGGCTACTGAACACCTCTTGTACAACATCCTTCGTATCTTCTTCATTCTTTAATACACGAAACACCTGATAGTATACAGTTGCCCAGTGGTCATTATAAATTCGCCTAAATGCATTCACATCCCCTGACTTCAGCCGAAGAATCAGCTCTACCTGGCAATCTTTAGGGGTGATTTCATTAGGTTTCATTTAACCAAAGATAGAGAAAAAATTTTTGTAGTTTTACATAGAGAATATAGATCGATATCAAGATGAACATATATGCCGTTTTTTTAAGAGCTGTGAATGTATCCGGTAAAAATCTGATTAAAATGGCAGAGCTGAAAGAAATTATAGCCCAACAGGGCTATAAATATGTAGTGACCTATATCCAAAGTGGGAATATTGTCTTGGCTTCTTCTGAGGATCCGGAAACGGTATCGTTAACTATCCGACAATTAATTGCCACACATTTTAACCTAACCATCGATGTTTTCGTTTTGACCGAGAAAAAGCTGAAGGAGGTATTTAATCAAAACCCGTTCGATAGTGCCTTACCTGGGAATAGGGTTTTTGCTACGTTTCTGTATACATCTCCGCACGAGGAAGCCATCGCAGCCTTTCATGCTATGGATCTCGGCGAGGAGCAGTTCAAAGTAATTGAAAATATCGTCTATTTCTATCTTCCCGAAGGCATGGCTAACTCCAAATTGTCCAACAACTTTATCGAAAAGAAGCTTAAAGTGAAAAGTACAGGACGAAATATGAATACAGTGCAAAAAATGATCACCCTATTGGAAGGTGCCGCCCTTTTAAAAAATTAGGCCATGAAGTTTAGTTTCCCCCAAGACTACGGTAACTCGCCGAAACGCGAATTGATAAAGAACATTTGTTTAGCATTTGTGAACAACGATATGGCTAAGGTCTACTCCCATCTCGCTGACGATATTGTCTGGGAATTTGTCGAAGAAGTCCGACTATCCGGAAAGCAAGAAGTAAACGATTTCTTTGAAAAAAATAGGATCGGTCAGGTAGAAGGAATGGTATTGGATTATATACTCACCCACGGGAAACAGGGCTCTGCGGGAGGAAAGATCATATTATCCGATTACAGTATTCATTTTGCAGATTTTTATGAATTTGAATCCGCCAAATCCACACAAATTAAAAAAATAAAGAGTTTTGTCCTACGCGACACGGAGGAATAATTACTTTTCCTGTAAGACCTGCCGGTCAAATTGTAATCCCACCCATCCATGTTGCATAAACTGCCGGATGTTCTGGTGGTCTGTCCCTTGAGGTGTCTGTTGCACGGCCTCATAATGTTCTGCAAATAGCCCCAGCGTATCGGTCTGCGATAAGTTATGAAGCTTGGCAAACGAAAGCACCTTTGCACTTCCTTGATTCTCATGTTCGGCATTATGCTGGCTACCATTTTGAAAAGCAGAAGCCGTATAAGTATAGTGTGTGTCTATATGTGCTAAAACGTCTTTAAATTGAATTGCTTTAGCTTCGAGTTGTTCTAATAATTGTCGTACCATGGGGGTAAAGATACACACTTAGCGGGATACTACCTACCTCTTCGAGCATTCCTGCTAGCTGTTTTACCAAACAAGCTACCTCTTCAAGCATTCCTGCTAGCTGTTTTACCAAACAAGCTACCTCTTCAAGCATTCCTGCTAGCTGTTGTACCAAACAAGCTACCTCTTCGGGCATCTCTGCTAGCTGTTGTACCAAACAAGCTACCTCTTCGGGCATCTCTGCTAGCTGTTTTACCAAACAAGCTACCCCTTCGGGCATCTCTGCTAGCTGTTTTACCAAACAAGCTACCTCTTCAAGCATCTCTGCTAACTGTTTTACCAAACAAGCTACCTCTTCGGGCATCTCTGCCAGCTGTTGTACCGTGCGAGCTACCTCTTCGAGCATCTCTGCTAGCTGTTTTACCAAAACTGCTAGCAGTTTTGGTAAAACAGCTAGCAGTCCGATGTCAGGATTTTCCACCTCTGATTTGTCAAAAAACCCGATTAACGACCTAAATAAAGCATATTTTAAGCAAAAAATCTGTTCAAAAAGGCCAAAAAAAGGTGTAAAAATGAGACAGAGCGTTTTTTGCCTACCCCCTAATTTGGTCTCATTTTTACACCTTTTCGCTTTTTTTGCACGGCACTTATTGGTGTTGGTCCCGTAATCCGTGATAAGCGGTCAGCTGTTGGACCTGAGTTTTGAAATATGCGCCTGTCTGCGGTAGGCAGGTATTGCGTAATGAACTTTGGCTTTATTTTCGCTTGGTAAAATAGATAATCAAACAAATGCAATACATTTAAACGACAAAACATGAAAAAATTAACCTTAGGCGGTATAGGAGTAGTATTCTTGCTCTTTGCCGCATGCCAGTCTAACACCAATTCGAGAACGCAGGTACAGGATAGCTTATCAACTGTCGACGAATCCTACATCGACACCGTCCATACTTCTCAAAATTCGCTGGATTGGCAAGGCACGTATGAGGGTATTACACCTTGCGCCGATTGCCCGGGAATCAAAACCACGGTCGAACTCCGAAGTGATGAAACATTTACGTACCAGGCAGCATACCTCGAACGCGATTTTTCTGTCGCCGACAGCGGCAAATTTATGTGGCATGACAACGGTAGTGCCGTTCACCTTCAGGGCGAAAACACCGACATGAAATTTAAAGTCGGTGAAAACCAACTTTTCCAACTGGATCAAAGTGGTCAACAAATCACCGGTGATCTTGCTGACCATTATATATTGAAGAAGATACGGTGATAAGAGCAGCTATTCTCAAAACCGAATAGTATTCAGCTTTTTATCCACAAGGAAACCATCTCTAAGATGTAGATTTACGGCCATCGCCTTCCGGGCTTTCAACGTAAGTTTAAGCAGATCTACGTCTCCAGAGATGGTTTCTTGATTACCTATATGAACAAAAGTCGGATACAAAGCTCTGCTACCATCGGTGTGCAATCTATTGTTGGTCAAATTCTCCATGTGTTTTGTTCCCAATGGTTGTATTCCTACAAATTCATAATCCGACATCGCATAAGGTAAGGTAAAACCAATCGCATTTACTGCTTTCAAACCTATACCCTTCACTAGGATATCTACTGTTTCTCCGGCCTCGACCGTCGGTTTTGAAAAGATCCAAGTGATCCTCCCGGTTATCTTTTCGGTTGGATCAGGTTTCACGCCCCCTCCTAATTGCGTAGCTAACACCGAGATATCGTACACATCTATCCAATTATTTTTATTCAGATCACCATGACTGATATAACCTTCGAAATCCGCATCACCTTTGCGCAAACCCGTATAGTTGGTATACGACATGAAGTCGTTCATATCCAATAAACCATCATTATTGATATCTCCCGGGAGGTAACTTTCGGTACCTGGCACTTTGAAAACGTACAGTTCCCTTCCAGAACCGAATCCGCCTGAGCCTTCTTCTACTACAATCTTAATATAACGTGCCGTAGGGTGTTTTTCAAAAGTAAAAATTTTCACGTCGTCCGTACGTTCCCAAGTAAAATCTCCTGCGTCCGACCAGTCTTCCTTATTCGTACTATAGGACACCTTGCCTTTGGTCAAGATACCATTTCCTCCACCGCTGCGCGGCAAATAATGCATTTTATCCAGCTGATTAACGGATTTTAAATCCATCACGATCGTAAAAGGCACGGCCTGTTGCTTCCATTTGGTATGCCATAGATTCCCTTCGTCGTGATCAAACAGCTTTTGTATGCCATATCCCCCCTGATTTTCGGCAGAGGCCTCTCCGACTATACCGTGGAGCGCAAATTCTAACGGATTAGATTTTGTTGTGGCCTGAATACTTGTCCAGTCCGACACCCCGTCCTTATTGACTGCACGTACCTTGAAAGTGTACGCCGTTTCCGATTGGAGATTATCAAATAGCAGCGTGGTATCCCGAATGGTGGAATACAGCATACTGTTAAATTCGATCTCATAATAATCGGCACGGGGTACCACATCCCAGGTGGGCTGCAGACTATACGCTTGAATATCGGATTCTGGAATCTGAACATTGCCGGGCACTTGTAATACACCTCGGTTGTGCAGCAGGTGGTTGATCGGGCTAAACTCAAAACCGGCAATATCGAGCTGTATAGCATATTGTGTGATATCAACAGCTTGTACGCGGATATGCAATTGTGGTGTTTTGTTGATGTGGATTACTGAAAACGGTGTCCCAGCCGTAGCAAAACGGTTTAGATCTGGATGTTCATCGTAATAATATCCATTCTCTTGCTGATGAAGCTCGTCCAACGTAGCGGTCTCCTCCAACCTGACCTTCTTGTCACCGATTTTGACGGACAGCTTTTTCGGCCTTTTGGTCATATTGATGACAAAGGAAGTTGTCTTCACGGTCTCCATACCGGCAAACGAGCCTTTGGTTGGATGCACACGGACTTTTACATGCGAACCGTTGACTTCTGATTCTATTTTCGTCCAGCTCCCCTGCCCATCACGATAAGCCTGTGTTGTCCCATCGTCGTCATATGCCGTGAATACCGAAGAGCCATTCGGGTATATTTCATAAATACGCTCCTTACGGGACAGCGCATGCACATTGTTGTGCGCCTGTGCAATCGGGATGATAGCACCCGCCTTCACAAATACCGGCAACTTCCATAATGGCGCTTCAAAACTGTTGATAACACGGTTGCCGGCATAAGTTTCTCCCGAAAAATAGTCAATCCATTCTCCTTTCGGCAGATATATGCCATTCCGGACATCATTACCCGCGGTATCAATCTGGGTCGCCTGATAGACCGGTGCCACCAAAAAGCTCGGCCCATACATAAATTGATATTGCGTAGCTTTGCCGTATGTATAATCATTTGGATCCGATAGAAACATCGCCCGCACCAAAGGTAAACCGTCTACGGCCTCTCGGGCTATACTATACGTGTAGGGCATGAGCATTGATTTCAATTTCAGATAATGTCGGTTAATGGATGTGGCCGGTTCACCCAAGGCATGCGGATATTTCGGATTTGAGCCCCACCCATCCATATTTAATTGCATAGGTGTAAATGTTTTCCATTGAAAATCCCGCACGTTGACCGGTACATTCTTCCCTCCAAATATACCGTCCATATCGGATGAAATATTCGGTTGTCCCGATAGACCGGATCCAATATAAGTGGGTATGTGAAAACGGATATATTCCCATACACCGCCGGTCTGATCGCCCGACCAAATTCCCGCATACCGCTGTGTACCCGCCCATCCATCGAGGGATATAATAAAAGGACGTGCATCGTGTCCATAATAGGGCATAATATGGCCCACATCACTGATCCCGTTCAGCCCGAAAGAATAACCGGGACCGACCCAAGCTACATCAGTCTTCAAGACGCGTACGCCGGCATCCCGGACTTCTTTGACAATATCCCTTTGCAATAATGCAGGGATACTATCTTTCGGATGTAGGTCAGACTGTGTCCATAGGCCTATCTCAACGCCACGCCGACGTGCATAATCACCAAATTCTTTTAAATTCTGTATGTTACCGTCCAAGGTTTCGGTCTGACCATACCCGGCTCCATATCCATCATTCGGAAGAAACCAGCCCAAAGGCATATCGTATCGGGCATAACGGTCAATGACGGCCCTTGCCGAGAATTGGTAGTTATCTTTTTCGCCATTGAGACTTTCTTTGATACCTGAATTATCTTTCTGGCTCTCCTTATACTTCTTCCCATCCTCAAACAGGATGCCTTTTTCATCTTCTTTCCAGTAATCCCTGTTGTAGGCATTGAGATGGCCTTCATAGAACCCAAACTTTGGCATCAGTATCGGATTGCCGGTCAGCTGATAGAAATCATTCAGCAGGGGTACGGCTCCGTCATTTATCATCACAAATACATCGAGGTAGTCACTTTCGTGATACAGCTTTACTTCGCCGGTAGCGGTCGCTCCAAAATCATATTTACCTTTCTTAAAGGTATGCCAAAGCACACCATAACCGTTTGTCGACCAATAAAAAGGTGTGGGTGATGCTACACCACCATCCGTCCAGGAATTTTGGTTCTCAATGGCAATAATCTTTCCTTTGTGGGAAAAACGGCCATTTTGTACACCACCGCCATAAAAATATTCATCCGGCTCTTCCTGCAATGTTAAGATCGTTTTTCCGTTTTCAAAACGGATGGGTTCATCCCACTTCAAGACCGTCTTTCCTGAATTCTTGTTCCGGACAGACAACAGGCCATTTTTCGTGAGAATAGACACTTCCACAGCCTCGGTACGAATGATAATCGCCTCATCCCCTGATGAGACCTCAAGGGACGTCAACGGTTTCCGCGGGTTATCCACCAAAATCTGTGCAGGAGGAGTAGCTTGCGGATCGCGCAATATACCTCCTCGAGGATCCTGAAACAATCGGAAAATATGGTCGGAGTAAAAATCGAGTAACGCCCGACTCTGATCTTCAAACAATACTTCTACCGTCGTCGGGTTAATCTTTTGTACGGATTTGACAGCAGAGAATGGATTTTTTTGCTTTAGTGGGGCATTCGGCTGTGCCTGATTTCGAATAGGGTTCCCTAAAAAGAGAACGATAAAAACACAAGCCCACAGTGCTCGTTGTGATAAAGTATACATGATGTACAGTTATAGCTAAGTAAAATAAACTACACTGTATAGTAAGTTTTAAAATAAGGTAGGTAAAAGTAAATAAAAGTTGCAGAAGTACCCTTAAATCCTAAAAATATTACAAAACGGCCGGTGAAAATCCGTTGACCGAATAAAATGTCACTTTCACCGAGATCGTTTTATCATTCGCCTATTTACGCTTAAAGCGCGTCATTTTTCGAAATATCTTTGATCCAACAAACAAATAGAAAAACAACTTTAAAATACAATATTATGAAAACTACATTATCAATCGCAGCTGTGGTCCTTACATTATCCCTTTCTTCTTTCGCTAGTACGACGAAAACCCCAAGTGGCATAAGTATCACCTATGTAATGGACCATTACATAGGCTACCTCATGCAAGGACAAGGCACTCTTGATGAACGCCTCTTCACCAAAAATTTCGAGATGACCGTATATGCACAGGATAATGAACGGAAAATCAATAAAAGGCAGCTCGTACGGTTTTTAAAAAAGACCAAAGGGTTATCCTATGATTGTGAAACAAATTACAAGATATTAGATGCAAGTCCACGATGCACGATTGTAAAAGCTTCGATGGCGTTTGAACATTTTACACGTGTAGATTATATCACGCTTTGCCTGGAAAAAGAGGACTGGAAAATCAGCAAAGTCGTATCGACATACCCCTAAACTGGGTATTTTTGTTTCAATGAAAAAGCCCGGGTGGAGATCCGGGCTTTATTTTATTTTTTCGCTTCTACTTCGGTAATAACGTATATATCTTCATTTTCCTTCTTCATCCTATACTTCTCCCGTGCTATGCGTTGTATCTCATTTGGATCATATTGGGCGTCTTTTATAGCTTGTTCAATTTTTTGGTTTTCCACACCATAGAAAGCCTTTTCTTTTTCTAATTTACCTTTCTCCTGCAAGTAGTGATACTGCGTTGCAAAATCATAACGATCAAAAAAGATCATCCAAACCAGAAATGCGATTCCGGCAATCAGATATTTATTCCGGATCAAGGAAAAAAGACGGCCCATACTCCAATCGATTAATTACCTAATGTAGTTATTTTTTGGCATACTTAAAATTCTTTCCAATAAATTTTGCATTTGCACCCAACTCTTCTTCAATACGAAGTAACTGGTTATACTTTGCAATCCTATCGGAACGGGAAATAGAACCTGTTTTAATTTGCCCACAATTTAATGCAACTGCCAAGTCTGCAATGGTATAATCTTCGGTTTCACCCGAACGGTGCGACATGACCGAGGTATAACCATTCGTTTGTGCTAATGAAACAGCTTCAATAGTCTCTGTCAACGAGCCAATCTGATTGACTTTCACGAGAATAGAGTTTGCAGTATGCTTATCAATTCCATCTTGAAGGCGCTTGGTATTCGTCACAAATAAGTCGTCACCGACAAGCTGTACACGATCACCTATTTTCTCTGTCAACAATTTCCAGCCCTTCCAATCGTCTTCGGCCATACCATCTTCAATGGATATGATTGGATATTTTTCGGTCAACTCAGCAAGATAAGTAGCTTGCTCTTCACTGGTGCGAACAGCCCCTTTATCTCCCTCAAACTTCTTATAATCGTATTTGTTCTTGGAGTAGAACTCAGTTGAAGCACAATCTAATGCCAAACAAACTTCACTTCCGGGCTTATACCCTGCCTTCTTAATTGCTGATAAAATGGTTTCAATCGCATCTTCAGTACCGTCGAACGTCGGAGCAAAACCACCTTCGTCCCCTACGGCCGTAGACAACCCTCTATCGTGTAATATTTTTTTCAAGGTATGGAATATTTCGGCTCCCCAGCGTAGCGCTTCCGAAAAAGATGCAGCACCTACAGGCATAATCATAAACTCCTGAAATGCAATAGGTGCATCGGAATGTGCGCCACCATTGACGATGTTCATCATCGGAATAGGCAACGTATTGGCATTGACACCACCGATATAACGATACAACGGTTGGCGACTTTCCTGCGCTGCGGCTTTGGCAACGGCCAATGAAACGCCTAAAATAGTGTTTGCACCCAATTTTCCTTTGTTTTCTGTGCCGTCAAGATCAATCATCATTTTGTCGATGGCATTTTGCTCGAAAACGTCCACACCTTCCAAAGCTTTTGCGATCTTGGTATTTACATTTTCTACAGCCTTCAAAACCCCCTTACCCAAATACTGTTTCTTATCCCCGTCACGCAATTCAACTGCTTCGTGAGCACCTGTAGATGCGCCTGACGGGACCGCTGCACGACCTACAAAACCATTTTGTGTCGTTACATCAACTTCAATTGTTGGATTTCCGCGCGAATCCAAGATCTGGCGCGCATGAACATCGATAATTAAACTCATTTTTTTCTATACTAGGATTTATGTTAAACTTCAATCTTACTTAGTGTATTTTGGACACTAATATATCAATTTTTATCACCAAATCAAAATTACAAAAAAAACGCCTCAATCTATTCATAGATTTGAGGCGTTCCTATATGTATGTATTTAAGCCTTCACCATATTGATAAAGTCATCAAATAAATAGCGTGAATCATGTGGACCCGGCGACGACTCGGGATGGTATTGTACCGAAAATGCCGGCTTCCCTTTCACCCGAATTCCTTCTATGGAATTATCATTCAGATTGACATGGGTAACTTCTACCGCATCCGATTGCTCGATATCTTCCCGGACGACACCAAATCCATGGTTTTGCGAAGTAATCTCGCAACGGTTAGCCACAATATTCTTTACGGGATGATTGATACCACGGTGGCCGTTAAACATCTTCTCTGTCCGGATACCATGCGCCAAGGCCAGGATCTGATGACCAAGACAAATACCAAACATCGGTTTGTCGGCGGCAAGGATTTCTTTCACCGTATCGATCGCATATTCCATTGCTGCAGGATCTCCTGGGCCATTGGAGACAAAATAACCTTCCGGTTTCCAAGCTTCCATTTCGGCAAAAGTGGTTTTCGCTGGGAAGACTTTCGCATACACATTCCGGTCGTCAAAGTTGCGCAGGATATTTTTCTTGATACCTAAATCTAATACCGCGATGCGTGTAGAAGCGTCTTCGTCGCCATAAAAATAAGGCTCTTTGGTAGAAACCGACGAGGACAGCTCCAAACCTTCCATAGAAGGCACCTCCGCCAGCTTCGCTTTTAACGATTCGACATCCAGATTTTCGGAGGATATGATCGCATTCATCACCCCTTTATCCCGGATGTGGCGGACCAGAGAGCGGGTATCAATATCGGATATACCGACCAAATTTTCTTCTTCGAAATAGTTTTGAATGGATCCATCTGCAATTTTCCGGCTATAATTGATATTATAGTTCTTACATACAAGACCCGCAATCTGTATTTCACCCGACTCGGTATCCTCGTTATCTACACCATAGTTACCGATATGAGCGTTGGTCGTCACCATGATCTGCCCATAGTACGAGGGGTCGGTAAAGATCTCCTGATAACCGGTAGTTCCTGTGTTGAAGCATATCTCTCCCGTTGTCGTACCGATCTTTCCGGCAGCTTTGCCGTGGTAAACGGTTCCATCTTCAAGAACTAAAATTGCGGGTAATTTACTGTAGTTGGTCATTCTCTATTTTAAAATTATAGTATACGATCGTTGTCAAAAACCACTGGACACAAAAAAAGCCCAAATGGGCTATTCTTATCAATTAATATGATGTCGACGTCATTATCGAACGAAGTGTCTGTTGGGATCAAATCAAAAACATCAATTTTCACGGGAGACAAAGGTAGGAATAAAAAATTAAAAACTAAAAACTAAAACGTCAAAAACTTCACTCCTCCTCTATGATCTCTTGTACTCTACCAATCTGTCCATCCTCAAGGCGAACTTTGATGCCACGATGGTGGAATGCTGCCGAAGTCAACAAGTCTTTGACCACCCCTTCGGTCAATTTCCCTGAACGCTGATCTTTCTTTAGTATAATGTTGACCACCATACCTGGTTTAATATATGCTCTTGTTTTTCCGTCCATATCCAAACTATTATTTAAACATCAATCCTACTGAAACATTAAAATGTTGATGTTGAAAATCCTTACGCATGTGATTATTTTTTGTCAGCTGTTGGTAGCCGTATGCTGCAGAAACCGTCCAGTCTGCCCGAGCTGGCCTTTCGTATAGATAGAAAAACCCACCTTTAAACAAGAAACCCTTGTCGTACTGCACACTCAGCCCTGGCGCATAACCCACATTGGTCAATAACCCTATTCTTGACGAGGAGCCAAACTCCCCAAAAGGCAATCGCCCGTCTATGAAAATGGGGAAAAGATTTCGATCGTATTTAAACGATCGCTGATCGGCATGATGTGGGTCATTCGTCTGATAGGTACCGGACAACCGCTCATTTCCCAAACCTAATCCCAAGTAAGCCCTATCTGAGTAGTTCTTCCCTGCAATAAAATGCAGCGAATATCCGTTGAAAGCACCTTTATATCCTTCATTGGCAAATCCCAGATTCCCCCCTCCTTGTATCATAAAGTACATATCTGACTGGGCAAAAGCTATAAAGCTCAGTGTCATCAAACACAACACTCCTGTTATTTTCTTTATCATCAGTTTAAAATTTTATAAATCATTTCACGCATCAGTTCACCGGACGTGGTATGCGGGCCAACATGTAATCCTTTGGATTTAAGGTCATACTCATGAAGGATGGCAAAGACATCAAAAGTTTTACGCCGGCTGTAATTCCGAGCGGCCATGTCATACTCTTTTGTAAAAAAGGGATTCACACCCAAAGCTTTGGCAACCGATTGTGAAGACTTGTCGCCTAAATAATGGTATTTTAAAATCTTGGTAAAATATCCTCCCAGAGAACCGAGCACAACAACAAAGGGATTTGCTTTCGGATTAGCTTCAAAGTAATCAACAATCTGGAAAGCCTTCAGCACATCACGTCTGCCCAATGCGTTATTGAGCTCGAAAACATTATAGTCCTTGCTGATACCGATATTATCTTCTACGTCCTTCAGCGCTATTTCCCGATCGTTAGGTACATTAAGTATCAGCTTTTGCACCTCATTAGCCACCTTAGACAGATCAGTACCTAAATATTCTGCCATCAGTGCGGCAGCTTGCGGATGAATCTTTCTGCCTTCCCGCTGTACCTCTTCCGTGATCCACCCCCCGACTTTGTTATCATACAACTTCTCCGACTCAAACGCAACGCCAATCTTTGCGATCTGCTTAAATAATTTTGTCCTTTTATCAAATTTGCCATGTTTGTACGCCAATACCAAAATAGTAGTCGGAGTCAAATTTTCGATATATTTAGCAAACAACTCATCCTCAGCTTTCCATTTCAGGTTCTGAGCTTCCTTGACCAGGATAACTTGATATTCGCTCATCATCGGATAGCGCTTCGCGGCATTTATGATGGTGGAGAAATCGGTATCCTTGCCGTATAGCACAGTCTGGTCGAAACCTTTCTGAGCTTCCTCTAATACCGTCTGTTCGATACGATCACTGATCAGATCGATATAATACGCCTCCTCACCGTGCAACAAGTACACGGGTTTGAACTTCCGTTGCTTAATATCAGACAGTATAGCTGTTACATTCATCTTGGGGCGAATTTAGTCATTTCTATTTAATTTCTTATGTTTCCTCTGTCTGCTATAAGCCTTCAAAGGCAGAGGAGAGATCGATAAGTTCATTTTATATATAACGCAATTATATTGCATATAAAAATGAATTTATCTAAGTTTGTACATGTTTAGGCCAACCCCTTTAAACTTACCTTCGTATCCATTAAAACTGAAACGAATTAAGGACAAAGTCTACGTATTTGATGAGCTGAGAAAGAAAATTCTTTTGCTTACACCGGAGGAGTGGGTCAGACAGCATTGGATACATTATTTACATACACAAAAGAATTACCCAAAGTCGCTGATGCATATCGAAGGGGGGCTAAACCTCCATGGTCTGCAGAAAAGGACAGATCTTGTGATTTACAACAGTCAGGGTGAAAAGATATTGATTGCCGAATTCAAGGCACCTGGTGTCAAAATCAATGAGAAGACCTTTGAACAAATCAACAATTATAATATGGTCCATAAAATCCCTCTCTTGCTCGTTAGCAATGGGCTGGATCATTTCTTCTGCAAGATTAATTTGAATAATAATCAGTATGAATTTCTTAAAGATTTGCCAAATTACATGTAGCAGACATAAATTATTTGACATTTTCGCTAAAAACCCGTTATATTAGTCCTTTATAACAATGTAAAAAATCAAAGATGAATATAGATAAAAATGAATTCAGAAAGTATGCGATCAAGCATCACCGTATAGGCAGTCAGCATGTAGACGGATTTATAGCAAGAGCAGAATCCAATATCCCCACCAACTTGACGCCATATATCGTAGAAGAGCGCCAACTGAACGTGGCACAGATGGACGTATTCTCCCGGCTAATGATGGATCGCATCATTTTTTTGGGTGACGCGGTCAACGATCAGGTCGCCAATATTATCCAAGCACAATTGTTGTTCCTGCAATCTACCGACGCGCAGCGCGACATACAGATATACATCAATTCGCCTGGCGGAAGTGTCTATGCGGGATTAGGCATATACGACACGATGCAATACATTTCCCCCGATGTGGCTACGATATGTACCGGAATGGCCGCTTCTATGGGCGCAGTATTGTTGGTTGCTGGCGCGAAAGGTAAAAGAGCGGCGTTGAAGCATGCGCGCGTCATGATTCATCAGCCCTCGGGAGGTGCGCAAGGAGTCGCAGCAGATATGGAAATCAACCTCCGGGAAATGCTGAAAATAAAAGAGGAATTGTACACGATTATTGCCGAACATTCTGGACAGTCTTATGAATGGGTAGAACGGTCATCTGATCGTGACTACTGGATGCGGGCGTCTGAAGCGAAAGAGTTCGGCATGATAGATGAGGTACTTGTACCGAAAAAAGAAAGCAAATAAAGAAAAGATGAGTAAAAGTAACAAAGATATATACTGCTCCTTTTGTGGGATTAGCAAAAATGAGGCATTGATGCTCATTGCGGGAGATGGGGCACATATCTGCGACCGCTGTGTCACGCAGGCCGGAGAGATTTTGGCAGAGGAGCTTAATCAGCGCAAGAACAAGTCCCTTCAGACCACGTTAAAACTGATCCGTCCGATGGAAATCAAACAGCATCTGGATCAGTATGTCATTGGGCAGGACGAAGCGAAAAAGGTGATATCGGTAGCCGTCTATAATCACTATAAGCGGTTAAACCAAAAGACCAATGCAGACGAAACAGAGATCGAAAAATCGAATCTTATCATTGTGGGGGAAACAGGCACAGGTAAAACGCTGCTCGCTAAGACCGTGGCCAAGATCCTGAATGTTCCTTTTTCTATCGTCGATGCGACCGTATTGACAGAAGCAGGGTATGTAGGCGAAGACGTGGAAAGTATACTGACGCGCTTGCTACAGGCAGCAGATTACGATGTCACGGCGGCGGAACGTGGGATTATCTATATCGATGAAATTGACAAGGTTGCCCGTAAAAGTGACAACCCGTCTATCACAAGGGACGTCTCGGGTGAAGGTGTACAGCAGGCATTACTGAAGATATTGGAAGGTACAAATGTGAACGTACCACCACAGGGAGGTCGTAAACACCCCGATCAGAAAATGATATCGGTTAACACCAGCAATATACTGTTTATATGTGGGGGAGCGTTTGATGGTATTCAGAAAAAAATTGCTAACCGCTTACGGACGCAGACAGTAGGCTATAAAATGAGTGATGAAGAGGAGGATATTGATCTCAACAATCTTTACAAATATATCACGCCACAGGATCTGAAAAGTTTCGGCCTTATCCCGGAGCTCATCGGGCGTCTACCTGTACTCTCCTACCTTAATCCGCTGGATAAAGAGACGTTACTCAGTATTCTGACCGAACCCAAGAATGCACTCGTTAAACAATATGTCAAGCTGTTTGAATACGAAGGCATTGAATTGCAGTTCGATCAGGAAGTGTATGAATTTATTGTGGACAAGGCATGGGAATTCAAATTGGGCGCACGTGGATTAAGAAGCATCTGCGAGGCGATCATGCTCGACGCAATGTTCGAGATCCCCACAACGAAGGAAACGACACAGGAAAAAGCGTTGCATATCACGCTGGATTATGCAAAGAAAAAATTTGCGAAGTCAGACATTAAAAAGCTAAAAGCTGCATAATATAAGAAGCTGTCTCAAAAGTCTCATTTCCGTCATTTCGAACGACGTTAGGAGGAGAAATCTATGGACATAATTGCGTTAGTCAATCAAAAACGCAGATTACCACGTCGTTAGCACTCCTCATAATGACGCGTTTTTTCATCGGTGCAGACTTTTAAGACAGTCTTTTTTGTTTCAACAAAAATGGTTAACTTACTTCTGTTATGACGAAGAAGAAAACCATCGAGACACCTGTCACTCCAGGTCTGAAAGATAAAGATGATATCGTTAAAAACTGGCTGCCACGCTATACCAGCATGCCGTTGGAAGAGTTCGGTCAGTATATCCTCCTCACCAACTTTTCCAATTATGTCCGGTTGTTTGCCAGCATGCATCATGATGCGGTTATCTATGGAGAAGATAAAGCGATGCAGGCTTGCACGGCCGATGGTATAACGATCATCAACTTTGGTATGGGAAGCCCAATGGCGGCTACGGTAATGGATTTACTATCTGCCATTACACCGCAGGCTGTGTTGTTCCTTGGGAAAACGGGTAGCTTAAAAAAGAAAATTGCCGTCGGCGAACTTATATTGCCCATTGCAGCCATACGTGGGGAAGGTACCTCGAATGACTACTTTCCCAGTGAAGTTCCCTCCCTACCTGCCTTTGCCCTGCAAAAAGCAATTTCTACCACCATTCGGGATCACGAACGGGATTATTGGACAGGAACGGTCTATACAACGAATAGACGGGTATGGGAACATGATAAAAAATTCAAAAAATACCTTAAAGCCATCCGGACAATGGCCGTCGACATGGAAACAGCTACCATATTCAGTGTAGGCTTTGCGAATAAAATTCCTACTGGAGCGCTCCTGTTGGTGTCTGACCAACCTATGATACCTGAAGGCGTAAAAACGATCGAAAGTGATCTCAAAGTGACACAGCAGTACGTCGAGACACATCTCAGGATCGGCATCGATGCATTAAAGCAATTAATCAACAACGGATTAACGGTAAAACACCTCAAATTCTGACAGAAAGGATGATCCCGGTATTTTTAATTTTGTCTTTTTATTTTTTATTTTATCTTTGCACTGTGCTATCGATAATAGTACTTTTGATCAACACCTTTTTATCGGTCTTGATTTATAAAGAAGTGGCGAGAGACTGGCTCAATGACCCGCTGGCAACCATCAAAAAACGATTTGAAAAGGTGCCAATTCCTGTCCAAATTCATATTGATTTGGAGTATATAAAAAAGAGACTATGACACCAGAAATTATTACACATTCAACCGATTCCCATAGGATAGGGACGGACAACGAAATATGGCTATGCTTTACGCATATGCGAATGCGTTAGTCGTCTGCTGTGTATACAGCCTACATAGACGACCTTATTCTAAATCCAACGACAAACAACTATAAATTTTACACTTTAAATCCTTAAAAAATGGCAGATAATAAAAACCTAAAATTCGAGACCTTACAAGTACATGCAGGTCAGGTGCCGGATCCGACAACAGGAGCTCGGGCAGTACCAATTTACCAAACAACATCTTTCGTATTTGACAATGCAGAGCACGGTGCTAATTTGTTTGCATTAAAACAATTCGGCAACATCTATACTCGGATCATGAACCCCACTACGGATGTTTTTGAGAAAAGGGTAGCCGCATTGGAAGGCGGCGTCGCGGGACTTGCTACCGCATCCGGACAAGCGGCACAGTTCCTGGCATTGACAAACATTCTCGAAAGCGGTGACAACTTTGTAACAGGATCGAACCTCTACGGTGGGACATATAATCAGTTTAAGGTATCTTTCAAAAGATTAGGTATTGAAGCGCGTTTCGCTAAGGATGCTGAACCGGAAGAAATAGAAGCACTAATCGACGACAGAACGAAAGCCATTTATGTGGAAACGATCGGAAATCCAAGCTTCAATATCCCTGATTTTGAACGTATTGCTGCAATCGCACGTAAGTTCGACCTCCCTTTCATTGTCGACAACACTTTCGCAGCTGCAGGATATTTATTTAAGCCTTTGGAACATGGCGCCAATGTGGTGGTACAGGCAGCGACAAAATGGATCGGTGGACACGGTAGCAGTATAGGCGGTGTAATCGTCGACGGTGGTAACTACAACTGGGGGAATGGTAAATTTCCACAGTTTTCGGAACCTTCGGAAGGCTATCACGGCTTGGTTTTCTCGGATGTATTCGGCGAAAACGGTCCTTTCGGTAACATACAGTTTATCATCCGTGCCCGCGTTGAAGGATTACGTGACTTTGGCCCTGCCCTATCACCTTTCAACTCTTTCTTGTTAAACCAGGGATTGGAAACCTTGTCTCTACGTGTACAACGTCACGTCGATAATGCATTAGAAATCGCACAGTGGTTGGAAGCGCACCCACAGGTAGAAAAAGTAAGCTATCCTGGCCTGAAGAGCCACCCTTATCACCAGAATGCACAGAAATACCTGAAAAATGGATATGGTGCTGTATTATCTTTCACCATAAAAGGTGGCGCGGATAAAGCCAACGACTTTATCGATGCGCTAGAACTGATTAGCCACCTGGCAAACGTGGGTGATACCAAGTCATTAATCATCCACCCTGCCGCGACTACACACCAGCAATTGTCGGAAGAGGCACAACGTCAGGCAGGTGTATATCCCGGACAACTTCGTCTGTCTGTGGGAATCGAGCATGTCGACGATATCAAGGCTGATCTTCAACAGGCATTTGATAAGATCAAATAATGTAAGAACGTCTTTGACGAGGTACGGGGAGAAATCCCGTACCTCTTACAGAAATGACAATAATGTCCGCCTCGCGTTCTTCAGTCGCCATCAATAAAAATTAAAAAAACTGCATAAAAATTTAAAATGAGTAAAAAACTTACGATAGGTATGTTTGGGTTTGGTGTCGTAGGGCAAGGTTTATACGACATCATAAAAACTAAAAATCTCAACCTTGAAATCAAAAAGTTTGTGATCAAGAACGCAGACAAAAAACGCAGTTTGCCGGCAGCGTTGTTTACGACCGACGCTAACAGCATCTTAGAAGACCCTGAAATCAATACTGTAGTCGAATTAATCGATGATGCCGAAGCCGCTTTCGAAATTACCTCACGTGCACTGAAATCGGGTAAAAATGTCGTCTCGGCAAATAAAAAGATGATTGCCACTCACTTAGAGGAGCTGACCGATATACAACACGAGTACGGTACCTCCTTATTATACGAGGGAGCCGTCTGCGGCAGTATTCCTATCATTCGAAATCTCGAAGAATACTATGACAACGAGCTTCTTCACTCTGTAAGCGGCATATTCAACGGTTCGTCCAACTATATCCTTTCCAAAATATTCAACGAAAACCAAAGTTATGAAGCCGCATTAAAAAAAGCGCAAGAGCTGGGCTTTGCCGAAACAGACCCTACACTGGATGTGGGCGGATACGATCCCAAGTTCAAACTAGCGATTGTGGCATCCCATGCTTATGGCTTATATATTAACCCGGACAAAATATTAAACCTGGGTATTGATAAGCTCAATGATGCTGATATCCGGTATGCGAAGGAGAAAAACTACAAAATTAAGTTGGTGCCTCTAGCCAAGGAAAGTGCACAGGGCGAAGTTGTACTCTACGTCTTACCGAAATTCCTTACCAAGGACAGTATATTGTATAACGTTGAGAACGAAAACAACGGCGTATTGGTCAAAGCAGCTTTTGCAGACGAACAGTTTTTCTTTGGCAAAGGTGCAGGTGGACACCCCACTGGTTCGGCAGTGCTTTCCGATATCACAGCGCTGCGCTACGACTATCGATATGAATACAAAAAGCACCTCGAATCATCACAAGTAACCTATTCGACAAATTACGAATTGAAGGTTTACTTTCGTTATGAAAACGAAGATGTGTTGGAAAACATAAAATTCAATACCATATTGGAGCGTTTCTACGGTGAGCAATCGAAATATGTTATCGGCTTCATCAATTTACAGGAAATCATTAACAAACGAGATCTCATCAACCAATCCGGCTATTTCCTTGCGGAGATATTGTAAGAAAGATACAACTATGAAAACACCTTTAGCAAAACCCCGAAAGTTCGTTCCTGAAAATCTGGAAATCCGTTGGGAAGCTTTAGCTCCCTTATTTTCCGAACTGAAAAATCAACCTCTTCAGTCTCTTCAGGATTTGGAGCAATGGCTTCAATACCGCAGCGAACTGGATGCGGTACTCAGTGAAGATTATGCATGGCGGTATATTAAGATGACCTGTAATACCACAGATCAAAAACTGGCGGAAGACTTCCAATATTTTGCGACGGAAATAGAACCTAAAATGGCATCGGTAACGAATGAGCTGGACAAAAAACTGGCAGCTTGCCCGTATACCGATCAGCTGACAGGTGACGGTTATCGTATCTATCTTCGGAAGGTAAAGAAATCATTAGAAATCTTTCGGGAAGAGAATATCCCCTTGTTTACGGAGGTGCAGCTGAAGCAACAGGAATACCAGACGATTGTCGGTGGTCTCTCTGTTGAAATCGATGGCAAGACCATGACGTTGCAACAAGCGTCAACCCGTTTACTTGAAAATGACCGGGAACAGCGCGAACAAGCATGGCGTCTGATCAACCACGAACGTTTAGCCAAAAAGGAGCAATTGGACACGTTGTTCAACGAATTAGTCAACCTACGTCATCAAATCGCCCGAAATGCCGGTTTTGAAAATTTTAGGGACTACATGTTTGCCGCTATGGGACGCTTCGACTATACGGTCGAGGATTGTGAAAATTTTCATCACACGATCCGGGATGTTGTCGTTCCTATCTTACAGGAATTTACACGGGAGCGGGAAGACAAACTCAACGTCGGCACCTTGAAACCCTGGGATATGTCTGTCGATCCCGAAAATCGCCCTCCGCTTAAGCCTTTTTCTTCCGGCGAAGAATTGATCCGCAAAACGGAAGAGGCTTTTAACCATATTCATCCCTATATCGGACAATGCATCCGCACGATGCGAGAAAATAAGCTATTCGATGTGGAAAGCCGCCTGGGTAAAGCACCGGGAGGTTACAATTACCCCCTTTACGAATCAGGAGCGCCTTTCATCTTTATGAATGCAGCGGGAACTTTACGAGATCTGACAACGATGGTGCATGAGGGAGGACATGCGGTCCATACCTTTATTTCGGCAGACTTAGCCCTTACGGCATTTAAAGATCTGCCAAGTGAGGTTGCTGAATTAGCCTCCATGTCTATGGAGTTGATTTCTATGGACCAATGGCACCTCTTCTTGAATGATTCCACCGAATTGGCACGGGCCAAAAGGGAACAACTGGAGGACGCCCTATCAACACTGCCTTGGGTAGCTACTATCGATGCCTTTCAGCATTGGATATATACACACCCCGAACATACGACCGAAGAAAGAAAGGAAGCTTGGTTGGCTATATATAACGAGTTTGGTCGGGGCTTTACCAATTGGGAGACGCTGGAGGAGGCCGAAATGTATTTGTGGCACAAACAACTTCATATATTCGAAGTTCCGTTTTACTACATTGAGTACGGCTTTGCACAATTGGGGGCAATAGCCGTGTGGAAAAACTACCTGGAGAACAAGAAAGAGGGAATTGAAAAATATTTAGGTGCGCTGAAACTGGGGTATACGCAATCCATTCCCGAAATATACGCAGCAGCGGGCGTAGAATTTGACTTTAGTGAGGAATATGTTCGTGGTCTTACCGACTTTCTACGTAAAGAAGTTAAAAAAGCTTAAATCAATTGATTTGGTGCACTTTTATTACTACTTTTATAATTAATCTTTTACGGTAAAATTATGAAAAAGTGGTTTAGTATGTTTTTCCTGACATTGCTTGCCCAGTTAGTAGCAGCACAGTCGGGTGATGTGGCCGAAAAAACTTCCCCAACAGTTGCCATAATTATTGGCGTACTGTTGTTGATTGTTATCATCGTTGTACTCTATAGCAGACAAAAAAGAAAATACAACGACTAAACGACCCTACTTCTCTTTCAGCTTGTATTTATCCATCAACATCTGAATATCGACGGTAGGAAGTCCAACAGCCTGAGCGGTCTGTGTGACATTCCAATTGTATTTTTTCAGTTTGTGAGCTAAAAATTGTTGTTCCGCATGCTCCTTAAACGCTTGGTAGTTGTCCATACTATCTAGGTTCAGGGTGGGTATATCATGATGACCGTTCGTTCCATGTGTTGATACGGAAGGATTGGCAAAATTGCTGACATCAGGTTCCGATATTACCTTACCACTGAGGATAATCAATCTTTCGACCATATTCCGTAATTCCCGGATATTTCCGGTCCAGGGCAACTCTTGTAACGCTTTCATGGCCCCTGTTGTAAACTCCTTTGTCGGAATATTATAATCACCGCAGATTTCTTCACAAAAAGACATCGCCAATTGTGGAATATCCTCACGACGCTCCCCCAATGAAGGGACATCAATAAGGATAACGCTTAGGCGATGGTAGAGGTCCATTCTGAAATTACCAGCGTCTATTTCCTTCAGCAAATCCTTGTTGGTAGCTGCGATGACGCGTACATTTACTGTAATCTCCTTATCGCCACCCACCCTTGTAATCTTATTTTCTTGCAATGCACGCAGAACCTTAGCCTGAGCAGATAGGCTCATATCGCCTATCTCATCCAAAAATAAGGTTCCACCGTTCGCCTGTTCAAACTTACCAATACGTTGCTTAACGGCCGACGTAAAAGCACCTTTCTCGTGGCCGAACAATTCCGATTCGATCAGTTCGGACGGGATCGCAGCACAGTTAACTTCTATAAGAGCCGAGGAAGAACGGTTTGATTTTTCATGCAGCCAACGCGCAACCAATTCCTTTCCTGACCCGTTTGCCCCCGTGATAAGCACTCGGGCATCTGTGGGCGCTACCTTATCGATGCAATCTTTTATCAGCGAAATGCTCTCCGAATCACCTAAAATCTCCCGGGTCTTCGACACTTTGCGTTTCAGTACTTTGGTTTCTTTTACTAAAGACTCCCGTTCCAGACCATTCCGCACGGTAATCAACAATCTGTTGAGATCAAGTGGTTTTTCCAAGAAGTCATAAGCCCCTCGTCGGGCAGCCTCCACTGCCGTTTCAATGGTACCATGACCAGATATCATAATAAAAGGCGTATCGCTAATACCTCTCGCAGCATCTAACACCTCCATACCGTCCATCTTATTCATCTTTATATCGCACAATACGAGATCTACCTTTTCCTTTTTTAATACCTCCAACCCTTCTATCCCATTATCTACATCCAACACCTTATAGCTTTCGTATTCCAAAATATCACGGAGTGAACTACGTATGGGGCGCTCGTCGTCTATAATTAATATTGTAGCCATATAAAAAACAATTATAAAATGCCAAAATAACAAAAAAGAAGCAAACCTTATAAGCCGGGTTCTGTACCCCGACGCATCGAGGCTTCTATCATTTATCTAGTCCCGCAATCACTCGCGGGATCCATCAACCTACCCTTCGCAGATTCCGACGGGTCGGAAGAAGACGAGCAGCCTTCAGATTCTGCGATCTATTTGGTCTTTCAACACACGAGGTTTACCGTAATGTATGTCACCATACAAGACCGTGAGCTCTTACCTCACGTTTTCACCCTTACTCCGACAAGTCGGAGTGGTATATTTTCTGTGGCACTTTCTGTTTTCCGACAAATCGGAACCCTTCCCGTTAGGAAGCGTGTTGCTCTATGTTGCCCGGACTTTCCTCTCTCCCGCCAGAGACGGGACAGCGATAGAACCAGTTTGCTTCAGCTGCAAATTTAGAGAATTAAAATCGGATAGCATGGGTTTTTCAAACCTTTTTCCCCTTCAACGGTTTTATAAAGTATAAAGCAGACAGCATGGATCAACCTTTAACATACCGCTACCATCTGGAGCAGACCGACAGCCCTTTTTGGGCTTTTGCTATTCACGATGGCCACCATATACATCCCGAAATCGAACCCTACTTGGCGATAGACGAAGAAACACGCTTACGGGAGGAGGATCCCTATACGGCTATTTTAGCTGAACTCCCCTTCAATCGATTTGTTTCAGCAACCTCCCGATTTCAACTGGACATCAATCGCAGTAAACAAGATGCCATCTACCTTCAGCCGGAGCAAGCCTGGGGGCTGAAGGTCTGGGAGAACGGTCTTCCCCAAAAATGGGTAGATAGACTATACACTTCTTACGACGATATTTTCCGAAGTATCGACACGGCCATACAAGAAACCATCGACAAATACGGCTATTTTGTTGTTTATGATATCCACAGCTATAATGCTAAGCGAGGCGGAGCACAGGCGCCGATAGATCACCTGCACAATCCCCAGATTAACATAGGAACGGTTCATAATCACCCCAAGTGGTCCATCTTGACATCGCTTTTTATCGAAGCTTTAGAACGAAAACAGGCGGGCGTAGCAACTTTTGATGTACGGGAAAACATCAACTTCAAAGGCGGCTATCTATCCCAGTATATCAACACGCGCTATGGCAATAAAGGATGTGTCTTCTCGATCGAATTTCGGAAAGATTTTATGGACGAATGGACGGGGCAGTTATATCCCGAAAAGCTACAGGAATATAAACAGCTTTTGTTACATACGGTAGAAACTTTAGAAAATTATAGGACGCATTCCCATGAAAAATGAACGTAAGACCTTAGATAACCTTCTGCAAAAAATAAATACACGCGATCCTTTTCATGTACAGATACCTGTCAAGAACAAACTCGTATTTAACAAGATAGCACCGTATGTATTCCTCTACAACGCGGATGAAAAAAAAGATCCGATGCTGTCCGAGTTGGTCAAGTCAGAATACACCTATTTTCTTATTCGGGACAAAAATTTTGATTTTTCCTTTTGGCTACCGCCAATCTTAGAGAAACTCGTGGAAGCCTTCGGTTCATGTCTTGTTGTCGAAGCCTGGACAGCTTCCGATACTCAGGAAGATGATGTACACATCCATGTCTCCCGAAAAAACGCGTTAGCAATAGGCCAATATCTCAACAAACAACTGCAAGCCGAAGGTGTACTCTCTGCTGTAAAATTGATAACCGGATCGAAAAAGAATTTTCCCACCAAAGCGGCACCGTTCATCGGTTTGTACGACAAGAAAGATAATCAGATTTTACATTTGGGTTTAAGCATACGTCCAAATTACCTGCTGACGGAAAAAAACACGATTCTTCCTATTGTATTGCGGCAGTTTCGGGAAGCTTTGTCAAGGAGTCTGTCGAAAACATTTTTCGAATTCGTCCGTATCCACAGTACCTCCAAACCTACGGCTTTTAAAATCAATCACCCCAATGAACTTATCCCTTTAGTCTGGGAAATCGACCAGAAGTTGACGCGGGAGAGCTTACGTTTTGATTTTTTACTACTCATCACGCCTACGAATACGCATGAGGCCTGGCTACAGTTCAAAAAAGACAATTATCGGAAACCACCTGTCTTCCACTATAGGCCCATGCCTATTGACCCGGATATCATTAAACGGAATCTGTACAATCTGCCCATTGAAGAACTTTACGACCCCACTATCGCCTATCTCTTCCGCGATAAGCGAAAAGAACTGGATTGGATGATGAGCATGCTCAGCGAACGGGGCAAGGAGGGCTTTATGCTCGGAAGCCTACAATTGTTTGGCAACGTCAGTGAAAAACTGTTGGATAGAGCGAAAGCAATTTTGACCATTACCGCCGACGACAAACTCGCTAGAGGGCGGGACGAGGATATGGTCTATGCCGAAGAATTCGCCCGTCTCGCACAACAAGAAATCAGTTACTTAAAAGCCCAAGACCCACAGTTTAACACTACGGTAAGGATACGAGACGATATCTACGGCGTGATGGTTAACCAGGGCGTGCTCAATATCAGTAAGCAATATATGTTGCCCCGCAGACGTGTAAATGCACTTCTGCAACACGAAGTTGGTACACACATCGTGACCTATTTTAACGGAAAGCAACAACCTTTCAATGTTTTTCGATTAGGTGTACCCGGCTACGAAAAATTACAGGAAGGTTTAGCCGTCCTTTCGGAATATATGGTTGGGGAATTGACAAACGACAGGCTACGGGTACTCGCCGGTCGAGTAATCGCTGTACATCACATGCTCGCCGGAAATACCTTTATCGATACTTTTGCCCTTTTAGCCGAACAGCATCTGTTCGATAAAAAAACGGCATTTCAAATGACTATGCGTGTATATCGCAGTGGAGGTTTGACCAAAGACGCCTTATACCTGCAAGGACTTACGGAGCTGGTCAGCTATATCAAGGAAGGCAATGACATCAACCTGCTCACCATGGGTAAAATACGAAAGGACTATATACCGGTCATACAAGAACTCATGTTGAAAGGCATGCTAAAGGCGCCAGCGCTGACACCGAGATACCTCACGTCACCTTACTTGGCGAAGTTAGAGACACTTCGGAAGAATAAAGGAATATTTCAAATGATACAGTAATTCATCTATTTATTCATCTATGAAAATCGCATTTGTCATCAATCAGACACACAAAGAGGATGTCAATTTTACAACGACGCTCTTAGCCTGGAAGGCACTACAGCTTGGCCACGAGGTTCTTTACATCGGTTTGGCCGATTTTTACTATGGAGCTCATCCGTTATTGGGTGCACATGCGCGCCATGTTCTTCCGTCACAAGCTGTTCCAGACACAGCTACATTAATACAGGTGCTTCGAGCCACGCCCAAGAAACTTTATGCGCTTACCGACATTGACGTACTTTGGTTGCGTTTTGACCCCGTATTGGATATGATCAATAGACCTTGGGCTGCTGCTGCAGGCTTACAATTTGCAACCTTGGCACAAAAGAAGGGTATAAGGGTACTCAACAACCCCGAAGCATTGACCAAAGCCAGCAACAAGCTTTATCTGGAAAATTTTGATGACACGATACAACCTAAAACCATCGTCACACGCAATTCACAGGATATCCTTCAGTTTTTCCAGGAACAGCAGGAAAAAATCATACTGAAACCTTTAAAGGGATCTGGCGGAAGAAATGTGTTTTTGATCAACAAAGACAATGCCCAGAACCTCAAGCAGACGGTTGAGGCTATCGCCCGGGATGGTTATGTCATTGCACAGGAATACTTACCCGAAGCAGCCCTCGGTGACATCCGGTTTTTTCTGCTCAATGGAAAACCCATACAGGTCAACGGAAAATATGCCGCCGTACATCGCGTGCAACAAGGAAACGAGATCCGCAGCAACCTCCATCAGGGTGCAAAAGTGCAAGAAGCGCAGATTGACGCCAATATACTCCGCACCGCCGAAAAAGTAGCTCATCAATTGGTCAAAGACGGCATGTACTTGGTCGGTCTGGATATTGTCGGCGATAAGATCATGGAAATCAACGTATTTAGCCCGGGTGCTCTGCATCATGCGGAACAGATGCATCAAGAAGATTTTTCGGGGGCTATTATACGGGATTTGGAGAGCTTGTGAACGTACACGGCTATGAAGTCACATTTTTTATTGCAATAAAATGCCGAGAAAACCTCTTACGCAATCGATTGTTTAGTTTTTTTTCTTTAGTTTTGTCCCCTGATTTGACAAACTAAAAACCTGATAACTATGTGTGGAATAGTTGGATACGTTGGACATCGACCTGCCTACCCTTATTTGATCGAAGGATTAAAAAAACTGGAATATAGAGGATACGATAGTGCCGGTATTGCCCTCCATTTTGGAAATGCTTTAAAAGTGGTGAAAAAAGCCGGAAAAGTCGCTGCGCTTGAAGAGCTTACAGCCGTGATCGAGCAGGGTTCACCGATAGGTATAGGACACACCAGATGGGCGACACACGGTATCCCTTCGGATAATAATGCCCACCCCCATACTTCCCAATCGGGGAAACTCGTACTGGTCCATAATGGAATCATCGAGAATTATGCTGCACTCAAAGAGGAGCTCTTAAAAAAAGGATATACCTTCCATAGCGATACCGATTCGGAAGTGCTGTTGAACTTTATTGAAGATATACAGCAGAATAATAATTGTGCGTTAGAAGAAGCCATCCGCATCGCACTCAAACGTGTGAGCGGAGCCTATGTCATTCTCCTGCTTTCCGAAGAATATCCACAGACCATCTTTGCGGCACGTAAAGGCAGTCCTTTGGTGATCGGTATTGGCCAAGGGGAACACTTTCTGGGGTCTGATGCCTCCCCTATGCTTGGATATACGAAAGAAGTAGTCTACATCAACGACTATGAGTTGGCTATTATTAAGCCGGACGAACTTATCCTCAAAAATCTCGGCAATGAACGTCTCACACCATTTGTTCAACAACTGGACATGGAGTTAGCCAGTATTGAGAAGGGCGGCTACGAACATTTTATGTTGAAAGAGATCTACGATCAGCCTGCAGCTATTTACGACTCCTTACGTGGTCGGTTGGATGCGCAGCAGGGACAGATCACGCTGAGCGGTGTAGATAGCATAAAAGATAAACTCATGGCTGCCCGCCGCATTATTATTGTTGCCTGTGGCACCAGCTGGCATGCGGGACTCCTCGGGGAGTATTTAATAGAGGAACTTTGCCGGGTCAATGTCGAAGTGGAATATGCTTCCGAGTTCCGGTATCGCAATCCGGTTATTGACGAGCATGATGTCATTATCGCGCTGTCGCAAAGCGGTGAGACGGCCGATACCTTGGTCGCTTTAGAAAATGCGAAAACCCAAGGAGCAACCATCTTCGGTATTGTGAATGTCGTCGGTTCTTCCATTGCTCGTCTTTCAGACGCAGGAGCCTATACACACGCCGGACCAGAGATCGGCGTGGCGAGCACGAAGGCATTTACTGCACAACTCACCGTATTGCAGCTGTTTGCCCTTAAGCTTGCGCAAATGAAAGGCACATTGGATAAGACAGTGGCACAAGAATTAATGCAGGAACTGGCATTAGTACCGGAAAAAGTACAGCATATCCTTGATACGCAACTCGAAAATATCAAAAAGATTGCGTCAACGTATAAAGATGCCCGGGACTTTCTGTACTTAGGGAGGGGATACAATTTCCCCATTGCACTGGAAGGCGCCTTAAAACTCAAAGAGGTATCCTATATCCACGCGGAAGGATATCCGGCGGCTGAAATGAAACATGGTCCGATCGCACTGGTTGACGAGCACTTACCGGTCGTCTTTGTGGCCACCAAAGATCGTGTCCATGAAAAAATCATCAGCAATATGCAGGAAATCAAATCCCGTCGCGGTAAATTGATTGCCGTAGTGAGCGAAGATGATCAAACAGCAAGCAGTCTGTCCGACGATTGTATATTCATTCCTCAGGCCCATGAAATTGTTGCTCCACTATTATCCGTCATCCCACTACAGCTTCTCTCTTATTATATCGGCGTGGAACGGGGATCGGATGTAGACAAACCACGTAATCTTGCCAAATCAGTAACGGTAGAATAATATGTCAACCATTTCACAAGGACATTTACAAAAGTTGGGGTACGATTTTATTCCTCCAGCTTATCTTCCCGATGGAAAGAACGAATACTACTTAAGAAATACGCAACAAAAAAAAGAAAGATCGTACCGCAACCTCACCCCGGATGAAATCCGTACACTAAAGGCCAACAACAACTACTGCCCCGATTGGAGTCAAGTATGGGTCAGCTCCGCGTTTTTCCCGGATCAGATTTTTAACTCAAAATTCTTTGGGCTCGTACGCATAGGCATGATGAGTCCGATATTCTTGGAATACCGGGATTTACGGCTGTCCTGTGGCATCTATAACTCACAAATCATTAGCTCCGATATCGGTGACAATGCATGTATCCACCATGTGCGATATATGTCACATTTTATCATTGGCGATGAGGTGATGCTCTCCAACATCAACGAGATGGAAACCAGCAATAATGCCAAGTTCGGCAACGGTATCCTCAAAGATGGTGATCCCGAAGAGCGTCGGATATGGTTAGAACTCTGTAATGAAAACGGCGGGCGATCCGTTTTACCGTTCGATGGCCTGCAGGCAGCCGACGTCTATCTGTGGACCCGATATCGGCAAGACGATATCTTACAAAAACGATTTCAGGACCTCACAGAAAGTCGCTTTTCCCGCAAACGCGGATTTTACAGCGAGATAGATGACCAAGTTGTCCTGAAAAATGCCAACATTATAAAAGATGTACGGATCGGTGCCTGTGCCTATATTAAAGGAGTAAATAAACTGAAGAATGTGACCATCCATTCGAGCCGGGAGGCCTATACACAGATCGGTGAAGGATGCGAAATTGTGAATGGTGTTATTGGATATGGATGTCGGGTCTTCTACGGTGTGAAAGCTGTCCGTTTTATCCTTTCCTCTCACTCTCAGCTCAAATACGGAGCCCGGTTGATCAACTCCTTTTTAGGCGACAACTCTACGATTTCTTGTTGTGAAGTCCTGAATTCCCTGATTTTTCCAGCTCATGAGCAGCACCACAACAATTCTTTTCTATGTGCGGCGCTCCTTAAAGGCCAGAGTAATATGGCGGCAGGGGCAACGATAGGGTCCAACCACAATTCACGGGCAGCTGATGGTGAAGTTGTAGCCGGACGGGGTTTCTGGCCCGGCCTGTGCGTGAGCCTGAAACACAACTCACGCTTTGCTTCCTATGTGTTATTGGTAAAAGGCGATTTCATGCATGAGCTGGATATACGGATTCCCTTTTCACTGGTAAGCAACGATGCCTATAAAAACCAACTGGTCATTGTCCCCGGCTACTGGTTTCTATACAATATGTATGCTTTGATGCGCAATACATCGAAGTTTATCGCGCGGGATAAACGACAATTCAAAAATCAATACCTGGAATATGACATCCTTGCACCTGATACGGTCAATGAGATGTTTACAGCGCTACAAGAGATCGAATACGCTGTCGGAAAAGCCTTTGCTGAGGAAGGCGATCAGGACTACCGCGCCTTAGGACAGGATATTCTTTCCCAAGATAGGGACATCAGCCAACGGGAGATCATATTACACAACACCGAATATTCTAATCGGAAAGTTGTATTAGCCAAAGTACGCGAATGCTATATCGTCTTTCAGCGTATGATTCGATATTATGCGTCGACCTTGCTTGCAGACCACATCGCAGCACAAGGTACTATCGCTCATTTCCTCCAGCATAAAGATAAATTGAAAACCCAACGTCTAGCTTTTGAAAATATCGGGGGACAGTTGGTGCCTTCACACAATGTGGCTACCTTAATTTCACAGATCAAAAATCAGACTATAAAATCGTGGGAAGAAATACACCTGAATTACCACTCTTGGAGCCAGGAATATCCGCTTATGAAGCTACGGCACGCTGTAGCTTCCTTGGAGGAAATAACCCAGGTACCCTTAGAAACATGGAATAGTGACTTTATTGTTTCCTGCCTTCAAGAAAGTGTGGAAACAAAGACTTGGGTCTATCAGGAAATATATCGTTCCCGCGCCAAGGACTATCAAAATCCATTTAAACAGATGCTATATAACTCCGAAGAGGAAATGGAGACTGTCGTCGGAAAGCTGGACGACAATGTATTTATTTCCAGCCAAAAAGAAGAATTGGAGCACTATACAAAAAAGGTTCGTACCTTAGTGTATGGCTCATAAAGTTTACATAATCCTTCTTCTCGGTATTGTCATCGGCTGTACAAATGATGACAAGACACTATTGTTACAGCAAAAGATCGATTTATTAGAGCAACAAGTCGATTCATTGACGAAGGAACTTGCTGTTTCTAAAACAGTCACAGATAATCCCTGGTTTGATAAAAATCAGGCTCCAAAGCTACTACGCTACCCTATTCCCGATCCAGAACAGTTCATTGACAGTTCTCTTCGCGCTACACCGGAAGTCATCCCATCGGAGGCCGTATTAGGCGGCCGGATGACTTTTAAGAATATACAGGTACTCGGTGACAAATGGGTTATCGCCGATTACGAGGATGGACATGTTATGGGACAAAGTATATTTTCTTATTCCTGGAATGATAATGAGAAACTCGAGTTTACGCCTTTACTAACGACTGAAAAATAAATGGATTTGGGCCTTCTAACGCAACCACTTCGTTCACTAACACAACCCTTTCAACGTTCCAAGCGACACTTCGACACGTGACACAACCACTTCGATCACCCAAGCAATCCTTTCAACGTTCCAAGTGGTCACTTCAACAATCGAAACAACCATTTCGATCATCCAAGCAATCCTTTCCATTGCTGAAAGGTTTATGTGCGGTGCGCAAGTGTTTGCTTTACTTACTTCAGATTATCCCGATACACACCTGCTTTTTTGATTTCAGTACGGATATCTTTACGGGCAGCATCATAGGTCAAGACCTTTTCATAATCCATAATTGCTTTATTATAGGCATCGGCCGCAACAGTTTTGTTATAACTGCTTTTCCCTTTCGTACCTTTCAAAATACCTAGGTCACGGTACGCTACGGCTCTATTTTGATAGAGTTTGGCATCATTTGCGTTGACAAGGATGGCTTTCGTATAATCCGCTATTGATGATTGCAAAAGCTGCTCACGCTGTCCATCTGATAGCTTCGTATCACCCGACACCGCCAACGTATTACTTGCCTTTGCTTTATAATAGTATGCATTTGCATTCTTGGCATCTAAGGCGATAACCTTTTCAAACGATTTTGCAGCGTCCTGGAAATTGCCAGATTGGAACTGCGAATAGCCCAATAGATAAAGTACATCTGCATCACCTGATTCGGCTGGTAATGCTTTTTCCAAATGCACAACCGCCGACTTAAAATCACCAGCCAACAATGCCTTTTGGCCCAACCGGACATTCGGGTTACGATGTTCTTGTTGTTGCGCCTGAACAGTTAATGTTGTTATAGCCAAAACTGCCGTAGCAATGCCAATCTTCACGGCCTTTCCTAGATTACACACAAATTTTAAATTCATATCATTTATTTAATTATTCCTTCTGTATTAGAGTAAATATGCCGCATTAAGTTTAAGTCGACAACAAATACTTATAAACATTTCCACAATAACGACGCAAATCCTATATTTATTTTCCATACCGCACCTGACATCAGTGTATTGCGCATGACGATTTAGCAGGATCGTACATCGATATAGCATAAATAATACCAATTTTGCGTTTTGGCATTTTGCTTGCAATAGTACCTACCACAATTTACGAATAGAATAAGAAACGAAAATCTGACATCTTGTCGGATTAGAGAACGATATTATATATGAACAATTTCGACCCGATTGACTTTAGTCAAATGATACCGGTAATTAACGAAGACACAGAGTTTTTCCCTTTATTGAGTCAACAAGACGAAGACGAAATGCGAAATGCGGACATTCCTGAGGTGTTATCCATACTACCTTTACGCAATACGGTACTCTTCCCGGGGGTTGTGATACCTATTACGGTAGGGAGGGATAAATCCATTAAACTAATTAAAGAAGCTTATAAAGGCGATCGGACAATTGGCGTTGTAGCCCAAAAAGATATGAACGTCGAGGATCCGACCTTCGAACAACTTAATAAAGTGGGCACGGTAGCAAATATCATCAAGATCTTGCAAATGCCGGATGGCAATACGACCGTTATCATTCAGGGTAAGCAACGGTTTAAACTCAACGAACCGGTGCAATCGGATCCTTATATCAAGGCTAAGGTGGAACGGCTTCCTGAGGCAAAACCTAAAGTGAGCAGCCGGGAATTTAAAGCGTTGATCTCATCGATCAAAGAGATGGCTCTGCAGATCATCCAGCTTTCTCCGCACCTGCCGAGTGAAGCCGGTATTGCCATAAAAAATATTGAGAGTCCGACTTTTCTGATCAACTTTATATCGTCCAACCTCTCTTTGGATCTGACACCCAAACAGATGCTCCTAGAGATGAAAGACTTTGAGAAACGAGCTCGGCTCTTATTGGAACACCTGACTACAGAAATTCAGATGTTGGAATTGAAGAACCAAATCCAGAATAAAGTACGGGTAGATCTCGATAAACAACAACGGGATTATTTTCTGAACCAACAGCTTAAGACTATTCAGGAAGAGCTGGGAGGGAATACGCCTGACTTAGAGCTTGAGGAATTAAAAAAACGGGCAAAAGCGAAAAAATGGGTAAAAGAGGTCAAGACACATTTCGATAAAGAACTGGAAAAATTGGCACGCATAAATCCTGCCGCAGCGGATTATTCCGTCCAACTAAACTATCTTGAGCTTTTATTGGATCTGCCATGGGGGGAACACACCAAAGACAATTTTGATCTTGCCCGGGCAATGCGGGTATTGGATAAGGACCATTATGGTTTGGAGAAAGTCAAACAGCGTATCATTGAATATTTGGCTGTATTGAAGCTGAAAAATGACATGAAAGCGCCTATCCTATGTCTGGTAGGCCCTCCGGGAGTGGGTAAGACCTCTCTAGGGAAGTCTATCGCGAAAGCATTGGGACGTAAATATACGCGGATGGCGTTAGGTGGTATCCGTGATGAAGCTGAAATCCGTGGGCACCGTAAGACATATATCGGTGCAATGCCGGGCCGCATTATCCAGTCGTTGAAAAAAGCAGGCACGTCAAATCCAGTTTTTGTATTAGACGAGATTGACAAAATCGGTGCTGATTTCAAGGGTGACCCATCTTCCGCTTTATTGGAGGTACTCGATCCCGAGCAAAACACCCACTTCTACGACCACTATGTGGAAATGGAATATGACCTTTCCAAAGTCATGTTTATCGCAACAGCTAATTCGCTAAGCACCATTCAACCGGCATTGCTGGATCGTATGGAAATCATCGAAGTCAATGGTTACACCATCGAGGAAAAAATAGAGATTGCAAAAAAACATTTACTACCCAAACAACGTGAGATGCACGGACTGAAAAATAAAGATGTCGTGCTCAACAACAAGGTGATCGAAAAAATAATCGACGAATATACACGCGAATCGGGTGTACGTGGGCTGGAGAAAAAAATCGGGTCTGTCATACGTGGTATCGCGACGAAGATTGTCATGGAAAAACCCCATTCGCCGAAGGTGACCACGCAGGCACTCGAAGAAATATTAGGTGCGCCGATCTTCGATAAGGACATATACGAAAACAATGAGGTGGCGGGCGTGGTCACAGGTCTAGCATGGACATCCGTAGGCGGTGACATCCTATTTATCGAATCCAGTCTGAGCCCCGGCAAGGGCAAGCTGAACCTTACCGGTAATTTAGGTGACGTGATGAAAGAATCTGCTGCTATCGCTATGGCTTACCTTCGCTCTCATGCCGAAGACTTCGGCATCGATTACTGCATTTTTGACGAATGGGACGTGAATGTACACGTACCAGCCGGCGCGACACCAAAAGATGGCCCTTCGGCAGGTATTACCATGCTAACAGCGCTGACATCTTTATTTACACAACGAAAGGTAAAAGAAAAGCTCGCTATGACGGGTGAAATCACCCTTCGCGGAAAGGTATTGCCTGTAGGCGGAATAAAAGAAAAAATACTAGCGGCGAAACGTGCAAATATTCAGGAAATAATTCTTTGTAAGTCTAATCAGAAAGATATTCTGGAAATCAAAGAAGATTATATTAAAGACATGACGTTCCACTACGTGACCGAAATGTCGGAGGTTGTTCATTTAGCGTTGTTGGAAACAAAGGTGAAAAATGCAAAAAATCTGACGCGAACGTCCCTAAAGCAATAGGAGACGATTAATATATTCTTTGGGCGTTTGCCCGGCAAAAGTCTGGAATTCACTGATGAAATGCGACGGATCATAGAATCCAAATCGCACAGCGACCTCCCACCAAGCGGTGTACTGGTTCTCTTCGATATATTGTTTAGCCTGGTTAAAACGAAGTAGACGCTGATACATTTTGGGACTCATCCCGATTTCGGATCTAAAGGACCTTTCCAGCGTTCTCGGATTGGTATTCGTTGCTTTTTGCAACATACGGACGCTGATATTACCGGCATGTTGGTTCAACAGCGATAAGGAAGTCAAAATACAGGGCCGATTGTGTTTTTTTCGTTCTCTGGCTTTCATACATAAGAACTCATCTATCATGCCAAGGATCTGTGTCTTGTCATTCAGTGTCATTATTTTTTCATACAATTCGTTGATATCTTTTCCGAAAACAGCTTCTGCATCTATAATTTGATCCGTAAAGCTATCCAGATCGATGCCTGTAAGTTGAAAGATGCCTATCGGCGTAAAGTTCACCGCGATAAGATCCAGATGCAGGGAACTGCTAAACAACACGCTTGGCGAAATAGCCTGTCCGACAAAATAAACCTTATACTTCAAACTCATTTGCTCTCTTTTTTGCAAAATGATATCATCGAGCGGGCAAAGATTGAAAATGAGCCCCTGGAATATAGGTGAATAATCCGGAAAGATAAAAGGCGTCAAACGTTTCGCACCTGTCACTCGATAATGTGTAACAACATCCTGCAAACTGGGGTGAGGCGGAACCTCAACATATTTAAAAAAATCCAGTGTCATGAGCTTCGGTAAATAATTGGCTATTACATAAAAAACCTGCTATTACGAAGATAACAGGTTTTTTAAGAAAATCCAAAACCCAATCTGATGAAATTTATGGCTTATACGTGATCTCTGCTACAAATGTCTCTGCCGGCTCTGTTCCCACTTTTTTCGTTCCCGTTACTTTTGTAGGGAATTTTGGATTTTTGCTATCATTAAATTCATATACATAGCTAACATTCACGTTATCCCCATCAAAAGTTCCAGTCAGTCCGGTAGGATTATTCCCCGACCCCAGTATATCTTCAAAACCGATATTGTCTCCTAATGGAGCCCCGATTAAATATCGGATATCTCTCCAACCGGGGACGTTCTTGAAGGGCGCATTCTTATCATTGTAGGTAATTGAGACCGTTCCTACGCTCATTGTCCCATCCTTTAACACCGCATTTGTCAGGTTTTCGTTACCGTCATAGCTAAGCTCAACCTGCAGATCACCTACCCCATCCCCCGTTACAATGGTCTTACCTCCCGAATAAGAAAATGTAGTTGTACCGGTTTCCCCACTAGATCGAAAGTTCTCATCTTTCGTTAATCTTCCACTCCCATCATAGCTATACAAATTGTAATCTTCACTGTTGGCCGAACCCAAAGATACCTTTTGAATACGTTCTCCATCATATATATATGTTGTGGATGCTCCGCCGGTCTCGGTTATTTTGTCAATCTTTTTACTATTTTCCTGATAGACGATCGTATAGGTTTTGGTATCTCCGCCTGAGGTCATAACAATTGTCTCCGGTAAAGTCGCCGTTTCTAAATTTGGTTCGTCAGGATTATCGGGATCAGTAGAAAGATTGCAATTACCACTATAACATATTTCCACCGTAAATACAGTCTCTCCACCCTGTTTTCCAGTTATTTTCGTTGGGAATTTTGCATTATCCATATCCGAAAATTCGTAACCAAATGTCAAATCAAGTAAAGATGTTCCTTCCTCTGTCACTTTCGTATGTGTCGGATTGTTCCTCCGCCCTACAATATCTGATATATCGACATGGTCACCCAAAGGAATACCCCCTGTAAAATTGATTTTAGACCATCCCTCTGCATTCAGAAAAGGACTGTTCTTATCGTTGTAAGACACTGTTGCCTGTAATGCATCTTGCATCCCTTTTATAACATTCCCTTTGCTGTCAAATTCAAGTATTATTGGATCGTCAACTTCCCAGTTACCATCCTCTTTATGTGAATTAGCAATCGTTATCTTGTTGTCCGATGGATAGGTGTACTCCACCTTCTCGATAATCTGACCTGCGCGCGTAGATTCGACACGAATTAACACGCCATTGTTATAAAAGAATGCTCTGTTACCATCACTACCACCATTACCATAATCGATACGCTCAATCAAATCTTGGCCATTATAATGATACGTCTCTATCGCTCCGTTCAATTTTGTGATTTTGTCTATCTTTTTGCTTCCCGATTTATATGCAATCGTGTAACGCTCTACCTCTCCTCCACTACGCAGGACAATCTGCCTAGGCAACGTATTTGCTTCTGCTGCAGGTGGTGGTTCTATATCCGGTCCGGTAGCGTCCGGACCTCCATTTTCGTCCTTACAGGATACGAAAGCCATCATACAGGCAAAAAACAGTAAAGTAAATTTTTTCATCGCTCTTTATATTTAATGGTTTGTTTTTTTGTTACTTAGTCTTTTCTTTTCCAAAAGTAAGGAGGGTTTTCGCCCCTTTATAGGAAAAAAACGACATTTAAGTGTATTTTTACGCAAATGATAGAGCTTTATACAGACGGTGCGTCCAGTGGCAATCCCGGACCGGGAGGGTACGGCACCATCCTTCGAACGATATATCACGGTAACAACCCTGAGTTTCAGGGCAAGCTGATTGAAAAAGAGTTTTCTGGCGGGTACCGCAAAACGACCAACAACCGTATGGAGCTCATGGCCGTGATTGTCGGCCTGGAAGCATTAAAAGACAGCAAACAGCAAGTCACGGTTTACTCCGATTCAAAGTATGTTATCGATGCGATCGAAAAACGGTGGGTGTATGGTTGGATACAGAAAGGATTTAAAGGAAAAAAGAACAAAGACCTCTGGCTGCGGCTTATGCAATCCTATAAACTTCACGACATTAAGCTCGTCTGGGTGAAAGGGCATGCTGGACATCCCTTGAATGAAAGATGTGATCAGTTGGCCGTAGCTGCATCCAGGAATAAAGCGTCATGGCGGATCGATAGTGTATTTGAAATAGAAGAACAGTCCCCCTTACATCTTTAATTCTCCCGGCGATATACCGTAATACTTTTTGAAGGCACTGCTAAAATTATTTTGATGACCAAAGCCTGTCAATAATGCGACTTCATATACGGAAAGTTTATCTTCCAACAAATAGGTTCGCGCTCTTTCCATCCGCACCCGCGTCAGGTAATCATGTATCGTCACTGAAAAATATTCTTTAAAATCCTTCCGAAGCTTACTCTCGCTCATCAGTACTTCCGTAGCCAGCTCCCGCTGTGTCGGCGGATTGGCGATACGCTGTTCCAAAATCTGCCGGGCCAGTTCCAAGCGCTCAATATCATCCTCATTGAATGACGAGGTCGTATTCTGGAGTTTTTCGTTATACTGTTCAAACTGGTACATCAACAACTCCACAATACGGGATTCAGTATGGAGGCGACGAAATTCGCCTGTCTTTTTGGATTGTATCAGTTCGGAAATTGTATGCTGCATTTCATAGGTAGCCATTAAATCTTCCTTAGAAAAAGAAACATATTTGCCCTTCTCGATTTCTTCGACAAAATGTCTATGGAGCAATGAGTCCCGTTTAATAAGATTCAGATAATAATCTTTTGAAATAACCGCTATAAAATAATTGTATTCGATACCTGCCTGGACTTCATGTATGGATTTGACAGAAGGAATGTAGCGAATATTATGTCGGCTCATGCCGTAAGGCAGTTTACTGTCTGCCGTTTTATAAAAAATAAATTGGCTGGTAATAGCTTCCCCCTCAACTTCTGTATGTATATGTACGGGATGAGCAAAAGACATTTTCGTATGTAAGATAAAGAGACCACTTGTCGACAGCTGGAAATTAGACATCTGGATGGGATCCCGATTGATTTCTATCCGACTTTCAATCAATGGTTTATCCGGCATATAATGATCCGGTATCTGCTCAATAAAAAGCCAGTCGTCTAACTCTACTATTTTACTTTTTATCAACATAATATCCAGTTCTCCTTTGTCTTTCTTGATAGCTAAAGTTACTGTTTTTCAAAGAGAAAAATAACTTTATTTAAAATCTATCTAAATAGTAACACTATTCGACATTATGAGGTCGCGCCAAACGTCCCGTTCTAATGTATTTCCAGGACCGTATAATTGCAATATCAGATTATCTTCTGTATCATACACTTCCACACCATATATATCGCCACCGTCCCTATATTGGCGGACTGTCCAGATGTCCCTGATCCGAGCCCACTCTATTTCCAACACAAAAGAAGTATCCTTTATGAAGTAACGATCACCTTGATCAATTAGGTTGGTAATATATCCCGTATATCCCTGAGTACCACTGGAATTAGAGACAACGATCCGAATAGAAAGCTGCTTATCAGCACTGGTATGCAGCACTTTACGAACAAAAGCCGCATCTATGCGCTTTATACGTTGGACACCCGTGCGTTCTGCAAAATTATCCAGGAGCATCCCGTTCGACTGCTCTATGGGGTTCTCCAAGGGTAGAGGCTCGATAGCAAGTGTACATTGTTGCCTTGTTGCAAAGGTTTGTTTGATCGTTTCAAAAGCTTCAATATGACTTTCTCCGTCGATCAGATATATGGCATGGATCTCCCTTCCGCTCTTATTAAAAAAATGTAATGACCTCTCCTTGTCTTCCTCAACCATGACACCGATATACCAGGTATTCCATAGTAGTTTCAGATCAATATCGGTATAAGTAGCTATTCTCGTATGTCTACACCCCCCACTCTTTGTACAGACCCTTACTTTTCCAAGCATCAAAAGATGAGACTGCAAATTCTGAAAACTCTCCTGAATATGATAATGAGCTTGTCCCGTAGTCAATAGGAGTGCCTCAATTTCTGATATACCCAAATGTACAGCCTGTTCTTCAACCGATAGATAAGGACATTTGCGCATTAACAGCGCTCTCCTTTGCTCGAGCGTAAGCGAGCCCTCGTGTTGCAGCGATGGTACAGGAAAAATATCAGCATCCATACCCATTTCTTCCAGATGCACATGAGGCTTTAATGTCTTTGTATTGAGTTCTACCGTAGCTTCTACCGAAAATATCGTATAAATATCTTTGGTATTCAACACTTCTACCGGACTCCCGTCAAAAAGCTTTCGGCCATGCTTAAGCATAAGGATACGATCGGCATACATCGCTGCAAAATTGACATCATGCACCACCAGTACAACCATCATTCCTCTGCGGGATAGCGCCTTTGCAATCGCCAATACTTTTTGCTGATAATGTAAATCCAATGCCGAAATGGGTTCGTCGAGCAGGAGCAGACTGTCAGGGTTATCCCAAATTTGTGCCAATATCCTAGCCAATTGTACACGTTGTTGTTCACCCCCCGAAAGGCTCAAAAAGATACGATCTGTAAAATCGCTGACACCACAAAGCTTCATAACTTCCTCGACAACTTCCTTATCGCATATTGTGGGCGTTGTCCGAAAATGAGGATAACGTCCCATCATGACGATTTCACGGACGGTAAACGCGAGGGATATATGCTGCTGTTGCGTCAGCATTGCTCTGCATTTAGATAATTCCCTTGCATCATAGCCGCTCAGGGGTTTACCATATAAGGTTACTGTCCCTGATTGCGCCTTTTGCTCACCGCTCAAGAGCTTCATCAGTGTCGACTTCCCGGCACCATTGGCACCTAATAAGGCCACCACTTCTCCTTTTCGCAGTTGAAACGAAACGTCTTTCAACAACTTTCTGCCTTTGACCTCATAGGTCAGCTTTTCTACACGTAACATCGTTTTATAGTATTTTGTAATGCGTATTGCGTATTGAGAACTCCATGATCCTTATTCTTTGTTCCTTAACCAAGCATGATGAACTCACCGTAGGTAATCCTTTATCATCTCATATCTCAATACGCACATCGCAATACGTCTCTATTTCTCCTTAATCAATATGTATAGAAACACCGGTGTGCCCAGTAATGCCGTGATAACTCCTATCGGCAGTTCGATAGGTGCGACCAGCACACGCGACAATACATCCGCTAATGTAAGTACCGTCGCTCCTAAAATCATAGAAGCAGGCAATACATATTTATGATCCACGCCCCCCATCAACCGCACCGTATGCGGTACCAACAAACCAACAAAACCAATAATTCCTGAAACAGCTACAGAAGCACCCACCGCTAAAGTAGATAATACAATAACCCACCGTTTGATATAATCCGTACGCATGCCCAACATATCGGCCTGTGCTTCTCCTAATGCGAATGCATTGAGTGACTTGGCAAAAAAAGGCAATGTAACTAACGGCAGAAAGATAAAAGGCGCTATTGCTGTCACATTTTCCCAGGTTGCGCCGCCGAGGCTCCCTAACATCCAGAAGGTAATGGTCCGCAACTGTTGTTCAGTAGCCATGTATGTCATTAACCCAGTCAATGCACCCGCGAAGGCGTTGATCGCGATACCCGCTAAAAGCATGGTGGTGACACTCGGGCGGCCATCTTTGATCGATATGCCATAGACAACGAAAGCTGTAAAGCCTGCACCGCAAAAAGCAGCAAAAGCAAGCAGATAGTACCCGATCCACGCGGCGAGCCCAGTGAACAGCAAACTTTCAAAAGCAATGACCACTACCGCAAATAAGGACGCTCCGGAAGATATCCCGAGAAGACCGGGCTCAGCCAACGGATTTCGAAAGATACCTTGTACGGCTGCGCCGGAAATTCCCAAAGCCGCCCCCACCAGCAGCCCAAGTAGCACACGAGGTAAGCGGATGACAAACAATACATCACTTTGCACGGGATCTACAGCGACATTCGTATAGAGCCCGAGCTTTCGGAGCAACAGTCGACAGACATCCGGCAAGGAAATGGAATAGGCTCCCAAGCCCAAAGCAACCAACCCACCAAGTACGGCCAGAACAATTAGAATAAGTAAAATAACACGCTGTTTCGATTGCATACTTAATCCATGGCTGCTACAAAGGCCTTATGTAACTCCATAATAGCCTCGGGAAGGCGAGTAGCGAAATTGACTAATAATGATGGATTCATGGTCACTATCCTTTCCTGTTTACCCGCCTCCGTGATGCGAACACCTGGAAGTTTCAGTATCCCCTCTTTCCCGCCCAAACTACTTGCTCCAAAGTCAAATAGTAAGATGATATCTGGATTGGCTTGTACCAATGCTTCCGTCGTATAAGGTTTGAAGTCGGAGAATTCCTGTACGGCATTTTTGCCGCCAGCTAAGCTGATGATGGCATCTAGGCTACTTCCTTTGCCCGCGACGCTCATCGTACCCGTGCCTCGCGCATAGATAAACAGGACACGGGGTACAGGCTTGCCTTTTGCCTCTTCTTTGACCGTTTGTGTAATACGTTCTAAGCTTACTCTCGTACGTTCGACAACGGTTTTGCCAACGGCAGAAATGTCCAATCCGTCGGCAACATCTTGAATAAATTTCAATGCACCTTTACTAGAGAAATCCTGTCTGATCGCTACAAAGCGAATACCCGATTCTGTCAGCTGCTGAATAACTGCCGCAGGTACATCTCCTGCGATGGCTAATACTATAGTAGGTTTAAAGGCAATTAACCCTTCAGCGGATACAGATCTATTCTTGCTTACGCGTGATAGTGCCGCTGCCGCCTTCGGCGAGATACTCGTCACATCAGTCGCCACCACAGCAGAACCCAAACCTAATCCATACACCGTTTCGGTAATAGCACTATGCAAAGTAATGATGCGTTGCTCACCTGCAAAAACCCCAGCATTCCACATCAGTAACAACACAGTATACACCCATTTTCTCATAATTAATCTTCTTTTCTGCTACAAAGCAAATCAATAATCAATCTAAATACAAATAATTTCAAAAAAACAACAAACAGTTCGGATTGGGAGACACGAAGCATAACAGATTAATAAACAAACCATTAGAACACTAACAAATAGACTCACATAGAATGTGAAACCGAATTGAATAGAATATTTGCCAATTTTCATATAGTATTTGTCGTTTGTATTCCCGTTTTTTGTTCAATTATTTAGAATGATTAAAAATAAAAATAGTGCTTGACCGTATTCTTTATTGTAAAATATATCCTGTTCTTTCCGTTGCTTTACTTTTTTGTCATTTAAGTAAGGGACAAGATAGTTTACAAATAAGTGGTTTTGTGTTGGACAGTCTCCAGCAACCGGTTGTACAAGCTTCCGTGATATTATCTCCCGACAATCGGGTATACCATACGGATAGACAGGGACACTTCCTATTCGACAAACTGTATGCGGGCACATATCATATAATGACACGCGCTCTTGGTTACCAAGATAGCACTTGGACAGTTGATCTTGAAAGCACAACGAGAAATTTGAATCTGATCGTGCGACATGAGGAACAGCAAATTGAAGCTGTAGAGGTTTATGGTCAGGGGGGTGCGGTAGACAATCTTATTAAAGCTGAGAATGCAGCGATGCCGGTTAAAGTCATTACGCAGCGGGATATTGAGCTCATGGGCAGTCGGCGGCTAGATGAAGTGCTAAAAGAGCAGACTGGTGTTGCCGTTGTCAATGATATAGCCGCTGGCTCCAGAGCGGTGGGCGTACAGATACAAGGTTTTAGCAGTGCTTATGTGATGGTACTTGTAGACGGACAGCCCATGTTGGGGCGTAATAGCGGCAACTTCGACCTGTCACGTATATCGGTGACGAATATCGAACGTATCGAAATCATTAAAGGGGCGACGTCATGCCTGTATGGTTCTGACGCGCTTGGCGGAGCAATCAATATCATCACCAAACACGGTGCTATAGCTCCTCAGCTGCATGCTTCCCTCCTCTATGGAAGTCTACATATTGTTGATGCTACCCTAGAAGGGGAGACGCCTTTTGCTAACCAGAGAGGATCGGTTGTCGTGTCTGGAAATTATTACCGTACGGATGGCTTTAATACCAATAGTAAATATATGAGTGATGGGACCACCGTCCCTCCTTATAGCAATTACAGTGTACAGGGCCGATCACGATACCGTACAAGCAAAGAAGGCACTATTGGTATAACAGCACGTTATGCTGCACGTCAATCGACGATGGTCAACGATTGGTCGAACAATATAGTCAATGAGGACCGGCAGCAGGATCAGGATTTTAACCTATCAGCAAGCTACGATCATCGGTTTCATTCGGGCCTGCGTAGCATGAGCCGCTATTATTATACCCGATATCAAACTCACATCACCGCCGAGTGGATACATCAAAACGCATTGATCGGTGTGGAGAAGTTCGGGCAGCAAGTTCACCGTCTGGAACAGCAGTTTGCCTATAGTCCGAAAGAAAACCTCAAATTGACAGGTGGAGTGGGTGGAAGTATAGAGACGATGGACGACACGAATTTGGATAGTAAACATGGCCTTCAGACAGCATTCGCTTATGTACAGAAGGAGTGGAAACCGATAGATCCTATACGCACCACGATTGGGCTGCGCTACGATTATACCAATGTCTATCATGGACAGTTTAGTCCAAGTTTAGGCGTGCAGTATTTTGCCTCACCCACATTAACACTGAAAGCCGGAAGTGGTATGGGTTTTAAAGCGCCGGATTATAAAATGCGCTATCAGGTATTTTATAATCCTGCAGCCAATTACATGGTTGTAGGAACAGACCGTGTACGTGACGTCATCGAAGCCATGGAAAATACAGGAGAGCTAAGCAGTAGAAATGCCTATATGCTGAATTTAGCAGCAGGCAATCTTAAAGCGGAGTCAAGCTGGTCGAATAACCTGGGGCTGGACTGGATCCCAACGCCAAAAATAAGAAGTGAATTTTCCATATTTTATCATCGCATCAGCGATCAGATACATTCAATCGGTGTAGGTCAGGGCACACAGATCGGACAAATTTATACGTATCGAAATCTACCGAAAGCTGTGAATAAAGGATTTGAACTCTCTACTTCTTATCAACTCACGAAGAACCTGGAGCTTACGATGGGTTACCAATTTCTTATCGCAAAGGACCTGAGTGTACTGGACAGTATCCGGGCAGGAAACTATCCTTATAATAAGTTGATTATTAATCCGACAACGGGTGATTCGTGGTCTCCTACGGTAAACGACTATTGGGGTATTGAAGACCGGTCACGACACATGGTCAATCTCAAGGCCCTCTATGAGTACAAACCGTGGAATATGACATTCAACGTACGAGCAAATATCCGGGGCAGATATCCTTTTCAGGAAACGACGACAAATCAGTTTATCGACAAGTACGATGCTTTTGTTCCGGATCATACCTTGTTAAATTTGACCGTAGAGAAAAGATTATGGAAGAACAAATTGATATTACGGCTCATAGCTGACAATATATTGGATTTTACACATGAGTATATGCCGGGGCAGCCGGGAAGGATTATTCTCGGTGGGTTAAGTTATCGGTGGTTTAAAGAATAGAATATGAAAACAATAAAACTTATCATCAACGAATTGGGAGCTTGGCTGGTATGTGGCAGAACAAGCTACTTATGCATCAGCTGCCTGTTATTGACTTTGAGCTCCTGCGGTAAAGACGAAGATCCACGTCCACAGCTGGAGGATGGAAAGAGTACGGTCGTCCACGATCTTGCCGGAGATATTGAGGCAGCCATGGGTGAAGGTGTGGACGGCAAGGAAGATCGAGATTTTTATACTTTTCTTTTCCGCTTTCGGGACAAACGCCAGATCTGGATCAAAACCAAGCAAGATTCGTTGCAGTGGCTAAAAACCAACGAGTGGGATATTGCTTTTACAGGGCCTTATAATTCGGAGATCTATATCAATAACGCAAATTATCCGGCAAATCCCGGTTATGAGGGGGAAGCTGCAAACACAGCGGTTATCAAAGTCGATCAATCTTATGAAGCGGTGGCTATAGCACCGGATGACAATGCATTTGATCAGAGTACAGTTACTAAAATCGGTTGGGCGCCCTCGACTTCTTCCAACGGTTGGTTTCAATATAGCTTGGAGACACATATTATGTTAGCTATCCCTAACCGGACATATGTTATCCGCCTGCCCGATGGCAAATACGCCAAATTGCAGCTTATCAACGCTTATAAAGGTAATCCAACGGCAGTAACGAATATGAACTGGCCTGCACCGTATTACACTTTTCGTTATTATGTACAGCAAGATGGCAGTAAAGACTTAAACACAAAATAGAAACAACATAATCCAACTTTTTAAATTTAATTTTTATAAAAATGAACAAACTATTTACTACAGCGGCGTTAGCATGCGCATTGACATTAGGACTTACGTCATGTGATAAGGACAAAAATGGTGAAGAAATAGCCACCCTTCTGGATAGCAAGGCAACCATACAAAGCAAGACGATGATACCCGACGAGGAATCAACGATCTTCTTTAATATCGACACCAACAACGAAGCAGAGGAAACTGCATCGCAAATTTCACTTTCGGGCACGATGAATCTTGATCTGAAATTAACTGAGCCAACCAAGTATCGCTTGGGTTATTTCGATTCAGAAATCAAAAATATCGAAGGAATTAAAGTGGCTGTATTAGACACAGCCTCAATAAATTACACAGATAAATTGACTATGAATATGATCAGTGGACCTATGCCGTCAATACCAAATGGATGGTACAATTATCTATTCACCAATCACACCGTTGCTCCAATCGAAGGAAGATATGTAATACTTTTCGAAGGAAATGAGGATACTGACTTTAGCAATACCTTAGATAAGGTATATATTATCCAACTTACTGCTATTACTCAAAACGGAGGGACGGCGGATGACTTCAGTATAAAAACAAAAATATTTACAAAATAATAAAACTCATGTCAAGCTTAATTTTATTAAAAAACAGTCTCCGGGCCGCGTTGCTTATCGGTTTATTAGCAACTGTAACCGTACAATATGCTTGTGATAAGGACAACACCGTTCCAGAAGATACAGGAAAAACAGACAACTATTATAAATTAATACGTGTTAAAAACCTTCCGATTGCTCCAACCGATGAGGGCTCAACACCCAACCCCGATGATCATTATTTATACAGCTTATCCGAAAACAGAACAATACCTATTGATTCTGCTAATTCAACAAAATGGGATCTAGCCTTTGGGGGAATGTTCACCAGTTTTCTTTCTGCAAACAATGGAAATGACGATGATAATTACGGAAAAGGAAGTGGAGGGAAAGGTGAAATTGCTATTGTAGAAAGCACATTTGATGAAGTAACAGAAATTCCTCAGAACCTCACCTATCATACCGGCAAAGATATTATTGGCACGGATGATCAAGGGTTCTTCGGTAATGGAATAGGTTGGTACCTCTACGATTTTAATGGAACATATGTCCGAGAGGGTGCAGCGGAAGATCAACATGTGGCGTATGCGTTAGCGGAACCTATTACAAAAAAAGATGGAACAACCGTACAGCCACGTACCGTCATCCTCAAAACGGCGAAGGGTGATTATGCCAAGATCAAAATGATCTCTTGCTATAAAGATTTGTTTAGCCAAGAACTTTGGAAAAAGGGCGAACCAATCATGTACGCTACTTTTGAGTATATACTCATACCTGCGGGCAGCACAAAGTTTGAAATAAAATAATTCAGAGCAGGAAAAGGCTATGTTTTAAAGCGTTTTGCATACATCATTAAGCAAAAAGCAGCAAGCAAACTGAAGAAGAAATACGGACATTTGTATAGTGATAAGCATATTGCCCTGTGCAGTATCGCAAATAGAGAGATGAAAGATCACAATACTCAATACGAATAAAGTTATGTTACATCAGAATATCAAAGAAAACACCAAAGAAGCTCACCAAACATTGGAGGGCGTAGTAGTACGTCAGTTGAAGAGCGTACGTTCCAACGCAGACTATGCCGACGTATTAAAGAACTTTTATGCTTATTTCAATACAGTAGAAAAAGCAATTGCACCGTTCATTACATCAGAAGTATTGCCTGATTATGCAGAACGCCGCAATTCTTCACACATAAAAGCCGATATCGAGGAACTTCGCGGTACGACCGACACACTTCCTGAAGCTGTTGCACCCCAGGTGAATAATGCTTTGGAAGCATTATCTGCTCTTTATGTCCTGGAAGGGTCGATCATGGGTGGCCCTTATATTGTCCAAATGCTCAATAAATATGGCATTACACAGGGAACCTCCTTCTTTTCTGGATATGGAGAAGATACCGGAAAAATGTGGGGTGTCTTTACAGCTGTATTAAATAAATACGGTGAAGATCCGGCGACACATGAAAGAGCTGTTGCAGTGGCAAACGAAACATTCTCCCGCTTCGGCGATGTATTTGCCGCGGCAACTGTCTAATAAAAAATCATCTTACTTCCCAAGAAGTATATTCAGGTGAAAAAAGAAAAGAATAATAAAATCTGGTTGAAACGCGTCGGTATCGGCGCGTTTTTATTCTTTCTCGTCAAAGGTTTGATCTGGCTGGGACTGTTCTTCTTCGCCGCTAAATCTTGTGTCCAATAAAGAAACCAGACACCTTCTGGAATTCCTACAACCACCCTGTAACTTTGTAATCATGTAACCCTATAACTATATAACCTCGCAACCAAAAAACTACTTAAATACTTTCGATAAGATACCAGATCAAAAAGACACTGATAAACACAATACAGGCCGTCAGGTAAGTAATTGTCGGACTGGAACTGGAATAGTGATCTACATCCAATTGCTTTTCTATCTTCTTGTAATTGAGGTAAGCCATTACGGCCGTCATCACACCTATCGCTACCAATACCACGCCTATAATACCCGAGTACCCAAATTGCGAAGGGTTTGGCTCTTTCCCCACAAATAGGGAAATCTGTTTAATGAACATCGAAAATTTTACGACAATAAAACCAAACCCCATAATCCCAATACTCGTTCTGATCCAGGCGAGAAAAGTTCGCTCATTGGCGAGGTGATCCGTAGGCTTTCCTTTTTGCTTGTTATCCATTATAATACCAAACTACAAAATATAATTTTAGTTTTTGGTAAATAAAAAAAGGTTTTCAAACGGGGAGAATGAAAACCTTTACTAACCAATTATAAACCTAAATTATGATACTACAAATGTAAGTGTATTATTAACACTATGCAAATGTTTTTTACGTTGAAAACCAGAAAAGACATCACGATGACAAAAGATACGTAAAACATCGTGCTGGCAACCTAAAAAACTTTTAGGCATAATCGTTCGGTTTGATTATTTTTGTGCCAAGATGTCAGAACTGAAATACAACCAAAGAGGCGTATCCGCTGGAAAAGAGGATGTCCACAATGCTATAAAAAACATTGATAAAGGGCTTTATCCCAAAGCATTTTGTAAGATCATACCCGATATCCTAGGCGGCGATGCATCTTGGTGTAATATCATGCATGCGGACGGTGCTGGCACAAAATCCTCGTTGGCGTATGTATACTGGAAAGAAACCGGAGACGCATCAGTCTGGAAAGGGATCGCTCAAGATGCGATCATCATGAATATCGATGATTTACTCTGCGTGGGTGCGGTTGACAATATTTTACTTTCCTCAACTATCGGACGTAATAAAAACCTTATTCCGGGTGAAGTCATAGCGGAGATCATCAATGGAACCGAGGAAATATTGGCTGATCTGCGTGATCTGGGCATAGGCATCTACTCCACAGGAGGCGAAACGGCTGATGTAGGCGATCTTGTACGCACCATTATTGTTGACAGTACCGTAACTTGCCGTATGAAACGCGAAGACGTTATTTCCAACCACCGGATTCAGGCAGGTGATGTTATTGTCGGGCTTGCTTCGAATGGCCAGGCTACTTATGAAAAAGAATACAACGGCGGCATGGGTTCCAACGGACTTACCTCCGCCCGTCATGACGTGTTTCACAAATACGTTGCTGAGAAGTATCCGGAGAGTTATGATCCTGCCGTCCCTTATGACCTCGTATTTGCAGGTGGAAAAGCCCTGACCGACACCATTAAAGTAGAGACAGGAGAAGAGGTCACCGCTGGAAAGCTCGTACTATCCCCTACCCGCACCTACGCACCTGTTATCAAACAAATATTAGACAAATACCGCGCACAAGTTCACGGCATGGTCCATTGTTCGGGTGGCGCACAAACGAAAGTCCTTCACTTTATCGATGATTTAAAAGTTATCAAAGACAACCTTTTTCCAACACCCCCGCTCTTCGAGTTGATCCAACGCGAATCGAATACCAGTTGGCAAGAGATGTACAAAGTATTTAACATGGGGCATCGCATGGAGCTGTATGTTCCGGCATCCATCGCCGATGATATCATCGCTATTTCGAATACTTTCGGTATTCCGGCACAGATTATTGGACGTGTAGAAAGTTTCAACAAAAAACAAATTGTCCTCGAATCGCCTTACGGCACATTCATTTACGCGTAAAAATCCCGTGAACACAAAACCCATCATAGGTCGCCATGAAATTGTAGACCTGCCGGAACTCGGCATGTACAATATTTATGCGAAAATAGATACAGGTGCGGATACATCGGTGTTACATTGTGAAGATTTCAGTATCTTTGAAAAAGATGGACATCGATTTATCACCTGCCACATCTGTCCGCATTTGGAAGATGACGAAGTGTTGACATTAACATTTCCAGTGCATCGGGAACGTGTCGTAAAAAGCTCTTTCGGGCAAACAGAGACACGGCATATTTTTATTACCAAGATAAGATTATTTGATCGGCTATATGATATCAAGCTTTCACTACGCGACCGTTCATCCATGTCTTATCCAATGCTTCTCGGTCGAAATTTTATAAGTGGCAAGTTTTTGGTCGATGTTTCCCGGAAGAATTTAGCTAAAAATAGTTTATGAAAATCGCCGTATTATCTTCCAACAGACAGCTTTATTCGACCCGCCGCTTAGTGGAAGCAGCCACCCAACGAGGACACGAATGTGTAGTCATTGATCACAGCAAATGTTATGTAGGTATCCAGCAAGGGAAACCAAGTATACACTACAAGGGCCAAGGAATTGGCGACATTGACGCCATCATACCACGGATAGGTGCATCGATCACTTTTTACGGTTCTGCTATTGTGCGCCAATTTGAGGTTATGAATGTGATCTCTGCCAATCCCAGTCAGGCTATCACCCGCTCCCGGGACAAGCTACGATGCATGCAGATCCTGTCAGGTGCAGGATTGGGTTTGCCCATTACAGGTTTCGCCCGTACGGCATCAGATGTAGACGATCTGATTAATATGGTCGGCGGTGCACCGCTCGTTATTAAGTTGCTGGAAGGTACGCAAGGAATTGGCGTCGTCCTGGCCGAAACCAAAAAAGCAGCTTCGTCTGTTATCGAAGCCTTCTATGGTTTGGGAAACAATATTCTGATACAAGAATACATCAAAGAAGCAAAAGGAACAGATATACGTGCTTTCGTGGTCGATGGTAAAGTTGTCGGTGCTATGAAAAGAACAGCTCGGGAGGGCGAATTCCGCTCCAACCTCCACCGCGGTGGCACCGCCGAAGTTGTCAAGCTGACACGTAAAGAAAAAGAGACTGCAGTTGCTGCAGCGCGTGCTATGGGGCTAACAGTTGCTGGAGTAGATATGCTTCCCTCTGCGCGTGGACCACTGATTTTGGAAGTGAATTCCTCGCCGGGCTTGGAAGGTATAGAACAGGCTACCCATAAAGATATCGCCGGGGAAATTATCAAGTATCTGGAACGTCAATACGAGACCAAGCAAAAAATAAAACCTGCCGTCAAGAAGCGACAGGTTAAAAAAGAAAGTAGGCTGTAAAATTAAGCGTGATCCAATAGCTGTAACACGCTGTACACCATCGCTCCTATTGCATGCTCAAATGCATCCTCATCGATCTGGAACGTCGGTGTATGCAATGCCGAGGTCATACCTTTTTCTGCATTGCCCGTACCGATGAAATAAAATAATGCAGGATAGGTATACGAGTAGTAAGCAAAATCTTCTGCAGCGGTCCAGATACCGAGCTGTTCAAAGTTGTCCGCCGACACATAGTCTTTCAGATAAGATGATACCGTACCTGTCAACGCCTCATCATTAACCAATACTGGGTATCCTCGTCGGATTTCTACTTCTGCTGTCGCTCCGTAGATCGGTGGCAGCTCTTTTATCTGCTTCTCGATCAGCTCCAATGCCTGTTTGCGCCAGCTCTCGTCCATCGTCCGAAAAGTGCCTTCCAACGTCACTTCATTTGGAATCACATTCGTCGCTCCATTCGCAAGAACCTTACCAAAAGACAAGACAGAAGGAATAGCGGGGTCCGCAAATCTTGACACAATTTGTTGTAAAGATAAGATCAGCTGCGCTGCAATGACAACCGGATCAATATTCAAGTGTGGTTGTGCTCCATGCCCTCCTTTACCTTTAAGACTGATAAATATTTCGTCGGCCGAAGCCATAAACTTACCTGGTCGCACACCGATCCTACCTACTTCTAAACCCGGTGAGACATGCAAACCGATAACACCTTTCACATCTGGGCCAGGAGGAGGTAATTTTTTAGCGGCTAAGATCGAAAGCGCACCTCCTGGTATTTTTTCCTCTGCAGGTTGGAATATACCGACTACAGTACCCGAAAAATCAGCCTCCATTTCCTTAAGAATGCTTAAGACCGCCAGCAAATTGGCGGTATGAAAATCATGTCCACAGGCATGCATGATGCCTTCATTTTGGGAAGTAAAATCGGTATCATTTTCCTCGTGGATAGGCAATGCATCCATATCGGCACGCAAGATTACAGTCTGTGTGCTGTTCGATTTCTTTCCGACAATCTTTGCTAACACACCGGTATCCGCCACCACCTCAAAGTCAATCGCATGAGACCGCAATACGCTTTGCACATATTCGCTCGTTTTGTATTCCTGAAAGGACAATTCAGGGAAACGGTGTAAATGTCTTCTATTAGAAATAGCCTCGTTCTTTACTGAAGAGACTATTTCTTTTATTTTTTCTATCATTATTAAGATAAAATTAGCCCGACGTAATCGTTTTACTAACGACGGAGTGCCTATACCTTAACAAGGTAGGTACTTAAGAACTTTTTCACAAATTTATCATCGTTTAAATCCGGATACGCTTCATAAACCCGGGAGATCTCATCATACTGCCCTTCAGACAATACTTCTTCCGGATTCAGACACCATATCCCTTTCATCAAACCCTGCCGCCGTAATACCTCATGTATACCCGGAATACAGCCTTTAAAATCATGTGCCGGGTCAAACAAAGCCGCATTCACATCGGTCACCTGATTAGCGATAACCTGCAGTTCCTTCCATTTCTCATAAGAGGGATTTTCCTTGTAATCTTTGACTTTCGCCAATAATTCCACCGCTTTATGGGTCCAAACAGCCCAATGCCCCAACAGTCCTCCTCTGAATTCTACATCCACATCTTCCTCTCCCACACGGAACCTATACACCGACAAAAGGTCCTGTACAATATTATCATCGTTACCGGTATATAATGCAATCTCATCCCGACGGGATGAATTGGCGATAGCACGGACAACGTCTAACGTCTGATAGCGGTTGAAAGAAGCACATTTGATCGCTTCCACATTTTCGATCTCCACAAACTTTGACCAGAAATCATAGGTAAATATCCGTCCGCCAACAGATGGCTGAAGGTAGAAACCGAATACCGGAATAATCCGGGCCACAGCTTCCGTGCGTTCCAATATTTCCGCCTCGGTCAGGTTGTGCAAGCCACCCATGCTCAGCAGCCCCATATCATAACCGAGATCGGCAGCTACCTGTGCTTCGCGGACAGCCTGATCGACCTGCCCACATATGCCGGCTATCTTCACAAACGGCCTGTCCAGATCAGCAGCTTCGATACCCTCTGCCGCAACCTGCAGCACCTTTTCAAAAAGACTATGTTCCGACAGACGGATTTCGAACTGCGTCGAATGAACCGCTACCGCAATACCTCCTGCACCGCTTTGGATATAATAGTTCGTCAACAGCCGTTGATTTTCCTCATCAAACCGACGGTTCTCATCCAATGCTAAAGGATGCGCCGGGATAACTGTTCCTTCCATCAATAATGACTTCAGAGCACCATCTAATTTTTTCATTAAAACTTTCCTCCTCTTTCTTGAAAATGTGTATCCTTACCAAAATCTTCCCCGTTGTTTAAAATCCACTGCGCCGTAATGGCAATAATCTCCTGTATACCTACTTTCGGGTAACCGAAAATCCGGTGACATTCCGAAGCATTGTTCAGCAAAGCTGTCTGCGCCGGTTCGTTCACGAAAATGGGTTGACGTCCCAACACATCACCCAACTTTTCGGCAATCCACTTTATTGACAGAATTTCCGGACCTGTTACATTTAATACCTTGGCTGGGCTTTCCGTATGTAACAGGCTCCGTATTGCAATTTCATTGGCGTCACCTTGCCATATTACATTTACATTATTTGTACGGATATCTATTGCCTGACCGCTATAAACTTGCTTCGCTATTTCGCGAACCACACCATACCGAAAATCAACGGCATAGTTCAACCGGTATAACAACACTGGCGTACCATTCTTTTTGCTGAAGTACGTAAATATCCGCTCACGCCCCAACGTACTCTGCGCATACTCACCGATAGGTTCTGGCATCACACGCTCGTCTGCCCCCGCAGAGTGGACATCTACAAAAGGCAATACGTTACCGGAAGAGAATGCTACGATACGCGAGTCCTTGAATTTTTCGGCCACACGGCCCGGAAGGTACGTGTTCATAGCCCATGTAAAGTCCTCCTTGCCTGTCGCACCGAACTTAAACCCTGCTAGGTAGATTACATTTTTGACCTCCGGTAATGCCTGTAGCGCGTTATCATCCAGCAGATCGCAAACTATAGTTTCTACACCTATTCCTTCCAGGTATGCTCTACCCGAAGCATCCGAAAAACGGGAAGCTCCGTATACCTTTCTATTCAGTCCAAGCTTCTTTAAGCCATCCATTAACAACTTCGCCATACTAGGCCCCATTTTTCCTCCGATACCCAAAAAAATAAAGTCACCGTCGATCTTTGACAGATCATTAAGGAATGCTTCCGACGGGCGGGTATATCTTTCTTCCAATTCTACTAAAACCTGATTATCCATATTATTTTAAAAACATATCGTAAATATTACTCACCATAAGAATACTGATTACCGCGAGGCCTAAAGCTCCGGCAATCCTATAAAACCGGTTATTGGCATGCGCCCCCATAATCGATTTATCATTAGCAATGATATAGATGGATACGCCAATAAAAGGTACGAGAAAAATCGTAACACTCTGTGCGAGGACAATCAATTCTAAAGGCAGCCGACCAAAAGAGATCGCCACAAGACAGCCCAGGATCATGACAATGGAGATCAGTATTTTGACTTTCTTTGAACTTAGGCTACTTCCAAAACCAAGCGCATCGCCCAATAGTGCCCCGCCTACCGTAGCATTGCCGACCAAAGAAGAAAAAGCCGCCCCAAAGAGACCGACAAAGAATAACGAACTGGCATGCTTACCGAATAAAGGTTCTAAAGCTTTTCCCATTTCCGCTGCACTTCCCACGTGGATACCTTTGGGGAACAGTACCGCGGCCGCACATACGACGACAGACGCACTCATAAATCCAAGTATCGCTACACCGGTATAGGCTCCCCGCGCCGAATTTTTAATATTAACACCCTCATGGCTTGATTTTCGGCGCTCCTGAATCAAATAAGTCTGATAAAAGGCCCCCACCAGCGAAAAGCAAGAAGCCGTGAACGCAATGACCAAGCCAAGCGAACCTGTAGGCATTGTCGGTACAAATCCCGTAAAAAAACGCCCGGCATCGATATCTGCCAGAAATAAGGTCGCAATAAAACAGGCCAGCATGACCAGCACTAAACCCAACATGAGCTTCTCCATAACCTTATAAAAAGACGGAAAAAACAATAGGGCGATTGCTAGGACAGTAAAGGTGATAATCCATATCGACATCGGTGTCCCGGTCGCTTCGCCGATAGCGATGCCGACGCCAATGCCGTTTCCTGCCTGAAAAGAAGTCGCTACCAGAAATATTCCCACACCTATCGCTATACCTATCCCCTTATTAAAGCGCTCTTTGATTAACGTCAGCAAAGACTTGTCGTGGATAACACCTATCCGTGCACACATCGCTGTATAAACACCCATAAAAAACAGCGCTAATCCGACGATCCACATCAGCGAATATTCGTAATCCGCTCCCATCTTCGAGGTGATGGTCATTTTGCTCGGACCAAATACTAAAGCCGCTGTAATAATCCCGGGACCTAGTATATTTAATAGTTTCTTCATTTTTTTATTTTTGTTTGTCGTGCTTTCTGTGCGTTTCTACCTGCATACTATCTATCGCCGCATAATTATTTCCAAAATTGTTCCTGACATACGTTGCTATTTCTGCAATCTCCTTATTCGATAAAAAGCTGAATGACGGCATCATTTGATCATAATCGATTTCATCTATTTTTATTTTTCCACTCAAACCGTTCAGCATGACATCGACAAATTTATGCTCATCTTTGATCCATTCTGTTTGGCGCAATGGCGGAAATATTCCTTTCTGCCCCGCCCCATCATCCTTATGGCAGGATGCACAATAAGCCTGATATAAAGATTTACCACTGTTCACATCTACAGTCTGTATCTCATTCTCCACGAGATACTTATTTGGTACAAAATCGATCTTCGTCAGCTTGAGAATACGGTCATCGGTCTCCAACGGGAAACCGACCTGTTTCTTCCAATCGCGATTGCTCGTCGCAATATAGATATTTCCCTTGTTATCACTGGTAATTGCACGAATCCGCCCATATACATCCTTGAGATAAACCTTTTCCGCAATCACCTCCGTCTGTTCGTCATTCAAACGCAACACGTGGAGGCTCTGGTCCTTCAAGGTACCTAACAGCAGCGAGTTTTTCCATTCCGGTATGATATCGGACTGTGGATAATGTAATGCAGCAGGAGCGATGACCGGAGTCCATGCCTTGATAGGCTCCGTCGTTCCGTGAAGTTGCGCATACGCTATCTCTTCAGGCAAATCGTGGTAGCCTTCAATCTTTTTCCAGCCGTAATTATGTAACGGCCTAATCCAGTTCAGCTCGTCTTCAATAGCATCACCGTGTTCCGAAGTAATGATATTGCCATTCAGCGTGACAGTTATCCCTTGCATATTGCGAAAGCCCCAAGCATACACGTAAGATCCGGGAATCGGATTGTCTTGAGGCACCTCTCCCTCATCCGTCATCCGTAGTATTTTTCCGTTCAACGTCGTCGAATCCTGAGCATGTGTTTGTGACGCAACATCTCCGGTAGCCCAATACAAAATATTTTTTTTATCAAAAACCATCCGTGAACCATTATGCGCTCTTGCTCCCTTAATCTTCAATAACACTTTGGTTTCCGAGATCATACCTTTATCGTATTTCAACCGCAACAGTTCACTAAAAATATGTTCGCCTTCCTTAACCGTATAACAGGTGTATAAGTAAGGCTTATGACGGAAATCCGGATGGACGGTCAAGGCCAAAAGACCTAATGTACGCTGCTGGTAAACGCGAGGTACAGTATAGATAGCTGTACGCTTATTTGTCTTCAGATTCAACTCCGAGATTGTGCCTTTTATTTCGGTAAAGAAAATAGAATTTGTCTCCGAATTGTATTGCATGTCCCAAGGAACATCGAGACTGTCAAGCAACTCCTCCACACCCAAAAAAGTAGTCTCCGATACTTTTACAAAATCGATATATCTATCTCTGTTCTCAAGAGCAACACAACCCAGCAAGAACAACATGCTGTATACCGCAAGCCAAACTATTCTTTGCATCGTTGCGCGCTTAGACTTTAATTTTTTCGAACAATGATTGTACATCACTAATTACAGGTTTCTCGTTTATCATATCTGCAAATATGCATAATACTTCGTTAACGTTAACGAAATGAGTTCAAAAAAATGCCCCAGTGGGGGCACTTTCTTTAATCAATTGCGCTAATATAACAATATTAATCCGATTCACAATATTTTTTTATTTTTTTTCATCGTGGCAACTTATTTTGCTTTAGTCTATTGATCTGATACTATTCTAACGTGTTGAAATAATCATAATAAACACTTCCGTACAGTTTGGAACCATCGTCGCCGGTCCGCACATGACAGCCATCTCCGCTCCAATGTTTGGTTGAGTATTTAATCAGTATCTTACCGGACTTGGGTGCATTCTTAAGAAAAACCACTTCCAACTTCTGGTTGATTTTTTGGCTTGCCAATACGCGATCTTTCGGATAATTCATGTTAAGGGCTCCTTTTGTCAAACTTTTGTCCACGCCATAGGAATAGGGATTCCGAATCACAGCATCGGATCCGTACACATTTTTTCCATCGACAATAACTTCACAGTTTTGGATGTTCCTACGATCGAATCCTTCGATTATACCTTCCGTATAGCCGGTCATCGGATTTGTTCTTAATGCGCTGGCGTCTATAACCACCTCCCTATCTCGGGTCTGTGAAAACTCATAATCATAAAAAGGCTGAACTTCCAGATTTTCGAAGTCTAATTCTTTGGAAATATCATTCATGAGATCCCAATATCCCCACAGCTCTCTTGCTCCGATAATAGGAAGTGGGTTAACCATAGAGGCTATCTTCACTTTTGGCCGGAGCGTTCTTATTCGATCGACAAATTTTCTGAATTCCTGCTCGAAGGCAGAAAAGGACCTGACCCGGATTTCCATGCCTTTAAGAATCGCTATATCTTTATACAGCAGCTCTTCGGGAGTAATAGGTCTATCGAAAAACAACTGATGGCTGGCTGCATCATATTTTTCCACTTTTCGTACGACGTATTCTCTATTGTTTGAAAAATATCCACCCAGAAACACATAATCTCCCTGCTGGGGGGGTGTATCTGCCTGATGGAGCTTATCCGACAAAAATGTCACGCTATTTGCTGTTATCTTTTCAATTTTTCCGACCCATTTTTGGAAATTATACGTATCTGCCTGCCCATTATAGGTAATAGATTTAGGCGGAAGTGTCCGGATAGACTGCAGTTCCTGTAACGTTAAATCAGGATGCTCAGTATAGAGTTTATACCCTCCCACGCTCCAGTCGTCATTTGGCGTCGTTTCCATGTATACAACATCTGGGTTAAATTCGGCTATTTTTTTATAACCGCGGTGAAATTCGTCTGGATTGTTAAAAAAAGCCAGTTTCCATCCACCTATACCTGCATTTTGAAAATGAAAAAACCGATTGGTCGCAAAATTGAAGATAAAATAAGGGAGCCCTTTTGTCCCTTTATAATTACCCTTTATCCGCAGTTCGACCTCTCGTTCCTTCACATCTTCAAATCGGTAAATTTTAATCGCACGGTCATCCGTCTCCCTGAAGTCCAATCCACTGGAGACCCGTGATGGTTTGGTGATATCAAAAGCGACATCTCCATCGCCAAATGGGCTTTCCAGTTCGCCTTTACCGGATTTGCCTATGGTGGTTTTTTCGTAACTGATCTCTTCACCATACGAAAAACCGACCGTCAGTTTATCGCCTTTGGCCGGTGCTTTACGGAAAGAAATCCAATGGTGCACCTCTGGATCGCCATTCTTGCCTTCGCCGTATTTCCGAATCACCATATAGTCCAAGCCGCCCGGAATTGCACCACCACCATAACCTCCTTGATTATGATCCCCTTGCAACAATTTCCCGTTTAACTGTATATGATGTCCAAATGTAAAGGCTCTGCCCAGATCAAATTGTTTGGTTTTGCCATCACCTTCAAACACCATATCTGCCGTGCCGATGGGACTGGGATTCCAATTATTGATGGTATCGTATAAAATGCCGTCTATGTATACTTCGATCAGGGAAGCGGATGCGTTGCTTCTTTCTATTCCCTGGACAAGCGTGATCTCATCTCCTGTAATCGAAAATTTGATGTTCGAGTTTACGCCGGCAATTTTCAAGGCATTACCACCAAAGAATTTTTGATCGTTCGGTCCGTTTAAATAAGCGTGCTCACCTTCCGCCTTTACCATATCCGCTTCAACCGTAGTGGACTTGTTTCTTTGTATATTCAAGATAGCCTCTCTCACCAAGCCGGATTGTAAAAAACCTCCTCCCCAGGTAACTGAGGAACCTGCGAAACTTATTCTCCAATTCTTGGAAGCTACGCTCTTTACCACTGATTTTTGTTGCCCAAAACAGACAGAGGAGACAATAAGCAATATTAAAATGTAATGGATTCTGTGTTTTATCATAAAAATATGTACATTAATTGTAATTAAATGTTGTGTTCCCGAGCATGATAACAAACAATTTATTGCTTGATGTACGGCGTATCTTCGATGCCCAGCTCCGGCCATCTGTCCTTAATCCATGACGGCCCTACATCGGTTCTCTTTAAGGGGCTTCGGATAATGTTTCCTTCCAGTGCACTCCCTGTCGGATAATAATACATCCCGTCTGCTCCCTTATACAACTGCGGATCCTCAATTGAGATCCCCGGTATGTCTCCAAGGCTGTTTAAATTCCCTTTAAAGAATATATTGCCCTCGTATTGGATATTCCCAATTGGTTCATCCAATACTTGAATAACAGGAACTGTGCTACTATTTCCAATGATTACATTCTCTTTGTAGGTTATGTTTTCTACAGGTACGATCATTTCACTAGTCTGGTTATAGTACTGGCCGATAAGAATATTTTTATCGTTGTCTATCAAAGTATTATTTGCGATCAGCACATTCTTGGTCGGATAATAACCGCCTTTACCGGGGTAATTATCAGGTTCACCCTCGTAAAGTACAATGGCAGCTTTTCCCTTGGCTCTTGTCCCTTGGATATAATTGCCGCTAATGATATTATCCTCACCGATAATTAAAATCCCTCCCGTATAACTCGGATTTTCTGCCGGTAGAATATAATTTTCGGCAATCAGGTTACCATTACCCTGCCTTACACAGATGCTTCCTGACGCATTGATGAACGTATTGTTCTTGATGATATTTCCGCCGGATTTTATATTGATAATCTTACCTATTCCGAGCATATTCTCAAAGATATTGGCTTCTACCGTCGTGCGTGATGCCGATAAGGCCTGTACTCCATCTCCTATACGGATGGCTGTTGCTCCACCGGCACCGATAGATGGCATATCTTTAAAATAGTTGTGATGGATATGGTGATAGTTTGCTTCGTTGGTAGCACGCCAAACGATCAAAAGCACACTATTGCTTGTCTTTCCCTGAAAGAAACAATGGTCTACCGTATTATTGGTCCCAAAAAGGCTGATCCATACATCTGCTCCATCTTCCCTCGGCCTATTGTATCCGGAAATTACGACATTCGTAAGCCGACTATGGTGGGCGGGAGCAGCTTTATAGTTGAATTTGATAAAATAGCTGGGCAACGAAGAGTATCCATCCTTGAAATGCAGACCATCAACAACCAGGTACTCCCCCGACATTTGTAGCGAAGACCGGCCCGAAATAACAACTCCTCCCGGCGACTGGGTTTTCAACGTGATGGGCTTTTCTTTCGTCCCATTGCCCGTAAATATAATATCCAGATCACGCCATACCCCATCTTTCATGACAATAATATCACCAGGGGCAACTTCTGCTATAGCCGTGTTGAGTTCTGCCTTCGAAGTCACTAACCTTCCCGTCGGCTCGTCTGGAGGAGGAGGATCGTCATCAACTGGCTTTTTGTCCGGATCCTTGATTATGGTCTCCTCTTTCTCCACGTAGTCTTCTCCGTTTTTTGAACACGATAAGATACCTACCCCAATAAAAAAAACAAGTGCTAATGTGGATACAGCTTTCATACCATTTTGTGAATAAAAACGATGAATAGGAAGTCGGCGTAATCCGACTTCCTGTCCTATCAAATTATAAAAGGTGTTTACTGTGGCTTGTACGTAACTTTAATGTCATCGAAATAACTATGTGTGTTTGCACTTGACGTGCTAAAGTAGAGACGGTTCACCTCCGTGCGCCCCCCATCCGTCGCAAGACCGCTTCCGAGCAAAACACCATCTCTATACACATTAAAGGTAGCACCGACCATTTCAATACGCAACTTGAACCATTCATCCCATATGACACTAGTGACTGGATTGAATTCCGTTATAGTAGCACCCGCATAATACCGTATCGTTGTGCTGAAATTACTTACTCTGGCAACGCTAGTTGTTCCATCATATAAGCCTATAAGGGTATTGGCGCTTTGAGCCGCTTGAAGATCAAGCTTCACCCACAGCTCTACCGTCACGTTCTCATACTTTTCAGCTGTGTTTTCCGAATTAAAATACCGGCCTATATTCCTTGTTCCACTAGTCTCAAGAAAAGCCAGACTTTTTGTACCGCTGACAGACATATTATCAGAAATAACCGCTTTGGTCGATGAAAGAGCATATCCCAACTCTTCCAGTGTCTCTGCACCATCAAAATGATGTTCAAACACAACGATATCAACAGGATCCGTTGTAAACGTTAGCGTCTGTGCCTCGCTGGCTAGCGTAACAGCGGTTGCTTTGATACGGACCTCTACCGATTTATCGCCGGTGAGATCGGGTCCATTTGGACCTGCTATCCAGTCTCCTCCATCTACCCTGTACTCGTGAACGGCCGCAAGGCCGACGATGATATTCGATATGTCGTCAGCAACCAAATTCGGAGCAGCTGCCGGAGCTGCGATAATAGCCACCGGCCTTTTGTGTGTATGATCGCTCGCCGCACGAACATAGACCCGACCAACGGCGAAGGTAACTGCCGTATTGACATCGCTGGCTAAGAGCCAATCGCCATCTGTTCCATCGGTAGAATTTAAACTGTACTCCATCTCGGTGGTCGTACCTTTAATAATCCCTTCGGCGATATCAACCGATACATCACTCAGGTACACGAGATCCATATTGTCCGAACCTAAACTTATTACCAATCGTACATTTGCCGGATTAGTTGTTTCACGGATATACACGCGTCCGTCGTCACCGAAAGCAACCACCGTACTTCCGTCACTGGCCGCCTCCCAATCCCCGTCTACCCCATCAGTAGAATTCAAACTATATTCCATCGCAGTAGTCGTCCCGGTGATGATTCCCCCCTGTAGATCCACACCGACCTTCGTCAGATCCATAGGTTCAGCACCGACATCCGGATCATTCTTCGAACAAGCCATTAAGCCGACGACTAAAAAGATAACAGCCAACACGCCGAATAGCCTTGAAAATATAGACGAAAGACCCTGTCTTCCTCCTTGCGGTTTATGTTCTTTGTTCATGACACTTTGTTCTAATTTATTGGTTAGTTTTTATAGCACGATGATACTCAATTCCGCAAGACGCGGACATCATCGATATATGCCGCCTTATTGCCGACAGAATAGAAAATAGTGTTTACCTTGGTGTGTCCGCCGAGCGTGGGAATATTCTCCCCCACGAGCTTATCGTTCATGTACACATTGTATTTGTTGCCCGTGATCGCTATTCGGACAGTCACCCATTCATTGGCACTATATGGAGCAAGCGTATTTTTCTCATTAGCGTCGTTTATGTAGATCAAGTTTTTACTGAACATGTTGGTCTTCACCACCGCATCCCGTCCATTATACAGGGAGATCCCAAAAGATCCGCCCATTTCGGGAACGTTTACCTTCCATTCGACCGTCGCGTTCGGCACACCGACATTGTCAAATTTTTTCCTTAGATTGAGCTGTTTGACAGCAAAGAAAACACTGTTTTCTCCGCTTGCGCTTCTATCGGAGGAAATGACGGGTCTTTCCGACATACCTTGGGCAGCTCCCGGCCGGTAGCCCAAAGCCTCCAGGCTCTTGCCATCATCAAAATTATCCTCAAATACGGCTTGTTGAGCTGCCGCTTGTCCGGGCATATTTAGCAGGAACATGACTAATAATGCTCCCATCCATGATGCTATTCCTCTTTTTTTAATTTCTCTTACTTTTTTCATGATTTGCTTTTTTTAATAATGTTCTATATAAAATTCTACCCGATGATTCCGTTTGTTTTTTTAAATCTCATGTTGTTTTTTAACGAGCTGCGATCGCTTGAAATAATCATTCACGACATCGATCCCAAACTCCTTTAACATCGCTGCGACGCCGACGCTTTCATTTTCACTGGTCACCAATAATACACCGAGCTCCCCGGGATCTTTAATGTGTACACTGCTGCCATACTTTTTCTTCAGGTCCTTCAGCTTCCCACGATGATAATCGAGGTGCACGACGCGATAGTCAAGATTTATATCGGCAACCGCATAATTAAAATAATTCGTGGAGCTAGCAACAACCTCACCCAAGGGATTTCTGACCTGAGAAGGCGCACCTCGACCGCTGATAGCCCCGACGAAAAATGCCCTGCAGGTATAAGCCCAAACGCTCTGTACAAACCCACCGTGATAAGCGGAAGGGAAGACAATTATATCCGGATCCAACGCTACGTACCGTTCCCTTAGCTCATCAAAGTTCAAGTCGTAACAGATTGCGATAGCTAATTTCCCAAAATCACAATCAAAAACCGGCACCTCTGTACCCGGTATAATGCCGGACTCTGTTTCCTTGATCGTGGGGTAGTTTTTGTCATACATGCCGATTGTTTCTCCATTTCGCCCCAGCAATACGCCACTATTTCGCAGCAGGCCTTTCTCGTCATACCTCCTCATGCTGTATACAAGGTAAGAGTTTGTCGATTTTGCTACCGATGCGAAAAAGTCGAGTATCTGATTGCCGCGGACTTTGACGTATTCGTTCTTTTCATCTTGTGTCAGTCCCCATGGAAAATCTGCATTTTCCGGCAAAACGATCAAATCAGGATCGTCGTGGATAACCTGATCCAGCTCCCTTTTCCAGAAAGCGATCATTTGCTGCACCATTTTCTGGTAGCCTCCGCTTTTGTCCAAAGTCGGGGTTCTTTCACCAATTGTGGCAACCCGTATCCGATTGGCTGCATTAGCCGTATCCAGAAGGCTCATACAGCATACCATACTGCATAAAAAAGCCGATATCATACCTCTTTTTAGTTTTCCTGTCATTTCCATCTATCCTTTCCAGTTAAATTCATTCTTGTACTTTTATTTATTGTCTTCTCCAGTTCGGACCGACCTGATCCGGTTTCAGCGGCAGCCCCATTAAGTTTCTTCTTAAGGGGTTCGTTTTGCTGTAATGGTACTTACCGTCTGCACCCAACGTCAGCTGTGGATCCTTGATCGCTATACCGGGTATACCCTCCAGGCCTTTCAGATTGCCACCAAAAAATGTATTGTCTTCGTAATGCACCTCCCCGGTCGGTTTATCCAAAACTTCGATAACCGGTGTAGCACTCGAATTACCAAGAATAACATTTCCTACATAACGTATACCTTCGACCGGCACGGTCAGCCCTTTACTCGGGTTATAGAGTTGACCGACCACAATATTCTTATCGTTGTCTACCAGTGTATTGTTAGCTATCAGCACATTTTTTGTCGGATAATACCCACCTTTGCCCGGATGGTTATCAAGCTGCCCTTCATACAAGGCTATCGCAGCCTTTCCTCTTCTTCTCGTCCCCTGTATATAGTTCTGGCGTATAATATGGTTTTCACCGATCACCAGGATTCCCCCGGTATAATTGTCTTGCATCCCCGGGAAGATAAAATTCCCTTCGATGAGGTTACCATTGCCCTGGCGGATACAGATACTTCCCGAAGCCTTAATAAAGGTATTTCCCCGGATGATATTCCCCCCGGATTTGATATTGATAATTTTCCCGATTCCCAACATATTCTCGAAAACATTGGACTCTACCGTTGTAACCGAAGAAGACAAGGCCTGTACCCCATCTCCAATACGGATGGCTGTGGCTCCACCCAGCCCGATGCTCGGCATATCTTTGAAATGATTATGTGCTATCCGGTGATAATTGGCATCGGCAGTTGCACGCCAGACGATTATCAGTACACTTTTGCTGGTCTTTCCTTCAAAAAGACAATGATCAATCTGGTTGTGGCTACCAAATAAACCCACCCAAACATCTGTTCCTTTCGGCTTATTGAAACTGGATATAACGACATTGGTCAACCGGCAATGTTCCGCAGGAATATTACCACTACGAAATTCGATAAGATGCAGTGGCCGGGACGAATGTCCATCTTTAAAATAAAGTCCATCTACAACCAGGTGCCGCCCGGCTATCCGAAGGGAAGAAGAACCCGATATGATCGTTTGACCGGGTGTTTCGGCCATCAACGTAACCGGGGCAGACTCCGTACCATTTGCTTTAAAAACAATATCGATATCTTTCCACACGCCATTTTTCATGACAATCACATCGCCTGGAGTCGCTTTAGCAAAAGCAGCATGGAGCTCCTCCGCCGACTTGACCGGTATCTTATTTGAAGATTGCGCCATGGTGCCAGTAATCCATGCGAACATACATACGATCAACAACGTTATTTTATTTTTTTTGTCCTTCATATTTTAATATCCGATCAATCCGCTATTACCGTAACATCTACTTCCCTTATGACCTGTTGGCTTCCCTCTATATTGGCATTCATACCAACAAAATAGGCCTTATAAATCCCCGGCTTTGTATACGTGTGGGTATAACTTTCAAGCCGAGGATTTAGATCCGCTTTGACAGCAATCGGCCGATCGGGTCCTCTATTGACATCTCCGGTTTCAAAAGGTTTACTGACAGCCCATATTTCGGTATGAATATCGGGGTCTGTAGGTTCATCCATCGGATGACCTAAAAAAGTGATCCGGCTAGCAGATTGCACGGTCTTGGATACAATTTCAGGATGTTGATGTATGATATTGAATCCTGCGGTTTCCATATCGCCCATGACAAGAGGACCTGCGTCCGTATTACCAGTAAACGTAAAACTTTGTATATGCCAAGTTCTTGGTCGTTCATGCGCCGGATCATTAATCTCTGCTTTACTGCGTACAGTATATTTAAAACCAATAAAAAGCGGCTTGCCCGGCTCAATCAGATCCGAAATATCGACCACGCCCGAGGAGGTGAAAGTTATCGATGTCGCCAATATGAACCGATCTGTGATATCTACCCAGTGCGCATCATCTATATTGGACCAGCTGCTGTAGTCACCGTTAAAATCTGTAGATGCCATGACGGCAAACTGATTTTCCTGCGGCCGTGCAGTCACGGGTATGGAAGTCGTAAAATAGAGATCGGCATGCTCTACACGGATAATACGACCATCTTTATGGGCATAATCATTATACAGTTCCCCGGAATAAAAGGTGATAATATCAGGATTGCCTTTCAGTTTAAAATCTACGATTTCATTTACCCGATATACATTAGCCCCCGTACTTACCGCAAAATCGTCCAGATTGGGCGTCAACTCCATCTTATACTCGCATGATCCGAATAAGATCACACTTGCTGATAGAAGATAAAATAACTTGTTCATCGTTCTCTGTATTAAAAATTAATCAATTACCACTTCGGATTCTGTGTCAATGCCCGGTTTACACTCATCTCGGTAGCCGGTATAGGCCACAGCAAATGTTTATCCGAAATATTATTATACTGGCGGATAAAATGCGCATCCGGGATGTCTGCAAGTATTTCCTGGCCTACTCTTTTCATGTTGAACACAAATATTCCCCAACGGATCAAGTCTGTTTTCCGGAGCGTTTCAAAAGCCAGTTCCCGCAACCGCTCATCCTGAATGGTTTTTCGGAAATCGCCTATTTCAAGCTCATTTAACTCGGCTTCTTCCTTCTTGTAAATTTCGACGTCAGCCGTTGCACCGGTACCAGCTCCTGTAAAGGTTATGGTCGGTGCCGATGTATACCCCGCACCTCTGGCATGACCTGTCACGGCGTCTCTATCGAATACCACTCCCGTAACCTGTCCTCCCAAGACGGTAACTGTAGCCTTGGCTCCAGACCCGCCGCCACCCTCAAAAGTTACGGTAGGTGCTGCTGTATATCCTGATCCTCCATTGGTGATCGTTACTGACTTTATCCCCGTCGACCAAGCGCGGCGACGCACGCGATTAACAGCTTCGATGGCCTCTGGACTTGGCCCTCCATTCGCTTCATAATCGGCCTCAGCGAACATCAGCAATACATCGGAAAACCGTAACAATGCAAAGTTCTGGGGCGTAACAGAACCTCTCTTAGGTAGAAGGATCTCGTATTCCCTTCGGTATTTCGCCGAGTTCCGGGTATATACATCTCTTCTTGCCGTTGAAGTAGCGAAGGTCTTGGCTCCTGTCGCATTGACATACGTAAAATCGGCAATGGTCCAATCTCTCCGCAAATCCCCTTCCTTATAGGCTGTATAAAGTTTTGCTGTCGTGCGAACGCCATTAATAGTATTACCAATATCTGCATTTGTGGTGGCGGGACCATTCACATAGCCTACACCACCCTCTTCTGTCCACGCGTCTTCGCCATTCCCACGAAATTCTACCTCCCAGATACTCTCATGAATATCATAAATATCCTGCGCATAGTTGATGAATACCTGACTAAAATTTGGATTTAATGCATGTGCGGCATCGGTATCATCGATCACCTTCTTAGCCCAAAACCGGGCTTGCTCATATTTTGATTTGTCATTCACCGGATTACCTGCCATATGGAGACAAACTCTTGCCAAAATACCTCGAACAGCCGATTTGTTGACCCTTCCGCCAAAACCTACGGTCTGTATGTCGTCGACCAAGGCTTCTGCGGTCTCCATATCTTTCAATATCTGAGCATAAACCTGAGCTGCTGAAGCCCGCGGCTTATGTATATCATTCACATCGGAAGTCGGTTCCAGCACCAACGGAACTCCGCCATAATATTGAACCAGCAAAAAGTAATAATATCCTCTTAGAAATAGTGTCTCACCTCTTACCCTATCCCTTACACTTTGGTCAATCTCTGGATTACTATCTATATTTGCCAATAGAATATTAGCTCGGCCTATTCCCGTATATAAAGCCGTCCAGTGGCGAAATATATCGGCATCGCTGGAAGTAAAATCATAGACCTGGGGGCCAAATGCCGGCGTTGTCCGGGCATAATACCCTTCATCAGCTTCCAAACCCATTCGGTAAAGCATCCATTGTCCATAGACATCTCTATGCCCTAATTTATCATAAACAGCCGCGAGGTTACTCTCCAAGTCTTCCGCTGTATCATAATAAGCCGGCGCGTCAAGGAAATCCAAAGGTTCTTTGGTCAGATCACATGAGCTTACACTAAACAAACATAGCGCAAACAAAAAATAATATCTATATTTCATCATAATCCTCTTTAAATCAATACTAAAATGTTGCATTTATACCAAATGTAATTGTACGAGCCTGCGGATAAGCTGAATAATCAAAGCCAGGCGTTAAGACCGAATTACGGACCGACACTTCGGGATCCATCCCCGAATAGTTCGTAAAAGTCAGCAGATTCTGTGCGGAAACACGAAGATCAAGAGCAGTCAAAGCAAGCGGCTGAATGAGCCTCTTCGGAAAGGAATAGGCCAATGAAACCGTTTTAAGGCGTAGGTACGAACCATCTTCCAGCACCCGTGTTGATTGCAATCCGGCAGGCCCCTGCCCACCCACTTTAAAAAGTGTATTTGAGGGATTTTCGGGTGTCCATCTATCCGCAAAACTGGCATATTGATTGACACCGAACATATTGATATAATTCCCCTCAAATATCAGTCGGTTCGCATTGTAAATCTGGTTGCCATAAGACCATTGCAAAAGCACGTTTAGACTAAGACCCTTGTACGAAAAATTATTCGAGAAACCTCCCATATGGGTAGGCAGTCCATTACCGATAATCGTCATATCGTGATCATTAATGGTACCATCTCCATTCAGATCTTTATACTTGATGTCGCCCGGTTGAACGCCATCCGTACTCCCGTTGTCCGGCAGGCCTTTTTTCAAAATATACGCTCCCGGAGACGGGCTATCAAAATCATCATACTGATAGATGCCATCAAAAATATAACCGTAAAATAATCCGGCAGGATAGCCGACTCTGGAGGCATACAGGGTTGGAATACTTGATCCAACTCGCATCGTTTTATACAAGCTATTCTGATTATCGGCTAACTTCAGTACTTTGTTTTTATTGAAGCTGATATTAAAATTGGATTCCCAGGTAAACGACTCCGATTGGATGTTCACGGTATTCAACGTAAATTCCCACCCCCTGTTTTGAAGTGTACCGACATTTTTATATACACTTGGGAACCCTGAGCTAATCGGCATATCTGCATCTAAAAGAAGGTCTCGCGTAATCTTATTATAAAAGTCGACGGTAAGACCAATTCTGTTTTTATACAAGCCCAGGTCATAACCGATGTCCAACTGTTCTGTAGTTTCCCATGTCAGGTCTCGATTCGCCATACGCTCGATGACGATCCCCTGTGTAGGGGTACCATTATTGAAAGAATAGGAATACGCTAAAGGCATCCCGTAATTGGGCATATAACCATTGTTGCTGATCCGGTTATTTCCTGTAAGCCCATAACTCATCCTGAGCTTCGAGGAAGAAACGGCTGCTATCGCCTTCATGAATTTCTCCTTATCCATATTCCAGGCAAAAGCCGCTGAAGGAAAGTAGCCCCATTGATTTCCTTTAATAAACTTCGATGAGCCATCGGCACGCATCGTCGCGGTGAGCAGGTATTTGGACTTGAAGTTATAATTTGCCCGACCAAAAAAAGACATTAAAGCATACTCACCCCCACCGGTCTCTGTAGAGTAAGGCTGACCCGCACCCAGTCCGTATATAGCCAGCTCTTCATTAGGCACTCTCTGCGTAGCGAAGCCAAAAAGCTCACTTTTATTTTCTTGATACGAGAAACCTCCCATCAACGTCAGCCGGTGATAACGGTTATACGTGTTGTTATAGGTCAGGAAATTTTCATTCGACCAACCTTTATTCTCCGTATACCGAAACGAACCGTTTACCCCTTGATTATTTGACCTATTTAGCAAACTACCTCTCGGCGTATTGGAATTATAAAACAGGTCAAGGCGGTTTTTCGTGTTACGCACGGCAACCCTTGACCGCAGTTTTAGATTTTTTAAAATCGCATATTCCACATAAGCATTGGAGCTAAAGTTTGTGCTGTTGCTCTTTCTGTATTCATTCTCACTGGACACCAATGGGTTGATCCGAATGTCCGATTCATTCGTATTGTCCGGATCATCATCGTACTCTGTGAGGTCTACGTCCGGGTTGCCCGAAACAGGCCGGTATGCCCAAGCCCGATACAATACATAAGCCGTAAAACTATTACCCGCATCATTGACAACTTGCCCATGCCTTAAATTTTGGCTATAATTTGCGGTAAGCCCCATCTTTAACTTATCACTTATCGTCTGATCAATGGTCGCTCTCCCCTGATATCGCCGTGCTCCCGTATTCAATATGATACCCTCCTGATCAAAGACAGAACCCGACACCGAGTATTTTGTTGTCTCATTACCTCCCCGGATAGCCAAATTGCTAATATGAACCGGTGAATTCCTGAAAATCAAGTCCTGCCAATCCGTACCCGTGATAGTTCGATAATCTTCCAGCGTCCTACCTTCGGGATCGTACGATGCATGGGTGGTAGGTAATTCGGCGGGCGTGTATAGGCTACCTGCAACAAAATTTGACTGCAGTTTACTTATTTCCAATTGATATTTCACAAATTCGTAAGTCGACATCATCTCCATTCTCTTCTGCGTTTGTTGATACCCCAAAGAGCTGTTAAATGTAATAACAGGTTTTCCTTCCTTTCCTTTTTTGGTCTCAATGATAATTACACCATTTGCACCTCTGGAACCGTAAATAGCCGTAGCCGAAGCATCTTTTAGAATATTGATCGATTCGATCTCTTCCGGATTGATCGCCGCATTATCCGAATCTTCTACAGGGAAACCATCAATGACATATAAAGGAGCTGTACTCTGCGTGAGCGACCCTGGACCACGGATGGTAATATCCATCCCTACCCCGGGCTGTCCATCTGATGAAGAAACCTGAACACCAGCTATCCGGCCCGCCAATGCTTCATCAAAGGAAGCCACAGGAGCCTTCATTAAATTATCCATATCCACCGTACCGACGGAACCTGTCAAATCTTGCCTTGTTTCGGTTCCATATCCGATCACAACAACTTCTTCCATATGAAGATTATGCGTCGTTAATCTCGCATCTATAGTTCTGCGATCACCGACCTTGATCTCCAAAATATCAAACCCCACATAGGAAAATGCCAGGACAGAATGCTCTCCAGCTACACTGATCGTATAATTACCGTTCGCGTCGGTCAACGCCCTACGGTTTTCGTTTTGGACATGAACGAAAGCGCCTACCAAAGGTTCGCCCTTCTCGTTAGTGACCTTGCCGGTGATCGTGATGGACTGGGCTTTAATACCGAAAGATCTTTCGGCAGAGGTGCTGTGTAGGCCCCTCACGGGCACAGCGCCGGCTTGTAAGGAACCTGTCATCATAAACACAGCGACCAATGGTATTGCTAGTCGATACTTAGTGAAGCCGTGACGTATGTAGAGCTTTGATTCTATGCAAAACATCATACATGTAAATAGTTTGGACATAAGTTTTAGATTCATAATATGATACCAAAATTTAAGGTTTTAGCGGCAGAGGGAATTCTTATTCTAATACCTCCTGCAGCTTGTGGTAACGTTAACAGTACCGTATATTTCATATTTTCATTATTTCGGCAATTGTTATTTATCAATAAAAATTACACTAAATGGTAACCCGTCAACGTTAACGATGGTTGAAATAAGCAATTTTTTTTTGAATTTCCAAATTAAATGAAAAAAAATGATACAGATGGATTTATTTTATTTCCACAATGAGATCTTCAGTTTTAACAAGCGTACCTACCGGAAGCTCAATATGCCCCACAGTCCCTTCCACAGGCGAGGTGATCGTCGATTCCATTTTCATCGCCTCGATCACAAATAGGGGCTGGTTAAGGGACACCGTATCCCCTACCGACACACATATTTCACATAGTATACCTTGCAACGGGGATCCGATCTGCTTAGGATTGCTGCTGTCTATTTTTCGGTTTTCCTTTTTCTCTACGTTGGAATGTACATCCCTTATTTCCAGATTACGTGTCTGCCCGTTTAATTTGAAAAATACGGTTCGACAGCCGTCTCCATCTGGTGGGCCAATAGACACGAGCTTTACCAATAACGTTTTTCCCTTGGTCAGTTCAATAGTCGTCTCTTCGCCGGGTTTCATTCCGTATAGAAAATAGGGCGTGGGGACCACGGATACATCACCATACATCCGGTAAGCCTGTAGATATTCGGCAAATACTTTAGGATAAAACTTGTGGCTTAGATAGTCAGTAAAGGATAGATCTGAGCCGTATTCTGCCAGAAACGATTTGAAATCGTCTGCCAGATCCAAGGAGGACAAATGGGTATTGGGTCGGTCAGTATAAGCCAGTTGTCCCTTTAGTACCATATTTTGCAACTTTTCCGGAAACCCTCCCTCCGGTTGGCCTATATCACCACGGAAAAAAGACACGACCGAATCAGGGAAAGATAAAGTTTCTCCCCTTGACAGCACATCTTGTTCGCTCAATTGATTCGAGACCATATATTGTGCCATATCGCCCACCACTTTTGAGCTTGGCGTTACTTTCACAATATCCCCGAACAATCTATTGGCCGCAGCATAGCGCTCTTTTATCTCGTCAATACGATCGCCCAAACCTAATGCCGCTGCCTGTTGCTTCAGATTAGAATATTGCCCTCCAGGGATCTCATGCCAAAACACCTCAGCAGAACTTGCGACAATACCTGATTCAAAAGGAGCATAATAGGTACGGACAGTCTCCCAATAATCGCTATATGCTCGAAGACTGTCCGTATCGAACGGGTTTTCCCGTTCGTGGAAACGCATCATTTCCAGTATAGCATTGAAATTGGGCTGCGAAGTAAGTCCCGACATCGACCCCAGGGCACAGTCCACCACGTCGACCCCGGCTTCTATCGCCTTGAGATAAGTCGCTGCCTGTAAAGACGAGGTGTCGTGGGTATGCAAGTGGATCGGGATATTCACCGTTGCTTTTAATCCGTTGATAAGTTCTTCGGCAGCATAGGGTTTCAGCAGACCGGACATATCTTTTATCCCTAGAATATGTGCTCCCGCATTTTCCAGATCCTTGGCCATACGCAGGTAGTAATTAAGATCATATTTGGTCCGTTTCGGATCGAGGATGTCCCCTGTGTAGCACAGCGTTCCTTCGGCAAGCCCTGCGGTACGTTTTCGTACCATCTCGATACAGGGGGCGATATTTTCCATCCAATTGAGCGAATCAAAAATACGAAACAGATCCACGCCCGTCTCCCAGCTCTTCTCGACAAATGCTTCGATCAGATTGTCCGGATAAGCGGAATACCCCACACCATTGCATCCCCGTATCAACATCTGTAACAGGATATTCGGTATCGCCTGGCGTAGTTTTGCCAATCTTTGCCAAGGATCTTCGGACTGGAAGCGAAGACAGACATCGAATGTTGCTCCGCCCCAAACTTCCATACTGAACGTTTGCGGGTGCGATCTAGCAAACCCTTCGGCCACTTTCAACATATCATACGTGCGTACTCGTGTCGCCAATAAAGATTGATGTGCATCCCGTAAGGTCGTATCGGTATACTGTATACGCTTTTCCTGCACTAACCACTTGCAAAACCCTTCAGGCCCGAGCCGAGTAAGCCGGTTTTTCGTCCCTTCTGCATAAGGTTCACGGCTATTGAAAACCGGCGGAACTGCCGGTGCATGCCGCAGAAATGGGGCTGCCCCCTTGACATCGGGATTTCCATTGACAGAAACATCGCCCAAGAATGTCAGCAACTTCGTACCGCGATCCAGTTTCTTCACTGTCTGAAAAAGCTCCGGATGATCGGCAATGAAACCCACAGTGGCCTTTCCGGATAGAAAAACCGGGTGCATAATAAGATTTTCCAAAAATCCGATGTTGTTTTTCACGCCACGGATACGAAACTCTCTCAACGCCCTATCCATACGCCTAGCCGCCTCTTCCAGTGTATTGCCATATGTACTCACTTTAGCAAGCATCGAATCGAAGAAGGGACTAATCTTCATACCTGGGTAGGCACTGCCCTCATCCAACCGTACACCGAAACCAGCGGCATTCCGGTAGGTAATAAGTGTGCCGTAATCCGGCTTAAAACCATCCGCTGGATCCTCTGTTGTAATCCGGCATTGTATCGCATATCCTTTCAGCAACACGGACTCTTGATCGCCCAAGCCTACGATTGGATCCTCCAGAGCATATCCCGAAGCTATATACAATTGTGTCTTGATCAAGTCGACTCCAGTGACGATCTCTGTAACGGTGTGTTCGACCTGAATGCGGGGGTTGACTTCGATAAAATAAACGTCTCCCCGAGTATCTACCAAAAACTCTACCGTACCTACATTGTCATATTCAGCCTCCGTCGCAATGGATGTAGCATATCGATACAATTGATTCCTGCTTTCTTTAGACAGATTTACCGATGGAGCAACCTCCACCACCTTTTGGAAACGACGTTGCACAGAACAGTCCCGTTCATAAAGATGCACCACATTTCCGTAGTGATCCCCTACGATCTGCACTTCAATGTGACGAGGATTTTCAATATATTTTTCCAGGAACACCGTATCATTTCCGAACGCATTGAGGGCCTCGCTGCGTGTGCTGTTGTAGGCAACTTCAAGTTCTCTTCCGTTGCGTACGACCCGCATGCCACGTCCTCCCCCACCTGCTGCAGCCTTTAACATCACAGGGTAGCCGATTCGATCCGCCTCTGCTAATGCCACCTGAAACACGTCAAGGACTTTTTGACTACTTTCAATAATAGGTACATTCGCCTTTTGCGCGACCAATTTTGCGCTCACTTTGTCGCCCAACCGCTCCATCACTTCGGGCGAAGGGCCAATGAAGGTCATATTTTCCTCTGCACAACGACGGGCTAAATCGGCATTCTCCGACAAAAAACCATAGCCCGGATGGATAGCATCCGCCCCACTCTGCTTCGCTATTTCGATGATCGCTTCGATATCCAAATAGGGTTTGAGCGGTTCTTCATCCCTACCAATCTGATATGCTTCGTCTGCTTTATAACGATGCAGCGAATAACGGTCTTCAAAGGTATATACCGCGACTGTCCCTATCCCCAATTCATTGCAGGCCCGGCTAATTCGAATAGCGATCTCGCTCCGGTTGGCAATAAGCACTTTTTTAATATTCATAAAATTCTCCTCCTTTTTATCATTAATTACGGGTTATCGCATCGCCATCTTTACACGCATTCCTTATTTCGTTAACGTTAACGAAATAAGTTTCAAAAAAAGCCTTTCGGCCCTTTTGTTAGGGTGTGTTCATCCAATCGGGCCCTACTTCACTCCTATCTAATGGTTGTCCGACAATATTTTCTTTGAACGGACTATCCTCCTCGTAATGGTACAGCCCATCCGCCCCAATCTGCAAATGGGGGTCTTCGACACGTATTCCCGGTTCGTCCGTAATATTCAAAACACCGTGATGAACTACATTGTCTTCGTAAGCCATGTCAGTGGATTCATCCAGCACCCGAATCAGATTAGACATCGTATTCATGCCTACTATTACATTATTTTTCATCAGGGAGTATATAACCGGCATAATTTGTCCCGATGTGACATTGTAAAGGTCGCCGATAACCATATTTACCTCATTATCTACTAATGTATTTCCCGCTATCAACACATTTTTTATCTGCAAATAACCATGCAGTGGCGAATCTTCTAACCCTTCGATCAATGAAAGGGCCGCTCTTGTACCCCGCAAACCTTGAATATAATTATTCTTAATGATATGTCCCTCTCCCATGATACGGATACCTCCCGTGAGCCTCACTTGTCCGCCGAGGATGAAATTTCCTTCGACCCGGTTATTATTACCGTGCCGCAGACTGATACTACCCTGGGATTCAATCACGGTATTATAACGTATCGTATTCTGTCCGGATTTGATAGAAAGCAGTTCGCCTTCACCGTTGCAATTTTCGAATATATTGTATTCGATCGTCGTATATGAGTCAGACAGGGAGGTGTTGCTCGCACCGATACCAATAGCTTCGGCACCATTTTGTCCCAGCACAGGAACATCCTTAAAATGGTTGTGATCGATCTGATGGTGATCGTCCGCATCTGTCGAGCGCCAGACGGTCATAATCCGGCCGGAGCTTGTCTTGCCGTGGAAATAGCAGTGGTCCACGCGGTTATACGTACCGAACAGATTGACCCATACATCCGAACCGTCATCTACAGTTCGGTTAAACTCGGATACGACAATATTTGTAATTCGGCTATGGTGGGCGTGCTGGTGCTTCTCATCCCTGAATTGGATCAGGTAACCAAGGGACGTCTCCCCATCTTTGAAATGCAGACCGTCAACAACCAGGTATTCGCCCGACATGCGCAGCGAGGAGTTTCCGGACAGAACTACCTGACCTCCCGTCTGCGCCCGCAAGGTAATTGGCTTTTCTGGCGTACCTGTTCCCTTAAAAATAATGTTAAGGTCCTTCCAGTTTCCGTCCTGCATAAGGATAAGATCTCCGGGTGCAGCCTGTGCAATTGCGGTCTTCAACTCCTCTTCCGTACTGACGAGCAGCCCCTCTGGTTCGTCCGGAACATCAGGGAGCGGCGGGTCTTCTTTTTCTTTTTCTGGAAGCACTTGCTCTTTGTCCGGTGGTGTCACCTTGTCTTTCGAGCAAGAGTAAAGATTACTCAAGAGACCCAGGTAAAAAATAAAAACGAATTGAAACAGGTATCTCATAACATAAGCGAGTTAGTGATTCACATAGGGTGTATCTTCGATTCCCAATTCCGGCCATCTCCCCTTGATCCAGGATGGCCCCACATCGGTTCTTTTTAGCGGACTTTCGACGATATTTCCTTTAAGGGAACTCCCGACCGGATAGATATAGCGCCCATTTGACACCATTAATCCGGGATTCTCATATTTCACGCCGGTCTGCTTTACAGGCAAGCCATTATAAATTATATTTCCTTGATAAGTTGTATGCACAGGCTCATCCATTACCTTGATGAGCGGATACATTTCATTAATGCCGACAACAACGTTGTTCTTGATACTTGAATTTAACAGCGGCATCGTCTGCTTCTTTTCTGGTCTATATAAATCTCCGACGACTAAATTCAGCTCATTATCTATCATCGTATTTCCTTCAATGGTAATATTTTTTGCCTGCAGATATCCATACAGGGGAGAATCTTCCAGCCCCTCAATGATTCCAATGGCAGGTCTTGATCCTCTCAATCCCTGGATATAATTATTTTTGATAACATGATTTTCTCCCGTAAGCCGTATTCCCCCTGTACGGGCCACCCGATCGCCAAAGATAAAATTTCCTTCTACCAGATTATTATTGCCATGACGCAGGCTGATGCTACTTTGCGATCGAACGACGGTATTAGACCGTATGATATTCCGACCGGATTTGATTGAAAGCAACTCCCCTTCCCCGTTGCAATTCTCGAATAGATTATATTCGATCGTGGTATACGAATCAGACAGCGAGGTGTTGCTTGCTCCGACTCCAATAGCCTCGGCGCCATTCTTCCCGAGCAGTGGCACATCCTTAAAATAATTGTGATCAATCTGATGGTGATTTTCCGCATCGGTAGGCCGCCAAATCGTCATAATTCGCCCGGGACTTGTCTTGCCGTGAAAAAAGCAATGGTCTACCCGATTGTACATACCGAACAGATTGACCCACACATCTGATTTGCCATCAGCAGGCCTATTAAATTCAGATACGACAATATTGGTAATCCGACTGTGGTTGGCAGGTTGGCGTTTCTCATCCCTAAAACGGATCAGGTAACCCGACGTTGTTCCTCCATCTTTGAAATGCAGGCCATCGACAATCAAATATTCCCCCGATAATAAAAGAGAAGAATTTCCAGAGATAATCACTTTCCCCAACGTTTGCGCCTTTAAGGTAATGGGCTTATCTTTTGTACCATTGCCTTTCGCCCGAATATTAATATCTTTCCACGTGCCGTCCTGCATGACAATCACATCTCCGGGCGAAGCATTTGCGAAAGCAGCTTGGAGCTCTTCTGCGGATCTCACCAGCTTCTCAGTCGAAGACTGTGCCAACACACATATAGTCGATATCAGGATCAACAACATGGACAGCAGGAATTTCTTTTCTCGGTTTTTCATGAATTGTTATTTAAAAATTAATTGATCCCAATAAAAACTTGATCCGGGTATTATTCAATAATCGCACCTGTAGCTTTATTTTTTATCCTCCCGCTCTTACCGTTATCTACACGGTTACCGCGAATAACTGTCCCCGGACACGATCCGGTGACTAAAATCCCGGACAACATTCTTGGAATTTGCCGATTTTCCGTCACCATACATGCGCTTACCATAACTCCAGCACTATTATTTATATGAATCCCCTGAAACTTCGGGTCGGTAATCTGATTATTGTTGATGGTGATATGACGGCTATTATTGATCGTTAATGCTCCTCCTGCTTGCTCGTTTCCGGCTTCCGCCCCTTCTAGAATATTACTGCTGAAAATGATATTGCGGGAATTAGCAATGGAGACCCCGCCCACCGCCGTGGAATCGGTGGCACTATAATAATCTTCATTTCGGTCCATCACATTATTACCCACAACGATGTTCTCGCTGTTTTCGATCACAATATTACGGTTAAAGCCACGTATAAAACTATTTCCTGTAATGTTGATACCCCGCGTCTGCTGGAGGTGGATATTAATATCCTGCGCGCTGATATGATTCCCGGTAATACTCCATAGACCAATCTTACGCGGATTACCTTCCTGCCCGATGAAACGGATATTTGCTCCATTGGGACTATAAATAGCTTGTATGGTATTTCCGGAGATCGTCCCTTCCCGGACACTGCTTCCCGGTTTGCTGCAATCTATCCATATGTCTGCAGAAACTATACCTTCAGGATCACAGTTGTACTCGATATCATTGCCCGTGATCTGAAAATTTCTGATATTACCTCCGGCTACTTTAATTCCACCTTGCTTACAATAACTGATGTGACTATTGCTGATAATGAATTGATGGATGTTGACCTGATCTAGAAAGATCCCGATACCACTTGCATTATAGATATGACAATCCGCGATAATGATATTTCTATTTCTTGAAACTAAATGAACACCAGTGCGAACATCCCGAATGAGCAGTCCTCTTACTGTCGGTTGCATGGTGTTTCGAAATTCCAACCCATCCGCATCTTGATGTGCACCAACGATTTCCAGATCATAGATCGTAGGCATGCGCTCCTTCTCCCAAACGATCGGCTTGACCGTAGACGGAAGCGCTGACCCCTCATGTGATCCGATAAATCGAAAAGCAGGCCCTTCGCCCGTCATAATCACACTTCCCGTCCCTCCTGCACCAGAAATACTTAAGGACCCCGTCTCACCGAGCTTGACCTCAATGGTTCGGCTTATTTTATATTGACCTTTTGTAAATTCCACATGACCGTCTACAGCACCGGTGATCGCGGCGATAATCGCATCTGTATCATCTGCCTTTCCATCACCTTGGGCGCCGAAATCTTTGACGTCTATTGCCATGCTTGGTGAGGTCACTGTACAGAAGAGCGCACAGATCAGAATAGTGAAACGAAATTTAAATTCAAACATACATCAATATTTGGACTCTATTTATCATAATTATTATCATTACCGGTCTACATTTTTATCACGGTAACGATACCGTGACACTAAAGTAATAACTTATTTCTACTTTTCCAAGTAATATTGTCGGCAGTGTAAAATATATTTTCAGGTCATACAATATTTATTACTTTTACCAACGAATAAGATGTACTTAAAAACACGCCACATTTTTAATAACAAAACAATTATGAGCAGTTTACATTATATAACACAATTAATGTCTGTATTTCTGTTATTGATAACATTGACATCGTCTAGTCCGCGCCGCGTCGTTTCGAACGATTATTTTGTAACCAATGAAGCAGAGCTTGTTGACGCGATCGGTAAGTCCGTTCCAGGAGACATGATAATTATGAAAAATGGGGTATGGAACAACATCGATATTGTATTCAAAAGCCGAGGAGCAGAAAACAAACCGATCACTTTAAAGGCTGAAACGACCGGACAGGTTGTCATCTCGGGAGCATCTTCACTACGCCTTGCTGGAGAATATTTAGTAGTAGAGGGACTTCATTTCAAAAACGGACATTCCTCACGGAATTTTCATCTCATTGAGTTCCGAGATGGAAAAACACATGCGAATCACTGCCGCATTACCAACATTGCGATATCGAAATTTAACAAAGAAAGCGGAACTGATGTCTGGGTAGGGTTTTATGGGAAGTACAACCGGGTAGACCACTGCTTGTTTGAGGGGAAAGTCAGTAGAAGTGTACTTATGATTGTCTGGCGCCCTACCGATGATGCTAATCACCATAGTATAGATCATAACCATTTTAAAGATATGCCAAGCATCGGTTTGGGCGGAGCAATAGCGATCCGCATCGGAGACGGAACAAACGCCTCAACCACTTCTGCCACGACTGTTGAATCAAATATATTCGAAAATATGCTGGGAATAGGTAAGATCATCAACATTAAATCAAGTGGAAACATCATTCGTGGCAATACCTTTATCAAAGCTTCGGGAAGCATCACAATAAGGCATGGCAACAATAATATAATAGAAGGTAACTATATTTTCCCTGGATTACGTGACAATTATACCGGGGGAGTTTTAGTTATTGGGGAAAATCATATTATCCGTAATAATTACATACAAGGGACGAGAAGAAGAGGCAAGCCTGCAATTACTTTATATCAGGGCGACGCGAATAATTATACGGGAAAAGGAAGCTATTATCCCACCAAAAATATTTTGATTGCGAACAATACGCTTATTGATAATGATAAAAATATACTTATCGGCCAAAAAGGTCAGGTAGCTGGTATGCCTGATGTAGAGATGGCTATACCCGTTGAAAACATCACCTACAAAGAGAATGTAATTATCGGAAACAGCAGTCCTACGCCACTGATCGAGGTCTTAGAAGCGCCCAAAGGGAAAATTATTTATGAGGGTAATTTATTTTTTAATGGAAATATGGAGGGCCTTAAAAATGTCCCCGGAATAGCAATAGAAAACCCCCGCTTGACACTTGGGACGGATAGCCTTTACCACTATGACACACATAGTCCGCTTAAGAAAAACATATTGGCTCCACCGGTACAAAAGAAGGAAGTCGGGCCAACCTGGATGAATTGACCCGCCTCTATCTCTGGTTTACTTGGCCTTTTTGACCGTATACGCCACGATTTTATTCATCAAGGTATCTTGCTGGCCTTTGGCATGCAGCGAGTCTATCGTGATTTCGTAAATAGACCCTTCACTTATTTCATCCAGCTGCAAAGACAATTTGGTGTTTCCGGACCTCGACTTAAATCCTTTCACAACGACTTCTTGCTCATCTACTCGATCAGAGCCGTATTTGGCATGGTAATGATAGTGGTATTTTTTGATTTTCAACCACGAGGAGAGATCCGTTCCTTTCGGAATAGAAAAACCTTTTGTAAAGGTCAGATCAAAACCATCTTTATTAAGCTTGATATCTTTTACGTCAAACGGAACTTTATTAGTAGCAGTTATTTTTTGTATTCCTCGATCACCTAACCAACCATGATCTGATTGGCCCACCCACAGACTTCCATCGGGAGCAATAGCCAGACGGTTGTTTCCTTTTCTCAATCCCTGTCCGTCGATAAAAGGTGTCACCGCCCCCTGCAACACACCACCGACCTCCTCGAGCATAACCCGGACCAAGCGTTCTGTATTCATTTCTCCCACGATCAACTGCCCTTTAAAATGATCCATATGCATTCCATCTCTGATCACAATGGGCTGCGTTGGGGAATTAGCGATCACATTGTGCGGGAAAATTACGGTAGGTTTTTCTCTCAGGTTGTTCAAGGAATCAACAGGCCATTCAAAAGGATTACCGTTATGCCAGTTTTTATCCCAGACCAAGCTCGCCGGGTGACCGTAAAAATTTCCTTCTCTGACACAATACAAATGGCTTGAACCCACCCAGTCACCCTGATTATCGGTAACCAGCAAACGATTATGATCGTCTATGAGCAGACCATTGGGCGAACGAAATCCCGATGCGAATGGCATAACCTCTCCTTCGGGCGTGATTTTCATCACCCACCCTCTGTAGGGCACTACAGAAAACATAGCCCTGCCTTGTCCTTTGCCGTCCATATTTAATTCCCCTCGCACCTCTTCCGCTATTCCTCCGCCGGATGACGAGGAATTGAGCGCGATATATAGATTCCCTTCCTTGTCCTTCACAGGTCCATATACAAATTCGTGGTAGTTTCCAGTCATACCAAAACCGTCATACACCGTCTCGTAAGAATCCGCCATTCCATCACCGTCCGTATCTTTTATACGTGTCAGTTCCGGAAGCTGCATGACCAGCAGCTCACTTTCGCTGACCACCAACATACCTAAGGGTTCCTGCAAACCGGTGGCAAACAATTTCCATTCATTTTTTTGAGGATCGAAGATCATGATCTCACCGCGCATAAAGGCAGCGACCAACCTACCATCCGGCAAAAACTCCAAAGCGGCCACTTCGGCTGTCAGCCCTTCGGGCATAGTGATAGTCTCGATGACATACGATTCTGGAGCTTCTTGCCGTGCCGATTGGCAAAAAGCCAGTGAGAATATCAAGCTGAATAACAAAACTAAACTTTTCATCTATACAAAATTTAATTCAACATCCGTAGTTCGACAGCAAATTGCTTTCCTGCTTGAGCACTCAATTCTAAAATATCTGAAGATAGTTCTTTCCCCTCGTAGTAATAGCGTACCGCATCCGTGGGTGTATAGGTAAAACGAACCTGATCTTTTAACTGCGGAATTCGGAAAGAACGGACAACACCTTGTCCATTCTTCAGTTCTTTTATCAGCTCGAACACATCGACCCCATTGATGACATAGTGAAATTCCGGATATCCACCCTCCACTATTTTATACCCTTTGAACCGAGCCTTTTCCTCCGCAACATTTCCTATCCCAAGGACCGTACTCTTGTCCTCCTTGTAAAAAACGTCTCCCAAAACCACTGCCCGTGCATCTTTATGCCCTTTCCATATGGCTGTATTATCCAAAAAATCCCCTTGCCAAGCGAATCTCAATTTACATACTCCAGCATCCCAGCAATACGAAAGCTGATCCGGTAAATGCACAGCAATAGCTGCCGGACTAGCACCTTCGACATACGTCCGATACAGATATGGCGCCTTTAACGCATAAGGATGGGGCTGATGGTTCGCATGATCGTGTCCTGCTTCAGCCTTTTGTCTGGCCGGAGGCACATTATTATCCTTTTCTATAGGTGGCATCTTCCCTGTTGCATTGACATACATCGCTCCATACATCACAAAGCCATGTCCCGGCAACGTACACACATACGGATAAACACCTTCTTCTTTAGGCGCTGTAAACGTCAGTACTTCAGACTGTCCGTCATGAAGAGCGGCGGTATGCCATAGCACGTCATCCCCTTTTGGCACATAGTTTTGTTTCGGTCCTTCAGCTCCCAGAGCGAGAGCCTTAGTCACTACACTTTCCCGCTTCCCGGGCTTGACGATAAGAAAATTATGGTCCATATCATCGGTGTTCTTAAATTTGATCTTAACCTGTTGTCCCGGTTTTACATGAAACCTTGGCAAGCTAAACTGTAGACCGGGCAAGACGGTCATATTTATTTCCACAGCTTTCTGCTGCGCCATTGGGGCATAAGGAAGCAATACACTTACAAGAAAACCCATAATGGCACACCATCTCCAAGGTTTTATCGATAAATCAACGTACATATTCATTTTTTATTAGCGTTTAAAAAGATTTTTATAATATTCCGATACAGAAAAAATACCTCCACCACATTCATAAAAGCGGGAACCCAATTCAAACACCCCGTTTGAAACTTCTGTCCACTTTTCGCCAAAGTGTGGATGCCGGGCTTTCATGATGTCCCAGTTCACATAATTCATATCCCCATTTGTTTCCATAAGCCCCATACCGACACCCGGAAAAGGCGGAAGTGCTGCGGCAATATTCTTATTCCAGTCTATCAATATCGGGTTTACGGTAAGGTCTGCACATAAACAGGGTATAGAATGCTCGTAGGCTATCTTTGCTATCTTTAACGTTTCGCTCAAAGTCTTTGCTATACCTTTAAGCACAAAACCCTTATAACCTCGGGCAATTTTTCGGTAAGCATCTCCCTCGCTATGCACACTTTCGTCTGCAGCAATCAATACCCCTAAATCCGATACGTCTTCATCATTTTCCTCAACAAAAGGCTCTTCATAGAGTATGATATAAGGAAAAGCTCCTATCTCTTTCGCGTGATCCAAATACCGTTTAAGTAGCGCTTTATTCGGATACCGCGCATTGGCATCCATGGTATAATACACTTTTCCGGTAGTCGTCTGCGTGGTTTTCACATCTTTCAAGATACGGTGGATCTCGGTCAGCCTTTCCATATCCTTTTGCAGCATTACCTCATCGTCCCCCGGAAAACCAGTTTTTACTTTAAAAACAAAATACCCTTGCTCAGCTGCCGTTTTGATGTATTCCAGCGGCATATCATACGATATCTGGTACATGACCGCTATTTTATCGTTTTTATGAGATAAAGCCTCACGGTAGATTTTGGGAAGCATATCGTAAAACGTAGCAACTCCGTTTTCCTGTGCATAAAGTAACCACAAGGCATTGTCTACGCTCAAGAGTGCATTATAAATAAAGTTGACATTCAGCTGTTCAATACCTGTTAGTTGTTTCGCCTCTTCATATACTTCAGGAATTATCTGATCCACAAACTGTATGGGGTCGTCAAATTTACGGTTCACAATTTTCTGTAGCGCTTTATTGGTCACGGCATACATCAATGCGTTGCCACCCGCTTCGGAAGTCGAAGCAAAAACATTCGCATCACCATACAATACACTCTGTGTGGCCATACCAATAGCTTCAAATCCACCCTTACTTTTGATCTGTACAACATTTTGCCAAAGTTCGGTCAGGTATCCCCCTTTAAAACCAAAATGGTATCTTAATTGCTCACGTTCAAAATTAGAGTCTACTGAAATAATTTCTACACCTTTCCTCTTCATTATTATATTGTTTTAATTATCAAAAAGTCACTTTTGCTGTAAGCCCATACCGCCGTGGTCCGCCTAAATGAACGGCACCAAAATCGTAGGCATAATCGATATACCGCTGGTTCGCCAGATTTTCGCCCCAGACAGCCAGCTCTATATGTCTGTAATGATAGGCTATCCTCGCGTTCCAGAGATCATACGTATCCTGACGTATGTTATTGGCCATGTCAAAATATTGGGTACCGATATTTTTATATGATATTCCACCCACCAGCCGGGAATCTGTCCCTGAAGAAAGGTAGTGTGTATAACGGGCCAACAAGGAACCGGTCGTACGTGGTGTAAAAACCGGACTATTTCCACTATAATCTTTGTTCTCTCCGTTCTCCACTATCGTCAAATCTTTATATTCTGCATCGGTATACCCAAAACTACCGTCAAGTTCAAGCCCTTTAAAGGGAATAGCCGAAAGCTCCAGCTCTGCCCCTTTGCTTGTAAGCCGCCCGCTGTTACGCATCAGAGTCAACGCCTCAGGCATGACGAGCACCGGAATCTGTCCGTTTTTCATTTGGGTATAGAAGACAGTAACATTCAGCTTTAATTTTCTGTCCATAAACATATTCTTGCTTCCGATCTCGAAATTATCACTATGTTCCGATTCGTACGGACTTAATGCTTTTTCTGAGGGATCCGATGACAAAGGGCTAATACCGCCGGCCCTAAACCCTCTATTGTACATCGCGTATACACGGTGAGCGTTAGAAAACCTATATCCCAATGCCAGCTTTGGGCTAAAATTACTATAATGGGCCGAAGCCGAAGTATCTGTGCGGGTAACCATCGCTTCTCCCTCATCAGGCACAAAATGCCCTTCTATCCGCAGCTTCTTATGTTCATAATCGTACCGAAGTCCAGCTGTCAATGTCAACGACGGGAGTAATTGGTAATCCACCTGTCCAAAACCAGCCAACCCGGCACTATTCAGCTTATTGATACCTACATCCGTAAAATTGCTTATGGGCGAACCGTACATATCGGCATCCTTCCCATAATGCGTTCCCTGCTTAACCGGGCTGTCCTGTACAAAACCATATATACCCGTATTCCATCTTGTCCTAGAATCAGCGCGTGCCGGCGATGAAAAACGTGTCTCATGCATCCAGACCTTATTACGGTTCCAATCCTTGCCATAATTATTGACGACGGATATAATATCAAAATCAGAAAAATCCCCGTCAATGGACTCTTTATAAAAACGATAATTTTCCTGGTATGAGGTCTGCGTATTCATTACAAAACTATCGTGCCGATACTGGGCTGACAATGAAAAGTTAAGGGTTCGATCCCGCATTGTTGTGTTATTGTTCTGACTGAGTTTAAACGGATTCTGAAAAGCCTCATCCACTCCCATAACCAGTGGAAAAGCACCATCATTCAACTGGAGCTGATGCTTAACATTTAACAGCAAAGACCATCGTTCGCTAGGCTGGTATTTCAAAAAATAATTCCCTTGACTCAATTTCACGTCATCATATGACGAGCTCGTGAATTCGTTGAAAAAAAACCCGTCGCGGCTCGAAAACATATTCGCTGCTCCAAAATACAGCTTATCCGCAACCAACGGAAGCTTGATGCCGGCCGTATATCGCTGTAAATTATAACTGCCGTAATCCATCTGTATGTACCCTCTCATTTGGTTATCAGGCTGTTTGGTAATAATATTTATTACTCCTCCACTGGCGTTTCGGCCATAGAGTGTTCCCTGCGGTCCCCGTAGGACCTCTATCCTCTCTACATCATTCAATTGCGAGATATAGGAATCCAAGCTGAATTGGTTTACACCATCAATATAAGTAGCGACTGCAGGATCGTACGAAGTGGTGGATATGCCCCTTATACTCACAACGTTGCGAAGATCCCCAGGATTGGCAGCATACAAATTGGGCACTAAAGCTCCCAAATCAGCTATATCCCAGACTTTAAATTCATCAATCTGCCTGGAGTCTAAAACATTCAGACTCAACATTGTTTCCTGAGCGACCGCTTCCTTTTTATCCGCGGTCACGATGATTTCGGGTATATGGTGACCTATCCTTTCCAAATGAACCTCTTTGTTGCTGGAATCCTTCTCCACTATCCGCCCCTTTAATATAGATCCATTTTGTTCTTGACCATATCCCAAGGACAAAGAAAAGATTAATAAAGCTCCAATAAGTTCTTTCATTTTCCGTTTACGTTAACGACACTTATGAAAACTACTCCCACTAAAATAAGAAATTTGCTATATTTGCCGATTATATGTGATTGTGTTTACAAATAGTTTTCCAGTAACTATGTCTCGAAAGTAGTATATCAACACTAAAAATGCAAATATTTATTTAGTTTTTTTTTAATTCTCATAAAACATATAATTCTCGATGGTGATAATATCAATGGGCATCGGTTTGAAATTAACCCCGTCTTCTTTTAATAGAAAAAATCTATACAGGTAGTTCAATGCCAGATAACCTTGCTTGTCCGGGCGCTGGCAGATCAAAAAATCGACGACACCTTTAGTTAGGTAATTGACATTTGCCTCCAGAAAATCGAACCCGATGAGATAAGGCTTGGTTATTTCCGGATGCTCATAAAAGAACTGTCCTACTACCGAAACGCGTGAATTGGTAACAAACAAGACATCTGGGCTACCCGTCTTCATCTTTCTCAGCAGCTCCCGCTCTACCTCTTCATACACGTTATAGGGAATATCAGCAATATCGATTTCAAACTGCCGATCCAGATGATGAAGGTATTCTTTGTACCCTTCAATCTTGGTGTCCAGATACTTATAATTCTCTAAACCCTTCGCGACGTTCAAAATAAGTATTTTAGCTCCTGGATTTACCAGATACGAGGTGAGATTCCCCGCCAACCTTCCGGTACTGTTCAAATCGGGACCGATGTAACCCAAGGTAGACTTACTCGGGATATCAGAGTTAATGTATATGGTCTGTAGTTTCCGTTTATGACATTGCCGGACAAAGTCTTCTGTCTCTTTAATAAATATAGGGGCGATCACGACGGCGTTGAAATTTCCATGAAGTATTTGCTCCGAAACCTTTACAAAGGTACGAACATCCTCTTGGTCGTAAAGAAACACAGTCGTTTGTATACCAAAAGGCTCCAACTCTTTAATACCCTTCTCAATACCATCTAAACACAGCTGCCAGTAACCAGTTTCCAACGAAGTCTTAGGTATTAACACCGCAAAATTAAGATTATTCTTAACCGACAGTGAGCGCGCATACAGATTGGGTTGGTAATTATACTCTTTGATAATGTCTTTTATTTTTTGCCGAGTAGCATCCGACACGTCTTTCCGGTTGTTCAGCACACGATCTACCGTTGCAATGGAGACATTCGCCAGCCTTGCAATGTCTTTAATACCAAAATTCTTTTTTTCTTTGCCGTCCACCATTTTATGTTGTTGTATAATTAGTTGAAAACCAAATTTACATTAAGTTTTCCGAATCTCCATGCTGAAGCGTAAAATGTCCAGGGTAAACGCACAATCAAACATTACCCCTTTTTGTGATTACTTTTTCAGAATCAGGAATACCCATTTCTGAAAAAGGTGTTCCTGATTCTGAAAAAAGTAGTGCTTGTTTGCAACTACCAACTCTCTTTTTGCAAAAAGTACATCCTTTTTCCAGAGAGGGTATTACCTATTACAAAAAGGGAACACCTTAATCATAACTTGTGATACGTAGTTCTGAATTTGTACATCCTTCTTGCAAACAGGAATGTACTTATTCGTATTTTGTACATCCCCTTTGCAAACAAGTGATCACTTTATTTCAACAAGGATGTACCTATTCGTATTTTGCACATCCCTTTTGCAAACAGGTGATCACCTTTTCTGAAAAGGTACATCCTTTTTCGGAAAAAGGACTACCTTTTTGTAAACAGGGATGTTCCGAAAGCTAAAAAGTGATCACAAAAAGAGGGGCTCGGCGTGCGTGAAACTACTATTGCAGCAATAATAATCAACTCAATAAAGCCGCCTATATCAAATCCTATAAACAGGCAGCCGAAGACGCCAATATCATGCAACCATGGTTCAGATCTACGATTTGATGAATAAGGGAGAATCAATTCATATCAATGTTAAGGAGCTAAAAGCAGGATTGAACGATATATGGAGATATTAACCCATTAAAAAAGGAACCTTCCCAGGTTCCTTTCTAAATATCTAACAAATTGATAGGGTTAAAACTTTATTTTACAGCATCGATAACTGCTTTAAAAGCAGCAGGCTCATTATAAGCTAAGTCAGCCAAAACCTTACGGTTCAAACCGATATTCTTCGCATTGAGCTTACCCATCAATTGGGAATATGAAATTCCGTGCTGACGAGCACCTGCATTGATACGTTGTATCCATAAAGCTCTAAACTCGCGTTTTTTGGTTTTACGGTCGCGGTAAGCGTACTGTAAACCTTTTTCAACTGTATTTTTAGCAATAGTATATACTTTGCTACGTGATCCAAAATAGCCTTTTGCTAATTTCAGAATTCTTTTTCTTCTTCTTCTCGAAGCTACTGCGTTAACCGAACGTGGCATAATTTTTAAAATTTAATTTGGTAAAAGGTGTTACGTTTTTCAGCAATCTTACAACCCCATACCCGGTTAAAAAATGTTGTTAATTAATTTATGAAGACGTATTATTTGCCAATGGCCAACATACGTTTCACATTACCCAAATCACCATCTGAAACATAACTTGTTTGTGTTAGATTACGTTTCTGCTTGGTTGTCTTCTTTGTCAAGATGTGGCTTTTAAAAGCGTTCTTTCTTGCAATTTTACCTGTTCCAGTTAGCTTAAAGCGTTTCTTTGCACTGGAATTGGTCTTTACTTTTGGCATAATACTTATTTATTTATATCAATCTGTTAGAATACTCTTTTTTGAATTATTTTTTTGTTGTCTTCGGTGCGATGGTCAAAAACATCCGTTTACCTTCCAGTTTGGGAAAAAGCTCAACCTTACCATAATCTTCCAAAGCTTGGGCAAAACGCAACAATAGGATCTCTCCTTGTTCTTTAAAGACGATAGCACGTCCTTTGAAATGGACATATGCACGCACCTTCTCACCGGCTTCCAAAAAGCGGATCGCATGCTTCAATTTAAAATCAAAATCATGCTCACTGGTATTCGGACCGAAGCGAAGCTCCTTAATTACGGTCTGCTTGGCATTCGCCTTGATTTCCTTCTGCTTTTTCTTTTGCTCGTAAATAAATTTACTATAATCCGTGATCCGACAGACCGGCGGAACAGCATTTGGCGAAATCTCCACTAAATCCAGCTCCAGTTCGTCAGCTAATTCCAAAGCTTTTCGAGTAGGATAAACCCCTTGTTCTACGTTATCGCCGACAAGACGTACTTCTGGTACTCGAATATGTTCATTTATCCGATGTTCGGGTTCTTTCTTTCTCATTGGTGGTCTGGGACCACTATGTCTTTTTAATGCCAAATGCTTTTAATTTTAAACGGTTATTTCTTTTATTAATAATTCTCTAAACTCTTCCATTCCCATTACACCTAAGTCTACTCCTCCATGCTTACGGACAGAAATTGTGCCATTTTCCACTTCTTTCTCCCCTACAATCAGCATATAAGGCATTTTTTTAACTTCGGCGTCACGTATTTTCCGACCAACCTTTTCGTCACGAAGATCGATTAGACCGCGAATATCGGAATTATTTAACGATTCCAAAAGTTTTTGCGCATATTCTTCGTATTTTTCCGAGACGGGAAGGATGATAAATTGCTCTGGCGCAAGCCATAACGGAAACTGGCCACCGCAATGCTCGATCAGTACTGCTACAAAGCGTTCCAACGATCCAAATGGAGCACGGTGTATCATCACAGGGCGATGTTTCTGGTTATCGCTGCCCGTATATTCCAACTCAAAACGTTCCGGTAGATTGTAGTCAACCTGGATAGTTCCCAATTGCCATTTGCGCCCCAACGCATCCTTCACCATAAAGTCAAGCTTTGGACCATAGAAAGCGGCTTCTCCATACTCGATAACGGAAGGAAGTCCCTTCTCTGCTGTAGCTTCGATGATAGCGGCTTCTGCCAATGCCCAATTTTCCTCGGAACCAATATATTTTGCCCCATTTTCGGGATCACGTAGTGACACTTGCGCCGTATAATCTTCAAAACCTAAGGCGCCAAATACATACAGCACCAAGTCTATGACTTTCTTAAACTCCTCTTTTACTTGATCCGGGCGGCAAAATAAATGGGCATCATCTTGTGTAAATCCACGTACACGGGTCAGACCATGCAATTCGCCGGATTGCTCATAACGGTACACGGTACCGAATTCTGCAAACCGAACAGGAAGGTCCTTATAGGAACGTGGCTTTGTCTTATAGATTTCGCAATGATGCGGACAGTTCATCGGCTTTAGGAAAAACTCTTCTCCTTCCACCGGGGTTTTGATCGGCTGAAAGGCATCTGCGCCATATTTTTCATAATGCCCCGATGTCACATACAGTTGCTTGTGACCAATATGAGGAGTCACTACAGGTTCGTAGCCGGACTTGATCTGTGCCCGCTGTAAAAAGTCGATTAACTTCTGACGTAAGGCAGCCCCTTTGGGTAACCACAACGGTAGACCCATGCCGACTTTTTCTGAAAAGGTGAATAATTCAAATTCCTTACCCAACTTGCGGTGGTCACGCTTTTTCGCTTCCTCAATAAACTTGAGATAATCTGCCAGCTCGGAAGCTTTGGGAAAAGTCACCCCGTAGATACGCGTCAACTGTTTGCGTGTTTCATCGCCGCGCCAATAGGCACCTGCTACATTGGTCAACTTAATGGCTTTGATAAAGCCAGTATGCGGAATATGTGGCCCGCGGCATAGATCGGTAAAGCTACCTTGGGTATAGAACGTTATCTTTCCATCTTCCAGATCTTTGATAAGATCCAGTTTATATTCATCGCCTTTTTCTGTAAAGTAAGCTAAAGCATCCTGTTTTGACACCGCCTCACGCGCAAAAGTCTCCTTTTGCTTGGCAAGCGCTAACATTTTATCTTCGATTTTCTTAAACTCATCGGAAGAAAACTCTTGATCGCCGAAGTCTACATCATAATAAAAACCAGTCTCAATAGCGGGACCGATACCAAACTTGATACCGGGATATAACGCTTCTAACGCTTCGGCCAATAAGTGAGCCGAGGAATGCCAAAACGTCGATTTGCCTTTATCGTCATTCCAGGTCAGTAATTTTACGGTAGCATCTTCTTCGATGGCACGGGAAGCATCCCAAACTTCACCATTTACCTCTGCGGCTAATACATTGCGGGCTAATCCTTCCGAGATAGACAAGGCTATCTGCATGGCAGTGGTTCCTTTTTCATACTGACGTACGGAGCCGTCAGGGAGCGTGATGTTAATCATCTACAAAATGATTTAAAGTTTATTAAAAATTTGAGGTTGACACCCGATGCAAGGTGTACAATTACCTTGTTTTCTGTCCGGATACACCCCTTTCTACAATTCAAGCACAAAGGTATTCATTCTTGAGCAGTTAAGAAAATAAACGTGTACCTTTGTCTAAACTCAAAAGAATGGCAAACAACAAAACCACGGCATCCAAGTTGCATCCGAGAAATAAACATCAACAAGGGTATAATTTTCCCCATTTAAAAAAAAACAGCCCTAATCTCCAACCGTTTGTCTTCGTCAATGATTTTGGCAATGAAACTATTGACTTTGCGGATCCGAAGGCCGTATTCGAACTCAACAAAGCATTACTATTAGCTGACTATGGATTGCGACATTGGGAACTGGCCAGAAATAGCCTTTGCCCCGCTGTTCCAGGCCGGGCAGACTACATACACTATCTGGCTGATCTGCTGGCAGAAGTCAACAGCGGAACAATCCCCACAGGACCTGCGGTCAATGTACTGGATATCGGTACAGGAGCCGGCCTGATTTATCCGATAATCGGCATAAACGAGTACGGATGGAAATTTACCGCAACAGAGACTGATCGGGCATCTTTCCATCACGCCGAGATCAATCTTAACAAGAACCCGGGATTGAAAGGTAAGATCCAGTTGCGCTTTCAACACGACAGTGATAAGATTTTGGAAGGTATCCTAAACGGCAAGGATAAATATGACGCCATCCTTTGCAATCCACCGTTCTACAAATCGCGGGAAGAAAATTGGCAAAGCAGCACAAAAAAATATACAGCTCTAAAGAAAAGCACGGAGACCACAACCGTGCAAAACTTTAGAGGGCGGCATAATGAGCTCTGGTGTAAAGGTGGGGAACAGGCATTTATCACGAAACTGATTGAAGATAGTCTGCACCTTAAAGCACAGTTAGGATGGATTACATCCTTAGTCGCCGACAAGAACCATTTAAAGCCCCTACGTGCTGTGCTGGAATATCATAAAGCAGCTTCGATTAAAGTCGTGGAAATGAAGCAAGGAAACAAGACATCCCGGATATTAGCGTGGCGCTGGAGCTGACAAATATTAATAATAAATTAATTTCCATTAGTAATAAAAATTATTATTTTTGTCCCACATATATACCAACCAAAGAACATAAAAATGAAAAAAACATTATGTTTCATCGCATTAGGGACAGTCCTTTGTGCAATGCCAGTTTTAAAAACCAATGCCCAAGAAATTACGGCACCAAAAAATGCAGTAAAAATGAATTTATTCCCATTAGCTGCAAAAACTTTTGCTTTTGAGTATGAGCGAGCACTTATTGGCAAGCTCACAGCCGTAGGTATGTTCAGCTATCGAGCGGAAAGCAATCTTCCTTTTGTTTCTTCGTGGAGTTCACTTATTGACGATGAAGACGCAAAAGAGGCTTTAGGAAACACAAAGCAAGGTGCAACGTCTTTCGCTTTAGAAGCCCGCTATTATACTGGTAAAAAAGGAGCAATGCGAGGATTTTATTTGGCTCCTTACATTAAGTCTGCCAACTATACTTCGAGTGTACCCTTCAATGTAGATATTGATGCGGCTGATATTGACAAAATCGACGTCAACGGTAATCTGAAGGCATTTACTTTTGGATTAGGTTTTGGCACGCAGTTCAGTTTAGGAAAAAACATTACGCTTGACTGGAAAATCATCGCACCCGGATATGGGAGCAGCAACGGGACTTTGAAGGGGAAGGCCAATAGACAATTGACAGATGATGAAGTGGCTGAAATCCAAGAACAATTGGACGAGCAGCTTAGTGATCTTCCTGTTGTAAAAGCAGAAGCCGATGTGAATAAGGATGGTATAAAAGTCAAAATGAAAGGCCCTTGGGCAGGTATCCGTACAGGTCTGTCTATTGGTTATAAATTCTAACAAACCACCGTCATTTCGAACGATCCCGAGTATCGGGAGAGGAGAAATCTATGGACGTCCGTAGATTTCTCCCTTCGGTCGAAATGACGATTTTTTTCCTATCTCACACCGTTTTTTCTACCGGATAATATCCTGCATAATCCGTTGCGCTATCGCTTCAGCAGCCTCCTGCGTCGGACCTTCTGAATAAATACGGATAATAGGTTCGGTATTTGATTTACGGAGATGTACCCATTCGTTTTCAAAATCAATCTTCAGGCCGTCAATGGTCGAATGCTCTTCGTGGGCGTATTTCTCCTGCATCTTCGCCAACAGGTGGTCAATATCCAGCTCGGGCGTCAATGTGATTTTATTCTTTGACATGTAGTACTGAGGTAATTCGGCACGGTATACGGATGCTTTCTTACCCAACTTCGCCAAGTGTGTCAAAAATATAGCCACGCCTACCAAGGCATCCCGACCGTAATGTGATGCCGGGTAAATGACTCCACCATTACCCTCGCCGCCTATAACTGCATCGACTTCCTTCATTTTGGTCACCACATTCACCTCTCCTACCGCAGCCGCGAAATATTGTCCACCATGCTTCAGCGTAATATCGCGTAAAGCTCTTGTGGAAGATAAGTTGGACACCGTATTGCCTTTCTTATTTTGCAAGATATAATCGGCAACAGCTACCAACGTATATTCTTCGCCAAACAATTCGCCGTTCTCCATCATAAACACGAGCCGATCTACATCTGGATCTACAGCAATACCCAAATCCGCACCATTTTCGATAACCGCAGCCGATAAATCCGTCAAATGCTCCTTTAAGGGCTCAGGATTATGTGGAAACTTTCCATTGGGTTCGCAATGTATCTTATATACCGTCTGTACGCCCAATGCTTCCAGCAACGCCGGGATAAATATCCCTCCAGTGCTATTTACCGCATCGACTGCTACTTTGAAATTCGCACGGCGAATAGCTTCCACATCCACATATTCCAACGCCAATACGGAATCGATATGCTTCTGCAAATAGCTATCATCGACACGCACTTCTCCTATATCCTGTATTTCCGCAAAATCAAAATCCAGACTCTCTCCAAGCGCCAAAACCTCCTTGCCTTCTTTGTCCGAAATAAACTCACCTTTATCATTGAGCAGCTTCAAGGCATTCCATTGTCCGGGATTGTGGGAGGCTGTAAGGATGATACCTCCTGCAGCACCCTCCAAAGGAACAGCAATCTCCACTGTAGGTGTGGTAGAAAGTCCAAGATCGACAACATCGGCCCCAATACTCTGTAAGGTGCCAAGTACCAAATGATTGACCATCGCACCGGACTCCCGTGCATCACGTCCTACAACAATTTTTTTATTACCTGTTTTCTGAATCAGGATTTTACCAAAGGCAGCAGTAAATTTCACCACATCGATAGGTGTCAGACCTTCTCCTGATCTTCCACCAATGGTTCCCCGAATCCCTGAAATTGATTTAATTAACGTCATTTTTTAAGTTAAAAATTAAAAAGCCAAAATCCTAAAGGATAAAAGTAAGTTATTTCAAATTAATCGCAAACCATCTTGATAAATTCCAGAGAAAAAAACTACCTTTGTTGCAACTTTGTGTATTTTATACAAATAACATACTTTTTTTAATTTTGCCTTTTCATTCTTGATTTTGTAAAACATGTGGCAAGAAATAGTAAATATTGACAAAGAAATATTTTTGTGGATCAATCAAGGTTTAAGTTCGTCATTTCTGGACGGGTTATTGCCTATACTCCGCAATCCGTATACCTGGGCTCCGCTATACCTCTTTCTTATTATCTTCTTCATTAAACATTACGGTAAAATGGGGATTATCATTGTGCTATGCACACTGGTCAACTTTGGGATATCCGATGCCGTGTCCTCCCATGTGATAAAGAAAAGTGTCGAAAGGCTACGTCCTTGTAATGATCCCGAATTTAAGGAACATATTACACTTCGGGTACGCTGTGGGTCAGGATACAGTTTTACGAGCTCCCACGCAACGAATCATTTTGCAATGGCTTTCTTTTGGATTGTGCTGTTTAGAAGAAAATGGAGACATGCTTTATGGTTATGTATTCTGTGGGCTACGGCCATTGGTATTTCACAAATCTATGTAGGCGTACATTATCCTTTTGACATCTTATGCGGTGCTGTATTAGGTATTATTATCGGCCTGCTGAGCGGATGGATCTTCAAGCGGTCCGTTCCTCAATTTTTCACCACCCAAACAAATTCTGAAACCAATCCCGTATGACTCCGTTTTTAATCGTCTCGATCCTATTTATATCGGCATTTAGCAGTGGTCTTGCCGTTTTTTTTGTAAAGAGAGACAACACCTCTTTTCTGAAGCTCATTCTATCGTTCAGTGGCGCCTATCTGTTTGCCATCACGGTATTACACCTCATACCACACGTCTATCATACGGACCATACGAGACCTGAAATCATCGGTCTTTATATTCTCGGAGGATTTCTTTTCCAACTTGTACTGGAGCAGTTTTCCCAAGGTATTGAGCACGGCCATATACACCACTCCAATCATCAGGCGTTTCCGTTGGGCATTATGATAAGCCTGTGCTTGCATGCATTCCTGGAGGGAATGCCTTTGGTGTCCGGTCACCAGTCTCAATTGGTTTTCGGTATTGCCATCCATCATATTCCAGCAGCCTTCGCTTTGGGAAGTCTTTTGATCAATACATCCCTAAAGCGGCAAGCCATTGTTCTCATGCTGCTCATCTTCGCCGCGATGACACCACTTGGATATATCAGTAGCAACCTGCTCAGCGATGCCCAAATTGGCGATATATCGCTACATTTTGATAAAATGATGGCTGTCGTTATCGGTATATTCCTACACATATCGACAACCATATTATTTGAAGCCGGATCTGCAGATCATCATAAATTCAATAGAAAGAAGATGCTTGCCGTCCTTTTGGGCATTGCGGTATCCCTGACAAGCTTCTTATTGCATCCGCATGAGCATGGGGATAATGGACACAAACATGAGCATCACGAACATACACACGACCACAACCACGATCATTGAGGTTCAGGCACGCCCCTAAGCTTATCCAAAAGATGACTAAGCGTCAACGCCTCCTCTTCTGTCAGGCTTTGGCCTAATAAGTTAGACAGCATCATATCCTGTTCAAGACTTTCCAATAACTGAAGCCCTTTTTCGGTAATTTTCAAATCTACCGCTCTCTTGTCCTGCACATTTTGTTGCCGCGATATTAAACCTTTAAGCACAATACGATCAACTAAGCGAGAGATATCGGGTGTACTGCTCACCATGCGGTCTTTTATCAGACTATTGGAAGCCGAATTGGGGTACTGACCTCTCAGAATACGGAGGACATTATATTGTTGCAACGTAATATGACACCGACTGGCACGTTGTTCCAATATTTTCGTCAGCCAATTGTTTGTATATAAAATATTAACGGTGGCTCTATGGTAATGATCGGTGAAACTTTTAATCTTAATACACTCCTCGATGTTCATCTTTTTTTTATTTATTCATTATCTGTTTTTATTTCTAAAAGATTGGCTTACCTCCCGGACACTTTCGTAGAATTAATCTAAATAAAACAAAAGTGTGACACGTGCGCCCAAGAATAACTATTCATTTTGATTATATTTGTGGCTTTCCGGTCATTATCTGATCGAAGGTACAAAATAGGCTATGCAAAATAAAATCTCATTAGATAAATTAAAAAAAGGCGAAGAGGCAACTATCGTAGCCTTTCACAGTGATGAACTGCCTGCAAAATTCTATGAATTGGGATTTACTCCTGGCGCAACAATACAGATCAAACATAAAGCTCCGGCACGGGGGCCAATATGTGTCACTATCGTAAAAGACCGAACATTAGTGGCTATTCGGACGGCCGAAGCTTCTTTAATCTTGACGAGCAGAATATAATGAACCATAAGACAATCGCCTTATTAGGGAATCCCAATGTGGGTAAAACATCATTATTTAACCGAATTACAAAGTTAAATCAAAAGGTAGGCAACTATCCGGGGATTACTGTAGAAAAGAGGGCAGGAACGGTCAAAGCCAATGGAAAGCAATATAAGATCGTTGATCTTCCAGGCACCTATACCTTGTTTCCAAATTCGTTAGATGAAGACGTCGTATTCGATATATTGAGTAATCCGACACAAAAAGATCACCCTGATCTGGTGGTGGTGGTCTCCGAACCGACAACGTTGAACCGGGGTATCATCCTCTATCAGCAGGTCCGGGAGCTCGGCTTACCTGCTATATTTGTCATCAACATGATGGATGAAATAGAAACAAAAGGCCTGATCATCAACCATGCGGCATTAGAAAAATATTTACAGACAAAAGTACTTACGACAAATGCGCGTACGGGGAAAGGTATAGATAACCTATTATCTCACTTAGATAGCAGCCCAGGCCATTATTATGGTGCGCTCACGCTACCCGAACGCTATCAAGACGCGCTGGCCGAGGCCAAGGCCTTATTTCCGTTGGAAACTGAATACAAAACCTGGCATCTGCTTGCACAGGAGCACCCTTCGGGGACGTCTGAACAACATCTCGCTCAACTGGCAGCCATCCGGACCAGACATGGTCTGCATACACAACAGCTTCAAAAAGATGAAGCTATACTCCGGCATGATAAAGTCGACAGCGACCTGGAGGCCATCATCCAAAAATCGACAAATAAAAAATTAGCCCTTACCGATAGGATCGATAATCTACTTATGCATCCGGTGTTGGGCTATGTTATTTTCTTTGGCTTATTGTTTCTCATCTTCCAGGCCATTTATTATTGGTCGGGGCCTTTAATGGATGGTGTAGACCAACTTTTTGCCGCTCTTGGCGATCAGGCAGCTGCCGTTATGCCCGAAGGCCCCTTAAGCGGCCTTATTGTCAATGGAATTATCGCTGGTATTGGAGGTATTGTTATTTTCTTACCACAAATCGCCATTCTCTTTTTATTTATTGCTATCATGGAAGAGACCGGTTATATGAGCCGGGTAGTCTTTCTTATGGACCGTTGGCTGAAGCCTTTCGGGTTGAATGGTAAGTCTGTCATTCCGCTCATGTCGGGGGTTGCCTGTGCGATCCCAGCCATCATGTCCACGCGGAATATCGAAAATGCAAAAGAACGCCTGTTAACGATTTTGGTAACGCCTTTTATGACGTGTTCGGCACGGCTCCCTATTTACATCGTCATCATTGGATTGGTGATTCCCGACGACAAAGTTTTAGGTTTCAGCTTACAAGGTATTACTTTATTTGTCATGTATATCTTAGGTGTGGTGGGTGCGTTAGGCGCAGCGTTGCTTTTAAATGGCTTTATTAAATCGGTACGTAAATCCTACCTGATTTTTGAATTGCCGACCTATAAAATGCCCGACTGGAAGAACGTCCTTAATACCGTATGGGAAAAATCCTCCGGCTTTCTCATTGGAGCCGGTAAGGTGATTTTAGCCATTTCCATCATTTTATGGGTTTTGGGTAATTTTGGCCCGAACGACCGCTTTTCTGACCCAGAAAAATATATCGTGCAGGAAAATCCCCATTTCACACCCGAGCAGGTCGATAACGAAATTACAGCTTATAGGACCGAATACTCCTACCTGGGCTACCTGGGTCGAGGTATTGAACCGGTCATAAAGCCTTTGGGATATGACTGGAAAGTAGGTATAGGCTTGATCGCTTCTTTCGCTGCACGTGAGGTATTTGTAGGTACAGTTGCCGTGGTATACAGCCTCGGTGAAGATCTGGATATAGAAGACGATAGTCAAAAACAAACATTGTTTACCCGGATGAAGTCGGAGATCAATAGAAATACCGGAAAACCGACTTATAATTTTGCTTCCGGAATATCCTTATTACTTTTTTACGCTTTTGCGATGCAGTGTATGGCGACAATAGCTGTAGTTCGAAAAGAAACAGGCTCTTGGAAATGGCCGCTATTCCAGCTCTTTTTTATGACCGGCGTAGCGTACATTGCGGCATTAATCGCTTATCAGGTTTTGAAATAAAGTGATAAGGGTTATGAAGGTGATGATAGTGACAGAGGTAATGACCATCATAACTTTCATAACCTCCTTCACCTACATAATTTTAAAATAAATACATACAGATATGATTACAGTCCAATATATCATCATCGCTTTAATCTTTATCGCTGCAGTCGTGTATATGATTCGGAAATTTATGCCCTCAAAAGGGAATGGGTCCAGCGGATGCCAAAAAGGATGTGGTAGTTGTTCGGATATTCAAAACAAAGTTAATTGACGTGCGGTCATTTTTTGCATGTCCTGGTGGTAAAAGTTGGACATGCTCACCCCGAGCAGGCGGATCTTTTTATCTTCCAGATCAATCCGATCAAAAAGTTGCTTGGCCTGCTCAAAAATTTCGGTGGACTGATCGACATAATAAGCATGCGTTATCGAACGCGTGAGCTGTATAAAGTCCGAAAATCTTATTTTCAATCCGACTGTCCGTCCCTGTACCGACTTGGCACGTAGTCTTTCTCCCAGTTTGACGCACAATATCTGCAATTCTTTAAGCAACTCTTCTCGGCTGGAAAGATTTGTCTCAAAGGTATCTTCCACACAGATGGACTTAACCATACGGTGCGGTTGTACGGGACGATGATCTTCTCCGCGCACCATGCGGTAAAAAAAACTACCAGACTTCCCAAAATCCCGAACCAACTCTTGCTCGGTGAGACGTTTTAGATCGCTACCGAAATGAATGCCCCGACCTTTCATCTTTTGGGCCGTAACCTTTCCTATTCCGAAAAACTTCTCAATGGGCAGTGTTTCCAAAAAAGGGACGATCTTTGATGGCCCGATAAAGGTTAGGCCATCAGGTTTTCTATAGTCCGATGCTATTTTTGCAACAAACTTATTCACAGATACACCGGCGGAAGCCGTGAGGTGAAGCTCTTCCCAAATGGCTTTTTTTATAGCCGTTGCGACATCTATTGCCGAACCTATCCCCTGCTTATCCTCCGTCACATCCAAAAATGCTTCATCCAACGACAAGGGTTCAATCATATCGGTATAACGATGAAAAATAGCCCGTATCTGTTCGGAAACCTGCTTATAGACGTCAAAACGTGGACGGGTAAATAGCAGATCCGGGCAGAGCTGCAAGGCCTGTCTGGACGGCATGGCCGAGCGCACACCATATCTTCGTGCCTCATAGCTCGCTGCAGCGACCACACCGCGACCATCGGGGGAACCACCTACCGCCAAAGGTTTGCCTCTCAGCTCCGGAAAATCCCGTTGATCTACCGACGCATAAAAAGCGTCCATATCGATGTGAACAATTTTACGCACAAATACAAACTTAGATAAATGCTATCTTATAAAAAATTCATTTTCCTAAATGTTTCCCAATTTAGCATAGACCTTTGGGCAAGAAATAATTTTATCTTTGCAATACATTACCATTTTTAACAAAACGTAACATGAGCTTGAACATCACATTTGTACTATCACTTCTTATTGCATTATCTGTCATGGGATCAGCATTCGGCCAGGAACGGGACGACCGTGCTACGATCCTCAATTTCACAGGTATTCAATACAAATCGAAAGATTCGTTGTTTTACACCAACTTTCGGTTTAGAATGCAAAACAGGCTGGGCTACAGCAATGTCTTAGATGGTATCGAAAACGATAAGTTTGAAGCCCGGATACGCCGTCTGCGGATGCGTATGGATGGTTATATCTATACACCTAAAATTTCCTATTCTGTCCAGCTGGCCTTTTCCCGGGGAGATCAGGACTTTGATGACAGCGGTGTTCCCAATATCGTCCGTGACGCGGTATTATTCTACAATTTCTCCGATGACTTTTATGTTTCATTCGGTCAAAACAAACTTCCGGGAAACCGGCAACGAGTAAACTCGTCCGGATCACTACAATTTGCAGACCGCTCGTTGGTCAACTCTAACTTTACCGTAGACCGTGATTTTGGTATTTCTTTCAATCTGAGCAAGAAACTCGGGCACATGCCAGTTAATGCTAAAGCGGCCATATCTACGGGGGAAGGACGTCCGGTAAATACCACGGATGACGGGCTGGCCTACACTGGACGCATAGAATTTCTACCTCTGGGTGACTTCACCAATGATAACGACTACTCCGAAGGTGATCTGGAACGCGAGAAACGACCTAAGCTTTCTATCGGTGGCGGATACAGTTATAATGACCGAACAATACGTGAAGGTGGACAAACGGGTAAATTTGTCCAAAATCCGTTCACATTAAAAACTGCCTTTGCCGACGCCATCTTCAAATATCAGGGATTTGCCTATCAAGCCGAATACATGCGTAGAGACGTGGACAACCCATTAAACATAACGGATGAGGGCGAAGATTCGGAAGCTACATACGCCTATAAAGGGTGGGGGGTGAACCAACAAACCTCCTATCTATTGAATCACGGTTATGAGATTGCGGGGAGATACACCTTTATACAACCGCATCAGGATATCAAAGTATACGAATCGCAAATTGAAGTACTGGAACTCGGCTTAACGAAATATCTGAAGGCACATCGCCTGAAATTCCAGCTAAACGCTAATTACATGGTTAAAGATGGCTATTACAACAATACCCATAGGAAAAATTCATGGGGAGGTACCTTCCAGGTCGAATTAGGAATATAGGATATGAAATTATGAAGTATTACTTAATAGCAGGCGAAACATCGGGAGATTTACACGGGGCGAATCTCATCAAAGCATTAAAGACAGAGGATCCTCAGGCAGAATTTCGGATTATAGGAGGCGACCAAATGGAAGCTGCCACGAGCCAAAAAGCATTAATTCACACCGCCGATATGGCTTTTATGGGGTTTGTCGAAGTGGTCAAAAATCTCAGGACAATCTCCAAAAACCTTAAGAAAGCTAAAGAAGATCTTTTTCGATATCAACCGGACACCGTTATCTTAATCGATTTTCCGGGATTTAATCTGAAAATAGCTTCTTTTGCAAAAAAAAACAACATCAAGGTATGTTACTATATATCACCCAAAATCTGGGCCTGGAATCAAGGACGGGTACACAAGATCAAAAAGATCGTGGATCACATGTTCTGTATCCTACCTTTTGAAGTAGACTTTTACAAACGCTTCGATATGGATGTCGATTATGTAGGCAATCCTTTGCTGGATGCTATCGATGCCTATACCTTTAATCCAAATTTTCTTGCCGCCAATAACCTAGAAAACAATCCGATTATCGCACTGCTTCCGGGAAGCCGCAAGATGGAAATCGAGAAGATCCTTCCGGATATGATTGAGATGTATTATGCCTTTCCTAAACATCAATTAGTCATCGCAGGCGCACCAAACTTTGATGAGGCATACTATAGACAGTTTACGGGCGATCTTGATATTGCTGTTGTCTTTGATCAGACCTATGATCTACTTCATCATGCAGAAGCAGCTGTTGTTACTTCAGGAACAGCCACATTGGAAACCGCTATATTAAAAGTACCACAAGTGGTTGTCTATAAAGCCAACGCCCTTACCATTCAAATTGCCAGAAAGCTTATAAAAGTCAAATTTATTTCTCTTGTCAATTTAATCAACGGCTATCTATCCGTTATTGAGCTTATACAGAAAGACTGTAACCCGGAAGCCATCCGTGATGAACTGGACAGATTGATCAATGACCCAGAACATCGTGCGAGTGTGTTGGAAAACTATACTATTCTCGCTGAAAAATTAGGTTCGCCGGGAGCCTCTGCTAAGACAGCAAAACTCATTTTGAATTACTTAGCTCCGAAAAATTAAACCTTCGAAAGGAAAAAGTGTTTAATAGATATGGAAGCAAAAAGAATCATAGGAGTTTTCATAGCCTGCCTTTTTTTGGCGGGTACACTTTCGGCACAGACTACAGCACAGCATTTTGATAAGCTGGTACTGAAAAAGAAAGAAAAGAAAGTTTTTTCTGACCGGGATTCCTCGAGTATGATCCATATCGACACGTTGATTATGAACGATAAATCGTCGTTACAGTTTTTCGGCAAAAAGGATGTCAAGATCATAGTCGATTATGCTGAAATCGGAAAACAGGCAGTGATCGTAGGTCAGGGAGGACAAAACAACGGCTCCAACTTTGACATCGAAGCCAATTTCCAAAAATTAGGTTCGTTGTATATTATCGCCAGAGGTCGAGATGCGATGAATGGCACAAAAACATTTCCAAATGGAGATGCAGGCAATATTACACTCCGCTATGATCCTGCCGGAATGACGCCACAGACTTCCGATAAAAAAGCAAAAAATTACCTGTTGGCCGACGTGACTCCAGGGGGACTACATGTCACGCCGACTGCTGAACTTAGCAACATCTATAGCCGTATCGCTACAGCACCTCAGGGACTGAGAGGTCTACCCCAAGGACAGATCTATTCGGGATCACCAGGAAAAGAAGGTGTAGTCGTGATAGAAAGTAAGTAATAAATCCGACAGGAATTATTTCATTAAAAAGCCGCCTCCGATCAAATCGCTGCCTTCATAGAAAACGGCCGACTGACCCGGTGCAATACCTTTTACGGCATGCGGGAAATCCACTTGCATAATAGAACCTTGCTGTGTCAAGGTGGAAATAGCCCCGGAATCTTTATAGCGGATTTTGGTTACTGCTTCCATGGGCTGTTCTAAGGAAGCATACTTGACCAGATTGACATCCCGTACAAAAGCTTGCGTTTTTTCAAGTTCATGCTCTTCCCCCAATACAACGGAATTGCTTTCGGGAAGAATTTCGATCACAAACATCGGTTTTCCCAGCGCAATCCCTAATCCCTTACGCTGTCCTATTGTGAAGTAAGGATACCCGACATGTTGGCCGACAACCGTGCCATCGGAAAGGAGGAAATTACCCGGACCGATTTCGTCATCTAATGTAGGACGCCGATGTCTTAAAAACTCTCTATAATCGTTATTCGGCACAAAACAGATCTCATAGCTTTCGGACTTATTCGCAAGCTCCAGCTGCCCCATATCTAAGGCCATTTGCTTGATTTCTGTTTTCCGGAAACTTCCCAGCGGAAAACGCGTACGGGCTAAATTTTCTTGGGAGACCCCCCATAGCACATAAGACTGGTCTTTGTGTTCGTCTAACCCTTTTGACACTACGTAGCGGCCATTATCATGCAAACGGATATTGGCATAATGTCCCGTAGCAATAAATTCACAGTCCAGCTTATCCGCACGCTTAATCAGTGCCTCCCATTTGATATGGGTATTGCATAAAACGCAGGGATTCGGTGTGCGGCCGGCAATATATTCTTCGACAAAATTATCGATAACATAATCACCGAATTCATTTCGGATATCCAATATATAGTGGGGAAAGCCATAATTGACGGCTAATGAACGAGCATCATTTATGCTATCCAGACTACAGCACCCTGTCTCCTTCGAAGAGCCACCCGAGGATGCGTAATCCCAGGTTTTCATCGTAATACCAATGACTTCATATCCTTCTTCGTGCAGCATAACTGCGGCTACGGAGCTATCCACTCCCCCACTCATCGCAACTAATACTCTGCCTTTTTTACTCATACCAAATCACAAAATGCAAAGATACCCTAAATTGACGGATTAGCATGTTTATTTCATGTAATTTTATCTCAATCAAAAATGTCACGACATTCCCTATGACCTTAACGAAAAAATTATTTCCATAGGAATCAACTGATTGCCCATAATCCCAAAAATAGTTGATCTAAAAGTTTCGGAATTAAAAAAAAGAAACTACATTTGCAACGCAACAACGACGTTGAAAGCAGGTGCCATAGCTCAGTTGGTAGAGCAAAGGACTGAAAATCCTTGTGTCGCTGGTTCGAATCCAGCTGGCACCACCTCAAAATCTGAAAGTAACAGATTCAAAACAAAAACTTAGGGTGCCATAGCTCAGTTGGTAGAGCAAAGGACTGAAAATCCTTGTGTCGCTGGTTCGAATCCAGCTGGCACCACTTATAGACCACCATCACATCATCTTTTGTAATTCCCGTACCACTTGCCCTTGAAGGTGTTTCACCAGCAGGTGACCATTGCCATGAACGGTCCAGATTTCGCGCGGTTTGACACCATCGATCAGCTGCAATATATCCATCCAATCCACATGGTCCGAGATATAGAGTTCGATATCATTGTGTTGCTGTAGCCTCTTCCAACCCGAAGCAAAAGCCCGAAGTACATTTTTTGCACGAAAGTAATTGTTAAATGTAATCGGCGGCACCATATAGATTTTGTGCTGTCCGTCCCGCATGACTTTACGTTGGTAGACCTCATACCGCAAAGGAACAAGTCCCAAACGATCATATACCCTATGCATCCGTAAAATACTGTGATGTACAAAAATCGTCTTTTCGGGACAGTATTGATTAATCAAATAGGTTATCCGCTGGGCTTTACCCAGCCCATAACATCCCAACATAATCGGGTGAGCGGTGGCAGATAGTTTTTTTATCTCCTCCACTGGATCGGGGTGGATCACCGCAGGGTCTGCAAACGTCGTTTCCGTAATGAGCACATCAGCCTCTACCACCTCTAACGGCTCGCAGGTAGGGTCAAACTGATTTTTGATATCGCCTGTATAGAGGTAAGACACATGCTGATATTTCATCAAAATCTGTGCGGAACCTAAAATATGACCTGCAGGGATAAACGTTACTTCCACAGGGCCAAAGAAGAGCGGTACGTGATACGGTATGGATTCATAGGTATGCACAGGCTGACTGGAGAACCGCTCCTGCATAAAAGCGATCGTAGCTGCCGTAGCATAGATATATCGATGTCCAGGCCGAGCATGGTCGCCATGGGCATGTGAAATCACAGCTTTCTCGACGGGCAACGACGGATCAATAAAAAAATCACCGTAAGAGCAATAATAACCCTGCGCAGTCTCCACTAAAAAATCGGATAATATCTCCGCCATTAAGCATGGATTAAGTTATTGTGAATGGCCAATACCTGTGGCAACAAAGGTAACACGCCATCATTATGGATAAGGAAGTCTGCATATTGAAGCTTCTCTTCTTCCGGCATCTGCCGAGCCATACGCCGTAGTACGTCCTCCCGTTCCGCTCCATCCCGCTGCATGACACGCTGTATCCGCAACTCTTCCGGAGCAGTAACCAATATGGTATAGTCCAGGTTCTTATACGAGCCGCTTTCATATAATAAAGCCGCCTCTTTGAGTATATAAGGTGCCGTCTGTTTATTGGACCAATCGACACTCGCTTGAATCACCGCCGGATGGACAATACTATTTAGCAGTGTCAGCTTTTCCGGATCGTTGAATACAATACCCGACAAATATCCCCGATTGACCTGACCATCGTCGAAGTACGTATCCGGACCAAATGAATGGACTAACGCTTGTCGCACCTCTTCATTCTTGGTCATGACCAGCTTGGCTTCGACATCCGCATCGTAAAACGGAACACCCAAAGTTTTAAAAACCTTACTTACAAAGCTTTTTCCTGTTCCTATGCCGCCTGTTATCCCTACTTTGATCGACATACGCTTTATTTTCTAACAAAAAAATCAATATTCTGTGGCTCTATTCGGACGACTTCACAAAATTCCGGAGCTTTAATAAGCTGCACCGGCAGACTCTTCACCTGGTTCTTTGTCCAGTTATCCAAATCCACCACTGCTTCAAAATCTCGTGCCGTCCATTTCCCATAATCCTTTAAAGACACGAGCGCTGTAATCGTTACTTTAGAAGGAATAATCCTTACCGATGTGTATGGACTACTATGTCGCACATGCAGCGGTACCTCAATTTGCTTTTCCGTCAGCTCGCCTACAGGAATAGTAACTTCGGCAACCGCCGGATGAATAGTAATATTCGTACGCTGCTTTCTATTAATGTTTACTACCGTGCGGATATCCGTATGTACATCCGTTCCGTAAACCGTGTCCGTCTCTAAATAATCAATATACTGAACATCTTCCGAGGGACCTGTGACCGTCACATGTTGGGGATTCGTTTGTGTCTGGCCAATGATGCCGTACTGCTTTTTGAAAGATATATTGGTCGGCACGCGTATTTCTACTTTACGTTGAGTCTGGCTCGAAAAGTCAAAATATAGGGTGTCGGGTGACACACGTACAACTTGTTTGTCAGCCGGAAATTGTCGATTGATAAAACCCAATTGGCTGGAAAAGACAATAAAGTTGCGGCTGGCCAACGTACTCAGATCGACTTGGATCTTGGATACCGTCGGCTTCATTTTAGAAAGCAGGACATTCCAACCGGTCATTTTCAATGACACCTGTACGGTATCTGCTTGCAAAGGATGAAAAGCTTTTTTTTCGGGAATATTGACATATTCTATGCTCGATTTGACGACAAAAGTATATTTATTTGATATGGCAATAAGCATCCATGCCACAAGCGAAATCATTAGACATCGAAGAAATATCGAAATCTTCCGCCGCTGGATTTTATTGAATCGCCTGTACTTCATCGTTCTTACAAACTTAGATAAACTTGCTTTTATATGCAATTACAATCGCGTTGTATATAAAAGCAAATTATCGTTCTCTCCTCAGCCATTGAGAAATTTTTTATAGAGGAAAAATAGGCATAAAAAAGTCACTTCGGTTACGAAGTGACTAACATCTTTTACTTTGCGAGGAAAAGATTACGCTTTTTTCGTATCGTTATTTGCTGCACGTGACGCATCCAACGCCACAGCAGATTTGTCGAAACGCATTTTCACGCCTGAACCCACGTCAACTAAAAATGTGGTGTCGCTCACTTCAACAATGCGGCCGTGTATACCTGCGGTCGTCACGATTTTCGAGTTTACAGTGAGTTCCTCAATATATTTTTTGTGATCTTTTTGTTTTTTCATTTGTGGACGGATCATGAAAAAATAAAACACTACAACGATTAAGATCAAAGGTAAGAAACTCATCACGCCACCACCTGGGGCTGCCTGTAATAAAATTGTCAACATCATATTTATATAAATTTAAAAGTCAAAATTAAAAATTAAAACCAACTATTTCTCCACGACACCTTTGATTTGAACAGTGGTCACCTTGTTCTCCGCATTCGAGCTTATGGTAACGATTTTTTGTTGTTTTCCAACTTGTCCTTTGCTATCAAAACTGACTTTAATTTCACCTTCTTTACCGGGCAACACCGGATCCTTCGTGTAATCCGGAGTCGTACAACCACAGGAAGCACTCACTTGAGATAAGATGACAGGCGCCTCGCCCGAATTTGTAAATTTGAACACATGCTCTACGATGTCGCCTTCCTTTACTGTACCAAAATCGTATGCCGTCTCCGCAAATTCAATCTTGCCATGCGGACCTTCCGCTGTGTGCAGCGGATCGACCACATCAACTGTATCATTTCCTTTATCCGTAGACTGGGTTGCATTATTGCACGCTACAACGAACGATAGTAACGTACAGCTCCATAAAATAGATTTTAATCTCATCATTAATTTTTTAATCCTCTACCTGTTTTATTTATACGGCCTTGGCGCATTAAGTCTCCTAAAATTTTATCTAATATACCATTGATAAATGTACTGCTTTTAGCCGTGCTGAAGGTCTTTGAAAGTTCGATATATTCGTTCATAGTCACCTTAACTGGTATAGAAGGGAAATCGATCAACTCACTTATTGCCATCTGCATGAGTACCGTATCCATCAGTGCAATCCGCTCGGATTCCCAATTTTTTGTTTTCTCCGCAATCAGCACCTGATACTCCTGACTATTCCGAATGGTCACTTTCAGCAAATCTTCAATAAATTCCTGATCTTCTTCCCAATTGGGTGTCAGATTCGCTAGTTTATTCAAAGAAGGATTCTCCGAGCTGAAATTCTTAAATGTCTTAGCGATCATCGCCTGCAACACTTCTTTATCTACCGGCCAGTTGATAAACTTCTCCTCAAACACTTGCTCGATTTCTGTCGTCTTTAAAACGATTTTTTTGAAGATATATTTTATAATATCTTTTTCTGCGTAAATGCTACGATCCGCATTCGTCAAGTAACTCATATATTCTTCCGAATCTTTAAGACGGGCAAATATCGAACGGACGATCTCCGGATCAAACCCCCACGACACCTTGTACTTTTTCACCAATTCCAGGTATGTTCTGTTTTGGCGAAGTGACTCGATGAATGTATTGGTGTTGAGCTTTGTTGTCAGGATTTTATCTTTTTCTGTCGGCAGGAACTTTGCGGCCCTGCTTTCTGCATCCAACACGACATATTCCGCTACTTCATCCAATAAGTTTAGCGTCCATATATACATTTCATTGACTTCTTCTACACTTTTGAAAAGTGCTTTTTGAAAGTCCTTTACCTGCTTATCTTCAGATAAATTGTACGCATAAAGCGTTTGCATAACCTTCACACGAAGGTGCCTTCTGTTTAACATATTTTTTAAAGAACGATTGTAACTCTATAAGAACGTAACTACCTTCTGATTTTTTTCATATCTGCAATACGTTGTTCCGCCAATTGCTTTGCTGCTTCAAAGGTCGTGATGTTTCCTTCCCTTGATTTTTGCAAAACATGCCGCGTCGCACTGTATATATTGCGGATCAATGCTTCCGTACGCTCCGCACCGTACCCTTCCAATTCCGAATAGCAACTGATGAGCGCACCGGAATTAATTAAAAAATCAGGTGTATATAAAATATTATTTTCTTTTAACAATTGTATTGTTTTCGCTTCCTCTTTAAGTTGATTATTTGCAGAACCGGCAATGATTTTACAGTTCATTTTGGGAACCGTATCCGGATTCACCGTACCGCCCAATGCACAAGGTGCATATACATCGACATCCAGCTCATAACTCGCGGCATACTGAATAGGCTCTGCCTTATATTTAGCTGCCACTTTCAATTTACGTTCTTCGGTCATATCCGACACATATACCCGTGCATTTTCTGCACGCAGCATAGCTACCAGATGCTCGCCCACACTTCCAACACCTTGCACAGCAATCTTTCGCCCAGCCAACGACTCATCGCCATAGACATCTTTGATAGCTGCTTTTATTCCATAGAATACACCACGAGCTGCAAATACCGTAGTATCGCCTCCACCATGCATAAACTCCGGAAGACCAGCTACGTAATCCGTCTCGGAATGGATATATTCTAAATCTTTTTGTGTTGTACCCACATCTATGGAAGCCACAAAGTTACCATTAAGACCGTTGATAAATTTGCCGAAACGGCGCATCAGTACTTCTGTTTTCTCGGTGCGATTGTTGCCTATAATGACGGCACAGCCTCCTCCCAAATTCAATCCGGCCAAAGAAGCTTTATATGTTATCGCCTTCGAAAGCCGCAACGCATCTTCAATCGCCTCATTTTCCGTCTCATAAGGCAACATCCTTACACCTCCGATTGCAGGCCCTAAGGTGGTATCATGAATAGCGACAATAGCCTTTAATCCTACATCAGGATCATTACAGAAGAACAGATTTTGATGCCCTTCAGCCCCCATCAATTGAAAAATAGAAGAATTTTGTATATTCATTTCTGCCTAAATAATCCCAAAAAGGATGTACAAACTTAGATAAAATGCTTCGCATTCACGAATGCCTATAACAAAAAAATATATTATGAGTAATTTCCTTTTAAATGCAATATAATTACGTTGCATATGAGAAGGATTTTATCGTTCTCTCCTCTGCCTTTGAAAATCTTTAGGGATAGAGGAAAAGTAGTAAATAAAATCAATCCCTGCATGCTTTCGTAAGATATTTCCACGGAAAGCAGTACCTTTGCGTACAGCATATGAGAGAACTGGCGTATCTTAACAAATACTTCTACAAGTACAAGTGGCAACTAATTCCCGGGGTCGCCTTCGTCATCATATCCAATTATTTCGGAATCCTGCCCGCAAAGGTTATCCGAGAAGCGTTCGACCTGGTAAAAGAAAATATTGACCTTTATCGGCTTTATGACGGCTTTGGTCGTCAAGATCTTATTTACAACGTTTTTGGAAGCAGCCTTTTATTTTTCGGTGCTATCGTCCTTGCGCTCGCGTTGCTTCGTGGTCTCTTCCTCTTTCTGATGAGGCAGTCCATTATTCTGATTTCCCGGCATATTGAATATGACCTGAAAAACGAGATCTATAATCACTACCAGGAGCTGGATTTTTCATTCTTTCGGAAAAACAATACCGGCGACCTGATGAACCGAGCGACTGAGGATGTCAATCAAGTGCGTAACTACTTGGGACCCGCTATCATGTATGCCATCAATACCATAGCGCTGTCGCTGTTGGTGATCTATGCGATGTATGATGTTAACCCTACATTAGCAACCTATTCCTTAATACCTATTCCGATAATTGCTATTATTATTCTTTTTATCAATAAGATTATCAATAAAAGAAGTACCCGCATCCAAGCCCAGCTCTCCAAATTATCCTCCTTCGTACAGGAAACATTTTCAGGGATACGTGTCATCAAAACGTATGTAAAGGAACAGGAGAAGATGGATGAGTTTGCCCAAGAAAGCAATCATTACCGTGATACGGCATTGGACCTTGTGCGTGTGCAAGCGATATTTTTCCCCTTGATTATCTTTTTAGTGGGATTTAGTACGATTATTACGGTTTATATCGGCGGTATAGAGGTCAACAAAGGAACAATTACGGCAGGAAATATTGCCGAGTTTATTATATATGTCAATCAGCTCACCTTTCCGGCTATGGCCCTGGCCTGGGTGACATCACTCATACAACGCGCTGCAGCGTCACAAAAGCGGATCAACGAATTCCTGAAGACGAAGCCCCAAATTCAGAATGGCGCTATTACACATACTATCGAAGGGGATATTAGCCTATCTAATGTATCTTTCACCTATCCTGAAACCGGCATTAAAGCATTGGATAACGTTAGTGTTCATGTACCGAAAGGGAGCACATTAGCGATTATCGGCAAAACGGGGTCGGGTAAAACGACGCTCGCCAACTTGTTGCTCCGCACCTATGATGTAGACGAAGGTAGCATTCATATTGACGGAATCCAGCTGAAAGACTACGATTTTGGAGCATTAAGACAACAGGTTGGTTTTGTTCCACAACAAGTCTTCTTATTTTCGGATACCATAGCAAACAATATCGCTTTTGGATTGGACCACGCGGATAATGACAAAGTGGAACAAGCGGCTAAAGATGCGGCAGTATATGATAATATTATCGCTTTTGAACAGGGCTTCCAAACACATATCGGTGAGCGCGGCGTCACCTTATCCGGCGGACAAAAACAACGGGTATCCATCGCCCGGGCATTGATCAAAGATCCGAAAATATTGATATTCGATGATTGTTTATCGGCCGTAGACACCAAGACAGAAGAACATATACTGCATAATTTGTCCCGTATTATGAAAAACAGGACATCAATTTTCATTGCTCACCGCGTATCGACGATAAAAAATGCGGACCACATCATCGTATTGGATAACGGCAAGATAATGGAACAAGGCACACACCATCAGCTTTTAGAACAAAATGGAGAATATGCAGCACTCTATGAAAGCCAATTACTTCAATCTGCAGAATAATTTTAGAGTTACGGCATTGGAAAATATAATCTTCCATTAGCAACTGAATAAAGAAATTATTATCTTAGCGGACATTTTCACCCGGGGCATTAGCTCATTTGGCTAGAGCGCTACGCTGGCAGCGTAGAGGTGATCGGTTCGAATCCGATATGCTCCACAGACACACTTCATAGCGAGGTAGTTTTCAACAAATTACCTCTCTTCAGCTATCTCTCCCCGATCCATCAATATACGCCCTGCATGCCCACCCAGACCAACACATTGTTGTATACCCTCTTGCAAACTCTTCCATAACGTTTTAAAGAAAGAATATGCAGGCACCCGCGTATAGTTGACATAGCCTACACGGTGCTCACCATTAGCTGCCGGATTGCTATCATCAATCAGCAATTGGTTGACAAGAAAGGAAAGTACACCTTTCTTTTTTCTGGTCGGCTTATCTCCTGGCGTATAGAGCAGATTGATCTTAAGATCATCGTAGTCAAAACGAAATTCACCCCAGTTTTTATAATCGGTCCCTTGCATATCAAAACGTATGCCGTGTATATTGCCCGAACCAAATTCAAAATTAAGCAAGGGAGTTAGGATTCTGTTAAATGCCGGTGCCTGCATCCTACCTAATGTTCCTTTATAGGTGTGGCTACCGTTCTTGCTCAACATATCAAATCCAAATTGGGCGTGCAACACCCCTACCCCCATGATCTTGGCTTGTAGATCGGCCCGCATAAATTTATCTTTTACCAGCTTGCTCGTATCATTGGTCAAATTGGTGATATTCCCTTTTGCTTGCTGAAAAGTAATCACACCTTCCTGATTATACTTGGCACTATACTCCTGATAGGAAACATCGACATTATTTACGAAAATCGTATCACATCGAATGCGTTGATCCATTTTCATAACGATCTGATGCGGCGCCTCACCTACTTTAGAAATACTATCCTTCTGGAACCGCTTATCTTTATGAAACGAGGCAGAGCCACCTTTTATGTAAGCATACTTGGCATGAAGTAAACGATTGCTGGCCATTTCATTCATATCAATACCTTCTAACCGAAGTGTATCCCAAGCTAAGATGATCATCGCCTTATTCTTCTTATCTTGTTTAAAGTAATCAAGTTTACGAATTTTTGGTGCAAGGACAATCTTATGGAACAGTGCCTGCTGACTTTTACTGTGGAAAGTCAAACGCTCAAATTTTATTTTATACACACTATTCGGAAATTCGTAATCAAAACGGGGAATATCCAGATCGATCTCTTTTGCATAAAATAAACGAGAAGTATCACGAGCAGAATTTGCATCCAACAAAAAATCACCAATTACAATCTGGGTGCTATCTATAGCTACATCTGTAGATACCTCATCCTCATCCGTTACAGTCGACAACTTAAAATTCATATTATCCAGCGTGATTTGATCCACCTTTACTGCATTAAAATCATCTTTAATATGTTCATATAAAGATTTGGATTCCTTATTTTTCACGCTATCGGTATAGGCATGTTGTTTACGAATAAGATGGATAGCGGCCGAGTCTATTCGAATATGACCGATATTGATTTTTTTCACCACCAAAATATCCCAAATGCTCAGGCTTGTAAGTTCCAAAGAAGAGACTTTGATATGGAAGCGGTTGTCCGGAGCTTTTTGAGCGGCCTCCAGTCTATGATAGATTGTGGAATCAGAAAGGAGTTCGGCATTTTGTAGGGTAACATTTCCTGCCAGAAGATTGACATCAAGAGCATCATAGTTTAAGGTATATAAACTATCGGTGGATTTTACTATCCGCTCTGTCAGTTTGGCTTTAATGGTGGACTTCCAGGCCCGGATATAATACCACCCCACTCCCAGCAATATCAGAATAACCACCATGATGGTTCCAAGAATAATCTTACGGCGGTTATACTTCATACTAAACTGAGGATTACACATCGTCTACATAAAAAACAATATAATAACCAATATGTTTAGCATGAAAAAACCTCCAAGAGTTATCCCTTGAAGGTTTTGTATAATGTTGTTAAGTTCAACCTTAGTTTTGCTCGGCAGGAATTACCGAAACATAAGATTTATTGTTTGCTTTTTTACGGAAAACAACAGTACCGTCAACTAAAGCATGTAAGGTATGGTCTCTACCAATACCTACATTTTTATCTGGATTGTGTTGTGTACCACGCTGACGAACGATAATGTTGCCGGCAATAGCTTGTTGACCACCAAAAATTTTGACGCCCAATCTCTTACTGTGTGACTCACGGCCGTTCTTCGAACTACCCGCACCTTTTTTGTGTGCCATTTCTTTATCTAATTTATGATCCTAAGACCTGTGATTAAAATACTTTTAAAAACTTTACTTACAGACTAATACCCGTAATCTGGATTTTAGTAAACTGCTGACGGTGTCCGTTTTTCTTCTTGTAACCTTTACGGCGTTTTTTCTTAAAAACGATAACTTTATCACCTTTCAAATGAGACAAAATCGTAGCCGAAACTTTAGCTCCTGAGATACTTGGCGCACCTACAGTAAATTTACCACCGTCCTCTGCTAACAATACATTGTCAAATTCAATACTAGCGCCTTCTTCTCCTTGTAAACGGTGCACAAAAAGAGACTGGTCTTTTGCAACCTTAAATTGCTGTCCTGCTATATTTACTATTGCGTACATTGTTATTTATATATAATTATTTAATGAGTGGCAAAGATAGCAGATTATTTCGGATTGCACAATTATTTTTTTGTAAATGCATCCATGATCTCCATACAAACGACACCATCTTCGATCGAACAGGGATTATCTCGCTGATCTAAGAAATACTGAACAGTGTGCGCAATCATGGGCTGCTGCACATGCGGGAGCGGCTCAAAGGGAAATTCTTCCGTAGAACCTTCCCGCTCCAAAACAATGGGCGTGCCCTCGAAGAAGGAAAACCGTAAAACACCGTCTGTCCCCAATATCTCACACGTATCTTTTTGCTGTTGTTGTCCAAAATCCCATACGCCGTTGAATAAAACATCGTCTGCAAATAAAACCTGCCCCGAAACACGGGTTGCCGGAGCTTCCAACCCATAGGCGTCCGACAGGCCACAATAATGCACCGGTTTACCAAAGATGGCCAACATCAGATCCAATTGATGAGGTGCCAGATCATGGAATAGACCACCGCCTGAAATTGCAGGATCTACACGCCATTTATTTTTGGATATGGACAGGACTTCGGCAGACTGTGCCTTTTTATAGATCTTGAGCTGTACCAGCGTAGGCTTTCCGATAAGCCCCGTCTGAACAATGTCTTTTATCTTCAAAAAATAGGGATTGGCCCTACGGTAATGGGCCACCACCAATTTGCCACCATACCGTGCCAACATGTCTTTCATCTGCCGGGCTTCCTCCGCATTTAAAGCCAAGGGTTTCTCCACATAAACCATTTTACCGGCCTGCAGCGACTTCTGTACATAATGAAGATGCACATAAGGAGGTGTCGCAATATATACGGCATTAATCTCCGGGTTGGCCAACATTTTATCCACATCCGTATACCACTGTGCTATACCATGCCGAGCAGCATAATCTTTCACCTTTTCTTCGTCGCGACGCATTACTGCTATCAGATCCGAATTTGGCACCTTTTTAAAAGCAGGACCGCTCTTCACTTCGGTCACATCGCCGGCACCGATCATCCCCCATTTTATCATAAGCAACTTCTATTTTCCGATAAACTTAGATAAAGTTAGTTTTATATGCAACAAAAAAGGCCCCGGTCTTGCAACCGGAACCCTTAACAACCAAACTTAATCAACCTCACAAAATTATTTAACGTCTATCAATCGCTTCGCGATAATAGCCTCTTCCTTTTTACCGACTTTTACATCCAGTACACCATCGGTATAAGAAGCTTCGATATTGTTATAATCTACGGTATCAGGCAAGGTAAATGACCGGGAGAATGACGTAAAGCTATACTCTTTCTTACTGTACAATTTTTCCTTGACTTCTGTTTCTTCTGTCTTATCCACAGAAATAGTAATAATGTTTTTATCCACATTGATCTTAAAGTCCGGTTTTTGCAAACCTGGAGCTGCTAATTCAATGTTGTAGGCCTCGGGAGTTTCCGTGATATTGACCGCGGGAACCCGCGTTACCAATCGGTCGGTAATGAATGAATCGTTAAATAGATTGTCAAATACAGAATTGACAAAAGGGTTTACACCATCTGTGTTGATTGCTCGTGTTGGAAATTTAATTAATGCCATTGTTATATCCTCCTATTGTTTTTAATGTTATACATGCATGATTAATCAAGTTGTATTCCAAAACCAAAAACATGACTTTTTGTCTTATTGGAAGAATATTTTAAGACATTATGGCATTCCCCAACTCAGAGCTACCTCTGAGTTTGCCAAATCTCCACCAAACGCGGGATTAATCTTACGTATATTTACAACTGCCTTCGTTAGAAAGTTATACTTCTTTAACACCGCATCCAAGATATCTTCTGCTGCAGATTCCAACAATTTACGCTTAGGACTCATCACTTCCACGAGCAATTGATACAATTCCTCATAATTCACGGTATTATTCAAATCTTCTGCGTTTTCATTTTTAAAAGGAAAATACACTTCCAGTGACACAAAAAATTCATTTCCGACAATTTGTTCCTCTTCATAGAACCCGATGGGCGAGAAAAAACGAACCTCCGATAAAGCTACTTTTTGGGTTATCATTCTCTAAAATAAACACAAATTTTCATTTTTCACATAAATACCTAACTTCGTTTCATGTTTACACCGATCAAGAAACTAGTATTACTTTTTTTACTCGGCTCATCTTGCGCTTATGCGCAACGTAACTTTACGATTGATGAAACCGTATATGGTCCGGGCAAATTTGCACCCAAGACATTTTACGCACTCCAATGGCTGGCCACTGACGATGCGATCAGCCATTTGAACGAAGATTACCAAAAGCTTATCGTAAGAGAACACAAAGACAATTGGGCACCCCGAGAACTGATCGCAGTTACAGATCTACAAGAGGCTATCAACGAAACGCTTCCCGCAGAAAAAATCACACTGAAAATATTTCCACCTTCGTATACATGGAAATCCGATCGGGTATTTTCGTTTTCCGTCGCTGGCGACAAGTCAACCTATACACTGGATTACGACATCCGTACAAAAAAAGCCACAATCGTCGCTACGATCCCAAGCACCGCATTAAGCCCCGAATACAGTTGGGACAATAGTAACGTAGCCTATCTTGTTGGAAACAACATTGAGATTGTCAACCGGTATGGACAGACAACGCAAGTGACAGCAGATACGGTCGATGGTATTGTCAATGGCTCGGAGTATGTCCACCGTCAGGAGTTTGGTATAAACAAAGGCATGTGGTGGTCTCCGGACAATCGGAAACTTTTATACTACCGTAAGGATGAGACGATGGTCACCAAATACCCGCTTCCGCAATGGGACACACGTATTGCCACCATCAAAGACATCCGATATCCGATGGCGGGAATGAAAAGTGAAGAGGTGACACTGGTGGTGTACAATACCGAAACCAAGCAATACGTAACCCTACAGACCGGAGAACCCAAAGAGCAATACCTGACGACGGTGACTTGGGATCCTTCCGGCGAATATATTTACGTAGGCGTACTCAACCGAGGACAGGATCACCTCCAACTGAACCAATACAACGCACAGACAGGCGCATTTGTCAAAACCTTATTCGAAGAACGCTCGGCTACCTGGGTAGAACCACAGCAACCCTTGATCTTCCTCCCACAAGATGCGGATCAGTTTCTATACCAAACCGATAAAGACGGGTATAACCAACTCTATCTTTACGACACATCGGGCAAGCTGCTTAGACATCTTGGATACGAGGATATCGTCGTTACAGCATTCCAGGGCTTCGATAGCAAAGGCCGGAAAGCGTATTATATAGGCGCTATAAACAAGGGCTTAGAACGCCATTTATTTGAGGTCGATTTAAGATCCGGAAAAACAAAACAGCTCACCACTGAAGGCGGTGTGCATGAAGCTTCCATAAGCCCGAGCGGCCGTTTTATATGCGATCAATACAGCAACCTAAGCACGCCCAACAAAATAAGCGTCCTTTCGGGAAATGGCAAGAAAGCTACTGTCCTATTAGAGGCCGATAATCCTTTCATTGGAACAATAACATTGCCGCATATCGAGATCAGAGAATTTACTTCTGCGGATGGGAAAACACCTTTAAATGCACGTATCACTTATCCTCCCCATTTCGATAGCAGCAAAAAGTATCCTGTAATGATCTATCTGTATGGCGGATCACACGCACAATTGGTCACCGACAGATGGTTAGGTGGCGTAGGCTATTTTGATTTGTATATGGCCCAAAAGGGTTATGTGGTGTTCACGCTTGACAACCGAGGCTCAGACGCACGCGGACGGGACTTTACGCGTGTTACGCACCGTCAGCTGGGAGAAGCTGAAATGGCCGATCAACTGGTCGGTATTCGTTATTTACAGTCTCTTCCCTATATAGACCGGGATAAAATGGGCATCTTCGGCTGGAGCTTCGGCGGTTTTATGACCACCTCACTGATGACTAAACACAACGACATCTTTCACGCCGCGGTCGCAGGAGGACCCGTTATGGATTGGAAGTATTATGAAGTGATGTACGGCGAACGTTATATGGATACACCGCAAGAAAACCCGGAAGGATACAAAAAAACATCGTTGTTGAACAAAGCGGATCAGCTGAAGGGCAACCTGCTTATTATTCATGGGGCACAGGATCCTGTAGTTGTACAGCAGCACAGCATGGACTTTATAGAACAGTGTATCAAGCATGGAAAACAGGTTGATTACTTCCTTTATCCTACGCATGAACATAATGTAAGTGGTAAAGACCGAATCCATTTGTATGAAAAGGTCGCGCGGTATTTTGACCTTCATCTTAAAAATTAGATATAGGTTTTAAACTTTAGCTACGCTTCCTTGTTCTATAATAAATGTATAGACGTTGTAGCGAAAGAATCAAAAGAGACGTTTATCATCAGCAAAATAACGTGTAATGAAATTTAACATCATACTAATCGCAGCAGTTCTTTTCTGTATCGTAAACAGTTGTGGGTTGCGTAAACAAGAAAGCACCGCACAGGTGGAAAACAGTACAGATATTTATCAAGGAAAATGGAAGCTCATTGAGCTGAACGGAAGTCCCGTGGCGGATAAAGTCAACGGTAAAGAGCCTTTCCTCGTGTTCGACAAAACCACAAAACGCTATTCGGCCTCGGGAGGCTGTAATGGCTTAGGCGGAAACTTTGAACTCAAAGCAAACCAACAGATAACTTTTTCGCAGGGTATGTCTACCATGATGGCCTGTCAGGATATGACGATCGAACGGGGTTTCGGTCAGCTCTTTGCCCAAGCGGATAACTATACCCTAGCGGGCGACATCCTATCCTTGAAAAAAGGCAAGGAAACGTTAGCAAAATTTAAAACGATGCCTCAACAAAATGCAAATTTAGAAGGCACCTGGCAGTTGGATTATCTAGGCGATCCGGGTGAAAACTTCGAAGAGCTGTATGCCAACAAAAAACCAACGATTACATTCAATCTTACCGAGAAGAAAATCTCCGGGAACAGCAGCTGCAACAATTATTTCAGCACATTTAACACCGAAGGGAGCACAATCCGCTTCGGCGAGATTGGATCTACCCGCATGTTCTGCCCCGGCAACGGCGAAGCGGTTTTCTTTGAAAACTTAAAAAAGGTCAACGCATTTAGTGTGCAAGGCGACCAGCTCCATTTCATAATGGGCGATATTGCTATTATGCGGTTTAAAAAAATCTAACGGAATTTTTACCCAAACAAATCCGAGCTCAGATAACGATCCCCTCGATCGCAAGAGATAAAGACAATCACGCCCTCATCGATTTCATCCACGATCTGCAGGGCAGCGTGAAATGCTCCACCTGTGCTCATACCCGAAAACACGCCCGCTTCACGCGCCAAGGCCCTCGACCGCTGTACCGCATCTTCCTGACTGACGTCAATGACACGATCTACCCGCGAAGCATCAAATATTTTTGGCAGATAAGCCACAGGCCAGCGACGGATCCCCGGAATAGAAGCCTCTTCCGTGGGCTGACAGCCGACAATCTGGACTTCGGAATTTTGTTCCTTTAGAAACATGGAGCACCCCATGATGGTACCTGTAGTACCCATAGCACTCACAAAATGCGTAATCGTGCCCGCCGTATCCCGCCATATTTCAGGCCCTGTTGTTTTAATATGTGCTTTATAGTTATCCGGATTCGAAAATTGATTCAAAATGAAGATACCTTCTTTTTCTGCCTTCTCTTCCGCATAATCCCGACAGGTCTCCATACCCTCCAGCAAGGTCACCCGAGCACCATACGCCTTCATTGTCAGTGTGCGCTCGCGCGTAGAAGTCGTTGGCATCACCAGCTCCAGATCCAACCCATATATACCGGCAATCATCGCCAAGGCTATGCCCGTATTGCCGCTCGTCGCTTCGATAAGCTTATCTCCTTTTTTGATATCCCCACGTTCCATCGCTGACTTTATCATATTCAACGCAGGGCGGTCTTTAACCGACCCCGCAGGATTGTTCCCTTCGAGCTTCACAAAGATCTGCACCTTTGGGTTGTTGTGAAAACCTTTAATTTCGACCAGTGGCGTATTGCCGATAGCATCTATAATATTTCCCATGTTATAAAGCAGGTTTTGTGTCAATAAATTTTGAATTTGGTTGGTGATACACCGTGGTATACGGCGGCACGCTTGCCGTCAGCCATACATTTCCGCCGATCACCGAATGATGGCCTACCTGCGTTTCACCGCCCAGGATAGTCGCACCGGCATAGATAATCACATGATCCTCAATAATAGGATGTCGCTGCTTGCCCGCGAATATTTTGTCCACACTCAGTGCACCCAAAGTCACCCCTTGGTAGAGCTTCACATGATCACCGATGATGCATGTCTCACCGATTACCAGTCCGGTACCATGGTCTATATACAAATACTTTCCGATCTGTGCTCCCGGATGTATGTCAATCCCTGTTTTCGAATGCACATATTCCGTAAGAATTCGTGGAATAAGCGGCACTCCCGCCTTCCATAGCTCGTGAGCCATGCGATAAATACATATCGCTGTAAAGCCCGGATAGGTACGTATTACTTCTCGGATACTCTGTGCCGCAGGGTCACCGTTCATAATCGCCTCCGCATCCGTCTGCATCACTTCATATACGGCAGGCAGATCTTCAAAAAACCGACGGGCAATCTCTTTATTATCACAATGGGAACAGGCTTTGGTTTTGAGCAGCAGCTCAAATAATTCATTTTCAGCCTGCTCAAAGGCTAATTTAATTTCCTCTACACTCTGAAATCCTTTTGAATTCTGTTCGGGAAACAAGAGATGTAGCACATTCTGGGCCCACTTCGCGATATCCTTATTCGAAGGCATATCCTGCACCTCCAGCTGCTTCAAAAACAAATGCCTATAAAATTCATCCATGTTTTTTAATCCTATTTATACAAAATTATATAAAATGCTTTGCATTCACGGTATATACCTATCACCTTATAGCACGGTTTTTTCAAATAATTCCTGAAGGGTCTCTTCCGCAGACACACATAATCCGGGATGCACGACCGAACATTGAATGATCGTACTCCTTTTTGCGGTAAGCCACCGAAATCGCTCTGCTTGCTCCAATTGTGCGATCCGACCGGCACTCTTATCACCCACACATATCTGTTGAAATGCATACAAATGATTCCTGATCAAGGGTAAGTCAGCAGATGGATCCATAGCCAGCAATTTCTTTTCATCGACATGTATTCTGACCGCTGCAAAACGTTGCTTTTTACAATACAGGGCCACACCTACATTGACAAACTCTTCCCGTTCAACACGAGGCACCACACGTATTACAGCATATTCATATACGGTTCTTTCGCTCATGTTCTATCTGCTTAATAAATACATCCGATTGCTGTATACGTCTACTCAGGAATTCTACATACACCGCACGCACTTCATCTGCCGAAAGATCCCTACCCGCCTCGATCAACCATTCGTCGGGGACAGCTGCCAGTATCTGTCGGATATTTTCTTCTGAAAAATAGGATCGGTACGTTTGGTCAACTTCACGCACGCGGGAAGCTTTTTCCAGCAAGACATGATCCTTTATCTGCACAAAGGGCTTTCCCACCTGCTCCTGCCAGTTGTCCCAGGTATGGTGAAAATACAAGGCCGCACCATGATCAATGAGCCACAATTCGTTATGCCAAATGAGTAAGTTGGTATTACGTGCGGTACGATCGACATTCATCAATAACGAATCCAGCCAGACAATTTTCGATGCTTCCAGTTCGTCCACCGTATCCACATGAGCATCAAAAGTTATCGCTCCGTTCAAAAAGTGAACACCTAAGTTCTTGCCCACGGAAAAACGTAATAAGTCCTGGATTTCTTCATCCGGTTCGGTTCGTGCAAAAGACTCATCCAGTTCAGCAAACACCATTTCGGGCATGCGAAGTCCCAAAAGCCGGGCAAGCTCTCCGCCGATCAGCTCGGCTACTAAAGCTTTCTTTCCCTGTCCGGCACCGCGAAACTTGATGACATAACTAAAGCCATCGTCGGCATCCACCAAAGCAGGAAGCGAACCTCCCTCGCGAAAGGGCTGAATATAACGGATAATGTTTACCTCCCTGATTTCGGGTTTTTCTATCTTCATCAGACAAGTTATTTCTATCAAAAATACTCAAAATACCCGCATTTCAAATAAATAAACCGCGATACGGTCCCATTTTTTATTCATTCGTATTTACTTTTTTTGGCATTCATGAACACTTGGTGGTTTTCTGCAAACCGAACACTGTGAGTTCATTTAACATTCGGTTGGTGAATACAGCACATTTTGTATAAGTTTGTACTTAAACTATTGACAAAGTCGCAACCTCATTCTATGGACACCACGACAGCATACAATACGGTTATCCAACACTGTAAAGACTTATTCCTCAAGAAAACAAAAGACTATGGCACAGCTTGGCGTATTATGCGCCTATCCTCCATTACCGATCAGCTATATATAAAAGCACAACGTATTCGGACACTGGAAATTAAAAAAGTCTCCAAAGTCGGGGAAGGTATTATCGATGAGTATATCGGCATTGTCAATTATTGCGTGATCGCATTAATGCAGCTCGAACTGGGAGAAGAGGGAGAAGAGAATCTGGATATCGCATTTGTGGAACAGCAGTATACGGAAAAAGTGAATGAAACACGCGATCTGATGTTTGCCAAAAACCACGATTACGGCGAGGCATGGCGGGATATGCGTACATCCTCGATGACAGACCTGATTCTGATGAAGCTCCATCGGGTCAAACAGATCGAAGACAACGATGGTCAGACATTAGTATCAGAAGGTTTGAAGGCCAACTACCAAGATATGCTCAATTATGCCGTCTTTGCACTGATCAAGATGGGATTGGCCAAACAATAATATTTCTTATGGCAGCAAACACCTCATATTACGCGGCACACGCCGAGAAAACATCCAAGCCCGACATTCTGTTAGGGGTTAGCAGAGTACTCGTCGGCTTGCTTTTTATTTTTTCGGGATTGATTAAAGCCAACGACCCGATGGGCTTTGGTTATAAACTACAGGAATATTTTCATGTGTTCCACATGAACTTCCTCAACGACTACAGTACCTGGATAGCTATTATTATCTGCGCTCTCGAAGTGATCTTAGGTGCCTTGTTATTGGTGGGAATTGCAGGGCGCAAGGTGGCCTGGGGCTTACTCCTGCTGATCCTGTTTTTCACCTTCCTTACCTTCTATTCTGCCTTTTTTGAGGTGGTGACGTCCTGCGGCTGTTTTGGAGATGCCATCCCCCTAACACCTTGGCAGTCTTTCATCAAAGACCTGATTTTGCTGGCATTTATCGTCGTTATATTTAGTAAACGCGCTAAGATACGACCGATTACTAAAAACCCGATGTTAAGTAACCTGCTGACTTTCCTGATTATTGTTTCATCGGTTGCCTTCGGATTATATACAACTTATTACCTTCCGGTTATTGACTTTCTTCCTTATAAAGAAGGCAATCATCTTCCTGATTTGATGAAGATACCGGAGGGGGCGCCCTTAGATGAGTACGAACACACGTATCATCTCAAAAACAAGGTGACAGGCGAAACAAAAACGGTCAACGATAAAGTGTATATGGATCAAAAAATATGGGAAGACGAACGTTGGGAGATTGTCGGCGAACCGGAGACTCGACTGATCAAGAAAGGATATCAACTTCCTATACCCGACCTGATCATATCCGACGCGGAAGGTATAGATGTGACCCCGGAAATCGTCTCAAACCCTTATTACAACTTCATTGTAGTGAGTACGGATGTCACCAAGCTTGATCCTATCGATTATCTCGCTCTGGACAGAATAAACAATACATTACGGGAGATCAGCAACGAAGAAAACATACGCGTCATACTGCTAACCTCGAGTTCTTCAGACGATGCGAATTACCTGAATAGCCAATTGGAGTTGGTATTGGAAATTTTTTATGCCGATGCCGTGCCACTGAAAAGCATGGTAAGATCCAACCCCGGAGTACTCTTGATGCGAAACGGAACGGTGATCAAAAAATGGTCAAAAGTAACATTCCCTGATAAGGATAAACTCATTGCCAACTATCTAAAGAAATAGCATGACAACACCTATCTTTTTGATTGGATTTATGGGGAGCGGCAAGACGACCTGGGGAAAAAAGATTGCCAACAAATTAGGAATTCCCTTTGTGGACCTGGACCAGGAAATTGTCGCCCACATCGGCATGAGCATACCCGAATATTTCACCGCCTTTGGAGAAGAAAAATTCCGTCAACTGGAAAGCGACTTCCTCAAACGTCAGCAGGGCAAGGAAGCCGTTATCTCTACGGGGGGAGGTACGCCATGCTACTATGATAATATGCAGTGGATGAAAGAAAACGGACTTTCCCTGTATCTCTATCACACCCCGCAATCACTTTGGGCCAGGTTGAGCGCATCTGATCTGAAGAAGCGCCCGGTACTACAAGGCTTTTCGGGGGATGAGCTGTTGGATTTTATCACGACAAAACTACAGGAAAGAGCGCCTTTTTATGAACAGGCCGATATCCAATTTGAACAGATACACACGACGTTGGATGACATCATCGATCGGATTGAAAAACAGTAACACCATGTCGATTGCTATTCAAAACCTGAGTAAAACGTACGGCACACAGCAAGCGCTGGATGACATCAGCTTCACCACACAATCGAACCATATCATTGGTTTTCTGGGACCTAATGGAGCCGGCAAATCAACAACGATGAAGATTCTAACGGGTATCTTGCCTTTTCAATCGGGCAAATGCCGGATCAACAATATCGACATTCAGTCGGATGCCTTGGAAGCCAAAAGGAATATCGGCTACCTGCCCGAAAACAACCCGTTATACCTCGACATGTATGTCCGCGAAATCCTTTCTTTTGAAGCCAAGGTTCATCGGCTAAAAAATCCGAACAATAGGATCAACGAGGTTATCCGGCTCACAGGATTAGCGGCAGAACAACATAAAAAAATACATCAGCTATCGAAAGGATATAGACAACGGGTAGGTCTTGCCTTGGCTATTATACATGATCCGCAAGTACTTATACTGGACGAACCCACATCGGGGCTGGACCCAAATCAGATTCTGGAAATACGGTCGCTGATCAAAGCCTTGAGCAAGGATAAAACCGTGTTACTTTCTACGCATATCATGCAAGAGGTGGAAGCGATCTGTGAAGAGATTGTTGTTCTCGATAAGGGAAAAATAAAGGACCATTTTCTGTTATCGGAAAAACAATCCCGATACCCTGGAAAAAGTATGGAAGAAATATTTGTCTATTTGACGCACGCGGAAAGACAAACATGATAGGTTTACATAAAAACGCACAAAATTGTACAGTATTTATAGCAAAGAAGTCGCCAGCTATTTTAACGCATTAATTGGATATCTGGCCATTGGCTTATTTTTACTTCTGACGGGATTAATATTGTGGATATTCCCGGACACTTCCATTTTAGATGCCGGCTACGCATCGATGGAAGGCTTTTTTGGCATTGCCCCCTACCTCCTCATCTTTCTTGTCCCAGCAGTCACTATGCGCAGTATCGCGGGAGAGAAAGCGGATGGTACGTATGACCTGTTACTGAGCCGCCCGTTAACGTTGGCTCAAATTGTAATAGGCAAATATCTGGGTGGCCTTACAATCGCTTGTCTGGCTGTCCTACCTACGGTCGTATATGCGGTTACCCTTTATTTTTTAGCCTTTCCGCAAGGGAATATCGATCTGGGCGCTATCATCGGCTCCTACGTAGGCTTACTCTTGCTATGCAGTGCTTTTACGAGTCTATCGCTGTTTTGCTCCAGCCTGACAAAAAATGTGATCGTCGCCTTTTTATTAGCTGTTTTTGCTTGCTTTATTACTTTTTATGCATTCGGTGCCACGGCAGAAATGCCTATTTTCTACAACATACAGGAATATGTGAAGAACTGGGGCATACAGGAGCATTATGAGGCCGTGAGCCGAGGCGTGCTGACAGCCCGGGATTTCCTGTATTTCCTCAGTTTCACCGGTCTATTTTTGCTCCTCTCCATCGGTCATCTCGGCAGACAGCAAAGACCACGGAAGCAAACATTGCTTCGTTATGCAGGCAGTCTAATACTCTTATTGCTCGTTAATCAATCTTTTGTCTACTCCGTTTTTGGACGAATAGACTTTACAGCTGATAAACGGTTTACGCTCAGCAATACCACAAAGGATATCGTTAAAAAGATAGACAAGGAGCTCTATATCAATATTTTTTTAGACGGTGACGATCTTCCCTCCGGGTTTCAAAGACTTCGAAAAGCGGCATTGGATATGGCGCATGACTTAAAGTCTTATTCCGGTGGAAAAATCAAAGTCAATGTCATCGATCCCTTGGAAGGCGATCAAAGTCAACAATCGGAATTTACACAGGCGTTGATCAATCGCGGGCTATATCCTACGAATCTCAGCGTTAAGACCAGTTCGGGCTTTTCACAAAAACTGATTTTCCCGGCGGCTGTTGTCCATAATGACACACACGAAGTCAATGTCACCCTCTTACAGAACAGAACAGGTTTGACACCGGAGCAGGTGCTGAACAACTCCATCCAAAATCTGGAGTATGCTTTCGTGTCGGCAATCATGAAAATAAACAAAGAGACTGTTCCCTATATCGGTTTTACCGAAGGACATGGTGAACCTACAGATCTCGAACTCTATGATGCCATGCATACCCTGGCTGTTTCCAATCAAGTCGGACGACTACATCTGGACTCTATCGCCTTGGAAGATCTGAAGCAGATCAAGGTTATCGTGATTGCCCAACCGACCAAAAGGTTTTCGGAAAGTGACAAATATAAGTTGGATTATTATGTGCGGCACGGGGGAAATATCATCTGGGCAATAGATCAGATTGACGCCAGCCTGGACAATCTCCGCCAGTCCGGAGGAGCACAGCCTCTCATCGGCCGGGAGCTCAATCTGGACGATCAGCTGTTTCTGTATGGCGTACGCCTCAACTACGATATGATAGCCGATCTCAACTGTAGCCAAATCCCACTCTCCGTTGGGAATATCGCTGGGCAGGCACAGATCGAGCTGGCACCTTGGTACTTTTTCCCCATCCTGATGCCGACAAGTCAACATCCAATCGTCAAAAATCTTGACGGTATACGAACAGAATTTATCGGCACGATCGATACGATCGCTACAACGGGAATTACAAAAGAAGTTCTTTTACAGTCTTCGCCTTTTACACGGATCCTCCATACGCCCAGTACGATATCCTTACAAATGGTTGAAGAGCAACCTGACCCTGCGACGTTTCGTACAAAGCCTGCACCGGTAGCTATGTTGCTACAAGGAAAATTTCCATATATCTTTAAAGACAGGCCGGCACCAGATGGTATTGCACACCCAGTAGATGTATCTGATATTTCACAAACAGCCAAAATGCTCGTTATCGCCGATGGAGACTGGCTGATCAACCAAGTGAGTGCCAAAGATCAATCGCCATTCCCTTTAGGATGGGATCGATACACCGAACAGCAATATGCCAACAAGCTCTTTCTGGAAAACACGATAGACTATCTGCTGTATGATGAAAGTCTTATTGCTCTGCGCAACAGAGAAGTCAAACTGCGGCTGCTGGATCAGGCAAAAGTAAAAGACGAAAAGATAACCTGGCAGATTGTCAACGTCGGCTGCCCCCTTCTATTGTTGGTCCTTATCGGAACCGCCCAGCAGCTTTGGCGTAAACGGAAATATACCCATACCGTTCGGTAACAACAACGGGTTATTGACGTTTCATGCTGCCGGTTTCGGCAAACCGCTGATGCCAGCTAAAACATTCTTCCAGCAAATGTGGTGTATGTCCCCCACGTTGGCAAGCCCGGTCAAAATACGACTGGAGTTCTTCCCTATAGTCAGGATGTACACAATTATTAATGATTTGCTGGGCACGTTCGCGGGGAGCCAGCCCTCTTAAATCTGCTAAACCTATATCAGTTACCAAGATATCAACATCATGTTCCGTATGGTCCACATGCGATACCATAGGCAATACGTGAGAGATAGCATTTCCTTTGGAAGCAGCCTGTGTCACGAAGATGCTCAGGTAGGCATTACGGGCAAAATCTCCCGATCCACCTATTCCATTCATGATTTTTGTTCCCGAAATATGCGTCGAATTGACATTGCCATAAATATCAAACTCTATAGCCGTGTTGATGGCAATGATACCCAGTCTGCGGATCAGTCCCGGCGTATTCGAAATATTTTGTGGGCGAAGCACAAATTTACTCCTGTAACGTTGCAGATCTCCTAAAACACGATCGTAGCAACCTTTCGAGACAGTTATAGACGAAGCCGAAGCGAAGCTCAACTTACCCGCATCCATAAGATCGAATGTACTGTCTTGCAACACCTCCGAGAACATCGTCAAATCATAGAAGTTACTATCCTTAAATCCACTTAAGACCGCATTCGCCACCTTACCAATACCAGCCTGTAAAGGCAACAACCGATCCGTTAGGTGCCCCAACCGTACCTCATTTTCAAAAAAATCAAGGATATATTTCGCTATCGCCGATGTCTTCGCATCCGGCTCGGCAATATCGGCTGCACTATCCTGTATATCCGAAAATACAATGCCCACGACCTTCTGCGGATCTAACGCGATAGTCTTGCGACCTATCCTGTTCCAGGGCGCTACGATAGGTATAACATTCCGGTAAGGATAATTTTCAGCTTGGTAAATATCATGTATACCGTATATATCTTCGGGAACCGACGTGTTTATCTCGAGGATCACCTGCTTGGCCAATGCGGCAAAAGTCACCGAGTTACCCACCGATGTCGTCGGAACAATACTGCCGTCTCGATCAATGTAGGCGACTTCAATGACAGCAATGTCAATAGGCGGCAAACTTTGGTTGTGCAACAGTTCGGCACTCTCACTTAAATGTTGGTCGATAAACAAGATTTCTCCGTCATTAATCTTATGACGCAACGTACGGTCCACCTGAAAAGGCATGCGTTTAGTCAATACACCCGCATCAGCGAGCTTGCCATCCGTATCGTGCCCAAGAGATGCTCCCGTCATCAAGGTGATTTTCAAAGGATCAGTTTTCGCTCTTTCAGCAAGCGCCGGCAGCACCATCTTACTATCACCGGCTTTGGTAAAACCGCTCGACGCGACAACCATACCATTCTTAAAAAGCTGGGCAGCTTGTTCCGCCGTCATAACCTTATCCCGTAAACTTTCGACTTTAATCCGCTGTAGTGACATATTGTTTCATTGAGTTCATACAATATATACAAAGTTCTTATTTAATTTCAATTCTCTATTGCGTAATATCACAAAAATTATTGCCCTACCTCATATTAAAAATCTACACTTTTTATCTACAATGGGAACCGCCGCGCACCGACGTTTGGTATTTCCAGAATATTTAGGCAAATTTACGGCTGGCTAACACGATGCTTACTATCCATGGAAAAAGAGTATGTAGACAAGTATTACATGACCGAGGTGGATGCATATCCGGATAGTATATACTGTCATCATGCCCTTATGGGCGATGGCTATATTGTGGAGCACGCGCATGTCAAAGGCCAGTTTCTATATACAGAAGGAGGTGTCGTATACCTGAAGACATCGTCCAAATCGTATTTCTTGCCCGCACGCCATTATATCTGGATACCATCAGGTGTACGACACAGTATTCATCCCAGCTCGCCTCATGTTATCATGCGCAACCTGTATTTTCCACGCTTCGAAACGGATACGGACTTTTTCGATAAGGTAAATATTTATCCCGTCAACAACCTATTGATCGAATTGATTATGTTTACCAATCGGTGGAATGGGAATATTTTTCCGTCAGAAGAGCCCAATTATACCATTGCAAAAGCATTCAAACAGATTCTCCCCGAGTTGTCTCAGTCTGAACTACCCCTCGCTCTTCCTTATACCGAGCATCCCAAGCTAAGCGCAATAACCAGATTTTTAGAACAACATGTGGCAGAGAGTGTCAACCTGAACATATTATCCAAAAAGTTTGAGTTAAGCCAGCGAACTGTAGCCAGGCTGTTTCAAAAGGAATTTAATATGTCCTTCATTCAATATTACACGATATTACGCATGCTTACAGCTTTAAAGCTCTTATTGGATGAGCAGCTTAACGTACATGATGTCGCATTACGCGTTGGTTATAGCAGTCTTCCTACCTTTAGTAACACCTTTCAAAAAATCATAGGCATACGACCAAGCGATTATGTAAAAAAACAAAATACACTTTTATAATCATATATATGAAACAAATACTATCAGCGCTTTATTTATTTACCTCTACCATTTTTCTGGCAAACTGCCAGTCGACACGCCAGGAAACGAACGCTCTTCCGCAAGCTATCCAACTTTTCAACGGAAAAAATATGGAAGGATGGATTCCCAAAATACGCTTTCATGAGGTCAACGACAACTTCGGCAATACTTTCCGTGTAGAAGATGGCTTATTGAAAGTACGTTATGACCAATATGATAGCTTTGACAAGACATACGGACATTTGGCTTACCATAAACCCTTCGGCTACTACCTTCTTCGGGTTGAATACCGATTTGTAGGGGATCAGGCCAATGGAGGTGAAGGCTGGGCCTGGCGCAACAGCGGAGCAATGTTACATGGTCAGGACCCACAGACCATGTTAAAAGACCAGGATTTTCCGATATCCATCGAAGGTCAGTTTTTAGGCGGTGATGGTTCGGCTGAGCGTACGACATCTAATCTCTGTACGCCGGGCACGAATGTCGCCATCGACGGAAAACTATTCACACCGCATTGCAAAAGCTCCACTTCAAAAACATATCACGGTGATCAATGGGTTACGGCAGATTTCCTGGTTTTAGGCGATTCGGTTATCAAGCATATACTGGACGGAGAGGTTGTGCTCGAATATAACCAACCCCAATATGGAGGTGGAAATGTCAGCAGCTATGACACCAATGTCAAAAAAGATGGTCAACTCATCTCTTCGGGCTATATTTATCTGCAAAGCGAAAGCCACCCGTTGGACTTCAGAAAGGTAGAATTATATGACCTGGAAAAATATAAGGCGGATACCACGAAATTAAATGCTATTGTAACACAACTATTAAAGAGCAATAGTAAAGATTAACGCAAAATCAAGGACAAGTAAACAAGAAAAGGGATGTATATGATATACATCCCTACGTATTTTCAGAGAACAAGTAACTTAAGCTAGTTTATTGACCAGCTTTGTAAGCTTTGATTTATTATTAGAAGCTTTGTTCTTGTGGATTACATTTTTCTTAGCCAAGCGATCGAGCATAGAAACAACACGAGGCAATAAAGCTTTAGCTTCTTCAGCATTAGTGGTGTTACGTAACTTCTTAATAGCATTACGTGTAGTTTTTGCCTGGTAACGGTTTCTTAAACGCTTTGCAGCGTTAGCTCTAATTCTTTTAAGCGCTGATTTATGATTTGCCATTTCTATTAGCTATATTTTATTATTCGTTTTTTACTAAATTTGGAATGCAAAAATAACGAGATAAAATCAATATTCAAAATCTAATGCAAAAATTATCCATGGATCAGCTCAATAGACCTGATCTCGAATCTTTTAAAAACCAAGACAAAACACCGGTAATATTGGTACTCGACAATGTACGCAGTATGCACAACGTCGGATCGGCCTTTCGGACAGCAGATGGCTTTGCGATCGAAAAAATCATGCTCTGTGGCATTACCGGTACTCCCCCACATCGGGAAATCGAAAAAACAGCACTCGGTGCTACCCAGTCTGTCGAATGGAGCTATTATAAAGACAATGTCGAGGCGATCAGCGAGTTGAAGAAACAAGGTTATAAGATATATGCTATCGAACAAACTACAGGCAGTATATTCCTGCAAGATTTTAATATAACCACGAATGAAAAATATGCACTTATCTTTGGAAATGAAGTCCATGGTGTGGATGAAGAACTCCTGAAAATGGTAGACGGATGTATAGAAATCCCACAGTTTGGCACGAAACATTCTTTCAACGTAGCCATTACGATTGGTATGGTGTTATGGACCTTTGTCCAGAAATTGAAGTTTTAGCAAAAAAAGACCTGTTTTACTGTGCTTAATTTCCAGAAGTCATTGCAAAATGGTAGCTTTGCACAGCATAAAAACAGAACAAATGAGTGTATTAGTAAATAAAGATTCAAAAGTTATCGTTCAAGGATTTACTGGAACAGAAGGTACTTACCACGCTTCTCAAATGATCGAGTATGGAACTCAAGTTGTAGGCGGAGTAACTCCAGGAAAAGGTGGTCAAACTCATTTAGACCGTCCTGTATTTAATACTGTACAAGAAGCTGTAGATAAAACAGGAGCAAATGTTTCCATCATTTTTGTACCACCGGCATTTGCTGCGGATGCCATTATGGAAGCTGCAGCTGCAGGTATAGCCTTGATTGTTTGTATTACAGAAGGTATTCCTACTAAAGATATGATTCAGGTAAAATCTTACTTGAGCGACAAAAACTCTCGTTTGATCGGTCCTAACTGTCCGGGTATCATCACCGCAGAAGAAGCAAAGATTGGTATTATGCCGGGCTTCATCTTTAAAAAAGGTAAGGTTGGCGTAGTTTCTAAATCCGGAACCCTGACTTACGAAGCAGTAGATCAAACCGTAAAAGCAGGATTGGGTATTACAACCGCCATTGGGATAGGTGGTGACCCTATTATCGGTACTACGACTAAGGAAGCGGTCGAACTGTTGATGAATGACCCAGAAACTGAAGGTATCATTATGATCGGTGAAATCGGAGGTGGAATGGAAGCTGAAGCTGCACATTGGATCAAAGAAAATGGCACAAAACCTGTCGTCGGATTTATTGCAGGACAAACTGCGCCTCCAGGCCGTCGGATGGGACATGCGGGTGCTATTGTAGGCGGTGCAGATGATACAGCTGCTGCAAAAATGAAAATCATGCGCGAATGTGGTATCCGCGTAGTTGAATCTCCTGCGGAAATCGGAAAAGCAATTGCGGAAGAACTAGCGAAATAAACGCTACTCAAACATACATTAAAAGGCAAACTCGGCGAGTTTGCCTTTTTTTATTGGTCAATAATCTGTTTTTTGTAAGATTTTAAAGACAAATGAAATTAAACAGCTGTTTAATTTAAACACTTGTTTAAATTTGCACACGTTTTTTTTCAAAATGGATTTAAATCAGAAACAACTCGAAATTCTCAAAATAGCCGAAAAGCTATTTGCCAAGAATGGATTTGAAGGAACGTCTGTCCGAGACATTGCACTGGCGGCAAATATCAATGTAGCCATGATCAATTACTATTTCGAATCCAAAGAAAATTTATTAGAAACCATTGTCAAGCAAGGCGCCGAAGCGTATAAGCTCATCCCCGACACCTATATCCACGAAGAAGATCCGTTGCTGCGTTTGGAGCGTATCATTGAGCATTATATCAGTTCAAATTTGGCAAACAGGTATGTATATGAAATATTAGCCAACGAAAATACGATTCAAAAGCGTATCATAAACTCCCAGATTTATACGGAACTACGTAAACATAATATACAGCTTATTAAAGAGGTCATCGAATACGGATGTGAAAAAGGTGTTTTCCGCTACTACGACCCGATTTTGATTCATACGACTATGATCGGAACGTTGATGAACTTCAAAAGGAACCGTATCATTTTTGAAGAGCTACTAACGCTACCTCCAGGATGCGATTTTGAAGAATACCTCCACGAAACCCTTACCACGCATTTAAAATTCACATTAAAATCTATATTAAAAAATGAAAATCAATAACTGGAGTATGACGACACTCCTACTCTTGTTCGGCATGAGTACCCACGCTCAAGAGAAAAAACAACTGAGCTTAGATGACGTCATGCAGTTGGCTTTTTATCATTCGGCACAAGCTCAAGCACTCGATTCAAAGGTTAAGACGAGTCAATTGGAGTATGAAGCCTCAAAAGGAAGCCAGCTTCCCGATGCAAAACTGACTGGCACCTACATGCTGATGAATTCGCCAAACGTAAACATACAACTTCCGATAGGTGAAGGAGACAGCATGGATCTCGCTACAAATCAACTCTTGCTCGGTCAACTTTCCATCAACATGCCATTATATACCGGTGGGAAAATTAAAAACAACATACAGGCAGCAGAACATACTTGGAAAGCCACAGCATTACAAAGCACGGCTACAAAACAGCAGTTTGCGATCCAAGCTATGCATAACTACATCGCGCTATATAAAGCGCAGAAAACAATGGATCTTATTGCGGAAAATATTAAAAAATCAGCACAACAGGTCAACGATTTCAAAGCGATGGAAGCCAATGGCATCATTGCCAGAAATGATCTTTTGAAAGCTGAATGGCAATTGTCGAATTATAAGGTCTCCTATCAGGAAGCGCTGAAAAATGTTAACATATTAAGCTATCAACTAAGCATTATATTGGGCCTCGATGAAAATACAACGTTTGACCACATTCATCTTTCTGAATTACAAAACCAAAATATAGGACGTATCAACCTGGAAGATCGTTACGAAGTCCAGTCACTACAAGCACAAAAACAAGTGGCAGATGATCAGATCAAAGTTGCTAAATCTGCTTACTTCCCCACCGTCTTTGCTACAGCCGGATACGCGGCTCTACAGCTACAACATGTGGTAACCGTAACCAATGCCGCCAATGTAGGTGTCGGTCTTTCCTACGATATCGGGGCGCTTTATAAAAACAAAAAGAAAGTACATGTTGCTCAACAACATATCGAAGAACTTAATCTGAGCTTAAGGCAGGTAGAGGACGACATCAAAACGCAAATTCATAAATCACGGGAAGAAGTCCAGCTCGCTCAGGAAAAGCAAAAACTCTATCAGGAAGCCTTAATACAGGCCAAAGAAAATTACAGGATCGTTAAAGATAAGTATGACAATGGTGTAGCAGATACCGATGACCTACTGGAAGCAGATGTACAACAACTGCAAAGCGAGATCAACCTCGCCATCGGTGATGCAAGCATTGTCGAAAAACAATACGATTTATTATTAGCTACAGGTCAACTCAACCTTAAATAACAACATGCATTATGGAAACCACAACACAAAATAAAAAACCCGTTAACAAAAAGTTTTTAATCATCTTCATCGCTATCCTCCTATTGGGCGGTGGGTTCGGTATTTACAAATACCAACATGCGCAAGCACATGAAACCACAGATGACGCTCAGGTTGAAAAAAATCTCAGTCCTATTATTCCTCGTGTGGGCGGATATGTCGATAAGATTTATATCAAAGACAATCAAATAGTCAAAAAAGGCGATACACTTTTCACCATTCAAGCAGCAGATTATCTTGTACGGGTCGAAGAAGCAAAAGCTGCCCTATCCGCTGCTGAAAGTTCATTCGAAGTATCGAAGGCGGACGTTAATGCCGCCAATGCCAACATTGCCATATCGGAAGCCACCATACTTTCAAATAACGGCACGATCGAAGCCGCAGAAATTAAATTACAACAGGCAAAAAATGATTTTGAACGCTACGAAAACCTATACAAAAATCATTCGATTACCAAACAGCAATATGAGCAGGCCTTGACCCATAAGCTGGAAGCCGAAAAACAGGTCGATATACTCAAGCAACAACGTAATGCCAGCAACTCGCAAAAGCAAGCCATCATCAGCAAAACAACTGTTGCCAGTAAACAAACTTCAGTAGCGGAAGCTAATATTGCACGGGCAAAAGCAACACTTAAAGCGGCAGAACTCAACTTGGGATATACCGTGATAACAGCAGCTGTAGATGGGCAACTTTCGAACGTAAAGCTGCAGGAGGGCCAAATGGTAAATCCGGGACAATCTTTATTTTACGTTATCAACAACGACGAAACCTGGGTCGTTGCTAATTTTAAGGAAACACAGTTAAATAAGATCCGCATCGGTCAAAAAGTAGAAATCAAGATCGATGCTTATCCCGATAATATTGTCGAAGGGGTTGTCGAATCCTTTTCTCCTGCTACGGGTTCAAGATTCTCCTTACTTCCACCGGATAATGCTACCGGGAACTTTGTAAAAACCGTACAGCGATTACCTGTCAAAATCACACTTTCAAGTCACAACGATCCACAAATGATCGCTATGCTTCGGCCGGGAATGAATGCCGACGTCGATGTACATATAAATTAACTATGGAACAACTCACAGAGAAAGACAGCCTGATTGAATACGGTTTCACCAGAGCACTGATTACATTTACCTGTATTTTATGTGCCCTGTTGGAAATCGTCGACACCACCATCGTCAATGTGGCATTGAATGAGATGAAAGGTACTTTAGGAGCAACTTTGACGGACGTGGCGTGGGTTATTACCGCTTATGCAATTGCAAATGTTATCGTAATCCCTATGACAAGCTGGCTTTCCCAGCAATTCGGTAGAAGGAATTATTTCGCTGCCTCTATTATTCTCTTTACCGTATCCTCATTTTTATGTGGCAACGCAACCAATATATGGGAACTGGTCGCATTTCGTTTTTTCCAAGGTATGGGTGGCGGAGCACTATTAGTGACAGCACAGACGATCCTGACCGAAACATACCCGCCTGAGAAAAGAAGTATGGCACAAGCCATTTATGGCATGGGTGTTATTGTAGGCCCCACGTTAGGGCCTCCTTTAGGGGGATATATTGTAGATAACTACTCTTGGCCTTATATATTTTACATCAATGTACCCTTGGGTATTCTGGCGACGATTATGACAGTCTCCCTAGTAAAAAGCCCACGATATGGCAGTAAACAGTCTGCAAAAGAAGTAGATTGGTGGGGAATGCTGTTCTTAATTCTATTTATAGGCAGCCTACAATTTGTACTCGAGCATGGACAGCAAGACGACTGGTTTGAGGATAACACGATCCTAATTTTATCCGTCGTATCGTTCCTGGGTTTCTTTTTCTTCATCTGGAGAGAACTTATCTATGACAAACCTATTGTCAACCTGAAGGTTCTCAAGGATAAAAATCTACAGGTCGGCACATTGATGAGCTTTATATTAGGATTTGGATTATTCGGTTCCACATTTATCATACCGCTATACACGCAATCCATTTTGGGATGGACAGCCACCGATGCCGGTTTACTCCTTATCCCCAGTTCCATTATGACCGGAATCATGATGCCATTTATTGGTAAGATGATTCAAGCTGGAGTGCCGCAAAAGTATATGGTCGCGGTAGGGCTCTGTATATTTTTCGGCTTTTCCTTCTTTATGTATGGATTGATTACTAACGATACTGGATCCGAACACATGTTTTGGCCATTAATCATTCGGGGAGTAGGTCTCGGTCTGCTATTTGTTCCCGTTATGACTTTATCGCTATCCACACTTTCCGGCAAAGCCATTGGTGAGGGCGCTGCATTTACCGGAATGAGTCGGCAGCTCGGTGGATCATTTGGTATCGCCTTGATTACAACTTTCATCTCACGCGACACCCAGCACCATCGCGTAGATCTCATCTCGCATATTGATCCTTCACACTTTGAGGTACAACAGCGTATTGCCGGCATGCAGGCTAACTTCATGAGTAAAGGATTTAGTATCAACAATTCTCTTTCAAAAGCATATCAAGCTATCGAAGGAAGTGTTATGAAACAAGCGACCATCTTATCCTATATGGATGTATTTCTATATCTGGGGATATTGTTTCTGGTGTGTGTGCCTTTTGTTTTACTGATCAAACAAGGCAAAAATAAAGTGGATGCATCTAATATGCACTAAACAA
>NZ_JAAKGO010000049.1 GCF_011043525.1 Sphingobacterium sp. SGG-5
TTTCAATTACGAATGCTTTAATTACGGATTGGAAATTACGAATTACGAATTCTTTGATTACGGAAGATGGAATTCATAATTTGAAATTCGTAATTCGTAATTAACAAAAGAGGGGAATTAGCTCAGCTGGCTAGAGCACCTGCCTTGCACGCAGGGGGTCAACGGTTCGAATCCGTTATTCTCCACACTTTAAGCTTTAAGCCATATGCTATAAGCTTTAGGCCTTCGGGCCTATCGCCTAGAGCTTATTGCCTATAGCATTAAGAG
>NZ_JAAKGO010000050.1 GCF_011043525.1 Sphingobacterium sp. SGG-5
AGGTAATAGTAATATGTACCGTCGCGTACGGTGCGGCCACCGGGGAACACGTTGTTCCGGTTGTCGTATTCTTCTATCTCCGCCATCACCTTGCCGGACTTGTCAAAGATCGTCACCTTGTTCTCCGGGTAATCGCGTACACCTTCGATCATCAGGAAGTCGTTGATGCCGTCGCCGTTGGGCGATACGGCCTGGTGTACACGTACCGGTAATGCGGCACCCTCATCGTTGGCAATGCGCACCGTCACCGAT
>NZ_JAAKGO010000051.1 GCF_011043525.1 Sphingobacterium sp. SGG-5
GTAACCGCATCGCCGTTCACAAGACCGCTGGCCGTGAACTCGGTACTGCCGAGCGTCAGCGCCTCACCGTATGTCTTGCTGCGGTCTTTGGCCGTGATGGTCAGCGCTTTCCTGTTGACTGTCAGTGTACCTTTGGCGTAGCTGATCGTATAGTTCCCCAGTTTAGGACCCTGTGCTGCCGAGGCCGTGATCTCGTAAGTGTTTACAAC
>NZ_JAAKGO010000052.1 GCF_011043525.1 Sphingobacterium sp. SGG-5
CGGAAAAGTTTCTACCTTTGCAGTCCCAACGGCGCAAGGCCGTCGGATAAAACGGAAAAACATAGCTTACCTCAGGGTCTGCTTAAGATATAGGAAAGCCGAAGCGCGAGCGGAGGCGCAGGAGTTCTTTAAGGAAATGATCATGTAGCGTAACGGGTAACCGTTCCGGTTGGACATCTGCGGCACGCTGCAGTTACTGTCC
>NZ_JAAKGO010000053.1 GCF_011043525.1 Sphingobacterium sp. SGG-5
ACATCGCCGTTCACCAGACCACTGGCCGTGAATTCTGTAGTGCCGAGCGTAAGTGCGGTACCGTAGGTCTTATTGCGGTCTTTGGCCGTGATGGTCAACGCTTTCCTGTTGACTATCAGCGTGCCTTTGGCATAGCTGATCGTATAGTTCGTCAGTTTAGGACCCACAGCTCCTGTCGCCGTGATGTCGTACTCGTCAACT
>NZ_JAAKGO010000006.1 GCF_011043525.1 Sphingobacterium sp. SGG-5
TTTGCTGCAGCTGAACTTCGGTGACTTCGGTATCGGCTATAGCTACCAGTTCAGTCCGAACAGCCGTACATTGGACCAACGTATCTCCGTCAACACCCATGAGATCGGTCTGCGATATAGAGTCGGCGGCGTAGGGTTGTTATAGTCTACCTGTCAGGAGATTCTTACTACGGCGGAATAAAAAGAAATTAATTACTAATAATATTAGCATATATCGTGTGTATTTCTTATCTTTGAGTTACCAAAATCACTCAAATATGATAGGACAACCAAAATATATAGACCCCACTACAGATTACGGTTTTAAGCGGATATTCGGATCAGAAGTCAATAAGGACTTACTGATAGCGTTTCTGAACGACTTATTTCGAGGGAGAAAGAAAATAAAAGAGCTGGTCTATAATAAAAATGAACATGTTGGTGTAACAGAGGAAACAGGAGCTGTTATTTTCGATCTGACTTGTACGGCAGATAACGGAGAGAAATTCATTATCGAAGTACAGCGCAGTGATCAGAAAAATATCAAACGCCGGATGTTGTACTATGGGAGTAAACTGATAGCGGACCAAGCTCCTAAGGGCAGGCGTCGGGAATGGGATTATGCTATTAGCGAGGTCTATGTTATTGTTTTGATGGATGGTTTTATGATGTCTGACGGAGATACGAGTGATTTTCTGCATGATATTTGTCTGTGTAACAGAGATACAGGAAAAGTTTTCTATGAATATTTGGGATTTATTTATGTGGAACCCCGAAGGGCTCTATCATTCCATTAAAAACAAATATTCATGATAAATTGGTTAACTTTGTAAAAGATGAATTAGGATTGGAAAGTGATCTGGATAGGTGGCTTTACGTGCTGAAGAATATGTCCAAGATGGATAAGTTACCGATTTATCTACGAAAGCCTATATTTGAGAAGTTATTCCGTATTGCTGAATATAGTAAACTAAATAAGGAGGAGCGCGAGATGTACGATATAAGTCTGAAAAACAAATGGGATGAATATTCCATCCGTCGAACGCAAGAACAGATGGTGGAAGAAGCTATAGAGAAGGGTTTGGAACAAGGCTTGGCACAGGGCTTGGAACAGGGTTTAGCAAAAGGTCTGGCGAAAGGCAGAAAAGAGGAACGTGCCAAGGCAGAAGCAGAGAAATTAGCCGAGAAACGTACTTCAGCTATAAAGATGTTGAAAGGTGATTTTAATGTCGAAATGATTGCTGATATTCTCGGGCTCTCGGTTGAAGAGATCGAAAAGCTGAAGTAAAAAGGTTTTTTATGGTAGCATGAAATTAAGGGAAAGAAGCGGTTCATACCAGTTTCTTTCCCTTAATAGTTAGGGGTCTTATTATTTTGTTAATTTGCCGAGGCCTTTGATGTAAGTTGCTTCGATTTCGACACCCTTCTTAGCCGTAGCTGTCGTCACGTCGACTTCGTAGACATTCAGGGTGTTTCCAACCTTAGCAGGAATATATACTTTGTTACCTTCGACGAACATATCTTCAGCTCCGTCATAAATAGGTGTGCTGGCCACTGCGGTAATCTTTTTCTCTACAACGTCGACGATGGCATACCGTAAGCCTGTCTGGTCCCATTGCGTCGTTTCCGCCTTGTCATGGATTTGTGCGAACAATTTGTTGTTGCCTACATAGACAGCCCGAATGATGCGCCCCCCATTAGCAATACCGGTAGTTTTGAAATAATAATCCTCATCAAATTCGTCCGTGCCGGCTTTGATCTTCAGGATAGCTGGGTCTTTCATATCTTGGGTTTGTTCGAACCCGTATCCATCGTGTGAAATGGTGTATAGATCACCGGATTCAGTAGCAAAAATTCCCGAGCGTAACAGCGGTGCGCCAGCAGGACCAGTGCGGGTATCGGTGATGAGCTTTTGGAATTCGAAGTCGGGATAACTGTATACGGCAACATAGTTGCGGCTTACATCTGGTGTGGCCCAAGCTTTGCTGATGGGAAATATCGTTTGAAAAGCCTGGTTGCCGCGAATGGCAATGCCCGAATGGTTCCACCCGTGACCATTGTCGTCTGCTTCATAAATGTCCTTTGTAGGCACAGTTACTTTATCTTCAATGCTGTTGGAGGCGACATCTACAAAGAAAAACTCGGCATTGCCGTCGTAATTGGCATCTGTAGCTACCTGTACGCCTAATAAGGCCTGTCCGTTGTCTACTGAAAGATAGTCGCTGGCGCCATTTTCAAAAACCAACCCTGTTTTTGCGACCAAGCGGCTTTGATCATTGATATAATACGCGTCTACATTGTTTACGCCCAGACCACCGATGCTGTAGAAGTTATTGCCGACGGTAATATATTCGCGGTAACCTTCCTGTAGAATACCATTGTTGATGAGCGATATTTTGCCGCTCAGCAGATTGCTGGTATGTACGATATAGTTCGTTGAATTGTTTTCTGCATCGGTAACCCCTACACCTAATACATAGGTAGAGTTGCCCTCAATCAGTGGCCCTTCATTGCCATTATCCGGCACCGGATCTTTGCTACAAGATGTTGTGGCTACGGCCAGGCTTAAGGCCACAGCGGCATAAAAATGATGTCTTATTGTTTTCATATTATTATTTTAAGAGTGTTTATTTATAAAATATCTGATTTTCACAGCAAAAGAACGACCCGGCTTCTGCAGTCGGTAGTTGTCGAACAATTTGCTGTCGGCGAGATTGTGGCATTCAACGGCGATATTGTATTTTCCGTCGCGAAGGCTGTAATCAGCGAGTATACTATGTGCCCATTGACGGGGGATAATGTCTGTATTGTTTAACCCGAGCTGTTGCGGCGTCAGGTAATACTTCTCGATGAAGTTAACCAGGTAATGGATGTGCAGTGTGTTGCCCGTTTTGCCCAGGTTGCCTATACGCGTACCCAGATCGAGATTGCCGAAAAGGTACGGAGTGTTTGGAATCTTGTAGCCATAGTTCAGGTTCTTCGTCTGAGAAGTACCACTTAAGTTGGTCGAATAAATAAATTCGGTCTTGTCAATGATATGTTGATAGCTGAGGCTGGCGTTGGCAAACAACAGCTCACGCCAGCTGTATCGGATCGCTGCCTCTGCGCCGGTGGTTTCTACATCGCCGACATTGATAAACTTCCGTCCTGTAGGCTGATTTCGGGCCTGTTCCAAGCGGATATAGTCCTTGGAATTTCGGTAAATAAAATTGGCTTCTGTCTGAAACCGATGGTCTTCTCCTAGTAGAAAGCCATATAAGGCCCCAACATTGATATTATCGCTTTTTTCCGGCTTGATGTTTTCATTCCGAATCGTAAAAAGCCCGTCACCGAGCAATTCGGAGGGTTCGGGAAGCCGATAGGTATGTTCGTATGAAGCTTTGAATTGAAGACTGCTCAACAGGTGATAGGTGCCGGCAATGCCATAGCCGAGGTTATTGCGGTCAGTCGATATGCTTTGATATTCAGCGATATTATTTTGCGAAACATTTTCAAACGATTCCGCATGAAGTTTATAATATTTGGCGAAAATGTTGGTTCGCAGGTTGCCAAAGCGGCTATCCAATCCGAGGCCGATATTTTGCTTTTGCAATCGTTGAGGCATTTTATAGGTGACATTATCGGGGTCTTCTACATCGCTTGTCTTTCTTTTAAAATCAGTGAGCACATAATTCAAAGACAGGTTATGCTGCTTATGCAACGCATAGGACAGGTTAGCCGTAATCAGCCCATCGCGATCGTTGTTCATCTGTTGCGTCCGTTGACGCTCGGCGGTAATGCTGTTGGGGGTGGTCTCCTGTAGCCAGTTGTACACCAAACCTACAGTGTCTATAAGGGCGTTCTTACTCGTGTTGTAGGCACTGTAGAGATTGAAGTCCAGTCCCTCGATAAAAAAGTCTGTTTTTTTGTATTTGAGTGTAGGGATAAGAGAGGAGCTATGCCTTGTCAGTGCGCCATAAACCTGTTCCATGACGACGCCCGTCTGGATATCTTTATCATTTTTTGATGCAATCAGCCCGATAAAAAGCTGGTCTGCAAAAGACTTGTCCCGAAAGCCAACTTCCGCTTGTCCACCTATTGAGGCATAGCTGTCGTGAAACCGCTCTACCTCTTGTTCGGGAAGGTAAGTGTTGTTGCGGATCGGCCGTACATCCACCTTATAGTTGTTGTCCGAGTAGTTATAAAAACCATTAAAACGAACAGATAGTCCATTTTCGGGGTTCGTAACAGCACCGTTAAGACCGGCTTTGTGGGTATTGAAAGAACCTATGCTATAAGATACATCCAGGTAGTTGGGATTGTTGCGGGTGACTATGTTAATAGCCCCACCCAGTGCATCGGCACCGAGAGTCATGGGAACAGCGCCTTTATAAATCTCAATGCGCTCCGCCATAGTGGCCGGAAAGTTGTTCAGCGACAGCGACGAACTAAAATTGTCCATCGGCATCCCATCGATAAAGAACTTGACAGATTTGCCACTAAAGCCATTCAACGAAAACCGAAAATCAGAACCCAAGCCACCATCTTCACGAACCCGGATACCTGTCGTACGGGTCAGCAATTGGTTGAGGTCCTGCGTCGAGTTAAAATGTTTTGCTGTTTCGATAACATTGACGTTAAAAGGTTCTTCTTTCACTTTTCTGCCCGCTGTCTGTCCGAGGACCGTGACTTCGTCGATGTTTTTTGGGTCCGGTTGATCCAATGTGTCCTTAGCTGCCATGATAGCGGAGACTTTGTCCTGTGCGTTTACCGTAAAAAAACAGCATATAAAGAGAAGCGCAATCGTGAGATTGTACGCTTTTTGAAAAATATTATTTTTTGGACGCATAACCCTCCGTCTTTTTTGTGTGACAAATATAGGGTAATTTAGACTAATTTTAAATAGAAAATGTATTTTGTGTTAGTATATTTGTGTCGGAATAACAGTTTAGTGTAATTTATGGCGAATAGAAAACCGAAGAAAAAAGGATTGATGCGACGTATCAATGACTGGCTCCACCTGTGGTTGGGGCTGGTGTCAGGAATCATCGTATTCATCGTGAGTATAACCGGTTGCTTCTATGCCTTTCAGCAGGAAATCAAAGACGCCGTGGAACCATGGCGTTTCGTCGAAGAAAGAAACGCACCATTAGTTCCGCCGAGCCAGCTTCTGGACACGGCAGCCAAGTATATGCCCGATCAGCACCCTACCGGGCTGACGTATAGCCATTCGACGGGAGCCGCAGCTATTGGTTATGGGGGTATGGTAGGTGGCAAACGGACGTTTTCGGTTATCTTCATGAATCCTTATACGGCAGAATTTCTTAAAAAACAAACCCCTATTGGTGGCGGTGAGTTTGATTTTTTTCGCTTCATCATCGATGGACATCGGGCTCTTTGGTTGCCCTATAACATCGGGCGTCCTGTTGTGGGGGTAGCGACATTGATCTTTGTCGTACTGTTGATTACGGGTCTGGTCATGTGGTGGCCCAGGCGTTGGAATAAAACGCATAAAGACCAAAGTTTTAAGATCCGGTGGAGGGCATCCTTTAAACGTGTAAACTATGATCTGCATAATGTGTTGGGGTTTTATAGTTTGGTGTTCGCCCTGATATTGGGTCTCACCGGCTTAGTGTGGAGCTTTACCTGGTTTGACCGCGCACTTTATTATGTAACATCCGGCGGAGAGGTAAAAGTGGGACACCATCATCCGCATTCGGATCTCGCCAATAAAGAGATAGCTTGGAATAGCGAGGTGAGTCCGTTGGACAAAGCGTGGTACCTGACTTTGGAGAAGACGGATGAGGTCAATGGCATGTATATGACGCCCTATCCGGCTGATGATGACGATCCGATCGATATCACGGTATATCATGACAAAGGAAGTTGGTACGACCACAGTGAATATTTCTACGACCGTTATACGCTAGAGCCGTTGGAAATGGAAGGCAGCCGGTATCGGGAGGCATCCTTTGCGGATAAATTGTCGATGATGAATTATGACCTGCATATCGGGTCGGTAGGAGGATTGTCCGGCAAAGTTTTCGCTTTTTTGATTAGCTTAGTATGTGCCAGTTTGCCTATCACCGGATTCTTAGTATGGTGGAATAAGAAAAAGTAAGTAACACACTACCTCAACTATTTTGTATCTCACTTGTTTATTCATTATAAAACAAGATGATGATGCAAGATCCAAAAAAAAATAACAGAGAGTCCGAAGAGGATAAAGATTTTCCTGGCTATCCACATTATTCCAAAGACGAAGATATTTACAAACAGGAAGAGAAAGTGCCGGATGAGCGACTCGGTCAGTTGTCGGAATCGGAGGAGGAAGAGCGTTCACTGGACGAAGGTTTGGATGTTCCGGGCGCTGAGTTGGATGACGATTTAGAAGAGATCGGTTCGGAAGACGAGGAAAACAACTACTACAGCCTTGGCGGTGATAACCACGAAGACTTGGAGCAGAGTGAGGATTTTTAGGCAAAGATCGTGGCTGTTGTATGTATTTCTCAGTGCATGCATGCTTATGGCGCAATGCCGAAAGCCCTTTCAGTTTTCGCTGCTTGAGGTGCGTCCGCTAGTTGAGCAGTTGAACCTACAAGCTATCGCGAGGATTGGTCAACTGCCGGTTGAGGAAAACTTTTCCTTTTTGTTGATCTCGGATACGCAGATTGGGTATAAGCAACTGAAAGACTTCGTTACACATGCCAATACGACCTATAGCACCGATGATATTGCCTTTGTCCTACATGGTGGGGACATCACGGACTTTGGGGCAAGCTATGAATACAACGATTATTTCAAGTTTACAGAACGGCTGAAATTTCCGATCGTGGCCACCATAGGCAACCACGATATGTTGGGAAATGGTACGGCTATATACCGTAAGGCTTTCGGACCTGAGAATTTTACGTTTGACTTTGGGAAAAACAGATTTATCGTGTTCAATTCCAATTCGCGGGAGCGGGCTTTTGACGGCAGTACACCTGATTTAGGCTGGATCCGTCAACAGTTGGATAAGGAAGATCTGGATGAAATGGTCAACATATTTTATCTGTCGCATATCGATCCGCTATCGTCGGACTTTGATCCGGCGTTGAGTCAGGATTTTGCGCATCTTGTTGCGGATTCGGATAAGGCCCGTTTAGTGATGAACGGCCATGCCCATGCTTATCACCTCACGACACCATTTCAGGACAACTTACCTTATCTTATCATTCCGGCGATACATACACGATCCTATGTCAAAGTCGATGTCGCAGACCATACCGTAAATATCCAACTTATCTCGTACTGATGAAACGCTTTATATGGACGATACTATATATGCTTTTAGCTTTTTTTGCGGAAGGTCAATCAACAGATACGGCAAACTTTTTTCAAAAATTAACACCGGATAATATTAAGCTTCAGTTTGCGGGCAATATCGGTTTTCTTTCTACGGGAATAGGTTATGCATCACCACAGAAACACTGGAAAGGAGATATCCTGTACGGTTTCGTACCAGCAAAATATGCCGCTGGCTCCACTCTACATCTTTTGACGTTAAAGGGTAGATACGGGACACTCGACCGTAGCTACAGTCAGAACGTCAATATACAGTGGATCAATGTGGGCCTATGGGGTAACTACGCCTTTGGAGATCGGTATTTTGTCCGGCTTCCCGAATATTATAGCCCCGGATATTACCTGATTCGGCCGGGTCTCAATATCGGTGTCTTTGTCGGCAGTGAAATCAAATACAAAAATATTGGGGCGTATTACGAGTTGGGTACAACCGATAAGCAGCTGATCCATTTTTTCAAGAACCTGGAAGCTTTCTCTTTTCCCTATATGTTCAGCGCCGCAATCGGTGTAATCTATCATCTTAATCAATAATCGTATTGCGTCATGCGATATGCGTATTGGGAATAGTTGCCGATTGCGGACGTTGGGGTTAGCTTTTTCTTTCCCGCGGTCTGTCTGTAGGGTCGTTAGGTGTATCGTTCAGCTGTTCCTGCTGTGGATCTACACCAGCTTCGGCGTCGCCGTCGTGCTTGATGTCGGCATCCTCGATTACTTCGCCGTCTTTTCCTATCCTTACTTTCTTTTTCTTCTCCATCTCCTTGCCCACGAGCCTGTTTTCATTTTTTGTTGCCATGATCGTTGTGTTTTACGTTATTATAAAAACGTAGAAGGTACCCCTAGGTTGTAAAACACCCTGTATTCAGGTGTTTATACGGTTTGCTAACCGACGATATACCGTAGTTTCACCTGAATGCTGTATGTCGACAACCTTGCTCCTAAAGAACCGTTCAACAAGCATAACATTAAATCATTATGGAACGTTCGATCTCGATCCCGGCGCAGGTGACCCGGCAACATGCTATAGAAGATAAATATCACACCCTGTATGAAGGGGCATCGGATCATTATCGTTACGCCTTACGTTCATCCGCACAAGAGGTTCTGCTACAGGTCCATCTGCCCAATACGCGAATATTGTTTGTAAAACTGCTTTACTTAAGAGATTCTTTGGCTTCGTGCGACTGGGTACATGCGGGTGACGATCGTTTTGTACTGAAAGTAAATAGTGCCATAGGCGCTTTTCATATACGTGTTTCCTTGACCCTAAATGATTTACTGCACATCCAATATAAGGTCGACTATCGGCCTTCTGCAGCTTTGTGCGGAGTAGATACCCCTCGCGAAGTGTTGATCTTGCATGAAAAAGGGCTGGCAATTCCTCCTAAAGGGCAGGTGTATGTACAGCAGAAGCAACTGCGTTCCGGCACTTGTTTTACGGATTTTGGCAAGGACACGCCGGGAACATTGTTTTATTTCCAAAATCTTACTGCGTTAAACAGCTATGCGGAAGATACGAAGATCAGTTTGGGTGACAGTGTGCAGGTCGCCTGGCCAGAATTGGGATTTAAGGCGTCCAATCCGTCAGCGTTGCCCTTGCAGAAGGGTAAAAAATATGGCTTTCGGGAGGGATATCTGATTTTTAATCCGGCCCGTCCGGAAAATGCCTGGGAAGCTTCACTGCAGTATCTGTCGGCGTTGGAGAACGTGTATCAACGGATAACGAGGCCTCGGCCGACCGTTCGTCCGCTACAACGTTACGCGATCAAGGTTTTGAAAGAATTGGATGGACATCACGGCTGCTGGCAGCAGGTGGGCCCACATGCCTATCTGAATGCATACATGAACGATTACCATAATCCGGTGGAAAGTATGGTCCAGCTCGCTGTGCTGACGCCCCTGTTACTGTACAGCCATACCTATCCTGCCCGCGCGTGTCAAAGGATCTGTACAGAACTATTACAGGGATTTCCCGCCTTTTTTGACGAGAAATTAGGCTGTTTTGTGCGTTGGATCCCTAAAAAAGCCCACCATTTCGATTATACCTGGCCCGTTTTTTATGATGTGGATACCTTAGAAGCGGAAAAAAAGGAAACTGAGCCGGGAGCAGGAGGGGAAAAAGATGTGGGCGGAATGTATGCTTTTCTGATGTTGCGTGCTTATAAGCTGAGCAAAAAAGAGATATACCTCAGCGAGGCCAAGCGCGCTGCCAAAAAATTACGCGACTATGGCTTTGACTTAATTTACCAATCCAATAACACCGCCTATGCAGCCGAAGCGTTGCTGGAGCTATGGACATTAACGAAGGAGGATATTTATCTTCAGCTCAGCGAACTGTGTCTGGGTAATCTGATACGGAATACGGGGTTGTGGGAAAGACGGTACGGAAATTCAAAAACATACCCTACGTTCTTTGCCCTCTTTCCCTTGCCAGATGCGCCCTATTCGGCAGTCTTTGAAGAACAGGAATGTGTGGCCTCCTTTCATCGTTTTATGCGTATGGCCTATGACGGTAGAGCGCCTTTGTCGCGGGAAATCACTGTCTTCTTGCCCGAATACATCAAATATGCATCTGCGCGGCTGCCGTATTATTTTCCGCCTCTCCTGCCGGAGGATACACTGGCAACAGAAGTAAAAACGGGTTACCTGCACAAAAAAGCGTGGATACCCGTAGAGGACCTGGGCGACGGATGGGAAGCTATCGGCGCAGTGGGTCAAGAGGTGTATGGTGCCGGATGTCTGTTTTCGTTGCTGCATTTTCACTTTTTGGAACTTGACAGTTCTAACCATACCTGTTTCATCAGTTATCCCTTTGTTATCCGTAAACGAACAACCCGGAGCGTAACGATCCAGGTGCTGGGGTCGGCTGATTATTTTTGTATGTTACGGCTGTGTGGTACCAAAGGAAAGCCATATACGCTACGGTTGGCTGATGGCCAGCATATTCCTTTGCGTCAAACAGGCAATCCCGCCGAACCCGCAGGTGATCAGCAGCTTGTCATCAGCTGGACATAGTCCATAACTTTGGCACTGGTTACTTTGTTCTGTGTTTATTACCTTTGTCAAGGACGTAAACATTCTTTTGTGAAAAAACTATTCCTATTAGATGGCATGGCTCTTATTTATAGAGCTTATTTTGCCTTAAGCAAAGTTCCGCGACTAACCTCTTATGGACTGAATACAGGTGCTGTACTCGGTTTTACAAATACTTTATTGGAAGTGCTGAAAAATCAGAAGCCTACCCATATTGCAGTGGTCTTTGATACGGCAGCGCCGACCAACAGGCATCTTGAATTTGAGGCTTATAAAGCGCATCGGCAGGAGATGCCTGAAGATTTATCCAATGCTATTCCTTATATTTTCAGACTGATCGAAGGTTTTAATATTCCGCTGATTACGATGGATGGCTATGAAGCCGACGATATCATCGGTACGTTGGCCAAGAAAGCCGAACAGGAGGGGTTTACGGTATTTTGTATGACACCGGACAAAGATTTCGGGCAACTGGTGTCGGAAAATATATTTATCTATAAGCCTGCGCGGATGGGCAATGGTGCAGAAGTGTTGGGCGTGCCGGAAATTCAGGCGAAATGGGAAGTAACGGACGTATGTCAGGTGATCGATATTCTGGGGTTATGGGGTGATGCTGTGGATAATATTCCGGGTATTCCGGGAATTGGGGAAAAAACAGCCAAGAAGCTTATTCAGGAATACGGCTCGGTGGAAGCCTTGATTGCCAACGCCGACAAGCTGAAGGGGAAGCAGCAGGAGAATGTCATTAACTTTGCAGAGCAAGGTCTGATATCGAAAAAATTGGCGACGATCCTGTTGGATGTCCCGATCGCTTTGGAGGAAGATAAATTGGAATTACAGGAACCCAATAGAGAGGTGTTGGAACCGCTCTTTGCGGAACTGGAATTCCGTACGCTCGGGAAACGGGTGTTTGGTGATGACTTTTCTGTCGTAGAAAACCAGAGCAAATCCCCATCTGCACAGATGGACCTCTTTGCAACGGCGGTGGAAGTGTCGGTACAGGTGCAGGTAGAAGAGGTCATACAGCCGACTGTTCCGGCCAAAAATGTGAGCAATACGGAACATGAATATATATTAGTCGATACGCCGGAAGAGCGGATCGCCTTGGCGGAAACCCTTTCCCGGACCGCCTGCTTCTGTTTTGATACCGAATCGACGGGCTTGGATGCGATGACGGCGGAGATGGTGGGATTTTCCTTCTCTACCGAAACGGGTAAAGCCTACTACGTGCCTGTGCAACCGGACTTCCAGCAGGCACTGGAGGTGGTGCAGGTTTTCAAACCAATATTTGAAAATCCGGCGATTACGAAGATTGGCCAAAACCTGAAGTATGATATCCTTATTCTCTCGCGTTACGGGGTGGAGGTTCGGGGAACATTGTTCGATACGATGATCGCCCATTACCTGATAGAACCCGATATGCGCCATGGCATGGATATACTCGCCGAGACCTACCTGGGTTATACGCCGGTGTCCATCACGTCACTGATCGGTGCGAAAGGCAAAAACCAGGGCAATATGCGCGACGTGGATATGGAGCTGATCAAAGAATATGCTGCTGAAGATGCGGATATTACCTGGCAATTGTATGAACGCTTTGCGCCTATGCTGGAGGAAACGCATACCCGGCAGCTGGCCGATGACGTGGAGTTTCCGTTGGTGTATGTGCTGGCGGAAATGGAAAAAAATGGCGTCAAGATTGACGAAGGAACACTCCGTACGTTTTCCGGGGAACTGGAAAAAGAAATCCAGACCATGGAAGCCCGTATCTATGAGAAATCCGGGGTGCGGTTTAACATCGCTTCGCCGAAGCAACTCGGTGAAGTGCTATTTGACAAGCTGCAGCTGGATCCGAAAGCGAAGAAAACCAAAACAGGACAATATAAAACCGGTGAGGATGTCTTGCTCGCGTTGGCCCATAAATCGGACATTGTACAGGATATCCTGGACTACCGCCAGTACCAGAAACTAAAATCTACTTATGTGGATGCCCTGCCTACACTGATCAATCCACACAGTGGCCTGATCCATACCTCGTACAATCAGGCGGTCGCGGCTACAGGAAGACTGAGTTCGACGAACCCCAATTTGCAGAATATCCCTATCCGCACGGAAAAGGGCCGGGAGGTGCGTAAAGCCTTTATCCCTCGGGACAGCACGCATGTGCTGCTTTCGGCGGATTATTCGCAGATTGAACTACGGATTATGGCGGAGCTAAGCCAGGATGAGCAGATGTTGGAGGCGTTTACCTTGGGACACGATATTCACCGGGCAACGGCGGCCAAGGTGTATGGGGTGACGTTGGACGAAGTTACTTCCGACCAGCGGCGCAATGCGAAAGCGGTAAACTTCGGAATCATCTATGGGCAGTCGGCCTTCGGACTGTCGCAGAGTCTCGGCATCCCCCGTCGGGAAGCGGCGGAGATTATCGATCAGTATTTTACACAATATCAGGGTATCCGGGCTTATATGTCCAAAGCGATTGACTTTGCCAAAGAGCGTGGTTATGTGGAGACCATCTTGAAGCGAAGACGTTACCTGCGGGATATCAACTCGGCAAATATGACGGTACGTGGTTTCGCCGAGCGAAATGCCATTAACGCCCCTATACAAGGGTCGGCAGCAGATATGATAAAGGTGGCCATGATTCGTATTCAGGAGGATATTGTGGCTAAAAAGCTGTCGGGTAAGATGATTATGCAAGTACACGATGAACTGGTGTTTGATGTTCCCAAAACGGAGGTCGACACCTTTAAAGCCATCATCGTTGACCGCATGAAAAATGCTATTCCGATGCGGGTGCCTATTGAGGTCGAAATAGGCGAAGGGACGAATTGGTTGGAAGCGCATTAAAGTTATAAGAAAATTATCTAAGTTTGCATTGCATAAATTCAAGGCTATGAAATTTCATAAAGAGGGGTACACCAGTTTAGCAGTCGTTGTGCTTTTTATTTTTGTCATCAATGCGTTGGCAGACTATTACGACGCCAGCGACACGGCAAAGTGGATGCTTTATCTCTTTTCTGCTTTCCTGCTGATAACTGTTCTGCAGTTTTTCCGGAGTCCGGTGCGAAAAGTTACCGTCGATGAAAAGACGGTGCTGTGCCCGGCAGATGGCAAGGTGGTGGTCATTGAGGAGACCGACGAAACGGAGTATTTTAAGGAACGTCGTATTCAAGTGTCTATCTTTATGTCGCCGATCAATGTGCATGTCAACCGAAATCCGATTTCAGGTATCGTTTCCTACTTTAAGTACCATCCCGGCAAATACCTGGTGGCCTGGCACCCAAAGTCCTCGACAGACAATGAGCGTACGACGGTGGTCGTCAAGACCAGCAGTGGTGTGGAGGTTCTTTTCCGGCAGATTGCCGGAGCCATGGCACGCCGTATCGTCTGGTATATTAAAGAAGGAGATGCCGTGACACAGGGTGATGAATTTGGGTTCATTAAGTTCGGCTCACGCGTGGATCTGTTTCTGCCTTTAGGTACGGACATAAACGTACAGCTCGGACAAAAGGTCATAGGAGGGAAGACGGTGATCGCGAAGGTGTAGGGGGCCAAAGTTACAGGGTTACGTAGTTATGAGGTTACATGGTTGTAGGGTTATACAGTGACATGGTTACAAAGTTATAGAGTTATGAGGTTATAGAGTTACGAAATGAATGATTGTAACTAAGAGGCGAAGAATTGGAGATGAGAATGAAGTCTTCGAGAGAAGATAAGCAAAATCCGCACAAAGACCTATAAATGTCGCCTTAGCGGGTCGCGGATAGCAAGAAGGAAGAGACGTTGTAGCGAGACGGTACAGCGACGAGTTTTGCTTCCTTTTGCGGTCAAAAGGAAGAAGAATGAACTTTAAACTACTAGTCTTTTACATCTCGGTAAGCATTGCAGCAGCTTTAGCCTTACTGAGTTTCTTTTACGAAGGGAACTGGAATCACTTTATGCTGATTTTCGTCGTAGCCTGTACGGTGGTGTACATCATTCTTTCCAATATTTTTCAGCGTTTTATCAACGAACGGATAAGTAATATCTATAAGCTTATCCGTAACCTGAAGTTGGGTAAGGATCTGAAGGAAGTGCTAGCCGAACATGCCAGCGACGATCCGATACGCAGCGTAGAAGAAGAGGTGCAGGAGTGGACGGTGCAGAAAGCACGTGAAATTGATCAGCTACGGGCACAAGAGAAATTCCGTCGTGAATTTTTGTCCAATATTTCCCACGAATTTAAAACGCCCTTGTTTGCCGTGCAGGGGTATATCGAAACCCTGCAGGACGGTATGATGGACGATGATCCCGAGATGGCGCAACAATTTCTGGACAAGGCGGCACGGAATATCGATCGTTTGACGTACCTGATCGCTGATCTGGACGAAATATCCAAACTGGAAACGGGGAAACTACCGCTGCATATTACCAAGTTTGACATTACACAGCTGATCCATGAAACGATCTATCAGTTGGTGGATAAAGCAAACAAAGCCAATATTAATTTGGTTTTTGCGTCCAAAGGCAATAATCCGGTGATGGTCAAGGCCGATCGCCAGAAAATTCAGCAGGTGCTTATCAATCTGATCAACAACTCCATTAAGTACGGCAAGCAGGGAGGGAAGACGAAAATTTCTATTTTTCCGTTACTGGATCAGATCCTAGTAGAGGTCACCGATAACGGCCATGGTATTGAAGAGAAGAACCTGTCCCGGGTGTTCGAACGTTTTTACCGGACAGACGACAGCCGCTCCCGGCAGATTGGAGGCTCCGGCCTCGGCCTGGCCATCGTCAAACATATCGTCGAAGCACACCGGCAGACCGTCAATGTGCGAAGCACAGAAGGTATCGGGACGACTTTTGGGTTTACGGTGGAGAAAGGGTAGTTTTGTCCTCTATGCCGGACGGGCATGGCACTTGGTATCGGCCAAGTGCCCAAGCCTCGCTGCTGTACCCAGATGCTACTAAGCTACTGCTTCTTCCTGCAAACCGCATCTGGCTACTGCGTAAGCAGGCATCAGGGTTTGCGTTGGTGGCAGTGGGGCTGATGCAACATTGGCAGCATTCTTGATTCCTTGTACGGATTGTACTTTCTTCTTTCCTATCATATCCTTATCCCTATATCGCCCTTTCAAATCTCCATGTCGCTCACTATACGTATTTGAGGTGCCTGTACGGATCATGCTTAATTACAGATTTTATGATTACAAGGTTACTGACAATGCTACAGCGTTTTACAAAACAGAGGAGCTACAGCAAAGCTACAACTACATAAATCCTGCAGTAAACACAGGGAGTTTAAAGAGATGCGGAAAGAGGAATATAAGCCATGAACAATCCGTACAAATACTTAAAATGCCGCCTAAGCGGGTCGCGGATAGCAGGAAGGAAGAAACATTGTAGCGAGCCGGTTCAGCGGCGAGTTTTTTGGTTACTTTTTTGCGGAAAAAAAGTAACAAGAAAGAGCTTTAGCGAAACACTTCCCGTCTTAACTCCCAATATTCGTTCAGGAGCTCTTCGGCTCGTTTGAGGTTGTTCTGCAACAGATAGATGGTGCCTAATTTTTCGACAATAGCGAGTTTCAACACATCGTTATCTTCCTGTTCGGCGAGGTCGTATGCTTCAATAAACTCGGTTTTTGCGAGGTCGTACTTCTTTTGGATGAATTTCGAAGAGCCCAGCATATATTCGATTTCAGCAAGATCATCTTTATGGTTGCGGGCATGAGCGAGATCGCGGGCCTGGATCAGGAACCATTGGGCTTGAATATGTTTGTTCTGCGCTTGGTAAATATCGCCGAGCATCTCCCAGGCCCTAACTTTACCCTCGTAGAAGCGTGCCCTGTTAAAGAGTGGTATAGCTTTGCGGATAATGGTGTTTTCCGCGGTATTATAGTTTTCTGCTAAAGCCTGTATGCGGGCTAGCTTGACCAGTGAACGGCCCTGTTCAATCGGATCCTTATCTTTGCGCGCCTGCGCATAGTAAGCTTCTTCATATTGCTGTGCCTCTGCAGCGTTATGCGTCAAAAACTGAAGCGTAGCCAGGTTGGCCTGTATGACTGCGATATCCGCCGGAAGGTTAGCAACCGACGCATATTCCCGCGCTCTTTCCAATAGGGAGATACCTTGGCTTATACGACCTGCTTCGGTTGCTTGCCGGGCCTGTTCATTGAGCAAGCCATAGACGATATCTCGATTATTTTGGGTGAGGTAGCGCTGTACCAGTGTCTCCCAGGCTTCGTCGGTTATCGGCATAGGATCCAGCAGGAGCAGTATGGTCGCCTGATTAGACGTGGCCTTGAAGTTGGCCTTGAATTTTTGATATTGCAACGCCGCCGCTATAGAGTCCTGAAAAGAAACGATATCTTGGTAGGTGTCTGTGAGCACTTCTTTCTTCGTCCGAGGTGCCGGAAGGACATAAACGCGTGGACCGATACCGTCAAAATCTTCATCGTATTTGAGAATATAGCCCGAAGGATCCGCGCCGGTCTCCTGTGCCTGACCTTCACTCCATAATCCCACGACGCCAAAAAACAGTACAGGCCATGCCAGCAGAACCGATTGTTTTATCATACGCTCAATTTTATCAACCTTATTTATTATAGCTACAAAGAGATAGCAAATTCTGTGCTACAGATGCTGCTATCCAAACAATGCCCGGAAAACATCCTCCAACGTAGCTACCGGGCGAATGGCAATATTGTACTTCTTGGCATCCAAGCCTTTCGTATTGTATTTGGATATAAATATACAGTCGAACCCCAGTTTTTCGGCCTCCGAGATACGCTGTTCGATACGGTTGACAGCCCGGATTTCACCCGAAAGCCCTACCTCACCTGCAAAAGTCAGTTGTGTGGGGAGAGGGATGTCCTGCTGGGAGGAGATGATAGCCGCAATGACCGCCAGATCGATAGCAGGGTCCTCCACCCGCAATCCCCCGGCAATGTTCAGGAAGACATCCTGTGCACTCAATCGGAAGCCAAAGCGCTTTTCCAGCACGGCCAACAACATGTTTAACCGTTTGGTATCAAAACCTGTCGAACTCCGTTGCGGTGTGCCGAAGGCGGAGTTGGAGACCAGTGCCTGCACTTCGATCAACAGCGGACGCATACCCTCCAGCATGGCAGCAATTGCCACACCACTGCTTGGTGCATCCCGTTGGGAGATCATGATTTCTGACGGATTGGATACCTCGCGGAGCCCCGAGCCCTGCATCTCGTAAATCCCCAGCTCGGATGAGGAGCCAAACCTATTTTTGACCGACCGCAAGATGCGGTAGACATGGTGGCGGTCGCCCTCGAATTGTAACACGGTATCGACCATGTGCTCCAACACTTTGGGACCGGCAATAGACCCGTCTTTGGTGATATGGCCGACGATGAAGACCGGTGTGTTGGTTTCTTTGGCAAAGCGGAGCAGTTCTGCTGTACACTCCCGAACCTGTGACACCGACCCCGGGGCCGATTCAATCTGCGCCGAATGCAAGGTCTGTATCGAATCGATGACGACGATATTCGGGGCGATTGCTTCCAGCTGTTTAAAGATGTTTTGTGTGGAAGTTTCGGTCAGTATATAGCAGTTGGCCTTGGCATTTTGCGCCAGTCGCTCGGCCCGCATCTTGATTTGCTGCTCGCTCTCTTCCCCCGAGATGTACAGTACTTTGGCCTGTGGCATCGACAGGGCAAGTTGTAGCATCAGCGTCGATTTGCCAATGCCAGGTTCTCCGCCGATCAACACCAATGAACCGGGAACAATTCCTCCGCCCAGTACACGGTTAAACTCTTTGTCCGGCGTGAGCATGCGCTGCTCTTCATTGTAAACGATCTCGTGAATAACCGCTGCTTTGTTCACCCGTTTCTGGCCACCCATCGTGGTGGCACTGCGCCATTCGGGTACCCGGGAGGAGATTTTTTCGACAACCTCCTCCACGAAAGAGTTCCACTGCTTACAGGACGGGCACTGCCCTAGCCATTTAGGCGACTCATAGCCACACGACTGACAGAAATATGCGGATTTCGCTTTAGCCATGATACGAATATAGCAAAAACATCGATCAACTTTCGTTCTCCCGTAGGATACGTAGAAAATTCAGCCCCATAATTTTGGCGATATCTTCTGGCGTATACCCCCGTTCCAGCAACGCTTTTGTCAAGAGCGGAAATTTCGATACATCATCGAGACCCTGCGGTGCGGACTCGATCCCATCAAAATCGGAGCCAATCGCGACATGGTCTGCGCCGACCTTTTGGACAAGATAATCGATGTGATACAGCAAATTCGACAAGGGGGCGTCGGCCAGATACTGGTTTTCTTTCGAGAGCTTATTGTATTGCATCCGTGTCGTCATCTTCGCATCGGGAGCCTGACCCGTTTGTTGTGTATATAATGCTTGAAGTCGGTCTTCGTAAGTCGAGTCCAAAAATAGGGAATAGAAATTGACCCCTACAACGCCACCATTTTTGACGAGGGCAGCCAGCTGTTGGTCGTCCAGATTCCGAAAATGTTGTGTCAGTGCAGCAGCGTTGCTATGGGATACCAAGACGGGCTTGGAAGTGATGGCCATGACATCGTAGAAGGTCTTTTTGCTGGCATGGGACAGATCCACCATCATACCCAGTTCATTCATCTTGCGGACGATCATTTTTCCGTGCTCTGACAACCCTTGTTGTGCAGCAGCCGGTTTTTCATCTTCTACTGCCGCGGCGGTTGCCCAAGGTAAGTTGTAGTTCCACGTCAACGTGAGATACCTGGCCCCACGATCATATAGCGTTTGCAGATTTTCAATCGAGTTTTCGATCATGTGTCCGCTTTCCACACCGATTAAAGCCGCAATTTTACCCGCCGCAACAATGCGATCGATATCCCGGCTACTTTTTGCAAGCTCGATCCGCTGTGCGTTGCGGGCGACAATACTTTCCAACGAATCGATCTGCTCGTTGGCATGCTTAAAAGCTCCTGTCGGCCATTTTTTGTCATTGGACCATACCGCAAATACCTGCACATCGACACCGCCCTTTTGCAGACGGGGGATATCCGTATGCCCCGTATCCAGGCTGTTGCTGATATCCCGGCCCCGCATGACAGCGGTAGCGAGGACATCGTTATGTCCGTCGACGACAATCAGGTCGCGATGCAGTTTTTCGACATCTTGCGCGCAAAGGTTTATGGCGTTCATAAAAAGGACAAATACAAATAAAAAGGATGTTCTGTATATCATATTTTAGGGAGTATAGTTTCATAGATAGCGTCCTGTATCCGACTTCGGATATTCAGGTCGCTCAACTTCGAGGTGACCTGTGGGTGGACACGGTTGGACAAGAAAATATAGACCAGCTGATTCTGCGGATCCATCCAGATGCAGGTTCCCGTATAGCCGGTATGGCCATACACCGAGTTGTTGCTAAGGCGGGAAGGATAGCCGTCTTTACTGTCCGGGTCGTAGCGATCAAACCCTAGGCCGCGACGACTTTTTTCAGACTGCCGGGAGGTAAACAGATCCACCGTAGCTCCTTGGAAATAACGTATACCGCCATATTTTCCCCGGTTGAGCAGCAGCTGTCCGTATATCGCCAGATCATTTGCCGTGGCAAACAGTCCCGCATGACCCGCTATACCGCCGGCCATGGCTGCCCCCTGGTCATGGACATAGCCGGTCAACAAGGTTTTGCGAAAGATCATATCCTGCTCGGTGGGAACGATCCGATCTTTATCGAATCGCTCACGTGGATTATACCCTGCGGTCTTCATGCCGAGTGGCTTGTATAGCCAACGTGCTACATAAGTATCGAGCGCTGTCCCGGATACCTGTTCGATAATCTCTTTCATCACATACATGCTAATGTCGGAATACACATAGTTGCCGACGGGTTTGACAGGAGACTTCAGCATCTCCGGCCACATCACCTGCCGGTAATAATCCGTCAGCAGATAGGCCTGGTCCGCCACCTTCACCTGATGGGTTGGGGAAGGGTAGCTTTGCAGATCGCCCGTTTTCAATTCCCGGTAAAAAGGAATATAAGGAATGAACCCTGCTTCATGCAGAAGAACACGCCGCACGGTAATATCCGCTTTATTGGTTTCCCGGCTCTCTGCTAAATAATCACCTATAGTTTTATCTAGATCAATTTTTCCCGATTCATAGAGGTGCATCGCCACCGGTGTCGTTGCTGCGATCTTACTGACCGAGGCCAGGTCGAAGATGTCACTCAGCCGGGTGGGTACCTTTTTGTCATACGTGTGGTAGCCATATGCTTTTTCAAAGATCACCTGGTTGTTTTTCAGCGCCATGACGACCATGCCGGGTGTCGCCCGTTGTTGTATGGCTTCCGCAGCGATCTCGTCTATCTTTTTTGTTAATCCCCCAATATCCCAAGCCGTAGGGTTAACATGCGCATACTGGATGCGGGTATATGTGGTCTTGTTGGCCGGCAGCCCCTGCGTAATAGCCATCCCGCCAAACAAGCTCATCGCCATATTTTGTTGCTCCACCGCGCCCCATCCCACAGCTAGCAGTTCTGTAAGTTGTCCCCCGAACCGTGGGCTGGACAAAAACGCCTCCTGTTGCCGAGTCACAAAGGTACAGACGATGACCTGCTTGCCGAGGTTGGCCGACTGCCGTGCTTTCAGGAGTATGTCCGCTGTAAGCTCGGCGGTTTTCCCGGCGAGGATAATCGTGTTGTAAGGTTTCGTATCTTCCGTATAGCTGGAAAAGTCCGTTTCAGCAATTTCTGTATAACGGCCCAGCCTGGAGATAAAGTTTGCATAGCTTGTCTTCCGTGGCGTAACGACCAGTATACTTCGGTTGTCGAGCTGTGTAAAAGGAATAATGCCACCACGGTTGTAGACGAGGACAGTGTGGTTGTCTATGGAGCGCACGGCTTGCCCCTGCGCCTGTATTGTAAAAAATACCCAGCCGATAAACCAGCAGATCCCCTGTCTTGCTAAACGTTTCATGCTTCTGAAAATATGCGGTAAATATACGGCAACCCGTGTTTAGTAACAAATGGTTACAAGGCCCTTCTTTATTCCTTGATGAATAAAGAAGCAAACAAATCAAGGCTTGGATACTGTTACGCTAAAAATAGTTCGAAGTCCGGAATGTATTTGAGCCGTTCCGCTTCGCTGCACTTCTTAAATCCATTCTAATCGGACTTCTTCTATTTTTTTACGCTACAGCATCCTAGGCCGTTTTTCTACGGACATAGTATTTTAGATACGCGCCTGCCTGCGGTAGGCAGGTATAGCGTATTGAGACGTGAGATTTGAGAAGACGGAAGCAATATCCGCACAAGAGCTATAGGTGTCGCCTAAGCGGGTCGCGGATAGCAGGAAGGAAGAGACTTTGTAGCGATCCGGTACAGCGACGAGTTTTGGGTACTTTTTGCGGTCAAAAAGTACAAAAAGCCCCATCGCGGCTTGAGCGATATTGCATATAAAAACGAAATTACCTAAGTTTGGGTGTGCCTGAAAGTATTCAAGATAGAACCGTCTATTCCTTGTTGGAAGTTGCGAAAAGCATTCAGAAGACCCTTGCCGACCGATACCGAAGTCTGTATTGGGTAAAGGCGGAGATGAACAAGCTCAACCACTATAAGCATTCCGGACACTGTTACCCCGAATTGGTAGAGAAGCGAGAGGGCAAGGTTGTGGCGGAAATCCGTTCCATACTCTGGAAAAGCGACTTTGAACGCATCAACCAACAGTTTGTCACCTTGCTCAACGAACCCTTGCGGGATGGAATTTCCATCTTGTTTCAGGCGGGAATTTCATACGATCCTTTGCATGGATTGAGCTTACGCATTGTCGACATCGACCCGGCCTTTGTGCTGGGCGAGTTGGAGAAAGAAAAAAAAGAAAGTATCCGGCGTCTCCAGGAGGAAGGTCTTTTCGATGCCAATAGACGGTTGTCTTTTCCTCCCGTTCCCAAAAGATTGGCCATTATCTCCGTCGAAACCAGTAAAGGGCTATCGGATTTTTATAAAATTATCGGCCAAAATCCTTGGGGGTACCGCTTTGAAACCACGTTGTATCCGGCTTTGCTGCAAGGTGATAAATCCATTCCCTCGATTATTCGACAGCTTGCTGTTATTGCCGAGCAGTCGGAGCGCTATGATGCGGTGGCCATTATCCGTGGTGGTGGTGGTGAGGTGGGGCTATCCAGTTACAACAACTATGCGTTGGCCAAAGCGATAGCGATCTTCCCCATCCCGGTGCTGACGGGTATAGGACACTCGACCAACGAAACGGTTAGCGAGATGGTGTCTTTCAAGAATGCAATAACACCGAGTGAGTTGGCGGACTTTCTGATTCAGAAGTTCCACAATTTTGCGATACCTGTAGACCAGGCCCGGGAAAAGCTGATCAGCAGTGCAACGGCAACATTCGTGCAGGAGCGTGAGGTTTTGCATCGGCTGGCCCAGCAGCTTTCCTGGAGCAGTGGCAATCTGGTGGCTACAGAACGTCATCAGCTGCACCTCCTCACACAGCGGTTGCAGCTCTTTGGCCGCCATTTTTTAAAAGAACAGCAGGCCAGCTTGGCACATATTCAAAAAATAGTCGACATGGCCGACCCCAAATTATTGCTAAAGAAAGGGTATAGCATTACACAGGTGCGCGGTAAGGCCCTACAACACGCCGAACAGGTGCAAGAAGGCGATCTGATCGAGACCCTTTTGTTCGACGGTAAAATAACCAGTACAGTCACCACCAAAAGCTAATTGATATGGAACAGAATTATACGTATGTCGAAGCCCTCCAGGAATTGCAGGCCATTGTAAAGGAAATCGAAGTCGGCGATGTTACGGTGGATGTCCTCGCGGAAAAAATCCATAAAGCCGCTCAGCTCATTGCCGTCTGCCAGGCCAAGCTCACCGCTTCCGAAGAAGAAGTAGAACGGTTGTTAAAGGAATTAGCGCCATAGGGGGACTTTCTCTTCCTTTTGACCGCAAAAGGAAGCAAAACTCGTCGCTGAAAAGTTTTGACGGTCGGGATAGTGCCTCCCTCTACTATTGTCAAAACTTTTGAGGCGGCATTCTTTATTCGTTGTACGGATGCTGCTCTATTCTCTCCTTCACAAAGACTCTCCACTCTCGTTATGCTGTCATTTTGTAATCCTGTGTCCACTACTCTTTCGTTGCGAGAGCATAACAACGCATTAGACCCATATACTTCGCGAAGTGATTTATGCACTGTCGAGAAAAACCAATACCTTAATGAAATAATATAATAAAATAAGTACAATCTGTACAAACACTTAAAAAGTCGCCTTAGTGGGTCGCGGATAGCAGGAAGGAAGAAACATTGTAGCGAGCCGGTATAGCGACGAGTTTTTTTGTTACTTTTTTTGCGGAAAAAAAAGTAAAGAAAAGCCCTGTCGCGGCTTTAGCGACTAAAAAACATTAGTGAAAGCAAGGCATTTTATTTAAGTTTGTTGCGAAAAAAAGTACAGCACAGAGCTATGCAAGTGAAAAAAATATGTTGTATCGGTGCCGGTTATGTCGGCGGTCCTACGATGTCAGTGATTGCCCGGCAATGCCCGGATATTCAGATTACATTAGTGGACATGAATGCCCAGCGGATTGCGGCGTGGAACGATGAAAATCTGGATAACCTACCCATTTACGAACCGGGGCTTGCCGAAATTGTCGCGGAGGCACGGGGCAGGAACTTATTTTTTTCTACGGCTATCCGCGAAGCCATCGACGAAGCCGATATGATCTTTATTTCGGTCAATACGCCAACGAAAAATTATGGGAAAGGCAAGGGAATGGCGGCTGATCTCAAGTTTATCGAGCTCTGTGCCCGTCAGATTGCCGAAGTGGCCCGTACAGATAAAATTGTTGTCGAGAAATCTACTCTTCCTGTCCGCACGGCGGCAGCGCTTAAAAGCATCCTGCACCATACCGACAGCGGCGTCAACTTCCATATTCTCTCCAATCCGGAATTTCTGGCGGAGGGCACAGCTGTACAAGATTTACTCAACCCCGATCGGGTATTGATCGGTGGTGAAGAACCCGAGGCTGTTGAGGCCTTGGCTAACATTTATGCACGCTGGGTGTCTCGCGATCGCATCCTTACGACCAATCTGTGGTCGTCTGAGCTGTCCAAACTGACAGCCAATGCGTTCCTGGCACAGCGGGTGTCGTCCATCAATGCCATCTCTGAACTCTGCGAAAAAACAGGTGCCAATGTGGAAGAAGTAGCGAAAGCTATAGGCATGGACTCCCGTATAGGCCCGAAATTCCTGAAAGCCTCGGTAGGCTTCGGTGGCTCTTGCTTTCAAAAAGATATTCTGAATCTGGTCTATATCGCACGCTCCTATAATCTCCACGAAGTGGCGGATTATTGGGAACAGGTGATTATCATGAACGATCATCAGAAGCAACGCTTTGCGGACCGAATCGTGCAAACCCTTTTTAATACTGTCTCGGGGAAGCGGATTGCCATATTAGGGTGGGCCTTCAAAAAGGATACGAATGATACCCGGGAGTCGGCAGCTATCTACGTGGCCGATCACCTGTTGAATGAGCAGGCCAACATAGCCGCCTACGACCCGAAAGTTCCCGCTGAGAAAGTTTTTATGGATCTGGATCAGCTGAACAGCCGCCCTGCGGAGGAAAATAAACAACAGGTTTCAGTCTATGGTGATCCGTATGAAGCCTGTAAGGATGCCCACGCTATCGCTATCCTAACGGAATGGGATGAATTCAAAACCTATGATTGGGCCCGTATAAAAGCTGGTATGAACAAACCGGCCTTTATCTTCGACGGACGTAAACTGCTCCAACGGCGGGAACTCGAAGCTTTGGGCTTCCAATATTATGCCATCGGCGAGTAGGCGAAAAAAACAATTTGCCTATACACCTTGTTTTAGACCCAGTGGTTATTAACTCAGGAGGTCTGCATGAAACGAGCTTGGAAATGGATAATCGGCATTATACTTTTTGTCGTAGTGGTCTTGGTGTGTCTGACTTGGTATTACGGGCGTAATTGGCAACCTATTGTCGAAACCCGGTTAAAGGAAGTGGTACACAACGCGACCGGAGGTCTGTATACCTTAAAATACGATCGTCTGGATCTCAATATTGCTTTGGGAAATGCCACACTACATCATGCTGAGCTGATTCCGGACTCGGCCGTTTACCAAAAGATGATCTTGGAGAAAATTGCTCCGAACAACCGGTACCATATCAAAATCGATGCACTGAAGGTGCGCCGGTTTAGCCTAAAAGACGCACTCTCGGACAAAAAGCTAAATATCAAGACGATTATTTTCGAAAAACCGGAGATTCATCTCATGAGTGAGTATCACACCTTCAATGATACCATAGCCGAAAAACCTCCGGAAACGCTCTATGAAAGTATTAAAGATATCTTTACGTCCGTGAATGTAAAAGATGTCAGGATCGACGACGTAGCGTTCAAATATTCGAAAATCGAAGAGGGCAAAAGTTCGGATATCGACCTCGATCGGGTGAATATCCATGTCCATGATGTGCTCGTCGACGAAGCGTCCGTGTCGGATACCACACGTCTTTTTTATACCAAGATGGTGGAGGTACGCATCCCTGCTTTTGAGTACGAGCTGCCCGATGGTTTCTATACAGCAAAATTTAAAGACCTGTTGATTAATACCCGCGACCAGAATGTGTTGTTTACAAAGGTGGAATACGCGCCTAAGATGAACAAGGCCTCGTTTTACAAGCGAAAGAAGCAGAATGTCACGATGGCCGTGCTGAAGTTTGACACCTTACGTTTTGAGCAACTGGATTTCCGGCGCTTCATTGAAGAGCAACAGACGATTGCGGCGAAGGTGCAGATCAAGAATGGTGCGGTCGATCTCTATCAGGATAAGCGCTATCCCAAAAAGACGGCAAATAAAATCGGACATTCGCCTCACCAACAGCTCATGCAGCTCAAGAAGCTGCTACGGATAGATACGTTATTTGTCGACAACATATCCGTAGGTTACCACGAATTCAGTGCAAAATACCAAAAGGAAGGATCTATTACTTTCGACCACGCACAGGGTACACTGACTAATCTGACGAATGATACGCTGGCGCTGCAGCAGGATAAGTACATGCGGGCCGACCTATCGGCCAAGATCATGGATGCGGGCAAACTTCATGTGCAGTTTGAGTTTGATATGCTCAGCAAAGAGGGTTTTCATACCTATCGTGGCACGTTGGGATCGATGAAAGCTACGCCCTTTAACCGCATTCTGAGACCGTTGTTGAATGTAGAGATCGCCGAAGGGCATATTGATAAGATCGCCTTCAATATGGAGGCAAATGATTACAAAAACTGGGGTGAATTTCGGTTCGACTATAAGGACCTGAAAATAAATCTGCTCAACAAACCTGTTCAAGGTGAGGAGAAGAAAGCCAAAAAACTGGTGTCATTTTTAATCAATGAACTGCTGATCAATAACGGCAATCCAGATGCAAAAGGTGTATATACCGTAGCCAAAGTCAATTATACGCGTGTTCCTGAGCACTCCTTTTTCAAGACCCTGTGGCAAAGTTTATTAGATGGTATCAAGCAGTGTGCAGGCATCAGTCCCGAACGGGAAGCCCGGTTGATGGGAGCAGCCGATACGGCGAAAGAAACGGTGAAAGGTGCCAAAAAAGTCGTTAAGGATACAGGCCGATTTTTTAAGAACATTTTTAAGAAAAAGGATAAAAAGGAGTAAAATTGCTACTATTGTAGGATGAAAGCTATCGCGGGTTTTTTAAAATACATCTTCCGATATCGCAAAGAGGTTGTAGACCGGATTATGTTTTATGTGAGCCTGATCTGCGCATTGACGGTCATCGTACATGTCGGCTACATCACCAATCCTGCGTTAGCCGAACATACAGATAGGGCTATCCATAGCATGTTTTATGGCCTATTTGTATGTGAACTGTTCCGCACCCTGTCCTCTATTTTTGCGCTGAATAAAATCGATGTGACCCATTATTCGGGCCTGATCGTCATTTTCTATTTCTTGCTGATCGGTGTTGTGCGGCTTCTGGATGTGCACATGTTGGCATTTCTGACCAAGGAAGAGTGGGTATATCTGGGGATTGCGCTGATCTTTCTCTCCGAGCTGTCGAAGCGTAGTCTCTTTTTTGACAACTTTTATTTTAACCCTACGATTTTATTCGTCATTAGTTTTATCGGGCTAATCCTCATTGGTACCCTATTACTGATGCTACCTCGTACCACGTTAGTCGCTCCCTTGAGTTTTTTGGATGCGCTCTTCATGGCGACAAGTGCGGTATGCATTACCGGGCTGGCGGTGACGGATATTTCTACAAATTTTACACTTTTTGGCCAGTCCGTCATTATGGTGCTGATACAGCTCGGTGGGTTGGGTATCATGACGTTTACAGGCTTTTTTGGGTATTTCTTCTCGGGCGGATTTTCATTCAAAAATCAGCTTATGTTTGGTGAAATTCTCGGTGAAAAGAAGTTGAATTCCGTTATTTCCACGTTGTTGAAGATTATCTTCATGACGTTATTGTTTGAGTTTATCGGGGGAGTGTTTATTTACTTTACCCTCGATGCCCGAACTTTTGAAACGGTGGGCGAACGTATCTTCTTTGCCGCCTTTCATACAATATCTGCCTTTTGTAACTCGGGCTTTTCCATCTTGCAAGATGGGATACGCAATGATGCCTATCGGTATAATTACAACTTTCAGTTGGTGTTGACGTTTATCTTTATATGGGGCGGGCTGGGATTTGGTACTATCCTCAATATTTACACGTACTTCCGGACAAAGACCATAGCGTTTGTTCGTCAGTATATCCTGAAGAAAAGGCATACCTATAAGGCGCAAGCCTTTCGCTATAATTCAAAATTCATCCTCAGTTGCAATATCGTCGTGATCGTGCTGGCGACGGTATCGTATTTTATCATGGAGCAGTCGTATACCCTGATACCTGATCGGCATAGCTTTGGCGAATGGGTCACGACGTTCTTCATGGCCAACTCTTCTCGGTCTGCGGGTTTTAATTCGATCGACCTCAATTTTCTCAGCACGCCGACACTGATCATGGTGACAACGCTGATGTGGATGGGTGCCTCTCCTGGTTCTACGGGAGGGGGTGTCAAGGTGACTACTGTGGCTATAGCTTTGATGAATATTGTCGCCTTGGCGCGTGGAAAGGAATCAATCGAGTTTTACAAACGGCGCATTGCCCCGGAATCGGTACACAAGGCTTTCGCCATCATTGTGCTATCGATCCTGACGATTGGATTGTCATTTGTGCTGCTTAATTTTTCTGATCCGCATCAGCCGATGAAAAAACTGCTGTTTGAAACGGTGTCGGCCTATTCGACCTGCGGCCTGAGCCTGGGTATTACGCCTTCGCTGAGTCCGATGGGCAAGATGGTCATTATTACGACCATGTTTGTCGGTCGTGTCGGCATGCTGACGTTGCTGGTCGCATTTATTAAGAATACGAAAAACAAAAGTTACCTTTATCCTACGGAGAAGGTGTTGTTTTAAATAAACCAAAAAAGAATGAAGTATATTGTGTTAGGTTTAGGCCATTTTGGTAAATCGTTAGCTGTACATTTGACAGAGCTTGGGCACGAGGTGATCGGTGCCGATCGGAATATCCATATTGTCGAACAATTAAAGGACAAGGTTACGCACACGGTATGCTTGGATACCACTGATAAAGAGGCTGTAAGTGCTTTGCCGCTGCGCGATAGTGATGCAGTGATCATTGCCATAGGAGAAGATGAGGGGGCGTCGCTGCTCACGACAGCCCTGATCAAGCAAATGGGGGTGAAGCGTATTATTGGACGCGTGGTGTCAGACCTGCAGAAGGCGGTCTTGGAGGCCATGCAGATTGATGAATACATTATGCCCGAAGAAGAGGCTGCCGAAAGACTGGCCATGCGGCTGGACAATATCGATATCGTAGATTCCTTCAAAGTATCGGAGCGATATAGCATTATCGAGATACGTGTGCCGACAAAATATGTGGGAATGTCACTGCGGGACGCCGACCTGACAAATAAGTATAAAGTGATCGTTCTGACGACGGTGACGGTATCCGATCGGAAAGAAAAGGGAATCAGCGTGGTCTACAAGGAAGCTTCCGGTATTGCCAAATCGGACACCGTATTACAGGAGAATGATCTGTTAGTGCTCTTCGGCGAACTGTCGGATATCAAAAAACTGATCGAAAAAGGAAACTAATTATCCCGGCATGGGGATTATTAAAATCATTTCTATATTTTTGGCGGTAAATAAGCTATATAGCGAAACAAAAAACAATTTATTCTGATGAAAAACTGGTTTAAGCAGAATGCTTCCCATATTGCCGTTGTAGCTATCTTTTTTGTACTGGTGTTTTTTTATTTCACCCCGATCTGGCAAGGTAAGACCTTGTCGCAACATGATGTCGTGCAGGCCGCCGGTAGTCAGCAGGAAATCTTTGCCTATAAAGATAAAGATGGTCATGCTCCCCAATGGACTAATGCCATGTTTGGTGGGATGCCGACCTACCAGATCTGGTACAAACACACCCATAATATAGCGACATATATCACGCCATTGTTGAAGTCTGTCTTCCCGCAGCCGGCCGATATTATCCTTTTATTTCTGTTGGGCAGTTATTTTCTGCTGAGCGTCCTCCGCATCCGGCCATGGCTCGCTGCTGTAGGCGCGGTTGCTATTTCTTTTTCATCGTATAACTTTATTTACATCGAGGCAGGCCATATCACCAAGGTCTATGCTTTGGCCTATATGGCTCCCATTATCGGCTCGGTTATACTCACCTATCGGGGGAATAAATATTTAGGCGGCGTCCTATTAGCGTTATCTCTATCTTTAGAAATACGGGCCAACCACGTACAGATGACATATTATTTGTTTATCGCCTTACTGGTACTTTGTGGTTTGGAGCTATACTACGCTATCCGGGATAAAAAGATAAAGCCCTTTGCCCAAGCTACCGGCATACAGGTGCTCGCAGCCATTATCGCGGTGGCGGTAAATGCCTCCGTATTGTTTCCGACGTATGAGTACAGCAAGCTGACGACACGAGGTAAGGCGAATATTGTGCAGGTCGAAGAACAAGGAAAATCTTCTGGCCTGGATAAAGGTTATGCTTACGACTGGAGCCAGGGCATCGGTGAGAATATCACCTTCCTGATTCCCAATGCCTACGGCGGTCGATCACAGGGGGTGTTGGACGAGTCGTCCGAGGTGGTTAAGTTTTTTACGAACCTACAGGTTCCCCGGGGCCAAGCGGTACAGATGGCCCAAAGCCTGCCTACCTATTGGGGGGAAAAGCCGTTTACGTCCGGCCCTTGGTATTTCGGAGCAGGTATGGTTTTCCTTTTCGTGCTGGGATTGGTGATTGTACGGGATCGGCTGAAGTGGTGGATCGTCGGTGCAGGCGCGCTTGTATTGCTGCTTGCCTTCGGGAAGCATTTTCCGTTTATATCGGACCTGTTTTTTGATTATTTCCCGTTGTACAACAAGTTTAGAGCGGTCGAATCGATTCTGGTGATTGCGTCAATCTTCATACCGCTTTTGGCGATTATGGCGGTACAGGAATTACTGACACGTAGGCAGGAGATCATTAATCTGGATAAGAAGGTGCTGTATACCTTTGCCGGTGTCGGCGGTGTATGTCTTGTTGTAGCTCTCTTGCCCGGTTTGTTTCTGGATTTCAAGCCGTCGAACTATAATGATTTTGTGGCTATGTTAGGACAGCAGTTTGGCGACGCTAATCTGGGTAAGCAGCTGTCTGCGGCCTTGCTCAAAGACCGATCCGCTTTAGCATCGGCAGACGCATGGCGTTCATTCTTTATTGTCGCTACAGCCTTTGTGCTGGTGTGGTTCTTCCTAAAGAAAAAGACAAGTGCGACGGTCTTGATTGTAAGCTTGGGAGTTTTGACCCTTGTCGATCTGTGGACGGTTGATAAGCGCTACCTGAATAGCGATCTTTTTGTCGACAAAACCGTGTCGAAAACACCTTTTCAGGAACGGGAGGTCGATCAGCTGATCCGTATGGACAAAGACCCACACTATCGGGTACTCGATATGACGACCAATCCTTTTTCGGATGCCCGGGCGTCTTACTATCACCATAGCTTCGGCGGATACCACGCGGCGAAGTTGATGCGGTTTCAGGAATTGCTCGAACATCAGTTCAACGGTGCGATGAACGAGGATGTGCTGGATATGTTTAACGTGCGCTATGTGATTACCAAAGATCCGAAAAACGGAGCCGAGCGTATCGAAAGGCGCAGTACGGCGGCAGGCAATGCCTGGTTTGTCGACAAGGTAACCTTCGTGCGGGACAACGCGCAGGAGATGCAGGCAATCAGTAGCTTTAATCCGGCGAAAGAAGCCTTTGTACATGACGAATTTAAGAATCAACTGAATCTATCGCGGCTGGGTGAACCAGTCAATGCCTCCATTAAACTTACATCCTATCATCCTGATAAAATGGTCTACGAGTACACGGCGCCAAATGACGTCTTTGCCGTATTCTCTGAAATATATTATAACAAAGGCTGGAAGGCGTACATCGACGGTAAGGAATTACCTATTATCCGTGCCGATTATATTTTACGGGGCTTACAGCTACCGGGCGGAAACCACACCGTCGAATTTGTCTTCGATCCCACAACGATGAAAATCAGCAATAATGTATCCCTCGCCGGCTCAATTGTCCTGATGCTCGCCTTGTTGGGTTGTATAGTGGTGTATGTTTTGAGGTTACGAGGTTACAAAGTTATCTAGTTACGAGGTTACGTAGTTACAATTGGTTACATAGTTTATGGGATGGCAAGGTGTTGCGATTTGAGTATTGCGATATGCGCCTGCCTACGGTAGGCAGGTATTGCGATTGAGATGTTAGATTTGAGAAAAAAGCAGAGTCCGTACAAATAATTAAAGTGTCGCCTTAGCCAGATGCGGTTTGTAGGAGAAGGCAGTAGCTTAGTGGCATCTGGGTACAGCGACGAGTTTTTTTGTTATCTTTTTTTGCGGAAAAAAAAGTAAGAAGAAACTCCTAAGGTTATTCTTAACATTAACTTAACATTAACATCATACCTTTGTGAACAAATCATGATTATATGTCATTAAATAGCATTTTTCAATACTTTGTTCCGAAGGACAAAAAATTCTTCCCCTTGTTTGAGCAGGCGGGAGCCAATCTGATCGAAATGGCCAGGTTGCTACAAGAGAGCGTGAACAGCAATGATTTGGAGCGCCGAAAGGAAATTTCGAAGAAGCTGGAGGATTTTGAGCATGTGGGCGACGAGATTACCCATCGGATCCATCTGGAGCTCGGAAAAAACTTCATCACACCTTTCGATCGGGAGGATATCCACTCACTGGCAAGTTCCCTAGATGACGTAGCAGACTTTATCCATGGTGCATCCAACCGCATCGAGCTGTATAAAGTCGAGAAGCCGACGGAGCCCATGAAGGAACTGACCGACTTGATTTTGGAGGCGACAGAACATGTAGCTAAAGCATTATTCGAGCTGAAAGATCTAAAGAACATCCGGAATATCACCGACTCTTGTGTCCGCATAAACAGCGTGGAGAATAAAGCTGACTATATCTTTGATAAAGCTGTGGCCGATTTGTTTGAGTTTGAGACCGATGCGATTTCGCTGATCAAGCAAAAAGAGGTATTGTCGGCGATGGAAGATGCTACCGACAAATGTGAAGACGTAGCGAATGTGTTAGAAAGTATCCTCGTCAAGAATGCATAATTGCATCTCTAATAAATACATAATTCTCTTCGTATGATAACCACGTTATTAGTTGTCGTTATCGTCTTGGCCATTGCGTTTGATTACATCAACGGTTTTCACGACGCAGCCAATTCTATTGCGACCATAGTCTCGACCAAAGTACTTACGCCCTTTATGGCGGTGCTCTGGGCAGCCCTTTTCAACTTTGTGGCCTATTTTGTCTTTACCGATCATAAAGTCGCCAATACCATTGCCAAAACGGTGCTGGAAGAATATATTAACCTTGAAGTGATCTTTGCTGGTCTAGTGGCGGCCATTTCATGGAATTTATTTACCTGGTATTACGGGATCCCATCCAGTTCTTCCCACACGCTGATAGGCGGGTTTGCAGGTTCGGGTATGGCGTATGCCTTGTTTTTGGGGGCTAATCCATTGGCTGCGATCAATCTGAGCGCTACCTTGAAAATTCTTTCTTTTATTGTGCTGGCACCCGTCATCGGTATGACGATATCGATCATCATTACACTCCTTATTATTAATATATGTAAGAAGGCGAAGCCACGTATTGCGGAGCGCTGGTTTAAATTTTTACAACTGATATCCTCTGCGGCACTAAGCTTTGCTCATGGAGGCAACGATGCGCAGAAAGTTATGGGTATCATAGCAACCGCATTGATTGCGCAAAAGCTGATACCCAATTTTGAAGCTATGCCCGAGTGGGTTCCGCTTTCCTGTTATGTCGCTATCGCTGCCGGAACCATGAGTGGTGGCTGGAAGATCGTCAAGACTATGGGAACCAAGATTACCAAGGTAACACCGTTGGAGGGTGTGAGCGCAGAGACTGCCGGAGCGATCACCTTGGGAATTACCGAACATTTTGGTATTCCGGCATCCACCACCCATACCATTACGGGGTCTATCATTGGTGTAGGTGTAGTAAAACGGGTTTCTGCGGTACGTTGGGGAGTAACCATCAGCTTGTTATGGGCTTGGGTACTGACCATTCCCGTCAGTGCTCTATTGGGTGGAATTACCTTGGCGGTATTGCATTATATTCTATAGCCGGAGGCGGCGTGTAACAAAGTGGATAATTTAATTGAACTGCAGCTAAAAAGCGAGAAATATTTGGGAAATTTCTTCTTATTAGTTACTTTTACCGCATATTGTTCTATAACAGGTCGTGTGAGGAAAGAAAATATTTGGGAAATTTGAGTTTGGCATTGTTATTGATGAATGATAATAAATTGAGAACAATTAAAAATTTAATAACCTTAAAAAAAGAGAGTATGAACTATTCTACAATTAAAAAAACAGCAATTGCTGCATCTTTAGTAGCCGCTATCGGTTTTGCTGAGAATGCACAGGCGCAGGCACAAGTCTTCGGTGGCCGTTCACAATATAGAACTTGGTCTATTGGGGTACAAGGTGGTATCACTACACCGAATGTTATTATTGGCGGTCAAAATGCTTTCGGTAAGAAAGTTGGTTATTTCCAAAATAAAGTTGGTGAGTACTACGGTTTAACTGTTCGTAAACAATTCTCACACCTATTCGGTTTGGAATTAGAAGGTAACCGTGGCCGTATCAAAACGTACAATCACGATCTTTACGTAAATGATGCAACTGGTGCTGGCTTTGAGGTTGGTTCAGGTGATGGAAGCGGTCAAGCAAACTCTGCGGTTACTACTGTAAACTGGGCAGGTAGCTTGAATGGTGTTTTCCAATTGGGAACCATTGACTTCTTAAGAAGAGAAAATGCAGTTAACTTCTATGCAAAAGTTGGTTTAGGTGTAATGGCTTTCAACCCAGTACAGTATGATAACAACACTTTTGATGGTGCTGTAGTATTCGACAACAAGGGTAACTGGGGTGATGAAATCTTCGGTGACCGTGAGCCTGTAGGTGACCGTGACTACCGTTTAGGTATGTACGTACCGGTAGGTGTGGGTGCTAAGTTCAAATTATCAGAAGTTGTTGCTTTGAACTTGGGTTACACCATGAACTTTACTGATGAAGGTATGTTATATGGTCCTTCTTCAAACGCAGAGTACAAACAACGTTTTTCTAACGTCTACGCCGGTCTAGAGTTTACTTTAGGTTCACGCGACAAAGAAAACTTAACTTTTGCTAACCCGGTAGCTAATCTTTACGACGAGTTGAAGGATCCTTCATTGCGTAATGAAGTAGAAGCTTTGAAACAACGCGTTTCTGCTTTGGAAGGTACTGTTGATCAGTTAGGTAAAGATTCAGACGGTGACGGTGTATCTGATAAATTCGACAAATGTCCGAACACGCCTGCAGGTAGTGTAGTAGACGGTGCCGGATGTCCTATCAAATTCCCTGAGCCTCCAAAACAAGAATTGACTGAAGGTGCTTACTATGCTCCTATCGGATTTGAGTTTGATAGCTCTGTATTGAAAACCGAATCTTACTCTACGTTGGATAAATTGGCAAAAGAGTTGCGTGACAACAATGCGTCAGTTACTTTAGACGGTTATGCTTCAGCTGAAGGTACGGAAGAGTATAACTTGAACTTATCTAAAGACCGTTCAAACGCAGTAAAACAATACTTGGTAAATGCAGGTGTTCCTGCATCAAGCATCAACGCTAACGGTTACGGTGAGGCTAACCCTATCGCATCAAACGATACGGAAGCCGGACGTGTTCAAAACCGTCGTGTTGAAATCAAAAAATAATTTTAAATAGGTTCTTTTTGAACTTATTGGTTGAGGAAAAGCCGTTGCATTGTGCAGCGGCTTTTTCGTAGTTTTGGGGTGGAGTGGGGAGTGACAAGGTTATAGGGTTATAAGGATAGTGAGATTTGAGAAAAATGCAGGATCCGCACAGAAACCTAAAAATGTCGCCTTGCTGGGTCGCGGATGGTAGGAAGGAAGAGACATTGTAGCGAGCCGGCACAGCGACGCGGTTTTGCAAACTTTTGCCAAGACAAAAGTTTGAGCCCTGCGGCTTGAGCACTATTAAACTTTAACCCCAAAAAGGTGTCCTATGTTTAAATGTGGAAAATTAAAACCGCGTAATATCAAAAAAATGCTTTAATTTTCCTTCATTCATGTATGGAGCCACGATGGTCTCATTAAATGGTCGTGTTATGGAAGAGGAATTCGAATACGGGTCTCCGGAGGAGCAGAAACAATCGGTCGATCGTTACGAGGAGATGATACGTAATGATGATCAATATTTTTTTGATGCATTGGCATTTGAGGGTATCATCGATTATTATACATTTAACAACGATCCGGTTAAGGCCTTACAGGTCGTTGACTTTGCGGTCAACCAACATCCTTTTGAGACCATATTTCTGTTGAAAAAGGCGCAATTGCATGCAACACTTCAAAATTATGATGAGGCGTTGTCGGCATTGGATAAGGCGGAGATGTTAGAACCTTCCGACGCTGAAATTCTCCTGTTGCGGGGTACAATATACTCCTCAATGGACAGGTTTGACGAAGCGGAGGAAAACCTGATGCAAGCGCTGGAAACAAGCGATCATAAAGAAGATGTGTATTATCAACTCGGCAGTTTATTTGAGATGAAAGCCGATTTTCATATGGCTATTCATTACTTCAAGAAGAGCCTGAAGTTAAATCAACAGAATCAGGATGCCTTGTATGAATTGGCTTTTTGTTTCGACGTCGTAGGTCAGCAAGAAGAAAGTATTGCTTTTTACAAGCATTTTATCGACAACGATCCTTATTCTTTTGTAGCATGGTATAATCTGGGTAATGCTTATCATAAAATGGAGCGTTATGAGGAAGCAATCGATGCGTATGATTATGCCATTTTGATAAAAGAAAATTTTGCGTCAGCCTATTTCAACAAGGGCAATGCGTTGGTCAATCTGGACCGTTTTTCGGAGGCGATCGAAATCTATAAACAGACATTCGAATATGAACAGCCAAGTGCAGATACATACTGTGCCATAGGCGAGTGTTATGAAAAGCTAAATCTCATGGATACGGCACGCGATTATTACAAGAAAGCCGTTAAGCTGGATCATACCTTATCGGATGCCTGGTTTGGTATCGGTGTGACGTTGAGCTATGAAGAGCGTTATTTCGAGTCGCTTCATTTCTATAAAAAAGCGTTGGAGTTTGACGAGGATAATCCCGATTATTGGTTTGCCATTGCGGATGCCCGATGTAAGTTGGGGCAGTATGAAGAGGCTGAAGAGGCTTATCTGCGGCTGGTGGAACTTAGCCCGACCGATATGGATGCCTGGATGGACTTTTCAACCATCTATTACGAGCAAAAGAATAATGTACAGGCGATAGAAACTATAGCAGAGGCCATCAAATGTAATCCCGATATGCCGGAACTTTATTACCGCATGGTAGCATACCTGTTTGCAGACGGTCGGTATAACGATGCGTTGAATATGCTGAATGTAGCTTTAGCCATGGACCCCGCCAAACATGATATTTTATTTGAATATTTGCCCAAACTGCAAGACAATCGGATGATTGTGGATATCATCAACAAATACACGGATAACAAATGAGAAAATTAGGGTTGCTGGGTTATCCGCTGGGCCATTCTTTTTCAAAAAAATATTACCTTGATAAGTTTCGGAAGGAAGAAATCCGGGATATAGATTACGATTTATATGCCATCGCTGATGTCCGTGATTTCAAGCATTTGTATACGGATGATGAGCGATTCTACGGGTTCAACGTGACCATACCGCATAAGCAGGCTATCATGCCCTTTTTAGATGAGCTGTCGGCAGAAGCAGAGGCGATACAAGCGGTAAACTGCATCACGGTTGCCCGGCGGAATGGGAAGCCTTACCTCAAGGGCTATAATACAGACACGGTTGGTTTTGAAGAATCCTTAAAGCCTCTGCTAAAACCTCAGCACCACAAGGCCCTTGTTTTTGGAAATGGTGGAGCTGCAAAGGCGGTGTTTTATGTATTGCAGAAGCTGAATATCCCCTATTTGGTGGTAAGCCGCACGAAAGAAAAGGGAGATCTCACTTATTCGGAACTGGGTGGCGATGTGCTGCGGGAACATCAGATTTTGATCAACTGCTCGCCGGTGGGAACCTTCCCCAAAGTCGATGAGGCACCGGATATTCCATACGACTTTATCGGTGCAGATCACCTGCTTTATGACCTGATCTATAATCCTGAAGAGACGTTGTTTTTGCGACGGGGTAGGGAACGGGGTGCGACAACCAAAAACGGCTTTGAGATGCTGGTCATTCAGGCTGAGAAAAATTGGGAGATCTGGAATAATGAGCAATAACAGATGGATAGTCAATGTGGTGTTTGGTGGGATTGTTTGTGCCGCCCTTCTCTTTTCTTGCCGACAGGCTGATTATAGTCCCAAACCCCGGGGATATCATCGCATTCTCTTACCCAAAAAAAGCTATAGGGAAACTATGCTGACCGGCTGTCCTTTTGTGTTCGCGATACCTACATACAGCGTGATGTTGGACGACAAGAACCGAAATGCACAACCCTGTTGGAAAAATCTCGATTTCCCACAATTCAATGCGCGTCTGCATATCAGCTATTTTCCCGTCGGGAAGACAGCCTCTTTCGGGCAGTTGACAGAAGATGCGCGGACCTTTGTATATAAACATACCGCAAAGGCAACAGGCATTGACCAAAAACAGATCGACCGACCGGAAGCACGGGTATATGGTTTGGAGTATACGATCTCCGGTAATACAGCTTCCAATTATCAGTTTTATGTCTCCGATAGCACCGATCATTACTTGCGAGGAGCGCTATATTTTAACGAAAAACCAAATCTGGACTCTATACAGCCGGTATTGGAGTTTATAGAAGACGATATCCGTCATTTGATTCGTACCTTTCGGTGGAAATAATTCCGTAAGTTTGACTTATGATTCAAATTAAGACATTTGTATTTAACCCCTATCAGGAGAATACCTACGTCCTCTATGACGAGCTGTCACGCGAGTCGATCATCGTGGATCCGGGTATGCACCTTCCTGTAGAGGAGGAGCGTCTCGCTGCTTTTATCAAGGAGAAGGCTTTGAAACCTATAGCCTTGTATAATACACATTGTCACATTGATCATGTGCTAGGCAATCGGTATGTCTTTGACCGTTGGGGGCTGAAGCCGCAGTTTCATGAAGGAGAAGTACCCATCCTCGTTTCGGTGCAAAACTATGCACCGCAGATGGGTTTCCGCTATGAAGTGTCGCCCATTCCAGACAGCTTTATCGAGGAAGGACAAACGATCTCGTTGGGTGCACATACGTTGACAGCGATCTTGGCACCCGGGCATTCACCGGCGCATCTATGCTACTATGCGGAAGCCGATGGCTTTCTGATTGGCGGGGATGTGCTTTTTAGAAACAGCATCGGTCGTACCGATCTACCGGGAGGGGACCATGACACGCTTTTGGACAGTATCCGGCATAAAATATACACCCTACCGGATGAGACGTTGGTCTATCCTGGGCATGGTCCGACCACAACCGTTGGTGAGGAGAAGAAAAACAATCCTTTTGTCCGTGTATGAGAAAGCTAAGTCTGCCTTTACTCTTTGCCTCCCGGTACCTCTTTTCGAAGAAGTCGGTCAATGCGATCAACATCATATCGACGATCAGCGTGGTCGGTGTATTTGTCAGTACCGCAGCATTAGTTATTGTTCTTTCTTTCTACAACGGCATGGAGAAATTTATACTTTCCATGTACAGCAACTTTACGCCCCATCTGCGGATTGAACCGGTCAAGGGCAAATTGTTTTCTGGGAACACGGCGTCTTTCGCAGCGTTGCAGCGCGATACGTTGATAAAAAGCTATTCGGAAGTTCTCGAAGATAAGGTCCTCCTGCAATATGACAACCAGCAGTTTGTGGGATTAATTAAAGGGGTGACACCGCAGAGTTTGGACAACTACAGTGAGGAGGATATCCTTCAAGCGGGGAGATACATGATACAGTCAGACACCGCTGCTTTTGCTTTAATCGGTGCCCAGATACAGGCTAACCTGAAAATACCCATATCAGGGCTTTATAATACGATGCAGCTTTATTTTCCGCGGAAAGACGTTTCTATTCATAATGTCAATCCGCTCGAAGACTTCAATATCCGGCGTATCGATGCTGTGGGTGTACTGACGTACCAGCCCGAATTCGATAACCTGGTGTTGGCGCCGTTGCCGTTTGTCCGCGATATCCTGGGGGAAGATGAACGTATATCGGCTGTGGAGATTTTTCTGAGCGATCCAAACCTTATCTCCAAATTTCAACGTAAGGTGCAGAAGGAGCTGGGGGATGATTTCGATGTAAAAAACAGGCAGCAGCAAAATCCCACATTGTACAAGACGATCAAGTCAGAAAAGTGGATTGTATTTTTTATTTTAACGTTCATCGGTATCATCGCCATATTCAATATTGTGGGATCGCTGACCATGCTGGTCATCGACAAGAAAGAAGATATGAAGATACTGCAGAGTCTCGGCGCAGAGCGGCGCGCCATCGAAGCTATCTTTTTTATCGAAGGAATATTTATCGCCTTGATCGGTGGTATTCTGGGGATTATTGTCGGGTATGTTTTTTGTAAACTCCAGGAAACATATGGGTTTATCCGGACGGGTAGCGAAGACGGCTCATTGATCGATGTGTACCCCATCGACATTCGTGGGGAAGACTTTATATTGGTATTCCTGACGGTGGCGATCTTGTCGCTGTTGGTCGCTTATTTTTCATCGAAACTTAGTGTGAAAGAAATCGGGAATATCACAGATATCCGTAGTGAGTAAAGCTATAAGGTTCGCTTGGTTTCTGATGATGAATCCGGCATGAGCCGCAACAGTTTGTTTTGGAGGGCAGCCCATGCCGTTCATCTTTATATAATAATTGGTGGTTTAATCGTGTATTACTTTCTTCTTCCTCCGCCAAAGAAGGCACCTACTTTAAAAGCAATATAGCCGCCATCTTTAATGATGTTGTACTCACCGGATACACGGAAATGTCCGGCTTCGAAACCTATGCGTGGAAAGAAACCAAAATTGGTCGCGCCAGGTATCGTTGCTGTGTTGCCCGTTTGTACGGTCTCTTCATCCAAGGTTATGGACGCAGAGCGGAAAAAGCCAAGTCCGGCGCCGGCGAATGGCCGAAAACCTTTATCGGTAAAATAGTAGTCACCCGTAGCACTGTAAGAACTCAGAATAGATACTTTTGCATCAGCATCTTCATTATTCAGATCACTGACACGCGCCAATGCCGCACCCTCGAAGCGCAGACCCACAGCAAGCGCATCGGATAGTCTGTAATGTGGCTCAACGGCAAAAGCAACACCGCCTTTGGTGCCTCCACCGCCGGAGGTAGGGATGGCATATCCTATGCCAAGGTCGACTTTAATGGGTTTGTAATTTTGGGCTTGGGAATACGAGAGTGAGGTTATCCCACATAGGCCTAATACAGTTAATAGAAAATTTTTCATGTTACCTAGATTTAGTGTAAATAATAGAGTTGATTAATAATGAACAAAGATAGAAGACGGTATACATAAAAAAGGCTCACTTTATAAAGTGAGACAACAAGTAAATGTATTGATAATAAATGCTTTATGTGAAATTGTGCATTTCTGATTCCATCAGCTTACGGTACAGCGTCGGGGTAGTACCCGTATGTTTTTTAAATGCCCGCTGGAAAGCAGCTTTCGAATTGAAGCCACACATAAAAGCAAGCTCTTCGATCTTAATATGATTATACTGTGTGTCGAGCAGATGTATTTTAAGGGCCTCTACACGGTAGGCGTTAACGAAATCGAAAAAGTTTTTTTCAAATTGTTGATTGATAACCTGGGAAAGGACATGAGTGGGAATAGTTGTTTTTTGCGAAAGCAACGGGAGGTTTAATTCCGGATTAAGGTACCATTTGTGGGTTTCGAAACCCTCCGTCAGTGAATTGGCATACTCTTCTAGCTTCTCACTTGATAAACCCGATGTGGCATAGCGTTGATTCGCCTGGTTTGCGATATACTGGTTGAGGGGTGCATACATTTTTTTAAAATTCTGATAATCGGTTTCTGAAAAAATGACCCCGTAGTTATAGCTTTTATAGACCACATAAAAATACATCAGATTGCCAAATATGGGCACCCATACCATTTCGAGGTACCACATGGAAGTGAATAGGGATATGAATGACAATAAGAGGACCTGTACGATCATGACGGTGATAAATTCGGTAATATAGCCCATCTTAAAGTTTTCGAGGTGGGTGAATACCTCTTTGAAGGTCTTAAAATGTCGGAAAACAATTACAGCTAGCTATAGATATGTAGATAAGGACCAGTATAATAGGCATCCAGCAGGATAAGACCATCTGCCAGGTGACATCATCATACTTCGTGAGAGATTGGGCAAATTCGACCTGGCTCGCCGGGCTGGAAAAAATGTAGACTAACCATAGGATCAGCAGGCAGAGGGACGGTAAAGCGTGTCCTAGCTTGGAAAAGGTAAATGTAAAGGGTTTTCCCAGCATCTCTAGGCAGTAGAATAAATAGATTGGCCCAAAAAAGCTAAAAAGTATCTGTGAGGCAAACAGAGAATTGGGAAACTCGGCTATAAGTCTTGTGTAAAAGATATAGTTTGATATGATCGGAAATGCTGGCAAAATGATTAAACATGCCAGCATGCGGTTGGCCCGGGAGTTGTTCTTCCGAAAGAAATATAACGGGAATAGCAATACCTTGTTGACTACAGTAAAGACATGCAGAAATAAGATCCAGTCCATGGATGTAAGCTAATGTTGGTTTTCATAGCTAATCTCGGACATTTTTTTGTGATAAAAAATTATTTATTGTAGTATGTTAAAGAGCTTTTCCCCTTCAACTTCTTCATGAACTGGACAAAGGCGGGCTGCAGATCCGAAAATAATTCCATATCGCGGTTTTTCATGAGGATATCGCCGAATAGTTTGAGTCCGATTGCAAATTGTAGGGTCTGTTCTTTTTCTTTAAATAGGCCTTTTTCGGTAAGGATATCAATGATCTTGAATACATTATCGTGATTTTGGAACGTAAATGCTGCAGGTTCCTGATCTACTGTTTCGCCTTTGTTGTCCTTCAGGTATTTGAAGGTAACTTCGTATTCATGTGCTCTTTTTTCACTCATCTTTTTTTGTTTAAAATGTAAATCTGATTGTATTTTAGCCGATCTTCACGGATGTCATTGTCAGTGACCCGCCAACGGCTTTGTCGTTAAATAAAATTGTTTCTTCGTTCTTGTCTTTTACGGCAAGGGCGTATAGTAAGGGCATGTAATGCTCCGGTGTAGGTACGGCCAAATGAAAGGGCTTACCTTGTTGATCGTATTGGATCAGGGACTTGTGGTCGTCGTTCAAGATAAACTGCTTCATCTTTTCGTCGGCTTCTAACGCCCAATCGAATCCAAAGGTTTTGTTTAATTGTCGCCAGGCGACCATGCGGAGGTTGTGTACCATATTCCCGCTACCGATGATCAACACACCTTTTTCGCGGAGTGATTTCAATTCTTTTGCCAACTCGTAATGGTACTGCGGGCCTTGGTAGTAGTCCAGGCTCAACTGGATGACCGGAATATCGGCCTGGGGATACATGTGCCGGATTACTGACCAGGCACCGTGGTCGAGCCCCCATTTGTCATCCAGTCCGACATCTGTTTTCTGGATGAGTGACTGGGTTGCTTTTGCCAGATCAGGGCTTCCGGGTGCTGGGTATTGTACCTCGAACAATTCCTTGGGAAATCCACCGAAATCGTGTATAGTAGGTGGATTTTGCATGGCAGTCACAAAAGTACCCCGTGTCTCCCAATGTGCCGAAATACAGAGTATGGCATTAGGCTTAGGTATGGTGGTGGCAATTTTTCTAAAGCCTTCTACAAATTCGTTTTCCTCAATGGCATTCATTGGGCTACCGTGACCTAAAAACAGTACGGGCATTTTCGCTGTGCTGTTTAAAGGTGCAGTCATTTTATTCAATTCTTTGAGTTTCATTGCTGCTCCTGCTAATGGTAATACTGCTAGTGTTTTTAAAAATTCCAACTGATTCATAAATGATACGCCAGCGTAAATAAATAATCTATTACAAAGGTACCCTCATTGATGAAGAGTAGGTAACAGTATTCAGAAAAGGAGTTGTAGTTTTAGGAAATGAGACTCCTCATTTCGGTACGAAAGGCCGTAGGAGTCTGCCCAGTTCTCTTTTTAAATACTCTGGTAAAATAGGCTTTCTCACGGTATCCCAGTTCAAAACCGATCTCGGATACCGTCTTATCTGTCGTGGACAGTAAGTTTTTGGCTTCAATCAGTTTTCGGGTTTCAATGATTTCCGACACACTTTGCTGCAGCACATGGTGGCAAATATTGTTGAGATTGCGAGCCGACATGAACAGTTTTTCGGCATAATAATCGACACCTACATTTCTTCGAAAATTTTCTTCCAGTATGGCTAAGAAGTTTTTGAATGTAATATTCTGTGTGCTGAGCTGGTCGTCACCATTATCCGGTTTTAATTTTCTCCGCTCAGACTCGATCATAGTAAACACTGTTCCTAAGAGCTGCCGGATAATGGCATAATCAGGCGAGGATTGCTTGATTTCTTCATCCATCATTTCGCAGAGTGTATCCAACCGCGTGAAGCAGGCATTCTCGGATAGTTCGATGCTGGCGTTGTCATGATAAAGGGAATACAGCTGAAAAATTGTCTCGGGAATAAATTCACTTTTAAAGCGAATAACCCACATGTGGCATTTACCATCCTTTATAATGGGTTTTACCCGGTGTACTTTCCCTTTCGTTACAAAACTGACAAATGGTGCATGGAGCACCGTCGACTTAAAATCTATAAAGTGCTCAAGTTGTCCTTCCGTGCTGATGATGAGTTCTTCAAAATCATGGTAATGGGGCTCGTTTTCCGAAGCAATAATCTTTTCGGCTTCAGAGGCGTCAACCTGAAATATTTTGAAAGTCTCGATCACGGTTATAAAAATATGAAAATTAGCTGATTAATTTTAAGTCAGCGACTTTATTGTAATAATATTTGTTACAATTAAAATTTATTTCTACCTTTGTACCGTTATGAACAATACAAGATTTGCAACGTTGATACATATCCTTACGATTTTGGCCAAAAATCCAGGTCAATGGGTGAGTTCGGACTGGATTGCCCAGAGCATACATATCAATCCGGTTATTGTTCGGAAGGAATTGAGTGTCCTGCAGGAAATGGGTTGGGTAATCAGTAAGAAAGGAAAGGAAGGTGGTTCGATGTTAGATGTTTCAAGTTGTGAAATTTCGCTGGCAGATATATACAAAGCGGTAAAAAATTCGAACATCTTGGGAAAGAAGAATCCTTGTACCAACACGGCATGTTCGATCGGAAAAAAAATCAACAAGGAACTGGAAAGCTTGTTTGCTGAAACGGACGATATTGTTTTTGATGCACTTCAACATCGAACTTTGAGAAGTTTTGTAGAGCAATTTGATTAATTTTTTTGAGCTAAAATGTAACACAAACTGTTACAAAATAGGAGTAAAAGTATAATCAGTGACAAGAAACTATTAAAAATATATATAAATATAAACAAATGAAAGTAGCAATTATCGGAGCAACAGGATTTTTAGGCTCCAATTTCGTAAAAGAAGCCAGCAGCAGAGGTTTGGAAGTGACAGCTATCGCCCGTAAGGCCGATAAGGTAGCAGGTGATCAGGTAAACAAGCTATCTCTCGATGTCAACAATGTAGATGAACTTGCTGAGGCTTTGGCTGGACATGATGTTGTCGTGAGTGCGTTTAATGCAGGCTGGACAAATCCGAATATCTATGGGGATTTCATTGCCGGATCTCAGGCTATTCAGCAAGCGGTGAAAAAATCGGGCGTCAAACGATTGATCGTTATCGGTGGTGCTGGCAGCCTGTATGTGGCCGAAGACCTGCAATTGATAGATACGCCTGACTTTCCAGCGGAATACAAACCGGGCGCATCTGCGGCAAGGGATTATCTGAACATTCTTAAGGAGGAAAAAGAACTCGATTGGGTCTTCTTTAGCCCTGCTATCGAAATGCACGCCGGTATCGCGACCGGGCGAACAGGAAAATATCGTTTAGGGAAAGATCATCCGGTTTTTGACGCGAACAACGTATCCCGATTGTCGGGTGAGGATGTAGCCGTAGTGATTTTAGATGAAGTTGAAAATCCGAAGCATCATCAGGAACGGTTTACAGCAGCGTATTAGGAATGAAGGGATTAATAATAGTCAAATAGTTTATTTAAGCAATGGAACAACGTAATTTAAATATCGGATTGTTAATTTTCCGGTTGAACTTTGGTGTGTGGATGCTTTTTCACGGTGTATATAAATTGATCAACGGTATAGGCGGCATCAAAGGGATGTTGGCCGATATTGGTTTACCGCACTTTTTGGCATACGGCGTGCACATGGGTGAGACTCTTGCGCCGATATTGATGATTTTGGGCTATAGAACTAAATTGGCATCGTTGGTGTATACCTTGGTGATGATTGTTGCCTTTGGTATGGCACATTTCGATAACTTCTTTGAACTCGGAAAATCGGGTGCATGGGCCCATGAAACGATAGCTTTATTCCTTTTCGGCGGATTAGGACTGACCTTTACCGGTGCTGGAAAATACGCATTGTCATCAATACATAAGTGGGATTAAACAATTAAAAAGAAAATGATATGAAAATAGAAATCTGGAGCGATGTGATGTGTCCTTTTTGTTACATCGGAAAACGGAATTTTGAAACGGCGTTGGAGCAATTTGTAGATAAGAATCATGTTGAAGTGATTTGGAAAAGCTTTCAGTTGGATCCCTCAATTCCTGAAGTTGCCGAAGAGAGTCAGGAAGACTATCTGATAAAGCGTAAAGGGATGGGTCGGGAACAAGTGAAGGAGATGTTGGCTTATGTGACGCAAACGGCTAAACACGTAGGGCTGGATTATAATCTGGATAAATCGGTTATGGTTAATTCAAGGAAGGCTCATCAGCTGATACAGTTTGCCAAAACGAAAGGTTTGGGAGATCAGGCGGAAGAGCGGTTATTCCAGGCATTTTTTACCGAAGGAAAAAATATAGCTGAGTTGGAGACCCTAACTCAATTAGGTAAAGACATCGGTCTCGATGAAAGCGAACTACAGAAGGCTTTTACAGATACGACGTACAATGAAGCCATGGAGCGAGACATTCAGGAAGCGCGTAATCTTGGTGTTACGGGTGTGCCTTTCTTTGTATTCGACCGGAAGTACGCGGTCTCAGGTGCACAGCCCACACAGGCTTTTTCTGAAACATTGACCAAATCTTTCACGGAGTGGAGGAAGTCAAATCCTGAAGTAAAATTGGATATTGTTCAGGGACAAAGTTGTACGACAGATGGGAGGTGTGATTAGAAGGTAAGGTCGGGAATGATCCAGTAAAACCTCTAATTTGGACGATACTCAATGATACTCCTAAACGAAAAAAAGTTGGTGTTCAGCGGTATCGCTTTAAACCAACTTTATTGCTTTTCTGTAGCCCGTAGGGAAAATCGAACACCATTTTTTGTCTAAAAAAATGACCATTTCAAGCCAAATCAAAATAAGTCATTCGCAGATGAAACACATTTTTCAATAGGTGTCTCTCCAAATCCGTTAGTATTCTTTGACTGAATGATATAAACATCTATTATTGAATTTCTTTTGCCATCTATGAGGTCTGAGTCCCTTTGAACTAATTCAGTATTCACAAAAGTATAAATAGAATCTATGCCTCCATCTCCTCCATTGTCAACTATTCCTTCTTCTAGCTCATCATACGATAGTTCAAAATTTTTCAATACTTGCTCAGTGACAAATAAATGAAAATAATCGTCTTCTTTTAACGATGATTCAAGAGATATTTTCTGCTGTTCAAGTAATGTGTTTAATATTATTTGCTGATTTGTTGTCATATTTTATGTCTTATTTTAAAATGAGGGCGAACTCACAAATATATAAATCTTCTACAACTAAAAATGCGCAGCAAAATACAGATCGACTTCTTTAAGATTAATTCTGGGAAATGTGTGTAAAAAACTAAATCTTTGTCTATATTATTTGTGCTATTTTTTGTCCAAAACAGCCCAAATCAAACCAAATTAATTCGCCCTATTTCGCGACCTATGGCATAAAAAAAGCACCAATCGTGTGTGATTGATGCGTTTTCTGTAGCCCGTAGGGGAATCGAACCCCTGTTTCAAGAATGAAAATCTTGCGTCCTAACCCCTAGACGAACGGGCCTTTTTATTTGGTGCTGCAAATATAGAATTCTTTTTTATAACGGCAAAACAATTTGGAAAAATAAGAGGAGTTTATCTCGTTTAGTAGAGGCTATGACAAAAATGGAGTGATAGCCATCATATCAACCCTGTCGTGCGACGCATGATAAAGGCATTGGTTGCCCTGTATAACGAGTACCTGTGGAGATTCGTGAACAACCTGCCATTTCTCCGTTATTTTGTTTGAAAGATCACGATGCTGAAGGAGGTCGAGATAATAGAATGGGATATGACTTGGAATGCGATCTGATTCGAACTCGAGACTCCGTTTCGCCATACCACTTACAGGACATCGGGTGCTGTGTTTGAAAATCACCGCGATCTCTGCCGATTCCCAAATGGCATCTAATTGGGCCGATGAGTTTAAATCAATCCAGTTCATGATTTATTTTGTTCTACTTTTCTTCTTGACATAGGTGCTGTATGCAGCGCAGTCAGACTGTAGGGTACAAGAGGAGAGGATCGCTGTTCCTAGAATCAATATACACCATAAAAGAACGATCGAACGTCTCATATTAATTTGATTTATGGATATGCGCCATTTGTATCGCTGTGATGGCTGCTTCCTCACCTTTATTGCCATGTTTTCCCCCGGCTCTATCCAAAGCCTGCTGCAGGTTATCTGTCGTTAGAACGCCGAAAATTACAGGTTTATTATGTTTTATAGAAACATTCGCGATGCCATTGGCGACCGCTTCACAGATGAAGTCAAAATGTCTGGTCTCTCCCTGGATCACACAACCTAAGCATATAACAGCATCCCACGCCGTATTGCGCAAAATCATATCTGCCCCAGATATCAGCTCGTAACTGCCTGGAACGTGAATAACCTGAATATCATTTTCAGCAACACCGTACTGCAGAAGACCATCAATGGCCCCACTCAAGAGTGCTCCAGTTACCTGTGCATTCCATTGGGATACAACAACTGCAAACTTAAGACCCGCAGCACGTTGTACATCAATATGAGAAAAGTCCGATAGATTTTTTAAGCTACTGGCCATAATAATAAGCTATTTAGATATTATCCCCCCTTAACGCTTGGCTTGTACACGTCCTAACGGACCGTCGATCGTAGAAGCTTCTGTGCTTTGTGGGAAATCATTCTTTATACGTGCATAAGCTTCTTCCGCTTTATCCAGCTCACCAAGTTGCTCATAGACTAATCCCAGTTTTTTCAGGAACAACGGCGTAGTGTAAGAGTTTGTAGCTTTAGCCACAGCTTTTTTATAGTAGTTCGCTGCGTTATTATAATCCTGGCTCTCCGAATAGGCGTCGCCGATTAATCCAGTGACCAATGGATCTAAAATTTCACTGCCCGTATCGCTATATTTTTTCAAATATTTGATAGCTTCCTGAAAATTTTGCTGACGTAAGTAAAGGCCGCCTAAGTATGCGTTTGCTATATTTGCAGAAGGTGTATTGGAGTATTCCTCGGCGATTTCCTTAAAGCCGATAAACGGTCCGTCGCCTTCAATGGCCTTATTCTGCAAAGAGTCAATTAAAGCAAATTCCTCGGCTTTATACATGGCATCAGCCGCTTTACCGGCACGCGGTTCTAAATAAAGCTTCTGGTAACCGATATAGAGTAAAATAAGAACAATAATTCCCCCCACGATAAAGACAATGCTTTTTTGGTTATCCTGGAAAAATGCGCCTTTTTTTTCTGTTTTATTATTCGTCGCTGGCATTAGTTTATATTTAATGTAAATTACGGAACGCAAAAATACACTTTTCTATATACTTTCCATATTTTATTCGCATAAAAATACTTCATATAGCGTGGTAGCGTGATGCCATGACATGTGCTTATGAGAAGGAACGTTATGCTATTTCGTTCGAATCGCTTTGTATGATATGTCCTTCGTCGAGCTGTTCGTAAACCGAATTTTGGCTTTTGAATTCCGGAACTATTGACTTCATATGTCGCACGACGTTGATGGTATGCTGGGTTGCCAATAAGGAGAAAAGTTCTTCCAGCTGCTGCATCACATGGTTATAATCGTTTTCCCGAACTTTTGCCACCATGATTTTTTCATGATAGGTCGGCAATGTGTTCTCCAGATCATTCAGCAGCTCTTCATACAACTTTTCGCCGGGTCGCAGACCTGTAAATTTAATATCGATGTCCTGATAAGGTACATACCCCGATAGTTTTATCATCTTCTCGGCCAGATCGACGATCTTGACCGATTTCCCCATGTCGAATACATAGATCTCTCCGCCATTGCCCATGCAGCCGGCTTCGACGACCAGCTGGCATGCCTCGGGGATCGTCATAAAATATCGGGTAATTTCCGGGTGAGTGACCGTGACCGGTCCCCCTTTTTCAATCTGTTCGCGGAAACGGGGAATAACCGACCCATTGGAACCTAATACATTTCCAAATCGGGTCGTGATAAATTTGGTGACATTCTTACCATAGGTAGTTGCCAGGTTGGCGTTTAAGGCTTGCACATAGATTTCGGCAATCCGTTTGGTCGCACCCATGATGTTGGTCGGATTTACCGCTTTGTCTGTGGATACCAGCACAAATTTCTGAACGCCATATTCTACCGATAATGTCGCTATATTATAGGTCCCCCAAACGTTTGTCTGGACACCCTCTATAGGATGATTCTCCATCATAGGCACATGCTTGTAAGCGGCAGCGTGGAAAACGACCTGAGGTCGGAATGTCTCGAAAAGAGCTTTCATACGCTCGATATTTTTAACATCGGCGATATAGGAATGGTACAGTTGATCCTTGAAGTTGTCCTGAAGATCGAGATGTAGGTTGTGTAAAGGTGATTCGGCTTGATCACATAACACGATCATCTTCGGATTGTACTTGCCCAGCTGTTTAGCTATCTCACTTCCGATCGAACCTGCGGCACCGGTTACTAATATGCGTTTTCCTTCCAATTGTTCCCGAATACACTCATTGTTGATAATGATTTGCGACCGTTCCAGTAAATCTTCAATCTTGACCTTCTGAATTTGATTGACGTTCAATCCTCCATTCATTATTCTGTTGATAGGAGGGAGGGTCAGGACATGGATATCATGTTCGAGACACTGATCAATCAGTGTAGACTTTTTGTCCGGAGCGATATGATGGGAAGCAAAAATAAGTTCGTCTACATCCAGTTTTTTAATCACTTTTCCCAACTCGTCGGAATTGAAAATTTTAATGCCGTCAATGGACTTGCCGATTTTATCATGATTATCATCGAGATATCCCACAATAATTCTGTTGGAAGTCGGGTCATGGTCAAAAGTTCGCTTCACTGCTATTCCAAGATCGCCTGCCCCATATACCAACACGTTTTTCTTCGTTTTCTTGATTGTCCGCGTGTATTGGAAGAAAACTTTAATAGAGGTACGATATGTGATCAATGCTAAAAATAGAAGTAGGCCATATACGATGATAAACTGTGTATTGATCAATGATGGGATGGCCAATGCAACGAGTACTAATTTAGCGGTAAATAGTAATGTCTGGGCAAAAAGTACGGTGGAGAGTATACGTATGGAATCTACAGCGCTGGTATAGCGGATAATGCCGCGGTATAGTCGAAAAGCGATAAAAGAAATTCCGGTAGCACTCAAGGTGAATAAAAATAATATCGCAGTGTCCCGCGTTCGGAATTGGACAAAACTAAAATTATGAAATAGAAGATACGCACATATAAAAGCGACAGCCGCAATGCATAGGTCTAGTGCGAAGATTATCCATCGAGGGACGATCTTTATATGGTTAATAACTTTTAGAATTTTCATGTTTTAAAAAAGGTTGTTAAACAAAGTTAATATAAAAAACATAGAAATAATTAAATAGTTGGCTATTCGAAGTGATTTATCTGCCATAATATCAATAGGATTCGGTAAATTTAGTGTCTTGTAACTACAGTAACCATGAATAATATGTCAAAAGCGGCCGGAGAGGTGCTAGGAGAGCCGAAGGAAGAGCGACAAGCAATCGCTACGTCCAGGAATAGTTTGATCATTGGAATCCCTAAAGAAATTGTCTTTCAGGAAAATAGGATAGCCTTGACGCCTTTGTCTGTAGCCCTGTTGGTCGAACATGGACATCAAGTGATTATCGAAACACAGGCGGGCGCGGCTTCCAACTTTATGGATCATCATTATAGCGAACAGGGTGCCCAGATTGTTTATGAGCGCGAGGCCGTATTTAAGGCGGACATTATTATTAAGATTGCCAGTCCGACCTTGGAAGAAGTGGGGTTGATGAAGAACAAGCAGATTTTGCTGTCCAGTCAGCAACCTTCCTTATTGGAAAGAAGTATCCTGCAGGCGATGATAAAGAAGCAAATTACGGCTTTATCTTATGAATATTTACAAGATGAAGGTGGACATCTCACTGTTGTTCGGGCGATGAGCGAAATTGTCGGTGCGACATCTATCTTGATTGCTGCGGAGTATTTATCCAACATTTTTGATGGTAAGGGGTTAATGCTGGGCGGTGTTACCGGCGTTCCACCGACAGAAATTGTTATTATCGGAGCAGGTACTGTAGGCGAGTTTGCGGCACGCACAGCCATCGCGTTAGGCGCGCAGGTAAAAGTGTTCGATAGTTCTGTCTATCGATTGAGACGTCTGCAAAATAATGTAGGTAGTCGTGTGTTTACCTCGGTGATACAGCCATTGATACTCAATAAAGCCGTACGTTCGTGTGATGTCGTCATTGGTGCTTTGCGTGCACGGAATGGCCGTTCGCCGTGTATAATCTCCGAAGACACCGTGTCGGGAATGAAACCGAATTCTGTGCTGATTGATGTTTCCATTGATCAGGGGGGATGTTTTGAAACATCAGAAATTACCTCACACGATAATCCGATCTTTCGGAAATATGATGTCATACACTATTGCGTGCCCAATATTGCATCGCGGGTAGCGCGTACGGCCACCTATGCGATGACCAATATATTTACGCCCATATTGTTGCAGATCGGGGATTGTGGTGGGCTTCGTAATCTGATCTGGACACATCAGGGAGTCCGTCATGCGGTGTATCTCTTCCAGGGAAGTTTGACGAACAAAGATATTGCCGAAAAATTCAACATGTCTTTTAAAGATTTAAGTTTAATGATCGTTGCTAATCAATAAAATTCCTTTTTATGTATAAGTATATTTGTTTCTTTCTTTGTATCGGTATGTCAGGTATAGTAATAGCTCAGGAAAAAATCGAACTCTACCCAGGAGGTGTAATTAACCACAAGGCTGGTATTGAATTGGGTGAAAACGTAACTGAATTTTATAGCTATCAACCTGCTAAGGTAAGTTCCGATATTGCTTTTTTAATCATTCCGGGAGGGGGATACGGCAAAGTGGCTATACAACACGAAGGGCATGACGTCGCCAAGAGGCTACAGGATTTGGGTTACGCCTCTTTTGTATTGCGATACAGGTTACCAAAGGCAGACCAACAGGAAGACAAGCGTATCGCGCCCATTCAGGATGCGCAGTCTGCACTGGCTTATATCCGGGCGCATGCTGAAGAGTTAGGAAATATAAGGTATGTCGGTGTTATCGGGTTTTCGGCCGGTGGACATTTGGCCTCTACGTTGTCGACACATTTTATGACAGATTACCGAACAGGCGCACCTGCAAAAATGAATTTACGTCCTGATTTTTCGATATTGGCCTATCCCGTCATCTCAATGGATGATAAAATCACTCATATGGGGTCCAAAAAGAATCTTATCGGGCCCGATTTTCTGGAGGACGATGTGCGTCGTTTTTCCAACGAGTTGAACATTAATTCACATACGCCTCCGGCATTCCTAATACATGCAGCCGATGATAAGGCTGTGCCTATCGCCAATAGCGAACGTTATCTAAATAAGCTCAAGTCTAGCGGTGTTGCGGCTGCTCTTTTTCGATACGAAACGGGAGGGCACGGATTTGGGCTAAACAATAAAACGGATAACCATAACTGGTTTAATGCAATGCTGGTGTGGGTAAATGACCTGCCGCTTGGAGAGTACTAAAAAGAAATATATTCCTTGACGACGATGTCTACCTTAGTATACTGGTCAAGTGTAGATGTCTCCTGCGCGATGGCATGCAAGGCAATCTCGTCGTCCCCAATGACGTACTCTCTATAGAATCCCCGAAACCGGATATCTTTGATTTCAAAGGGTGACTGTGGATTTTCACGAACGCTGATCCACTCCTGATGCACAGCGATAATACTGTTGACAGACAACCCTATCTTTTTCGCCTGTGTAGGTGTGAGTGTATTGCTTTTAGCTAATAAACGTGCCGTGTATGGGTTTTTGGGATGGAAATAAAGCGATTTGGGGTTTCCAAAATCGACAATCCGACCGTCTTTCAGGACGAGCAGATCGTCCGCCATACCCAATACTTCGGCAGGATCGTGCGATACTAAGATGACGGTAAGACCGGTGTCTTCGACTATTTTGCGGATATCCTGTTGTAGGGCATCCCGAAAGGCAGCATCCACTTGATTAAACGGTTCGTCCATCAAAAGCACTTCCGGCTCGTTGATAAGTGCGCGCGCTATCGCTACACGCTGCCGCTCGCCGCCACTCAGGTCCGCCACACGATGTTGTGCCAAATGCGCAATGCGGAGTCGGTCCAGTACTTCTTGTGTTTTACGGTTTTTGCCTTCGATATCGGTATTAGAGAGCTGTGACGCGATATTGTCCCATACCTTGGCATAATGATTGAGGTCGTCAAACCCCTGAGAGACCAGTTTCATGGCATCGTGGCCGGGAATGAGTTTGTCCTTTCTTGTCGGTACCAACCACCCTCGGTATCTTATCTCACCCGACTGGGGCTCCAGCAGACCGTAAATAAGCCGGAGCAGGCTGCTCTTGCCACTACCTGACTCCCCGATGATGGCCGTGATTTTATTTTCTGCTATGTCAAAGTCGATACCATCGACCGCTACAGTTTCTTTTGCTCCCTCAAAAGCCACAGTCACATTCCTTCCATGGATTAAGGACACATCTTGAAGTTGTGTGTCATTAAAAATAGATGTACAGGAAGCGGAAGAATTACTCATAAATATATCACGGTTAAAATCCAAGCGATGCCCCAAAGGCCATATTTTGCAGACCTTTCAGCTCTGGACTGTTTTCGAACATATCATTCAAGTAATATTTGGCGAATAAGCCGAACCTATCATATCCTACCCGAATAAACGGTCCATATTGGAATGTTGCTAAATTGTAATCATTTTTGAATTTCTGTTTACCGTCCTTTTCGCTTTTCAGACGTTGTGTACCTTTTAATAATACACCCGTCGTGAGGCCGAAAGCGATTTTTGATCGATTGCCATTGGCATATTTCCGACTTCGCCATTCAAAAGTCAACGGCACCCGTAAATAGGTCGAAGTGAGTATGTTCTTTTCGTAAGCGATCTCTTCAGGATCAATATCTTGATAAGACAGGGGCGACGTGTTGCGATCAAAGAGGATGTTTTTCTCCAGGCGGATATAGTTCCATTCTACGCCTGCAGAAAGAAAGGTTTTGAATTTGTCCGTAAAGCGAAGACCCGCCTGTAGGACGTCAAACCCGAAATTTGATGCTTTTTTGTAAGACAGAAATGTATTGTTCTCCGACAGCTGGAAAGATCCATTATCCATCAGTCTGGAGAAGCCCCATTCTATGCGGGAAAAAGTAAGGCCGCCATAGAGCCGCGGATAAGCTACGCTTACACTGTCCTCCTGTGCGGAGGCACGGTAGGTGAGCAGAAAAATGATCCCGAAAGTTAGGGCAGCAATTTGTCGTTTCATAAGCTCTACTTTTTTGTTTCGATAGTGATCGTCCGTTGTTGGTTTTCTGTAGCTTCCACAGCTATTTTGAGGTATTGTTCCGGCAGGAGGTTAGCGATTTTCTCCGGCCATTCGACAAAACAGTAATTTCCGGAATAAAAATATTCTTCATAGCCCAGATCGTATGCTTCCGATTCGTTTTTCAGCCGGTAGAAGTCAAAATGATAAAGTGTGCCCTTTTCCGCGCTGTATTCATTGACAATGGAAAAGGTTGGGCTGGAAGTCTGTTCCTGAACACCAAGTGTTACACATAATGCATGGATAAGTGTCGTTTTGCCTGCCCCCATATTTCCGTAAAATAAGAAGATTCGTTCTTCCGGAAATGTGGAGATAATTTCCTGCGCCACATCAGGCAGGTCGGACAGACTTTTTGCTACTAACGTCATAAAAGCAAAAATACCTATTTCGGTCTATAAGTTGCATACGGAATAATCATTTCTTCCAATGATATGCCTCCATGCTGGAATGTGCCGTTGTAATAGTTGACGAACTGGTTGTAATTATTGGGGTATACAAAATAATAGTCATCCTTGCTGAATACAAAGGTTGAACTGACGTTGATTTTGGGTAGCTGGGCAGCGTGTGGGTTTTTTATAACGAATACCTCTTTATCATTATAGTTGAGATTACGGCCCTGTTTGTACCTTAAATTCGTATTGGTGTGGCGGTCACCGATAATTTTTGAAGGTTTTTTTACGCGGATAGTGCCATGATCTGTCGTGACGATCACCCGTACCTGACGCTGTGATAACCATTTAATGAGGTCCAACAGGGGCGAATGTTCAAACCAGGAGAGCGTCAGCGAGCGATAGGCCGCCTCATCATTCGCCAGTTCTCGAATCATAGCCATATCGGTACGTGCATGTGAAAGCATATCCACAAAATTATACACCAGCACATTCAGATCATTATTGAGCAATCTGTTGGCATTATCAAGCACTTCTTTTCCCTGCTCCAATGTCAGTATTTTCGTGTAGCTATGTTTGATTTCCGGCCGGTAGAGCCGCTTGATCTGATCCGCAAGGAAGACGTCTTCGTACATGTTTTTTCCACCTTCATCATCGTCATTCTGCCAGTGTTCAGGGAACCTTCTTTCCATTTCCAAGGGCGTCATCCCACTAAAAATAGCATTTCGTGCATATTGCGTTGCTGTGGGCAGAATGCTGAAATAGCAGGTCTCCTCTTCCAGATGGAAGTAATCGGTGATGACATCGTTTATCTGTTTCCATTGGTCATAACGCAGATTGTCGACCAGAAAAAGGAATGTCGGATAGTCGGGACTCAGATCGGGAAACACCTTCTTTCGGAACAGCTGATGGGAAAGAATAGGACCTGTCTCCGGATCATTCATCCATTGCAGGTAATTGCGCTCGATGTATTTGGAAAAAAGCGTGTTGGCCTCTGACTTTTGCGTCGTAAGAATTTCATGCATACTTTCATCCTCCAATTTTTCCAGTGATAGTTCCCAATAGATCAATTTTTTATAGGCTTCCACCCATTCCTCGTGGGTCAGACTGTTGTTCATAATCATGCCTAGATTCCGAAATTCCTGCTGGTACGCCATAGATGTTTTTTCACTGACCAGGCGCTTGTTTTCCGTAAACTTCTTGATCGTCAGCAGGATTTGCTTGGGATTGACCGGTTTGATAAGATAATCATCAATCTTAGCGCCGATAGCATCTTCCATAAGATGTTCCTCTTCATTTTTGGTCACTAAGACTGTTGGAATAGAGGGATTGATCGATTTTAAAATATTTAATGTTTCGAGTCCCGTAAGTCCGGGCATATTTTCATCCAGAAACACGATATCAAAAGGTTCACTTTTAAAAGCTTCCACAGCATCGTTCCCGTTGTTTACCGTCGTTACTTTGTAATTCCTTTCTTCCAGCAACAGAATATGTGGTTTCAGGAATTCAATTTCATCATCTGCCCAAAGAACGTGCATTTTAGCCATGGTAATTATTTTAGTTGATTTTTTAATATATTGAATTAATAGTAAAGTGAGGAATTTTTATATTTCATTCACATAAAAATACTGTTTTTAGACCAAATACATGTTTGATATAAAGAATGCAGCCGATTTTTAACATAAATTAACTGCAATGTATGTATCTTTGCGGCTATCTTAGTACGTCCATTTTTATTTTAGAATCTATCACATGGTATAGACTAGTTAGCTTAAATATTCGCCTCTTGAACAAAAAGAAAATAATCAATGATCCAGTATACGGTTTTGTGTCAATACCGTCGGGTTTTATCTTTGATTTGATTCAGCACCCTTATTTGCAGCGGCTGAGGAATATTAAGCAGGTCAGTATGACCCATCTGGTTTATCCCGGAGCATTACATACCCGTTTTCAGCATGTGATCGGCGCAATGCATCTGATGCAGCTGGCTATCGATACGCTCCGCACGAAGGATGTTTTTATCAGTAAGGAAGAGGAAGAAGCCGCGCTGGCAGCCATTCTGTTGCACGATATCGGCCACGGGCCGTTTTCTCATTCCTTAGAACATACCATTATTGAAGGCGTATCGCATGAGACGATCTCGCATTTGTTGATGGATCAGCTCAATGCGGCATTTGGTGGTCAACTGGATTTAGCCATTACCATATTCAATAATCAGTATCCCCGTAAGTTTTTACACCAGCTGGTATCCAGCCAACTCGATACCGATCGCATGGATTATCTGAACCGGGACAGTTTTTTTACAGGTGTCTCGGAAGGCGTGATTTCGTTTGATCGTATCATCAAGATGCTACATGTCCAGGATGGTGAACTGGTCGTGGAATTGAAAGGGATATATTCTGTCGAAAAATTTCTGATTGCGCGTAGGCTGATGTACTGGCAGGTCTACCTGCATAAGACCGTTATTACGGCCGAGCAAATGCTGATAAAAGCTTTGGCGCGGGCAAAAGAATTGAGCAATGCGGGTATGGTGCTTTTTGCTACGCCGGCTTTACATCATTTTATGGTCAATAAGATCACGGCCGAAAATTTCAAGCAACAGGCGGTACACTTACACTGGTTTACCAAGCTGGATGACAACGATATCTTATCCGCATTGAAGGTTTGGGTAGATCATGAGGATTTTGTCTTGTCCACGTTATGTCGGAAACTGCTGGACCGTGAATTGTTTCGGACGGCGATGCGGAGCAATGATTTCGACGCCGATGAAATGAGAAATATACGATCACGGGTCAAAGATTATTTCGGAATAACAGCGCATGAAGTCGATTATTTTGTGTATCATCAGGTTATCCGGAATAATGCTTACGATGCGGAACAGGATCCGATCAGAGTCGTCAACAATAAAGGCGAACTGATGGATATTGCAGAGGCCTCCGATCTTTCTAATCTCGAAGCCTTGGCAAAGAGTGTAGAAAAATACGCGGTGACGTATCCAAAAGAAATAGGTATAATTTAAAAAGAGGTATTAAAAAATAATTTTTTCTTTAGAAAAAGATACATTTGTAAATTGATGCAATTTTCAGCAGAACAAATAGCAGCTTTAATACATGGTAAGATTGAGGGCGATCCTCACGCTGTTGTAACCCAATTGTCAAAAATTGAGGAAGGTGCAGCAGGTAGCCTTTCTTTTGTGTCCAATCCAAAATATGAGCACTATCTCTATTCTACACGTTCGACTATCGTTATTGTAGACAAGACGTTGCACTTACAGAAGCCGGTACAGGCTACATTAATCCGGGTAGATAATTCATATTTGGCATTCACGCAGTTATTGAAAGCCTATTATGGTTTCAAAACCGAGCGTGAAGGTAGAGAAGACAATCACTTTATCCATGAAACAGCACAGATCGGAGCGGGTGGATATATCGGTGCTTTTGCCTATGTGGGTAAAGAGGCTAAGGTTGGAAATAATGTCAAGATTTATCCGCATGTATATATTGGCGACAATGTTGTTGTAGGAGATAATACGACGTTATACCCCAATGTGACCTTGTATTACGATACCGTCGTGGGACAAGATGTAATTATACATGCCGGTGCGGTAATAGGGAGTGATGGATTTGGGTTCGCCCCCCAAAAAGATGAGACTTACGATAAAATACCCCAAATCGGTAATGTCGTTATAGAAGACCGTGTGGAGATCGGCGCCAACACCGTGATCGATCGGGCGACAATGGGTTCTACCGTAATCCGACAGGGCGTGAAGCTCGACAACCTTATCCAGATTGCCCATAATGTAGAGGTAGGTGAAAATAGTGTGATCGCCGCACAGACAGGTGTATCGGGCAGTACAAAAATTGGAAAGCATGTGGTATTAGGTGGGCAGGTTGGGATTGTAGGGCATGTCAATATCGCCGATGGTAGCCAGATACAGGCGCAATCGGGTGTAAATCGAAGCATTCTTATTAAAAATGCAAAATGGGGTGGGGCGCCATTTGCCCCTTATATCAGTGAAATGCGGTCGCAGGTGATATATACGAAGCTTCCGGATTTGGAAAGAAGGATTTTGGCCTTAGAAAAAAAGTTAAAAAATCAGAAATAACTGTAATAAAATTTAACATCACGTATGGAAGAAATGAATGCCAAACAACGGACCATAAAGTCGGAAATTTCAATTTCAGGAATAGGGTTACATACGGGGAGGTCGGTAACCTTGACCATTAAACCTGCCCCTGAAAATCACTGGTTTAAATTTCGGCGCGTTGATTTGGACGGGCAACCGACAGTAGCTGTAGATGCCGACAATGTATCGGATACTTCCCGGGGGACTACCATTTCCGAAAATGGAGCTTCTGTAAGCACGATAGAACATCTTATGGCTGCTTTGGTGGGGTTGGAGGTAGACAATGTACTGATTGATATTGATGGACCCGAAGTGCCTATTCTGGATGGTAGTTCGGCCCCCTTCATAGAAAAATTGTTGGAAGCAGGGTTCGCAGAGCAGGAAGCGGATCGGGATTTTTATGAAATCAAGGAGAACATCCACTATGTGGAAGCTGAGCGCAAGGTCGAAATTGTAGCCATGCCACTGGATGGCTATAGGCTGACCTGTATGATCGATTTCAACTCTCCCGTATTGGGCAGCCAACATGCGTCGATCAGCAAGATCGACGAATTTAAGAAAGATATCTCGTCTTCACGAACCTTTTGTTTTCTGCATGAGTTGGAGGCCTTGGTAAATAATAATCTGATCAAAGGTGGCGATTTGTCGAATGCTATCGTTATAGTGGACAAGGAAGTGAGTAAGGGTGAACTTGATAAGTTAAAAAGCTTGTTTAATAAAGAGGTGACAGTGGCAGACGAAGGTATTTTGGATAATATTCAGTTGCGGTATCAAAATGAACCCGCACGGCATAAGCTGCTGGATATGATCGGCGATCTTGCCTTAGTAGGCCGCCCTTTAAAAGGCCATATTATGGCTGCCCGGCCGGGACATGCGGCGAATGTGGCTTTTGCGAAACGCATTAAAAATCAAATCAAGCGGGATAAGAGCAAGAAGAAAATAAATATGTACGATATCCACGCGAAACCGGTCTATGACACGGTAGAGATTATGAATATTCTCCCGCACCGGCAACCTTTTTTAATGGTCGACAAAATATTGGAGCTTTCGGAGACTCACGTTGTGGGGTTGAAAAATGTGACGATAAATGAAGACTTGTTTATGGGACATTTTCCCGGTGCTCCGGTTTTTCCGGGTGTGCTTCAGATTGAAGCGATGGCGCAGACAGGAGGTATTTTGGTATTAAATACCGTTCCCGACCCTGAAAACTGGTTGACGTTGTTTTTGAAAATCGAAAATGCTCGGTTCAAAAACCAGGTTCATCCGGGAGATACGGTCATCTTCAGCTGTGAGCTACTGGAGCCTATACGTCGGGGAATTGCCCGGATGAAAGGAGTTGGTATGGTCGGGGAGAAGATCGTCAGTGAGGCAGAACTCATGGCTCAAATTGTGAAAGTAAAATAAATAATAAATGATACAACCGTTGTCATACATCCACCCGGAAGCCTCAATAGCTCCTAACGTGGTCATCGAACCATTCAGTACCATACATCGCGATGTGGTCATAGGAGAAGGTACCTGGGTAGGCCCTAACGTCACCATCATGGATGGCGCCCGGATCGGCAAGAATTGCAAGATCTTTCCGGGGGCTGTTATTTCCGGCGAACCGCAGGACTTGAAGTTCGAAGGAGAAGTGACTACCGTAGAGATTGGTGATAACACCACGATACGGGAGTGCGTGACCATTAACAGAGGGACCAAAGACCGCTATAAAACAGTAGTGGGAAAAAATTGCTTAATACAGGCCTACAGTCATATCGCACATGATTGTTTGATAGGTGATAACTGTATTTTTTCGAACTCCAGCACCTTGGCCGGACATATTACCGTCGGTGATTATGTCGTATTGGCCGGTCTGGTTGCCGTGCATCAGTTCTGTAAAATCGGTTCGCATGCTTTTGTGACCGGAGGTACGCTGGTGCGAAAGGATGTTCCTCCTTTTATCAAGGCTGCTCGTGAACCGATTTCCTACGCCGGTGTGAATTCGGTAGGTCTACGGCGAAGAGGCTTTTCTCCCGAGCAGATCGCGGAGATCCAGAATATCTATCGTGTGCTCTTTGTGCAGAATAGAAATCTAAGCAAGGCTTTAGATCTCGTTGAAGCGGAATTTGCGGCTACCGAGCTGCGGGATGAGATCTTAATGTTTGTGCGCAGCTCGGATCGAGGCGTAGTACGAGGGTTTAATCAAGGTAAAATAAGTGTTTAATACTAATAGCGACTGCTTATTGACTATAACTTTACACAATTTAGGTAGAAGGTTTGATCAACAATGGATCTTCAGAAATATAAACTATACCTTCTCTTCTTCAAAAAAATATGCTATTCTCGGACCCAATGGATCCGGCAAATCGACTTTACTCAAGACGATCGCGGGGCAGTTGTCGGCCAGTGAGGGGCGTGTTGCGTACCTCCGCTCTGCTGATCGTGAAATCCATGTGGACGATATCTATCCGTATCTTGTTTTTGCTGCACCCTATATGGAGTTGATCGAAGAGTTTACCCTGACAGAAATGATAGACTTTCATTTTAAATTCAAATCTATGTTAGAAGGGTTTGATAAGCCGGCAATTATCGCCCATCTGGCCATGGAAGATGCGTCCCACAAGCAAATTAAGTACTTCTCCTCCGGAATGAAGCAAAGGCTAAAACTCGCTTTGGCTTGCTTTTCCGCTTCTGCTATTTTGCTGCTGGACGAACCGACCAGCAATCTGGACGTCGAAGGTGAGAAATGGTATCGGGATCTGATCGATCGTACCTGCGCAAATCGCCTGCTTATCATTGGTTCAAACCAGGAGAAGGAGTATGATTTTTGTGATGAGTTTATTCGTGTGATGGATTATAAGTAATTATTGTCCTCGTGCCGGACGGGCAGGTACTTTTGTCTTGCCAAAAGGTACCCAAAAACGCGTCGCTGTACCGGCTCGCTACATCGTCTCTTCCTTCCTGCCATCCGCGACCCGCTGAGGCGACATTTTTAGGTCTCTGTGCGGATTCTGCTTTTTTTCTCAAATCTCGTGTCTCAAATCTCAATTATCCTACGCCGGTAGAAAGACGGCCTAGGACTGTACAGCGTTAAGAAAACATCCGAGTGCCCGTATAAAACAGATCGAAAAAATGGAGCAAAGCGCAATGGCTCCGATCTGTTTAGGGCAAAAGGACTGTTTTTAGCGTCGTACCGTCCAAGCCTTGATTTGTTTGCTTCTTTATTCATCAAGGAATAAAGAAGGGTCCTCCCGGCCTGAGGGACCATAGTACTTTTTAATTCAATCGAGTTTTCATATTTTTGTGCAAAGAAGAAACAAAACAGAAAATGGCTAAAGCTTCAGAAGTAAAAACAGGAAACGTACTTCGTTTTAATGGTGAGTTAGTAACGGTAGAAGAATTTATTCATCGGACACCGGGCAATTTACGGGCATTTTACCAAGCGAAAATGCGGAATGTAAAGACCGGGAAATTGGCAGAATATCGCTTTCGTGTGGATGAAGCTGTGGAAATTGCACGGGTGGAAACGAATGATTACCAATACCTGTATGAAGACGGTGATTTTTTCGTGGTCATGGATAATAACACCTACGAACAATTTAACATTCCAAAATTTTTGTTCGGTGATACGGCACGATTCTTGAAAGAAGGTATGAACGTTATCGTTGCTTTTGAGAGTGATGAGCCTATCATGGCACATGCTCCGACAACGGTAGAATTGGAAATAACATATACAGAACCTGCGGTAAAAGGGGATACTTCTACGAGTGCTTTGAAGAATGCGACCGTAGAGACAGGTGTAGAAATTAAAGTACCTCTGTTTATCAATCAGGGCGATAAAGTTAAAGTGGACACCCGTACCGGCAATTATGTCGAACGGGTAAAATAAAGAAATAGGTTTAGGTTGATTATTCGGTCTTGTAAGCGCTCTGCTGCAAGGCCGTTTTTTTTTGGCGGCAATTTTCTTCACCACGTGTCACCAAAAAACTTGAGTGATGAATCTGAATTTTCTCACGAAAAAATTTGAATAGTTACCAATTTTTGGTAGATTGATAAAAAGTATAGGAAAATGAAGAATACATCCATTTCACTTGGAGACTATTTTCACCAGTTCGTAAGTAGCCAGATAGCAGCTGGACGATACAAAAATGCAAGCGAAGTTATTCGGGCCGGACTTCGGCTTTTAGAAGACGAAGAAAGTAAAATTACCGCGTTGAGGAATGCTATACAAGAAGGGATTGACAGTGGAATTGCTCACGATTTTGACCGGGACAAACATCTTCAAGAATTAAAAGCAAAAAGAAAATGCAATGGCTAAATATAAATTGACTAATAAAGCCGTTGAAGATTTAGCTAAAATTTGGAATTACACATTTGACACATGGTCTGAGAAACAAGCAGACAAGTATTATGATATGTTACTTAACAACTGCCAGCACATTGCGAATGACCCAAACATGGGGAAAAACTATGAAGGAGTAAAGGAGGAACTCTTGGGGTTAAGAGCAAATCGACACATTATATTTTATAGGAAATTAAGTGCTGATCTAATTGAAATAACGAGAATTTTGCATGAGCGAATGGACTTAAAAAGTAGAATCAGCGAATAAAGGACTATTACCAACAAGGTATTGGAATTTTTTATTACTTTATTGTATATGACCAAGGAAAACCTTCGTAAGCTATACAAACAGAAACGGATTGATTTATCAGCAGCAGAGTGTCAAACCTTAGATCGTATGCTGTTAAGCCACTTGATAACATTGGACTGGAGTACCTGTCAGTACCTGCACGTCTATCTTTCCATTGCGAAGTTTAACGAGCCTGACACGATGCACTTAGTCAATTGGCTTCGGGAGAACTATCCGAATATCCACATTGTCGTTTCCAAAGCTGATCCGGAAAGTAGCGTGATGGCCAATTTTCTATGGGATCAAAATACACAGTTCCAAGTTAATCGTTGGGGCATACCCGAGCCTGTTGCAGGCGAGCTCGTAGACGAACAGTTGATTGATGCCGTACTTGTCCCTCTGCTTGTTGCGGATACACAAGGTCATCGCGTTGGATACGGAAAAGGGTTTTACGATCGGTTTCTGGCACGGTGCCGTTCTGACGTTCGGACAATAGGTTTGAGTTATTTTGAACCGGTAGAAAGGATCGAAGACGTCGGGGTTTGGGATATGCCGTTAAAATATTGTATTTATCCGGGAGGGATATATCGTTTTTAAACAAGAGCGGGGCTTTTTAAATCGCCCCTCTCTCATTTAAGTATATAATGCGTTATTCTTCAATATGTACCACATTCTTTTTCCCTACCTTATGACCTGCGATGGCATAATAAAGGATGAACAGGTAACATGGTAATGCGATCCAATAGGACGAATGTGGACCTATTGAATGAGAGAGCTGTCCATAGAGTAATGGGATAACTGCACCACCCGCTATACCCATTACGAGTAACCCTGACGCGGCACTTGTGAATTTACCCACTCCTTTTAATGCCAACGGCCATATAGCCGGCCATATTAGCGAGTTGGCGAGCCCTAACAGCGCCACAAAATAAAGCGAAGTCATACCGCTGGTATAGACAATACCTATGGTAAAAGCAATGCCTAATATCGCGCAGACCTTCAAAGCCGTTTCCTGCGTAAAGAACTTGGGGATAGCAATAATACCTATGATATAACCTATCACCATGGCCACCATGGTAAAGCCGGTGAAGAATTTGGCATCTTCCAAGCTGATACCCTGCGATACACCATAAGCTATGATCGTATCTCCTGCCAGTACTTCAACACCTACGTAGAGGAATAAGCAGACGAATCCAAGGACGACATGGGGGAAATTCCAGATTGTTTTTTTCTCCTCGGAGATTGTATGGTGATCTGCCGTTTCCTCTTCGTCTCCTTTGACTTCCGGTAGGTTCGCACGCGAAATCCATATAGCCAGTATAACCAAAACCACGACAATGCCAATATAAGGATTGACCACCTGCAAGGCAACCTGGTCCAAAGCAGCTGCATACTCGGTAGCAGACATCGATTCGACCTGTTTTGCAATTTTATCGGCTTCGCCTAAATTTAAAAACAAGCCAAGGATAATCGGAGCTGCAGCTCCGGCGAACTTGTTGCAGATCCCCATGATACTGATCCGGCGGGCAGCCGTTTCTACAGGCCCGATAATCGTTATATAAGGGTTTGAAGCCGTCTGGAGGATGGCGAGACCACCACCCATGGTAAACAGCCCGAGGAGGAACAAACCGTATGTTCTGGAAAAAGCTGCAGGGATAAACAGTAAAGCACCCACTGCCATAATCCCTAACGATATGGACATACCATTCTTGAATCCAAATCTATTCAACACCCAGGTAGAAACTGGAGCCATGACCAAATACGCAATATAGAAAGCGAAAGTGACAAGGTAGGATTGTACGTCTGTCAGCTCGCAAGCAATCTTAAGATAAGGAATGAGTAAGGAATTGAGCCAGGTAACGAAGCCAAAGATAAAGAATAAGGCGCCAATAATAATCATAGGGCCTACGGTCGACTGGCCGTTTTTGGAGTTTAGGTTTTGTGAATCCATTGAAGGTATATATATTTTAATCGTTTATATTTATTCTATCCACAAGACTACTAAAATTATTTCGTTTTAGAAAGAGGAAAAAATAAATCCGTTTTATTTATTCTTTCTTTGTCCAAAGATTATTATTTGTTCCTATTTTAGGCCTATGGATTTCGAAAATGTGACCATAAAGACATTGGCGACTATTACGGGGTTTTCTACAACGACGGTGTCTCGCGTGCTGAACGGAACATATAGAAAGTACCGGGTCAGTGAAAAAACCGCAGCCATAATTCATGCAGAAGCCAAGAAACTCCGTTATATTCCCAACCAAGCCGCAGTAAATCTGCGGTTGAAAAAAAATCAATCCATTGGCTTGATCGTCCCTAGTCTGGCCAATCCGTTCTTCTCCACCATAGCCAGCATTATCAGTAAAGCCTTTTACAACAGAGATTACTCGGTCTATATGATAGACTGTGATGAAAATCAGCGTATTGAGAAAGAAACAATCAATAAGATTTCAGCACAGAATTTAGACGGTTTGATTGTTATCCCATCTGGAAATGAATATGACCATCTCCAGCGGATAATTGACATTAAGTTGCCGGTTATCTTTATCGATAGGTATTTTGATGCTCTGCCGGTACCCTTTGTCTCCACCGACCACTTCCAGGGTGCTTTGTCGGCGATTGAGCTGCTGGTCGAAAACGGACATCGAAAAATTGCCTGTATACAGGGTAACCCTGAAGTTGTCTCTAGCGTGGAACGTGTGAAAGGATATCAGGCAGGAATAGAAAAATATGATCTGTGTTTTCAATATGTAGGCGGGCAGGAGTTTACACAAGAAACCGGCTACAATGAGATGAAACGAATACTCGATCTGGAAGATAAGCCCACCGCCATTTTTGCATTGAGCGATACCATATCTTTGGGGGTATTAAAAGCCTTGCAGGAACAAGGATACCATATTCCCGAAGACTTCTCGTTAGTCAGTTTCGACAACTCTCAATATTTAGATTTTTTAGCGTGTCCTATTACCAGTATCGCCCACCCGGTTGAAAAGATAGCCGAACGAGCGGTAGAGCTTTTACTCGAGCGCATGGTGCACGGTGTTTCTGTCCAAGACTCCGCTCTTTTTGCACCTCATCTGATTAAAAGAGACTCCATTCGGGTCCTTGAATAACCTGCTTCTAATTCTCCTCTGAAAGGATATAGTACTATTAAAAGTGCTTTTCTGTTGATTATAATGTTATATTTTATTTTTATAACATGATTCATTATTAATATAATCTTAGATAAACTTTATATCAATTGATATTTGTAATATATTTAACTAAATAGTATATACATGTCTTTATAAAATATATATGTTATACTATTTTAGTAAATTTATATTTCATATAAATATGAAAGCAATAGCATAATATATTGTATATATCAGTATTTTTGAAGACATGTATTATATCATTTTAATATTAATTACAGTTATATAAAGATTACAAGATATTGTATTAAAATACATGCATATAGATATTGTTTTATACTTTAATTGATATACATTATATGTAATAAATAAAATATGGTATTATAGGTTATTTTGTTGATTTAATTATTTATATGTATATTAGCATATGTTAATTAATACCTTCTATAATTTGTTATGAAAAGACCTACTTTACGATCTCACAATATAAGCAATACATCGTTGGATATCTATGCCTCCGGCATTCTGAAACAAATGAAAAAGAACTCGGATGTATTTGTCGATCCGACCCCGAGTCTGGAAGAACTGGAAACGATACTCCTGGAGTTTCGACATGCGGTGATGAATGCAAAGTACCGCGATCAACGAGCCATCCTGTTGCGTAATCAAAAGCGGAAAGAGCTGTTCCGGGTATTACGCATATTGTCCTTTTATGTTGCGCGGGTTGCAGATGGAGACGAACGCCTGATTCTGTTGTCCGGATATGCGCCTTCGCGTACGCCAGGATCTACAGGCGATAATCCGAAACCGGATAATTTTCGGGCAAAACCAGAGATTGATAGCAACAGTATTGACCTGCTTGTCAACCCGGGGCGGCCGGCAAGGATGTACCAATTTGAATACCGGAAGAAGGATGGTGAGGATACTTGGCATATTCAGTTGTCGAGCAATTCGCGCTGTAGGATTACCAATCTCGAAAGATTTCAGGAATATGAGTTTAGGGTTTCCTACATTGGCAAGACGGCAAAACTGTTCTATAGTGATATTATAAGCAGTTACGTGTATTGATAGGAGCAAACTTAAGCTAACTCACCTACTTACGTTTGTTACAATGGAAGTGGTAACCGAGCAACGTAGCGAACCATTCGCAGCTCCAACAGCCCCTTTTTCTCAAAAAATCTAAAAATATTTTGGAATATAAAAAAAAGTCTGTACAATTGCGATAACGATTGCGCAATAAGCGCCGATTATAAACAAAAAAATTACCTTAAGAAATATATGTCAAGATCACGAATTATTGTTGTTGGTAGCTCAAACACGGATATGGTTGTGCGGACGGATCGTTTTCCAAAACCGGGAGAGACTATTTTGGGGAACGAATTTTTTATGAACCAAGGTGGAAAAGGCGCCAATCAAGCCGTAGCTGCGGCCAGGTTGGGCGGTGAAGTTGTCTTGGTAGCCAGTGTAGGCGATGACGTTTTTGGGAAAGCAGCCCTGCAATCTTTATGGGACGAAGGTATTGATGTGAGCTATATACGTATAGATAAAGATGCGCCTTCGGGCGTTGCGGTCATTACGGTTGACCGGAGCGGAGAAAACAATATCGTGGTTGCGCCTGGAGCCAATGGAACCTTGTTACCTGAAGAAGTACAGCACGTTGAAGATCTGATGGAAAAGGGTGAGTATATCTTGATACAGTTAGAAATTCCTATGCAGACCGTTGAATATATCATATCCAAAGCTGAGAAGAAAGGCGCAAAGGTTATTTTAAATCCAGCACCAGCGCAATCGTTGTCGCGCGATGTGCTTTCTAAGGTATATCTGTTAACACCCAATGAAGAGGAGGCATCTTTACTAACAGGAATTCGTATAAGCGATGAACAGTCTGCCCGCAAAGCAGCAGAAAGTTTGATCGAAAGTGGCGTACAAAATGTAGTCATTACGTTAGGTGCCAGAGGTGCAATCGCCTTATTCGAGGGAGGATATGTTTATGTAAAGGCGCAGAAAGTCATCGCTGTAGATACAACGGCTGCAGGAGACGTGTTTAACGGCGCGTTAGTTGTCGCTCTAAACGAGGGACGATCTATTCGTGAAGCGTTGGAATTTGCGACGAAAGCAGCAGGGATTGCTGTTACACGCTTAGGTGCGCAATCGTCGTCGCCATACCGGGAAGAGCTCGATATTTATCATCAAACTACACAAAATCAATTATAGCTATGTTTATTGTACACGATTATTATCAGGCCGTTTTTTTCTGCATCGTTACGATGATCTGTTGGGGATCATGGGCCAATACGCAGAAGTTAGCCAGTAAAACCTGGCGTTTTGAACTGTTTTATTGGGATTATGTCCTGGGCATTTTAATTTTTTCTTTGCTGAGTGCTTTTACTTTAGGAAGCATCGGCCAGGAGGGACGAAGTTTTGTGACGGATCTGCAGCAGGCCGAATGGGGCAATATCGGAAGTGCATTGTTTGGGGGGATTGTTTTTAATGCCGGGAATATCCTCCTGTCGGCCGCTATAGCGATTGCAGGTATGTCGGTGGCTTTTCCGGTTGGCGTGGGTTTGGCCTTGGTATTGGGCGTAGTCATTAACTACGTGACTGCACCCAAGGGAGATGCCACATTATTGTTTACCGGCGTAGCACTGGTGACTGTAGCCATTTTAGTGAATGCCTGGGCTTATAAGCTTAAAAATACGGGTAAGGTCGACAAAGCAAATACCAAAGGGATCGTGCTGGCTGTCATAGCGGGCGTGCTGATGGCTTTCTTTTATCGCTTCATCGCAGCTGCGATGGACCTGGACAATTTTGTTGCACCAGAAGTCGGCAAAATGACACCCTATACAGCGGTATTTGTCTTTTCGGTAGGGATACTCCTCAGCAACTTCGTGTTCAATAGCATTGTTATCAAACGACCTTTTGTCGGCGAACCGACAAGCTATGCGGCTTATTTCAAAGGTGGGTTCCGTACACATCTTACCGGTATACTAGGGGGGATGATTTGGGGTTTGGGCAATTCGCTCAACCTGATCGCCGCAGGTAAGGCCGGTCCGGCAATTTCTTATGGATTGGGGCAGGGAGCAACTTTGGTGGCTGCACTGTGGGGTGTGTTTATCTGGAAGGAGTTTAGGGGATCGGCAGTGAATGTGAATGGCAAACTGGCGATGATGTTTGTATTGTTTGTGGTGGGGTTGGGGTTGATTATTTATGCGGGTCAGTAGTTAAAATTTAAATTCTAAATGATATGAAAAGAATTAAATATATACACCGGGGACTTGTGTTGCCTATTCTGTTTTTCTGTTGCTTCAATGTCTATGCACAGGCGGATTATCGTGGTATCGTAAAAAACGAACAGGATGAACCATTAGAAGGAGTGACAATAAGTGTTATTGAAGCAAGCAAAACAATTTCAAAAACGAACAAAAATGGAGGGTTTTCGATAAAGGCAACGGTTGGTCAGACACTTTGGTTTAGTTATGTTGGTTATGCACCTTATGAATTAAAAGTAGGCAATAGCCGTGATATTGAGGTTGTCCTTAAAGCAGTGAGTAACGAACTTCAGGAGACGGTGGTGATCGGATATAGTACCGTGAAGCAGAAGGATTTGACAGGTAGCGTGGGCGTAGTACGCATGGAAGACGCTTTGCGAACCAATGTTGGGAACATCGATGAGGCGCTGGCTGGCCGTATTGCTGGTGTACAGGTTTCCTCCAATGAAGGGATGCCAGGAGAACAGGCTAATATTATAATACGGGGAACAAACTCTGTGACACAATCTAATTCTCCGCTGTATGTAGTAGATGGCTTTCCTATGGAAGACTTTTCACTGGCTAGTCTTAATCCGAATGATATTGAATCCATTTCTGTACTGAAAGATGCATCAGCTACAGCCATATATGGGGCGAGAGGAGCCAACGGTGTTGTTATTATCACTTCTAAAAAGGGCGTAGCCGGAACATCACGGGTGTTTTTTGATTCGAATTATGGTATTGCAGACATTACAAAAACGATACCTTTGATGAACGCCTATGAGTTCGTCAAACTGCAGTCTGAAATCTATACAGAGACAGATTTTGCCGCACGGTATCTGAGGGATGGAATGACGCTTGAGGATTATCACAATGTTCCGACTTTAGACTGGCAGGACGTTGTATTCCAGACGGCTCCTGTAAAGAGCGGTACCTTAAATCTTTCCGGGGGTTCGAATAGAACTAAATATAATAGTACATTATCCATTTTTGATCAAGATGGAATAATTAAAAACTCCAATTATACGCGTTATCAAGCGCGGTTGAATGTTGACCATAATGTCAGCAGTAAACTTAGATTTAACGGAAATCTGAACTATTCACGGATTTTTCAGCATGGAGATTCTCCTTCACAGACACTCTATACAGGAAGTGCCAATTTACTGCCTAATGTATGGAGTTACCGCCCATTTCTGAAGTTTGGTGATATCGATTTAATGGATATGTTGTTCGATGATGAGGCCGTCAATTCGTCAACAGATTTTAGGATAAACCCGCTGTTCATTACGCAGGAATATACCCGTAAGAATACCAATGATTTGCGTGCGAATGCTTATTTAGAGTATGATATCTTAAAAGATCTTAAACTTAAGGTTTCAGCAGGATGGAGTACAAATGCGTGGTTGCGTGACCAATTTAACGGAGCAAATTCAAGGCAGGGAAATAGATTTCGTGCAGAGGGAATAAATGCAAATGTTACGAGTGTAGAAAGAACCAACTTTCTAAACGAAAACACATTAACATATAATACCTTTTTCGATCCAGATCGTAAACACGCATTTGACGCTTTATTGGGTTTGACTATTCAAGAAGGTAAATATCGATATGATTATACGAAGGTTATTGCTATTCCAAATGAAGAATTAGGGATGACTGGTATGGGAGCGGGAACTCCACAAATTGTTAATGCAGATCTGTCGGAGTGGCGATTGATGTCTTATTTGGGTCGTATCAATTATAATTATAATAGTAAGTATTATTTAACTGCCTCTTTTCGTGCAGATGGATCTACTAAATTTCCAAAAAACAATCGTTGGGGTTATTTCCCCTCATTTTCGGTGATGTGGAATTTGAAGGAAGAATCATTTTTATATAACGTAAATGAAATTTCTACACTAAAAATACGGAATAGCTGGGGTCAGACAGGAAATAATAGAATAGGAGATTATAGTTATTATGCTAAAATGAGGTCACTTATCACAAGTGAGGGTATTTATGCATCCACAGAATATCCATTTGATGATAATTATGTTTCGGGCGTTATCATTACATCGCCTAAAAATGAGCGATTAAAATGGGAAACTAGTTCACAGTGGGATATTGGGATAGACATGGGCTTTTTGAATGATAAAATTAAATTAACAGTCGATTATTACGATAAGAGAACCGATGGATTATTGTTAAATGCTAGTCTTCCTCCGTCCTATGGATTTACCACAGCGATAAGGAATATTGGTAAGATTCAGAATAGTGGATTTGAGTTCTCGTTGGAAACATTCAATATAAAAAGAAAAAATTTCTCCTGGTCGTCTAACTTTAATATTGCTTTTAATCGTAATAAGGTGTTAGCCTTGGCGGAGAACCAAGAAAGTATCGTCAGTGTTATTTCTTATAGTAACTCTTATATCGCCAAGATAGGAAACCCTTTGGGACAAATCTATGGTTATCAATATATGGGTACATATAAATACGATGATTTCGACTTAATAGGAGATACGTATGTACTTAAAGAAGGGATTCCAAATAACGGTACGGACCGTGCAGGCATTCAGCCTGGTGATGCTAAATTCCTAGATGTAAATGGGGATGGTGTTGTCAACAATATGGATGGAGTGGTGACCGGAAATGCTGTGCCTCGTCACATCGGAGGTTTTTCAAATACGTTTAAATACAAAAATTTCGATGCGAATATCTTTTTGCAATGGTCTTATGGCAATGATGTGCTGAATGCAAATAAACTGGCTTTTGGTCGGGGGAAACCGGATCGGGAATACAATCGATGGGCCATGTATAGTGATAGGTGGACACCTGATAACCCTTATTCAGATATACCGCGTGTGGGAGGATGGGCTACCGGTGTTTACTCTTCTTACGAAGTGGAAGATGCTTCATTTTTGCGGCTGAAATCGATCTCATTTGGGTACAATCTGCCGAATAATCTGGTCAAGAAGTTTTCGCTGCGTCGTTTGAGATTATACGGTTCTGTAAACAACTTGATTACATGGACAAAATATACGGGTTATGACCCGGAGGTGTCGACGCGAAACTCGGCTTTGACCCCCGGGTATGATGCTTCGGCATACCCAAGAGCGAGGACAATAACAATTGGTGGAAATATTATTTTTTAAAAAATGAAAAAGATATTGTTTTTAATGACCGGGGTTTTGCTGCTTACCCAAAGTTGTGATTATTTGGATATTGAACCGCAGGGCTTTATTGAAAAAGATAAGTACTTCTCCGATGAGGGAAAGGTGTTCGCCGCTTTAGTCGGTGTTTATACACCGCTTGCACATTCTTCTTTCTATGGACGTGATTGGTTTTATGCTTTTAATCTGCAAGATGATCTGACTTATTATGATCGAAATTATACGACAGAGGAAATCTTTATCAACAATTTCTCCTACACGAACTCGAGGTTGAATAATTTATGGATTAATCTGTATCAAGGCATTAATCGTGCTAATATTTTGTTGGAGAATATCGGTGACGTGACTTTCAATGATGAGCATGTTCGGGAGATGTATATTGGGGAGGCACGTTTTTTAAGGGCATATTACTATTTTATATTGACCTCGCTTTGGGAAGATGTACCGTTGCGGATCACGGCTTCGGACGATTTGTCTATTACCCCTCATATCAAGTCCTCACCTATGGCTGAGATATATGATTTTGTAGTGAATGAGATGGAGGCTGTTGTAGATCAGGTGGCCGATGCCACAGTCTATGAAAATGCAGGTCGCATTAACAAAAGTGTCATCCGGTCGATTTTGGCAAGGGTATACATGAAGATGGCAGGGTACCCGTTAAATATGGGGAAGCCGGCGTATGAGAAAGCACTGTTTTGGGCTTCCGAGGTAAGAAGTTCGGAAATACACAAACTCAATACTAGTAGCGAGGGATATCAACAGCTTTTTATTGATTTGGCGCAGGATGGTTATAATACCACCTATCGGGAAATGATTTGGGAAGTTGAATTTAAGGGAAATAATTTGGAAGGGCATCAGACAGGAGGAACGCTGGGAAGCTATATGGGTATTTTATGCGCAGACGCTGTTAACAGTGATACGCCGGGGTATTGCTATGGTTATGCTTCGACCACGTTAAAGATGGAAGATCTATACCAAGCTGGTGATGTTCGAAAAAGTTGGAATATTGCCGGATACCGGTATAATTTTAACGCGACGACGAAGGTTCGCACAAAAGTAGATTGGAATACGAGTACGCAATTAGTCTATCGTAATGCCGGAAAATTTCGTCGGGAATATGAACGTGTTCTTCCAAAACATAAAGACTATACACCCATCAATTTTCCGATAATAAGATATGCAGATGTGCTTTTAATGATTGCTGAGGCAATCAATGAAAGGGATGGAGAGCCTAATGAATTAGCTATAGCGTGTGTGGATGAGGTCAGAATGCGGTCGATACCGGGCGTGGCTACTGTGGGACATTTACCGTATAGCCAGTTTAAAGAGCTTATTCAAGATGAAAGGGCGCGTGAGCTCTGTTTTGAAGGGATTCGGAAACAGGATTTATTGCGATGGGGGACTTACGTATCGGAAATGACTTTGGGACGTCGAATGGCCATTACGGATTCCAGATGGGCAGCAGCAAAGAATTATGCCGTGAATATCGCAAATTATACTTCGCAAAGACATACGGTATATCCTATACCGAGCTCGGAGATGTCAGTAAATAACGAAATAAAACAACACAGGTTATGGTAAGAATACTTTTATTGGTTGTTATCGGCTCTTTTTTGACGGGCTGTGCAAAAGATTCAGCATCATATATAGATTTTGATGTCAAGTTGAATCCTCAAAATGTGTATAAGGTAGGGGAAGATATTACATTTGATTTTATCGGTAATCCGGATTATATCAACTTTTATTCGGGAGAGTTGGGAAACAACTATTACGCTGATGAAATGGAATTGGATAAGGAAGGATATAAGGCAACGTTGACTTTTGATAAGATCGAATGGCAACGTATGACTGCTACTAATAAGGATCTGATGAAGATGTATATCATTCAAGATTTTGACGAACTAACGATGGACTTCGATACGGATCAATTAGCGATATCAGGGGCCATAGCAAATGCAAAATTAATTGATCTTTCAAGTCACATCGTTATTCCTGATCCCGTCGTAAGGAACAATGTGGTTAGCATGGAGCCCATAGATCTCTCGGCCTATGTGGATATGGATGAACCTTTTTCATTAGTTTTTCATGCGAAACATTCGAATAATGCACTTAAGCCAACCTGGATTTTTTTTAACATCAATGTGTTGGTAGAAAAATATGGTGTGTTACATAATATTTTACAAGGAAGTGATCTGGGATTTGCGGCTATTGATCTATTGAACAAAGATAATGATCCTTATCTAAGTATACCGCCATCCGGAACGGCTATCAACAGCAGGTGGAATTTGCGTGTTCCCAATATCGAATTAAAGTTTCAGACGGCCTCGACGGATACAGGTAATGAGGATGATTATTTGATCAGTAAGCCGATTAATTTAGTAAGCTCGGTTCAAAATAAAGTTGTTCCCATTAAGGATGTTAGGGAAAAGCTTACTTCATTTACACATCGTTACAGAACCCCCGGTACCTATCGTGTGGTATTCATAGCACGAGATTTTAGCGACGGAAAGATTTACGAGAAAGTAGCCAATGTTGATCTTGTAATCGAAGAATAATGGGATTGAGAATATGTATAGCCATATGGATGGTTGTTTCTCCTTTTGTAGGTGTTTTTTGTCAAATATTTACTAATACATACCATAGTGAAAAAAAAATACCTCATTTAAAGATTGAAAGAAGGATGATATTTCAGCCTGGGGAGGATTGGCACTATGTTCATCATCCTTCCATAGCGTATTTTAATAAAAATTTCTATGCTATATTTTCTAATGGTAGATCAGGAGAAGATGATCCGGGGCAACGGGTAATGATTGTGCAGTCTACAGACGGAAATCGTTGGACCAGACCACAGGTATTGGCCGAACCCCAACAAGGTAAGTGGGGGCTTGAAAAAGTGTTGACTCCCGGTGGAATTTTTGTGTTGCAGGATAGTCTTTGTGTATTGTATACGGATAATGATATGGATGGAGAGACTTACAAACGGCATCAACCTAAATTGTATATGGTGAAGAGTGCCGACGGTCTGCACTGGACAGCCCCCTATGATTTGAAGTTGTCGGTTTTTCCTTGTCACAGGCCGACTATTACGATGTCCGGACGTATACTGTTGACAGGTAACCGGGCCGTGTACTACACAGATGATCCAAGTGGTGTCACGGGATGGAAAAAGGGTGCCGATGATTTTGACGCTCGTGATATGTCTTTGTCTTTTAATAAAATAAAACCTTCCTTATGTGAGGGAGCTATTCTCGAGTATGGTGCCGACAGTTTGAGTGTGCTGTTTAGGAGTACTGGAAAAACCTATAATGGTTTTTTGTGGCAAATTGCCAGTGGGGATAACGGCGAGTCCTGGTCGATTCCGCAACAAACAAATTTTACCGATGCGAACTCAAAATCGTACCTGGGAAGACTTCCCAACGGGAAATATTATTACATCGGGACACCGGACTCTTTGACCAATAGAGTGCCGTTAGTCTTGGCGTTATCAGATGATGGTTTTTTGTTTGATAAAACATATATAATTGCAAAAGATTATTATCCGATTCGGCATAAGGGTAAATGGAAAAACGGGCAGTTTGGTTACCCATACAGCATTATCGTAGACAGCTCTTTGTATGTCGTTGTTACCCGAGAAAAAGAGAAACTGGAATTGATTAAAATAGATTTAGAACAACTGAAATGAAAATCAGAATATTATTGCTCCTGTCGTTAGGTTTGTATGCGGTACATGGTGTTTCAAACATCAAACTGCCAAATTTGATCATGAATAATATGGTTTTGCAGCAGCGAACAAAGGTGTTGTTGTGGGGCAAACAAGAAGCGAACGAACGAATTACAATTACCACGTCCTGGAACAATAAGACTTACGAGACGAGCTCGAACGGTTCGGGTGAATTTGAAGTTCAGGTGGAGACAATTGAAGCTGGGGGGCCATACACCATCCTGTTTAAAAATAGTAAAGAGGAGAAGCTGCTGAAAAATGTGATGCTTGGCGAGGTTTGGTTGTGTGGGGGACAGTCCAATATGGATATATCATTCAGAGGCTTGGCAAACCAGCCTGTTGCCGATGCTTTGGAACATATCATGGATTCAAATTATCCCAATTTGCGGATTTATCGTGTGCCGCGAACGTTTAGTTTTGATGTCGCGGAAGACATAAAAGGGGATTGGCGAGTTTCTAACCCCAATACCGCAGAAATTTTTAGTGCTATAGGTTTTATTTTCGGACGGGAGCTGCACAAGCAGCTCAATGTTCCGGTCGGTATTATTCTGAGTGCTTGGGGAGGTTCTAAGGTCGAGGCTTGGATGAGCAAAGCGAAACTGGCTCCCTATACGGAAATAAAATATGCTCCAGAAATAACAAACAGAAATGCAAATAGATCCCCCAACTTGCTGTTCAACGCGATGATTAATCCGCTGGTCAAGTATAAGATAAAAGGGGCATTGTTTTATCAAGGTGAGGGTAATACGACAAATCCTTCGTCGTATGCGACTTTATTCCCTTTGATGGTAGAGGATTGGCGCGAACGTTGGAAAGATAATTTCCCATTTTACTATGTACAGTTAGCTCCTTTTGGCTATCATAATATGAAATGGCAGTCCAATGGTCAGGAGGTGGCCAGATTTAGAGAGGTGCAATTTAATGCCCTAAAAGATATTCCAAATTCATATATCGTATCGACATCGGATATCGGTGATGAGCAAACTATCCATCCGCCGGATAAAGAGACAGTCGCTAAGCGCTTGCTATATCAGGTATTGGCGACTAATTATAACTACAAGAGTTTTGAGTACAATGGACCAGTGTATAATCGTATGGAAATTGTGAAAAATACGGTAACGGTTTATTTTGACCATGCAAGGTATGGCCTGCATGATAGTAGAGGTGAGGTCAAGGGTTTTGAGATTGCCGGGGCTGATAAAGTTTTCTATCCGGCACAAGCCACTATCCACCGGGATCCGATATGTATCAAACTGACTGCGGATCAGGTACAGAATCCGGTTGCGGTACGATACTGCTTTAAAAACTATTTCCAGGGTACGTTATATAACAACTATGGTCTTGCTGCTCATCCCTTTAGGACAGATAATTGGTAAATTTTATATTAAAGTATATTGTTATGATTAAGTTTAAAAATTATGTATTGCCCACACTCATGGTACTCTTTATTGTGAGTGCAGCCAAAAGTCAGGAACAGCCTGTATTAAAAAGTAGAAGTTTTAAGACACATTCCTATGATGCTACGAAGCTGCCATCCGAAGCGGGATTTATGATAATAGTAGATCAAACGCCTTTAGGCCGTGCATCTATAAAGGATAGCAGATTGTTTATAGATTGTAAGGCAGGTGAAAGTTATCGAATGGGTCTGACCCCTGAGACAGATATCAAGTTTAACCCACAGGGGGACTATACGATCGAGTTTAAAGTACAAGTTCCCAAAAATACAGGTAGAGGTTTTGATTTTATGATCAAAGATGGTCTAAACATGTCAAAACTTCTCGTGGTTCACCATAACAGAATTTATTTTAACGGGGAGAAAGAACCGATTATAAATGTGCAGAGTAGAACTGTCCCCAGGGTTGTACGTGTTGCTGTGGAGCGCTCCAATAGTCTGATGCATATCTATGTGGACGGAAAATTTGCAAAAACAGTAGAATTGGTTAAAAGAAGATCGACACCGTCGTTGTTATTTGCCAAAGGGAATGTGAATTCGGCGACAGAGATCTATATAGATTATATTACGGTGGACGAGTCTGGTGCCTATGCTCCATAATAATAGAAGATAATGAAATATTATTGTCTAAGTATTCTTTTCTTTTTTTGTGCTAACAGCTTTGCACAAAAAAATATGCCTGTTATTTTAGATACAGATATTGCACCTGATTATGATGATGTCGGTGCTATGGCTGTATTGCACAGTTTGGCTGATCAAAACCTGTTGGATATCAAAGGTGTAATTTCCTGCAATAGTTTTGATCTGACGGGGCCTACCATTCAGATTATAAATGAATATTTTAAAAGACCCAAAATTCCTATTGGGGTTCCTAAAGGTATGGCGCTGAATATGGGTTCGCCTTATAAATGGAGTGAATATCTGGTGAGTAAATATCCGTTCAGGAAACAAAACTATAGGGACGCAATAAAATTGTATCGACAGCTATTAAGTAGTGCGGATGATAAAAGTATTACAATTATCACGATCGGTTTCCTAACAAATTTAGCTCAGTTGTTGGAAAGCCCCGCAGACCAGATCTCTCCGTTGACAGGCAAAGAATTAGTGCTGAGAAAGGTAAATAAGTTAGTCGTCATGGGCGGTAAGTTTCCGGAAGGACGAGAATATAATATATATAAAGATGCGACATCGGCTCATACAGTCGTCAATCAATGGCCTACATCCATATATTTCTCGGGTTGGGAATTGGGTAACCCAATTTTAACAGGTTTTGAATTAGTTCATGATTATGCGATCAAAAATAGTCCGATAAAAGATGTTTATGCTATCGGCATTCATCAAAGTGAAATAGATAAACATGGTCGCATGAGTTGGGATCAAGTCACTGTCGTTGCCGCCGTGGACAAATATGAAGAATACTTTGAGTTAGTGCAAGGTACTTTTGTGTTGGATGAAAAGACCGGATACAACAAGTGGCGAGATAGTACTAACGGAAACCATTATTATTTTAAATTAAAGAAGTCTGTAAACGAAATCACAGATCTTATAACAAAATTAATGCATCGATGATGAGAAAATTTATTATTGCGGTTTGTACCGTGTGTATACCTTATATGTGTCTTGCCCAAGATAAACTGGTCAAAGTCAAGGAACTTGTTGTATCTGATCCATACTTTAAAGAAGCACATGCCTCCACTTTGACGGAGACAACCACAGGAGATATCATCGTAGCGTTTTTTGCGGGTACTAAAGAAGCCAACCCCGATGTAGAAATTATGGTTAGTAAGTTGATTAAGGGCAAATGGACTCCTCCGAAATCTGTAGCCAACGGTATTCAACACAGTAAGAAACGCTATCCAACATGGAATCCAGTACTATACCAGATCCCACATGGGAAATTGCAATTGTATTATAAGGTTGGTCCTTCACCACAAACATGGTGGGGGGAATTGATCGAATCGGCGGATGGAGGAGAGACCTGGTCAAAACCCCGCCGGCTACCTGAAGACATTTTAGGGCCCATTAAAAACAAACCTGTTTTATTGAGCAATGGTGTTTTATTATCGCCTGTTAGTACGGAAGTAAAGCATGATGCCGGGTGGAAAATTCATTTTGAAGCTACAAAAGATTATGGCGATACCTGGGAGCTATATGATGTGGTGGACTCGTCATCTTCTATCAATGCTATTCAGCCGAGCATCTTGATTCATAAAGAAGGGCTACAGCTTCTAGCTAGAAGTTTAGATGATGGTATCGTAGAGAGCTGGTCCTATGATAATGGAAAGAGTTGGACTCCATTGAAGTCAACAGGACTCCTGAATCCGAATTCGGGTACGGATGCTGTTACGGTGCCAAATAAAGGTCATGTTTTGGTGTACAATAATATTGGTAAACCGGCGGAACGTTGGAGTGGCCCCAGATCTCCTTTGAATGTCGCAGTGAGTAAAGATGGAAAGTCATGGAAAGATATATTAATCTTGGAGGAGCCACAAAGAGGAGAATTTTCCTATCCATCCGTAATTGTCGATAGGAAAGGGGATATACATATTACTTACACATATAAAAGAAAGAATGTCATGTACGTCCATATTGATGGGAAGAAAATAAAGTATTAAATACCATCTAAAAAATCAAATACGTTCCGTGTAATATTGCATAAAATATAATTTTCATTTTTTTACTAAGATTCATCAAAGGCGATCGTATTAGTGTGTAGAGAACAACACTAATCAATGAATAAAAGCTTTGACATAGCCGCATTGATAAGAAAAAAAATAGACGGCACGATTACCGAACACGAATTACTTTTTCTTAAAAAATGGGCGGAGGAAAACTCTTTACATTCGGATCTTCTGAAATATACAGAAGCGGAGGATCCGGTTTGGGAAGATGTCAATACTTGGCTCGAACTCCGTAGTCATGAGCATGAGGACGCTTGGACTAAACGATTGCAATCCAATACGCTCAGCAAAATACACACAGGCGATGCGCAGTCTTCTTTGCCAAGGAGACGCGGTATTCGTCGTATATTATTGTATGCTGCGGTATTATTCCTCATTTCTACCATAACATTTATCATCTACCAAAACTACACATCCAGTGAACATATTATGGAGGTTCAGGATCTTGTGCCGGGCACCAACAAAGCTCTGATTACACTTTCGGACGGACGTGTCATTGAATTGCGCGAGGATCAAACAGGGGTTATTTTGGGAGAGGACCTGGCCTATGAAGATGGTACTCTCATTACAGACTTAGACAATAAAGAGCCTGTGTATTCAACAATAGCAACTCCGAGAGGAGGGCAATATCAGATTACGCTGTCTGATGGTACAAAAGTATGGTTGAATGCAGAAACGAAATTAACCTATCCTTCACGGTTTACCGGGAAAGCAAGGGTCGTGGAACTGGATGGAGAGGCCTATTTTGACGTAGCGTCTAACAGCGCACATGGACATCGAATCCCTTTTATTGTCAAGACAGCACAACAGGAAGTAGAGGTGCTTGGTACGCAATTTAATGTCAATGCTTATGCTGATGACAGTGCAGACACCCGAACTACTTTGGTCGAAGGCTCAGTACGGCTACGCATGGCGGAGAGGATGCTACTCTTGCAGCCCGGAGAGCAAGGCGTGTGTAATAAACAGGGGCTCGACAAAAAGAAAGTTGATGTCAGTCCATATATCGCCTGGAAAAATAATGAATTTATTTTTGACGAAACAGAACTCGGCGAAGCATTGAAGATGCTCAGCCGTTGGTATGATTTTGATATAAGTGCCGAAGGCCATCTTCCGACAACCCATCTTTATGGAAGCATAAGCCGAAGCAAAAATCTGGCAGAAGTATTAGAAATCATGGAGAGCAGTGGGCTGAAGTTTAAGATAGAACGTTTTGAAAATAGAAATATACTGAAAGTATTACGTTAACATAAATCAAATTATTATGCCGGAAAAAGGGAAAACATAGCATCATGGGACAACAAAAACGGACAGTGTTGCAACACTGCCCGATATTGTTTTGATGTCCATTATAACTTAAAATCTCTAAGGGGTAGAGAAGAAATTAACTTAATATCTGATAAATTATAATATGACCTAAACAGTACAAATATATGACTTTAATAACAAAACCTGATAACCTCAAAGGGTTTTCAACACACTGCTTATTCCGGATTATGAAACTAGGTATTGTTCTTATTCTGCTTAATATAACAGGTGTTTTTGCCAATGGTTTTGCGCAAAACATAACACTTCATGCAACAAATATATCGTTAGTACAGGCCTTGAAAAGCATTCAGAAACAGAGTGGATACCGATTCTTTTTGAAAGGGAAGCAATTGGCAAACATCAAGGTGAATGCAGATATACGGAATTTGCAAATAGATAAAGCTATGGATAAACTGCTGAGCGGAAGTCCAGCAGAATGGATGATAGAAAACGAAACTATTGTCATCAAGCCGCAACCTATTAAAGCTATTAAACCCAATATCCGTATTCCTGAAAATGCGGCGCGTGTGACCTTGCCGCTTATCCAACAAATAACGATTACAGGGACTGTTACGGATGCATTTGATGACAGCCCTGTTCCTGGTGTAAGCGTCGTGATAGCGGGCACACATCTCGGCACAAAGACAGACGGTGATGGTGTGTATGAGCTGCAAGCAAATGAAGGAGATTCACTGGCGTTCTCTTTCGTCGGATATGCAACTCAGAAAGTAGCAGTAGGTAAAGTTAAAATAATTAATATAAGACTTTCGAAAGATACAGAGTCCTTGGATGAGGCTGTTGTTGTTGCTTTTGGCACGCAGAAGAAAGAAAGTGTGGTCTCGTCGATCACAACCGTCAACGTCAAAGACTTGAGGACACCGTCGAGTAATTTGACAACGGCTTTGGCAGGACGGATGGCTGGTTTGGTCGCCTACCAATCTACAGGTGCGCCCGGCGAAGAAGATGCGCAGTTCTTTGTGCGTAGTGTGACATCTTTTGGTAGTGGGTTGACTTCTCCGCTTATATTGATCGATAACATTGAAGTCACATCGAGAGACCTGGCCCGTCTTAATCCGGATGATATCGCGAGTTTTTCGATTTTGAAAGATGCGTCAGCAACGGCATTATATGGGGCGAGAGGAGCAAATGGAGTGGTGTTGGTCACCACCAAAGAGGGGGAAAAGGGTACGGTCAAAGTATCGTTTCGTGCAGAAACGTCGATGTCTACGCCGACCACAAAGGTGGATCTGGCAGACCCCATCGCATTTATGGAGTATTCCAATATTGCCAGCCTGACCCGGCACGATATCTTGACGTATGATCAGGGCAAGATCAATGCGACCAAGGATCCCAACCGCAATCCCTATGTATACCCCGCCGTCGATTGGAAAGATATGCTGACCCGGGACCATTCGATGAATCACAGGGCTAATATTAATCTGACAGGCGGAGGTAATGCGGCAACCTATTACTTAGCGGGGTCATTTTCACAGGACAACGGTATTCTGAAAGTGGACAACACGAATCCGTTTAATACCAATATCGATTTGAAAAAATATACCGTCCGTTCCAATGTCAACCTCAATCTGACCAAAACATTGGAAGCCAAGGTACGGTTAAGTGCTAATTTTGACGATTATAACGGCCCGATCGGTGAATCAGGGAGCGGCGGTGCAAATACGTATGGAAAGGCTTTGATGGCCAATCCGGTGCTTTTTCCTGCTTATTACGAACCAGATCGCGCGACGCAATATGTGGATCGTATTCTTTTCGGGAATTACTCAGATGATCCTTACGGAGAAGGAACTTCACAATACATCAATCCGTATGCAGATATTATGCGGGGTTATGAAGATGTGCGGAATAGTACATTCTTGTCTCAACTGGAATTGCATCAAGATCTGGGCTCGCTGACGGAAGGGCTCAAGGCACGCTTTATCGGTAGTATAACACGTTATTCTGGCTTCAACCTGACACGGAGCTATAAGCCTTATTTCTATCAGTATATTAAAGGTACGTACAATCCGGATGATGCTAGTTTTCCGTATGAATTAGCGGCATTGAATCCCGAAGATGGCTCGGATCACATTGACTATACGGGCGGGGGGAAGTTTGTACAAGCCCGTTTCTATGCGGAAGGAGCCGTTTTATACAACCGAAAATTTGGTCTCAAACATGATGTAGGAGGATTATTGGTCGGCTCGGTTAAAGAAACGTTGGACGGCAGCGCCAGCAATCTGGATTCTTCCTTACCTTCCCGGAATGTGGCGCTCGCCGGGCGTTTCACCTACGGACTTTCTCAGAAATACTTTGTGGAATTCAATTTCGGTGTGAATGGCTCGGAGCGTTTTGACTCGCGTTACCGTTGGGGATTTTTCCCTTCGATCGGAGCTGGATGGCAGGTTTCCGAAGAGCCATTTTGGGAGGGATTGAAACAGGTTATTCCTAAATTAAAACTACGGGGAACGTATGGTTTGGTGGGTAATGATGTCATTGTATCAAATCAGGATCGTTTCTTTTTTACTTCCAATATTAATTTAGATGGACCGGAAGCAGGTCGATTTGGGAATGATCCCACGCAAGTGACTACTCTTCCTACAATAGTCGTAGACAGGTATGCAAATCCGCTTATTACCTGGGAGGTTTCCTATAAAACAAACTTAGCTTTGGAATTAGGACTTTTGAATAATGCACTTTCTTTTATCGCGGAGGTCTATCATGAAAACCGTACAAATATTGTACAAGTGCGCCAAGATATTTCTTCGATAGTAGGATTGACCACAGACATTCGAACGAATTATGGCGAAGCTATTGGGAAAGGAGTGGATCTGACATTGAACTATAATAAAGCATTGGCCAACTCGATGTGGTATATCCTGCGGGGAAATTTCACGTACGGTACCTCCAAAATCACCGTCTATGATGAGTTGGATTATTCGGGTATCGCACCATGGAAGTCTGTCATTGGACAAAAAGTCGGTCAGTCACGGGGATATGTGGCTGAGCGCCTGTTTATTGACGACAATGAAGTGAGCAACTCTCCCCTGCAACAAGTCGATTCCGACGGAGGAAATTATCAGGCGGGTGACATCAAATATCGGGATATCAACGGTGACGGACTGGTCAATGAGTTTGATATCGTTCCTATGGGCTATCCGACCAATCCCGAAATCCAGTATGGGGTGGGAGGTTCTTTCGGTTATAAGAACTTTGATATCTCTGCCTTTGTACAAGGCGAATCCCGCTATTCGTTTTTTCTGGACGCCGCTAGGATGGCACCCTTCGTTGAAGTCACATCGGGTGGTCGAAAAGGTAATAGAGCGATGTTAAATTTTATTGCGGAAAGCCTGTGGACAGAAACCAATCGAGATGTTTATGCCAAATGGCCTCGCTTGTCACCTGATGTCGGTGCCGCTGCGGAAGGAAACAATAATAATTTTGTCCAAAGTAACTATTGGATGCGAACAGCTGGTTATATACGACTCAAATCCGTGGAAGCCGGTTATAAAATCCCGGATATCAGGGGCGTGTCGGCCCGGGTCTATGCGAGTGGGACGAATTTACTTACCCTGTCGGATTTCAAGTTATGGGATCCGGAGATGCGCGGTAATGGATTAGCTTACCCTTTGCAAAAGGTATTCAATATAGGGGTTCAGATCAATTTTTAACAGTAAAATTAGATGACAATGAAAAATATACAGTATCTATTGACCTGCATCTTTCTATTATCACTCTCAGGTTGTAATAAATTTCTAGATATCCTGCCCGATGATAAGCCTGTCTTGGAGGATGCATTCAAAGACAAGTATAATGCAGAGAAGTACCTGTTTACCTGTTACCGGTTCCTTCCGGTGTTTGCGAATCCCCATTATACATTGGGACTGAGTGGAGGAGGAGATATTATTTACAATGAGCGAAATAGGGGAGCCGGCCTCTCAGCAGGGCCTCCTGCTCCGATGATGATTTTTCTAAAAGGTAACAATGCGGTCAATCCTTATGCTAATTTTTGGGATGGAACGAACGGTGCGATTCGGAATTATTGGCAAGGAATCCGTCATTGTAATGTGTTTTTGGAACATATCCGGTTAGAAGATGGTGGACCGCGAGATTTGGATGAAATGCTTAGGACACAATGGATTGCCGAGGTCACGGCAATAAAAGCGTATCTTCACTTTTGTTTGCTGCAACTTTATGGTCCTATTCCGATTGTCGACAAGGTTATACCAATTTCCGCCAAGGACGAAGAGATTGATGTCTATCGCGAACCTGTGGATCAGGTGGTCGATTATATTGTTCATACATTAGATGAAGCTATTGAAGGTCTTCCAGATTTAAACCAATTGGATGTCGTCAGTGAATGGGGGCGATTTACGAAAACTATTGCTCGGTGTATCAAAGCCAAAACATTGGTATTGGCTGCCAGTCCAATCTTTAATAATAACAATTATTATAACGGGTATAAGGATAAAAGAGGGGTAGACCTCTTTCCTGTAGGGGACAGCCAAGCCCGATGGGAGCGCGCTCTGACTGCATGTGATGAGGCTGTTCGCTCGGCAGAACTGGATGGGGCACATATATTGATTAGTACTGACGGAGGAAATGGGGCTATCCAGGGGGTTAATAGTACCAATATCAGCGATATCACCAAAGCTATGGTCAGCCTTCGGCAAGCTGTAACCGAATCATGGAATCCGGAAGTCATATGGGCGACCAACGAAAGTACTACCACGCTTCAACAATGGAGTTCGATGCTGAGTAACGCAGAGTGGTTCAATTTTGGTGCCGTCGTTCCCACACATTTAGGACAGCGTCAATCGCCTACCATTAACGTGGTTGAAATGTTTTATTCATCGCATGGCGTGCCTATTGAAGAAGATATGGACTGGGAAAGCAACGGATGGTATCAAAACCGATATAAAACGCAGTTGCCGGATGCTGGACATACGGAGTACTTTATTAAAACCGGTGAGGAAACGGCGATTCTTCATTTTAATCGTTCCTTGCGTTTTTACGCCTCGGTAGGCTTTGACGGTGGGATCTGGGAAGGAAGGCAAAAGGCGCTGTCAGAAGCCTCATTTCCCAATATGATGAAGAATTTTGGAAGTGGATTCAAGCTTTCGGAAGATTATACGGGATACCCCTACTCGGGTTATCTGACCAAAAAGCTAAGTCCTCTCGGCGCAACCTACACGGACACCCGTATTACCTTAGTGACACAACCTTATTCTTTTCCGATTATCCGGCTGGCCGATATACACCTTTTATTGGCTGAATGTCTAAATGAGGTTGGTGGCCCCGGGAAGACAGATTCGCAAGGGCATGATGCTTATTTTTACCTTGATCAGATCCGGGCAAGAGTAGGAATGGAAGGTGTCGTGGACAGTTGGAACAAATATGCACTACCGGCCTATAAATCCAAGCCCAATGACATCAACGGACTGCGGGATATCATCCGTCGTGAGCGCATGAATGAATTGGCTTTTGAAGGGCATTTTTATTACGATGTGCGGCGGTGGTTAATTGCGGAAAATATGTTTAACAAGCCTATTTTGGGCTGGAATAAGGATGGAGAAAATAAACAGGATTTTTATAACATACGGGTATTACTGCAACCGAGGTTTTCGATGAAAGATTACCTGATGCCGATCCGTACCAATACATTACTACAGAATAGAAATCTGGTTCAAAATCCAGGATGGTAATTTGTTGTAAATGATTTTTCAGAAAAAAGAAATAAATCGATGAAAAAATATATAAAATCCCTTCTGTCCGTTATGATGAGTTCGCTGCTCGTCGTATCTTGTACCTCTCCTTATTTGGGCATAGAGCAGGTTGTCACCGATTCTACACCACCCGATAAGGTAACCATAAAAGAGGTTGTCCCAAAATCCGGTGCCTTGGAAATCCACTTTAATCTGCCTTCCGGTCATACGGATGTTGCTCAGGTAGTAGGAACCTATACCAATAGCAGGGGAGAGCTTGTCGAATTTAAGGTTTCGCGTTATAGTTCATCCATTTTGGTCGAAGGATTTACCGGAACGGATGAAAAGATCGTGGATCTGGTATGTATAGATGCGAGTGGGAATGCTTCCGAAGTCACACAAGTAAAAGCTGCACCGTTACTCTCACCTGTCGAACGGGCTATCCATACGATGATTGTAGAGCCTGCATTTGGTGGTGTCAGAATCGAATGGGAAAATAAAGATGCACAATCTTTTGCGATCCATGTCCTGACAGAGGATATCCTACAGGTAGGGGTGGAGTCGCTGGTGGAAGATCCGACGAAAACAATTTATAATCGTGACTCGGTCAATACATTTGCCTATGTGCGTCAGTATCCATCGGAGGAACAAATATTTGGTTTCGTGATATCGGACAAATGGGGAAACCGGACAGACACATTGAAAACTTCGCTGACACCCTATAAGGAAGACGAGATTGATTACGCACTTGTAAAAGAAGTTTCTTTTTTTAATCCTACTTTATTTAATGGACGGCGGGACTGGGATATTTGGGGTGTTAATGCGACCACCGGTATCCAAAACGATGGAAATGCACATTCGGCTACTTTTAATGGGCAAAAAATGTTTAACGGCGTGAGAACCGGTTCTGAAACCTTGATATACAAGTTTGTAAAAAACCTTTCAGATCCGGATCCTGCAAAGCAGATTACTGTACAGGATGTATATACTACTTTTGACCTGAATATGGATTTGCGGTTAAGCCGTATTATCGTATATCCTCGTACCGGCTCAGCGTATACGTACAATAGAAGTAGCCCGAGACGCTTTCGGATATGGGGTACAAATGATGCTAATAATGAAAGATGGGCAAAATTCCCAGAAGGATGGACATTAGTCGGTGAATATGTAGGACGCGATCCGGTGGATATCCTTAATCTGACGGGTGAAGAAATAGATTGGTTCAACAATAACCAGGAATATTCAATTTTGGAAGACAATGTGAATCCTGAAGCAGATCCTTCCGCAAGTTTTCGGTATATGCGGCTTCAACTGATGGAGTCCTATAATCCAAATGAATCATTCTATACCATCAATGAATTTAAAATGTTCGGGAATGTGGAGCAATATTATTAATCTTTAAATCGAAGTGACTGATGAATACATATAAATATATAGTAACGGTTCTGCTGGCTTTTCTTTCTATCAGCTGTGATGATGCGAACGAGTTATTGGATCAATACATCAAGGATGGTCCTATTGTCTACGCCGGTAAAATAGAAGAACTTGATATACAGTCGGGGTACCATAGGCTCAGGGTCAATATGTATCCCGCTGAAGATGTAAACCGCTCGCATTGTGTGTTGAGTTGGCAGGTAAGCGGTGGTGTACGGGATTCTGTCAAGGTCGAATATACAGCAGATAATTATGATGAGGAACTGGAATGTTATTATACATTTATATCGCTGCCCGCTATTGAAGGCAATCTGCTTATCGAATCTCAAAATGTAGATGTATTTGGCAATCGATCTCTCATTCATAGTGAGGGAGCGTTTGTGTATGGTTCGAGCTATGTTTCGACCTTGATGAATTTACCCGTGCACTTTTCTGATGCGGGGGATGTCCTTTTTGAAAATCGTATAGGTGTGGTTGGTCACCTCATCAGCTATGAGCAGAATAATGGACAGTTTACACCCGATATTATTGTCAATGAAGACTACTATCCTTTGGTGGATGCAAAAGTTGGTGGAATAATACGGAGTAAGACCCTGTATCTGATGACGGAGACAGATATTGATACGCTGGAGACCACCGCATACTTAGAAACGGTAATCGAAGATGATGATATCGATCCTTTATTGCAAGATTTGCTGGAGAGTACAAATTGGGTAACTACACAAGTTGCACCGGGGGTAACCTGGAAATATTATCATTTTCCAGATATCTTCGATTCAAAACAGTATGTGACCGTATTTGATGTGGATCTGAATAATGAGAATATTCAAATCGATATTCCGTACGCTACATCAGGTTTTATCAGTACAAGTACAACTGCGGTGCAGGGAAATGCTGACATTGCTTTTAATGGCAGTTATTTTAATACGAATACAGGCAAATCGACGGTATATTTTAAATCGAATAGTACACTAATCGCACCGACTGTGGCGGGCTTTGATTCTTATCGTGAAAACGGAGCTTTTACCCTGACTAGTACCGGTAAGGCTGCGATTGTTCAGAAGCCATTGGGTGGATGGAGTGCTGTCGCTGCGGAGAACGTACTAGCAGGGGGACCTTTGTTACTCGAGGGTGGACAAAAGGTGTCTCAGTTAAATAATGAGTTTAATACGACTCGGCATCCACGCACCGTCATGGGAATCACGGGAGACAATCGGCTTATTGTGGCGGTCATCGATGGGCGCTCTTCCGAATCATTAGGCATGACAACAACCGAATTATTAGAATTGATGCTTGCCCTGGGGTGCAGATCAGCGGTGAATATGGATGGCGGAGGATCGTCTACGGCTTGGGTCAAAAGCGAAGGTATTGTCAACCATCCGACGGATAATGGTATATTTGACCATCAAGGTGAAAGAAGTGTGGCCACGGTATTTACGGTGAAATCCAATTAGCAAAAAAAACAGATGAAAAATACGATTTTAAACATTTTAACGCCATTCTTGCTGATAGTCTTTTTTTTTCAACCAAGTTGTGGTCAAATCAGCGATCAAAATAAATTCTCCAATGAAGCTATAGCAACGGTAAATAAGTTTAGGAAAACGACTCCTCTTCTTTTAAATGAAGAGCGATTGTCGCTACTGAAAACTTTCGAAACCTATTCCGATCCTTATTCGAGTACGCCATTTAAAGAGTACCTGACTAAAACAGACGAGATCGCGGCGGAGCTGGAGCATACCGTGCCTATCCTGTATGCGTACAGAGAAGCTTTTGACAAAGTGCTCCGTGAGGTGAAAAATACAAAAGTAAAAAAAGGAAGCACAGTGGTGTGGCTACTGTATAATATGGGCTTTGTCGTGAAAACCCCTTCGGGAACCTTTGGGATCGATGTTGACCATCGTTACGCTGAAAAGCTGGAGCCTTATTTGGATTTTCTTATCGTCACACACAATCACGGCGACCATGCCAATGTCAAACTTATAGAAGCAATGCATAAGAAAGGTAAACCTGTACTCTCCAACTTTTACAAAGCCAGTGAAAATTATTACTCTACATCACCCGCACATTATAAAATAGGCGATTTTACAATCGACACGGATATTTCTGATCACCTGAGAAGTCCCAAGCTTCCTAACTTTGTAACCTTATTTCGGATTGATTGTGGCGAGGCTGCAGGCAACTTTTCGATATTACATTGTGGTGATTCGGGGTTCCTACCGGACAGATTTAAAAAAGTGCAAGGCCCGGTAGACATGGCTGTATTCCGGTGGGGGGCTCCTCGAGAAAATGATGTATTGGGTGTTGGTGAGGGAAAGATACAGCCGAAGTATGTCGTGTTGTCTCACCTGATTGAATTGAGACATAAACCTTACCCGCATGGTCAAGCTTCTATTACGAAGACCTTAGAACATCTTCCGAATGTAAAATGTGACCATACCATTCTTCCGTTTTGGGGAGAGAGGTTGATCTGGAGAGATGGTAAAATAATAGATTAAAAAATCTTATAAAGACTTTGTAAAATATTTCGTATATTGAATTCGCCGATTTAGAGGATTAAGTTATGATGGACACTCGACGTTATGTTTTAACAAAAACATAATATGATATCGCCTGTATATTCTGATACTTTGTCTATTTTTAATTGTTTTTTATTACGCTATTAAAAAGTCTAAAATGCAGTCAGTAGACGCGATAAAATACCTTCAGATGTTACATGCTGGAGACGAGATAGGGCTCCGGTACTTTATGTCTTGGCATGGTGAGCATCTACGGTTTTTTGCATACAAAATCACTAAAAATAAAGAGGTATCTGAAGAAATTGTTTCCGAATCTTTCTATAAGCTATGGCAGGGACGGGAAAAGGCAAAGTCTGTCGGAGCCGTAAAATCATTTCTTTACTTGATAACCCGCAATGCCTGTTATGATCATATCGGTTCTTCTTATCATAAAACGGTAGATCTAGGAGATGAGTTGTTATGGGATACGGTCGAAGGAGGAAAAGACATACTCACCCATATCATATATACGGAACTGATTGGTCAGATTGTTGCAGAATTAGAGAAACTTCCGAAACAACAAGCAGAGGTATTTCGCTTATCGTATCTGGAGGGTATGGATACGCAGGAAATATGCGAAACTTTAGGGACTACGGCAAGCAGCGTATACTTTGCACGCTCAAAGGCCATTTCAGCCTTACGTGTTATTTTCAAGGAGAAGGACTTCAGTATATATTGTGCCTTGCTATTGTTTATTTCCTAGTCTTTTCCTCCAAAGACTTTCTTCTCCACAATCGCCACGGTATGTCTTGATATACAAAGCAGGCGTTTCTGATCATCGAAGATTTTGATGTCCCAGACATGGGTCGTCCGGCCAATATGTACAGCCGTACAGATGGCCTTGACCATTCCATCACGGGCGGACCGTACGTGATTGGCGTTGATTTCCAATCCGACCCCCACATGTGTTGTGCTATCGATAATAAGATTGGAAGCAACACTGCCCACTGATTCGGCAAGGACGACGGATGCTCCGCCATGCAGGATGCCGAAGGGCTGCCTGACCTTATCTGTAATGGGCATGGTTGCCACGATGGCATTCTCCTGTATTTCTACCGCTTCGATACCGAGAAATTGCGTCATATAGCGGGCAAATACCGCATTGACTTCCGCTAAAGTAAATGTTCTGAACCAGATCATGATGTGACAAGATACCTTTCCTTTAAAATGGACCGATGGTGGTTTAAATGCCCCGCAATGATGTATATTAAGGCACGCACACTGATAAGACGCTCCGAAGCCATCCCTTTTCTATTAAGCTCGACTTCATTAAACGTGTCAAACAAAATCAGATTGGCTTTTCGAAGATGGATAAACTCCTCCGTAATGCTGTCAAACGAACGTTCGTTATGCCGCCCATAAATTACGAACTCATCTTGTTCGAAAGGTGACAGGGCGGTCATATCATTGCGGGCAAACCGCAAGGCCCTATATGCAAAAATACGTTCCGCATCCAGAATATGGCACAGTGTTTCTTTGACCGTCCATTTATCTTCTGCATATTGGTAGTTCCCCTTCTCGGGCGGTATAGATCGGATAAACTCGGGAAATGATGTCAGCTGATCGATTAACTCTTCGCGGATATCCCGCGTTACCGTATCGACATAATCGCTAAAAATAGATGGATATTCATCAGACTTGAGTGGGTTCATAATGTAAATTACTTTTTAATATAATCCTAAAAGTCGTGCCTTTGCCGATTTCCGAATCTTTAACAAAAATCTGGCCCTGGTGATAACGTACGATACGTTTTGTCAGGCTTAAGCCCAATCCCCAGCCTCTTTTACGCGTAGTAAACCCAGGCTGGAAGATACGATCAAAATTCGCACGGTGTATCCCCTTGCCCGTATCGCTAATGTCAATAAAAATTTCCTCTTTTGCAATGTTTTCGGAAATGTTCACCTGTATCTTGCCCTCTTTTTCGATGGCATTGACGGCATTTTTTAAGAGGTTTTCGATAATCCAGTCAAACAAGGGGATGTTAATCTTAGCTTCTACATGTTTATCGCCCCGTAGTTCAAATTGGATTTTATCGCTCGTTCGTTTCTTAAAATAGTTTACAAAATATTCCACCGTATTGTAGATGTTGTGGTTGGTTAAAGACGGTGTAGAGCCTATTTTGGAGAAGCGGTCGGCAACGATCTCTAAGCGCTGTACATCCTTTTCCATTTCATCCAGAATGCTTGCTTTCTCCGCTTCGTCGTGTTTAAGACGGATGATTTCAATCCAGCCCATAAGAGACGAAATCGGTGTGCCGAGCTGATGCGCCGCCTCTTTCGCCATACCGACCCATACGAGGTTCTGCTCGGAGCGCTTTATGGCATTGAATATACTGTAGGCGATAATAAGGAAAATGGCAATAGTCAACCATTGGATATAGGGAAATATCCGAAGTTGGCGCAGCGCAGCCGATTCCTGGTAGTAGACATGCCATTTTTCGCCGGTGTCCAGCCGGATGACGATAGGTTCATGGCGACGTTCCATATCGTCCAGCTGCCGTTGAAAATACACTGGATCGTATGTCAGGTTATTATGCGTACTGTCTTCCTCGGCAATATTGGTTTTCGTCGGATCGAGGTCCCGCCAGAAGATAATATTTCCTTTTTCGTCCGTAATGATGGCCGGAAGGGATAGACTATCGCGTACAGCATAGATAAAACTGATAAATTCGTCATCGATATCGGGCATGGTGACGATACTCCGAGTACTCATCGCCCAGACTTCGGCTTTGGTCCGTTCCGATTGGGAAAGGCTCTTTACCAGATAGTTGGTGTAAAATAGGGATCCCGCAGCAAGCACGGCGGCCAGCACGAGCAAAAGTACCTTCCAGAGCTGCTTGTTATATTTATAGGGATCCATGTGTGTCTTTTTATACCTGCAAAATAACGAATTTAATAAGAAATCGTTTGTAATATGTAATTTTGTCGTATGAGTTCTCAGAAAAAAGTACGCGTAAGATTCGCCCCGAGCCCCACGGGTGGATTACATTTGGGTGGGGTACGGACAGCTTTGTTCAATTACCTTTTTGCGAAGCAGCACGGAGGTGACTTTATTTTACGGATTGAAGATACCGATCAAACCCGGTTTGTCGCCGGAGCGGAAGAATATATCAATGAATGTCTGGCATGGTGCGGAATCATACCGGACGAAAGCCCGGATAAACCGGGGGCCTATGGGCCGTACCGTCAAAGCGAACGGAAAGCGACGTATCGCCAATATGCCGAACAGCTCGTTAACGCGGGCTATGCCTACTATGCCTTTGACACGGCCGAGGAGTTGGATGAGCAACGGAAGATACATCCTAACTTTCGATATAGCCACGAGAATAGGTTGAGCCTTCGAAATTCGTTAAGTCTCTCGGAAGAAGAGACGCAAGCGCTTTTATCCAAAGACCATCCGCATACCATTCGGATCAAGATGCCGGAAGACGAAACGATCGGTTTTGAAGATATGATCCGGGGCCGTGTGTCTTTTGAAACCAAGTTGGTGGACGATAAGGTTTTGCTGAAAGCGGATGGGATGCCTACCTATCACTTGGCAGTCGTCGTGGATGACCATGCGATGCAGATATCGCATATTTTCCGAGGTGAAGAATGGCTTCCTTCTGCTCCGGTACACCTGCTTTTATGGGAATATTTGGGTTGGAAAAACGAAATGCCGGCATGGGCACATTTACCGTTGATATTGAAGCCGGATGGTAATGGCAAACTGAGCAAGCGGGATGGCGATCGGCTTGGGTTCCCCGTCTATGCGATGAATTGGATGGATCCCAAATCGGGCGTATTGACCGAAGGATTTAGAGAACTGGGATTCCTGCCGGAAGCCTTTGTCAATATGTTGGCTCTGTTGGGGTGGAACGACGGTACGGATCAAGAGTTGTTCGGACTGGCAGAATTGGTGGCTAAGTTTTCGGTGGAGCGTATCAGTAAGAGCGGAGCGAAGTTTGATTATGAGAAAGCAAAGTGGTTCAACCACGAGTGGATAAAAGGAATGGACAATAGCCTTTTACTGCCGCAGATCGAAGAAATCATCCGGACTCATGGAGTGTCGGCGATAGATACGGTTTTATTGGATACCGTTTTATCGACAGTAAAAGAAAGGATGACCTTTGTGTCGGATTTTTGGCCACAAGCTTCCTTCTTCTTTGTTCGGCCCGAGGAATACGATATTGAAGCGGTTAAGGTGAAATGGAATGAGCAGAAAACTGCTTTCTTCCAAGAGTTAGCAGGCGAATTTGAGCAACAGGCGACATGGAGCGCATCGGCCATAGAACCGCTTTTTAAAGACAAAATTGTGCAATCGGGTATGAAAATAGGTGAGCTGATGCTTCCCTATCGGATTATGCTCGTTGGTGGCAAATTTGGGCCTGATGTGTTTCTGATTACAGAACTGCTGGGTAAGGAAGAGGTGATTGCACGTATCAGCAAAGCTTTGCCGTTGCTGAAATAACTGGTGCACGCTTTCGTCATTTCGACGACGCTCAGGAGGAGAAATCTAAGGATATATCTCCTCCCTAACCATAGATCTCTCCTCGCTCCTCGTCGAGATGACGGTATAGTTTAAGATGAAGTTTTCCAAAATAGTGGAAATTTGACATACGCTCAAAATAAACTATTCCAAACAAAGAAAGCGGAAATTCGTTATCTTAGTATATGTATTAATCTAACAAGGAGTAATCGTCGTGTGGAAACATAAAAATATCGTACCGGTACTTTTGTCTTTGGGTATCCTGTGTGCCATTCTGGCGCTCTTCTCCGTGATATCCTGGAGTTGGTGTTTTGTGATTGTTCTCGTGTGGATGGGATTGTCGACATGGGGGTCGTTAGATATACGATTAAGCTATTTTACCGAGATTTTTTATCGTAAGCGATATGCCGATGGGCAAACATTGGCGTTGACATTTGATGATGGTCCCACGCCGGTTACCCATGATTTATTGGATTTGTTGCGTGAATACGATGCCAAGGCTACTTTTTTCTGTATCGGCAAGCAGATCAACAAGCATACCGATATTTTTAAAAGAATAATCGAAGAGGGGCATGTTGTCGGTAATCATACCATGAACCACAGCCGGGCTTTTGGTTTTCTGAATGAAGACCAGGTGGTCCAGGAGATTGATAGCTGTGATGCCATTATTCAGGATATTATTCCCCATAAAACCCGTTTCTTTCGGCCTCCGTTCGGGGTAACGAACCCTGCCGTAGCCAAGGCCGTCAAACAAACCAAACATCAGGTTATCGGGTGGAACCACAGGTCGCTGGTCATGTTGCTCAAGAATGAAGATAAAATTGTCGAGCGCATCACGAGACGGCTGAAGTCCGGCGATATTGTCCTGTTTCATGATACATCGGTCAAAACACTGCGTGTTGTCCGTCGGGTATTGGAGTATATGAAGCAGCGTGATATGCGGTCCGTAACGGTAGAGCAATTGCTGAATTTAGAGGCTTATGCGTATTGAGATTTGAGAAAAAATCAGGATCCGTACAAAGACTTAAAAATGTCGCCTTAGCCAGATGCGGTCTGTAAGAGGAAGCAGTAGCTTAGTAGCATCTGGGTACAGCGACGAGGCTTGGGCACTTGGCCGATACCAAGTGCCTGCCCGTCCGGCAAAAGGACAAAAATATTAACGCAAAAGCTCTTTCACATCTTCTGACGACAGCGATTTGACAAAACTTTCTTCGGTAGTGATTAATGAATTAGCGATAGATTTCTTGCGGTTCTGTAATGCCACAATCTTTTCTTCTACCGTGTCCTTGCTGATGAATTTGTAGATAAAGACATTACGTTGCTGGCCGATGCGGTGGCTCCGGTCTATGGCCTGTTGCTCTACGGCAGGGTTCCACCAAGGGTCGAGCAGAAACACGTAGTCCGCTTCGGTAAGGTTCAATCCCACTCCCCCGGCCTTGATAGAGATCAGAAAAACCTTCACATCTTTGTTTTCCTTAAAGTGATTGACTGCCTCTGCCCGGTTTTTCGTTGCCCCATCGAGATAAGCATAAGGTATATTTTCCTGCTCGAAGTAGGTTTTGAAAATCTCCAAATGTTTGACGAACTGTGAAAACAGTAAAACTTTGTTGCCTTCAGCGGAGACGGATTGTAGCATCTCTATAACGGTATCGAATTTGCCGGAGCCATCCTGATAGTCGGCCTGGATCATCTGGGGGTGGTTAGCGAGCTGCCGTAGTTTTGTCAAGCCCTGTAGTAAAGCGATCTGGCCCTTCCCGCTGTTTTGTTGCAGCGCATTGTCCAACAAAGCATTACGGTATTCCGATTTCACCTTCTCATAGGTTTCCCCCTGTTTTTCGGTCATTGCGCAGTAAACCACTTGCTCGGTCTTCGGCGGTAGCTCCGTAGCGACCTGATTTTTTGTGCGGCGAAGCACGAAAGGTTTAATGATCGCCTGAAGACGATGGGCAACCGATTCGTCCTTTTTCTTCTCAATACCGTGTACAAATTCCTTCTGGAAAAAAGAATAACTACCTAAGAGGCCTGCGTTGGTAAAGTGCATCTGCGACCAGATGTCGGATACCGAGTTTTCTATAGGTGTACCACTCAATGCCAGCTTATGCTTGCTCTTTAAAAGTTTGATGGCTTTAAACGATTTCGAAGCCGGGTTTTTAATGTGCTGGCTTTCATCCAGTATAATATAGTTGAAATAGAAAGCACTCAATACGGCCGTATCACTTCGTAATGTACCATATGTAGTAATCACCAGATCAAAATGGGTAAAGGCGTAGGCATCTTTGGGGCGGTTATAGCCAATATGGGGCAAAATACGTAAAGCCGGTGTAAATTTTTCAGCTTCTTTGATCCAATTGTAGACCAGAGAAGTGGGAAGTATGAGCAAGGAAGTCTTGCTTTGATCCGTACCCTTTAGTGTTTCTTTTTGTTTTTGTAATAACGCTAAGGTCTGCACTGTTTTTCCCAAGCCCATATCATCGGCCAGAACACCGCCGAAATGATACTGCTGTAGAAAATGAAACCAGTTGTATCCCGCTTGTTGATACGGGCGTAAAGAACCCCGAAAGTCCTGTGGTAAATCGATGTTTTCTATGCCTTCGAAATCATTCAGGCGCGCCAGTTTACGGCTCATTGTCAACGCCGTATGTTCGCTGATTTCATGGAGTACACCTATATGTGCTTTGTGCAGTTGCAGTTCATTTTTTCGAATAGAAAAATGGAACAAGTGTTCATATTGTGCAAACCATTCCTCGGGGATAAGAGCGATGTCGCCGTTGGGCAGTACAAATTCCTGAATATGGTTGAGGATATGATCGCGAAGTTGAATAAAAGGAACTTTAAAAGTCCCAAAAATGGCAAAAGCACGCACATCGAACCAGTCACTTTCTTCGACTACTTCGATGTCTAAAGAGGTCTGTCCGATGTAAAACCGCTTGTCTTTGACCGCCTGTTCGATTTGAAAACCCTGTTCGAGCAGTTGCTCCTGATGCCCGTTCAGCCAGCTGACATGGCTGGCAACGGAAGTGTTTTGCGGCGTATAACTGCCATAAAGCGTATCCTGCCGAACGAGCCCTAAATTTGTCAGAAAATTGTGCTGCTTTTCTTCCCAGATTCTGGAGCGTTTGATACGATAGAAGGTGTACTTATCGTTTGCCTCATCATACTGCAGTTTGACCGATATTTTTTGTTCTGCCCCAGCGGGGAAGTTGTAGTTGCCATAGGTAAAAGAAAGTTGAAACTGTGCATCTCCATCGGCAATAGGGCGCAGCGTCAACTGTGGTGTAGCCTGCTCCTGTATCGTGATGATATCGAAACCTTCTGCATAGACATGATGTTTTTCGATAAGTCCGCTTACAAAAGTTTCAAAATATTTTCGCTCGGTATTTCGGCTCACCGAAATGTATCTTTTATGGAGAAAAGGCGTTAATTTTTTCCCTTCCAGGGGCTCGCCAAAATGGTATAAGGTGTCTTCTAACAACAACCAGGCTTGTTGATTGATGACGACTTCTGCCTCTTTGTACATAAACTCCAACCGACTGCCTTTAAATTTAAGTGTTGGAAAATAACGCGTTTCGCTGTCATTTCTGCGAAAATGAAAAAGGATAGAGGCCGGCTCTTCAGCGATCTTAAGGGGTCGGTCGGCCGGATAGCCGTCCTTTTTGCTCATGAGAAATAGTGGTTTATTCCCCAGTAAATCCAATACTTTTAATAACTTTTGTTCTAATTTGGGTCGGATATAATCAAAAATCTTACTGTCGAATATTTTACTGAAGAAGTCCGCAGGCCGTATCGCTTTTTTGTGATACTTTTTAATAACATGGGTTTGTTCAATTTCGTCCAGCAGTTTGATGATCTTGAAGTCTGTGTCGTCCAGATTCTTCGCAAACTCGCCGACCGTATTGGAAAATACCCGTTTATAGGAAAGCGATAGGCTACCGTTGCTGTTTAGCTGAACAATATGAGGCTCGATCAGATAACCGAGATACGGATGTTCACCTAAAGAATATATGAGTTGGAACGGGCTGTTGCTATCTACTTGTTGCATCAAAAGTGTGTACTGTCTTTAAAAAGACATCTAAGATACCTTGAATAAGTAAGAAGTTAAAATTTACCTTCGAAAACCAAGTCAGCCGGGCCCTTAAGAAAGACATTCCTAAAATGATCGCCTTCCTGGGTGAATGAAATGGAAAGCTGTCCACCCAACACACGGATAGGAACTTCAAGCGCACCTGTTCGGTTTTCTTGCAAAGCCATCGCTATTGCAGCAGCGGTAGCACCTGTTCCGCACGCCAGAGTTTCGTTCTCTACACCTCGCTCGAAGGTCCGCACAAAATAGCCGTCGTTTTCTTTCTCTACGAAGTTCACATTGATGCCTTTTTCTTGATACGTTTCGTTGTTACGTATAGCGTAACCCTCATTGTATACCGGATAATGGCGGAGGTCTTCGACCATTTTCACATAGTGTGGCGAACCTGTATTTAACACGTAAGCATCGCCGTCCCTATGGATTTCATGGACATCAACCATGCCCAGATTGACTTGATTGTCGGCAATGGTCGCCCGGTGAGTACCGTCTACTGCCAAAAAGTCAGCTTTATGTGCGATGATTCCGAGGTCGCGTGCAAAAGCGACGATACATCGCCCGCCGTTGCCGCACATCGAACCTTCCCGGCCGTCTGCATTATAATAAAGCATTTCAAAATCAAAATTTTTCTTATCTTGAAGGAGCATCAGTCCGTCTGCACCTATACCAAACCGCCGATCACACAGCCGATGGATTAAATCGATGTTGTTCCCGTCAAAAAAACCGGTTCTATTGTCGATTAAGATAAAATCGTTCCCAGCTCCTTGATATTTATAAAACTTTATTTTTTCCTGCATCGAGTTGAAAAATTAGCTGAAATTTAATATTCTTGTTACAATTGTCATGCCTTTTGTTAAATCATGTTAAAAACAGGCGCCGAGTAGTAGAAATTAACAAATTTTAACTGACAAAAGTTGTGACAACCTGCCTGATGGTATTACATTTGACTTACAAGCACCGATTATTAGGAACAAAGGTAGTATATTAGAATAGCAAAAAATAAAAAATGAAGAAAATAGGTATAACATTATTGACGGCTGTTTTAGGTGGAGCAATAGCTGTCGGCGGCTACAAATTATTTGAAGATAAGCAGCTGGACAATATGTCTTTTGAAGAAAGGCAAGAAGTATATTATGCAAATAACCCGGGCAACGAAGTGATGTCTTCGACGGGGAATCCGGATTTTACACAGGCGGCGGCAGCGGTTTCGCCCGGCGTGGTACATATTAAAGTTACCATGACGACGCGTGGCTCTCAACGTGGTGGTGGTTCGCCGTTTGATATGTTTGAAGAATTTTTTGGTATGCCGCAACAACGACGCGCACAGCCACGGCAGGCCCAGGCTTCCGGATCGGGCGTTATCTTGACACCTGACGGGTATATCGTAACGAATAACCACGTCGTGGAAGATGCCGATAAAATCGAAGTCCAATTGACCGATAAGCGGACGTTTGAAGCGAAGATTATTGGTCGGGATCCAAATACGGATTTGGCTTTGATAAAAGTGACAGCTTCGAATCTGCCTATTGTCAAGATGGGCGATTCCGATGCGGTTCAGATTGGTGAATGGGTATTGGCCGTAGGGTATCCGCTTAGTCTACAGTCGACGGTTACTGCAGGGATCGTGAGTGCGAAAGGCCGTCAGATCGGTATTCTGGGAGAGACACAGCAACAACCAAGAGGCTATGGCTACGGTGATGAGGCTCCAGCTATTGTAAATACCGCTATTGAGTCTTTTATTCAAACCGATGCGGTTATTAATAAAGGTAACAGTGGTGGTGCATTGGTGAATGCGCGAGGTGAATTGATCGGTATCAATTCGGCTATCGCTTCGCCCACAGGCGTATATGCCGGATATGGTTTTGCTATTCCGATTAACTTAGCGAAAAAGATTTTAGATGATTTCAAGAAATTCGGAAGTGTAAAACGAGGATTTGTGGGAATAACATTTACAGAGATCAATGAAGCCTTGCGTAAAGAAAAAGGTATCGATGATATCAGAGGATTGTATGTGCAGGAAGTAATGAAAAACGGTGGTGCGGAAGCTGCGGGTATCAAGAGTGGAGATATTATTAAGAAAATAGACGGAAGGACGATATATTCCTCTCCAGATCTGCAAGAGCGTGTGGCGCGACTTCGTCCAGGTGATAAGGTGAAATTGACTTACGAGCGTGAGGGCAAAGAGAAAGAAGTGACAGTTACTTTAAAGGGTGAAGAAGAAACCAAGTCGCAGTATAAAGATGATGAAACCAGTGCGAGTGCAACCGAAATCTTTAATAAATTAGGGGCCAGCTTTATACCAGCTACGGATGCTCGTAAAAAAGAATTGGGAATTAATTCCGGTGTGATCGTGACACAGGTTCACCGTGGTGGTGTATTTGAATACTTTGGTATAGAAAGAGGACTGGTTATTGTGGAAGTAAATGGTAAACCGGTCAATAATGTCGACGATATCGAATCGGCTTTGGCAAATACAAAACGAAATATCGTGCGGATTAAAGGTGTGCCGGAAAGAGGAAGTACGTTGGAAATTAATGTGCCGATAGAATATTAAAATCCACTTAACACAAAACCGCCTCAACGTTTAATCGTGAGGCGGTTTTTTTATGGAGCGAAAGACGAGATTCGAACTCGCGACCCCAACCTTGGCAAGGTTGTGCTCTACCAACTGAGCTACTTTCGCGTTTTGCGTGGTACAAAAATATAACTTAATCCTATTCTTGTCAAGAGGAATCGTGTTTTTTTATAACCTACCACTTATTGCATCTATACAATTTATTCCATCAATGGCCGCGGATACAATTCCGCCCGCATATCCGGCTCCCTCCGCACAAGGATATAACCCTTCGATTTGTACGTGCTGCAGCGTATCCTTGTGGCGGGGAATACGTATCGGCGATGATGTTCTCGATTCGACACCTACTAATATCGCTTCATTAGTATAGTAGCCTCGCATCTTTTTCCCAAAGAGAGGTAGTGCACGACGCAAGGTATGATGTATAAAAGTAGGTAATACCTCATTCAAGTCGACCGATCGGGTTCCAGGTTTATACGAATTGACCGGAAGATCATTGGAAACACGCTGTTCGACGAAGTCCACCATGCGTTGTGCCGGCGCGACGAGATGTCCTCCGCCGAGCTGAAAAGCCTTCCGCTCGATCTGTGTCTGAAAATCCAGCATAGCAAAGGCATCTGTCAGACTATGCGGTACGTCCTCCAGGTTGATTTGAACTACAGTGCCCGAGTTGGCGTGGGGATTATTCCGTTTAGATGGCGACCAGCCGTTGACGACAATTTCGTCTGCATCAGTGGCGCAGGGCGCAATAATACCTCCCGGACACATGCAAAAGGAAAAAGCACCCCGGTTATCGACTTGCTCGACAAGACTGTAATAGGCAGGAGGTAAATTTTCATGTCGGGTACTGCAATGGTATTGTGCTTGATCGATGATATGCTGTGGATGTTCGACACGTACACCCAAAGCAAAGGGTTTAGCCTCCAATAGCCAGTTCTTGCGACGGAATAGTTCGAAGATGTCGCGTGCGGAGTGCCCTGTTGCCAAGACAATATGTTTTGCTTCCAATATATTTCCGGTGTCCGTTTCTACACCTGTCACCTGCCCGAAAGCGGTATGAATATCGACAACCTTCGTGTCAAAAAGAATTTCACCGCCCATTTCCAAGATGCGTTGCCGGATGCTTTCAATAACATGAGGAAGCTTATTTGTTCCGATATGCGGGCGGGCGTCCACCAGGATATCGGGATCAGCTCCATGTTCCACAAAGATAGAAAGTACTTTATTGACGTCGCCTCTTTTGTTGGATCGGGTGTACAGTTTTCCGTCGGAATAAGTGCCTGCTCCGCCTTCCCCAAAACAGTAGTTGGATTCGGGATTGACCACACCTTCTTTATTGATCTTCGCTAAATCCCGCCTTCGCTCGCGGACTTCTTTGCCGCGCTCGACGACAATAGGTTTTAATCCCAATTCCACGCAGCGGTATGCCGCAAAAAGTCCTGCCGGTCCCGCTCCTATAATAATCACGGCTGGTGCATCGTGCACTTTTTTTAATACCGAAGTGAATGTATGTGGGATAGGATCTTCATCGATAAAAAACAGCACTTTAATGCGGTAGACAACCTGCCGGCTACGGGCATCGATGGATCTTTTTTGGATATGATAGCCTTGGATGCGTGCGATGGGAGCTTTTAATATTTTTGCCCCCTGCTCTTTGATATAGACCTCGTCGTCGATGAAGTCCGGAGCGATTGCTAATTCAATTTCGTGCTGCATATGTGATCGTGTTTGGGTATTTATCCCAAAAAGTATACAAATGTAATGATTACTAATATTATTTTACTGTCGCTCGCCGCGACATGGCCCTACTTTTTTTCCGCAAAAAAGATAGGCAAAAAACTCGCCGCTGTACCCAGATGCTACAAAGTTAGTGCTTCATTCTGCAACCCGCATCTGGCTAAGGCGGCATTTTAAGAAAGACAAAGGATAGTATAGCGATAAGACCCGATGGCCCTGAGATTACTTATAATATGATGCAGAAATTAAAAATTTATTTGTATTTTTAGGGCTTTAAGCTATAGGCTTTAGGCAATAAGCTATAAGCTATCGGCAATGAGCCTACAGCATATAGCCTATAGCTTACAGCATAAAACAAACAAAAATAATTATATGAAAAGAGTATTAATTGCTTTAGTGGGATTGTTTACAGCCCTTTCTTTTAGTTCTTGTGGATACAACACCATGGTGTCAAAAGACGAAAATGTAAAGGCAAAATGGGCGCAGGTTGAAAACACGTATCAACGTCGTGCAGACCTTATTCCGAACTTGGTCGCTACGGTGAAAGGAGCTGCAGAACACGAACAGGGTACGCTGACTGCTGTGGTAGAGGCACGTGCAAAAGCCACGTCCGTAACCGTTGACCCGTCTAACCTTTCCGAAGAAGCTATTGCGGAGTATCAAAAAACACAAGATGCATTATCGCAATCGATAGGCCGTCTGTTGGTGTCTGTAGAAGCTTATCCTGATTTGAAAGCAAATACTAATTTTCAGGAACTTCAGGCCCAGCTGGAGGGTACGGAAAACCGAATTACAGTAGAGCGCAGGGCGTATAACGAAGCTGTACAAGACTATAATACCACCGTGAGAAGTTTCCCTAATAATATTATGGCAAGTATCTTTGGTTTCAAAGCAAAGGGAACTTTCCAGGCGCAGGAAGGAGCTGATAAAGCACCAACTGTTTCATTTTAACTATTTAATATCATGATATACAAAGATGAATAGTGCAGCTGTCATTATTCATCTTTTTAATTTATTCCTATGGCTTTATTGAGTACGGAAGATCAGGAGAAAGTAGTCCACGCGATCAGTCTCGCTGAAAATGTGACGTCAGGTGAGATTCGTGTTGTTGTCGAAAATTCGGTTGGACAGGAAGACGTATTGGGAAAGGCGGCAAACTATTTTGATGAATTAGAAATGCATACTACGGCGTTACGAAATGGAGTTTTAATCTATCTGGCAATAGCCGACCATCAGTTTGCTATCATTGGCGATGTCGGTATTGATCGAAAAGTAGGAAAAGATTTTTGGGAAAGTACTAAAAATGAAATGCTGTCTTTTTTTAAGATGGGCGATTATGCGGGCGGACTGGTTGCAGGGATAAAAAATGCCGGAATACAGCTTCGCCAATACTTTCCCCGAGAAGAGGATGACGTGAATGAACTACCAAACGATATTTATTTTGGAAAACATTAGAAATAATAGAAAAGAACTGTTTCGGTACGTCTTAATATCCATCGTATGGATAGGAAGTTTATTGCCTGCGCTGGCACAGGATTTCCCGGCGGCACCAAACAGGTTAGTAAGCGATTTTACAAACACATTGCGCCCACAAGAAATCGACGCACTGGAGCGTAAGCTGGTCGCATTTGATGATAGTACGTCGACGCAGATAGCTGTCGTTTTAGTCCAGACGACCGGAGATTATGATGTTGCAGATTATGCTGTTCGCTTGGCCCAGAAATGGGGTGTAGGACAGGCAAAATATAATAATGGAATAGTTGTATTGGCCGCCATAGGCGATCGTGCAGTAACCATACAGACAGGTTACGGGATAGAAGGTGCTGTGCCGGACGTCATTGCATACCGCATTATCGAAAATGATATTAAACCCGCTTTTAGGCAGGGTAATTATTACGCCGGCCTCGATGCAGCGACAAATTCACTGATAAAATATACGAAAGGTGAATATAAAGCGGATCCGAAAGAAAAAACCGAAAAGGGTGGAAGATTGAGCGGACTGATTGTGCTTATTATTATTTTTGTTATCATCTCCCTCATATCCAAAGGAGGCGGAGGAAATAATAATAGGGGAAGAAGGGTCATGAGCGGTAAGGGATCTTCCGATTTATTTTGGTGGATGTTGCTTGGTGGTCTCGGTGGCGGTGGGCGCTCTGACAGGTCGGGAGGCTTTGGTGGTGGAGGCGGCTTCGGCGGCGGTGGGGGATTTGGTGGCTTCGGTGGAGGTGGTTTCGGTGGCGGCGGAGCAAGTGGAAGATGGTAAGAATTAAACGTAATAGGGGATAAGTAGTCAAAGAAGAATGTTAGGGATGAAAAAAATTATATTAGTAAGTGCATTAGTATGCCCAGTTATACTGTCAGCACAAGAAGAATATACGGTAAAAGGGAAAATTGGCTCGCTCAATGCCCCTGCAAAGGTGTATATGCAGTACGAAGATCAGGGACAACGGATGATTGATTCGGCGTCTGTTGTCAACGGCGAATTTAAGTTTCAGGGCATTGTTCAGGAACCGTCCCAAGCTTACTTGGTACTGTCGGCAGACGGTACATCGTTTCGGGAGTTGACCAATCCGGAAGATATGAATGTCATCTACCTTTCCAAAGGTGTGGTGACGATCAACGGAGCAAATTTAAAAGATGCCAAAGTCGGAGGTACAGCACTGAATCAAGAATTCTCTACATATAAGGAGAAAACAGTGGGAATTCATGAGCAAATGAGAGCCTTAGATGCAGAATATCAGGTAGCGCCCGATGAGAAGAAGAAGGATCCGGCTTTTATAGAGAGTCTTCAAAACCGGATGGCAGGCATTTATGAACAGCAACATGCGATTCACGAGCAATATATAGTTGATCATCCAAAAAGCTATATTTCCTTGAATTTAATGGGTGAGCTCTTGAGCTCAGAAAATGTCAGTGCACTCTCAAAGGCATACGACAAACTTCCTCAGGAGTATAAGAATACTCAAAAAGGGAAGTTTTTGCAGGAACAGATCGCCTCGCGTATAAAGCTTGGTGTAGGAGCTGTAGCGCCGGACTTCAGCTTGCCAGATCCGGAAGGCAAAGAGATAGCGCTTTCTTCCCTCCGTGGTCAATATGTACTTGTTGACTTTTGGGCCTCTTGGTGTGGACCCTGTCGTCATGAAAACCCGTATGTTGTGGCCGCGTTCAATAAGTTTAAAGACAAAGGGTTTACCATCTTTGGTGTATCATTGGATCGTCCAAATGGTAAAGCAGCTTGGTTAAAAGCTATCGAAGACGATCAGCTGGGGCAATGGCCACATGTCTCGGAGCTAAAGGGTTGGGAATCCCAGGTTGTTCCCTTATATGCCATCCGAAGTATACCGCAGAATTATTTATTAGATAAAGAGGGGCGTATCATTGCGTCCAACCTTCGCGGGGCAGCATTGGAAGAGAAACTTGCAGAACTATTGAAATAAATGGTAGAGGTGCAATTACTATTGCACCTCTAAGATAAAGCCTGCTCAAAATCGGCTATCAGGTCGTCTATATGTTCGATCCCAACGGATATACGCAGTAAACCTGCTGTAATGCCCGATTTTTTGCGCTGTTCAGCTGTATGGCTCGCTCCCCACATACTGGCGGGGTGTGCAATAAGTGATTCCACACCACCAAGGCTTACTGCATTGCTGAATAGTTTTAGGCCATTAAGTAACGCTTGCGCTCGAGCAAATTGTGCCTGCTCATCCGCTCCTGCTACTTCGATGCACAGCATACCGGTAAATCCCTGCATTTGTTTTTTTGCCAGCGTATGCTGTGGATGGGAAGGTAGCCCTACATAGATGACTTTTTGTATCAAAGGATGTCCGGACAGCCATTGTGCGAGTGACAGCGTGTTTTCATTAATCTGCCGTACGCGCAAAGACAAGGTTTTCAGCCCTCGTAGCAATAACCACGAATCAAAAGGGCTTAAGGAAGCACCTAACACTAACGAACGACGCCACGCTTTATCAATAAACTCTTTTGTTCCGCAAATCGCGCCGGCGGTTAGATCACTATGTCCGCCAAGATATTTGGTTGCACTATGCACGATAACATCAATGCCATAAGTAGCCGGAACCTGATTAATAGGAGAAGCAAAGGTATTGTCGATCATGGTGGTAATCCCTCTTTCTTTCCCCAGTTTGCCAATAAATTCGAGGTCGGTAATATCCAGGTTGGGATTGGAAGGGGTCTCAATATAGATCAATTTGGTGTTTGATCGTATAGCCTTTTCAAAAGCTGCATTGTCCGTCTGATCGACGGGCGTCACTTCGACACCATATTGTTGCAGAAAGTCTCGCATGAATATTAATGCGGCGGAGTAATGTGCGTTTTGCACCACCACATGATCTCCGGCTTGTACCACAGCCAATATGGCCGTGCTGATTGCAGCCATGCCGGTGGCTAAGACCAATGCATCTTCCGTTTTTTCCAGTTTTGCGATTACTGCAGCAACCTGGCTATTGGTGGGGTTGCCATGCCGGTGGTAGAACTCCGGATATTTGGGTGCTGTCGCCGCATGGGCAAAAGATGCAATATCTTCATCTGCAAAATACGTTGAAGTCTGATAAATAGGGCTTACAACGGAGTTCGTCGTATTGAAATGTTCTCCTTCATGAATTAACGAGGTTTCTAGCTTTGACATGATCAATGTTTTTCCAAAGTTAGCAATAGTCTATTGAATTGGTATGCTTTTTTGGAAAAAATATCAGGTCATTTCGTGCAACAGATTCAACGCATATGTGATAGTAGTGACGTTGCTGATGGCTAAACGTAACTGTCCTTTGACCTCTTTCAGATTGCTGATGCTCGGATGGGTTTGTACAAATGCCAACACCTTACCGAATTGATCCGATTCATAATAGCTGGATTTGGGATTATTGATAAAGTAACCTTTGAGTGTATTTTTCTTAAATGAAATTTTCTCAAAGCCGATTTGTTTTCCCAGCCATTGCAGGCGCAAGGTATTGAATAGCTCAAGTACCGCATGTGGAACAGGGCCAAATCGATCTTCAAGCGACTGCGCAAAGACCTGCAATTCTTCTTCGTTGTTCAGTTTGGCAATTTCATTATAGAGGTTGTAGCGCTCCCCGATATTCGTCACATATTCGTCTGGAATTAATACTTCCAGATCCGTATCAATCTGGGTGAAAGAGACATACTGCCGGTGTTGATCCTCGGCAAACAGATCACCGAATTCATCCTCTTTCAATTCTTGTACAGCCTCTTCGAGTATTTTATTGTACATCTCAAAACCGATTTCGGCAATAAAGCCCGATTGTTCGGCGCCCAATAGATTGCCCGATCCCCGTATATCCAGATCACGCATCGCTACATTAAATCCTGATCCCAGTTCGGAGAATTCTTCGATGGCCGACAGTCTTTTATAGGCTTCGTTGGTCAATGTCGATAGCGGTGGACTCAATAGATAACAAAAGGCTTTTTTATTCGACCGCCCGACGCGACCACGCATCTGGTGCAAGTCACTTAAGCCAAACATATGTGCATGGTTAATGATAATCGTATTTGCATTTGGAATATCCAGACCTGCTTCGATAATGGTCGTGGCTATAAGGACGTCGTATTTGTGATCGATGAACTTGAGCATCACATCTTCCAGATCGTCACCTTCCAGTTGGCCGTGTGCTACGCCCACGCGTGCTCTCGGGACAAGCTTTTGTATCATCGCGCCTAATTGTGGAAGGTCGGCGACCCGGTTGTGGATGAAAAATACCTGCCCGCTACGGTCCAGTTCGAAGGCTACAGCTTCTTGTATTAATGTCTCGTTGAAGACATGGAGTTCTGTCTGTACGGGCTGTCTATTAGGAGGAGGTGTGGAGATAATACTCAGGTCCCGCGCACCCATTAAAGAAAAATGCAAGGTTCGGGGAATGGGTGTTGCGGTCAATGTTAATGAATCGACATTTGCCCGCATGACCTTCAGTTTTTCTTTGACGGAGACGCCGAACTTCTGTTCTTCGTCGATAATCATCAGACCGAGATCCTTGAACTTCACATCTTTGCTCACCAGACGGTGGGTACCGATAATAATATCAATCTGACCTTCCGCAAGCTTTTTTAAGGTGTCTTTTATCTGTTTGCTCGTTTTAAAGCGGTTGATATAGTCGATATTTGCAGGGAGTCCCTTCAGTCTTTCCTTGAACGTGCGGTAATGTTGTAAGGCCAATATGGTCGTTGGCACCAATACCGCCACTTGCTTGCTATCTGCAACAGCCTTGAAGGCAGCCCGTATAGCGACTTCAGTCTTTCCAAATCCCACATCCCCGCAGATGAGCCGGTCCATGGGATGAGGGGCCTCCATATCACGTTTCACATCGTTGGTCGCTTTTTCCTGATCGGGTGTATCTTCATAGATAAAGGAAGCTTCCAGCTCCTTTTGCAGGTAAGTGTCCGGATGAAAGGCAAAACCCGACTGCGTTTTACGCTGGGCGTAAAGCTTGATTAAGTCACGTGCAATATCTTTGACCTTTTTCTTGGTCGTCTTTTTTAGTTTATCCCAGGCATCCGTTCCCAGCTTATTCATTTTAGGGATCGCACCTTCTTTGCCGGAATATTTGGATATACGGTTGAGAGAGTTGATGTTGACATATAGCAGATCATTATCGGCATATATCAACCGTATCATCTCCTGAGGTTTACCGTTGACGTCCACTTTCTCTAACCCCGCGTATTTACCGATACCATGATCGATATGGGTAATATAATCTCCCGGTTTTAATTCACGCAGATCTTTCAGCGTAATAGCCTGTGAACGCTCATAACCTTTCTTACGCCGATATTTGTAATATCGGTCAAAAATCTGGTGATCGGTATAACAAGCCAGTTGCAGCTTATCGTCCCGAAAACCCTCACGCAACGGTTTATATACGGGAGTGAAGGTGACCGACTTATCCAGATCTTCCAATATGGCGTAGATACGTTCAATTTGCTTGGTCGAATCCGAGAAGATCAGATTGGTGATCCGCTGGCTTTCATTTTGTTTGAAATTATGTATCAGGAGGCTGAAATCCTTATTGAAAGAAGGTTGTGGATGCGTGTCGAATACGAATGTCTGTTCCGCACGATAAAAAAACTGTTTGCCGAACTCCACGATGGGAAATTCAAAAAGCAGTGCGTTGAAGTTTTTATCGTCGGAAAAAACAAGACGAGGGTCTATCCATTCGGGGTTATTCTTTACATCCTTTTCAGATAGCGCTTTCCAAAACTGAGAAGCTTTCTTATAGCCATCCCGGATGATGTCCAGCGTGTATTGGGTATCTTTGAGCCATACGACAGCATCTTGGTCGATGTATTCCAATAATGAAATCGGATTGTCGCTCAAAAATTTGGCCTGTACATTCGGGACAATGGTGACCGTGTGTATCTTGTTGACGGACAACTGATTTTCGATATCAAAAGTACGGATACTTTCTATCTCATCCCCAAAAAACTCAATACGGTAAGGCAGATCGTTGGAAAAAGAAAAGATATCCACAATACCGCCACGGATAGCAAACTGCCCCGGTTCGTAGACGAAGTCGACGCGTTCGAAATCATATTCGTACAAGAACTCGTTGATAAATTCGATGTCTACCCGCGTGTTTTGTGTAATTTCAAGTGTGTTTTTTTCCAGATCCGAGCGATTAATAACCTTTTCGGCGATCGCTTCCGGATAGGTGACAACAATCTTGGGCAGCTCCGTCGTGTGGTTTAAAACACTCAACGTCTCTGCACGTTGCAACACGTGGGCACTATCTAATTGCGTAAATTCAAAGGCCTTACGATAAGATGCCGGAAAAAACAAGATCTGCTTGTCAAACAAGCTTTCCATATCGCTTAAAAAATAGGAGGCTTCTTCGTGAGTCGGGAGGATAAAGATATAAGGGCGTACCTGCAACTGATAGGCAGCTGTAGCAATCATCGCATCAGATGACCCTATCAGACCTTGAAGTTGTATTTTTGGATTTTTAGCCTGCAACGTTTTGACAAATGCCCGTACCTGTTCGAGCTCCGTATAGCGATGTAGAATGTCTTGTATCTTCACGAAAGGCAAAAATACAAAAATTTCTACAGTTCCTTTCCCGGGATATGAATAACAAATAAGGTTCCTCTCCCGGGGGCAGAGTCAATGTCCACCGTCCCATTAATAAGTGCAATGCGGGAATAGATATTGCGTAAGCCGATACCTGGGGCCTTCAGCTTTTTCATATCAAATCCCTTTCCATTGTCTTCGATGGTGACGGTTACACCATCCTCATCCTTAATGAGCTGTAGGAAGAGCTGAGAAGCCGCTGCATGCTTCACTACATTGTTTACCGCCTCTTGGATCGAACGGTATAATACGGTTTCTGTTTGTTCATCCAGCCGGTGATGAAGACCGATTACATCCAATTGTATTTTAATTTTCGGTCCGTTTATCTTCTCGACAAATTCCCGTATAGACGATGCAAGCCCCGTTTTCAATAATGCATTGGGCATCATCTGATGGGAGATACTGCGCATCTCGTCGTAACTTTCACTGAGTAAGGTCTGTGCCTTTTCGACCGATAAGCGTATTTCCGAATCGGCAGGTATGACGTCCATAGATTGGTTAAGATTGAGCAATGCGGCAGATAGCATCTGGCCGACACCATCGTGTAAATCGGTGGCAATTCGCCTTCGTTCACGTTCTTCCGCATGCAAAACCTGTTTAGCAGCATCCCGCTGTAGTTTTGCTTCCGAATGTATCTTACGTCGGTTTTGCCAGAGGTATACCGCAATGGCCACAATAGATAGAAAACCGACAACAAAAATCAACAATAGGGTGCGTTGTTTAAGCTGCAGCTGCTGAATAGCCGTTTCCCGGCTCAGTAATTCAATCTGTTGTTCCTTTTTCTCCGTATCATATTGAAATTGATAGTTGGTGATGGCCTGCATCTTTTCCTGGTTAAACAGCGTATCCTTTACTTGGCTATAGTCTATATACTCGGACAGGGCCTGCCTATAATCCTGCCGGGCTTTGTGGTAAGCCGCCAACAGTTCTGAAGCATCCATGATTTCCCGCGAAGAACCAATTTCCTGCGCCAGTTGTTTGGCTTCCCGGAGCAATTCAAAAGCCTGATGACCGAGTTGCAGCTTATTGTAGACCTTGCTGAGGTGTATCAGGGTAAAGGCTATTTCCTTTTTATTACTATTCTTGCGGTGCCCCTCCAATGCCTTTTCTAGGTATTGCCGTGCTTCGGTAATCTTTCCTAAGCCAAAATAACCAAGGCCGGCATTCGCTTGTGCTACCGGTTGTATTTGGGTATAATTATGTACAGCAAGCGCCTTTTCTGCTTTAAGGGAATAATACACGCAGCTGTCATATTGCTGTGTATAGTAAAAGACAGAGCCGAGATTGGTTTCGCAGAAAGCTGCCTCGATCGGATGGTCTATTTTCGTATAGATGGCGTAAGCCTCCCGGTAATAAGGGATAACTTTTTTGTACTCTCCCTGTCCTTTGAACAGGATACCCAGATTTGTTGCGATCATGGCTAACCACTCTTCCTGTCCCAAGGTCTTGTAGGTGTCGTATGCATCGCGATAATGACTCAACGCCGCTGGAAAGTTGCCCTGCTGATCGTATATCATACCGATGATGTTATCACAGTGTGCTATTTTGAGCTTATCTTTTAGTTCTTTTGACAATCCCAAAGCCTGAAATGCATACGCTAATGCCGGTTCATAGTCCCCTTTGGCCTGGAAAGTGGTCGCAAGACTGCGAAGTGCATCGGCCTCTACATCACGTAACCCGATTTCCTGTGCTACTTTCAACGCTTTATGACCATAATGAAAGGAAGAGTCAAGCTGCGTATATCTGAACTCAAACGCTTTATCCAACCATTCTTTAAGTACTTTCTTCGTCTTGACAGCACGCTCTTGTGCCACCCCTGTAAAAAGAAAGGCAGAAAGGGAAAACAGGCATAAAATGTATTTTTTTACATCCATATTCTAAAGGTCTGTGGCTCTACAAGCCATGAAATAAGCTCATGAACCGCAATTGGTTATGCTTTATGTAAAAATATAAATATAAAAGGATTTTTTTTTCTAAATTTAGAGAGCCAAACATACAATCATGAGTCTAAATACCTTATTAGTCGATGATCATGCCATTATAGTAGATGGTCTTTTAGCTTTGCTGGAGGACCACCCCGATATTGGTGTATCAGCAACAACCACTTCAGCCCGTTTCGCGTTGTCTTATCTGGAGCAACAGGAATTTGATCTGCTTATCACCGACCACAGCATGCCAGATATGTCTGGACTTGAGTTGATTCAACGAGCAAAAGTGCTATGTCCCACCTTAAAAGTCATTGTACTTAGCATGCATGATGAACCCGATTTGGTTCGTGAAGTCATGGCCTCAGGTGTTGATGCTTATATTCTGAAAAAATATGCCTGTCAGGAACTTTATCAAGCGATCCAAGCCGTTATGAATGACCGTCATTACTGGAGTGTAGAAGTCACACGCGCTCTGGTTCAGTTCAACGGTGATATCCGGTCCAACAATACGGAATTGACTGAACGGGAGTTGGATGTACTCAAACTATTGGCCTCTGAATATACGAGCCGGCAGATAGCCGAGAAATTATTCATCAGTGAACGTACCGTAGAAACACACCGGAAAAATCTGATGCGTAAAACCAATTGTGTGACAACTATCGGCCTTTTAAAGTATGCACTTTCGAACCGTCTGGTATAGTTGTTTCCGAGAGGCTTTCCTTTTATAAAGATAAAGATGATTAAAAAGAGGAGACCCCGCCCGTCGTCAGTTAGGGCAGGGTCGGATTTATATGTGTTTATAGTTTGAAGGCTAAACCGGCATTCGCGTTACCTAGACCATAGCCTACTTCCGCGAAGATCCCAAATTTCGGAGAGAAAAAATACCGTGCTCCGGCATGACCACCGTACACAACACCTCCTGCTGAAGGTGCTGGCCAAGCATTATTTCCACCGCCATCCCATTCTCCTTTTGCATAATTATAACCTAAGATCACACCGATGTACGGATCCAGATTTTCGACGTTGAAATCAAAATGGTACGAAGCTCTAGCGGCGCCAAGAATGTAGGTCCATTTGTAGTCTGCCCAAACCAGATTTTCTGTTTTGCTAGCATAACCGACATAGACACCACCACTGATTTTGTCTGAAAAACCATGTTCATAACTGATACCGATCGGCATACCGAAGGCTCCGCCGACTCCAACACCGACGTTCAATAGGTTGTCACCTTTCTCATACGTTTGCGACATAGCAACTGTGGAAACACAAGCTGTCAATACAGCGGTTGTCAAGATTTGTTTTAGATTCATTTTTATTCTGTTAAGTGTTAATATATTATTGGTTTATTTAATCTCTACGTTGGTAAGGCTATAAGAAGACTGGCGTATAAAGTATACTTTTTTGCCTCCTATGGTTTCGTTCGTGATAACATACGCATTAGCTTGAATAATGCCATTCTTCGTATTGCCCAATTCGGCAAGCTCCTCTTTGGAGAAGGTGATGCTGGTGCTGTTTCCAGCCTTTTCTTTCAGAACATACTTTCCGTTGGACGAATAAACGCCATACAATATTTTGTTTGCGCCGGATACAGACACATTGGTCAATGTATAGCCGTCTATTTTTGTCATGACCTTACCACTGGTGACTTTTGGCATTCCCGGAAGTCCGGTTAGTGTCTTTTCAATATTCGGGCTTGTTACTTCCCAAGAGATGTTACCACTCAAATCCACACCCGTAATGGAGCTCGGATTGGTGAGGTCTGTAAAGTCGGGTTGCCACATGTACACACCGTTGCTGAATTTTAATGTGGTATTATTCAATTTGACAGATCCCGCTTGTGCATTTCCTTTGAATAGGGCTACTCCCATTCCATATTCCATTGTGATTTCGCTGCTACCTCCGGGCATTCCCGGGATCTCTATGGGAGTCTGCATGGCAAAGGGCGTGGAAGCTTTAATGGCAATCAACACTGCATCCGCATCTTCTGGTGTCTCCGGGTAGCTCGGTACGGGAAACGTGGTGGCGTTCTGCGGATCGGGATCTTCCTTGTCACATGACGTTAGTGTCAACGCGGCTAAGGTGCTTACCGCAAATAGAATGAACATAGATACGAGTACGAGTAAAGGTTTTAATTTGGGGTTAGTTTGCTTTTTCATGATGTTATATTCTTTTAATGATTTGGTTTTATGCCAAAGGTAGAAGGGTTTGCTACAGGGGGCAATCCGTACATCCACGGGTTCGTATCCGTAATTTTACGGATGTTAAATTCCGTAATCTTACAGATGTCTATCTTTTATTCTCTCCGCTAACTTTACTCCCAATCAAATAAAATCTAGAGAAACCATGAAAAGATTACTCGTATTACCTCTCGTTGTTTTCATGATGCATGCATGGGGACAAAAAACGACACCTGAACACTTATATGATATGGGTGGCAAAATTGACTTTTTTACGCTTTCGGAAAGTGGCGTATTGCTTGTCGCTGGTGGCGGCGGACTGGCGGGTATACACCCTGGAGCAGAAAAACCACATTTTGTCTTTACGGAATATGGAAAAGTAAAAGAAGAGGAATTGGAATTTGTTCCAGCATCTCCGTATGTGATTGTCAACCAGGGTTCGTTGTTGACATCGAAGAAAACGGTTATTGACTTAGTTACCGGTAAAGTACTTTTTGCTACCGAAGACAACGGCTGGCGTAATATAGCGCAGGCCAAGGTTTTCCTACCTCAAAATAAGTTGGTTGTCATCGGGAACAGAAGCAAAAAGGAAGATTATCTGTTGGCTACAGGTATTTATGATCTGGCTACAGGAAAGCAGGACGGTTTTGCTTCCTTAGATCCCAAAGCGGGCAAGGTACGCATGGGTAATTCCGTACCACAAAGTTCGGGCGAGCCGTTTTTGAGCGGTGACCGGGTGTTGGTGCCGACGACGAAGAGTATGGTCTGTGCCAATTTCAAAAATGGAGAGATTGTGTGGACGGCTGATCTGGATAAAATCAGCTGGATGTCGGCCGACAAAACCGGTAGAGAAATTTACGGCTTTGAAGAGCGACCAAATGGCGATACCCGTATCCATAAAATCAGCAACACGGGCGAGCTGCTTTGGAAGAAAGAACGGAAGATAAAAGGGAAAATTTCCCGTTTTGAGATTCTACCACAAGGTTTGGCGATCGTCAGTGATGTAGACAATTCTGGGAAAAGTGGGATAGCAAAATTAGTTGTTGGAAATTCCGAATCCAAGATTGCATTTCTGGATGCAGCTACGGGCGAAGATCTGTGGGAAAAGGCACCAAAAACTAAGGGATATGTCCAGCATTTCTATATTCTAGAAGACGGCATTCTGTTTGGCATATATTCAGGTGGTATTAATAAAATATCTTTTGACGGTACAACGCTGTTCAAAAAACCCTTAAAAACAGGAGAGAATATTCATACCATGGCTCGTACGCCACAGGGCGTGATTTATATTACGGATACCGATGCGAATATCATTGATCTTAGTACAGGTGAATCGGTATGGAATAATCCGATTAAATATAAGAAAGCAAGAGGTGTGGTGAGCACGTATGACAAAGACCATGGGCGCTATCTGATTAGTACAGGAGACGAGGTATTGGCCATTGATGAAAAAGACGGTGGAGTCAGTACGCTCGCAAAAATTGAATTTAAGGAAAAAGAAGTTCCGGGTCAGATTGTCGTGAGGGACGGAGGTATATTGCTCGCTGCCGACCAAAACCTCTGCATGCTGGATTTTGAAGGTAAAGAAAAATTCCATGGATATTATAAATCCCCTGGTCAAGGAGGTTTTCTCAAAGCGACATATGGCGTGTTAGCTGTAGCTTCGATGGCCATGTCTTCAGCTGCAGCCTATCAGGGTGGACGCTATGGTACGTATGCCGGTAGCAACCAATTGAACAGTTACGGCGAACAAATGAAAGCCTATCAAGAAGGTTTTGCCAATATCGCTTCCGTCTCTTTTACGGCAATGAACAAACGTTTTAAGGCGACATCGGCGACGGAGAATGCACAGTTTATTCTTACGGCATTGGATGCTGGTATTGGTTTGGTTAAGATCAATAAAGATACCGGAAAAGCAGAAAAGGAAATCGTATTGAAAGATAAAAAGCCAGAATATAAAGTCGATGACTGGGGTGGTTATTTGTATTACAAATCGGGAAATGGTGAGGTTTCGGCTTTTAAGCTTTGACAATTAGGGAATGAAGTCTAAAATATTAAACACTAAAATAAATATGATGAAAAATAGTATTTTAAAATTTTCGATCGGGCTTATAGCCGTGATGATGACAGGACTGATGTCTTGTGAGAAAGAAGGCGAGGATGGTGACAAGGACAAAAACGGTGATTTTTATCTTACGGCCGAAATAGGCGAAGCAAGCTTTACGGCTGATCTGAGTGATGCCGAAACCTGGGGAGCCTTTAAATACCATCAAGGTACCCTAACGATCAGTGTGGCAGATAATATAGCCAATGTAGGAGAAGGTACTATTATGCTCAATATATTGGATGGCTATAAGGGTGCGGGAACATACAAGGTAGGCGTAGGTGGAAATGTCAAAAACTATGCGCGTTACACGATCGGTTCTATGGGTACGGGCAATCTGAATTTCTGGGCTGCCGAAACAGGAAGTGCATCATCTGCCAATGATATTGGAAAAGGGAGCATTGTGGTGACTTCCGATAAGAGTGGTGTGGTGGAGGGAACATTCCAGTTTGATGGTTACAATAACACCGACGAAACCACGAAGAAAGTTGCCGAAGGCAAGTTTAGGTTAAAAGTTCAATAATAACAAGGGATAAGAACTTCGATGAGGACAATCGGGTAAACCGATTTTTTTCATAACTCTAGATTAGCGTGTTGCACTTCGTTGCTGCACGCTTTTCTTTTTAGACTGTAAGCCTACTGCCTAAAGCTTATAGCCTACCGCCTATAGCCTAAAATTTATTTCAAAAAAGGAGGTAACAATATCTTTCGATTGATGATATAAAGATAAACGAATTGCAAACTTTAAAATAAAACATCATGAAAAAGACATTGACATTCAAATTATTCGCTATCGCATGTAGCGTAGCGGTATTCGCTTCCTCTTGTAAAAACGACGGAACAGAAATTGGCATAGCACCGGCATCGTCAGCTAATTTTAAGGCCATGCGGGAAAAGGCACTTGCCGATCTGACACAGACCAAAGTATTCAAAGCAGAAGACGGTATCGTATTTACTTCTAAAAAAGGAGCAAAATTAACTATTGATCCGAACTGTCTTGTGGATGAGGACAATAATGCTGTCGATGGCAATGTAACGTTGTCCTTTATTGAAATCTATGACCGTGGAAATATGGTGGCGACCAACAAGCCAGTAATGGGTAAGGATGGTGACGGTAATCTACTTCCGTTGGTTACAGGGGGAGAGTATAACATCAAGATCGAACAAGACGGTAAGGAACTTAAATCTGGTTGTCAGTTTCAGGTACATATACCTGCAGCAAATACCGGCGACCTGGATGGCGCTATGATCTTATGGACCGGAAAAATCAATGATGACGGCAATCTGGTATGGGAAGAAGCTGGTGGGGATGGCAAAGAAGGTGGCATACGGCCGAATGAGCAGAGTGCAGGTTATGATATCTGGGGTAATGAGTTTGGATGGGCCAACGTGGATCGATTCTACAACGACCCAAGAGATAAAACGCAGATTAAGGTTACTGTCCCTGAAGGTTATGATAATAATAACTCAGCGGTATACCTGGCATACGAAGGCGAGCCTAATGTGTTGGCACAATTGGATACCTATGACACCGAAGATAAATTTTTCTCGGAACACTACGGATTTATTCCAATTGGCATGACGTTACATGTAGTTTTCGTGTCCGAAAGCAACGGTTCTGTGGTCTATGCGATCAAACAAGCGACTATTGTAGCTAATGGTACCATTGCTATCAGCAGTGACGATCTGGATACAACTACTAAAAATAATATCGTAAGCTTGATTAATGCACTCAACTAATAGGAAACAATACAACAACCCTTATAAGTCAGCAAGCTCTTCCTAATGGGAAGGGCTTGTTTGTTTGCAATATTTCGTAAATTAGCCGTTCGTAGGAATGGCTATTTTATCGCTCATAACGCCCATCGAATATCTCAAAGGTGTAGGTCCGCAAAAAGCCGATGTGCTTAAAAAGGAACTACAGGTTTTTACCATTGGTGATCTTCTGCAACATTACCCGTTTCGCTACATCGACCGTACGAAATTTCATAAGATACGACAAGTCAATGCCGATATGATGGGTGCGCAGATTATTGGTAGGCTGGTGTCTCTGGAGGAAGTAGGTGAAAAAAGAGCTAAGCGGCTGGTCGGGCAGTTTAAGGACGATACCGGCCAGATGGAGCTTGTCTGGTTTCAAAGTGTATCTTGGCTCAAAAAAAGCCTGAAGGTCGGTGCAGCCTATATTATTTACGGCAAGCCGTCCGAATTCAACGGGATGTTGTCGATGACACATCCGGAAATGGAGCTTTATCAAGCTTCCGAGAAGAGGGTAGGCAATATGACCATGCAGCCCGTCTATTCGTCGACCGAGAAACTCAAAAAGTTTCATCTGGATAGCAAAGGTTTACAAAAGCTGCAGCAAACAGCGTTAGAAACCGTTTACAGTTCGCTGACCGAAAACCTGCCATCCTATATTGTAGCGAAGCATCGCCTGATAGACTATGATAAGGCCCTGTTGTCCATCCATTTTCCACAACATGAAGAAGGACTCCGTGCGGCCATCCGCCGGCTGAAGTTTGAAGAGTTGTTCTTTATTCAGCTGCGCTTACTCCGCAACAAGCAGCTCAATACGCAGAAATATAAGGGACATGTTTTCGCGCAAGTAGGCGAAAAATTCAATACTTTTTTTAACGAACGGCTTCCTTTCCCCTTGACTAAAGCGCAGAAAAGAGTCATTAAAGAAATACGTCAGGATACGAACACCGGTGCCCAGATGAACCGGCTCGTTCAGGGCGATGTAGGCTCGGGCAAGACCGTGGTTGCGTTGATGAGTATGCTCCTCGCTATCGATAACGGTTATCAGACTTGTATGATGGCTCCTACAGAGATATTGGCAACACAGCACTATCACGGCTTGAAGAAGCTGGTCGGCGAAGATATCTGTCGGATCCGACTCCTTACAGGCTCTACGACAACAAAAGAACGACGTATCATCCATCAGGAGCTGGAAGAAGGTGCGTTGGACATCCTGATCGGAACACATGCGTTGATTGAAGATAAGGTCAAATTCAAAAATATCGGCTTTGTGGTTATCGATGAGCAGCACCGTTTTGGCGTGGAACAGCGGGCCAAGCTCTGGCGAAAAAATCCTATTCCCCCCCATATGTTAGTCATGACCGCCACACCTATCCCGCGTACCTTAGCTATGACGATGTATGGAGATCTGGATATCTCGATTATCGACGAACTTCCGGCAGGGCGTAAGCCGATTAAGACGGTTCATTTTTTTGAAAACCAACGTTTGCGTGTCTTCGGGTTTATGCGGGAGGAGATCGCTAAAGGTCGACAGGTGTATATTGTTTATCCGCTGATTAAGGAAAGTGAAAAAATGGACCTGCTTCATCTGGAAGCGGGCCTGGAAAGTTTACAGCGAGAATTTCCGTTGCCGCACTATCGGATATCCATCGTTCATGGTAAGATGCCCGTGAAAGACAAGGACTTTGAGATGCAACGTTTCGTCAAAGGCGAAACCCAGATTATGGTGGCTACTACTGTTATTGAGGTGGGGGTGAATGTACCGAATGCGTCGGTGATGGTCATTGAAAATGCCGAGCGGTTCGGGCTGTCACAGCTCCATCAGCTACGGGGCCGGGTAGGGCGCGGAGCGGAGCAATCATTCTGTATCCTGATGTCAAAAAATAAACTAAGCAAAGAAGGAAGAACCCGATTGGAGACCATGGTACGCACCAATGATGGCTTTGAGATTGCCGAAGTGGACTTGCAGCTTCGTGGCCCGGGCGATATCTCCGGTACACAACAATCGGGGGTTCTGGATTTGAAAATTGCTGATCTGGCTAAGGACCAGCAGCTCTTGACCGAAGCCCGTCAATCGGTCATGGTAATATTCGCCGAAGATCCTACGCTTACCTTACCCCAAAACGTATTGCTGCTTCAGTACGTGAACCAACGTTCTCCCGGTATTTCCTGGGATAAGATTTCGTAAAAAAACATTTACCTTTGTATCCCTGTTATTGGACAATGGGATAGGAGATCCCAAAGTTTTAACAGTTGAAGATAGAAATATGAAGTATATCATATACTGAAGAGAAGATATTCATGGGAAGACGATTTAAAATACACGACACCGCACCGAAACGTGAAACCGCTGTTCTGGTCTCTGTCATTACACCGGATGTGTCGGATCAGATGGCAAAGGATTATTTGCAGGAACTGGAGTTTTTAGTGACAACAGCAGGGGGGCAGACCGAACATATTTTTACACAAAAGCTGGCGAAGCCGGAACATGCTACGTTTGTGGGAAGTGGTAAGCTGGAAGAGATTAAAGCATATATTGACGCGGAAGAAATCGATATGGTGGTGTTTGATGATGAGCTCTCTCCATCACAATTGCGTAATATTGAACGCGAACTGAAATGTAAAATTCTGGATCGCTCCAATCTGATCCTTGACATTTTTGCCAACCACGCCCAAACCGCACAGGCGAAGACACAGGTCGAGTTGGCACAGCTGCAATACCTACTCCCTCGATTGACCCGGATGTGGACGCACTTGGAGCGTCAGCGCGGGGGGATCGGTATGCGTGGACCCGGGGAGTCGCAGATCGAGACGGACAGACGAATTATTCTCAACAAGATATCGCTGTTGAAAGAGCGGCTGAAAGTCATCGACAAGCAGAACGAAACACAGCGTAAGAACCGTGGCGAGATGATTCGTGTGGCGTTGGTAGGTTATACCAACGTGGGTAAATCGACAATTTTGAACCGGATTTCCAAGTCGGATGTATTGATTGAGAATAAGCTTTTTGCAACGTTAGATACGACCGTACGTAAGGTAGTCATTGATAACCTACCATTTTTGCTCTCGGATACCGTTGGGTTTATCCGTAAGCTGCCCCATCACTTGGTGGAGTCGTTCAAGTCTACGCTGGATGAAGTTCGTGAAGCCGATGTGCTGATCCATGTTGTAGACATTTCACACCCCAATTTTGAGGACCATATCGTGGCGGTCAACGAAACCTTGAAAGATATCGATGCTTTAGACAAACCCACGATTACGGTGTTTAACAAAATAGATGCCTACAAACCTCCTGTTGAAAGAGATGAAGAAGGGGAAGAAATAAAGGTCACATTAGAAGATTTTAAGAAATCCTGGATGGCCCGAAACTCCGATCCGGCTATATTCCTTTCGGCGACTGAGAAAACAAACATAGAAGAATTCAAGCAGAAGCTTTACGATATCATTTCGGAATTGCATACGGCGAGGTATCCGTATGATAATTTGTTGTATTAGCTTTAGGCAATAAGCTGTAAGCGATAGGCTATAAGCTTAAAGCATACAGCCAAAACTCAAAATAATGAGGGATTTTAAACGATATCAAGTATGGCAAAAAAGTCATAGGTTGACTTTACATATATTCGAAGTGACTAAATGTTTTCCATCTGATGAAAAGTTTAGAATAATATCTCAAATGCAGCGTGCAGCTTATTCTATTCCAAGTAATTTTGCAGAAGGGTGTGGAAGACGTTCTGATAAAGATTTTGATCGGTTTATACAAATAAGTTTAGGTTCAGCTCACGAATTAGAATATTTTGTAATTCTATCGACAGATTTAAACTTTCTTGATACAGCCATATCTTCAACGTTAATAGAAGAAATAAATATGGTCAAAAAACAACTGTTTTCATTAAGTCAAAAATTAAAGAGCCTATAGCTTATGGCCTAAAGCCTACAGCATAAGAACTATGAACAAACAGGTACAATATGTGGATTGGGGCTTGGTGGACTACCAAGAGGCCTGGAACAGGCAAGAGGAAATCTTTGCGCAAACGGTGGCTATCAAAAATGCGAACCGGATAAATAATACGCAAAACCCTACGCCTAATTTCCTGGTGTTTACCGAACACCCTCATGTCTATACGTTGGGTAAAAGTGGTCATGAAGAATACTTACTCTTGGATGAAGGGGGGTTAAAAGAGAAGGAAGCTACTTTTTACAAGATTAATCGAGGTGGTGATATTACCTATCATGGACCAGGGCAGATCGTCGGCTACCCCATTCTGGATCTGGACAACTTTTTTACCGATATCCATCTATACTTACGGACGTTAGAAGACGCTATCATATTGACTTTGGCCGACTATGGTATTGAAGCAGGGCGTTACCCGGGTTATACGGGTGTTTGGTTGGATGCCGATAATGAAAAGGCACGTAAGATATGTGCGATGGGGGTGCGGGCTTCCCGTTGGGTTACTATGCACGGTTTTGCCTTCAACGTCAATGCCAATCTGGACTATTTTGGTTATATTATCCCCTGTGGTATCGACGACAAGGACGTGACCTCCATGGAGCGCGAGCTGGGTCATAAGATGGATATGGATGAGGTAAAAGATAAGTTGAAGGGGCACATTGCCGCATTGTTTAAGATGGAACTGCTGTAAGCTGTAACAATGATTTATCTTCACATCCCTTTCTGTAAGCAGGCCTGTCATTACTGTGACTTTCACTTCAGCACCTCGTTGAAGTACAAGGACGAATTGTTGGCCGCCATGCATAAAGAAATCGAGCTCCGCTCAGATTATCTGGAAGATCGGTCGGTGCAGAGCATTTACTTTGGCGGAGGTACCCCTTCTATCCTGCAGCCGGAGGAAATCCAAAAACTGATCGATAGTATCGCTATACGCTTCGATGTCACACCCGATGCTGAAATTACCCTCGAAGCGAATCCGGATGATTTGGATATTCATCAGGTAAAGGCACTTCGAGCGACGCCTATCAATCGATTCAGTATTGGTATACAGTCGTTTTATGAAGAGGATCTACGGTGGATGAACCGTGCGCATAATGCGCAGGATGCGGATGCGTCTATTAAACGGGTCCAAGATGCCGGGTTTGCAAATATTACCTGTGATTTGATTTATGGTTATCCTTTGCTGACCAACGAAAAGTGGGCCACGAACATGTCTAAGCTTATCGAACTTCAGGTGCCGCATGTCTCTTCCTACGCCATGACTGTAGAAAAAAGGACGGCTTTGGATCATTTTATACGGCAGGGGAAAACATCACCAATGGATGATGAACAGAGCGCCGAGCAGATGTTGATGCTTATCGAGACTTTGACCGGCAATGGTTTTGAGCATTACGAAATATCGAATTTTGCTAAAGGAGGTATGTATGCTCGACACAACACGAATTACTGGAAAGGAAAGCATTACTTGGGTATAGGCCCTTCTGCACACTCGTTTAACGGTATCTCCCGGAGCTGGAACATCGCTAACAATGCACGGTATATTTCAGCTATAGGAAAAGGAACTTCCTTTCAAGAGACAGAACTCCTCTCTTTGCAAGATCGCACAAATGAGTATGTGATGACGTCGTTGCGTACGATGTGGGGAGTAGATTTATCTTATTTTGAGCATGAATTTGGAAAGGATTCACTACAGGGTATATTGAAGGAAGCGCAACCTTTTATAATAAGCGGGCAGCTGGTGCAGGATGATACCGCGCTAATTTTGAGCAAACAGGGGAAACTGATGGCCGATCATATTATCAGTGCGTTATTTAGGATTTAACATCCTCTTGGATATCCAACAACTTCTCCGTTTCCAGATACTTCATGATAATTTGTGTCGCTCCGGCTCGCTGTTGTACGTAGTTGGCTGCTGCATGGCCCGCCTCTTTTCTTTTTTCTTCATCTAAAAGTGCTTCAAACACGCGTTGCAATTCTTCTGCACTACCGATGGAGAACCCTGCACCTAATACCAATAGATCTATGGCTTCCTGAAATTTCTCGTATTTAGGGCCAAAAATAACGGGTATGCCATACGCAGCGGCTTCCAAGGTATTGTGGATGCCAACTCCGAACCCACCTCCGATATAGGCCATGTCACCATAGTGATACAACGAAGAAAGCATACCGATATTGTCAATGATAAGGACTTGTGCTTGTTGCATCGCCTCGGCTGAAGCGTTGTTTAGCTGGGAAAAGCGTATGGACGAAGGAAAGAGTTGCGATAAAGCATCGATATGCTCCCGATGCACTTCATGCGGTGCAAGGATAAATTTCCATTGCGCATGCTGTTGTGCTAAAGACTGCAGGTGTTCTTCATCCGGTTGCCATGTACTACCGGCCACCAGTACGGGATGGCTGCCCACGAACTTCTGCACCTCAGGTATTTCCTGAAGCTGTTTGGGTAGTTCGACAACGCGATCAAAACGGGTATCCCCCGCCAGTCCCGCCTTGGTAATACCGATCCATTTGAGCATGTGCACACTCTCCATATTTTGTGTAAAAAAGTAAGATACTTTTTTCAAAATCGAACGGTAAAAACCACCGTAAGGTTTGAAAAACAGTTGCTCTTCCCTAAAAATGGCGGAGATCATCAATAAGGGGATGCGTCGCTGTTGTAATGCATGGAAATAATGGAACCAATACTCGTATTTGGTAAATACTGCAAATTTAGGGCTGACGATATCCAAAAATTTACGCGCATGTGCGGCAGTATCTTCTGGCAGATAAAAGACATAGTCCGCCAAAGGTGTATTTTTTCTTATTTCATAACCCGAAGGGGAATAAAAAGTAATGATAATTTTTTCCCGGGGAAAATTTTTTTTGATCTGCTCCATGACAGATCTTCCCTGCTCAAATTCACCCAAGGAGGCGAAATGGAACCAAATGGGTTTTTGCCCTTGTTCAACCGTTTGATCGATATGTCGCAAGAGGTTTTTACGCCCCTCTACCCACTGCTTTGCCTTAGGTATAAAGGGAGAAACGCAACGTAACAATACGCCATAAAGGAAGATGCCGAGGTCATATAATAATCGCATATTGTGAAATATTACTTATCTTCGTCAAAGATATTAAACCTTTTCAAATTCACGACCAAGTGCAATCGAGTGTGCAGAAAAGAATATTAATTACGGGAGCAGCGGGTTTTTTAGGGTCACACCTTTGTGATCGTTTTATCCAGGAAGATTATCATGTGATCGCCATGGATAATCTGATTACCGGACATATCGGTAATATAGAGCATTTGTTTCATCTGCCGAATTTTGAGTTTTATCACCATGATGTGTCCAAGTTTGTGCACGTGCCGGGACATTTGGATTTTATCTTGCACTTCGCTTCGCCGGCGAGTCCCATCGATTATCTACGTATCCCCATCCAGACGTTGAAGGTGGGGTCACTGGGGACGCATAATTTACTGGGATTAGCAAAGGATAAAAAAGCACGGATATTGGTGGCGTCGACGTCGGAAGTATATGGAGATCCGTTGGTGTCACCGCAGTCGGAAGATTACCGGGGAAATGTTAATCCTGTCGGGCCTCGTGGCGTATACGATGAGGCCAAGCGATTTCAGGAAGCCATGACCATGGCGTATCACCGGTTTCATGGCTTGGACACCCGTATTGTTCGCATATTTAATACCTATGGCAGCCGCATGCGCATAGACGATGGGAGGGCTTTACCTAACTTCATACGACAGGCCATTCGTGGTGAAGATATTACCGTATATGGAGATGGTTTGCAGACGCGTTCGTTTTGTTATATTTCGGATCAGGTGGAGGGAATTTATAGCCTGTTGCAAGCAGATTATGCATTGCCGGTAAATATCGGAAACCCGGATGAGATTACTGTATTGGAGCTGGCTGAAGATATCGTTCGGTTGACGGACAGTAGTTCTAAAATTGTATTTCAGCAACTGCCTGCGGATGACCCGAAGCAACGGAAGCCGGATATTACACGGGCGAAGGACCTGTTGGCCTGGGAGCCGAAGGTTGGTCGAGAGGAGGGACTCCTCAAAACAATTGAATACTTTAAATTTGCACTATAAAACGTTTTAATACATGAGTAAGATATTAGTAACCGGCGGGACAGGATATATAGGCTCGCATACAGTGGTCGAACTTTTTCAGGCAGGATACACACCTGTTATTGTAGATGACCTCTCCAACTCCAATATTCGAATTCTGGATCAGATTGAAAAAATCATTGGAACGAAGCCGGAATTTCATCAATTTGATCTTTGTGATACAGCAAAGACCACGGAATTCATTCAAAATAATCCCGACATCACAGGTATTATCCATTTCGCTGCGTCAAAAGCAGTGGGGGAGTCTGTTATCGATCCCTTAAAATATTATGGAAATAACTTCTTTTCGTTGATTAACCTGCTTAATGCCTACCGGAATAAACCCATCAACTTTGTTTTTTCATCCAGTTGTACGGTCTATGGCGAACCGGATGTTCTTCCTGTTACGGAAGCTGCCCCGGTCAAAAAAGCAGCGTCGCCTTATGGCAATACCAAACAGATTGCAGAGGAGATATTAGAAGAAACGGCGAATGCCTATTCCAATTATAATGTGATAGCCTTGCGTTATTTTAATCCAGTCGGTGCCCATCAATCCGCCTTAATTGGAGAACTACCTATTGGAGTACCCCAAAATCTGTTGCCCTTTATTACCCAGACGGCTATCGGTAAGCGGGAGCGGCTAACGGTATTCGGAGACGATTACGATACGCCGGATGGCTCCTGTATCCGTGATTTTATCCATGTTGTCGATTTGGCTAAAGCGCATGTCGCTGCTATCAAGTTGCTCGAAAAGGGCAATCCAAATGGCAAATACGATGTGTTTAATGTGGGAACCGGAAACGGTTACTCCGTGTTGGAAGCCATTGCTGCTTTTGAAAAAGTATCTGGACAGCCGTTGAATTATAGCATCGGCCCTCGTCGTGAAGGCGATATCATTAAAGTATGGGGGGATGTAACAAAATCCACGCAAGAGCTCGGATGGAAAGCTGAATTGGGTATCGATGAGATGATGGCCTCCGCTTGGAAATGGGAGCAATATCTAAGGGATAATCCGATGGCATAACCGATAGCCTCATTATTTCAGGTGCTCGTTCGAATACACTAATACCGGTTTTTCATCGACACATTTAATACCATCCGGCGGAAGGATCATCATACAGTCAGATATAACGCCATGCTTTTCGTTGAAAGCACGTTCAGCCTCGTTATATTTTTTCACCAGCTGCAGAAAAGCCTCGGTATCGATCGAGTGGGGATAAGCAATGTAGGTCTGCGGACCACCACAGGCTTTGCTGCCCAGTGCGGTAAAACTCCATGCCGACGGATCGGTACATATGGCCGTATCGACCTGCTCCATGATTTTTTTACGGAGATCGGCCAAACTTTCCTCGTCGATGGCCCGCGAGGTGGATTGACTTTTTTGACAAGAGGCAAAGAAGAAGAAAACCGCAAAAAGTGCTAATAAACTACCTGTTCTCATAATCGTATCGTTTATAAAGATTTATTAGAGAACGCGCGAAGGCATAGGAATGCTACACCAAACCGGGTTTTCCGCTATATAAATAAGCTGTTAAGCTTTCCAGGCGATAACCGAGATTTCTACGTTTACGTTTTTAGGTAAGGTTTTGACGGCCACGCATTCCCGTGCGGGCTGATTGGTGTTAAAGTATTGTGCATACACTTCATTCACCGCACCAAAATAATCCATGCTACTTAAAAAAATAGACGTCTTCACCACATCCTCAAAGCTGTATCCTGCATGTTGCAGTATCGCATCGATATTTTTTAACACTTGATGTGTCTCATCGACGATGCCAGTGGTGATCAATTCCATACTTTCAGGGATTAGTGGAATTTGACCGGAAACATATAAGGTCTTATCCGCTTTGATGGATTGATTATAAGGTCCTATCGCTGCAGGAGCTTTTTCCGTATTGAGTATTTCTTTTTTTGCCATGCGATTTGTGGTGATATGGGTGAACTAAACAAATACGAAGATACAGGAGTGTATTGTAAATGTCAATAACAATCACAGCAAATGGCACAATGATTGTAAAAATTATGACGTTTTTGGGGTAAACATTAACTTTTGTAGCGATAGCTGTTTATTAAATGTAGTTTTGCTTTGTATGAAAAGATATGTATTGATATTTTCCGTCCTGTTGCTGGTGTTCGTTCATATTTCCTGCCGTTCGAGGAAAGGTACGACGCTTTCTCACCCCGTGCCCAAAGCCACGGTATCAACCCCTTATCTGGATACGGTAAAAAATATTCAGGAACCTGTAGTCAGGTCGCGGATGACCCCATCGGCCAATGAAAAGGTCATACCTATCGATGAAACTATTTCGGTTCAGCTTCCACCGATTCCACGGGAATTTAGAGCCGCGTGGATAGCGACTGTCGCTAATATCAACTGGCCCTCTCGGAATAATCTTTCCGTTGAACAACAAAAAAAGGAAGCTATTTATTTACTGGATCTCCTGAAAGAGAATAATTTTAATGCCATCATCTTTCAAGCCCGTCCCTCTGCAGATGCTTTATATCGCAGCTCCTACGAACCCTGGTCTTATTTTTTGACGGGCGAGATTGGCAGACAACCCCAACCGTATTATGACCCGTTGGAATTTTGGGTGGAAGAGGCGCATAAACGAGGGCTGGAGCTCCATGTTTGGTTGAACCCTTACCGCGCGCATCACACCAATGGAGGTGCTGTGACATCCGAATCGATGGTCCGAAAAGCCAGTGATTATATCGTACGGCTAAAAAATGGCATGTATTGGTTTGACCCCTCCGATCCCCGTACGCAAGACCATGCTGCTGCGGTAGTCAACGATATCGTGACACGATATGATATCGACGGTGTTCATTTTGACGATTACTTTTATCCCTATGCCTCGTATAACGGTGGTGCTGATTTTCCCGATTATAAGACATGGAGCGCCTACCAACGTAGTGGCGGTACGCTCACGCGAGCAGATTGGCGCCGGGAGAATGTGAATAAATTTATTCAGCGTATCTATAATGAAATCAAGATAGAGAAGAATTTTGTCAAATTCGGCCTTAGCCCTTTCGGTATCTGGAAGCCGGGGTATCCTGCGGGGATAACCGGGTCATCGCAATATGATGAACTGTATGCGGATGCCAAGCTCTGGCTAAATAAAGGCTGGATAGATTATTTTACACCACAGCTGTACTGGCCGATACAACCGGCAAGACAAAGCTTCACTGCACTCTTGAAATGGTGGGAGTCCGAAAATACACATCATCGTCATTTGTGGCCCGGTCTTAATACAGTGGGCATCAACGTAGCCGATAAGTCTTCCGAAATCATAAACCAAGTGTTGTTGACCCGAGGTATTTTGCCAAATTCTACCGGCGCTGTCCACTGGAGCATTGCAGGTCTCACCCAAAATCCTGACCTGCTCCGGAAATTGAAAAACGGCCCCTATGCGTCCAAAGCATTGGTGCCCAAAACACCTTGGTTAAAGGCCAATATCTTATTACAGCCCTCGCTCTTGCTGACCGATCAGCAGCACTATACCTTTGCAAAATGGCTGCATAAACAGCCCGATCAAGTGTTCCATTGGGTGTTGTATACACGTTATGATCAGGAATGGCACATGGAGATATTGGACTCCGCTGTGTCGTCCCGGGAGATTGTAAAAGACAGAAACGGAAAAAAACTCAATGCCGTTGCCGTGCAGGCTGTCGACCGTCTTGGCAACGAAAGTGAATATATAGCGAAGCCGGTAAAATAAATAATTGTATTTTTATTTCTAAATCAATGATTATGGCACGTACGCACTCCAGTCTCACGCTTTTTAATAAAACTATTTGTTGTTTTATCAGCGTATTTGCGATAACATTTTGCTATGGATGTCATTCCATTCAAAAGGATGGTGCCCAGCACGCTTCGGAAGTACAAGTGGATACGGCAGCAAATGCTGCTATCCTGACCGGTGCCGATCAATTATCGGTCTATTTGCCTTTACTGAAAGGAAAAAAAGTGGGTCTGATGGGAAACCAAACTTCCATTGTGGGAGAAGAAAAAGAACATCTGGTCGATGTGTTGCTACGTGAAGAAGTAGACTTAAAGTTTGCTTTTGCACCCGAGCATGGTTTTCGTGGCGATATCGAACGGGGCGAAAAAGTCTCTAATGAAGTGGATGAAAAAACGGGCTTACCTCTTTTTACCTTATACGGCGGTAATCAGAAGCAGGATTCGATTATCAGTTCCATCGATATCATGGTCTTTGATTTGCAGGATGTAGGCGCACGGTTTTATACCTACATTACGTCCCTACACCGAGTGATGGAACTTTGTGCCAAACACAATAAAGAACTTTTGGTTCTCGACAGGCCGAATCCTTGTGGCGATCAGGTCGATGGGCCTGTGCGGAAAGACGATAAATTTAAGTCAGGCGTATCCTTCCATAAAATCGCTATGATACACGGTCTTACCATCGGGGAGTTGGCGCAGATGATAAACGGTGAGCGTTGGTTGGAAGCCGGGAGGACATGTAAACTCCATGTGATCCCCGTGAAAAATTGGGATCATACAGTGCCCTATGAACTTCCCGTAATACCCTCGCCGAGCTTGCCCAATTACTTGTCCGTACGTCTTTACTCTTCCTTATGTTTGTTCGAAGCAACGGATGTATCCGTAGGTAGAGGTACCGATTGGCCTTTTCAGGTGGTGGGATATCCCGATCCCATTTTCGGTGACTTTACATTTACACCGACGGAACGCAGTGGCATGGCCAAGCATGTAGAGGGAAAAGGTGTCAAAAATTATGGGCTAGATCTGCGACATGTCGATGCCCATCGGCAGCAGTTTACGTTAAAGTATATTTTATATTTTTATAACAAGATGCCTGACAAGTCCAAATTCTTTACACGAGCAGATTTTTTTGATAAGCTTGCGGGAACGGATGAGCTCCGAAAACAGATAGTAGCCGGTAAAACCGAAGAAGAAATCAGCGCATCCTGGAAAGAGGATTTAGAGGCCTATAAGAAAATGCGTGCGAAGTATCTGCTGTACGCAGATTTTGAGTAAAATAATAGTCATTCCGAACGCCTAAAGGGATCCCTAACCGATAATCTCAGCTGCACGAACAAAAAATAAATCGGAAGTTCGTGAACAATATTTATTTCTCTGTGTTAATGAGATAAACGTCTATCGCTGAACAGCCTATGTGTGTTATTGTTTTGTGATAAATTCAGATATAGACGCTTTTGGAACTGAATTGTGATATTTCTTTAACACATTAACTAACTAATTACCAATGAGAAATAATTTACTGTTCTCTGTTGCATTAGGTGTAATGATTACCTGGCCTGCTTCTGTGGTGCAGGCAAAAGATAATCTGATTAAATCTAGTCCAACATCCACCTTTACGGTGGACAAAGCAATCCAGCAGGCCGTACAAGGTACGGTTTCGGATGCGAATGGCCCTCTTGTCGGGGCGACTGTTTCTGTCGTTGGAACGAATACCGTAGTGGCAACCGATGCTAACGGTCGGTTTTCTATCCAGGCTGCGGTGGGGGCTACGCTTCGGTTTTCAAGCGTAGGTTATCAATCCAAAGACCTTCCTGCGTCCTCTTTGGACATGAATGTGGTGCTTGAAACCGACGACAATACCTTGGAACAGGTCGTTGTCGTAGGATATGGAACGCAAAAGAAGGCACATTTGACGGGGGCAGTGTCGTCCGTAAACGCGGATGAGGTTTTCGGAAATAGGCCGATTGCCGATGCTGCCCGAGGGTTGCAAGGTGCAGTACCGGGGTTGAATATCCGTGTTCCGAGTGGTGAGGTCGGTTCGGATCCGTTGTTGCGCATTCGTGGGCAAGTGGGTTCGGTACAAGGAGGGAGTGCTCCGCTGATCTTAGTTGATAATGTAGAAGTGCCCAGCCTGCAATATGTCAACTCGCACGACATAGAGTCGGTGACGGTACTGAAAGACGCTGCTTCGGCGTCTATTTATGGAGCCAAGGCGGCGTTTGGTGTCGTGCTGATCACGACAAAGAAAGGCGCAAAGACTGAAAGTGATGAGTTTACATATTCCAACAATTTTATCGTCCAGTCACCCTTCAAAAAAATTGAAATAGCAGGAATAGAAGGGTTGGAGTACACGTTAGATGCGCATGAGAATATGAAACAGGCCGGACCAGCTGGCGGATTTTGGCGTATAGACCGGACGAGTCTGGAGCGGGCAAAAGAATGGCAACGGCTATATGGCAATACAGTGGGGCCTGGTGATCCGGTGTTGTATAACCGGGACTGGTATTGGGATGGTACCCAAAAATTTGGTGTGCGTATTTATGATCCGGTCGCGGTCATGGTTAAAGAACATCCACTTTCGCATATGCATAACCTGAGTCTTAACGGGAGACGTGGCAACACGACCTATAACATGGGAGTGGGGTATCTTGGCCAACAAGGTATGATGAAGGCTGCTCGCCACGATGATTTCATGCGGTTAAACCCTTCTATACGCTTGTCGAGTAAGATCAATGACTTTCTGACGGTGCGCGGTGGAGTGATGTACTCCGAAGGGAAGAAACGCTATCCTACGTCGTTAAATATTTCGGCTTTCGCAGCGGATCCTTGGCTGTATCTATACCGGTGGAGCAGGTTGTTCCCGATCGGAGTGCAGGAAAATGGAGAAGATATCATAGATCCGGCTTTTTCTGCCCAAGCTTCGCCTGATGCGGTCAAACTGGACCGATTTACCAATCTGAATATCGGTACTACGGTAGATTTTACATCGGACTGGGACCTTCAGGTTGATTACTCCTACAATGCAGAAAATAGGCTGAATACTTCGGCAGTACCCTATGTACAAGCCAAGTCAACATGGTATAGTGTCAATATGCGTAAGGATGCCAATGGTAACCCCATCTTTGTGGATGAAAACGGACAGATAACAGATGAAGGTGGTGTGCCTGCCTATGAGTTTCCTTTGGCCGATCATACACTCAAAGAAAACACCTATGTGTCCAGAAGTTCGTGGCAAGCCAAACGACACACCTTTAACGCGTTTTCGACGTACAATCTCAGGTTAGATGATGCTCACGATTTCAAGTTTATGTTGGGTACCAATATCGTCGCCTATGAATATATTAGCCAAAGCGCATTGCAAAGAGAGTTTTTGACAAACCCTGATAATCCCCAATTTGATTTTGCGACAGGAGAGAGAGTTGTGGGCGGCGATAATTATTGGGAATCGCAAGCCGGGTTTTTCGGACGTTTCAACTACGCTTTTCAAGATAAATATTTGCTGGAAGCCAATCTGCGCTACGACGGGTCATCGATGTTTCCGGATCATCTCAAGTGGAGATGGTTTCCTTCCGTCTCGGCAGGATGGGTCATTTCCAACGAAAATTTCATGCAGGCGCTCAACCCTGTGTTGAGTTTTGCCAAGTTTCGGGCATCCTGGGGAACAATTGGTGACCAGACAGTGCCGAATGGTCTATATATCCCGCTGATGGATTTTGTGGAGAATTCGTGGATTGGAGGATCTGGTGCGAAGTTTTATCAGTTAGGTACACCTGGGGCTATACAGGCCGATATCGCCTGGCAAGATATCGAACACTTGAATGTCGGTGGGGATTTTCGTTTCTGGAATAATAAAGTTGGCCTTACCGCGGAATGGTTTCAGCGATCTACAAAGAATATGTTGATTGCAGGAGAAGCTATGCCTGCAACTTTCGGAACGTCTGCTCCTATTGGTAATTTTGGGAATCTGCGGACCCGAGGATGGGAGTTGTCCGCTGATTATACGCATAGCTTTGACAATGGCTTACGGTTGACCATCAACGCGAATATTTCGGATGCGGTGACGGTCACTACGAGAGGTGCAGATTGGAATACACCGTGGGAGAATCGTTCCTTGGGAACCACCTTCTCTACTGGACGACGGTACGGGGATGTGTATGGTTTTGTAACAGATCGTCTATACCAGGCGGAGGATTTTGTATATGATACTAATGGCGATTTTATGACGACGACTATCGTACGGGATGGAACAGCCAAGACCGTTAATGTACTGGCGGGAGATAATCCCGTCTATCAAACTTATTTTCAAGACGGTGGTGCGGTGATGATGATTGCTCCTGGAGATGTCAAATTTGTCGATGTTAATGGCGATGGCTTTATTGACGCCGGTGACAATACCAACGGTAATCCCGGAGACCGTGTCGTGATCGGTAATATCACGCCCCGTTATGAATATGGTTTCCGTTTGGGAGCAGATTTCAAAGGCTTTGATCTTTCGGTGTTTTTACAAGGCATTGGTAAACGCAGTATCTGGGGTGCAGGCCAATTGGCTATCCCGGGCTATTCGGCCAAAGAAGGTTCTATGCCTTTAGCTATCGCTCAGGATTACTGGAGACCGGATCGTACTGATGCGTTCTATCCGAGAGCTTGGGAGCTTGGTGGAGCAAATGAAGGGTATGTCATGCGTGCCCAATCCCGTTATATGTTGGATATGTCCTATTTGAAGATCAAAAATATTACGTTCGGGTACAACCTGCCCACAAATGTCTTAGATCGTGTAAAAATGAAAAATGCCCGGGTGTATATATCGTTGGAAAATTTTATCTCATTTGACAATCTGCGAGGTTTGCCAATCGATCCAGAGGCCATTTCCGGATATTCATCCTTGCGAGAAGATAATTATAATCTGGGGCGTACAGGTACCAGTAATCCACCCTTTAAGTCAGCATCGGCTGGGTTGCAAATAAGCTTTTAATATTAATCTGAGAGAATATGAAAACGATATATAACATACTATTAGCTTCTTGGATTGTGGCTTTCAGTAGTTGTGAAAAATTTTTGGACAGGACACCGTTAACGTCAGAAAGCGACGAAACGGCGTGGAACAGCGAGGATAATGTGCGGCTGTATGCCAATAAGTATTATACCGATTTTTTTAGTGGCTACGGCTTGAATTTCGATGCACAAGGTGGCGCACCATTATTGAGTTATAACAACAGTGACGATGTGCTTACGTTAGGTGCTCAGGCCAATATTACGCGAGCTGTTCCAAACAGCGGTATATGGAGTTATACGATGATCCGATCGGTCAATATCCTATTGGATCGGGTTGAAAACAGGATGGACGGTGTCCTTACCGCAGAAGCGAAGGCACATTGGCTGGGTATTGGCCGTTTCTTTCGGGCACTTCGGTATGCAGAGCTGGTGTTGCAATATGGCGATATACCTTATTATGGCGTTGAAGTGCCTTCTACCGATCGGGATGCGTTATATAAACCGCGTGATCCGAGAAATGTCGTGATGGATGCGGTATATGATGATTTGCGATTTGCCCTACAAAATGTCCGGCTGAATGATGGCGCCCAGAATGTCAATCGGTATATCGTGGCGGGATTCATCTCGCGAATAGCGCTTTACGAAGGTACTTGGCAGAAATATTACTACAATAATCCAGATCAGGCGAAGAAATTTCTGGATTTAGCCGTAGAGGCCGGAGGAATGGTTACCTCGAGTAACAAATACGATATTGAGATGGATTATAGGTCTTTATTCACATCGGAAGATCTTTCGGGTAAAAAGGATGTTCTGTTGTTTCGGAAATATGATGCCGGGGTGGGCGTCACACATTCTGTTATATCGGTCAGCAACCTGGTCGAATCCAGAAATGTGGGACCAACCACGGATTTGATTAAGGCCTATATCTGTGCAGATGGAAGGCCGTGGCAGGTGTCGTCTGAACCGGATGCGGACAACTTTGAATTGGAGAACCTGATTAAAACCCGAGATTCCCGTTTTGAGGCCACGTTTTATAGCAAGCCGGAGCCATTGAGCAGGGCTTCGTTAGTGTATGTGACCAAATTTTTACCACGTGAAGGAGAAAGACGGGTGAAAGAAGAAGGATTGGCACCGTTACCTCAACATACGAGCAGTTTTAATGATACCGATTATCCCGTATTGCGGTATGCAGAGGTATTGTTGAATTGGGTTGAGGCGAAGGCTGAAGTTGCTGAATTGGGCGGCGATGCGGTAACGCAATCGGATATCGATGTGAGCATCAATAAAATTCGGAACAGGCCTTTGGCTCCTGAAGCAGCAAGTCGAGGGGCACAGAAAACGGCTCCCTTAGATTTGGGAAATATTGCAGCAGACCCCAATAAAGACGGCGACGTCTCGGAATTGTTGTGGGAAATACGCCGGGAACGACGCATGGAATTTACGTTTGAGTATTCACGTCTGGTCGACATAAGAAGATGGAGCAAGATAGAATACTTAGATACAGAGGCAAACCCTGATTTATTATCCGGAGGGTGGGTCAACTTTCCGGTGGAACTACCGAGCTTTCTAAACGATGATAATGTAGGCGTATTTGCGGTCGTTGATTTAGACGGCAATATTACGGAATATGCAGGAGGAAATAATTCGTCTATGGTGGGCTTTTATCGTAATCTTAACAATGTCGGAAGATTGCCTTTCTTGAATCAAGTCAATCTCAATCCTTATCTGCAGCCTATCGGACTGAACCAGATCAACGAATACAGATTGCAGGGTTATGAGTTGAAGCAGACGGAGGGTTGGTATTAGTAAGGAATGAACTAAAGTGATTTAACATGAAAACGATCAATTATATTTTAAAAAGCTGCGTGTTACTGTTGACGGTAAGCTCAATCGTAGCGTGTAAAGATAAACTGCCAGAAGGCATTGATTCGAGCGATAAATACACGGAACTTAAATCGATCAAACTGCTCAATGCCGGAGAAAACGGTGACTTGGTCTTAGAGGGAGTAATCGATCAGGATAAGAAACTCGTGACTTTTCCACGTATCGATCCCCTGACTGATTTTTCGGCTTTGAAGTTTGAAGCTGTGGTGTCAGATGGCGCCGTATTGGAACAGAATACCTATTCCATTCAATTTGGAGAAGGACAAACCGAGCGCTCTATTGTGTTCAAGGTGGTCAATTCACCCCGAACCGGGGAATATCTCTCCAAGATCGCATTGAAGTTGCCTCCGATAGGTGCTGAATTTTCCACACCTTCGATTTATGATTTTACGAATAATCCTATAGGTAATCCGCTTTATCCAACATATGTGGGGCAGTTAACGAGAAGCGCTGGTTTTGACGGGAAACACGTTTTAGTAGTTAGCCGACAAGGGGGAACGAATCCCCACCTCTTGAAAGTTTCTGATTTGAAACAGGGAATAATCAATAAAATGGATGTCAATACAACAGGAATGGGTGTAGGAACATTCGCTATAGAAACCGGAGCGTTGATTGGGGGAGATATGATCGTGACAAATTTGTCTGGCTCATGGGCTTTTGGACATACATTAAGTATGTATTACTATGAAGACTATGAAACGAACTACAATAAACCGCCAATAAAAACTTCTTTTAATGGGGATGGCGTCACGCAAACCCGTTTTGGTGATAACTTGTCCTATAATCTCGATGAAAACGGAAATGGCAATATTATTTCTATAAATAATCCATCACCCGCCGTGATTCTACGCGTTTCGGTCTCTAATTTTACACAGATAACGGGAGCAAAACTACTACCAATGCCGCAGTATACTACGTTGAACATGTCTTACAACCGAGTGGGCCGTACGGGAGAATATATTATGACTTCTTATGATATAGCGATGCGTGTCATGGACTCCGAGGGATCTATACTTTATACAGATAACGGTACTGTTTTCCCCGCAAATTTATCAGATGCACGAGTTCTTACCTTCAACGGGGCGAGATATCTCTTAGCTTTATCTGTACCGAGAACGGGTTTGTTAAATACAACATTATGTCTATATGATATCACACCAGGCAAAAATGTAGTGGAAGCGTTAGAATTTTTTGCAAAAAAAGACCCGATAGATCGACATCCGATATTTGAGCATTCTTTTGATTATACAGGTAATAGTGGTGGTGCTCAAATTGCTCGGACTGCTTGGAATATAATCAAAGATGATGAGGGCAACGATAGTATATTGCAGATATTTGGCTCTTTGACCGATGCTGGATTCGCTATCGTAGAGTTTCCGAAGAATGTGCAATATGAAGACTAACAATTTATAAACTTAAGATTGGAAATAATGAAAAGATTCATCAATTATCTGATAATATTGTGTTGGGCATCCGTTCTCCTGATCGGATGTAAGGATGATCCTATTCTTGATCCGACCGATCCGGGAGAGGATGAAGAGACTGGACTGATGCTTCCTCAAAAGGAGATGCGTGGTGTTTGGATCGCTACGGTCTACGCGTTAGACTGGCCGCGGACAGCTGATTTTTCGAGTCCGGCATACGATGCAGCGGTGCAAAAGGCCAGCTATACCACGATGCTGGATAATCTCAAAGCGGTGGGTTTTAATACGGTCTTTGTGCAAGTCAGGGGTATGGCGGATGCATTTTATGACTCGCCTTATGAACCCTGGAGTGCAAGTATTACCGGCACGCGTGGACAAGACCCTGGCTACGATGTGTTACAATTTATGATCGACGAGGCGCATGCCAGAGACTTGGAGTTCCACGCCTGGATAAACCCATATCGGATCGCCACGAGAGCCGCGGCGACAACACCCTATCCGGCTCTGCCTTCCACCATTGACCCCGAGTGGGTGGTCGATCACGAGAAGATACAAATATACAATCCAGCGTTGCCCGAAGTTCGACAGCGGCTGGCCGACATCGTGGAGGATCTGATTACTAAATACGATGTAGATGGTCTCCATATGGACGATTATTTTTATCCGGATCCGACTTCATCAGGAACATTGCAATCTGACGACGAGGAGTTCGAACAATATAAAGGCAGCTTTACAAGTAAGGGTGATTGGCGGAGGGACAACGTGAGCAAGGCGATCGAGCTCATTCACAATACGATTGTAGAAACAAAACCAGAGGTGGTATTTTCGATATCGCCTGCGGCGAGCTTTACGTATAATTATAATACGCTTTATGCGGATGTGGGTAGATGGACAAAAGAAGGTTGGGTGGATATCCTGATCCCACAGTTGTATCAGGAAATTGGCAACGCATCGAACGACTTTCAGTTTAATCTGGCTTATTGGGCGCAATATGCTTATAGCGCAAAATTAGTCATAGGTCATGCTTTGTATAAGTTTGGTGTATCGGATAATCCTGCTGCTTTTCAGTCGACTCAAGAATTGGTTCGCCAGTTTAACCTGACTAAACAAAATAAAAAAGCTGTTGGAAGCGTCATGTACAGCGCGAGGGATGTATATTACAATAGGATAGGTATTACCGATAAGCTCGAAGAACTCTATAGCCACGAAGCTATTATTCCTTTTGCTGGTCGCAAAATTGCTGCGGAACCGCCGGTGCCTGGCAATGTTAAAATTACCGGAAACGAGCTGAGTTGGACAGCCTCTGGCAGCGGTATACGGTCCGCGGTATATTATTTTGAAGACCTGGAGCAAGAGGGCATGTTGTTGGATGTGGTCACAACAACCTCACTAATGGTGAGTGAACCGGGATATTACGTCGTGACAACGTTAAATGAAGACCATCTGGAAAGTGCCCCAGCTGATCCTGTCGAGAAAAAATAATTTTTAGCCCGGGATTTTTTTAAATCATGGGCTAAAAATTAGATATTTATCCGACAATGAAGTTAAAAATGCTAAAATAGGACGGAATGACGGATGCAATAAATACGACAGAAAAGGAATCAAATTATCAGGACTTAGACAAGATGTCCGTGCATGAGTTACTGACGAATATAAATAAGGAAGATAAAACGGTACCGGATGCTGTTGAAAAAGCTATTCCACAGATCGAGAAGCTGGTCGATGCAATCGCGGAGCGCATGCAAGGCGGCGGCAGGCTTTTCTATATAGGAGCGGGTACAAGTGGACGTTTGGGGATACTCGATGCTTCCGAATGTCCACCGACCTTTGGTGTACCGCCCGATTGGGTGATGGGCTTAATTGCCGGAGGAGACAAAGCCATTCGCAATCCCGTGGAGTTTGCTGAGGATGATGATGAGCAAGCCTGGAAAGATTTAGAAAAGCATGCGGTGAATACAGACGATGTTGTGATTGGAATAGCCGCTTCGGGAACTACACCCTACGTTATCGGCGGCTTGCGGGCTGCCAATGCATATGGCATCGCTACAGGTTGTATTGTTTGCAACAGCGGGTCAGCAGTAGCCAATGAAGCTGTTTATCCCGTGGAAGTTATCGTAGGGCCAGAGTTTGTCACAGGCTCGACGCGGATGAAAGCGGGAACAGCACAAAAATTGGTGTTGAATATGATTAGTACTTCCGTTATGATTCGCTTAGGTCGGGTGAAAGGGAACAAGATGGTGGATATGCAGCTATCGAATCATAAGTTGGTAAGTCGTGGTGTACGGATGATTATGCATGAAACCGGTGTAGATGAAGAAACCGCGACTGCATGGATTAAAGAATTTGGAAGTGTCCGGAAAGCTGTTGATCAATTTCACCAAAATAAGCGTTAATATATGTCCCCTATTGTTTTACTTTCCTTTTTAGTCGTCTATTTCGGTATATTACTCAGTGTAGCCTATTTTACCTCTAGGAAGACCGCCGACAATTCGACTTTCTTTGTAGCCAATCGTAACGCCAAGTGGTATATGGTCGCCTTCGGTATGATCGGTACGGCGCTATCAGGCGTGACTTTTATTTCGGTACCAGGCGATATCGGTAATGCACCAGCGGGATTACAACCCAATAATTTCAGCTACTTTCAGTTTATTTTAGGTAATGCAATCGGGTTTGTCATTATCGCTTACGTCTTGTTGCCGCTTTATTATAGAATGCAGTTGACCTCCATTTATACCTATCTGGAGGAGCGAATGGGACATAAAAGCTACAAATCCGGCGCCATGATCTTTCTGATCTCCAGAACGATAGGATCAGCGTTCAGGCTATACTTAGTCGCTATTGTACTGCAACGCTATATATTCGATGCATGGGACGTACCCTTTATCGTGACGGTTGCGGTGTGCTTACTGTTGATATGGCTATACACCAATCGAGGGGGCTTGAAAACCATTATCATCACGGATACCTTGCAGACGACTTTCCTGGTGTCCGCGGTCATCTTGTCCATTTATTTCATGGCAGATGGCATGGGTTGGAGCGTGGGGGAAGCTTTTGAGCGCGTGAAGGCAAGCTCGTATTCGACAATATTTGTCTGGGAGAATTTGCTGGGCGACACCCGGCATGTGCTAAAGCATGTTATCGGAGGAATATTTGTCACTATTGCCATGACGGGTCTGGATCAGGATCTGATGCAGAAAAACTTAAGCATGAAAACGATTGGAGAGGCGCAGAAAAACATGATGACGTTTACCGGTGTTTTTGTTGTCATTAACATCTTCTTTCTGTGTGTAGGTGCCTTGCTGTATTTTTATGCCGAAGCCAATGGAATACAAATAGCAGATCTGGGTAAATCCGATTACCTCTATCCCGAAATAGCGTTAAACTACCTCGGCATCGTCCCGGGAATGGTATTTATGATGGGGTTGACGGCAGCGACTTTCGCAACGACCGACTCGGCACTTACGGCGTTAACGACATCCTATTGTGTCGATTTTCTGAATTTCAATAAGAAAGCGAATCCAAACGATCCCCGTCTGGTTCGGCAGCGAAATGTGGTACATTTTGCATTTTCTATAGTCATGTTACTCGTTATACTCTTATTTCATGTCATCAACGATGAATCCGTTGTAAGCGCAATCTTTAAGGTAGCAGGTTATACTTATGGTCCTCTTTTGGGATTATTTTCATTCGGCATACTGACCCGATATAAGGTAAACGATGCGGCTGTACCTTATATATGTATTCTCTCGCCACTTCTTATTTATTTGCTGGCGCTGTATGTCTTACCTTATACGAATTATAAAATCGGGTTTGAATTGATTGTATACAACGGTCTTCTTACCTTCTTATTGTTGGGAATAACTTCTCGCGGCAAGAAAATAGATGGTTTTACGCAACAGCATGGCAATAAAGTCTAATTTATCCTGTATTTTTGCCAGATATTGCTATATATACATGCGTAGTTTGATGAGAGGTTTATTTGGTTGGTGTATCCTTATGTTAATAGGGCTTTATAGCTATGGACAGGTGGACGATGAGTTTAGCAGTGCGTTGGACTCCGCCCGTGCATTAGAAGATAACAAAAAAGATTCGGTTGTTTTTTCAGCTAAATACGTCCGCTATGCGACATTGGATATGTTGAAACATGCCAGCTACACGCAACAGATCGACACTTCCCATCGTAATTTCCAATATTATAATAAACAGAACCTTCCGTGGAATCCGAGTATACATTTGGGCTCATACGGTTTGGCGACCCGGGATTTACTTTTTACACCCGATAAATCTATCGGTTTTCAGCCGGGCTTTCATGCGCTGGAAAGGTATTTGATTTTGCCCGATTCAGTGCGCTATTATCGTGCTCGGGCACGTTATTCGGAGCTGTATGCCGTAGGCTTCTTTTTCGACGATCAGGTTTTTCGTGCGCGCTTGGCGCAGAATATCAATCCGCAATGGAATATCGCCGCAGAATACCATGCCGCCAATACGGATGGGTTTTATTACAATCAGGCTTATTCCGATCGGAAAGGGAGTGTTTCCACATGGTACGAGTCAAAAAGCCGACGTTATAACCTATTGATGAATGCCACTTTCAATAAAGTGGATGCTTCGGAAAACGGTTCGGTTACAAACGATACTACAAGTATATTTGAAGGAGAGATACAATCTCCTTTTTCCATCCAGACCAAATTGCGGGGACAACAACAGAATAGACCATTTAATAAATGGCTGGATAATGGGGTGTTTTTACGCCAATCGTTCTACCTCGGACGATTAGATACCGTGCATGCCGGTAAGCCGGAGATGGAAATCCATCCGACCAATGCCTTTGCACACAATACCTCGATCCGGCAGCGTAAATATATCTTCTTTAAAAATGAAGAAGACCTGTATAGTGCCTTTCCGTTTGGTGACGCTGTGGAAGTACATGATACCACCAAGGTCACCAATATCTCCAATGAGTTTACCTATACTTTCTACCTGCGTAATAAATCACTAAAAAATGAAGCGAAGGTCAATGTTGGTTTTCAAAATGATCTGATCTGGTATGCGGATAATCTGACGCGTGATTTTTTTCAGAACAATGCTGTTAAAGGGGATATCCGGTATCAGTTTAGCGACAAAGTCGACGTAGCGGTGAGTGGCCATCAGATCGTTGTCGGCGAAAATTTTGGCGATTACCTCTACGAGGCGACGGCTGATGTGGGTATGGGACAGAAAATCGGCAAGGTCACCTTGGGAGCTTATACTCAAAATAAGTCGCCCGAGATGGTGTTTACGCGTATGAATTACACCTATCATCAGTGGTTACGTAATGATTTGAACAAGACCAAAACACAAAACCTGTCTTTCCGTTACAAGAACGATAAACTCGGGTTTTCCGGGAAGGCTGAGTATTTTCTGATCAATAATTATTTGTACTTCCGGGAGGTAGACAACCCGAACGATAATGAACGTCTGGATCGGCTTATTGAACCGGCACAATCTGGTAATTTGAATCTGCTGAAAGTTACGGTTGGGCAGAATTTCAAATTTGGCAATTTTCACCTGGATAACCTCGTGGTATATCAAAAGTCTGATCAGATGGATATCCTATCAACGCCCGAACTGTATACGTGGCATAGCTTCTATTATCAGGATATTTGGTTTGATAAGGTCTTGGACTTTGCAATTGGACTGGATGGGAAGTTCAATACGCCATTTAAGGCGCCGACGTATGCAATTAATGCTGGTCAGTTTTATAACAGCAATGTCGATATCGAATTTTCTACCTATCCTGTTCTGGATGCTTGGTTCACGACGAACATCAAACGTGTAAATTTATTCATCAGCTATAATTTTCTCAATCAGAACTTCTATCCACGGGGCTATTATACCGTCAGGCGATATCCAATGAACCCGGCAAATTTTCGATTTGGTGTGTCATGGAAGTTCTACGATTAGATGTGGGTGTTAATCAAGAAAATGTATTTATTTTTTTGAAAACCGAAATTAAGATATATATTTGCACACGCAAAAAGAAGAAGAAAAACCTTTTTGCAAACGCTCTTAAATAGAAGATATGGAGAATTAGCTCAGCTGGTTCAGAGCACCTGCCTTACAAGCAGGGGGTCACTGGTTCGAACCCAGTATTCTCCACCAAAAATTCCCAAGGGAGATTAGCTCAGCTGGTTCAGAGCACCTGCCTTACAAGCAGGGGGTCACTGGTTCGAACCCAGTATCTCCCACCATTCAAAAGTCCCGTTTTTCTCATTGAAAACGGGGCTTTTTCATTAACGCAAGATCGTAAGCGACGTTCAGATTAACTAAAATAGCCCCGTAATACTTGCTTTTTTCTTTTAAGTTCCTATCTTTAGGGTAAACAACACGCTAAAATTATGGAAGAAAACAACTATGTACAGCCGGTGGGAGGCGCACCAGAAGAACCGATGTTGGTTATTGATCAGGAAATCCGCTTGTTTTTAACGGAGACCGTCAAATGGGGGAAATTCCTGGCTATCTTAGGTTTTATTGCGGCGGCTTTTCTTGGCCTACTCGGTATCGGTTTTATGTTTTTTGGTTCGGCCTTTAAGAGCCAATTGCCGGAAGAGTTTGCTTTCGGAGGCCTGATCGGCTTTATTTATTTGCTCTTCGGTGTATTATATTATTTCCCATCGAAGTATCTATACGATTTTTCCATTTATACGCGTCAGGCTTTATCTATCCATGATCAGGAGTCACTGGTGTATGCTTTTTCCAGATTGAAATCCTTTTATAAATTTTGGGGTATTTTGACCTTGCTTATGATCATCTTTTATATTGTAGCGATTGTCGTTGGCATCATTGCCGGTATCGCTGGTATCATGGCATAACCGGCGCATCCGGAGACTAAACGATCTCTTCGGCAAAATTATATTTGATTTCTTCTAAAACGTCGACAATCTCCTCAATAGATTGCAATTCTACCAATTTCATGCGGTATTCCTTGAAATTGGGAATACCTTTAAAATAATTGGCATAATGCCTACGCATCTCGAATATACCTGTGCGATGGCCTTTCCACTCTACCGATTTGGTCAAGTGCGTGTGACATACATCAACCCGTTCGGCAATGCTGGGGCCTTCTAACCGTTCACCTGTTTGGAAAAAATGCTTGATTTCCCGGAACACCCAAGGGTAGCCAATAGAAGCACGGCCTATCATGATACCGTCTACCTCGTACTCCTGGCGCCATGCAGCAGCTTTCTCTACTGAATCCACATCACCATTACCAAAAATAGGGATCTTTATGCGGGGATTGCGTTTCACATCGCGGATCATGGTCCAATCCGCCTGTCCCTTGTACATCTGGGAGCGTGTGCGCCCATGAATAGCTAAGGCCTTAATTCCGATATCCTGTAACCGTTCGGCTACTTCATACACGTTTTTTGTGCTATCGTCCCACCCCAGTCGGGTTTTTACCGTAACCGGGAGGTGCGTTGCTTCCACGACAGCTTTGGTCATGGCGACCATTTTGTCGATATCCTGAAGCAAGCTTGCTCCTGCACCCCTACAGGCAACGTTTTTGACCGGACATCCATAATTGATATCAATCAAGTCTGGGTTTGCCTGTGTACAGATCTCTGCCGACTGTCGCATGTGTTCAATATCGGATCCGAAGATCTGGATACCGATGGGTCTTTCGTATTCAAACACGTCTAATTTCTGACGAGATTTTGCTGCATCCCGGATTAATCCTTCTGACGAGATAAACTCGGTATACATCATATCTACTCCGTTTTGCTTACACACGTATCGAAACGGAGGGTCACTCACATCTTCCATAGGAGCAAGTAAAAGTGGAAATTCACCTAAATCAATATTTTCACCAATCTTTACCGACATGGTGCAAAAATACGCATAAGTCGGTGAATTTAAAACGGTTTGCTATTCTCCTTAAAAAATCGTAAGTTTGAGGTATTCCAAAGTTTGGGATATTCCTTTAATTTTTAAATCCATTTAATGTCTAGAAGCCAAATTACATTCAACAAAAAAGAACGCGTAAAGAAACAACAACAGAAGAAGCAGAAAAAGGCAGAGAAAAAAGAACTCAGCAAGGTGAACAATGACAAGGGGAAAGCCCTGGAAGAAATGTTTGCTTACGTTGATGAGTTTGGTAATATCTCCGATACACCACCTGAAAAGAAGTATGAGTTTAAGGAAGAGGATCTGTTACCTCCTAAAGATCCTACAGAAGAATACCATCACGGCAAAGTATCTTATTATAATCCCGAAGGCCATTATGGCTTCATCCGTGACAACCTTACCCGTGAAACCGTTTATTTCAACGACAAAATTGCCGGTATCGTTTTAAACGTCGATCAAAAAGTAAAGTATAAATATATCCGTACGAAACAGGGAAACCAAGTTTCCGAGGTCGAAGTGTACGTATAATAAAAATAAAATGCAGCCTAACTTTACGTTAAGCTGCATCTCTCTGTTTTGAAAATTAATTATTTTCCTAGCTTATTTATTGTGCTAGTCTAACGTTTACGGCATTTAGCCCTTTTTTTCCTCTTTCAACTTCGTATGTTACGACGTCATTCTCACGAATGTTGTTGATAAGTCCTGAAGAATGTACGAATACATCCTGACCACCTTCTGTTGGTGTGATAAAACCGAAACCTTTTGTTTCGTTAAAGAATTTTACTGTTCCTTCTTGCATTGTATTACTGTATTTGATTAATTAATTATTTACTGTTTATGCGATAGCGAGCTGAAAACCAATCAGCTTCTGTATGTTTTTCAAGTTTGTTCTTTCCTCTTCACAGCAGAATGAAAGTGCTACCCCTTCCTTGCCCGCTCTACCTGTCCGTCCGATACGATGTACATAAGTTTCTGAATCGGCAGGTAGATCGTAATTAATGACATGTGGAAGATCAGCAATATCTATTCCCCGTGAGGCGATATCCGTTGCTACAAGAATATTTATCCGTCCGTTTTGAAAGTCTGCCAATGCTTTTTGTCGTGCATTCTGCGATTTATTGCCGTGTATAGCTGCGGCCGAAATGCCCTGCTTTTTTAAGTTCTTAACCAATCGGTCAGCACCATGTTTGGTGCGTGTAAATACGAGCGATTGTTGTATAGCCTGTTCATTGAAGACTCTCACCAACAGCTCTGTCTTTTTCTTTTTATCGATAAAATACACCGATTGTTTGATTGTGGGTGCTGCTGAAGAAACGGGAGTGACAGAGACCTCCGCAGGGTTTTGTAAGATCGTGTTCGCAAACGTGCGGATTGCCGGAGGCATGGTAGCCGAAAAGAATAACGTCTGACGCGTCGTAGGGACCTGTTTTAATATCTTTTTTATATCGTGAATGAAGCCCATGTCCAACATCGTGTCCGCTTCGTCGAGTACCAGATGTTTGACTTTTTGGAGGGTGATAATCTTCTGATTGAGTAAGTCCAGCAATCTTCCCGGTGTGGCGACGATGATATCTACACCACGTCGAAGCTGTTCGACTTGTTTAACTTGAGATACACCTCCAAATATGACGGCATGTCGTAATGACGTATATTTGGCGTATAATGCTATATTCTGGTCGATTTGTATAGCTAGCTCCCGTGTCGGGGCAAGTACCAGCACCTGTGGCTTACGGTGGTTATTATCCTGAAGCGTGGGAAGGAGAGATTGCAGTATAGGCAATGCAAAGGCTGCGGTCTTTCCGGTGCCGGTCTGTGCACAGCCGATAATATCCCTACCTTGTAAAATAATGGGTATCGCCTGTTCCTGTATAGAGGTAGCAGTAGAAAAACCTACCTCGCGGAGTGCTTTTTGTATGGAGTCTATGAGACCCAATTGTTCGAATGTCATGTTGTGAATTAATGGTAAAAATTAGTGCAGATTAGCACTTTTTCGAAAAGATAACAGCAGCTGTTGTTGATTAAATAAAACATTATAAACTAAAAACTTGGCTGCTGAAAAAACGAAAACTAAAAGAGAAGAATAAATTAAATTCTCTCAGAAATTGCGTTAGGCAGAGGCCTTATTACTTTACAAAGGTACTATAATTATTTGTAAATCAAATTTTTATTTTTCTGGAACGTCATTTATCTCCGTTAATGCCAATTTATATATAAAGAATACCTTATCGTGACAGCCCTTTTAGCACTTTCCAATGCGAATGAAATGCATTAGCGAAGGATTTAAATTCGTGATAAGTGACGCTGTACTCCTGACAGGTCTGTTTCACAATCCGGTTGATCGCAGGATAATGTACGTGGCTGATTTTAGGAAAAAGATGATGTTCGACCTGAAAGTTCAGCCCGCCCAACAACCATGTCAATAGTTTGTTCCCCGTCGCAAAATTAGCCGTGGTGTGAAGTTGATGTACCATCCATTCACTCTCGATGCGCTCCGAGTCGACAACTTTGAATTCAGTCTCACCGACCACGTGGGCCAGCTGGAATACCGTAGCAAGGCACATCCCACACACCATACCAGCTATCAGTAAGCCTATCAGCGTTGGGAGCCAACCCACCATAATTACCGGAACGACAATGAACAGCAGCAAATGAAAAACTTTGCTTGCCCAGAATATGATTTTCTCCCGCACCGGGAACTGAAATTTATCCGAATGTTTCCCAAGACGTTGTCTGAAATATTTCTCATAATCCTGATAAAAAATCCACGCCAGGTAGGAGATTCCATATAAAACAACAAAGTACACATATTGATATTTATGATGTTTTCGCAATTGTTGATCTTGGTGGAGCCGCATGAACTTCACCTCGATATCGTGATCCTCTCCTTCGATATTGGTATAGGTATGATGCGCTATATTGTGCTTGAGTTTCCAAAAATAGATATTACCGCCGAGCAGATTTAGGCTGTAAGATAAGAAGGTGTTCAGGGTCTTATTTTTTGAAAATGAATTATGACCTGCGTCGTGCATGACGTTAAAACCAATAGCAGCGAGGTTTACGCCAAAGAGTGCACACAGCAAGATCGCGATGGCCCAGTGCGGCTGTAGAAAAACAAGCGTAGCATAAATAGCGATAAAAGTCAAAAAAAGAGTCGTGGCCTTAACGAATATCCGTTGGTCACCGGTCTTATCCTTCGAACTGTTCTTAAAATAGAGATTTATTTTTTCTTTAAGCGCTTTTGAGAATAATGTGCTTACATTATTGAATTTGATAGTTGGTTTCATTGAACGTGATTACCTGTCCTTTAAAAAGAGATGATGAGTAATTGATTATTAGACAGGGTTTTGATAAAATATAAATAATGCAGTAAATATAAGACTAATAATTGAATGTTTTCTCCTCTCGCTGTTAAATGATGTTAAAGTAATGAGGCTGTCTCAAAAGTGGCTTTACCGTCATTTCGAACGACGTTAGGAGGAGAAATCTAAGGAGATGAACGCGTTAATCAGTCAAAAACGCAGATTATCACGTCGCTAAGACTCCTCATAATGACGCGTTTTTAGGCTTGCAGATCTTTTGAGAGAGCCTCAACGAAGTCTTGGATAGCTCGCACAGGATCAGTTGTTTTCATGAAATTCTCGCCAATTAAGAAGCTGTGGAACCCCTTGTTTCTTAAGTCCCGTATCGTAGCGGGATTTGAGATACCACTTTCAGATACCTTAATATAACGCTCCGGAATTTTGTTGACTAAGTCGTAAGAATGTTCGAGAGAAACACTAAAGTCTTTCAAATTACGGTTGTTGACACCGATGGCATCGATATGCTCAAAAATATTACGTTCTAGCTCGTCCACATTATGGACTTCAAGCAACACGCTCAGACCCAGAGATTTCGCATAGGTGGCGAACGTTTCGACTTCCGCGGGAGTCAGGCAAGCGGCAATCAATAAGATTACATCCGCGCCATAGGCCTTTGCTTCTGCGATTTGATAGGTGTCGACAATAAATTCTTTGCGGAGCAGGGGAATACGCAATACCTCGCGTGCAGCGGTTAGATCCTCCAAACTTCCCTGAAAGAAATCCGGATCCGTCAGCACCGAAACCGCCGATGCCCCGGCAGCCTGATAACCTTGGACGACCTCCTGCACGGTCGAATGCCCATTGATTAAACCCTTCGATGGTGAGGCACGTTTATATTCGGCAATAATCCCTGTGCGTTCCGGATCTAAGATAGATTCTCTTAGTGAATAGCAGGTCCGGGAGAAGAGGGGATATTGTTCCAACTCAATCTGTGTGACCTTTGATTTAGCTTCCGCTACTTCCTGTTTTTTCTTTTCTACGATTTTATCGAGTATAGTCATTTTAGTATTGCGTATTGCGTATTGCGTATTGCGGCGTTGCGCACCGTTGTCAATCTTCAATACAAATTCCAAGTTATTCTTAATCCTTAAGCCAGTTTTCAATGAGTTTTTTGCCGTTATCTGTCAACACGGACTCGGGGTGAAATTGCAAGCTACGTACATCGTAGGTTATGTGTGATAGGGCCATGATGACTCCGTCGGGATCGAGCGCCGTTATTTTCAATGTCGAGGGTAGTGTGCTTTTTTCCACGGCCCAGGAATGGTATCTGCCAATTTTAGAATTACGGGGGAAATCCTCGAAGAGTTTTTCCTGCTCATCCGTAATGATGATGTCGGTTGCTACCCCATGCAGCGGCTTGGGCATGTTGAAAAGTGTTCCTCCGAAAACTTCCGCTATGGCCTGCTGGCCGAGGCAAATGCCCAATATACTCTTGGTCGGGGCATAGGTGCGGATAACCTCTATTAGTAATCCTGCCTCAGACGGAATACCCGGGCCTGGAGACAAAAGGATTTTGTCGAAATTGTCGACGTAATCTAAAGTGAATTTGTCGTTTCGGACTACTTCGTATTTGCAATTTAGCTCTTGTAGAAGATGTACCAGGTTATAGGTAAAAGAGTCGTAATTGTCTATTACCAATATGTTATGATTGCTCATTGTTCTTTAAATTATGAATTGTGAATTATATCTCCTCGGCGATTTCTAAGGCCCTTCGTAATGCAGCGATTTTATTGTTTACCTCCTGCAGTTCTTTCTCCGGGTCTGAGTCCAGTACAATACCTGCACCCGCCTGATAATGCAACATCCCCTTTTTACTTAGAAATGAGCGGATCATAATAGCATGGTTAAAATCTCCGTTGAAGCCCATATAGCCCAATGCGCCCGAATAAAACGAACGTTGAAGTCCTTCATAACGGTCAATTAAGGTCAAGGCCATATGTTTTGGCGCGCCCGATAAGGTACCTGCGGGAAATGTATCACCGACCACGTCAAAAGGATTCGCTTCGGGATGGAGTTTACCCGACACTTTGGATACCAGATGGATAATATGTGAGTAATATTGTGCTTCTTTATAGGATCTAACCTGAACCTGTGAGCAGTGACGGCTCAGGTCATTGCGCGCCAGGTCGACTAGCATAACATGTTCCGCGGATTCTTTAGGGTCGTTTTTCAATTCCTCAGCTATTTTTTCATCCTTCTCCATGTCACCCGTTCGCTTGAATGTCCCAGCTATCGGGTAGATCGTTGCTTCCCCTCGTTTAATGGTTAGCTGTGCTTCTGGTGAAGACCCGAATAGCTTAAAATCGCCGAAATCAAAATAAAACAAATAAGGGGAAGGGTTGATCGAACGTAAGGCACGGTAGACATTGAATTCATCCCCACCGAACGGACGGGCAAAGCCTCTGGACGGAACAATCTGAAAAACATCCCCCCGTTGTATATGTTCCTTCATCTTACGGACGAGACTGCGGAACTCTTCATCTGTCATATTGGACGTTTCTTCGCCTTGGATATGAAAAGGATATTCGGGAAAGTTCTTATTTTGGATCAAGTATTCCAGTCGTTCCAGATCACTTTCTTCGTCATCAAGCAGATTTTCGAAAACATACAGTTGGTTGCGGAAATGGTCGATGGCGATCACATACCGGTAGACATGGTATTGTAGAAAAGGAATGGCTCGCTGCTCATCCAATTCAGCCGTGAGACTAATATCTTCAAAGTGCGACACCGCATCGAACGTGAAATATCCAAAGAGCCCATTGGAAATCACCCGTATATCCCGAAGGTCGGTAGGCTGAAAAGCCTTCCTAAAATCCGACACTTCCTCCCTCAGATTTATTTCTGATGCTTTCTTATGTATAATCGGCCGACCCGGATAGGCAATCTGCAGATTGTCCTGATCTAAAGTAATGCTTGCGATAGATTGACAGCAAATATAGCTGATATTGTTATCTCTACTGTGATACTCCGAACTTTCCAGCAGTAAGCTATTCGGAAAGATATCACGGAGTCTCAAATAAATGCTTACAGGTGTGGTCGTGTCCGCCAGTATTTGTTTATAGTTCGTTTGAAATGTATATCTCATGGTTTGCAAAGTAAAATCAAAGTTAAAAATAAAAGCCCGACTATTTTGCCGGGCTTGAATTTGAATGGTTTTGGTTGATTATAAAAATCCGTATTATGAATACCAAAATATTAGTTGCCCAACATGTTATGCTCAGGCCGCCACCAATATTGATATTTGTTCATATTCATCATTGCAGCACAAAATTATATTATTTTTTAAAATGTCCAAGCGATTTTAACAAAAAAATAAAAAAATAATATTCGTTAGTCATTTAATAAATCAGGGCGACGTTGTTGCGTACGTAACAGTTGTTGTTCGTCCCGCCATGCAGTTATTTTCGCTTCATGTCCACTTAAAAGCACATCAGGTACCTTGTGACCCCGCCAATCCGCAGGGCGGGTGTAAATCGGCGCATCCAGTAATCCGTCCTGAAAAGAATCCGAGAGTGCCGAGGTTTCGTCCGAAAGCACACCGGGGATCAGTCGGACGACAGCGTCCACGACAATAGCGGCAGGTAGCTCACCTCCAGAAAGCACATAGTCACCGACGGAGATTTCGCGGGTCACATAAATATCCCGAATACGTTGGTCAATACCTTTATAATGACCACAAAGAATCATGATATTTCCTTTCACCGATAGCTCGTTGGCCATCGTTTGATTAAGGGTATGGCCATCCGGTGTCATGTAGATGATCTCATCATAGGATCTTTCAGACTGGAGTTTTTCTATGCAGGCCGCAAAAGGTTCGATTTGCATGACCATGCCTGACCCACCCCCATACGGATAGTCATCTACCGATTTATGTTTATTATTGGCATAGTCACGGAGGTTGTGCACATGTATTTCAGCCAAATCCTTTTGTTGTGCGCGTTGCAAAATGGAATGAGCAAACGGACTTTCCAACAGGGAAGGCAAGACGGTAATGATATCAAATCGCATGGGGCAAAGATACAGATTGTCGCTCAAGCCGCGATGGGCTCCTACTTTTTTTTCTCATATCTCACTACTCATGTAACCCTATAACCCAACAACTATTGATAAAGCGAAATAAATAATCATATTCTATAGATTGATTATAAATACTATGCAAACATAATATTTTTTCAAAAAAGCTTGGTTCGAAACAAAGAGACCTCTATATTTGTTATGTTTTAACACTTTTTAACACTAACAGGCGTTCTCAAGCGCCTAAATTTTTAAAAAACAAAAACATGAAACAAAAATTACTCAGTTTATTTTTTGTGTTGACATTTCTGACAGGAGTGTCCTACGCACAGAATCGTCAGGTGAGTGGTAAGGTCACTTCCGCAGCGGACGGGTCTCCAGTGAGTGGAGTATCGGTGTCCGTGGTCGGGTCGACTACAGCTACCCAGACAGATGGTTCAGGGAATTATTCCATTTCGGTATCGAATGGTTCGGTATTGAACTTTTCCTACATCGGTTATCTCAGCCAGCGCGTTACAGTAGGCAATCAATCTGTGGTCAACGTGCAGTTGGTAGATGAGTCGGAGACTTTGGAGGAAGTGGTGGTGACAGCTTTGGGGATTTCGAAAGAAAGGAGATCCGTAGGATATTCGGTTTCGAATGTCAGCGGAGAAGATTTAACGAAATCCGGTGAAGCCAATATCATTCAAGGTCTGGCCGCTAAAGCCACAGGAGTACAGATCACTTCTTCCAGTGGTACACCTGGTGCTTCTTCCAAGATAGTCTTGCGTGGACCTGCGACTTTTTCGGGAGACAATCAGCCTCTAATTGTAGTGGATGGGGTGCCCATTGACAATGGTGTGAACTTTCCTAGAGCAGGCGATGACCCATACAACCAATATCTAGCGGGTGTGCAAGTTGGAAACAGGGCTTTAGACATAAACCCTGAGGATATAGAAAGTGTAACTATACTAAAAGGTCCGGCTGCTGCCGCACTTTACGGACAGGCTGCTGGTAATGGGGCTATTATATATACTACAAAAAAGGGTAAATTAGGTTCAGGATTAGGTATTACGTTTTCTACAGGAGCCGAGATACAGCAAGTCAATAGATTACCTAAATTGCAAAGTAAATATGGACAAGGAGCAGGCGGGGTGTATTCCCCTGCAGACCCAAATAGCTGGGGTCCAAACTTGGAGACTAGTAACACCCCAACGTACGATAATGTTGGTGATTTTTTCAAAAATGGAATGAACTATACGAATAATTTGGCGATTACTTCCGGAGGGGAAAGAACTTCTTTTCGGTTCTCTATAGGATCGACAAACAATGAAGGTGTTGTTCCTTTCACGAAGTTCAATAGATACACCGCTCGATTAAGTTCGGACACGAAATTATCGGATTGGATGAATGTTGGTGGAACTTTAAGTTATACTAATTCCAATACAAGGGCGGCTCAAAATGGTAGTAATCCAGCTGGTGTGATGCTTGCTTTGTTGAGAAATCCAGCAGAGTTTAATATTGCGGATTACGAGAACAAGGAGGATGGAAGCCAAAATACGTATTTTGCTAATTATGACAACCCGCTTTGGTCGTTGAAATATAATCCCTATACAGAAGAAAATAATCGTATCACAGGAAATGTGCATACAGATATTAAATTGGATGAAAACTTCTCAATCAATTGGAAAACAGGTTTGGATTCTTATTCAACATCTGGTAAACAGATCTATGCAGTAGGTTCAAATGGGGATGATTTTGGTGCAGGATGGGGAGAGGTTAAATATAGAAGTATTAATTACAGGAATCTGTATACTGATTTGTTGCTGAACTATAAAAAAGAAATCTCTTCAGACTTTACTGTAAATGCACTCTTAGGAGGGAACTTTAATTATAAACAATATAGCTCTACTTTCACTCGTGGTAGAAATCTATCGATTGCAGGGTATTACAATTTGGCTTCCGCAAGTAGCTTATATGGAAGTAATTCTGAAGAATACCAAAATAGTAAAGCGATATTTTTGGATGCTACATTCGACTATAGAAATATATTGTTCTTGACGTTGACGGGCCGTAATGAATGGTCAACAACCTTCGGTAAGAATGCAAAAGGCTTCTTCTATCCTAAAGCCGATATTTCTTACGTCTTCTCTCATCTGTTAGAAAACCAGGATATTATCGATTATGGTAAAGTCAGATTAGCCTATTCGAATGTGGGTATAGCTCCTAGTGTATATTCCGATAGAACATATTACGAAACGCCGTTTATTGCTGACGGCATGACCAATGGTTTTTCTTTTCCATATATTGGCCGAACTGGTTATGCAAGAGGAGCTGTAGCAGTGTCTGACAATTTTAGCCCGGAAAGAAACGAGGGTTATGAGGCTGGGTTAGAGATGAAATTCTTTAAGGGCCGATTAGGACTCGACTTTACGTATTATCAGCAAATATCATCTGACCTATTAATCGTACAACCAATAGACCCTACAACAGGCTATTCCGACTACTATAATAATATAGGCAAGATGAAAAACAAAGGTATTGAATTGGGTTTGGAAGGTACGATCGTGAAATCTTCTGATTTCAGTTGGAACGCCAGAGTGAACTGGTCTACCAATGACAACGAAGTGTTAGAGTTGGCCGAGGGTGTTACAGAATTAAGTATCGGTTCCGCGTTCTCGGCTCCTCAGTCGTATGCCATTGTCGGTGAACCTTTTGGTGTGATGTACTCGCAGAAGTTTAAAAGAGATGGAAATGGCAATATCATAGTTTCGCCCGATGGTTTTCCGGAATATGAGGATGCGTTGGGGAATGTAGGAAGTACTATTCCGGATTGGCTGATGAATATCAACAATGAATTCAACTATAAAAACCTGTCATTTTCGTTTCTTTGGGATATAAGAAAAGGAGGCAAGATATGGAATGGTACCTATGCGACATTGGTTCAACGGGGAAGGGCAGATATCACCGCAGATAGAGACAGAACTTATGTGATTGATGGTGTTTATGCTGACGGCACTAAGAATACTACAGCGATAAGTGGTGCTGATTATTTTAGCTCCAAATATTTAGGAAACGCAAACACTGAAATTGCCATTGAGGATGGTTCTTGGGTAAGGTTAAGATCTGTAGATTTGAGCTATCGTTTCAAAAAGATTTCAAAAGCTATAGATTACTTGCAGCTTGGTGTAAATTTGCGTAATCCATTGTTATTTACAAAGTATAGAGGTGTAGACCCCGAAACCAGTTTGACGGGATCCAGCCAGAATTTTGCAGGATATGACTATTACAATAATCCAGGGACTCGTTCGTATTCGCTTAATTTGCGTATAGGTTTTTAATTCAAAACTCGTAATAAGATGAAAAAGTATTTTAGATTTATATATATATTATGTCTGGCAACGCTTGTCGGATGTAAGACGGGAGATGATCTGTATATCGATCCTACCGTCCCTGTTGAAGCGAACCTGCCTACCCTGTTGACCGCGTTGCAGGTCAACACATTCGTAAATGTTGAAGGTGAGTTGGCACGGCAGAGCAGTATTTTTGTACAGCATTCTGTAGGACTCAGTAACCAATATACTGATGTGCAGGACTATTTTATCACAGAAGGGGATTATGCCAATTCATGGATAGGACTGTATACGGGAACTATGCAGAATGCAAAGATTTTGATTGATCAGGCGGGAGATGAAAATCCTTATTACGCGGGTATTGGGAAGATTGTCTTGGCGATTAATATAGCGATGACTACCGATCTATGGGGAGATGTCCCCTATTCGGAAGCCTTCCGACATGATGAGGGCATTCTTACACCAAAGTTGGACGCGCAGGAGGAAATATATGCAAGTATTGACGCCTTATTGGAAGATGCGATAGCTGATTTTCAACATAGCGAAGACGGCAATCTCTATTTACCCGGTGACGATGATTTGATTCATGGAGGAAATGTTGGGTTATGGACAAAAACGGCATATACTTTACGTGCACGTTATCTGAACAGACTGTCGAATAAGGCGGATTACGATACGGATATTTTAGACTACTTGTCCAAAGGTATATCAGCAAATACTGAAAATGCCGAGGCAGTGCATGATGAGGATCAGCCTAATCAATGGGATGCTTTTCAAAGTCAAAGAGCGGGATATATTGGGGCTAACAAAGTATTTGTTGATCGACTAAATTCCACTAACGATCCCCGAATCTCTTATTTTCTAGAAAAAAATGAAGATGATCTTTATGTCGGAGGCGATATTACACAATCACAGATCAGTGCTAACATTTCTACAGTTGGTAGCTTCTTTGCTTCAACTAGAAGCTATCCTATTGTTACGTTTTACGAAGCGAAGTTTATCGAAGCAGAAGTGTTAGAACGGCAAGGGACTGATGCTTCGGATGCGCTAAACGATGCGATAGAGGCATCCGTTGAATATGTGACGGACGGAGAGGAAGATGGTAGTTCTATAGCAACGTATGTTAACCCTTCTAAAACTGATATTTTGACAGAGAAATGGGTAGCGATGTACAATCAATCTATAGAATCTTACAATGATTATAGACGTACTGGGATACCTGCACTTACCCCTAGAGCAGAATCCCTTGGCGCGAAACTGGATGTTATTCCTAAGCGGTTGCCTTTTCCCAAAGAAACAACGTTATATAATCCTAATGCAAAATTCATAAAACTAGACGTTCCCGTCTGGTGGGCTGAATAGTTTGAAGAAGTCATAGCATGAAAGAGATCGGCTGTTCCTATTGGAGCAGCCGATTTTTTGTTAACAGGGAATGACTCAGTCACAACAGGGAATGACATAGACACATCAGGGAATGAGACAATGATAACAGGGAGTGACGCAGACACAACAGGGAACGCGGCAATGATAATAGGGAATGACGTAGACATAACAGGGAATGCGGCAATGATAACAGGGAATGACGGAAACATAACAGGGAATGACGCAAACACAACGGGGAACGGTCCAGACACAATAGGGAATGACGCAAACACAACAGGGAATGACTCAGACACAACAGGGAATGACTCAGACACAACAGGGAATGACGCAAACGCAACAGGGAATGGCTCAGACACAACAGGGAATGACGCAAACGCAACAGGGAATGGCTCAGACACAACAGGGAATGACGCAAACGCAACAGGGAATGACCCAGACACAACAGGGAATGGCTCAGACACAACAGGGAATGACTCAGACACAACAGGGAATGACTCAGACACAACAGGGAATGACGCAAACACAATAGGAAATGACTCAGACACACCACACTTTGCACCAAAGTGTGGTGTGTCTGACGCTAACTGTACTGTGTCCGGCACAAAAGCAATTGCTTCTGTAACGGTTTTAGGGTAACTTTGAAATTTCTGGCTTTCAATTTTGAAATATCCGGGACTTTACTTTGAAATATCTGCTACCTAACTTTGAAATTTCTTACGCTCTATTCGCCAGGATACTCAATTCCTGGGCTACACGACCGGCAAGATCGGCGAAAGCCTTTGCTGTAGGATCGTCCTGATCTAATGCGATAGGAAAGCCATTATCCCCTGCGTCAGCAATAGACTTGACCAAAGGCACTTCCCCTAAGAAAGGTACTTTATATTCTTCCGCAAGCTGCTTTCCACCATCTTTTCCAAAGATGTAATATTTATTGTCTGGCAGTTCAGCCGGTGTGAAGTAAGACATGTTTTCTACGACACCCACAATAGGGATATTAATGCCTTCCATGCCGTACATCACAATTCCCTTCTTGGCATCAGCAAGGGCGACCTGCTGTGGTGTAGAGACAATCACCGCTCCGGATATGGGGTAGGTCTGTGCTACGGTAATGTGTATATCGCCGGTTCCCGGAGGCATATCGACGACCATATAGTCCAATTCGCCCCAATCGGCATCATTGAACAGTTGTTTGATCGCTGACGTTGCCATCGGTCCCCGCCAGGGAATGGGTTGGTTGGGATCGGTAAAGAAACCAATAGACAATAGCTTCAGGCCATACTTTTCGATAGGTTCTATCCGGGTTTTACCATCCGGGCCTTGCGTGGCAGCGGGCTTTGCGCCTTCCAAGCCAAACATGATAGGTAGCGAAGGACCGTAGATATCGGCATCCAGCAGCCCCGTTTTGGCGCCCGTCGCCGCAAGCGCTAAAGCGAGGTTGGATGCGACAGTGGATTTCCCTACGCCGCCTTTACCGGACGATACGAGGATGATATTTTTTATACCCTTGAGTTGATTTTGATCTACCCCTATGACACGAGATGTCATGTTGATATCTACCGCAATCTCCTTGCTCACAAAAAGGGCAATCGCATTCCGACAGGCATGCTCAATATGTCCTTTTAAAGGACAGGCAGGCGTAGTCAGTACGACGTCAAACTTAATTTTATCTGGATAAATTTCAATATTCTGGATCATGTTTAAGGTAACCAGATCCTTTTTTAGATCGGGTTCTTCGACATGGCCTAAGGCGTGTAATATCTGTTCTTTGGTAATCATTACTTGCGTAATTTTTTTCACGAAGTTACCGAATGTGTCAGATAATCGTGTCATTTTCATGTTTTATTCTATTTTTTGCTACTTTTAAATAAAAAAATAAAAGCTTTTTTCGAACAACATGAGGATGAGCGATAGACAAAAGAAAGTACTGATAGCGGGTGTGGGTATATTTATTATTCTGCTTGGCATCGGATTGGCCATTGGACTTTCTAAAAGAGGAGTGATGCTCGAACGCACTATGACGAAGGTGCAAAAGAAGCTGAAGACAGATTACCTTGTTGACTTGCATATCGGCAGCTATGGATTTGATGGGCTGACTACCGTTTTTCTGGATGAAGTGACCGTGATTCCCGCGGGACGTGATACACTTGCGGATATACATCGATTGGTGGTCGGCATCCGTTTGCTGCCTTTATTGTGGGGAGAGGTCAAAGTTGGCAATCTGGAAGTTACTGCCGGAAAGGTGTCTTTTGTCAAAGCTGACTCCACGAGTAACTATGACTTTCTCTTTCGTAAAAAGGAGAAGGACTCGACCGTAGTAGAGAAACCTTCAGAGAAAAATTTTGCAACGTGGACCGAAAAATTGGCAAAGGAAGTTTTTTCAAAAATTCCGCGGAACTTAAACATGAAGGATGTTGAAGTTTCATACCGCGATAAAAATGGTGTTCAAAAAATTCGTATACCCGATGCGGTAATGGCCCGGGGGAATTTTGAGACCAGTTTGTTTTTGAACGATCACGACGCCGAATGGATATTAAAAGGGCATGTGGATGGCGATCATCAGCAGTTGCGACTTGAGGTCTCTTCGAAGGAAAAGGGTACAGAACTGCCTTTTCTGAAAAATAAATACGGTCTGTCGGTGAGTTTTGACAAACTGATCTTTGACCTCCACCATATCAAGCGGCGGGCAAAAGATCTGCTGAGTCTGGAAGGGGAGATGGCCTATCACAACCTATTGATCAACCACCGTAGACTGTCAGCCGCGGATATTTTTATTCCCCAGATTAAAGCAGAAGGCGGACTCGATATTTCCAGCGATTATATAGCATTGAGCGAAGGATCCTCCGTAGCGGTGGAGGATTTTCGGATAACACCTCACATCAAGTTTTCCCGATCTCCGAAAAAACTGTTGGAGCTTGCTGTGCATACCGGAAAATTTGCTGCCCAAGATTTCTTTGACGCTATTCCGCAAGGCTTGTTCGAATCATTGGAAGGCATAGAGGTAAAAGGAGATATCGCCTATGATCTGGATTTTTCGGTGGATCTGGATACCCCCGATCATGTGCTGTTCCGATCGTCTATCGACGATGAAGCACTTCAGATTGTCAAGTGGGGAAAAGCACGGGTAGATTCCTTGAAATTTCCATTTGTATATCCAGCGTACGACGATACGACGTTTGTCCGGGATATCCTTGTCGCTCCGCAAAATCCGAATTTTGTGCCGTTGGCGGAAATTCCTTACGTCTTGAAAACGACAGTGCGCAATACGGAAGATCCTTTTTTCTATCGGCATAATGGCTTCGAGGAGGAAGCTTTCAAACTATCGATCGCGACTAACCTGAAAGAACGAAAATTTAAACGGGGAGCGAGTACGATTTCGATGCAATTGGTGAAGAATGTATTTCTCAATAGAAAGAAAACTATGGATCGGAAGATCGAAGAAATCCTACTCGTGTGGTTGATGGAGGCGTCGGGGGAAGTCAGCAAAGATCGACTGCTGGAAATTTACCTCAATATCATTGAATGGGGCAAGCGCGTGTACGGTGTATCGGAGGCTGCACGCTATTATTTTGATAAGGACGCCCGGCAGCTGACGCTGGGAGAAAGTTTGTTTTTGTCCAGTATCATTCCCCGGCCTAAGACGGGAGTGTCATCTTTTGATTATACCGGACATCTCAAACCTTGGGTACAGCGTCATTTCAATACCTACGGATATATTATGTCCAAAGTGGGGGACTTGAACAATGTGGCAGTGCCGGAGAATTATGGGTTCTATGAAGTCGTGCTGCAACCTCGTCTGCGACCTGCACGCCCTGCGTTTGTGGATACTATCGATACCGTAGCACCTGATATTGTAGAGTATCATGAACAGGTCATTCGGGAAATGGAAGCTGACGAGCAGGTGAAGAAATCCATTCTTGATAAATTATTACATCAAAAGAGCGATGGACAAGATTCAGATAGATAACCTCCATTTTCAGCGCTTTATCGATTACGATCAGATACAAAAGCGCATACGGTTGATCGGCATCGATATCAATATGAAATTTGAGCATCAGCACCCGGTCTTTCTAGGCGTATTGAACGGCTGTTTTATGTTTATGGCCGACTTGATGAAACAGATACATATCTCCTGTGAAATGTCTTTTGTCAAGCTCGCTTCCTACGATGGTATGAGAGGAGGAGAGATCGGAGAGTTGATAGGTGTGGGCATGGATTTGAAAGGAAGACACGTTATCATTGTGGAAGATATCGTCGACACGGGTAATTCGCTGAAATACACGATGGATAGTCTGGAAAAATTAGGTGTCGCAAGCGTTAGTGTTTGCGCCTTGTTGCTCAAGCCCACATGCTTGCAGCATGACTTTGACAACGTGATGTATGTAGGCTTTGAAATTGAGCCTGAGTTTGTCGTGGGCTATGGTATGGACTATAACGGACAATGTCGCAACCTGCCGGATATATACCGAAAGTTTAAGACCTAAAGCTACAATTCGCCAGATGATTGTTGACCATGCCTACAGCTTGCATGTAGGCATAGCAGATGGTAGTGCCGAAAAATTTCATGCCACGCTTTTTTAGATCTTTGGCGATAGCATCCGATTCGGCACTGGAGGTAGGGGCTTGCTGCATGTTGTCCAAGAGCTGTATGACGGGTTGCTCATTGGGCATAAAGGAGTAGAGGTAATTGTAAAAACTGCCATATTCCTGCTGAAGAGCAATATATATACGTGCTGCTTGTACGGCAGCAGCGATTTTACCCCGATGGCGTACAACAGCTGGATCCAGACAAATACGGTCAATTTCTTCATCGTCGAAGGCGGCAACGCGGTGGACATCGAAGTCAGCAAAAAGCTTTCGGTATCCGGCTCTTTTCTTCAATATGGTTATCCAGCTTAGACCTGCTTGAGCGGACTCCAGGATCAAAAATTCAAAAAGCGTACGTTCGCTTTTGGTGTGTTTGCCCCACTCTTCATCGTGATATTTCATGTATTCAGGATCGTTGCCGCACCAAGGACAACGTATTATTGGTTCTGCCATATTTGTTGATGTATTCAAGTTGGAATCGATAAAAAATCATACCTTTGGTACGCCATGCTACAAAAGATATTCAGACAGGTGCAAATTAATAAAAAAGGCGGATGGATAAAGCTTCTTTTTTTATTCTTTTGTTCCTCATCTCTTGGCGTTGCGCAAGAAATAAGTCCTGTTCTTCGTGATAGCAGCGTTGTACAACAAGCGGATTCAGCGGCTTTGTTTGCTGTTCTGCAAGACTCACTCGCCAAACAATATATTTACCCCGCGCCTTCTGCTGGCAACCCAATGTTGGACAGCCTCCGCAAGTATATTACAGTGGAAGGAAATGATTTTATCCGTTGGATGCATGACATGGACGCATTGACTCAGGCAGATACTGTGGGATATAGTAAGACCACAGCCGCTTATAAACCTGTCCGACCAACCTGGGTAGTGGTTGTATTCATCGCGCTGGCACTGGGTATAGCTATGGTCAGGCTGTTTTTTGCAGCCATGTTCCGAAATATTGTATTGGCCTATTACGACAAGCAAATATTGCAGAATATGAGCAAGGAGGATAATATGATCACGTCTTGGCCTTATATCTTTCTTTATATACTTTTTAGCTTTTCGTTAGCGCTATTTTTATTGGTATATACTTCCTCTTTTCATGCAATGGAAGTGCTGACGCTAAAGAATTTTTTCAATCTATCCGGGATTGTCGCTTTATTGTTTGTATTGAAGATTCTATTTGTCCGAGGGCTTGCATTGATTTTCGAAATCGAAAAGATTATCCGGGAATATGTATTGATCTTGTATCTGGTATATTTCAATAGCATGCTGATCCTTATGCCGGTATTATTGGTCCTCCTTTTTGTGCCTGCCTTTTACTTTAAATTTTTGTTAATTTTGTTCGCCGGAGTGGTGTTTATGTTGTTTCTATACCGGTTTGTCGTGGCAGCCTTATCCCTGCTAGGGCAATTAAAGTTTTCGATCTTTTATTTAATTCTTTATCTTTGCAGCTTAGAAATAGCACCGATTTTAATTTTAGTGAAGATGCTAAATAATTAAATTAAGGAGAGAATTTATGCAGATTGATGTTGCGAGAGCAAAAAAAGTAAAAAGTATTTTAGTTACTTTACCTAAACCTGAGAATGATAAGTCACCCTATTTTACATTGGCCTCAAAATACAATTTAAAGTTGGATTTTCGGGGTTTTATTCATGTGGAAGGGGTTTCAGCCAAAGATGTGAGGAAGGAGCGCGTAAATTTCGCGGATTATACAGCTATAATTTTCACGAGTAAAAATGCGGTTGACCATTTCTTTCGGGTCTGTGAGGAAATGCGCTTTGAAGTGTCTTCAGAAATGAAATATTTCTGTATCTCAGAAGCCATTGCATTGTATTTACAAAAATACATCCAATACCGGAAACGCAAAATCTTCTTTGGAAAGCAAACGGCAAAAGATCTGGAAGATGTCCTGAAGAAGCATAGCGATGAAAAGTTCCTATTTCCTTGCTCGGACGTAGCTAATGAAGAGACGCAAAAATGGCTGCAGGACAATGGTTATGATTTTACACCGGTTGTGCTATTTCGGACTGTTATCACGGATATTACAGATTTGAAAGATGTTTTTTATGATGTTATCGTGTTTTTCAGCCCTTCAAGTGTACAGTCATTGTATGAGAATTTTCCAGACTTCGTTCAAAATAATACACGGATAGCAGCATTTGGCTCGAGTACGCAGCAGGCCTTGTTAGATAAAGGTTTAATATTGGATATTCCTGCCCCGACGCCGAGTGCACCAAGTATGACTATGGCTGTGGAGGAGTATATCAAACAAGTGAATAAGTAAAGGTGGTTGTTAAAAGATGTTAAATGCTAATGAATTGTTACATTTTTTTCTTTTTTTTTGTGGAAACCTTAAAATGTAACATTTTATCCTGTACATTTACGTACTTAAACTTATTTTAGTAAGCTTGAAAATGAGTGTTTTCATGGCGAGATAGAAATTTATGAACTTAAAAAGATACAATTTTGCCTATTGTTTCGTCCTGTTTGTCGGCGTTGTTTTTTTATATTCCAGTTGTAAAGGACCTCGAAATTCGGGAGAATTAGTGGGTGTTTCGCTGAATAAGCTGAAAACGAATAAGACGCCTTATGGCATGGTTTTAATACCGGGCGGAACCTTTATCATGGGACAATCGGACGAGGATATTACGTTTTCTCAAACGGCAAAAAACCGACAGGTAACTATTGCTCCATTCTATATGGATGATACGGAGATATCAAATAGTGAATATCGACAGTTTGTATTTTGGGTGAGAGATTCAATTTTGATCCACAACTTTTTAGGCGACGATAGTTATTTCATAACCTCAGCTGATGGTGACGTAAAGTACATCGATTGGGATAAAGTCAGTAAGAACTCTCCTTGGAAATCGAAAGATGATGCGGCACGTGAGAAGCTGAATAGTATGTATTACCAAGGTGAGGATCGTATTTTCGGAAAGAATGAGCTGGACGTCCGTTTGTTGCGTTATCATTATGAATGGTATGACCTGCGGGCGGCGGTAGAAGGCAAGGGAGATCCCAATAAAAGACGGTCCGATTTCATTCGCCGTGACACGATTTCAGTTTATCCGGATACAACGGTGTGGCTTGCTGATTTTAGCTATGCTCAGAATGAACCTATGGTCCGCGGATATTTTTCCCATCCTTCCTATAATGAATATCCCGTGGTGGGTGTAACCTGGAGACAGGCACAGGCTTTCAATTCTTGGCGGACCCAGTTGTTCAATAGCGTTGCACAAAAAACCCGTCAACAGCCACGTCTTGATTATCAGCTTCCTTCCGAAGCACAGTGGGAGTATGCAGCACGAGGGGGAAGAATAGGTATGCAATATCCCTGGGGAGGCCCCACAGCACGAAATGCACGGGGTTGTCTGATGGCGAACTTCAAGCCGGGGCGTGGAAATTATATGGACGACGGCGTGGCTTACACAGCTCCCGTATATTCCTATTTTCCCAATGACTTTGGATTATATAACATGGCAGGGAATGTGGCGGAATGGACACAATCTAGCTACGATGAGTCTGCATATTCCTTTGTACATGATATGAACCCTACCTATACATATCACGCAAAAGCAGGAGATGATTTATCGATGAAACGTAAGGTTATTCGTGGAGGATCATGGAAAGACATCGGTTTCTTTTTACAGAATGGTACCAGACAATACGAATATCAGGATACGTCTAAATCGTATATAGGATTTAGGTCTGTGACAAATTTTGCAGGAGTTACTTACTAGTACAATTATATTTTTGAAAAATGGCGAAGAAAAAGAAGTTTGGCTTTGGAATTAATACCTTGATCAATTGGGGTGCCACTGTGGTCATTATCGGTTTAATGTTTAAAATATTACATTTTAAAGGCGGGGAATGGATGATTGGCATCGGATTAGCTGTCGAAGCCTGCTTATTTTTTCTGATGGGCTTTATGGCTGCGGAAAAGGAGGTCGACTGGACACGGGTCTATCCAGAGCTGGATGAAGATTTTGCAGGCGAATTGCCTAAAAGTAGTGTTGCTGCGCAGCAGGCGCAGCCCGCGGCTGTCGGCAATACAGCTGCGTTGGATAAATTACTCCAAGATGCAAAAATCGACGAAAACCTGATCGGGAATTTAGGAGATGGCCTGCGCGCATTTGGGGATAAGGTTGCTACAATCTCTACGGTAGCAGATACCGCGGTGGCTACCAATCAGTTTGCGGATAGATTGAATGCTGCATCGACGGGAGCAGCTCAACTGAGCCATGCTTTCGACCGTGCTGCCGCAGATTTGGAAACATTCAATGAATCCGCAGCAGATATGCAACAGTTTAAAGAACAGGTCAGTACTTTTAATAAGAATCTATCTTCATTAAATGCTATCTATGGCAATATGTTGTCTGCTATGAGTGCAAATCGTTCATAATTGTTTTATCTGAATTTTTAAGGAAGAGCACAGCATACTATGGCAGGAGGCAAAGAGACACCAAGGCAGCGGATGATCGGCATTCTTTATTTGGTGCTACTAGGATTAGTAGCATTGAATGTAAGTGATTCTATTCTGGATGCTTTTAAGAACCTTGGTAATAGTTTGAACACGTCGACACAGAATACACAGGCGGGAATTGATAATATGTTTTTGGCTTTTCGGGAAACCAAAATGAAGGAGAATCCCGAACGTGCTAAGCCTTTATTGGATAGAGCCGAACAGGCCCAACGATTGGTTACCGCATTGACCAATAAATTGCGTGAATATGAGCAATTATTGACACAAGAAGGCGGTGGTATCAATGAAGAGACTGGCGATGTGACCTTTCGTGGCAGTACGGATATCTCCGCGCGTTTGATGATTAACCAGGGGCGAGGCAAGAAACTCCGGGAGCTGATCAATACGACAGCTGCAGAATTGAAGAAACTGACGAATAATGAAGTAAGCTTTGCGTTAGCTGCTGAAGATCCTTCTCCTCGTGGTGGCGTGCGAAAAAGTTGGGAAGAAACTAGCTTTGGCGATGGGATACCATTGACAGCAGCGATCACGGCGTTGGAAAAGATCAGTGCAGATGCGAAGAATGCCGAATCGGCAGTGGTGAAGCATATTTTCGGTAAGATGGATCAGGCGGTCGTTAATCTGGATAAATTCGCTGCTGTTGCTGTAGCGCCAACATCCTATCTGATTGCAGGGCAATCTTATACGGCTAAAGTGTTTTTAACGGCGTATGATTCTAAATCCAACCCTGAAATTATGGTAAATGGCTCACCCATTCCGGTAATTGATGGACAAGGTACCTATACCTTGACACCAGGAGTGGGGACACATACCTGGAAAGGGGCTATCCGAGTACAGCAAACGGATGGTACTTTTAAGATGTATGAAACGGAGCCAATGACATTTCAGGTGGCAAAACCTTCTGCAGTAGTTTCGCCGGACGCGATGAACGTCTTGTATATTGGCGTCGATAATCCTATTTCTATATCCGCACCGGGTGTGCCGGCGGAGAGCTTACATATTTCGGGGGCGGGAGTCAACCTGAAAGATAGGGGTGATGCGAGATATATTGCCCGCGTGTCGTCACCAGGTGATGTCTCGTTGCAGGTTACGGCAACAATAGACGGGAAGGTGCAAAATTTAGGTACTTCTAAATTCCGTGTGAAGCGTATTCCAAAACCAACTGCCCGGGTAGCGGGAAAAGAAGGCGGACGAATTTCAGCTGCCCAGCTACGTGGACAAACGGTCGTATCAGCGTCGTTGGATAATTTCGATTTCGATGCCAAATTTAGTGTGACTAAATTTAATATGTATATTTCTAAGCCACGGGTAGATCCTATTGGACCCTATGCGGCTTCGGGTAATGATTTTACGGGACAGATGAAAACAGCGCTATCGGGATTGACAGCGGGGTCTGTTGTCATGATCTATGATATTGTCGGCGTAGGACCTGATGGTACAGCACAAAATCTTAACCCTATAACATTCCAAGTAACGAACTAATAGAAGGTAATTCTATGAGAAAGAAAATATTATTATCGACGGTTATTTTGGGTTTTTCATTGGCCGCTTTGGCACAACAGGAAAATCTCGCTAACAGTACCCAGCCTGTGCAGTTGGATGAACCACCGATAGACGGCTATGTGGCGAAATCGGATATCGCGAACCGTAAGGTAATACCTTACCCCCCCATCCGACAGACTGATGTTGCTTTCAGCAGGCGCGTGTGGCGGGAGATCGATCTTCGGTTGAAAATGAACAAAGTATTTGCATCGCCAAAGGCACGATTGATCGATATTCTGGTGGATGCTATACAAGCGGGTGAATTGACAGCATACGATCCTACACCTACAGAAAATGACCCGACGGGTGATAGTTTTAAAAATAAGCTTACCATCGATCAGGTGATGGCCCGGTTAGGAGGAGATAGTGTTTTGGTGGAGCAGTTTAACGAGAATAATGAAGTGATAAGCTCGCATTATGAAAAACGTCAGTTTAGTGGCGAGAATGTGATTAAATTCAGAATAAAAGAGGACTGGATTTTTGACAAGCAACGGTCTATTTTTGAGCCGCGCATTGTCGGTATCGCGCCTTTGATTACACCACAGATTGCGGGTTTAGAGACTGGACAGGTGGACGATGCGGGAGCTGCAGGGGCTGGTTCTGACCCGTTTGCGGTACAGCCGGAAAATAATACTGCCGATGCAAATACTCCGCCTCCTGCTGCCCTAGAAGATGCCGTTGCAACACCGCAAGTCGAGCCTACGCCAGCATTCTGGATTTATTTCCCGGAAGCACGACATATATTGGTAAATAAAGAAGTTGTTAATAGACATAATGATGCTACAGGTCTGAGTTATGATGACGTATTCATACAAAGGCTTTTTGCAAGTTATATCGTCAAACAGTCAAACACAGACGATCTGCGTATTAAAGATTATGTTCAAGGCGATGTAGATCGCTTATTAGAGTCAGAACGCATTAAAACTGCATTGATGGACTACGAACAGGATCTATGGTCGTATTAGTGTAAGTGATAAAAATCACTTGTCTTTTCGCAATATTTCTACAAATTAGCGTTTAGAAAATACTTTTTAAACGTTAAAATGTAGGAATATTTTTTTTTATGTTTGTATGTATAGTTTTTTAAATAGATAGCTTGTGAAACTGAAACCTGTCGATAGCATTTCGGGGGTCGCTCCAAAGGATTTTGTGAACGATTATCTTAACAAAGGTCAGCCTGTAGTGATTCAGGATTTTATTAGCCCGGACAGCCCTTGTTGGACCAAGTGGAGTTATGACTATTTTAAAGAAATAGCAGGGAATGAGCAAATTGATGTTTATGGCCGAGAAGAAGAATCGCAGAATCATGCCGCTAGTCCTCCTGTGGGCCGGATGAGTTTTGGTCAGTATCTGGATAAGATCAGTTCGGAACCTACTGAATTACGACTATTTTTGTTTAACCTGATGAAAATACGTCCGGAGCTGAAAAAAGATGTTATTTATAACGATGTGACCGGAGGAAAGGTCTTGCAGTTTTTGCCGTACATGTTTTTTGGTGGGCAGGGTTCGGCAACACGTAATCATTTCGATATTGATATGTCGCATGTGTTTATATCTCAATTTCAGGGCAAGAAGCGTATCTGGGTCTTTCCGAATGAGCAGTCGGACCTGATGTATAAGTTGCCTTATAATTTTCACAGTATCGCCAATCTAAAAACAAGTAGCCTGGAAGAGTATCCGGCTTTGAAATATCTGGATGGTTATGAGGCCGTCATCGGCCCGGGAGAGACACTCTATATGCCGGCAGGTTGGTGGCATTATATTCAATATGAAACAGAAGGCTATTCCATCTCTGTACGGGCATTGGCAAACTCATTGGGAGAAAAGATAAAAGGAGCGAGGAACCTTTTTGTGACCCGTTATTTCGATGATACCATGCGCCGGATTTTTAAAGATAAATGGCTTCATTACAAAATCGATACGGCAAAGAGGCGTGCGAATAGGGCCATGAAGCGCCGTCAGAAATAAGTCGTCTATTTCCGTTATTCTTGTTCACCGTCTCCTTGACTGTGTACAGCAGAGCGGTAAAACAGCGTATATGGATCGCTCTCGTAGACATGCATTTCCGGATGATGCCGAAAGGGAACATCCGGATTGAAAATTTCTTCCAATGTGGCTTTCAGGAAATCCCGGAAGGTTTCTTTTTGTTCGGCTAAATAGCTTCCTTCCAGGACCACACCTTTGGTACTACAGAAGAGTGTCCCTTCTTCGCGCATGCGGCGGGCTACATAGAGATGGGGTTCTATATGGCGTCTACCGGTGACCTGTTCAAAAACGTAAGCATAGAATAATGTCTGTACCAATGCTTTGTTTTCAGTGTTTGCAGCAAATACCTTGTCCATAGTTTTGAAGCTCACGGAATCCCCGCCTGTCTTATAGTCCACAATACGTGTTTTGATTTCGCCATCTTCGGTTAATACTTCGTCGACGCGATCTATAATACCGAATAGCGTGACGGTCTCTATCCGGTCTTGAATCTGAATCGGGAAGTCCAGTGTATAGTCTTCATCATTTTCCAGCTCGATGATACGAAAAGCACGATAGTTGTCTACATCGTATTGCACATACATTTTCACGTAAGCACTGGCGATCTTGTGCATAATGCGTTGCAGGCTATTTAGTTCTTCCATCGTATGGAATACGGTATGATACTGCCCACCGATTTCGGCGAGGGTGAGTTGGTCGACATCGTCCATCTTGTCGAGCAATACCTTTGTAGCGGTAAACTCAGTCTTCCCTTTGTACGGTCGAAGAATACTTTCCATGACATTATGGATGACTGTACCCAACTTGTTCATCTCAAATTCCTGACTGATCGACGGTGGCTCCTTAATATCAGCAATATGCTTCAGAAAAAACTGTAGCGGTGATTGCAGATAGGTTGTCAGCGCTGTCGCAGAAATCCTTCGTCCCTGTCGGATAAACCTATCGTACATTTTTTGTCCAATTTCACCTGTCTTCGGGATAATGAGTTCATCAGTAGGTGCCGTAAACAGAATCGGTTGCTGCTGAAGCCGTTTGATAAACCGGAATTTGCTTTCAAACTCCAATTGCCGGATAAATCGACTTTCTTCTCCTGTACTGCTCTCGTCAACGATACTGTTGTAGAAAAGGTGGATGTTGGTGCTGTATTGGAAGTGGCGATAAAACAGATAGGCAGATAAGGCATCCTGATTTTCCAGAACCGGTAAACCGTAAGCTTTTCGAAGATTGTTGGGCAGAAATGTAGCTGTACCCGATGTAGCCGGAAGGATACCTTCATTGGCACCTAAGATATAAACCTGGTCGAAATTCAAACAGCGGCTTTCCAATAACCCCATGATCTGCAAACCGTCCAGTGGATCTCCTTCGATGGCTGCATTAACAGGGGCAATTGCTTTTCGGATCAGTCCGATCTGAAATAAAATGCTTAGGGAGGGCATGCGGGCAAAACCGAGCTGCAGTTGGTGTAACACTTTCTTCGTCTCGATCAATAAGTTCGCTTCTATTTGTTTGATCGGGCTGTCCTGTGCTGCGGACAACAGTATATTGTCCAACATATGTAAGAGCGTCGGGATAACGTCCTCGTTGGAGGACAAAGGACGAAAGAAATGAGGCAGCACGGATGTACGGATTGTTATATCCCCGAGCGTAACTTCGAAAAGCTGTTGTTCGACGATACTCGCCTGGTTCTTTTTCCTTTCAAAAGCGGCTATCTTGGTCAGTGGATTATTGAGAAATGACTCCAGATCTTGAAACGGAATCTTATCCTTTTTGAAATGCGAAATCTGCTCATGTACTTTCATCCATAAATCCAATAGGCCAAATAGCGGGGATTGTGTCAGGGGAAAGCCTGTCGTAATATTGATTTTTAGATCCGGTAGGCTTTGTAATAGAGGGACTAAAAGACTCTCGTCGGCCAGTAATATAACGGAAGATTTACCCTCTTTTTCTTGTTGGAGCAAAATGTCATGTAGCAGTTTGGTCTGGCTGACTTTTCCGGTCGACGCATACATGTAGACATCATCCGTACGGTTGCCGATGATATCCGGACTGTCACCGAGTGCGTTGTGAAGTCCGGTTTGGTACATGTTTCTGCGGATAAATAAACCTGCTTCCTGTTGCTGGTCTTCGAGGTAATAGGCATCTGCATCAAAATAAAATAATGCCCGTTCTTCTTCCTGCCATTTTTTGAATAGTGTCGCTTCAGCTTTGTTTAACGCATTGAAACCTACAAATAACACCTTTTTGTACGTATGGATAAAGTCCGGATTATCGGCTGTGCCTTCTGCAAGATGGCGATACACGGTGGAGAAGTTGGTCTGTTTATGCTCGGCTAATTGCTGTTTAAATGCACGGTAAAGTAGAGGCAAGCGCTTCCATAACTTTAGAAAGCGCAATTGTACACCGGTGTGACCTGCTGCACTAAAAGATTGCCAAAACTGACGGATGAAATTTTGCTGTTCCGGGGTGAGATACTGAAACTCCAAGTCGATCCGGCTGGTATCATACAGCTCCATGTAGATATGATCGACGGAAACCAAGTCGTAATCCAGCTGACTAAAATCACTTAAAATGATTTCAGCGATAGGGTAAAATTCTTCCAGAGTTTCTGGCTGGATGTTTTCTTGTTCCAGCAGTCTGTTATGAAGTTCGTATAGATAAAAGAACTGTGTCATCTGACTGGCCTCTGCGGCTTGCGAAGACTGTCTGAAAAACTCCTGTATGGTAAAGAATTGTGGTGACCATATAGCACGTCCATATACGTCGGCCAGATGTTTTTTCAAATAGGTAATTGGCCGCTTGTTATTAAAGACGATAGCAACGTCGGATAAATCGTGTCCAAACCGATCTTTAATGTCTGCCGCTACTAATTTTAAAAAAGGTTCGTTCATGGTTACTCTTCGTTGACTTCTACAAGTTGGTTGGATTTCGCGTAATACAGGTATCCTTTGACCCGTTGATACCCGAGGTTTCGCAGGGTGTTCCTATACTGATCGACCTGCGTTTTGTGTGCGACGTAATCATCGTTGGTAAACTTAAAATCCAGCACAATGGTTTCGGATTCACTCGTAAATACTTTGTCGGGTCGGATGGTTTTGCCTTCCGCAGTAATAATGGCGGCTTCATTCCAAACTTTATAGGTTCCGGTTAACCATCGATTGATGATCGGATGATGCCATATTTGTTGTGTTTCGTTTAACAGCATGCCTCTGTTTTCTTCGGCTAATATACCCTCTTCCATATAACGATTGATAATTTGATGGATATCGGCCTCCGAACGGGCTTCAGCCATGACTTCGTGTGCAAGTATTCCATATTGGGAAGCCTTTTCCATCATCAGGATGGCATTGATATTCCGTTTTCCGGACTTGCTTAACGCTTGTTCCAAAACGCCTGAAGTCGGATAGTTGTGAAGCGCAATATACTCGTCGTCTAATCGATTTTGCGGTCTGCTCGGAGAAGGCTGGACAGCATGGATGGCAAGGGAACCGTCTGCTAAGGGGAAAGGTGAATCTTCTCGGTCCAATACTTGATAAAGCAGATCCCCGATATATTCGTTTTTAATCTCCATTCCACACACTGTTCCGTTTTTTTTATCGATATTTTCCTTGAACGCAGGAGCGGAGATATATAGATGCTGCACTGCCCGTGTTGTGGCGACGTATAAGGTGTTCAAGGCGTCCATGTAGTTGAACAATAGTTCCTCATAGTACTGCTTATAGAAAATGGAGTTGGCCAGATGACTGTTGTACTTAACTGGTATCTTGCCAAGTTGAGCAAAAGGTGTCTGTTCCGTATGGATCCAGAAATCTCCGTTGACCATGCCATCGATTTTCCAGGAACAAAATGGTATCATGACAACGTCATAGGCCAAACCCTTGGATTTGTGGATGGTAGTCACTTCGATTGCATTGATTTTGCCATTGGAAGGTAATACGGTTTTACTTCCTTCTTCTTCCCAAAATTCAAGAAACTGTAGGATACCCCGCTCTCCCCTTACGGTAAAATTGTCTATACTATCCTTGAACGTGAGCAGGTAGGGAAGATGTGGATTATCTTCCGTGGTGAAGTGATATATTTCGATCAGTTTTTCTACTAAATACGCTAAGGGAAGTTTTTGCAATTGTTCCCAATTCGTTACCAGCTCGTCGGGGAGTAATGTCCGGAGCTTATGTATGTCATTGTCCCGGAATAGCAGCCATGCATCGGGATCGAAAACCGGTTGTTGTTGGATAAGCTGGTAGAGATAGGCCATGCGTGCATGGTGAATGGTGTGCTGATCCGAGGTATATACAAATGCCTTTAACGTTTCGACAATCAATGTAACGGCATCATTGGACACCAGTGACAAAGCATCTCCGGAGATGACCTCAAAGTTTAGTCCTGCCTTATCTTTATACGCTATAAGTTCCTGTATGACGAAGAGCGCTTGTGCATTGCTTCGTACCAGAATGCCGATTTGCTTGGCTTCATATTGTCCGGATATTATCCATTCACCGATCTTTTGGCAGAGATTTGTTACGGAAATGTCCATGACTTGATTTGCGCGGTATCTGCCATCTTCCACGGGGAAATACGCAATTTCTATGGATCCCTGCTCGGCTTCGTTTTCCTGTTTATCTGTGGGAATAGTCTGGCAGGAGTCGGCATAAGCACGCATCAGCATATCGTCGTTCTGTGCCTGTTTCCACCATTGTAGACCTTCATCAGAAATTTCGGACTCGACCTTATCATTGAGTACCTGTTGGAGTAAGCGGGGTACTTGCTCGTAGAGGTAGTTATTGAACCGGATAATATTCGGCAAACTACGATAATTGGTGTCCAGTGTATCGTTTTTGATAAATAGCTTTTTGGTATCAGCTGTTAGATGGAATGCGCTGGCCACTTGTTCTTCAACCTGCTGAAGCAGGATACGCCAATCGCCGTTTCGCCAACGGTAGATGCTTTGTTTGACGTCACCGACAAGGAGATGTTCATGCCGCTTTCCTTGGGTGTTGCCGAGTGCATTTAATAATAAAGGACTATAATTTTTCCATTGGATGCGTGATGTATCCTGAAACTCATCAAAGAGAAAGTAATTGTATCTGTTGCCGATTTTCTCCCAGATGAAAGTGGGGTCGTTATTGTTGTCCAACCCAAGTCTATTGAGTAGTATTTGTGAATCGGAGATCAACTGCGCATTATTTTCTTTACGCCAGACGCTCAGAAGATCGCTCATTTCTTTGAGCAGTCGGAGGTAATAGAGATTTCCCTGAACTGCCTGATACGCAATATATATAGGAAGAAGAGTATGGAGTTCCTCGAACCGTGCTAAAATAGGTGCAAAGCCCTGAATAAGGTCGTGCCGGATATTTTTTTGACCATCGGTAAAAGCGTCTTCATTATCGATCAATACAAGAAACCTGTCCAAGGTTTTTTGCAGGTCAGATAAAGATAGCTTATAAACATGGGGTGATACCTTTCCGGCAGCGACGAGCTTGTTCCTGGATTTGCCTTTCATATCCTCGGGATCTACCTGTAAGGTATGAAATGTCTTCTGAAAAGCCGTAATGGCTGTATGCAGACTATCCAAATAAGATTGCGTTTTTTCAACGATATCTTTATTCAGCAAATGGAATATGTGGTGTGCGTCTGCTGTGGCCAGGTTTCCGTTAAATTCCTGAAAATTTTCGGAGAAGATCAAGCCGGCTAATTTTGTCAGTTGCTGCCGATAATTCCAGTTCTCGTTGTTGTTGATTTTTTTTTCTGCGAAATCAATGATCCAGTCGAGCAGATCAGGTCGATCGTCTAACAATTGGTTTAACATGACGGTGAGGTCCGCTTTAACCTTGCCCGTATTCATTTCTATTTTGTAGGCTGCATCAAGATTTAGCTCATAGGTGAAGCTACGGATAACCTTTTGTGAGAAGCCATCAATAGTGCTGACGGTAAAATGGCTGTAATCGTGGAGAATTCTACGGTAGGTCCGATATGCTTTTTGTTCAATCTGTTGTGTCGACCATTCCGGGAACTGTTCAACGAGCTTTTCCCGAAAAGCTTGGATAGGCTTGCTTTCATCACCCACAGCTAGTCCCTGCAATACGGAAAGTATACGTTCTTTCATCTCCGCAGTGGCCTTGTTTGTAAAGGTTACGGCGAGGATTTCTTTGTAGCTGCTTTCATTGGCTAACAAAAGTGAAAGATAGTGTAAGGTGAGGCTGAAGGTTTTGCCGGAACCTGCCGATGCTTTCAGGATTTTGAGAGGAGCTACGTTGCTTGCACTATTCATGTTGAAAAATAGTGATTAAAAATTATTTTTCAAAAGACTATCGGCGGTGAAACTTTTGTATTCGCTTTTATAGGCCAATTAATTTTCTTATTTTGGTTGATAGTACGAAACCATGACTAAGATTTTAACATTTTTTCTGTTCATCCAGTTTGCTTTCCTGCCCATTTATACACAGGCGAAAGTGGAGGGTGTAACCGTGGAAATGCAAGATTGTGAACAGGTAACTCACATGGCTTTGCAGAAGCTCGTGCCTGCTTTTCAAAAAAATGATCTTGAAAGTGTGGAATCCATTTTAAACACAATCCAAAGTACGTGTGGCGAAAGCGAATTTACGGTGCGTATTCGTATTCTTTGTGCGGTAATTGAACATAAATTGACCGAAAAGATGATTGATGAGTATATAATAAAGGGGTATAAAGGGAAGTTGGAAAGGCGATGGAAGTATTCAATGCAAGAAAAGTATGCGCAAATATATCAAGATGATAAAGCAATATTTGATTTTGTTCCTTTAAAACATCCCATTGATTTACTGGCCAAAGCAAAGGCAGTAGCCTTATTGAACACTGAATCTTACATTCTTACTGAACAAGAAGAGTCAATTATGCACTTATTTGCTAATCAGGAGAGTCAGAAGGCAGTTCTACAGCCGCCTGCCCGAAAAGCAGTTCGCTCAGCGTATATAAATAAACAGCGGGGAGGGGTGAGCATATATGCAGGTGCTGAGCTTCCCTGGACCGGAATATATCCGCTATTTAAAACCAGTCCTACATTAGGCATGTTTTTTTCGACCAAACTTTCTAATCCTGTCTTGGTTGAATTGGGATTTAAGTTGCGTTTCAACACTCCTCAAAATGAAGACCTTGAGTATTTGTCACATGATGAAATAGAAATAGCGCATGCTGATTTTAGCATGGGTGTAGGAGGAACGGTAGGTCTCAAAGCTTTTGACAACAATAAAATTATTATTTCCCCCAAATTAGGATTGTTCTGGGAACAGTCGGACACGGGATTAGGGGAATTGGTGACAACGTATTATGAAGATGGGGATGAATCTTATGAAGAAGAGTCTGTAGACCCTTACAATATCAATACGATGCGCACCACCATCGCGTTAGCCGTAATGAGACATCTTGTAGGGAGGACCTATATCGGGTTGGAAGGAGCCTATCATTTCGTTCCCTACAATTGGGACAAGCATCTCGTGACACGTGTACAACCACATTATGGAAGTTTGCAATTGTTTTTTAGATTTTAAGTTTTCCTTTTTAATTTTTATCTTTGCATCCCCTCTTACATGGAGTACGGGGGATATGTTGAATACATAAATAAATTAAAACATGGCAACTAAAATCAGATTGCAAAGACACGGTAAAAAAGGAAAACCATTTTACCACGTCGTGGTAGCCGATTCACGTGCTCCACGTGACGGTAAGTTTATCGAACGTCTAGGTTCGTACAACCCGAACACTAATCCTGCAACGATCGTATTAAATTTCGACAGTGCATTGGATTGGTTGAACAAAGGTGCACAGCCTACGGATACTGCACGTGCGATCCTTTCTTATAAAGGTGTTCTTTACAAGAAACACTTGCAAGGTGGTGTGAAAAAAGGTGCTTTTGATGAAGCTAAAGCCGAAGAATTGTTTGCGAAATGGTCAGAATCAAAAGAGACTCAAATCGAAGGCAAGAAGTCAGGTTTAGCGAATGCGAAAGATGAAGCAAAGAAAGCTGCTTTCGCCGCTGAAGTAAAGAAAAAAGAAGAAAGAGCAGCAGCAATTGCTGCAAAGAATGCACCGGTAGAAGAAGCTCCTGCTGAAGAAGAAACAACAGAAGAGGTTGTTGCTGAAGCAGCGGCAGAGGAAGCTCCGGCAGCAGAAAGTGCTGAAAATGCAGAAGAAACTACAGAGGGTTAAATAACCTTCGTCTGTAAGGAAGCCGATCTTGAAGAAGGATCGGCTTTTTTGATGCATTATAAACGAAGTATTTCCTTGGTTGATATTCCTTTCTTGTTCCGGCCGTAGAAAATAATATAATCCAGCTTTGTACCCAAGCCACTGGTTCCCTCGGTCTGCTTAATAAAAATCCTTTCCAGAATTATCTTCGTGCCGTTTACACATGTTTCTGCAATAGGTGTTTTATTGCTATCCAGTGAAATAGTTATCTTTTGATCGGGAAGAGAAACAATATGAGACTGATAATTGTCCGGAGCAACCTCGGCAGATTTTATCCCATATGCAAATAGCTTTTGGATTTTTGTCAGGGGCTTTATCTCTCCCTTTTCATCAAAGAGCTGCCGGGAGACGATAACCGGATTATTTGTAACAAAAGATTTTGACTTCGTTAAATTTGCCTTATAAACGAATGTGTTTTGTCCTCTGTCGTGTTGAATATAAAATAAAAGGTTCTTGCTGTGGGTAGGGGCCGGGTAGCCTTGCTGGCCATACACCATTTTGGTAAAGAACAAGACGGGGGCTATGAATAGTAAGGCTCTCATATACTTGGTATAACGTTATGAATATAGGAGTTGTTTTTTAATTTTAGATTAAATATTCAGAAATTTTATTATTTCATTCATTTTTCGATTTATTTATGTAGGTTTACGGCATTAGACCTGAACTTTTATGAGAAAACAACTTAGTTTATGGGATGCAACAATGATTGTGATGGGCTCCATGATTGGTAGTGGTATCTTTATTGTTTCTTCCGATATGATGCGTCAGTTAGGCTCCGGCTATTGGGTATTGACGGTGTGGGTGATCACGGCCTTGGCGACGATAGCAGCTGCAATTTGTTATGGTGAACTATCGGGAATGTATCCTAAAGCAGGAGGACAGTATGCTTACCTTACCGAGGTATTTGGGAAAATGACGGGATTTCTGTATGGCTGGAGTCTTTTTACGGTTATCCAGACTGGAACTATTGCTGCAGTAGCAGTAGCCTTTGGTAAGTTTGCAGCTTATGTTTTTCCCGGACTGAATGATGCTCCTCCGCTGTATCAAAACGGCACTTTTATGATTACGTGGATTCAGATTGTAGCTATAGGTGTTATTCTATTATTAACCTTTATCAATACAAAGGGAATAAGAATCGGCAAGTTCGTACAGTCTTTTTTTACGGTCTCCAAAATATTAGCTCTGGTTGTTTTGATATTTGGAGGGGCATTTTTAATAAAACATAATTTCTTTTGGGAGAATATGCAGGTAGGTTGGTCTGCCTTTCAAAATCTGGATAATGGGGACTGGACTCCGATATCCGGAGGAGTTTTAATGGGCGGGCTTGCAGCCGCTGCAGTGGGGGCGATATTTAGTAGCGTAGCTTGGGAGAACGTGACTTTTATCTCCGGCGAGATGAAGAATCCCAAACGGGATATGGTACGTGCAATGGTGTTAGGGACTTCTCTTGTCATGCTGCTTTATTTAATGTGTAATTTTATTTATCTGGCTGCTTTAAGTCGGGATGAAATGGCCTTTGCAGCTAACGATCGGGTTGCTGTCGCTGCGGCCGAAAAATTATTGGGGCAGGCCGGTACGCTGGCTATGGCATTGTTGGTCATGGTGTCGACATTTGGATGTGTCAACGGTCTGGTGTTATCCGGAGCCCGGGTTTTTCAGACCATGGCGAAGGATGGGCTCTTCTTGAAAAGGGCTATTCCAAATAATAAATACGATGTTCCCAGTCGGTCACTTTGGCTACAGGGCATTTGGGCTTCTTTGCTGTGTGTAAGTGGGCAGTATGGAAATCTACTCGATATGGTGTCTTTTGTTATCGTCATCTTCTATATGGTTACTGTATTCGGTGTGGTATATCAGCGTTGGAAACGACCGGAGCTTGAGCGGCCTTATCGTACATTTTTATATCCGTTACCAGCCATCATGTATCTATTGATCGGTACTTTGTTTTGTGTATTGTTGATTATCTACAAACCTCATTATACATGGCCGGGATTTATTTTAATTTTGTTGGGACTTCCTGTATATTATTTTGTGAATAGAAAGAGGAGCGTATAAAAAGAACATGTTTTTACAACAAATAAATAAAGCCCGAAGTTTTTACACCTCGGGCTTATTTATTTAATATTACTAATCTTTTGGTTCTATTCTGCTCTTAGAATTTTCGCAGCTTCTACCATCGATTCAAGTGCTGCTTTGGTTTCAGGCCAAGCCCGGGTTTTCAAACCACAGTCAGGGTTTACCCAAAGTTGTTCAGCTGGAACTACCGCTTTTGCTTTACGCAATAATTCTACCATTTCTTCCGTGCTTGGTACGCGTGGTGAATGGATGTCATATACGCCAGGACCGATATCATTCGGATATTTGAATTCGCCGGCGAATGCGTCCAATAATTCCATTTGTGAACGGGAAGTTTCGATGGTGATTACGTCAGCGTCCATAGCAGCAATATCACGGATGATATCGTTGAACTCGGAATAGCACATATGTGTATGGATCTGTGTATCATCATCCACGTTGGACGAAGACACGCGGAAAGCACGTACAGACCAGTTGAGATAGTCTTGCTGATCCGCTTTCCGCAATGGAAGACCTTCGCGGATAGCCGGCTCATCGATCTGGATGATTTTGATACCTGCCTTTTCCAATGCTTGTACCTCATCAAGAATAGCCAAAGCGATCTGGTAAGTTGTCGTCGAACGAGGCTGATCGTTACGTACGAAAGACCACTGCAGAATGGTCACAGGACCAGTCAGCATTCCTTTAACAGGACGGCTAGTCAATGATTGTGCATATGCAGACCAACGAACAGTCATATCAGCGGGACGGTAGACGTCTCCGTAAATAATCGGTGGCTTCACGCAACGTGAGCCGTAAGATTGGACCCAACCGTTTTGCGAGAAAGCATAGCCAGCTAATTGCTCACCGAAATATTCCACCATGTCGTTACGTTCGAACTCACCGTGTACCAATACATCGATATCCAACTCTTCTTGTAGGCGGATTGTTCTTTCGGTTTCCTCTGCGATTTCCTTGTCGTATTGTTCTTGCGTGATTGCTCCTTTTTTCAAGTCAGCTCTCCACTTCCGTACGTCTTTTGTTTGTGGGAATGAACCGATGGTTGTGGTAGCAAAGGCAGGTAGACCAAATTTAGTTTGTTGTGCAGCTTTACGTTCTGCAAACAAAGAAGTACGTTTTGCATCTTCATCGGTGATGTTGCTTACACGCTCTTTCACTTCTGGTCTATGGATCAACGGTGAAGTACGACGGCTTTCAGCAGCAGCTTTGTTATCCTCAAAACGTTTTGCCGTTGTGGCGTTCACTTCACCATCAGCTAAGATCGCCAAGTCTTTTACTTCGGCCAACTTTTGTTTGGCAAAGGCTAACCAGTTTTTAACCTCAGCAGGAAGCGACTCTTCGTTATGTTCGTTATCCAGATCAAAAGGAACATGTAGTAAAGAAGAAGATGGAGCGATCCACACACGTTCTTTGCCTAATGCATCTACCGCTTGTTTGATTTTAGCTAATGATTTCTCATAATCGTTCTTCCAGATATTACGTCCTTCGACTATCCCCAAAGAAAGAGTTAAAGAAGCAGGGACTTTTGCTAAAATAGTATCCAATTGATTTTCACCACGTACTAAATCAAGATGTAATGCGTGTACAGGTAAGCTGACAGCAATATCTTCGTTGTCGCGCAATGCTTCGAAGTAAGTGGCTACAACAAGTTTGATGCCTTTTGCAGCCGTATTTAGCTTCTCAAAAACAGTAGCATATAGAGCCTTGACTTTCGCGTCAATATCCAAAGCCAAGAAAGGCTCGTCGATCTGTACATATTGTGCTCCTGTTGCAGCTAATTTTCCTAATATTTCTTCGTAGACAGGCAATAATCTATCGATCAAATCGATACGGTCAAAGCCAGCTTCTTTCTCTTTACCTAATAGAAGGTAAGTAATGGGGCCAATCAGAACAGGTTTTGTGTCAATACCCAATGCTTTAGCTTCGTTAAATTCGTTTAGGAATTTTTCGGAAGTTAATTTGAACGCTTGATCTTTTGTGAATTCAGGAACGATATAATGGTAGTTTGTGTCAAACCATTTGGTCATTTCCATTGCTGTCACATCTACGCCGCCTTCTTGGAAGCCACGTGCCATGGCGAAATACAAATCTAAATTGTACTGACGGTCGATTTTGTCCAGCAGTGAGTTGTAGCGGGCGGGAATGGCACCTACAGTCAATGACAAATCCAGCACTTGATCGTAGAAAGAGAAATCATTTGACGGAATTAAACCGATTCCATGTTCTTTTTGCAATTTCCAGTTGTTTTCACGAATAGATTTTGCTGCTTGTAATAATTCTTCCGCCGAGATCTTCTTAGCCCAGTAAGCTTCGTTAGCTTTTTTTAACTCGCGGAAAGGTCCCACTCTTGGGTAACCTAAGTTGTTGGTAATTAACATACTTTTATCCCTATTAAATTTTAATCTTAAACGATTTTGGTGCTGTAGAGAAGGTTCTCGGATTAGAAACTTCGGCTTATCTTTCCCCTTGCGGAGTAGAATTTAGCACCTTGTCCAGAGACAGGTTGCTAAGGCTTCTTCGGGTCTATTCCCTCTGCCTTTCCCTATAAGCGTCGCAAAGATAGTTATAAATATCAAAAGTTAAAAGGGAAAAAATAAAAAATGGGATAAGGTGAAAAATTCTTTGATAGCTTTGGACAAAATAGCGGCACTATCTGTTTCTATAAATTGGAAATAGAGTGTGATAAACCAAGAACTAAATGATCAAGCAAAAAAATAAATCTTTTTTCTCAGCTAAGGGCCAGGTAGGTTACCAATATCCGATGGCGATCTTAACGACACTGTTTTTTATGTGGGGGTTTGTAACCTGTATGAACGATGTTCTGATCCCACATCTCAAGGGCCTTTTCAATCTAAGCTATTTTGAGGCTATGTTAGTACAGTTCTCCTTTTTTGGGGCATATTTTGTGGGTTCGTTAATATATTTTATCGTGTCTTATTTTTACCGGGACCCTATCAACGCGATCGGTTATAAGGGTGGGGTTTTATTAGGACTATCGACGTCGGCAGTGGGTTGCTTCTTATTCTATCCAGCTGAAAGTATAGGGCTTTATGGGGTTTTTCTTTTAGGATTATTTGTTTTAGGATTAGGTTTTACGCTATTGCAGATTTCGGCAAATGCTTATGTAGCACTTTTGGGAACGCCAGATGGCGCATCTAGCAGGCTCAATTTGGCACAAGCATTTAACTCTTTGGGAACGACTATAGCTCCAATTTTAGGGGGATATCTGGTATTTGAATTATTTGCTGGAACGACAGAAGAATCGGCTAAAGCCACGGGAATTTCGTATATTTTATTTGGACTTTTGTTTATTTTATTTGCCGTCAAAATTTACTTTACCAAATTACCGGAGTTTAAATCTATGCCTACGAAGCAAAAGGGTTTAGGGGCTTTATCCTTTCCCCAACTGCGGGCGGGTATCTTGGCTATATTTTTTTACGTAGGAGCCGAAGTTGCTATCGGAAGTTTTATGATTAGTTTTATCAATGATCCAAGCATACTGGGTGTAGATGAGCATGTTGGTAAAAATTACCTGGCTTTATATTGGGGGGGAGCGATGATTGGTAGATTTGCCGGATCTATTTGGCTTAATGGAAAGATAAATGTGTTTAAGCGGGTAGCTTTCATGATTATAACTATGGTCTTGGTTTTCGGATTGATCTATACCATAATTGACATCTCGTATACACAAATCGTGTATTTTTTATTATTTATGCTATTGAACTGTTTGATCTTTGTCGTAGCGGGAGCGTTCTCTGCTCGAGTATTGACGTTGTTTGCATTAACGAATATCCTCTTAGTGATTTTTACGGCTCTCGGTGGTGGTATATGGACCTTATGGTCGTTGGTGGCGGTCGGGTTATTTAACTCTGTCATGTGGTCAAATATATTTACATTGAGTATCGATGGACTGGATAAGCATACCGGTCAAGGCTCTTCGTTACTGGTTATGGGGATATTAGGGGGAGCACTCATTCCGGTGTTACAAGGATGGCTGGCAGACGTGGTGGGGTTACGTGAATCATTTTTTATCCCTGCTTTGTGCTATACGTATGTTGCTTTCTACGGTGCTATGTTTCTTCGTAAAAGAAAAGTGTCCAATGTCGTAACAGGAGGCCATTAACTGGAATGCTTTGCCGGTGTTTGCTTTAAATTACGGCTGTTTGCCATAAAAAATGTACCTTTAATCCAGCTCATCATTTGCCAATGGATGTAAACCTTCTTCATATAGATAATATTTTATTGCAGCGCTTAAAGCGGGGGGAAGAGCTTGCGTTTGACTATTTCTTTCATCGTTACTTTCCATTGATGGTTACTTTTGCTTCTCGTTTTGTGCCGAATAATGTGTTAGCAGAAGAGATTGTTCAGGACGTGTTTTATAAAGTATGGGAAAGACGAAGTAGTTTTGCAAACGCCCAGGCGTTAAAAGCTTTTTTATATATTTCTACGAAAAATGCATCTTATAATGAGATAAGTAAATTTCAAAACCGATATAAACATCAAGAAGCTTATGCTTCTGAAAACGAATTGACCGAGCAGCCTGTATTACAGGAAATAATCCGTACAGAGGTATATGCCTCTCTTTCTGTTGCTATCCAAACACTGCCTGGGCAATGTCGGAAAATTATTCAGCTATTGTTTGAAGAAGGCAAAAAGCCAATAGAAATTGCGGATGAGCTTGGGATATCCATCAGTACCGTAAACAGCCAGAAGGCGAGAGGGTTAATGCTCCTGAAGCAGCTTCTCAAAGGGAAGGATTTAGACCTGTTATTGTTGATAATCTTTCTGTATTTCTGAGAACGTGTTTGCCAAAACCTTTTTTATAAAAAAAGATATTTTTTTTGGACAAACCGTCAGATGTATCTGTTTCTATAATAAGGAAGCGAAAGTACAACTGGCGCTCTAGTAAATTAATCAATGGATAATAAACGCATGCATCGGGTATTTTATATCGTATCTCTTATTCAGAAACATCTGGATGGCACGTTGACAGCCAATGAGCAGAAATTACTTATCTCATGGAGGGACGAGCATCCTGCTAACCGTCAGCTGTTTGAAGAGTTGTTGCAGGCAAAGAATATTCAAGAGTTCGAAGCATCTTATCTTTCCATTAATACCTCAAGGGCACTTGTTGATTTTAAACGTCGATATACATTAGAGCAAAAATCTCCTGCATCGATACGTAAAATTCTGATAAAGATATCGTACGCTGCGGCTGTTCTCCTTGTTGTCACTGGAGCCACCTGGTTTTTGATGGATAGGCAGCCTCGCCCAACGGTAACGACTGTAGCATTGGAACATCAAGATATCCAACCAGGCGGGAATAGGGCTACGCTTACTTTTGCAGATGGGCGCACGATAGACCTTAGTGAGGAGCAAACAGGTATTATAGTTAACGGAGAAAGTATCAGCTATCAAGAAGATGATATTGAAATTGAAAATTTAGATGCGAAAGAGGCCAAACAGCTTCGGCTGGCTACGCCCAAAGGTGGTATGTATTCTGTTACTCTTTCTGACGGAACGCAAGTGTGGCTTAACGCCGAATCTACGTTAGAATACCCAAGTCACTTTGGAACGGGAGTACGTGTAGTACGGCTGGATGGTGAAGCTTATTTTGATGTTGCAAAAGTAGAAGGTGCGAAACGTACAGGAGGTCACCTGCTACAACCGTTTATCGTAATCAGTCGAGGGCAGCGGGTAGAAGTACTTGGTACAAAATTTAATGTTTCCGTATATGGTGACCAACCGGAGTTGAAAACGACGTTAGTGGAGGGGTCGGTACGGCTAGTGCAAGGCGAAAATGAAAAAGGGCCTAGTGTCATTTTAAAACCTGGGCAGCAGGGGATTGTTTCCGAAGGTGCATTGGCTATTGGCGTGAAGACGGTGGATACCGAAAGTCTGATCGCTTGGAAAGATGGCTATTTTTATTTCAATAATACACCTACGGTAGAATTGATGAAGGAAGTAGCGAGGTGGTACGATGTCGAAGTGGTTTACAAGGGGAAAATGCCCAACGACACGTTTAGTGGAAAAGTTAAGCGTAATACCACATTAATGGGATTGATGGAAATCCTACAGCTCTCTACAATCAACGTTAAACTAGAGGATAATAAGCTGATTATAAATTGAGTGAGTGACAACAAAATAATAACCAATAAATATTTAAACCAAAATTTGATAATATGGTAGATACATAGCAAAAATAAATAGAAAAGGGAAGTGCGACCAACACCTCCCCCTCGTTCTGCAAGTCTGACTGAAACCAAAGTCACAACAGATTACAAAACTAGTAAACACGTAAAATTAATGAAAAATTATTGTTTTTCCTTCTCATGGAAGGAGAATATACCGATTTTTAGACATGCCCATCAATTACTTCGTATTATGAAGTTAGTTTCATTCTTGTTATTTATTACTTGTGTGCATGTAAGTGCTTCTACTAAAGCTCAAAATATTTCCCTAAGTTTGAAAAATGAGGCTTTAAGCAAAGTCTTCAAAGCTATTGAAAAGCAAACGGATTTTGTTGTTGTCTATAACGATCGCTTCGTTCGATCCTCCAAACGGGTATCCATTAAAGTTGACAATGTACCGTTAAAAAATGCCTTGAATGTATTATTGGATCCATTGTCGTTGACTTATCACATTACCGAGGACGCTATCGTGATAACGCCCTCGTCAGAAAAAAACAGTGAAGCGTTGAGCGGGAAAACAAAAATCGTCAAACAACGTGCGATCACGGGTAAGATTAAGGATGAAGAGGGTATGGTGTTACAAGGGGTAACAATAAGTGCGAAAGGTACCTCAAGAACGGTTATATCTGATGCTAATGGGAACTATCGTTTGGTGTTGCCCAATGGAGCAGATACTTTAGTGTTTTCGAATGTCGGATACAAGACGATAGAACGTGCTATAGGTCATCAGGAAAATATTGATGTGACGTTGGAAGCTATTGTCGTGGAGCTGGATCAGATTGTGGCGGTAGGGTATGGAACTATGCATAAGCGCGATTTAACCGGATCCATCAGTTCTGTCAGCGGATCTGATTTGAAGGATATTCCAGTTACGTCCACGGCAGAGGCACTTACGGGCCGTATTGCCGGAGTACAAATCACCCGGTCTGAAGGCAGCCCCGATGCCGATTTCAAAATCCGGATCCGTGGCGGAGGGTCGCTTACACAGGATAATTCGCCACTTTATATTGTCGACGGCTTTCCAGTAGATAATATCAACGATATCTCGCCGACCGATATCGCTTCCATTGATGTGCTGAAAGACGCTTCTTCTACAGCAATTTATGGAGCTCGGGGAGCTAATGGTGTGATATTGATTACCACAAAAATTGGGAAAGCAGGAAAGGGAACAGTAACCTATAACAACTATTTTGGTGTTAAAAACATTACGAAAACGTTGGATGTATTAAGCCCTTATGAATATGTGTTTTGGCAATATGAGGTTGACGAGATTTCGACCCAACTTTCTACTTTCGAGCGCTACTACGGAGATTTTCGGGATATCGATCTGTATAAACAAATGACACCTATCGATTGGCAGGATAGATTATTTGGAAGAACGGGTACGAGCGGATTTCATAATCTTGCCTTCTCTGGCGGGCAAAATGGTAACCGCTATAATATCAGTCTGACGCGTAACGATGACGAGGAGATTATGCTGGGATCGGGGTCTAACCGTACCAATCTGAACGTCAGAACTACAAATAAGGTCAACGATTGGTTGTCTATCGACTTGAATGCGAGACTTTCGGACAACCATCAAAAAGGGGCAGGAACATCTTCCAACAATCGTTTATCGCATGCTGTACAATACCGCCCTATCCATGGATTATCGGATTATGTAGATCCTGAACTAGCTGATCCGGGTGAGTTTGAAGCGTCGGTGATCTACAACAGAGATCCGATTAAGCAAACCATAGATGACTACCGCCGCTATAAGCGATTGAGTTTCGACTTTAGTGGTGCAGCGTCTGTACAACTTACCCGTGAGTTGAAGTACCGTCTGGAGTACGGTAACAGCTACCGGGAATCGACGAACAAGAATTTTTATGGACTGAATACGACTAATGTCAATAATTACGGAGGGCTTCCATTTGCCCGGATTGCAGAAGTTAGTGGAAATCGGCAACGCCTAGCCAATGTGTTGACCTACCGGAAGAGGAATATTCATCCCGGAGGCCATCTGACAGCTACGCTTGGACAAGAACTAGTTTCGGAACGATCCAATTCCATCATCAATTTATCTCGTTATTTTCCAAAGTATATTGATGCCGTCAGTGCATTGAGTATGATGCAGCTGGGAACAGCAGACCCCATATTAACAGCCGAAGATCCTGCCAATAAACTGTCGTCATTTTTTGGACGCGTTAATTACGATTATTTAGGAAAATATTTGATATCCGGAACATTTAGGGCGGATGGATCGAGCAAGTTTGCTGAAGGAAACCAATGGGGATACTTCCCTTCTGTAGCGCTTGCATGGCGGATCAATGAGGAATTATTTATGTTCTCTACAGAAGAATGGCTGAGTGATTTAAAATTGCGCGTGAGTTATGGTCAGTCTGGAAACAATAGGATTACTGACAATGCCTGGCAGAAGACCTTTTCTGTAGCTACGGGGGATATCTTCCTCTCTGGAGATGAAAGCACACATACGCCGTTTCTGGCGCCCGATGGCGTGCTCTCTAATCCGAAATTGAAGTGGGAGACGACAGAGACAAAAAATATTGGGTTAGATTTCGGATTCTTGAATCAACGTATTTCCGGCTCGGTGGAGGTCTACAAAAATATCACGCGGGATCTCTTGATTTCAGCGACTATACCGGCGAGTACGGGCTATTCTACCCAGTGGCAAAACATCGGACAGACGTCCAATAAAGGGATCGAAGTTGCTGTCGCCGGTGACATTATACGGAAAAAGGATTTTACCTTGTCTGCTTCATTTAATATAAGCTTCAACAGAAACAAAATTGATAGACTGGGAGAAGCGAAAGAATGGGAGCAAAACAGTATGTGGTATGGTTGGATCGGAACTGGAACGATAGCGGCTGACTATTTGGTTAAAGAGGGAGGGCAAGTAGGGCAAATGTATGGTTATCAAACAGACGGTATGTATACATTTGATGATTTCAATTACGATCCCGTTGCCCAAACCTATACCCTTAAAGACGGTGTTCCTTCTAATGAATCGCTTTTGAGTACTTCGCTGTTTTGGCCAGGAGCGTTGAGATTTAAAAATCAGAATGATGATCTTGTCATTGATAGTGAAGATAAAGTTATCATCGGAAATGCCAATCCAAAGCATATAGGCGGATTTAATCTGTCGGGTCAATATAAGGGTATTGATTTTTCGGCATTTTTCAACTGGGTTTACGGCAATGATATCTATAATGCAAATAAGATATTTTTCACCAGCCAGCCTTTCGGTTACAAGTATAGAAATATGGTGGGCGAGATGACAATGGATAATCGTTTTACCTACTATAGCCCCGAAACCGGAAATTTAGTGAGCGACCCTACGGCATTAGCTGAAATGAACAAAGACGCGAAAATGTGGTTTCCCGGTATGAGTACCTTACAGCTCCATTCGTGGGCTATTGAGGACGGGTCTTTCTTACGTTTGAATACCCTCACCATTGGATATTCCTTTCCAGCAAGCGTGTTAAACAGGTTAAAACTGAGTCAGCTGCGGATCTACGCTTCGGGCTACAATTTGTGGACATGGACAAATTACTCGGGGTATGATCCCGAAGTGGATGTTATACGACGTACACCTTTAACGCCAGGAGTCGATTGGAGTGCTTATCCGCGCAGTCGTACCTATAATGTTGGTCTAAATGTCGGATTTTAAATAAAAGAATAATGAAAAGAAATATAATATTTGCGACGGCCTTTTTGCTTTCCGGTGTACTTTTTTCGTGTAACGACTATTTAAAGACGGAATCACCTTCGGTATTTACAGAGACCACATCATTTTCTAACGTAGATTTTGCAGAGAAGGTCCTGAACGGTGCTTATGATAACCTGGCATCGACTTATTTGTTCGGTTCTTACTTTCTTTGGTACAATTGCGATAGCGATATTGAGTTCGTCATCGCTGCTAATAACGGGGGAACTTTTAATATTGCACACTACGATGCAGATGAAGGTATCTCACATCTGAACACTTGGTGGAATCTACTTTATTCCTCCATAGAAAGGGCCAATATTTGTATTGACAACCTACCGTCAAGCCCTATCTGGGAAGGAGAACATGCAAAAGAGGCTCAACGTATCTATGCGGAAGCTAAAACGATAAGAGCACTCTGTTACTATGAGTTGATTAAACTCTTCGGCGATGTACCCTTTAAAATTACGTCCACACAAGCGGAAGATAATTATTACCTGCCCAAAACCGATAGAGATGAGATCTATGAATATTTAATTCAGGACCTGAAGGATGCGGAGCCGCTGTTGCCGTGGATGCGCGAGACCAATACGACAGAACGTGTAAATAAAGGGTTCCTAAAAGGGCTACGGGCCCGAATGGCACTTTCGTATGCAGGCTTTTCTTTGCGCAATAAAACCCACGAAACCAAAAGAGGACGCCACTGGGAAGAGTATTACCAAATTGCTAACGACGAATGTCGTGAACTCATTAATAGTAAGGAGCATGCATTGAATTCAAGTTTTGAAAGCGTATTTAAAACATTACAGTCTTATTCGCAGGATTTGTCGAGTAAAGAAGTATTGTTTGAAATTGCCTTGGGGAGATTTATCAGTGGCCGTATTGGATACGATATCGGAATGCTGTTTGGATATACGGTGCCGTCTACCAAATATGGTCGTGGCGTGGGAACTATTCGTACCTCGCCCTACTATTTCTATTCTTTTGATACCGAAGATACACGCCGAAATGTGTCGGTAGAACTATATACGTACGGTCAATCCGGATATGCCGACGTTCAGCGTATGATAGGCTCGGGTGGTACAGAGTTCCGTCCGACAAAGTGGCGGAAATCTTGGATAACACCTGCAATGGGGGGAGACAACCAGACGGTACAGCATACGGGTGTCAACTGGCCTGTGATGCGGTATGCTGATATTCTTTTGATGTATGCCGAAACGGAAAATGAAATCAATAACGGCCCGACCGAAGCGGCGAAAGATGCACTCAAAGAGGTTCGGAAGCGAGCTTTTCCAGAAGGCTTGTGGCCGAGCAAGGTAGAAGATTACGTCGAAGATGAATCGGCTGATAAAGAGCGGTTCTTTGATGCGATAGTTGACGAACGTGCCTGGGAATTTGGTGGCGAAATGTTGCGTAAGACAGATTTGGTACGATGGAATTTATTAGGACCAAAACTCCGTGAAATGAAAGAGGAAAGTCTTAAGATAGTGAACGACGACACGAAGTATCAAACGCTCGTACCGACCCATATATTCTGGCGTTTGGAAAGTGATGGCGAGACTATTGATATTCTCAACCCGGATTACAGATTGCCAAGTACGGCGATACCGGGATACGAACGAAATGCTTGGCTGCCTTCTATGTCGGCAAATGCGAAGCAGGCATTTCAGGAGGCCTTGGATAACGTCGCTCATGGCTATAATGAAGCGAAGAATAACCACCTCTATCCGATTAATGTCAATACGATAACAGCCAGTAACGGTGTGCTGCAAAATGATCAGATGCCTTAATGTATCATTCGATTAAAAAATATTAAGGTCATGTTTAAAAAATATTGTTATGAGACTTATAAAAAATAAATATAGAACTATACTTGTTGTGTTGGGGCTATTCTGCTTAGCAGGCTTAGTTTCTTGTAAAAAGCATAACCTCGAAGATCCAGACAATTCGACCGATCGCCTGTTTCGCCCGCCTATGTTTGCAGCTAGTGTGAATGCAAATGAGGTCACGCTTTCTTGGGTGCCGATTGCTGATGCAACGTATCTGTTGGAAATAAGTAAGGATGAACTTCAGTTTGAAAACGAGGTGCAGCAAATCGAACTGGGAGAGACGGACACGTATGTTTTAGAGGAGTTATGGAGTTCTACACGTTATTCAGCACGCATTAAAGCAATCAGTAAAGATCCTTCCATTAAAGAGTCGGAGTTTACGGCAATTACTTTCCAAACCGGGGCAGAGAATATATTCTATACACCCGAGGAGGAAGATATTACGATAAACTCGGTCTTACTGGGTTGGGACAAAAGTAAAGAGGCCGATCGGATTACCGTGGCGGCCACAGGCACAGCGACCCGCACCATATCATTATCCGCGACGGATATTGAAAATGGTGAAATTCTCGTGGACGCACTGAATCCCGCAACGACGTATACATTTCGAATCTATAAGGGTGAGATGTTGAGAGGCACGCTGACCGTTGAGGTAGGGGCATTGGCATTGGCAGCTCCGGTGTTTATAAACTTCGGAATGAATAATGAGGCATCTGGCTGGAATAACTTGACGAATTATACACAACCATTTCCCCACCTAAATGGTACGATTTCGGACATGGTAGATATGGAGGGAAATACGACTGGAGTGAGTTTTGTCTATGCAACAGGCTTTGGATCATCCGCAGCACGCTTTACCACTGGACCTACAGCAACAAATATATCCGGCTTTGCGATGCCTGATGTTGTTTCTCAACAAGGCTTTTATGGTGTAGATGCTGGCGGAGGGGTAGCTGTATTTCGGTTGGAAGGCTTGAAAAGCGATGTTCAATATGATCTGTGCTTTTTTGCCTCTTACCCTAGTGGAAGTGGTCGTGAGACGAAGTATACAGTAACCGGATCCAATGAAGTTACTACTTCTATTGATCCTCTGGCTAATACTTCTCAGCTTGCCTGCGCCAATGCAGTTTATCCGGACACTGAGGGTAATATTATAATTACGCTTACGAAAGGAGATAATAATACTACGTCAAATGGTTTTTATTGTATCAACGCCATGCGATTGAGCCTATCGAAGTAGAATAGATAAGATCTCTGTAAATATGGACTTATCGATGGGAAAATATGGGTAAGATGGGAGACGATTCACTAATATATAGACATATCATACCTCTATGAAACGATTTCGAACAACGGGAAAAATAGTTTTGGTACTAGCGTGTATGTTATTCGCCTGTTCGGGCGAGTCTGCAAAAAAGGAAATAGATGCGCTTGTAGGGTTGAAAGATACAGCGGATTATCCTGTGGTGGAGATTCTGTCGAACGTCAAAAAGCAGAAGATTGTCTCTGTCGGTGGAAATTATCCACAGGCCAACTACACAACGGCAGCTTGGGATCTTGTTGGCAAGAACACGATCGAGCAGTTCAAGCCCACCCATGTCCGGGTTGCACTGCCCCTCCAGTTCTATGGCGTGAGTTATGAAAGCTATAAAGGGGAAAAGATCCTGGATCAGCCTCGTGTGATTTCGCTGCTGGAGACCATGCGAGATATGAAGGAAGATTATGGCGTGGTTAATTTTACCGTTTCGGTATGGCGTGTAGCCAATGAGCTTGTCGAAAATCCCGATGATCAAAATAAGCGTCGGATTAAGCACGACAAGTATAACGAGGTGATCGATATGATTGAAGCTTTTCTCTTAGCTGCGAAGAACGTCTATGGTGTGGAAACGGATTATTTTTCTTTCAACGAATCGAATGGGGGCTATATGACATTGTTCAGTGCGGAGGAATCTATCACGTTCATAAAAATGGCAGGTGAGCGGTTCGAGCATTTGGGGTTGAAAACTATCTTTCTTTGGGGTGATACCTCATCCACAAAAACCACAGTTCCGTTTGCCTCTGCCATTGCGGCCGATCCTGATGTGGTGAAGTATCTGGGACCGCTAAGTTTTCACAGTTGGTGGTCCGAAGAGGAACCCAATTCTATTTTTGAAGAGGTGGCGAACTTAGCCAAGACATATAACCGTCCGGTATGGTGTACCGAGCTCGGCCATGATGCGCTTGCCCACCAAACGCCGGGTTATAACCTGAATTGGGATTACGCTTTCCGGTTTGCGAAGATATCCCACCGTGTATTTTGCTATTCCAACACAGAAGTGTCGATGTTCTGGACCTGGCAAAAAAATTACGAAATCATGTCGGCTGATACATTGACCAAATATCCGATTTATTATTTAACCCGACATCAGACGGATTTTCTAAATGGAGTACAATTGGTGGAAGCGCAAAGTTCGGATGAGGAAATTCTTGCATTGACGGGTTTTAATGAAGATAATAAACTGATATTGCAATTAATCAACTTGAAATCCGAACCTGTGACTATACGAGTACCGGATGTCGCCGGCACCAAGGCATACATGGTAACCTCCACCGAAGGCAATTTATGGGAGGGGATGAATATGGTATTTGTGCCGGGATCAAATAGCATTTACCTGAAGTTAAAAGCAGAGTCTGTCAATACCGTGGTTTTTTAGTTTACATGCAAGTACTATACATATAAGATTAAGATAAGATTTATGAAGCGATTTTTAAGAAAAGTAACGATGACGCTTGTATTAGGATGCATTTTGTCTGTCGGATTTGGGCAGTCTCGATCAAAAGACAACGATGCAACCCGATCACGTGCAGTGGTAAAAGTTCTCCCAGAAAGTAAGAAGCAGAAAATAATTTCAATTGGCGGGAATTACTGCCAAGCCAATTATAAAGGCGATGCATGGGACTTGGTGGGAGAAGCCACATTGGAGGAATTTAAACCGACACATGTACGCGTCGCGCTCCCTTTACAGTTTTGGTTAGATTATAAAGTTTATAAGGGCAAACGGATCCTCAAACAACCCGCCGTAATCTCCCTGCTACGGGCCATGAAAAGAATGAAAGAAAAGTATGGAGTGGTTAGTTTTACATTGTCCGTGTGGAGAGTGCCTAACGAACTGGTTGAAAATCCGGAGGCTTATAACAAACGACGTATAAAACCAGAATATTATGGTGAAGTCATTGATATGATCGAAGCTTTTTTGGTTGAAGCCAAAGAACGGTACGATGTCGAAGTGGACTATTTCTCGTTCAACGAATCGAATGGGGGATACATGACTCTTTTTACGCCGGAGGAGACGATTGAATTCTTTAAGCTGGCCGGACCAAGATTTGAGCAGGCCGGACTGAAGACTGTCTTCTTGTGGGGTGACACGTCGTCAACAAAACCCACAGTCGCCTTTGCTTCTAAAATCGCTGCTGATCCCAGTATCGTGAAATACCTCGGACCGCTAAGCTTTCACAGCTGGTGGTCTGAGAATCTCCCAGATTCAGAATTTGAACGTATCGCCGCACTAGCAAAAAAATGGGGGAGACCCGTATGGTGTACGGAATTGGGACATAATGCCGTAGCTCATAAAACGAAGGATTACAATAAAAACTGGGATTATGCATTTCGCTTTGCGAAGATATCCCATCGGGTTTTTAAGTATTCCGGGACAGAAGTCTCCATGTTCTGGACTTGGCAAAATAATTACGAGATCATGTCCGCTGACACGTTGACCAAGTACCCCGTCTATTATATTACAAGACACCAAACTGATTTCTGGAATAATGTACAGGTAATCGATGCACAAAGTTCGGATAAGGATATTCTTTCTTTAGCCGGATTTAATGCAGATCATAAAATGATTTTACAATTGGTCAATTTGAAGAACGAACCTGTCGTCGTAAAGTTGGAAAATATCCCTACGATGACACCTCGGGTCGTAACGTCGACTGAACATAAATTGTGGAGCGAAAAAAAGGCAAACCTTAATGCAGGCACGCTCACATTGGATGCACAATCGGTCAATACACTAGTTTTTTGATCATAACAAATACGAATGCTTCGAGAAAAGAATAGACAGATCGCATTGATTACAGGTGCTGGACAAGGTATTGGTCGTGCGTTGGCCTTAAGTTTGGCTGCAAAAGGTTTTGTCGTTTTCGTGAACGATGTGAATGCCGATAGGGCAAACCAAGTCGTTGACGAGATCCTTAAGGCTGGAGGAACAGCCTATGTGAAATGTGCCGATGTTTCTAATGAGGGGGTCGTGCGCACGATGATTAATGGGATTATAGCCGAATTTGGGCCCATCGATATATTGATAAACAATGCACGGACAGAACCTCCGCGGCCAGAAAAATTTTCGCTTGGCGAGTGGTGGGACCGCATCTTTGCGGTGAATTTAAAAGGGGCTTATTTATGTTCTTTGGCTTGTTTTGATGCAATGGAGCAACAGGGCTATGGCCGTATTATTAATATTTCATCCATACAAGCCTACGCAGGGAAAGCAGAAGAGGATTGGATCGCGTACAGTAGTGCTAAATCAGGCATGTTGGGGTTGAGTCGTTCGTTTGCAAAACGTGGAATGACATCGGGTATTACGACCAACATTGTTGCACCGGATTATATCGAGACCGAGGTCATGGAAAGACGATGGGGCAAGGAAAAAATGGCACAGTACGCCAATTCTGTGCCTGTTGGCAGAGGAGGTAAGCCGGACGATGTGGTAAAAGCAGTCTTATTTCTTATCGATTCGGATTTTATTACTGGGGAAACAATTTTTGTCAATGGCGGCCGATTTGTGCTGTCTTGATAAACCTTAAGAAACTTTAAATAGATGAAACCATCATGATTTTAAACCACACACGGGAGTGAATAAACTGAGCTTGCGAGCTTACTCCCCTTATGTAAACGCTGGTGAAAAATCTGATAGCTTCATCACCGATAAAAAACAAATTTAAATAGATGAAAATTACAAACATAAAAACTTGGCTGTGTGATGCATATCGGACGAATTTCGCTTTTGTCAAAATTGAGACAGATAGTGGGATAGTCGGATATGGTGAGTCTTCCATAGGGCAGTTCGAACATGCTATCCTCGGCATGTTCAAGGATCTTGAACGTAAAATCATTGGGTTAGACCCGAGAGATGTCGACAAAATTTTGCATGATTTGAATCGAGACTCGTTCTGGCGCGGTGGGCCTGTGTTAAGTAGCGCTTTGTCGGGGATAGATATGGCCTTATGGGATATTAAAGGAAAACTGTGGGGTGAACCTATATGGCAACTTTTAGGTGGAAAAATGCGAGACAAGGTGTCCTGTTATGCAAATGCCTGGTTTGTGGGAGCTAAGACGCCTGAGGAGTTCGCAGCAAAAGCAAAAGTTGCTATGCAGGGGGGATGGAAAGCTTTAAAATGGGATCCCTTTGGCAGTTGTTACCGAGATATCAGTACAAGTGAGTTGGACAGATCATTGGCTTGTGTTGCAGCTGTACGAGAAGCCGTTGGCAAAGGTGTGGATTTGATGATCGAGTGCCATGGCCGGTTTAATCTGGAAAGTGCTACGCGTATTGCACATGGATTAGAGGAATTTGATGTGATGTGGATGGAGGAGCCCTTGTTTCCTGAGCTCCAATACACGATGCCCGACCTGCGGCGTAAAATAAATGTTCCGCTAGCGACGGGTGAACGTATTTATAATAAATATCAGGCAATGGATTTTATCAAGCAGGGTTATGCCGATTTCATACAGCCGGATGCGAGCAAGGTCGGAATTGTCGATATGCGGGCGATTGCCAGTATGGCTGAAGCTAGTGGCATAGGATTTTGTCCGCACAATCCGATGGGACCTTTGACGAATGCCGTAACGCTTCATATTGCAGCGTCTACACCTAACTTTTTCCTATTGGAAACAATGATCAATGACGTGCCATGGCGGACGGAGCTGAGTGATGAACAGATTTTTGTAGAAGAGGGCGAGATGCTTGTGCCAAATAAACCCGGGATTGGTATTACGCTGCGGGAAGAAGGATTAGAAAAGCACCCTTACAAATCCCATTCCTTACGTCACTACCGGGGAGATCTGACGGCGATAAGGCCTGAAGGCGCTAAAGAATGGTTTACACGTAATAGCAATACGTATGGAAAGTAATATCGCCCTGCATGCAACGAGTCATCTAGGATGGGTCGATTATGGTATTTTTATCTTTTATCTCTTAATAACCATTGCCATCGGATTGTATTTCTCCAAAGGACAAAAAGATATTAAAGAATATCTGATGGCCGGCAAGAGTATGAAGTCGCTGGTAGTCGCCATTACGGTAATGGTCAGTGTCTTCTCCGGCATTAGCTTTTTAGGGTTCCCGGCAGAGGTCTATTCCAATGGTATGGGGTATTCTTTATTGGCTTTCACATCGTTTGTCACGACACCGATTGTCAACTCATTATTCATGCCTTTCTTTCATCGCGTGAAGTTGTTTAGTGCTTATCAATATTTGGAAGCGAGGTTTACCGGCAAGCTCCGGACCACTATTGCCATCATCTTTTTGAGTCGGACGCTTTTATGGCTGTCATTGGTTATATATGCGCCTGCGTTGGCACTGGAGCATGTCACGGGTTTTCCACTTTGGATATTGGTACTGGCGATGGGTTGTATTACGACATTTTATACCACATTGGGAGGAATGAAAGCGGTAATATGGGGAGACGTCCTCCAGTTTGTTGTATTAATGGGCGGCCTAATTGCTATACTCATCGTAGCCGTACTGGGTACAGAAGGAGGATTAGACGGTGTCTGGGCTATCGGTAAGGAAACAGGTCATATCTCTTTCGACTTTAGTTTCAATCCTGCCGTCCGGGTTACTGTTTGGGGCGTTATACTTGGAGGGGCTGTGCACAACCTTGTCCTATTAGCGACAGATCAGACGTCTATTCAACGGTATATGACAGCCAAAGATTTAAAAACTGCTCGGAAATCGATGTGGATCAAAGCTTTTGTGTGGGTGCCTTGTGCATTTCTCTTTTATTTCACCGGACTTGTAATCTATTGCTTCTACCGGGACTCCGGATATGATCCGGTATCTTCTGGGGCATTGTTGAATGTGGATCAAATTCTTCCCTATTTCGTTGTCAATGAGATGCCAAAGGGCTTTGCCGGATTGATAATTGCCGGAATTGCGGCGGCGTCGATGTCAAGCATTTCTTCGGGCGTTAACTCCATGACGACCGTGTCATTGGTTGATCTGATAGCACCTTATTCAAAACAGGATATCGATGAAGATAAAAAGGTGCGGTATGCACGCATCATGACAATCATATATGGAATTGTCATCACATTGATTGCTTTCTCTGCTGGTCGATTTGGATCACTCTTAGAAGCGCCGGTACGGATTTTTGGGATGTTGGGTGGTCCGTTACTGGGCTTGTTTTTGTTGGGTATGTTGTCGCAGCGTGCTAACGCACAAGGTGCTATTATCGGTTGGTTGTCTGGGACGCTCGTCACTATAGCTGTTGTATTTGCTACGGATATTTCCTTCTTATGGTATGCGTTGATCGGCGTGATTAGCTGTTATGTAATCGGTTTGGTATTCAGCTTCTTGTGGCCAAAGCCGATGAAGGATAAAACGCAAGGTTTCGTATGGAAATCTAGGTTTGAGAGTGAGGAGAACTAAAACGTGTCACAAATGAAGAAAAAAATACAAGGTGTAGTTGTTCCGCTTATTACACCGCTGAAAGATCAGGCAGCGGTAGATGAAATGGGCCTGGCACGTTTGATCGACTATGTTGTGAAAGGAGGTGTTGACGCCGTTTTTGCACTAGGGACGACGGGAGAAGGACCTTGCCTAAGCAATAGAATGAAGAGGGATCTCATTAGCTATACGAATCAGCACCTTCGAGGACGTATGAAAAACTTGGTTGGGATTATCGACACCTCTCCGGAAGAAAGTATCCGATGGAGTGGCATAGCAGCAGATAATGGTGCCGACGCCGTAGTTTTGGCGCCACCGTCTTATTTTCCTTTTACGCCAGAGGAATTAGAGGCTTATGTGCGCCATATTGCGTACCATTCCCCTTTGCCAGTCCTACTTTATAATATTCCACGTTTGACTAAAACAGCTTTTGACATAGAGACTATACGACGTTTGGCGGATCAAAAAAATATCATCGGATTTAAGGATAGCTCGCGGGATTGGATGTATTTTCAAGATGTGCTCAACGTAGCTAAGGCCCGTCCAGATTGGACGGTTTTGACGGGAACTGAAGAACTGTTGGTCAAGTCCATGGAAGCCGGAGCGGATGGTGGAGTATTGGGTGGAGCTAATATCTTCCCGAGGTTGTTGTCCTCTTTTTATCAAGCCATAAAAAACAACAATGTCTCTGAAGTAGCCCGCTTGGAAAGTACCCTTTCGGACTACAGACGCATATATTCGTCGGGTATCGGTGCGACATCATCCATACAAACGATAAAATATATCTTGGAGCAACAGGGGATTTGTCGACGTACCATGACAGTGCCTTTTAAAGTTATGGATGAGAACACTGGAAGACGAGTTTCAGAGATCGTCGGGCATTATTTTAATAACACAAGTCAATCCATTTAACATGTTTTTTATGATGCAAAAAGGAATTTCATTTTTTATTTTACTTCTCACCGGATTTACAGCTCTTGCCCAACTCAAGTTGCCGGCATTGGTCGCTGACAGTATGGTACTACAGCGGGACCAACCGGTAAAAATATGGGGATGGAGTCTGTCGGACAAGGAAGTAACTATTTTATTTAAAGATAAAATCTATAGGGCCAATCCAGACAAAGATAAAAAATGGGTAGCCACCCTTGAGGCGACGCAAGCTGGAGGACCCTATAGCATTGGGATAAGTACAGCGGGTCAATCTATAAAAATAAAGGAAATTCTGTTCGGCGACGTATGGGTATGTTCAGGACAGAGTAATATGTCTTTTGCTATGTCGAGTCTGGCTGAAAAGGAAGCTGATGATATTGCGCATGCTACCAACACGAATATCCGTGAGTTTCAGGTAAAACGGCAATACAGTTTTGAACCGCGGGAGAATGTCATCGGAAAATGGAAACAGGCCAATCCGGAAAATGTTCTCCGGTTTAGTGCGGTTGCTTATTATATGGCCAAAAATCTCTATGAAAAATATAAAATACCGATTGGGATCATTCACTCCAGTTGGGGCGGTACGCCTGCCGAAGCTTGGACTGCAGCGGAAGATTTAAAAGCATTCCCGGACTATTTGGAAAAATATAACTTTTACCGAGATACGGTAAATCTACAAGCTGCATTAAATCAGGAAAATGAGATACAGAGTGACCAGCGTAATGGCCAAAAGAAAATAAGGATGCATTACCAGCCGGCTACATTGTTTAACGCAATGATCGCACCGTTGATTCCTTATACCATCAAAGGATTTGCGTGGTATCAAGGGGAGGCGAATACGAGAAAGGCGGAGGAATATGCAAAACTTTTACCCGCGCTGATCGAAGGTTGGCGTAGCCGTTGGCAGCAGGGTGATTTGCCATTTTTGATCGTACAATTGGCGAATTATATGGCCCCTCAAAAACGACCTTCCGAAGGTGGATGGGCATGGATACGGGAATCCCAATTGAAAGTTTCCCAGACCGTTCCCAATACAGCGTTAGCGGTTGCTATTGATATTGGTGAGGCCAAGGATATCCATCCTTTAAATAAAAAAGAAGTGGGCAGGAGGTTAGCATTGGCTGCCGAAAGAATAGCTTATCACGATAAAAATGTGGTGTATAGTGGCCCGACCTATCAGTCGATGAAGAAGGAAGGCAATAAAATTATTTTGTCGTTTACGAATATCGGTAGTGGATTAATGGCCGATGGAGGTCAGCTTGCTCGATTCGCTATTGCCGGCAAGGACAAAAAATTTGTCTGGGCATCGGCGAAAATTGAAGATGATCAGGTCGTGGTTTGGAGTGAAGATATAAAAGATCCCGAGGCTGTGCGGTATGCATGGGGCAGCAATCCGGAAGGGTATAATTTATACAATAGAGAGGGATTACCAGCATCGCCTTTCCGGACAGATAGCTGGGAAAGATAAATGTACAGATGGGCAAATATTCATTTTTATATATAAGTACACATACAGGTCCGGCGGGTGGTGGCATCTATTGTGCCAGGCTGGATTACACGAATGGGGAGGTGACTGCTTTTAAGAAAGTCGCCGATCTCGAAAGAGCGGGTATTATGACACAATACGCCCCAAAAGGCTATCTGTATAGTGTAGGAATCGAGGGTGCTATGGCCGAAAATCAAGGTTGTATCGCGGCCTATACGGTTGATACGAATACCGGAATGTTGAAGCGGTTGAATCGACAGCAGACCGGAGCCGGCTTGCCTACGTTTGTTGCGGTATCGGAAGATGGTTGTTTTGTGCTTCAAGTGAGCTTTTCTACTGCGGCAGCATCGGTTTTACAAATCAAAGCAGATGGTTCGTTGATGCGCTCGGGTAAAGTACACCGGTTTGAGGGAAGAGGTACGAATCCGATCCGACAAACCAAGGCCCACCCACACTGTATCAGCATGCAGCCAATAGACCATACTGTGTTTGTCAGTGACCTTGGAACAGATCAGATCACCCGCTTTCGATTGGATGAGCAACAAGGAGAAATCGTTCGCGACGGTCACGTACAAAGCTCCATCCATTTAGGGGCAGGGCCGCGTATCATGCGCTTCAGTAACGACGGGCAGTATGTCTACGTTGTCAATGAATTGCAGAACACAATTTCAGTCTATAGTTATAACAAGGATAGAAGAATACTCGAACCCGTACAAGTGCTTTCGACATTGCCACATGGCGTAGATAGCAGTTTTGAAAGGCAAATGGCATCGGAGATACGATTACATCCGAATCAAAAATATGTATATGTTACCAATCGTTCCACTGGCGACGGTTTGGTCGATGGGATCGCTGTTTTTAGCAGAAATATCCGTTCTGGAGAGTTATCTCTCATACAACACTGTGCGACCGGGAAACATCCGCGACATTTCAATATTGATCCCACAGGGCGGTGGTTATTTGTCTCAGCTCGTGATTCCGATCAGATTCATCGGTTCCATATAGACCCCGATGCCGGTGTGTTACAAGAGATTGGCGATCCGATAGATTTTCCTCAACCTTGGGATTTACAGTTTTACATCGATTAAGAAAAATACACATGCAAAAGAAAAGTGAAAAAGGAATAACACGTCGTGAGTCGTTACAATGGGGGGCAGGAATGCTTGCCGGGTTGGTATTCCCATTTTCGGTTCAGGGTAGAGCAGTCCCTTGGTTGGATATGGACAGCGAAGAAAATAGGGTAAGCGACCCTGAGGATATAGAACGCAAACAAAAAGAGCTTCCTACCGATTGGGTGAGAGATCTTGTCGTTGTTTCGATGCCAGCTGCGGCAGTCGGGGGCAAAATGGCAGGCGTGTACACTGCAGCGGAGAACGGTATTGTTCCCTGGAAACAGGCTATCATTCGTTGGTTGACCAGCAGGAGTGTTCGTGGAAATGGCGGTGTGCTGATTCGACAGGAAGGCCCGGAAAGCGGTGCAGGCCTGACAGCAGTTGTAGATCCGCATGCAGATTATACATTCGAGGTCTTAATCCATGTGCCTGGGGGTTCTTACTTTGGGACAAAGCAGGAAGATAGTATGCAAGTGTGGATAGCAGTACTTGATATAACAGATAAGGTGATCGCTCAAAAACAGGTGGATATCGTACGGGGAGATTGGACGAAGGGTAGTATTGCTTTTTCAAGTGCTGAGACACGGGAAGTCCGGTGTGTTGTATATGCCAAATCCGTAAAACAATTCCCGTGTTTGTACTATGCCGATGAGTTCAACCTCCAACGTGACGACTATGTATGGTGGAATCCACAAAATTATTTTAATGCTTCCCGAACGGTCGATAAAATAGCAGATAATAGATCGCTACTGCTGGAGGAGCTTCGTCCAGATGCGGTAGCAGGCCACAATGCGGTCTATCTCAACTGGGATCGTTTTTTTGCCGATAAGGGTGTATTTGTCGGTGGAGGGAATTGGGAACAAGAATATAATCATGTCTCTATAGACGATCCGAGGCTAGCGGATTTTGAAGATAACGGCATTGCCCGGGATATTGATGGGCAAAAAATCGGGACCAGCCTACTTTGGCCCGGTTACCAGATGTGCCATAATGCACCTGCATATCGCCGGTATTATATCGACCGGGTAACGAGAATCAGTCCTGATATCAGTTTATTTACGCAGGACAATATCAATATGCCTTCGTTTCAGGGATGGGGCAAAGGGTGCTTCTGTACTTGGTGTAAAAAAGAGTTTTGCCAGTGGTTAGATAAAAATAAAACCTCCGATATCGTGAAACGTACAGGTATCAAAGATTTTAAATCTTTTGATATACTCTCGTATGTAGGCGACGTCAAAGCAGAGATACAGCACCAAGGAGAGTCGTTTGTTCTCCGCAATCCGGTACTCAAAGTGTACCTTCTTTTCCAATATGTGTCACAAGCTCATCTTTGGAAAGATGCTGTCGACAAGATTAAAAGCAATGCCAATCACCCGATAGCCGTGATGGGAAACCAGTACGGCAATAACGGCGAAAAGCCCTTTTCTGTTGCCTTGTCACAGATCGGAGACGTGGTGTGTACAGAAAGTAATATAGGGACGAACGCCACATTCGCTCATTTCGACCGTATTAAAGCCTTGTTGTTGGTCAAACTGGGGTATGCATCGGGTGAATTTAGAAGACCGGTTTGGTTGCAATATTCCGCCCTTTTCCATTCACCTGTAGCCGCAAAAAGCCGATTGCGCTTTATTTCTGCCCAATCATTGGCGAATAACGGCACACCATTCACCTGGGCGACGGCTCCGGGCCAAAGCGGCTGGTTTTTTGACACAGAGGCAGCAATATGCCGATTTATGCAAGATCATCGACACCTGTTTTCACGCTGTGATGGGTATGCAAATGTGGGATTGATATATTCTTTGCCGACACAAATGTGGAAACGTAGTGCAGCTTTTGAGCTTAGTCCTGAAAAATACCAAAAATGGTTTTACGCCTTCGCGATGGCATTAGAGGAGATGCATGTCGCATACGAAGTGAACTGCTGGTGGCATCCTTTGTTGGGAAGCGACCAGCTATCCATGGAGAGACTTTCTCGTTATAAATTGCTCATCTTGCCGGGAGCAGATTGCTTTACGAAAGAACAGCTGGCAATGTTGAAGAAATTTAAAGAGAGGGGTGGACATATCATTACGCTGTCTATGCCAAAGCTATATGATGAAAACGTCGAACCTATTTCAAGTTCAGTTTTGAATAGCGGAAAACAGCTGACGAAATTATCCCCTGACATACTTGCGGATTATGATCGTTTTTATACAACGTTCCAACCCTTGGTTACAAAACTGTTGGAAGACCATCATCTCATCCAAACCGATGCGCCTAAGGAAGTCTGGGCAAGTTTGCAGCTTGACGAAGGAAAAAAAGTCTTGTCTTTACACTTGGTGAATGGAAATATTGATGAAAAGCAAGACGTGTTTCATCCTGTTAAAGAAAGCACATGGCACATACAATTACCCGATGGCGTTGTGGTAGAGCGTGCGAAGATTGTTCGTTTGGAAGCTCCCGATGACATTAGGATTGTACCTGTACAGGCGACGAAAGGTCGTGTTCGTATCACCGTACCTTATATTGAAGGGTATACGATAGTTAGCTTTTATGCAGGTGAAGCGCTGAAAAATGCAGAAGAGCGAAGTAAAGGGAGACGTGCTAATTTGATGAATACGGTAAAAACGTCATGAAACGCATGTAAAAAATGAAGATGGAAAACACGTTGCTTTTAGGAATCGATTTTGGTACAGGAGGTTGTAAGACAACAGTCATCGATACAACAGGTGTGGTTATGGCAGAGGCATCTCAGGATTATCGAACGTATCATCCATATCCTTCTTATAGCGAACAAAATCCGGACGACTGGTTCGCGGCTCTCTTGATTTGCCTTTCAAAAATAAGAAGTGAGATAGATATGGGACGTATTGTTGGTTTAAGTTTAGATTCGTCCACCCACAATGCGGTACTCTTGGATAAAAATATGGAGATAATCCGCCCTACCATCATGTGGCTGGACCAGCGAAGCACCAAAGAAGTGGCTTTTTTGGAGCAGCACTGGGGAGGTGATATTTTTAGAATCGGCTACCAAAAGGTTGCATCTACCTGGACATTGCCTCAATTGTTGTGGATAAAGAATAATGAACCGGACAATTTTCGTAAGATAGACAAGCTCATGTTTATCAAGGATTATGTGCGGTATCTGCTGACCGGTACGTGGGAAACAGATTTTATTGATGCCCAGGGTACCTTATTCTTTGATATAAAAAAAGGCAATTGGTCTTCCGAGCTGTGCGACTTGATTGGATTACCGTCACGCGTGTTGCCACCGATATGCAAGCCTACCGATGTGACGGGGGCAGTTACCGCAGAAGCCTCCCGGCTTACGGGGCTTCGGGAAGGTATTCCCGTTGTATGCGGTACCTCGGATGTCACGGCAGAGGACTATGGCGCCGGGGCCATAAAGCCCAGCCAATGTATCATAAAACTGGCAACTGCGGGCAATCTGAATATTATGACGGCGCAGGCGACCCCTAATCCGAAGACGTTAACGTATTCTCACATTGTTCCAGACCTCTGGTATACCGCTGTTGCCACAAATACGGCAGCATCGAGTATGCGCTGGTTTCGCGATACATTTTGTGCGCAGGAACAAGAGGAGGCCGATCGTACAGGTCAACATGTTTATCAACTGATAGAAAAGGCAGCTAACGAAATCGCGGTGGGATCCGATGGGCTATTGTTCCATCCTTATCTGATGGGCGAACGAGCTCCTTATTGGGATCCAAACTTAAGGGCAAGCTTTATCGGTGCGTCTATGGCACATGGAAAAGGACATTTTATGAGAGCCGTCATGGAGGGTGTAGCCTTCTCTTTGAAGGATTGCTTTAATCTTGCTGAGGAAATAGGACTACCGGTGGAGGAATTCATTCTTATCGGTGGCGGAGCGAAAAGCAGACTTTGGTCACAAATTGTTTGTGATGTCTTGGGCAAAAAGGTAACCAGACCCACAGTCACGGATGCTTCTTTTGGCACGGCATTGATTGCGGGAGTAGGTATTGGCATTTTTCAAGATCTTTTGGATGCCGTACAGCGATGTGTACATACGGAAGACGAACTTATGCCCGATCTTCAAAACCATGTTTACTATGAAAAGCAATTCAACTATTACAGCGAGATACGTGATAAGTTGCAACATCTATATACTGAAATGAATAAATAAGAGAGAAAAAACAAATAAATCAGATGAAAACAGCAAAAACTTCTTATATGTTTGATATGCTCCTGTTTGAGTTACGGGACATTGTTGGGAAAGATTATGTTTCTGTTCGGGATTCGGATAGAGAGGTGTATTCTGTCGATTACTTTTGGCTTCCCGAGATGTGCCATGACCGTCAGGGTCGTAGTAATATTACACGTCCGATGGCCGATTTTATTGTTCATCCGGCAGATGCAGAAGAAGTCTCTAAGATACTTCGTATTGCTAACAACTACAAAATACCTGTTACGGCCTGGGGTGGAGGGAGTGGTTCGCAAGGGGGTGCTCTTCCGGTCTTCGGAGGGATTATTTTGGATACAAAGCGGATGGATACAATCTATAAAATAGATGAGCTGTCCATGACCGTGGAGGTAGGAACTGGGATTATCCACGAAATTCTGGAGGGAGAACTGAAACAGAGAGGATTTTCTACCATGCACGACCCGGGGTCAGCTCGATGCGCTACCGTAGGCGGGTTTATTGCTCATCGGGGAACAGGTGTGTTGTCTACGAAGTATGGGAAAATAGAAGACATGATCGTCAATATGGAAGTTGTGCTGCCGACGGGAGATATCATCCATACACTGACGGTCCCTAAGACGGCTTGTGGCCCAGATCTGAATCAAATATTTATCGGTGCTGAGGGTACGATGGGAATTGTGACGAAGATTACCCTGACCATCCACCGATTGCCGGAAAAGAGAGAATTCCGTGCCTTTATCTTCAAAGATTTGGAAACAGGTCTGCGCGTTGGACAACGGTTGGTCTCCGAAAATCTGCAACCCGCCGTCATACGTCTCTACAGTGAGAATGAGACCAAAGAAGTCATCAAGAAAGTGCTGGGAATTGAAAAAACCGGAGCCTATATGGTGTATGGCTTTGACGGAAATAGCGAGATGGTCGATCTCCAGCTCAAATATGCATATGCGATAGCTATGAGTGAAGAGGGCGAAGATCTGGGGGCCGAATTAGGAGCACAATGGTGGGAAAACCGCTATAAATTTTTCTTTCCTCCTTATATGTACCGCTTGCCCCAACTCTTTGGCACGTTGGACACCGTGGCCTCTTATAGTAACATTCAGAATGTTTACAACGCGATGAAGGATGTGGTGGAAAAACAATATCCGATGGCACGGTTTATTGGCCATTTTTCACATTGGTTCCCGTGGGGAGCGATGTTATATGGTCGATTTATTATTGACAATCCGCCCGAAGACCCACATGAAGCAATCTATTTACACAATAGTATCTGGAATGATGCACTTCGTGCGGCTATGGCTGCCGGTGGGGTATTAAATGAGCATCATGGTATAGGCCTGAAGCTGAGCCGCCTCACACCTGAGTTGTACGGAAATGCATTCCAGTTATTGCGGAATATAAAGACTACACTTGACCCCAATAGTATCATGAATCCGGGTAAACTGGGTTTTGGGGTGTAATCAAAAAAAGGAAAAAAAGGAAAAAGATATGAAAATAACGGAGAAAGAACTGAATACGATACATGCGTGCCGATACTGTCCGATGTGCAGGCACGCTTGTCCTTCAGAGTTTATAAATTATAAGGAATCGGACACTCCACGTGGCCGCGCTATGCTGTTGTATAGCGTTTATAAAGGCGGTAAGCCTTTTGAGGAATCGACCATCGATGCGATCTACAACTGCTTCTTATGTGGTGCTTGTAAAAGTTGGTGCGAAGGGCAAGAGATCGGTGGGTATGATATTCCTGAACTCATCAAGTTTGCACGACGGGATATTGTCGAACAAGGGCTGGCTCCTCAATCTGTGGCCAATATCCGAAATGCTTTGTTGGCGTATGATAACACTTTTGGGATTGATAAAAGTCTTTCTTACACGGCCAGTATTCAGGAAAAGCAAGCCAATATATTATATCTTTTAGGAGAGGGGGTCAATTATAAGCATCCTGAAATTGCCCGGGCTTTTACACAGGTGTTGGACAGCTGTGGAGAAGAATATACGTTGCTGAAAGATGAACCGACAAGCGGGAAAGAACTGGATTTATTGGGATACCGTGAGGAGGCTAAAGATAAGGCGGGTAGGCTCTTAAAGCGCATACGGGCTACGGGATGTATGACAGTTGTCGTTTCCGATCCCTTGCTTTATGATGCTTTGCGGAATGACTATCCGGCTTGGGGTACCTCCTTTGAAGGAGAGGTGCTTCATGTTTCCGAATACCTGTTGCGTCTGCTCCAATCAGGTGCGTTACGACTTAAACCAAATCCAGGGAAAGTGACGTTGGCCGACTCGGAGTTTTTGGGGCGGTTGAACAAAATATATGAAGCTCCTCGTGAGGTTATAGCATCGGTTCCTGGCGTAGAGGTCGTCGAGATGCAATGGCATCACGAATACATGCAATCGGCAGGAGAGGCTGCTTTTACTTTTGATGATAGAGTTTTTGACCGAGGAAAAGATCTCGGCGAAAAAATCAGTATTAAGGCGGAAGAAGCTCAGGCGGATATGATCGTCGTCCTTTCAGCAACCGCGAAGCAGCATATTTCAGCAACAACTACCTTAAACGTACTTGATATTGCCGAATTTGCATATCAAAATATAGATAAAAAAGGCTAACAGAAATAAATAGAAACAAACAGGTGATGGAACTGAGAAAAAAATATAAAGCCGGAACAGGCAGACAGCAAATTGTAACATTAGGCGAAGGAGGGTTAAAAAAATCAACCTTTGATCTGCTAAATCTCAAAGCGGGAGAAACGTATACGGGAGATACCGGGAATCTTGAGTCGGCATTTGTTGTCCTTTCTGGCTCCTGTCATGCCAATGGCAATGACTTTTCATATACAAATATCGGGAGCAGAAAGGATGTTTTTTCGGGTAGACCCGCCACGGTCTATCTCCCTATTCAGACCAGTTATCAGTTCACAGCTATAACAGATGTGGAGTTAGCAATTTGTTCGGCTGAGGCAAATGTGAAATATGCGCCAGTGTTGATTAACCCCGAAGACGTCAAAGAAGTAGAATTAGGAAGCGGGAACTGGAAGCGTAAAGCACACTTTATTATTGATCAAAGCATCAATTCACAACACCTTTTTTTAGGAGAAACCCTCTTACCCCCCGGGAAATGGGCTTTCCCCCCACACCGGCATGACAAGGATGATTTGCCACGTGAAGTGGATATGGAGGAAATCTATCATTTTAGAATCCAGCCTCAGACGGGGTTTGGGATACAGTTGAGTTATACCGACGACAGGACCAGAGATGATGCTTATCTTCTTCGGAATGGGGATACGATCCTGATACCAGACGGATATCATCCTGTAGCAAGCTCTCCGGTAGATGCGCTGTATATGTTGTGGTTTATGGCGGGAGAAAAGCGGCTCTTCCTATCGCGACCTGAGGAACAATATCACTGGGTGGCTCAGTACGACCATTTTTTTAAGTCCCGATAAGGGCAGAAACGTGAAAATTGAATAACTTGCGCTCATGAAGAATCATCTATCAAGGCGAAAATTTTTGCAGCTTTCGTCCATAGCGGCCTTAGGAGCTGTCTCCCCGAACACGAATGTATGGGGTATGCCTGCATATATTAAGAATCTCGGGAAACCAAATTCGGTATTTAATGGGGTACAGATTGGTGTTATCACCTATTCTTTTCGCCATCTGACGAACGATGCAGAACAGTTGCTCAAATATTGTTTGGAATGTGGTATCAGCGGTGTAGAACTGATGGGTGACCCCGCAGAGGCTTTCGTGGGGGCACCGAAGGCGCCGAGTGCACCCAAATGGGGAAAAGGCGCAGATGTTGAGGCATGGAAGGCCTATGCGAAAGCATTAGCTCCGTGGCGTGCCCAAGTGGATATAAAACGTTTCGAGCAGTTGCGTCGTATCTACAACAAAGCTGGCGTGAACATTTATGCCTACAAACCGAGCGCTTTGGGAATAAATAATACGGATGCCGAGATTCATTATGCTTGCCGGGCGGCGCGTGCATTAGGGGCTAATCAGGTCAACGTAGAATATCCAGATAATCTAGCACACACGCAACGGCTATCATCTATTGCCTCTAAATACAAGATCGCTGTCGGCTATCACGGTCATCTGCAGCAAACATTTGATATGTGGGACGCCGCAGTAGCCCAATCCAAATACAATGCAATTAATTTCGACATGGGACATTATGTCGCTGCGGGCTTCGACCCGAAAGCCTTTGTTCATGCCAAGCATAAACATATGGTGAGTATGCATGTCAAAGACCGAAAGAATAAACAGCATGGCGGTGCAAATCTACCTTGGGGAGAAGGCGACACGCCTATTGTCGAGGTATTACAGCAAATGGCGAGATCGCACTATAAGTTTCCGGCTACCATAGAGCTTGAATATAAAATTCCGGATGGCTCCGATGAGGTGAAGGAGATAGCAAAATGTGTTGAGTTTGCTCGTAAGGCGCTTGATGCTTAACATTCCCTTGGAGATTATAATGTCAAGATAAATGAAAACCTTTTCGTATAAATAGTTTCTCTTAAATAACAGCGCAGGATGCAATTTTAAAACTTACTACGTACATTTGGCTTTCAAAACAACATAAATCTAATAAGTAATGGCCAGCAAGCAGGTTTTCTCTTACAACCCTAAATATCCATCTGTTGCAGATCTTCGAAAAAAAGCGAAGAGCATGATTCCTAAGTTTGCCTTCGATTATCTCGAAGGAGGGTGTAATGAAGAATTAAATTTGTCCCGGAACGAAAATGATTTTGATGATATCTTCCTTAAACCGAGGTATTTGCAAAAGACAGGTGATATTGATATGTCTACGGAAATATTCGGTATCCGGTATCAAGCTCCTTTTGGCATCTCACCGATAGGTCTGCAGGGATTGATGTGGCCCAATTCGCCAGAAATATTAGCTAAAGCGGCAGCCAGGCAAGGCGTACCCTATATTCTCAGCACCGTATCTACCGGGGGCATTGAGCGTATCGCCGAAGCGTCTGAAGGTACGGCTTGGTTTCAACTGTATCACCCTACCGAAGACAAATTGCGGGACGATATTTTGCGACGTCTAAAAGAAGCGCAGTATCCGGTACTGGTCGTATTGGTTGATGTCCCTTCTTTCGGTTTACGCTATAGAGAGATTAAAAGTGGACTTTCTATGCCACCTAAGATGAATATATCGAACATCTTTCAGGCCATGATACGTCCCACATGGGGTGTAAAAACTTTGCAGCATGGTATCCCTTCATTTGCGACGTTGAAGCCTTATATGGAGAAGGGTATGGATTTAAGTCAGCTGGGCCAATTTATGAACCGGACATTTACGGGCAAAGTGACCTTTGAAAAGATCAAAGCGATACGCGACATCTGGCAAGGGCCATTGGTACTTAAGGGGATTGCGACGGAAGAAGATATGGATGATGCGATACAGATTGGCGTAGACGGTGTTATTGTCTCCAATCATGGCGGAAGACAGTTAGATGCGGGCGAGTCTTCTATACGATCCTTAATGCGTTTGGTCGATAACCCGACCTATAAAGGTAAAATGAAAATCATGTTGGATGGAGGAATGCGGTCCGGTGTAGATATCGCTCGTGCATGTGCCGTAGGGTCTGATTTTAATTTTATGGGGAGACCTTTTATGTATGGTGTGGGTGCCTTAGGCAATCAGGGTGGAGAGCATACCATCAATATGTTTAAAGCGCATCTTTATCAGGTTATGCAACAAATATCCATTGATAAGATAAGTGATTTTCCTACGCGCTTGCTAACATCTTTGTAATGAGATAGAGGCACACAATCTGGTGCCTCGACTTTTTTACATCTTGCCTGGTACGATTTTCGTTGCTGTGCGATCTATTATAGAATCAAGCATATGACAACGCTATGCGTCTTAAGAATTACGTTTTATTTGTTCTCAGCATTTGGTTGTTGAGTTGCCCGTCCTTGCAAGGTCAATCTTCGAATGGGGCAGTTCACGATTTTAAGATTAAGGGATTCCACCTGGATATGCGGATACAGGTTATGACCATGCCTGCGTTGAAAGCTTTCGCAAAAAAATTAAGTGAAAATGGCATCAATACGCTTGTGATGGAATGGGAAGGAACATATCCATTTAGGAAGCACCCATTGATAGCGAACCGCTTTGCTTATTCGCGGGAAGAAGTCATTGACTTTATAGCCTATTGTAATCAATTGAAGATTGATGTGATCCCGCTCCAACAGAGCTTTGGCCATGTAGAATATATCCTCCGGCATTCGCGCTATAAAGATCTGCGGGAAGATCAAAAGGATTATTCACAAGTCAATCCGTTGAAAGAAGATTTAAACCGAGAGTTATTTACAGAACTTTACCAAGATCTTATTTCTACACACACCTCGGAATACATTCACATAGGTGGAGATGAGACATACTTGCTGGGACATTCGCCCGAATCGAAGAAAAAAGTGGCAGAACTGGGTAAGGGAAGGCTTTACGGAGACTTTATCAAGTTGCTTTGTGATATTGTTGTGGGCTTGGGAAAGCGGCCTGTGCTTTGGGCTGACATTGCATTAAAGTATCCAGATGCTTTACAGGGGTTGCCCAAAGGAACGATATTTGTAGACTGGAACTATGGTTGGGATATCCATATGTTTGGGAATCATGATAATTTATTGAACAGTGGTTTTGAAATATGGGGCGCGCCTTCCATACGAAGCCATCCCGATAATTATTTTTTAACCCAATGGGAAAAACATTTGAATAATATCAGAGATTTTATTCCATTGGCGAGAGGTTTCGGATATACAGGTATCGTCATGACTTCTTGGTCGACTTCGGGATTATATTCTACAATTTGGGAATCGACGAGAGATATTATGGATCTGCAAGCCATTCGCCGCGTATATCCGATCACAGGCTTCAATATGTTAATCACGGCTTTTTTTGAAGCGGCTAACCATCCTAAACCTTTACCTGTCGAACGTTTTGTCCATCAGTATGCACAGAAACGATATGGGTTTAACCAACAAGAGGCAGAAGAATTTTGGATAGCTTTGAAAGCTATTCCCTATGAAATCGTACAAGGGAAGATCAGCAATCCTAATATTGCCATGTCCTCTTTTTTGGACAGTGCAAGGGTAGTAGCTGCTACGATGCATCGACTTAAACCGACCTTGAACGCGCATGAATTTGAACATTATCGTTTGATGTCGGATATCCGCTTGCAATATCTGAAATATATGGATATAGAGAAAAGGGTGAATTCGGTGGATTTTAGAGCGGAAGATGTGCCAGGTGTATTAGCCGATTTAGAAGCCTTGGATACCGCCAATTTGGACGAACGTTTTATGCGGTTGAACAAAAACTCTTTTTATGATGGAGAGCTGAAACAGGAGAACGAATACCGTAATAGAAAGATCCGATTGCTTCATCAGCGCTTATCTCGGAATAAATCGGACCAGCCCTAAAGCGTTTGGACAAACTTAAACGATTTTTTAAAAACAAAATCGCCAATTGTTAAGTTTTTGTTTTGTAATGGTTACCGTTATTTTATATTTTTGAATGAGCAGTTCGTCGAAATAACTTGTAGGATTAGTATTCCTATACCAGTTGCCTAAAAAATAGACCGAATGAAGAAAGTGTCTAAAGCAGTTTTTGTTGATTTTAAAGCGGGATATTCAAAAGCTTTTAGAATATTGTTTGATTTGCACCACCACGCTATTCTACAGCATGCTTATGGGTTTTGCCATCAAAGGGAGGAAGCCGAGGAAATTGTACAAGATGCTTTTACCCAACTTTTTGTCTACAGAGATAGAATGCGAGACGAAGAAAGTATATTGCCTTTTCTGTACGCCGTTTCAAAAAGGATTGCCATATCGCATTTTCGTAGGAAAATCATTCGTGAAGAAGCCGTAACGTATACCGCAGAACGCGCTCTCAGAAATCCATACGATACGCAAGAGACGGTTTTGGTCAAAGAATTGAAGGACAAACTTGAGCAAATTATAAGCGAATTGCCTCAGCAACAACAAAAAGTGTTTGTATTAAACAAGCTGGATGACCTGTCTTACCAGGAGATTGCAGAACAGCTTGCCCTTTCAAAAAACACCGTTAAAAACCATTTAACCGTAGCCACAAAAACCGTCCGGGTTAAACTACAGCGGCTAATGTATCTTTTTTTCTGATTTTTTTTGAACTCACCTAGTACGATTTCCAATGCTGTGCGATTTATGTAAATAAAAGCATACAACAATTGGATAAGCAACGATTAATAGACCTCATTCGGAAACGCCAACAGGGGATATGCTCTGATGCTGAAAATGCTGAGCTGTATGAGCTCATGCAAAATCCAGAGATAGAAGAGGAAGTTCTGCTGCTTTGGGATAAATTGCATGAAGATAAGTCTATGGACATCTCGGCAGAGGAAAGTAATAGGCTGTATCGACGGATATTGTCCCGGTGGGAAGTGCGCGATGTGTTGAAAGCTAATTCCCAGCAGCTTATGTGGCAGAGGTTTCGAAAGGTTGCTGCGATAGCAGCTGTGCTTTTAATTTGTTGGGGTGCGTACCTTATCGTTTTTCAGTCCAATTCCGGACCAAGAGAAGCTTTTTCGGAGGTGGAAAAAACGCAAGCAGAAGTGTCGCCCGGTAGCAACAAAGCTCGGGTTGTGTTTGAAGACGGAACGTATCAGGAGCTTGGAGGAGCATCAACGGCAGGTTTAAAAGAAAATCGGTTTTTTACGGTAGGTAATGATGCTGATGGGATTGTTTACCACGAACAATCTGGAATGGGGGGACAGACAAGTCAAATACATACTTTAATCACACCAATTGGTGGCGAATATGCCGTTCGATTGGCGGATGGTACCCAAGTCTGGCTAAATGCAAACTCCAAGTTGAAATATCCTGTCTCGTTCAGCGGTTCAAGCATGCGGGAAGTCGAGTTAGAGGGGGAGGCTTATTTTGATGTTGCGAAATTGGAGATCAACAATAAACGGGTTCCGTTTGTCGTAAAATCAAAAGGCCAAATTTTAGAAGTACTGGGCACGGAATTCAATGTGAATACTTTTAGAAACCGAATAATCACCACATTAATAGAAGGAAGTGTCAAGGTTTCCGTTGATAGCGAGTCTCTAGGACAACCCCATGTCCTTAAACCTAATGATCAGCTAATTTATGATGCATCATCGAAAAAGGTAAAAATTGCACAGATAGATCCATATTATGTAACAGCATGGAAAAGTGGAGATTTTGCGTTCGACAATGTACCATTGAAAGATGTCATGGAAGATATTGCCAGATGGTATGACATCGGTGTAGAATATAAGTCAGAAGTAGATGACGTACGATTTTCAGGAAAGGTGTCTAAGTTTGAGGATATTGAAACGCTACTTCGGACGATAGAATGGACGGGATCTGTAAAACTACAATTGAGTGGAAGGAGGGTAATAGTCATGAAATAAGAAACCGCCATAAAAATAGGAGGTGTTACCAGCACCCCCTAATAAATTAGTCAAATAGACTAGCGATTGAAACTAACGTGTTAAATTATAAATCAACCGAATACAAATGTATAAAAAAAATTGGTTGGGCATATTGCTATGGGAAATATGCCGTACGAAAATAAATCCGGTAGTAATGAAGCTATCCTTAGCCCTCCCTTTTCTACTCGCGGCAACACTGCAGGTCAGTGCATCTGCTATTGGACAAGAAGTTACCCTTCAGCGAAAAAATGTCAAGTTAGACTATGTGCTCCGGGAGCTGCAGAAGCAGACCGGGTATAATATCCTCTTCGATCAACGCATTATTCCTGCTTCTGCAAGGGTAAACCTGAATTATAAAGATGCACAACTCAACAAGGTGCTTAACGAAGTGCTGGCGCCTTTTGGGATTAAATATAAGCAGACGGGAAAAAATATCGTTTTGAACAAAGAGGCGTCCATAAAGCCGCTTCCGATACATCAGCAGGATCGGATCAGAGGGAAAGTTCAAGATACAAATGGTGCACCGATTTCGGGCGTTACTATACGCCTTAATGATAGTATGAGCGAAGGCGCCTTGACGGGACAAAATGGAGATTTTTCTATTCTTGCCAGTTCAAAAGATAGACTTACATTTTCCTATATCGGTAAAGAGTCGGTCACGATTACTGTGGGAGATAGAAAGGAGTTGCTGATTGTACTTCGCGATCAAACAGTTGTCATGGATGATCTGGTCGTGGTTGCTTACGGTCAGCAGAAAAAGAGAAATCTGACCGGGTCTGTTGTTTCGGTGGGCAGTGATGAGATTGAAAAAACAACGCTTCAAGATCCGATTTCCATTTTGCAGGGTCGAGCGCCAGGGGTACAGATTACATCCAATTCCGGAGCTCCGGGTGGGGAAATGACGATCCGCGTCCGGGGGAACTCTTCGCTCAATGCAGGAAATAATCCCTTGTTTGTAGTGGATGGAGTACCGATAGAGTCTAATTCTTTGTCTTCTTTGAATGGATCGGAAAATTTCGGGCTAAACCCATTAGCCGATATCAATCCCGCTGATATTGCTTCGATTGAGATCCTTAAAGATGCGGCGTCAACAGCCATCTATGGTTCGCGTGCCGCTAACGGTGTGGTACTGATAACGACCAAGCGGGGGGCAGAGGGTAAGGCGCAGGTAACGGCCAATTTTATGACAGGCGTAAGTTCGATTACCCGTCATCTGAGCGTGTTGAACGCTAGTCAATATCGTGCAGCGGTACTCGATTCGTACTATAATATGGACAATTTTGAAGAACCTTATTGGACGGTGCTTGATTCCTTAAACCCATCCAACAATGGTGATATCGACTGGCAGCGCGAATTGTTGCGATCTGCCGGGCAATATAAAGTAGATTTGGCTATTCGTGGCGGTAGTGACAAGGTGCAGTATGCGTGGAGCAATTCGTTTTTGGATCAGGATGGTATTATTATCAGTAATAATTACAAGCGTATAACCTCGCGGTTGAATGTCGATTTTGACGTAACGGATTGGTTGACAATCGGACAGAGCTTGGCCTATACAAACGCGACGAATCATCGTATAAATGCGGGCGGAGTAGGGAACTTAAGCGTCATCCGTGAACTCCTGGTCCGACCCCCGGTCATGTCCATGTATTTTCCGGACGGATCATTGAATGGTTATCAATTGGGGAGGCGTAATCCGGTAGGAATAGCTATGCACGCAACGCATTACAATAAGAGTCATCGTCTTATTGGGAGTGAATATATAGATTTCAAAATTCTGGATGGACTGAGTTTTCGGAGTAACCTGCATTTTGATCTGATTACGATGAAGGAGGATGAGTTTATGCCGTCAATATTGGATTATAGGGAAGGCTATAATACGGGAGGCGTAAGAAACACGAACAATATTACTTGGGCGAATGAGAATATCTTGCGGTACAATAAAGTGTTTAATGCGGACCACAATTTTGGTGCATTACTCGGATTTAGTCTGCAGGACTGGCGCTATGAACGTACCGGCTTGGATGGAATGTTTTTTCCGAGTGATGATATCAGGACACTAAATGCCGCGAGCGTAATTTCCAACAAAGATTCAGATGGGGAGGATATCAATGCAGTTGGGGAGAGTGCCATGCTTTCCTATTTTGGCCGGATGTCGTATGATTATATGGGAAAATACCTGGCGGAAGTAAATCTAAGGGCTGACGGTTCTTCGCGGTTTGGCCGGGATAAACGATTCGGGTTCTTTCCCTCGGCTTCAGTAGGATGGCGTTTTTCGGACGAGGCTTTTTTTAACAACGTAAGAAATATCATAAATGATGGTAAACTACGCTTTAGCATGGGTAGTACCGGAAATCATTCTATTGGTAACTATACCGCTCAAGGCGAGTTTTTAGTTGGGCTCAATTATTTAGATTATTCGGGCGCTGCACCTACGGTCATGCCCAATGCTGCCCTCACTTGGGAAACCACAACGCAATACAATGGCGGAATAGACTTATCATTTTTAGCAAATAGAATTACATTGAATGCCGACTATTATATAAAAAATACACGGAATTTGCTCTATAGTGTTCCTATTCCCACCACAACAGGGTTTGGTACAATCACCCAGAATATCGGTAACATCCAAAACAAGGGCGTAGAGTTTTTGCTATCCACCAAAAATTTAGTGGGCAACTTCGAGTGGACGACAAACTTTAACATCAGTGCAAATAGAAATAGAATCGTGTCGCTTCCGAAGGAGTTGCTTACCAACGGCTATATTCAGAATGGCACCTACCATATATTGAAAGAGGGGGAGCCCATTGGAATATTCTATGGATGGAGATTTGATGGGGTTTATGCCCGTGATGAAGATAACGTGCAAGCGGTTACGAATGGCTTATCAGGACCCTTGTTTAAAGGAGGAGACCCGATTTGGCATGACCTCAATGGAGACAAGGTCATCAATCAAGATGACAGACAGATTATTGGTAACGCCGAGCCTACATTCTTTGGAGGGTTTTCCAACGATTTCAGCTATAAGAATTTTTCACTAAATGTACTGTTGCAGTATGCCTATGGAAATGATATATATAGCGAGATCAATCATCAGCGGAATTCTATCGTCCGGTACAACAACCTTTCTACAGATGCGCTGAGAAGGTGGCGTAAGCAGGGCGATATTACAGATTATCCGCGGCCAGTGAGGGATGACCCTATGCAGAGTGATAGCCGGGTGCAGAGTCGGTGGGTGGAAGATGGGTCCTACATTAAACTGAAAAATGTTAACCTTCGTTACCGTTTCCCATCTACGCTGGTCAATAAGATAAGACTGAGAAGCCTGGATGCTTTCGTCAGCGGCACGAATCTGATTACGTGGACGAAATATACAGGATTCGATCCCGATGTCAATTCCTATGCAGGATTGCGGGTCGGTGTGGACGAAGGGGCCTATCCACAGAGCCGTACGTTTGTTTTTGGTTTGAATATAGGTCTTTAATATTTTATAAAAAATAAGAAGATGAAAAATAATGTGATAAAACTGATAGCTCTCTTTTCTGTGCTATTGATAGGTTCCTGTTCTTTCTTGGACAAAGAGCCGGTCACGAGCTTTTCCGCACAAGGCTTTTATAAAACGGTGAGTGATGCACAAGCTGGGGTATATGGGATATATAATGGTTTGCAGTCTGCACTCCGCATCAATTTTGCGTATTGGGGAGAGGGAAGAGCGGACAATATAGAAACCAATCAGACAGGAGACCCTTCTGCATTGCACGGCAATAACTTAACAAGTATTATTGCCTCATCGAATACCAACACTTCCGCCAATTGGACAAATCTTTATCGAGTAATTAGCCGAGCGAATTATGCGATAAAGTATATTCCGGAAGTTTTTGAGAATGAAACAGCGTTAAGAAACCAGTTGCTTGGGCAAGCAAGAGCTTTGCGCGCAATTGCTTATTTCTACTTAGTCAGGGTCTGGGGAGATGTGCCCTATACATTAGAGCCTTATGAAAGTGTAGATCAGGACTTATTCTCTATAAGAACAGATAAGGAGATTATTCTGAAACAGATCGTAGATGATCTTCTCTATGCTTCGGAATACTGTTCGCCTGGATACGGAGGTGAACGGGATCGGGTTTTGATTACCCAAGGGGGTGCCAACGGTCTGTTGACACAGGTGTACATGTGGCGTAAGCAGTATGAAGAGGCCATAGCAGCAGCGGAGCTTGTATTGGATAATCCGTTGTACTCCTTGGTCTCGATCGGCAATTGGAACAATATGTTTTCCGCAGGCTTGAGTACTGAGAGCATATTCGAGGTGGGTTACAACGAAACGCAGACGAATATGATGCGTGTTCTGTATGCGCAGGGTAATGATGCACAGTATTTCCCGAGCGAAAAATTTATGACCTCTTTCGAAGATGGTGATTTACGTAAACCAAAGATTTGGGATAATGCCCAGATACCTCCACGGAAAATATGGAAATTTTTTGGCGAAGGCTTTAATGACGAAAGTCCTGATCCCTCTCAGAATAACATTATTTTGGTGCGACTGGCTGATATCATGTTGCTGAAAGCGGAGGCACATGCTCGTCTAGGCGAAGCGGATCTGGCCTTGCCTCTGTTGAACAGAATCCGAAACCGTGCAGGACTTGCCTCATTGGATCAGGATGAAGCAGAGCAGCTATATGGTACAGTAGAGGATGCGGTTATGCATGAAAGATCGATAGAGCTTTGCTACGAGGGGCATCGTTGGTTTGACCTCGTGCGAACAGATAAAGCAATAGAGGTTATGGGACCGATCAACGAATTGACCGATCCCGACAATATCCTCTGGCCAATACATGAGGATGCGATCAATCGTAATCCGGGTCTGGAACAAAATGAGTTTTACAAATAATCCGATGCACCGGCATGGATAATAAGATAATTTATTATGCAAACGAAAAGAACTTTAAAAGGATTTTTAGCAGCTTGCGTCGCGGTACTCTTCTGGATGGCGAGCTGTGAGGTTCAGGAAAATTTTAAATATGAACCTTCTGGAGTAACCGGGAAACTGGATATGACAGCGTGGGAGTTTATCCAGACAAATGATGATTTTGAGCAGCTGGAAAGTGCGATTATACGAGCGGGCCTCCAAAACCTCTATCAAAATGAGGAGAGGACATTCATTATTCCCAACAATACGGCTTTCAATACCTACCTGCAAAGTGGTGGCTACAGTTCGATAGACGATATTCCATTGCCGATTCTGCGCAATATGTTGCGGTATCATATTGTCAAGGGCCGTGCTATTTTTACGGATCCCAATATTGCCCGGGATGTGCCGGTCGCCTATGAGACCGAAAATGGACAGAATATGTTTCTATCCCGTAACAATAATTATATAGGCTTGATTAATCAGGGAACCTCACGGCAGTGGGAAATCCGGACGTCCAATCTGGAGCCGACCAATGGCGTGATGCATGCGGTCAATTATATTGTCTATTTTTCAGCTCCAGCCGTGGACAATAGCGAAGACCCTACGCTTCTTAGAGATACAATCTATGTGTTGCACGATTCTTATGTGGCTGGGCATTCCCCTGGTGATTCAGATAATAGTACGACAAATTACGGTACAGCAACCACACTCCGGCCTAAAAGATTACCCGCTAGTGGTAGTGTTGATGGAAACGGTACTTATGATCGTAAAGCATACCTTATGTTCGATACAGATGATTTTGACAAAACAGGTATCCTTGTGGATATGACCGTCAAATTGGCGGTATCATTTGGTCGTGGTGGCTATGCCGTAGAGCTTTACAACGTGCCGGATAACAATTGGACGGAAACTACGATTACATTTGCCAATGCACCGGCGCCTGAAGGGGGACGAATCGCATTTGCACCAAGTGTGAATGGAGCGTCTGCTATGAGCTTTGATATCACTGATTTTTATAAAAATCAGTCACCCAGTGGTCGGATTTCTTTTATGTTGGATACCGAGCCTTGGGCAAACGGAACAGATGACTTTGCATCAAAGGAGCATGCTACGCTAGCTCCACCTATGCTTATAGCAACATTGGCGACAGGGCAGAACGTGTTGGTTGTAGAGACCAACGAGCAAGCGACTGTTCTTAACGGAGGATCTTTTGTGCTAAATGATGATATATTGAAAGTATCCGGGGCGGAAGCTTCCGATATTATTTATACGATAGAAACGGGCCCGGCAAAAGGATGGCTTGTCCGGGGCGCAGATATACTTGGTCAGGGTGGACAATTCACGCAAGCTGATATTCAGTCGTTGAGTCTGCTTTATATCCATGATGGGGAGAGTAGTGGCGAGGATACCTTGGTGCTGTCGGCGAAAGATCGGACAGGTGTTGAACTTGAAGGAATAGAGGTCAAGATTAATATTCAATGATAGATGATACAGTATCTTATAAATAGGTTTAAAATATTTTTTAGCGTAGCTATATTGTTCAGTTCATGTTCGTCCTCGGGGGAAACGGATATTCCTCCGCCTATATCGACGGATCGAATTATTGAATTCTCGGGCTACGAATGGATTGTGCGCACATCCAATGATAATAAGGTAGGACCGGGGCCGAATTATTTTTCTGATTCGGAGGATAACGTCTGGGTCGATGATGATGGCCGATTACACCTGAAGATTGTTCGGATAGGAGGGACATGGTATTGCTCCGGTGTAATTTTGAAAAAGCCGCTGGGCTATGGTAAGTATGTATTCTATGTGGGCAATGATGTCAGTAAATTGGATCAAAATATCGTAGCTGGTCTCTTTACCTACTTTAATGATGAAGAGGAGATCGATATTGAATTTTCAAGATGGTCAGATCCGGATAATGAGGACTCACAATTTGCTGTACAGCCTTCACATTTGGTGGGGAATAAGGTGCGTTATAATTTGGATCTTCTCACGGAATATTCCACACATGCCTTCAATTGGCAATCGGATAGGATCGAATTTGTCAGTCTTCAGGGGCACGGACTTGCGGTTAATGGCGATAATCTTATTCATGAGTGGACATATCGCGGAGATAACATTCCACCAAATAGAACGGCAGAACGGTTGCGGATGAATTTATGGCTATTTAGAGGCCAAGTTCCTTCCGATAGCAAGACATATGAAATGATTATTGATAAGTTTGAATTTATCAAGGAGAATTAGAAAGAAGCCTTGCAGGTTTTATAACCTGCAAGGCTTTTAAATTTTAGCTAACCAGTAACTTGTAGCCCTTTCCGTGTACATTTACAATCTCGACATTCGGGTCCTCTTTTAGGTATTTCCGGAGTTTACTTAAGAAGACATCCATACTGCGCCCGGTAAAGTAGTTGTCATCGTGCCAGATTTTTATCAAGGCTTCCTCACGTGTAAGTACGTCATTCTTTTTCAAACATAAAAGACGTAAAAGTTCGGCTTCTTTTGTAGATAGCTTTTGCTGCTGACCTTTGTAGGTAATGATCTGGCTGGTGTAGTCGAAAAAATAATCGCCGATTTCGAACTTGTCGGCAAGTTCTTCCTCCTTTTCTTTTGAAACACGTTTTAGGAGCGCTTGGATACGTAGTAAAAGCTCTTCCACGCGGAATGGCTTGGTAATATAATCGTCGCCACCCAACTCAAAAGCCTGTGTTTTATCTTCCATCATACCTTTTGCAGTCGCAAAAATGATAGGTATTGTATCGTCCATCTTACGAATATCTTTACCTAAGGAGAATCCATCTTTCTTAGGCATCATGACGTCGAGAATACAAAGGTCAAAATGATTTTTACGGAACTGTTCAAGTGCTTGGTCACCATCTTGTGCTAATACCACCTCATATTTACCTTTTAATTCCAAGTAATCTTTTAGTAGTTCGCCTAGATTAGGATCATCTTCCGCGAGTAATATTTTTTGCATAACTGAACTCGTTTAATTATCAATTCTGTTTTTTTAAAGGTAATGTGATTTCAAATACCGTACCTTTATCTTTTTCGCTTTTAACTTGAATGGTACCGTCTAAGCGCTTGACGATGTCGTTTACATAGCTCAGCCCTAGGCCGAACCCCTTGACATTATGTACATTGCCCGTTGGAATCCGATAGAATTGATCAAATATCTTTTCTTGTTGATCTTTGGTCATTCCTAATCCCTTATCTGCTACGGATATGATAATATTCCCTTTATGATTGAAGGTCGTGACCGTTATTTCAGGAGAATTTGGACTATATTTTATGGCATTGTCTACTAAATTAAAAAATACGTTTGAAAGATGCAATTCGTCCCCAATGACCAGATCGTACTGCGCACGGAGATCAGCATGTAGTATGCCACTTGCCTTTTGGAGCTGGAGCTGCATGCTGTCTAATACACCTTCTACCAATGGGTTGATCTGTACATCAACACGCTCGATTTTTAAATTTTCTTTCTCCAGGCGTGCAATATTAAGTACACGTTCGATATGAGAGCCGAGACGGACATTTTCATCGTAGATGATATTAGCTAATTTATTAACTCTGTTTTCGTTGGATGCTATTTCCGGATCGCGTAGAGATTCGCTAGCGATCATAATAGTAGCTACAGGAGTTTTGAATTCATGCGTCATATTGTTAATGAAGTCAGTCTTCATTTCTGATATTTTTTTCTGCCTGAAAACGATGGTCAGGGTATAGGCAAAGCTACCCACCAGTAATGCAAATAATGCTAAGGTTGGCAGGATTAGGTAGCTCATATTGTCGAATATCACTCCCTTTTTATCCGGAAAATAGATAGACAATCGCCCTGTCGGTGTGCTGACATCGCCCTTGAATAATGCTGTCGTGTACCGGGTAGGTTGTTCCTGATTGCTAAGAGAAGCGACGTTAGTCGTATGATAGATCAGTTTATGGCTATCCCGGACTTCAATATTGAAGGGTGCACGGATATCCCGTGACTGAAGTTCCTCTTCTAAAAGCGTATGAATTAAATTGATGTTTATGCGCTCGCGGAGCGGGCGGTTTGCCAGCGTAAGACCCAAGGCAACGTCTTCGATGAGAGTAGGTTTTTTTCCACCGATAACAGCAAGCGTATCAAAAATATTATCAGCGTTATTTGCTAGGAATTCGTTGTTTAATTTCTCAAGCCGCTCTTCCAGATCCCTAAGCTCAAAAGCTATTTTTGCGTTCGCTTGGGGCTGCAGTGTGGCTACCGTATACCGTGAAGCTTTTTTGAGAAAAGGATCAATATCAGCGACGATATAGCGCACCGAGTCATCCTTTGCTGCTATCACTGGAAGAGTCTGGGTCGCACTGACGTCGACATATTCCCGATATAATGTTGTCCCCTGTATGGGTTCCTGGATGACGTTGATGTCTAAGAACCGCTTATATTGGGGTCGCCGGATATAAGTTTCATAAAACCAGTTTTCGATATAGATAAGGTTCGGAAAAGTGGCTTTGAGCTCGTCTTCCGTGTTTTTGAAGTTTTGGTAATATTCGTACTGTTGCGTACGAAGCAGCTGTATCCTATCTTGTATTTTGAGCTGTTCCGCTAATGCCGCCTGTTTACGTTGTTCCGCTTCATATTTTTCCTGATTGATCTTGCGTTGTGTTCTCGCAAGATTCAGAACTTCGTTTTTCTCAATGATGGAAGCAACTTTCGAAAGCGATGCATTGACGGCTTCGTCAAATAAAATAGATTTCTGCCGGTACGTTTCCCGAATAAAATAATATTGCATAGCCATTACTCCCAAGAGTGCAATAGACATCAGCCATATTATAAGTGTAATACTTCTTTTCTTCATGCAGCTATACAAAAATAGCAATGAAAACGGCTCTCACTATCCATTTAACACTATTTAACAGCTTGCTTGTCAGGTGTTTGTTGTAATTATTTTACCTCCGATACCTTTATCGTGTTGGTTTTTCCTTTTTCGTGCAACGGTGTGGAAGCTGTATTGATGACAATCTGTCCCGGTTCGACGAGGTGATATTCTTTTAGCAGGCCGTTAACATCCTGAACAGACCCATCCGTACTTTCATATTTACTATATATAAAGGTTCTTACACCCCAAAGCAAGCTCAACTGACGGAGCAGGTGTTTATTTCCTGTAAATACAAAGATATTTGCATCCGGGCGATAGCTGGATATTTCAAATGCGGTGTATCCCGATGCTGTCATGACCGCTATAGCTGATGCTTTGGTTTTTTGGGCTAAAAAGATAGATGATCCACAAATGGCATCCGGTATTAAACTCACATCGGTGTAGCTGTCTTCTTTTTCACTATAATAAGGATAAGAAGTCGCTTCCACATGTGTGATAACTTTTGCCATTGTTTCGATAACAATTTCGGGAAACTCACCTACGGAAGTTTCACCACTAAGCATCACGGCGTCAGCACCATCCAATACTGAGTTGGCCACGTCGTTTACCTCGGCACGTGTAGGCCGAGGTGTTGTAATCATGCTTTCCAACATCTGTGTAGCGATGATAACAGGTTTAGCCAAGTTGCGGCATTTTTGTACGATCATTTTCTGTAGCCCAGGAACCTCTTCCATAGGCATCTCTACCCCGAGATCACCACGAGCCACCATGATTGCATCTGTTGCTTCAATAATGGCATCAATGTTTTCAATAGCTTCAGGTTTTTCTATCTTGGCAATGATCTTGGCGTGACTTCCCTTATCAGCGATGATTTTTTTACCTTGAATAATATCTTCTGCTGACCGTACAAAAGACATCGCTATCCAATCAGCACCGTGATCTAATGCAAAATTAAGATTGTCGAGGTCTTCCACTGTCAGTGAAGGAATAGACACCTTCGTATTTGGTAGATTAACACCTTTTCGTGAAGTGAGGACGCCGCCATGTACGACTTCACACGTTACGGTGTCTTTATAGTTTGTTGAAAGAACACGCAACTGTAACTTTCCGTCATCCAGTAGGATTATTTCATTCTCTTGCACATCATTTGGAAAGTTTTCGTACGTAATATAAATACGGCGTTCATCTCCGATAAGTTCTTGCGTTGTTATCTCCACCTTAGAGCCGTTCAGGAGGATTGCTCCGCCTTCTTTCATCTTTCCGATACGAATTTTAGGTCCTTGTAGATCCGCTAAAATACCTACATTATAGCCAAACTCCTCATTTATGGCGTTGATCGTCTCTATTACCTTAAGATGATCATCCTGACTGCCGTGGGAAAAGTTGAGGCGACACACGTCTACGCCTTTAGCAATCATTTGGGATAATATTTCCTTAGGTGCTGATGCTGGACCAAGAGTCGCTACTATTTTTGTTCTTTTTTGGATTTTTTTCATCTATATAAAATTTTAGCTTCCTTACTGGAAGAACCAAGTAAAGGAAGAATATGTTCTTTTGAATAATTTTGCATGGTGTAATTTGTACACTTAGAAAATAGTTTGCTAAAATATCAGATTTTCTTTAGATTTCAATGCTATTGGATCAATTTCTTTTACTAACATGATTTGCGGAATGGATCGGATCTGTTCGATGAGGAGAATAAGGTCTTCTTCGTCAATGTAATGTTTGATAAGTAAAAAATAATCAAAATTAGAAGCTTCGGGGATTAAAACGCCATTTTCCAAGCTTTTGTTGTTGACCAAATAGTACTCGAATTCAAAAATATCGTTACAATACCGATAAATTTGATAGTGATGAGTAACTTCTTTTTTGCTTTTGCTTTTTTCGTGCAATATGTGGTAATCCAGTTCGTCAGGAGGCTTGTTCTTTAAATTACCGTTATGATCTAATGGTGACTCTTTACCGAAAATAAGATTTAGCCCTGTCTCTTTATTGATAAAATGGCACAATCGGTAGTCCCGCAATGACGTACTAATGCCGATTAAGGTGAAATCTAATTCCAGATCAAAGTCGAAGTCAATTTTGAAAGTGATTTTATTCAATTCGATATTCTCGTTGATTAGAAACAAACTTAGATAAAGTAGAGGAAATTTACAATTATCGGGACGATCCTACAACATGGTACTAGTTTTTCTTGAATTATAAAAGTTGTAGTGAAAAAAATAATTTGCTATTATATGCTAATTTTGTTATTATTGAATAGGCTTTATTCCGTCGTTATGGTGTGGATAAAGGGTTGGCGCTCTTATATTTTCGTCTAAAAATCAAAAAGGTTTGGTTTTTGGGGAAATTTATTTTTTCTTTGCACAGATTTATTAAACATATTAAACTATAAAATCATGTCAGATATCGCATCAAGAGTAAAAGCAATTATCGTTGAAAAGTTAGGTGTTGATGAAAATGAAGTTACGCCAGAAGCTTCTTTCACGAATGATTTAGGTGCAGACTCACTTGATACAGTTGAGTTGATCATGGAGTTCGAGAAAGAATTCAATGTTGCAATTCCTGATGACCAGGCTGAGAACATCAGTACTGTTGGTCAAGCTATCGCTTACTTAGAAAAAAACGTTAACTAACTAATTATTAGGCTAAACATCATAAATGGAGCTTAAAAGAGTAGTTGTTACAGGGTTAGGTGCACTTACACCGTTAGGTAATTCCGTTACAGATTATTGGAACGGATTAATAAATGGTGTAAGTGGAGCTGCTCCTATTACGCATTTCGACGCATCAAAATTTAAAACGCAGTTTGCGTGTGAGGTAAAAGGCTTCGATCCACACGATATTATGGATCGTAAAGAAGCACGTAAAGTTGATCCATTTGTGCAATTTGCGATAGCTTCTACGGATGAAGCTGTTAAAGATGCCGATCTTGATTTTGATAAGTTGGATCGGAATCGTATCGGTGTTATATGGGGGTCCGGTATAGGTGGGCTTAGGACTTTCACGGATGAAGTGGTTAACTTCTCAAAAGGTGATGGAACCCCACGCTTTAATCCGTTCTTTATCCCCAAGATGTTAGTTGACATTGCTCCGGGTCATATCTCCATGCGGTATGGTTTGCGTGGGCCTAACTTTTCGGCCGTGTCGGCATGTGCATCTTCTACCAATGCGATGATTGATGCATTTACTTATATCCGTATGGGTCGTGCCGATATCATTATTACCGGTGGATCGGAAGCAACTATCAATGAAGCCGGAATCGGAGGATTTAACGCGATGCATGCCCTTTCAACGCGTAACGATGATCCAAAGACGGCATCACGTCCTTTTGATAAGGATCGGGACGGTTTTGTATCCGGTGAAGGTTCAGGGGCAATTATATTGGAAAGCTTAGAACACGCTTTGGCCAGGGGAGCAAAGATTTATGCTGAAATTGTTGGTGGCGGGATGAGTGCTGACGCACATCATATTACCGCTTCACATCCTGAAGGGTTAGGAGCCAAATTGGCCATGACTATGGCGGTAAAGGATGCAGAAATGGATTTTTCCGATATCGATTATATCAATGTACACGGTACTTCTACTCCTGTAGGAGATATCAGTGAAGCAAAAGCTATTGTCGACTTATTTGGTGAACATGCCTACAAGTTGAATATTAGTTCGACAAAATCGATGACGGGTCACCTTCTCGGTGCAGCCGGAGCTATAGAAGCCATAGCTGCTATTTTAACGGTTAAGAACGATATTGTCCCTCCGACAATTAATCATTTTACCGATGATCCGGAAATCGACAACCGATTGAATTTTACGTTTAACAAAGCCCAAAAGCGTGAGGTAAGAGCCGCGTTGAGTAACACATTTGGGTTCGGTGGCCATAATGCGACTGTTATCGTAAAAAAATACCTCGACTAATGTCTGTGTAAATACATAATAAGATTTCTGAATAGGTGGCTTTGAAGAAAGGCTACCTATTTTCTTATGATAAAGGGAAGCATGTCTTTTAAATTCTATAATCTTTACCTTTCGCCGAACAGGAAATACATCAGGCAACTGAAGAATATCCTCGGATTTGTACCCGGTAATCTTAAGCTTTACCGGATGGCATTCAGGCACAAGTCTGTGGCCACCACAATTAAAGAAGGCGTCAAGAATAGCAATGAGCGCTTAGAGTTTTTAGGGGATGCAGTTCTCGGATCCGTGGTCGCAGAACTGCTGTTTAAACTTTACCCGTATAAAGATGAAGGTTTTTTAACAGAAATGCGCTCAAAGATTGTCTCCCGTGCCAATCTCAATAAGCTATCACGTAAACTGGGATTTGACAAACTGATACAATACGATGCCCGGATGATCCATTATCCCAATAAACAAGGCTCCCTATTGGGGGATGCATTTGAAGCGTTGGTCGGAGCTGTGTACCTGGATAAGGGGTATCGGTTTACCAAAGAGTTTCTGTGGATCCGTATTATCAAACCCCATGTCGATATTCATCTGCTTGAAAATACAGAAACCAACTTTAAAAGCCGGTTAATAGAATGGTGTCAACAAGAAGGAAAAGAAGTATCTTTTGTTCAGGTTGATAATCCTATAGGCGAATCCGTAAAAATGTTCAGCATTGAAGTCACAGTGGGTGGAGAACCCTGTGGGTTAGGCCGCGATTTCAATAAAAAAAGTGCCGAGAAGCTCGCTGCCGAGCGAGCCTGCGAACATCTTAAGATTTTGTAGCTGCTAAAAAGCTATTATTCGTTCCGTTATCTTACCTTTGCGGTATGGCAAATATCAAACCATCTTTAGCGAAAGGTACACGTGATTTTTCTCCGGTGGAAATGGAGAAAAGAAATTATATATTTCGGACACTGCGACAGGTGTTTCAAAAGTTTGGCTACAGTGAAATCCAGACGCCTTCTTTTGAAAACTTGAATACGTTGACCGGAAAGTATGGTGATGAGGGTGATAAACTGATCTTTAAGATCTTAAATTCGGGGGATTATTTATCTAAAGTACCCGAGGATTTGTTGCAAAAAAATCAACATAATCAACTTATTCCTCATATTACCGAAAAGGCATTGCGGTATGATCTTACCGTGCCATTTGCGCGCTATGTCGTGATGCATCAAAACGACATAGCGCTTCCTTTTAAACGCTTCCAGATCCAACCGGTATGGCGGGCAGACCGCCCGCAAAGAGGGCGTTACCGTGAATTTTATCAATGTGATGTGGATGTGGTGGGTTCGGAGAGCCTGCTCAATGAAGCGGAATTTGTGCTGATCTACCAGGAAGCGCTCAAAAACCTGGGATTAAAAGATTTTACGATTAAGATCAATAACCGTAAGATACTGAGTGGTATTGCGGAGATCATTGGTAAGCCTGAGCTGATCGTGGATATGACCGTTGCGATCGATAAACTGGATAAGATTGGCTTAGAAGGTGTCAATAAAGAACTTCTGGAGCGTGGTTTTACGGCAGATGATTTAAATCTGTTGCAGCCGATTATCGAATTGCAAGGAAATAATGCGGAGAAATTGCAGCAGTTGAAAGCGGTATTGGCACAGTCGGAGACAGGGTTGAGGGGTGTAGCAGAAATAGATGAAGTGTTTGATTATGTGCGTGCTTTTACGGGTTCAAGTGATCTTTTGGACGCGTTTGTTGAAGTGGATATCACGTTGGCCAGAGGTTTAAATTATTATACGGGTTGTATCTTTGAGGTCAAAACGAATGAGGTGGCGATGGGTAGCATCGGCGGGGGAGGTCGCTATGACGATCTGACGGGTATGTTTGGGCTGAAGGGGTTGACGGGTGTGGGTATATCCTTTGGAGCGGACCGGATTTATGATGTGCTGGAAGAGCTTGATCTGTATCCGGATATTCATGTGTCGAATACAAAATTACTGGTGGTGAACTTTGATAAGGCCGCAGAAATGGTTACGCTCCCTCTGTTGTCGGTTGTGCGTAATAACGGAATTGCTGCCGAGCTGTACCCCAACAGTGCTAAGCTCAAAAAGCAAATGGCTTATGCCGATGCGAAGGGAATCCCGTTTGTGTTGCTTGTCGGTGACGAGGAGATCGCATCGAGCCTTTATACGCTTAAGAATATGGAAAGCGGTGCGCAAACTAAGGTCAGTGAAAAGGAGCTGGTGCAGAAATTGGCTATTAATGGACAATAGCTGGAACTTTGATATGTATATGAATTTATATATATTCGTATGTTATTTTATATATAATCAAGATGAAAACGACAATCGATTTGCCAGAGGCGTTGATAGATGAAGCAGTAAGGGTAAGCGGTTCTAAATCAAAGATAGAGGCTATTAAGCAGGCTTTGCAAGAAATGATCGAACGCAATAAACGGTTGAAATTACTTAATTTCAGAGGAAAAATAGATCTGGATATTGACTTAGATATTACCAGAAACAGAGTTTCCAATATATGATTTTGGTCGATACTTCCGTGTGGATAGACTACTTTAGAGGAGGGGAATATTCCGAAGAATTAAGTAATCTTGTTCGACTGGACGTGGTTTGTACAAACGAAATTATTCTTACAGAACTTCTCCCTGCTCTCTTACATAGAAATCAAAAAGATTTGATCGAGGCCCTGCAAGCTTTACCATGTGTGCCTTACACGGTGTTTTGGGAGGGGATTAGGTTGGTTCAAAATTTGAACATAAAAAATGGTATTAATAAAGTGGGTTTGCCGGATTTAATGATTGCTCAGCACTGTATGGATTCCAATTTAGAATTATGGAGCTTGGACAAACATTTTCAGCTGATGCGTAAGCATATTGCTCTAAAACTATTTAAAAGCTGAATGTTTTACTTAATTCCCCTTTAAAAAGTCTCCTTTTTATCGATATAAATTGTTAGATTTGTGGTCGATTTAAAGAAGAAATAAACTTTGAAATGAGTGCAACACCGATAACAAAAGAAACATACTTGGAGTGGTACAGATCCATGTACCTCATGCGTAAATTTGAAGAAAAGGCTGGCCAGCTCTACGGACAGCAAAAAATTCGCGGTTTCTGTCATTTATACATTGGTCAGGAGGCCGTCATGGCGGGTACGATATCTGCGACCAGACCCGAGGATTCGGTCATTACATCGTATCGTGACCATGCACAAGCTTTAGCCAAAGGAGTATCGGCGAATGCATGTATGGCAGAGCTGTACGGCAAAATAACAGGATGTTCGAAAGGTAAAGGTGGTTCCATGCACTTTTTCTCCAAAGAACATCGTATGATGGGAGGCCACGGTATCGTGGGTGGGCAGATACCTTTAGGAGCAGGTATTGCATTTGCAGAAAAGTATTTGGGTACGGATAATGTGAATGTGTGTTTTATGGGGGATGGAGCAGTGCGTCAGGGGTCGTTGAATGAGACCTTTAATATGGCGATGCTGTGGAAGTTGCCTGTTATATTTGTGTGTGAGAACAATGGCTATGCCATGGGAACGTCGGTAAAACGTACGACCAATATGGAGGATATCTACAAAATCGGGTTGGCGTTTGACATGCCAAGTATGCCGGTAGACGGGATGGATCCTGTTGCTGTTCATACCGCTATGGATGAAGCTGTGCAGCGTGCTCGTGCCGGTGAAGGCCCTACGTTTTTAGAAATCCGCACTTATCGTTATAAAGGGCACTCCATGTCCGATCCTGCAAAATACCGCACCAAGGAAGAGTTGGAATCATATAAAGACAGAGACCCTGTTCTGAGTACGAAGCATGCCATCCTCGAAAATAAATATGCCGATGAGGAGTGGTTCAATAAAGTAGAGTCGGAAGTCAAACAAATTGTGGATGACGCTGTTAAATTTGCAGAGGAGTCTCCATATCCAAGCGTAGAGGAATTGTACCAGGATATCTACGTACAAGAGGATTATCCATTCATTATGGATTGATTTACTTTACAGGTTAAAAACAAAAAAATAATCTACTAAAAACACATGGCTGAAGTAGTAAAAATGCCGAAAATGAGCGACACCATGACAGAAGGTGTAATCGCAAAATGGCACAAAAAAGTAGGAGATAAAGTTGATTCCGGCGACCTTTTAGCGGAAGTCGAAACAGATAAAGCAACAATGGACTTTGAGTCGTATCAGGAAGGTACCTTGTTGTATATTGGTCCGAAAGAAGGGGAAGCTGTAGCTGTGGATGCAGTTATTGCTATTTTGGGAGAGGAAGGCGAGGACTATAAAGCATTATTGGAGGAAGGTGGCTCTGACGCACCAAAACCCGAAGAAAAGGAACCGAAAGCGGATAAAAAGGAAGATGCGGCAGCAGAGTCGTCCGCTGCTCCGGTCTCCGCTGAGGATTTGGGCGTGACGGTAATCACGATGCCGCTCCTAAGTGATACGATGACAGAAGGCGTTATTGCGCAGTGGAATTTTAAAGTAGGGGATACGATTAAATCGGATGACGCGATTGCTGATGTCGAAACGGATAAAGCGACGATGGAAGTGACGGCTTATGCGGAAGGTACATTGTTATACGTTGGACTCGAAGCAGGGCAGGCGGCGAAGGTAAATGATATTATTGCTATCGTAGGCCCGGAAGGAACGGATGTGACACCTTTGTTGAATCAGAAGGCAGCAGCGCCTGCTGCGGAAGAGAAAGCAGCTGAAAAAGCGGATGCTACACCAGCTCCTGCAACACCGGATACACCGGCCGAAACATCCGAAACATCATCGGATGACTCGAGAGTGAAAGCTTCCCCGCTGGCACGTAAAATTGCCAAAGAGAAAGGTATTAATCTGAGTGATGTTCAAGGTTCTGCAGATGGCGGTCGCATCGTGAAGAAGGATGTCGAAAATTACGTTCCGAAGGCGAAAGCTGCGACAGCTTCTGATAGCGCATCATCTGCAGCTTCGGGAGCAACCACCGTTACGCTGCCGCAATATATTGGTGAAGAAAAATATACGGAAGTAAAGGTTTCGCAGATGCGGAAGACTATTGCACGGAGATTGTCCGAATCTTTGTTTACTGCACCGCATTTCTATCTGACAATCAGCATAGACATGGATAATGCCATGGCAGCACGAACACAGATCAATGAAGTAGCTCCGGTAAAAGTTTCTTTCAATGATATTGTTATCAAAGCCGTTGCTATAGCTTTGAAACAGCACCCTGCTGTTAATTCGTCATGGGAAGGAGACAAGATCAGATTTAACGAACATACCAATATCGGAGTGGCTATTGCTGTAGAAGACGGCTTACTCGTTCCGGTTGTACGTTTTGCAGATGGTAAATCCCTTTCCCACATTTCAGCAGAAGTGAAGGATTTTGCAGGTAAAGCGAAAGCGAAGAAATTACAACCATCCGATTGGGAAGGATCTACATTTACGGTTTCTAATTTGGGTATGTTTGGTATTGATGAGTTTACATCGATCATCAATTCGCCGGATGGTGCAATTTTGTCTGTTGGCGCAATCCAGCAGGTTCCGGTGGTAAAGAATGGTGCTGTTGTACCGGGCAATGTGATGAAGTTAACATTGGGCTGTGACCATCGTGTTGTCGATGGAGCTACCGGAGCTCAGTTTTTACAAACCTTAAAAGGGTTATTGGAAGCACCTATCCGCTTGTTGGCATAAATTCGTGTTATTAAGCATAAAAAAGCCACTCTATCCTGATAAAGTGGCTTTTTTTACGCGATGTTTGACTGATAAAATTCCATGACTTGTGAGATTTACGTTATTTCTTTTTGCCCCATTCTTATTTTTCCTGTTCATCGCTTGTTCTAATGCCCAGAAGAAACAGCAACAGATCGAAAAAAATCAAGCTGAATTAGACAGTATCGCTTTATTGTATAACCCGCTGGAGGCGGATGAACAAATTGATGCCTTTATGCATAATCTCCATAAACGGTCTGGCTTTAATGGAAATGTGCTCATCGCAAAGAAGGGAAAAATTATCTACCAAAATACGTTCGGATGGGCTGATTACCTGCATAAGGACAGTCTTAAGATCGACTCCCGTTTTGAATTGGCCTCTGTTTCGAAGCCTATGACCGCATTAGCTGTATTGCAGCTTGTCGATCAGGAGAAAATCCGGCTTGATCAGGAGATCGAAGAATTTTTTCCGGGCTTTCCCTATCCGGGGGTAACCGTCGAGCAGTTATTAACACACCGGTCAGGTCTACCGAACTACGTGTATTTTGCAGAAACAGTTTGGCCGGATCGAAAGAAAGGCATGACGAATAGCGATGTAGTGAAGTTGCTTATAGAGCATAAGCCCGCAAGATATGGGAAACCGGACGGTCGGTTTCTTTATAATAACTCGAACTATATGCTTCTCGCAGCTGTCGTCGAACAGGTTACCGGTTTAAGTTTTGCCGATTATATGAAGCTGCATGTGTTTAGGCCAGCGGGCATGAAGAATACAGCTATTCTTTCGAAAGCGGAGTACGATCAGATACCTACGGATGTAATAGGACATGACCGTGTATGGAGGCGTTCCGTTGTACAGAATTATCTGGATGGGCCTGTTGGTGATAAAGGGGTTTATAGTACGGTGCAGGATATGTATTTATTGGATATCGCGTTGAAAGAGGGGCGATTGTTGAAAAAAGAGCTGTTGGATTCTGCTTATATAGGGAGGAGCGATCCCAAACGTGGTCTGTTCAGCTACGGCTATGGATGGAGGACATTCTCCCCACCTCATGCACAGATTGTCTATCATACCGGATGGTGGCATGGGTTTAAGAACCTGTATGTACGCGATTTGACAGATGATATTACGATAGTGCTTCTTTCCAATATGGTTAATGGGAGTCTAAATCATCTCGATAATTTGTATAAAATTTTGGAAATGCCTATTTTGAGAAAAAATGCATACGACTCGAATGGTGGGTTTATGGACCATGAATGAGAATAATATCAATACTTACTATATGAAAAAAACCTTAATATTAGGGGCTAGTACGAACCCTGCCCGATATTCGTACCTGGTGGCAAATAAACTTGTACGAAAAGGATATCCCATCGTCAATGTGGGGAGAAAAGTAGGTGAAGTTGCGGGGGTTACCATTGAGACAGCCACGACGCTCCATGCGGATATCGATACGATTACATTATATGTGGGGCCAAAAAATCAGCCTCCTTATTATGATTATATATTGAACACTAAACCTAATCGTGTGATATTTAATCCCGGAGCCGAAAATCCAGAGCTGGCGAAAATGTTGGAAGAGCAGGGGGTTGAGGTCGTGGAAGGATGTACCTTGGTGATGTTGAATACAGGACAGTATTAAAATAATATTGTTGTTACGAAAACGTTTGTTTTCGGAATGTTTTCTAATAATAAGATCAAAGGTCCCTTTTCAATTCTTTGGAAAGGGATTTTTGGATATATTCGTTGTCAACTTATTATTATCGAATCATGAGAAAAATCCATTTCGTTTTTGTTGCTTTAGTATATAGCGCTTTTGGAACCTTGGCATTGGCACAGCATAAATTCCAGCTCTCCAAAGAATTTATCCAGGCCAATTTGGATCAAGCAGCCAAACAGATAGAAGTATTAGCGGCAGCCACGCCCAAAGATAAGTTTCCAAAAACCTTTGAAAAAAACCAGCAGAAATTTTCCAGTTCTTCCTGGTGGTGTTCCGGCTTTTATCCCGGCACATTATGGTATCTCTATGAAGGTACGCAAAAAGCAGAATTGAGGAAATTGGCAGAAGATAAATTGGTTTATCTGGAAAAAGAAAAGAATAATAAGGGGACACATGATTTGGGATTTATGTTATTCTGCAGCTTTGGAAATAGGCTTCGTCTCACCGGTAATGCGGAGTATAAGCCGGTTTTGGTGGCTGGTGCAGAGTCGCTCTCGTCGCGTTACAGTGACAAAACAAAGGCTATCCGATCGTGGGATCATAAGCCATGGCATTATCCGGTCATCATTGATAATATGATGAATTTGGAATTTTTGACACAGCTATCCAAGCTGACGGGTGATAAAAAATATTATAATATTGCCGTAACGCATGCGGAGACAACGCTGAAAAACCATTTTAGAAAGGATTATAGCTCTTATCATGTAATTGATTATGATAGCAATACCGGCAAAGTGATCGCCAAGAAGACACATCAAGGGGCTGCGGACGAATCGGCCTGGGCCCGGGGTCAGGGATGGGCATTATATGGGTACACCATGATGTACAGGGAAACTGGAAAAAAAGCATTTTTGAAGCAAGCGCGTCATATTGCAAAATTTATCCTTAATCATCCTAATCTTCCGGCAGATATGATACCGTATTGGGATTTTGATATGGATAAAATCCCGTCGACAAGCAAGATGTACGCTAATCGTACGCTGCGGGATGTATCCGCTGCTGCGCTGTATGCCTCTGCTTTACTGGAATTGGCACAGTATACAAAAGGAAAGGAGAGCCTCCGCTTTTTTTCAGCAGCAGAGACGATTATCAAGAATCTTTCGGAGCCCCCGTATAAAGCGGCTTACGGTGACAATGGAGGGTATATCTTAAAACATAGTGTCGGAGCTTTACCGCTTAATTCAGAAGTCGATGTACCGTTGACGTATGCGGACTATTATTATGTAGAGGCGTTGGTCAGGTATAAAAGATTATTGGAGGAGGAACCTGTTGTCCCCCAAAACCCATTGTAGTCATATTACCCCTTTATGTATAAACCCTGCGTAGTATTGGAAACTTACGCAGGGTTTTTTATGAGGTTGCTCGTGTTCTATCTTATTCGACCAGTACATTAAATTCAGCACCAGCGGCAAAATCCTGTCCATTCTGTGCGCTTAAGGCTGTAAAGCGAATATAACGTCCGGAGACCGGACGAGTAAAGCGGATAGTCTGTAAGTTGGTATTCTTATCAAAAGCATTTTCTATGATTGGTTTACTCCACGTCACCCCATCTTGACTGACTTGGATACGATAATCTTTGATATTACCGTTGGTTCCGTTCTGACGAGGTAGATACGAAAAGCCACTGATCTTTTTAGTCTCGCCCATATCAAAATCTACCCAGTGTGGATATTGTGCTACCGTCACCGAATACATCGTATGCCACATCGTGTTTGGATTATTATCAACAAGATGCTCTACATTGCCTTCTCCCGTTTCTTGGCTGGACACAAAAACAACCTCTAATGGCACGGTCTCTATTTTGGGGAAATCAGATATTGTTTTAAGTCTTTCATTACCCTTATACCATGCCGTAACCTTACCACCTTCACGGAGATTAAAACCTTGTCCATAGATCTTTGGCTTGCCATTGCCGACTTGGTATAGAATTACCGCATTCTTTCCCTCACTGGTAATTGTAACCTCTCCTCGGCGGTCGCGGGATATACCGAGTGGGACATCTCCTGCGACGACTACTTTGGATTGCGCTGAATAATTATAGTTTTTAACGGGGCGGATCATGAATCCAAAATTGGTCAATTTAGCCTTGACGCGATCTTGCTCCAAGGGTGGCCCTTGGCCGCAGCTATTCCCCCCTAAACCGGTCACCGCAGCATCCAAATGCACATAAGTTCCCGAACTTTTCGGTAGTTTATATGGATGACTTGCTAATGTCACTTCCAATTCGTTCCAAGGCAAAGAGGACGTTGACATCACATCTTTCGCTATAAAGATGACACCATCTCCCTGTGCATCTGTCAGGGATGCCCAACGAACTTCTTCATTGTTGCTCATACTCTGCGGATTAGTCCATGGTACGAACTGATCTTTTACTGTGCTTTTGTGTAACTCAATATTTTGTGCAGATTTACGATCTGCATAATTATTAACAGGCCCCCGGCCGTAATAGGTGTAATTTTCATATTTACTCGGCAGCTGTAGTGCATAGCCCAACCGTGCAAGAGCAAATGTTTCATCATTGGATGCTATACTTGATTCAAGCTCTATTGTTCCGTCTGCATACACCGTCCATATTTGGTGGGTGGTGAACTTGAAATCATGATTATTAAAAGGCTTATCTGTATGTTCAACTAATGTAAACTTGCCGGATGTGCCTCCAAGCAATGCAGTGCTGTTCGGAGCTTGTGATTCAACAACAAAAGAAAGTACGATCGCTCCATCAGGACGCATGTAAGTCTTATTAGATAAAGCGGTATGCTTTAGATTATGTAGGCCGTTTTCAAACCATTTCTTGTAGGCCCAATTGTCATTATCCACCGGAGCACGCAAGGCATCCAATTTCGGCCCTTCTCCTTCGCGGATAATCGTATCACTGGCATAATTTAAACTATAAATCGTCCCTCTCGCTGTATCGAACTTAACAATGAAATTGTCTCCTCGAACTATTTTTAGGTTATTCTGATCGATGATATTTATTTTATTTTTAGGTTGTATAGATGCGATAGAAGGGACTCCATTAGCTGACTTCAAGAAGATCTGTTCTTCCATCTGCACATAGCCTTTCTCTGCCCAAAGTTGGTCTTTTTTTAACAAAAATTGGACTTTCACAAAGTATTCCGATTGCGGATCCAGTGTGTTGAAATGTAATGGAATCGTCAGCACTTTCCGTTGACGGGGACCTATAGTCAAAGAATTTTCTACGAAGTTTTTGTTTTCTTTAACTGCTATACCATCCTGATAGAGAGACCATACGAGTTCATAGTCGTCCAATCCGACAAAATAATTCTTATTGAAAATTTCGATCTTACCTTGCTCTATGTCTACTGCTTTTACCGCTACATTCTGATACACCTTCTTCACCTCTTCATACTGCGGTTTGGGTTTCATATCGGCAAATATCAGCCCGTTATTAACAAATGTGCCATCATTGGGAATATCTCCAAAATCCCCGCCATATGCCAAAAATTTCTCCCCCGTATCTTTATCGTAATAATACATAGATTGGTCATGCCAATCCCAAATTGCTCCTCCCATAAAGAAATTAGTCGATTCTATCGCCTTCCAATAATCGATCAAATTGCCTGCTGCATTGCCCATAGAATGGGCATATTCTGATATATGAAAAGGATATTTCAATTTGTATGTACCTTTTACCGCATCTCTTACCCAACCTATAGATGGATACTGATTGGAGCCCATGTCTACGATACTATTATTTCTTTCGTATTGTACCGGCCTTGAGTTATCAACTTTTTTTATAGCACCATAGGCCGCTTCAAAATTTTCGCCAGGTCCTGCTTCATTACCTAATGACCAAATGACGATGGAGGGATGATTTATTGTGGCGTGAACCATCTCTAAATTCCTGGCAACATGTGCATTCCTCCACGCTGCTGCGTGTGACAACGAAGCTTCACCGTAATAGTATTCGTGACTTTCAATATTAGCTTCATCCTCCAAATAGATGCCATACTTATCACACAAATAATACCAATAGGGATCATTTGGATAATGCGAATTACGAACATGATTAATATTTGCCCTTTTCATCAATTTAATTTCTTCCTCCATTTGGTCTTGTGTGACTACTTTACCTTTCTCCGGGTTGGTCTCATGCCGATTTACACCTTTCAACTTTACGGTCTTGCCGTTGACATAAAAATACCGACCTGCTAAACCAAATTCATCGTCTTCTGCTTTTGTATCTTTAATCTCTACTTCTCTAAATCCCACATGCGTAGAAACTGTTTCTATAGTACGATTTCTATGATCTTTCAGTTCAGCGACCAACGTATAACGGTAAGGACGTTCAGCAGACCACTTATTCGGATGATTGACTTTTAAAGTGCTTTTTACAGTGCTGCTGTGGAGTGCATCGAGTTCGACGGATGTAGGTGAAACCGAGAGGGGCTCAACGAGGCTGTTGTCATCAGCATACAGTGTATTGGCATACAGGCTATAATGGATTTTATGGGCTTTGATAGATCTTTTGGTCAGATTGAAAATATCGGTTGAGATCGTTAGCGTACCATTTTTGTAGTTCTCATCTAAATCAGAAATTACACGTAAATCCCTGATCTGAACTTGAGGTTTTGACGTTAAGGATACATTTCGAAAAATACCGGGTAACCTGAACATATCCTGCACCTCAATAAACGATGCATCTGAATTACGATATACCTCTACTGCTACGGTGTTCTCCTTGCTTTTGTTTAGATACGCGGTAATATTAAATGAAGCAAGGTTACGTGAGTTTTTCGAAAATCCTACGTATTTTCCATTAATCCATAAATAAAAAAATGAGTCTACACCATCAAAATTAATATATACTTCTCGACCATCCCATTGATTCGGTACGGTAAAATTGCGCCGATATGAACCAACCTCATTTCGATAGATATAGGTGGTCCAATTCTGAGGGGGTGTGCGCATCACTCCTCCTTTCCAGTCATTTACTTTGACTTGATGCTGAAAAATAACTTTTTGATTGACATAAATCGGTACTCCATATTTTAGTATACCATTTTTTTGAATACCATATATATTCCAGCTCATTGGCACTGGCACATCATCCCATTGGGATACGTCGAATGTTGTTTTATAAAAATTCTTAGGACGATCATCGGGGGTTTTTACCCAATGAAACTTCCAAGTCCCATTTAAAGACCGCCAGTATGGGCTATGTGCCGGTAATACCTGACGTGCGTCTTCTCTATTTTGGAATGAAAAGAAATAAGCATGAGGCAATTCTTTATTGAGCGAAAGTGCTTCAGGCGTTTCCCACTCCTTACCAGAAGGAGCATTCATTCTGCCATAACTGAATCCCTCGATGGAGGGATACGAAGACTTTAAGGAAGATTGCGCCTGAACAGTAAAAGTGATAAAAATAATAACGTATAGAAAACAAATAGTTTTGAAGAGATTTTTCATAAAATGAAACTGATGTAAATGTATAAGGGTATCATAAAACATTGAGATAAACGTTAGTGAGGGTTTATGGGGTACTCCGAAGGATTGACTCCGAAGAGCTTTTTGAATTCCCTACTAAAGTATTTTCTGTCTGAAAATCCCACAGCATAAGCGACTTCACTTATATTCTTATTCGTATTTAAAAGTGTTACTGCTTTTTTTAGGCGGTATTGTTTAATAAAATTATTAACCGAGAGACCTGTGACTGCCTTCAGCTTTTTGTAGAGGATAGGTGGGCTCATACCTATTTCTTTGGATATAAACTCTACATTAAACTCATTGTTCAGAAGATTACGGTCGATGATTTTCTCCAGACTTCGTAAAAAGTTCTGATCGATGTCCGATTGTACGGAGAGGTCCCGAATATTAAACTCCTTCCGTTTGTTCGAGGCCAGTTCCAATAGATTTTTGACCGTTAGAAGCAAAACACTGGTGTTAAATGGCTTTTGTAGATACACATTGGCGCCATATTTTAAGCCCGATATATGCGAAGTCTCGTTGGTATCTGCGGTCAATAAAATAAGCGGTATATGTGTAGTCAATATATTTGATTTTATCTTTTCACACATGTCGATACCGTTCATCTTAGGCATCATGACGTCCGAGACAATAATGTCCGGAAGGTATTTTGAAGCCATCAATAATCCTTCTTCCCCATCATAAGCTTTAAGGACATGATAGTGATCCATGAAGAGATTGGCAATTGTTTCAGACAATTCGTGATTATCCTCGACTAAAAGGAGCGTTTCTTTGTCCAGTTTATTCATGGCGAGCACAGGATCGGTATAATCCTCCTCGTTCCCATCATAAGGGATGGAGATTTGGTTGGAAAAGTATTTTACTGGAATTCTAATCGTGAAAACCGTAAATTCTTGCTCTTCGATGAGTTGTGCTGTACAGCTGATCTCTCCTTTATGTTGTTCGACAACCTTTTTGGTTAGGGCCAGGCCTATTCCGGTGCCGATAGTATCCTGAGCTTTCGGATCACGGTAATATTCTTCGAAGATTTTGAATTGATTTTTATCGGATATGCCTATCCCATTGTCAGCGATTCGTATCGTATAGTAGCCATCTTCTGTCCTTGCCTCCAGAAAGACAGTTCCCCCATCGTGGCTATATTTCACGGCATTCGACAGAAGATTGAAGAGCGCTTTGTCAAATTGTTTGGTATCCAATAGAATACTGCCGATGTCTTCGATCTGTTTGATATAAAAGTGTAGATGTTTTGTAACTGCGAGATCACTGAAGAGATAAAAGAAGTCCTCTAAATAAGTTTTGATCTGAACAGGTCGCAATATTAAAACTTCTTTTCCGTCATCTATCTTCTTGAACTCCAATAATTCATTGACGATACCGAGGAGCTTGTCCGCATTGTTTTTTAAACGCTTTGCCTTCGCCTGGATAACCGGCATATCTTGGGTCGAATGGATGATGTCCTCTATCGGAACAGTGATAAGCGTGAGCGGAGTGCGTATCTCGTGTGAGATCTGCGTAAAGAATTTTATCTTTTTTTCATGCTCCTTATCCGAATTGATCAACAGTTGTCGTTCGACAATAAACTTAATCATAAAGTGGAGAATAGCGGCTGCGATCAGGATATATAATACATATGCCCACCACGTTCGCCAAAGTGGGGGCGCGATGTTTATCGCTATTCCCATGGGTACTTCATTCCACACATCGTCATTATTACTGACCATCATCCACAAGGTGTACTTACCAGGAGCAATATTCATATATCGGGCTACAGGATACGGACTTCTTTTCCAATCTTTGTCAAAACCTTCCAATTTATACTTGTATTTGTTTTTTTGAGGTTTAATAAAATTAGAGGAAGCAAATTCTATCGTAAAGTAATTTTGATCATAGGACAGGTCGATATGGTACGGAATATCGGTGTCGCGTTCCTGTTGCTCTAACAGGACCTCCTTATCAAAAACAGAGAATTTAGAGAACAGTACCATAGGCGCTTGATTGTTGAATTTGAGCGTTTGCGGATTGAATGTATTGAGCCCTTTAAGAGACGTCAGGTAGATATGATCATCATCATTGACATAAAATCGTGAGTCTTGGAGAAAATTAGTGGTTAGACCGTCTTCCACTGTCAATACATGAAGTTTCTTTGTGCTGATGCTGTAGCGCAAAAGTCCATTGTCACTGCATATCCAGAGGGTGTTGTTCAGATGCAGGGTACGTCCAAATTTAAATAGTGAATTCTCATAGATCAATACGGCATCTGTGCCATTGAGGACATAGATATGATGGTCTGTGGATAGCCACAGATCCCCATTGGTGTCGGTTGATAGATAGCGTATAGGCTCCTTTAACCCTTTGATATGCAATGGTTCAAATTTTTGCTCTGTGTATTTTTTAAATAGCAGATCACCCCTCCATAATGTGAATAGGCCGTCCACACCATTGTCACAGATTTGTCCTATCAAAGAGTTGGTTTCCTTTAAAAGCGCTGCGTTTTGTCCGTCCCATTGAAATATCCCGTTGTCCGTTCCCAAGAATATGTGGCCACTGGGATCTGCCGTTAGGGTATTAATATTATTGGCCCGTGAGTTAGAATGTCCGGGCAAGATGCCGTTTCGGATGTTATAAGTCCGAAGATCGAGAATGCTGAGCCCACCATTATGTTGGCCGATATACAATTTGTTGTCCTGCAATAGTAGAGCTTTGACCAGATTGGAAGGCGTCGGAATGTTTTGTGTTTTTCCAGATGCCTTGTCAATGATCTGCAGGCCCGACTCCTCTGTTCCCACGTAGAGTCTATCCTTGTCTTCTACGATCGAACTGACAATGTCCGACCGTAATCTATAGGTCGAAGTCAATTCCCCGGTCAGGGTACGAATGGGAAAAGGATTGGGATAGATCGCATTGATCCCTCCGAAATATGTACCTATCCATACGATGTTCTGATTATCCTGATAGATGTCGTAAATAGAATTTTGAGACAAGGACCAAGGTATATTCGTCTCATGTGTGAAATTCGTCATGTGGCCATTCAACGAGATCGTCGTTAATCCTTTCAATGTACCGACAAAGATCGTGTTGTTTGCTTTGGTGATTTTTCGAATATTATTGCTCAGAAGTGTCGAGGTATTCTCATTTATCTGTTTTAGATATTGATTGTTGTGGTAGACAAATATCCCGTTGCTGTGGGTGCCTATCCAAGTTTCTCCTTCCTGCGTATATATAGTAGTGATAAAATCATGAGGGAGTGGCAATGAAATCTCCAGTTGAGGCTCTTGATCGCCTGATTGTCTATATATTTGTTTACCGATGGCATAAAGGATAGTATTCTCATCGACCAGCGTGACCGTTTGCGTATTTTGATCCGTAATTCGTTTTTCAATACGGTATTTCTTCTGCTTGCTGTCGAACGTGATGAGGTAGAGTCCTTCCGAAGAAGCTACAAAAGTCTTTCCCTTACTCACCTTGATATCGTTGACCTGCCTATTGATTAGACTCTGGTTTTTCGAAACAATGTATTTCTGCGACGAAACATTGTATATCAACAGACTGTATGCGGTACCCAAGAAGATGTTGTTATGTTCGTCTATAGCAATTTTGTTTAAATACTCTCCGGCTGTGAATGTGCTGTCGTTTTCAAATATATTCTTTATACTGCGTGAGTCGTATACATACAATTTTTCTTTACCGCCAAACCAGAGCCGACCCTCCTTGTCCTGAGCTATGCTGAGGATGCTTTGATTGTCCAGTAGATCTTTGTTCTGCAAATGATGGAATTTGAGATTTTGACCAATGCAGATGCCACACGACCAGAAGGAGAGAACTCCTGTCAGGAGAGAAATAACAATAGCACTTTTAAGAGGATTCATGAGCATAATAGGCTGTCTGTTTCGACAATTTACGTGTCGTATATGTAAAAATATGCTTTTTTGAATAGATTATCGATCATAACAGACCTCAGTCTCATTTATTTAAGATTTTACCCCTATATGTTTAAGATTTTACCCCTCGAGGGTAGAAATTTTAATCGTTATTTGTGCTATCCAAAGTTGTCGAATATTAGTGTCACAGTAAAACTTCGATATACTTTGAAGATACCTAAAATGTGAGATGGCCTAAAAAATGACAGTCTATAGCCACCTTGATTTGATAAAAAGAGAATGCAAATAATACCTATTTATTAATACTTGAAATAGAATGAAATTAATCTGTACTTCATTAAGGTCTGTTTCCGCAGTTGCCCTCTATATGCTACTATCTTTGTCGGTTACTGCCGCGGGAGTGTCACATGCGGGCACCTTGGGGCAACAAGATACCGTCAAGCTGTCTTTAGAGGATTCGTTGAAGATTGCATCCAAGCTTAATTCACCCTATGCGAATTTAGGTTCTTACGATACGGTCCGTATTGATCAGGTCGACAAGTTACCTTTGATTTCTTTGCAACAAATGTTAAAAGGAAAGTCCAATAGCCTGTATGTACAGGAGAGCAATGGGGAACCCGGCGTAGAGCAGTTGATGTATTTGAGAGGGTTGAGTTTTCCAATTTTGAATGCAAGTACAGGAGACGATTTGCAGCCTCAGGTCTATATCAATGGTGTGCCTGTGACGACGGTCAACCCATTTGTGTATGATGTACAACAGTTCAAAAGCACCAAGATTGGCCCTGCAACGAATGTATTTGCCGGGATCAATATCAACAATATCGAGCGTATAGAAGTGATAAAAGATCCGTTGAACTTGGCGAAGCTGGGACCCTATGCCTCCAATGGTGCAATATGGATAAAGACCAAAGGAGCCAAAGCAGGGCGTAATGATATCACGGTCAATGCCTACACTGGAATAGGAGCCAAGCCAGCAATCATTCCAACCAACGCCTATTATGAAAACCTGTTTAGACAACAATTTTATGATAAGTATGCCGATTTGGATCAAAGATTGAAATACCCTTCCTTTTTGGCCGATTCGACCAATACCCATTACTATGGCCCATCCGACTGGTCGGACAGGTACTACCACGCTGCTCCCTTATACAACGTAGATTTTGGGTTGTCGGGAGGTTCTGAGCGTGCCAATTTTAGATTCTTTGGGGGCCATACCCGTAATTCTAATCCCGCAGATGCCACAAACCTCAAAGCCTATAATGCCAGCTTTGCGATCAATATGGCTCCTTTTACCTGGTGGACAGTCTCCGGGATGATCAATGGCAAATTGACCGACCGTGGTCGCAACAAAAACATGCGGGATAGACTGGAAGAGATGCGTTACTTGCCAGATCTCAGTGTTCCTATCCCTCCTAATGGAGCGGTTTATCAAAACTTGCTGGATGAATATAAAAAATCCATAGATGATAATTTATCTACCGTTATCCAGGGAGACATTCTGTTCACATTAAACCATGCCGGTTATTTTTTAAATTCAAGATTGTCCTATGATTATAGCGAAGGCAGGAGAGATCTCTTTTATCCTTCTACGATGTTGGAAGGAAATAATTACGCATCCCGTTACTTTGGATACAGCGAGCGTGTATATTTCAATAACTTTTTGAAAAGGAATTTTGAGCTTTCACATAACTCAGCTCTGGATGTTGAAGTCGGACAGACACTATCCTTTGATGTGTACAAATACAACTACTCATATGGATACAGAGGGCCAAGTGATTTTATCAAAGTTTTTGTCGTGAGTGGTAAAACCTCTGATGCCAATTATCTTAAACCCATATCCGGAGAAATCTACCGCAATACCGACAAAGAACGCATACGGATAGCTTCTTATTATAGTCATATCGGCTATACACTCGAGGCCTTGAAAGTCGATGCGCTGTTGCGTTATGACGGTGCTTCCAATATACAGCCGGACAGCCGCTGGATATTTTCACCGGCCTTCAAAGCTGGATATACCTTTATAGACCAGGGCGATCAGTTATTCAACCATTTGAAGTTGAGTGCTTCCTGGAGCCAGTTTGGCAAATCCTTGCTGGACGACCGTTTTAGCAGAGGACCTCAATATCGCGTTGACATTGGTTGGGACAACGAAGTCAATATCCCTTCTTTTAATGGCTTTGCAGTTATCTCACGACCCTATTCACAAGGCTGGGTGGGGTATGATGTCAAATGGCCTATTACCCGGCAGGCCGATGTGACCTTGAGTACGGCCTTGGGACAGGATCGGGTCCAATTGGATCTGAGTATCTTCCAAAAAGACGACATCGATCAGATACTTAGCGTGCCCATAGCTTCAGAGTTTGGGTATGTGGGCGCGTATGCCAATGGTCTGAATGTGAGAAACAGAGGTGTAGAGCTGGGGCTTGGTGCTCGTGTACTGAAAGATACCAAATTGGGGTGGAATACACATCTTAACCTCAACCATACCGTCAATAAACTCACCGCACTACCTAAAGGGAATGATCAGCTGATCTTGGGAGACCGTGTGCTGAAGGTAGGCGACCGTATCGATAACTTTTGGATCTTAGAAGGATCAGGAGCATATGAGTATCTCTCGGAAGTACCGCTGATGGACGGACAGCGCCTGACGGCAGACGGTATAGCCTTGGGAGTAGGCGATCCAAAATGGATCGACCAGAACAACGATGGTAGAATAGATCAGAAGGACCGTGTACTCAAAGGACAGCGTATGCCCAAACTATTTGGCTCTTTCAACAACAACTTTTCATACAAAAACTTCTCCCTGAATGTAGACCTCTACTTTGCATTAGGCCATTCGGCACTCAATCAGCGTTCGGCTAATGTATACGATTTTATCAATCTGGAGAATAGAAATGACATCAACTCGGTACGAGAGATTTTCTTTTGGCAGCAGGATGTCGATATCAGCAGATACCCGGTCTACAACCCTTGGAGCGGCACGAATCCTTATCGGCTACAGCAGGATTTTTTTCTGGAGCGGCTCGACTACATGAAATTACGTTCCTTGACGCTGGCTTATAACTTTCCGGTAGGCCATGCGACAGATGGCATATTCAATAAATTCACCCGTGTGACCGTCTATGCTACAGGCAACAACCTGTACACCTGGACCAAATTTTCGGGTACCGACCCCGAGCTAATTACGTCGATGAGTAACTATTCAGGGTATGCTTTGCCGATGGTCAAGTCGTTTACCCTAGGATTTCAATTAGGTTTATAATATTACATACTATGAAGTTGTCAAGATATATATTACACCTGCTATTATTAGCCATTTCGTATCAAAGTCTGGTGTCCTGTAACAAGACATTAGACGTACCTTCGGAGCGTTTCTCTCCGGAAGAAAACCACTGGCGGACGATTCAGGACTCGCGGGCAGGACTATTGGGCATTTATTCGTTAATGCGTACAGCTACTACCGCCAATAATGCACATTGGATGTACGGAGACCTGCGTCAGGGAGATTTTACTTCCTTCAATCGGAAAGATCTGGAAGCGATCATTCACGGGAATCTCAATTCGTCCTTCGACCTGTTGCAGCGGCTGTCCGACTGGCGCAGGTTTTATGCGGTGATCAACGCAGCCAATCTATTTTTGGAAAAAGTACCTCAAGTGCTGGAGTCCGATAGATTGTACACCGAGGAAAATATGATCTTGGATAGAGCGCAGGCCCGTGTTCTTCGCGCTTTCGCTTATTATTATGCCATGCGTATCTGGGGAGATGTGCCTCTTATCATACGTTCGCACGATAATGGTTCTTTTCCACAGATTGAAACCACAGATCAGCGAGTTGTCCTAGACTTCCTGATCCAGGATATAGAGAGCGTGTTGGATCAGCTTCCTTATCGTTATGGTGTATCACCTGTGTCTTATTATGGTTATTTTGATGCGCAGCGTTGGACCGGTGTACTCATGAACAAAGTGTCAGCCTATGCCCTCTTGGCTCATATGTCTGCTCTCAAGGAAGATTACTTGTCTGTAGAGCGCTATACACGTCTGCTTTTCAATGATTATTCCAAGCTGGCCAACGGAATAGACTACCTGTCTACAGGGACCTTGACAGCTGCTGGTCAGAATAGTTTCTTCTCCGGTACGAGGGTCGGACACCTGATCGGTTTTGGCTTTAGTTATGACTTTGGAGAAGCAACGACAGACGGCCATATCGAGAGTTTGACGTTGGCCTCGCCGATTATTTCCAAAACCTCACCGGATATCTATGTGGACAAGGACGCCATCAATATGATTTTTGACGAGCCGGGTGACGTGCGGTATGGTGTGGATACCCTGACGGGAGAACTTCGGACAGCCTACTTTGTCAACGTCAATGGCGAGACTCCTGTATTCAGTAAGATCAAAGCCCTTGTGGTCGATGATGGAACCTATGCGAAATACTCGTCGGCCATGGTGTTTACCCGTTTGGAGGAGATGGCCCTATTGCGTGCGGAAGCACTTGCTGTCCTCAAGCGGGGAGATGATGCTGTGGCAATGTTGAACAATATACGTAGTCGCCGTGGGTTGAGGTTATACAATGGCCCAGGCAAGACGGATGATGAGATCTTGGATGCGATTTTCGGAGAGAGACGCCGAGAGCTGATGGGCGAAGGTTGGAGATGGTACGATCTGGTACGTTATCACAAGATTAAGAAAGATGATGCAGCCTTCAACGATCTGATTGCGAATGGTGGTATATACTGGCCGATAGCACAAAGCGTGTTGGATAATAACAAGAGTTTGAAACAGAACCCCTATTGGGATTAACAAGGATAATAAGGTATACAAATGAAAGTATTTCAATATACATTTTGGTTGGCATGCACCTGGATAGGTTTGCTTTTCACCTCCTGCGAAAAGTCGAACACTTATTTTAAGGATTTCGAGATTTCGACTACCGAATTTGATGGCAGTACCTGGGATTATATCTATTCGCAGTACGGTGTGTACGACTCGCTGGTGATGGCTATAGAGCGTTACCCCGACTTAAAGAACTACTTGCAGACATCCGACGGGATGACATTGTTTGCACCCAACAACCGTGGGTTTGAGCTATCACTGGCGACCCTAAACAGGGTACGGGTAGAGGGAAATAAAAAGCCCCTGTATCTGGAAGATCTCGACGAGGAGCTACTGGAGCGTCTGCTTTGTTACTATATCATCCAGGGGGCTTACAATACCGAATCTATAGCCAACCTGAGGGACGGTAAGTTTGTGTACGGCTACAAGTATGAGTACCAGATGCACATGCAATATCAGAATACAGCCGCATCGGGACTGGTCGAATTTGGTCCCCAGCAGATCATATTCAGCGATACCAATGGGAGTAGGTTCCATCAGTTTTGGACAAGAACAACCACAGCATCCATCAATGTCAAGACCCGCAACGGCTATGTCCACATGCTGACACCAGGACATGATTTTGGATTTAACAAGCTTATTAAACTGTTTAATAATTAGCGTTTATGAGACGATCGATATATAACAAATCTTTGCTTTTAACTTCGCTGTTACTCGGTATGATACTGAGTTCATGTGAGAAATTTTTGCCGGAGGATCGAGATTCTCTGGAAGTAGAAGCTCGCTTTACCCAAACAGATTACGAACCTATATTGGGGCGTTACAATTGGATACGCAACAATTTTTCGACCGCCAACTCTACCCTACCTTTGCAGTTTCGCTTAACCAACGTCCGTCGTTTTGACGGAGAGCCGGCTACCGAACTGACACAAAAATACCCGGTCAAGGTCTGGAAGGAGCTATATACTGGCTTAGAAACCTCATTGGCTGAGATCGAGAGTAAACGGGTTACGGAGTACCGCTCCCTGTTGGAGATCGGCGAAAGCAACGGCAGTATCCTGTTCTGGCCATCGGGTAAGTCTTCTTTCGTCAAAAATCAACCCGATTCGGGCTATATGTTTGACGTGGAGGTCAGCAATTCCGGCGGACGTAAGTATTTTAGGGATTTGCGTCTCAAGCCGTTCAAAGAGCGCCCTTATGCGCCGATCAATATGAACGCGGTGTCTGGTTTGATTACCAATCCATACTTATCCCCTACAGTCTATAATATGGTAGGAGACCGGGGCGGCTATCTTTTTAGTGGAGATATACGAGTCAGCATCACGAAAGATGAAGATGATAAATTGGGCGGCAACACCTTAACATTCCGTTTCGTCGATTCGGTAGGTAACAATATCAATCCTGACAAATTCAATAAGACAGCATGGAAATACCTTGTGCATGGGTTTGATATGGAGAAAACTTCGGAATATGTACGTTATCGGGTAGCATATCCTATTCCTTTGACCGAAATTCCAACATGGTACACCAATGGTCAGGGTACGGCTGCTCACGTATCATTTATGTATGAGCGCTTAGGTTTCGGTCAGATGGTGACCATGGGCGGAATGGACTTTGAGTTTGCTATATACGAGCCGGGAGACTGGGAGATCGTCTTCCTGTTTCCGAGAGAGAGCCCCAAATTTGAAGATGATTAATAGCCGATAATAGACTTGATATGAAAATTATAAAGATATATGTAGCCATTTTGATGACAGTCCTGACCACTGCTGTGTTTGCACAGAGCAGGATGATGTCTGGCCATGTTGTAGATGGAGAGACCAATTTGGCCTTGTCGGGTGCGACTGTACACTCGCGTGAACTCAAGATCGCCTTGGGGTCAACAGACAATAATGGACGCTTCTCTATACCGGTCAATGATAAGACCAAAACATTGATCGTCAAGTTGATGGGTTATAAAGATTATACCCTGGCTATAGACTCGAAAACCAACCAAGTCAATATCGTCATGGAGACCGCTAAGAATGCGATGGATGAGGTCGTCGTCGTGGGGTATGCACAGCGCTCCAGAGAGACACTGACCGGATCCAACGTGATCATTTCGGGCAAGGATATACAGGACCTTCCTGTTGGTAACGTGATGGAACTGTTGCAGGGACGTGTACCCGGTCTGAATATCCAAAACAATAATGGTGCTCCCGGTATGCGCGGAGCAGTGACTATACGGGGCGTGTCGACACTGAATGTGACCGGAGGTGGTAATGATGCCTTTCTGTCACCTACATCTCCTTTGTACATTGTCGATGGCGTGCCTATCGACGACAACTCAGGCTATTCGTACGGTTTTGAGGAGGCGAGTCCTGGTATCAGCCCGATCTCGTTGATCCCTACCGAAGATATACAGCAGATAGAGGTCCTGAAGGATGCCTCGGCAACGTCTCTCTATGGGAGTAGGGGAGCCTATGGTGTTATCATCATCACCACCAAGAGAGGACAATCCAAAGTGCCGATCGTACAGTACACGAGCAACTTTTTTATGAATACGCCTCCGCGTCTCCGCAATATCATAGGTGGTAAGGGAGAACGCCGTATGCGTATCAATCAGCTCATCGATTATGATTTGAGTTTGGACGGATCAATGGCTTATGAAACGATCGATGAGACGGCTTTTCTGTCCGACAGTTTGAACCCCTACTACAACAATAGTACAAACTGGCAGTCTGTCTTTTACCGGACGACCTACAACCAGTCGCACAATGTCAATATCTCCGGTGGGGATATCAATTTCAACTACAAGATGAATGCCGGCCTTTACAATGAAAAGGGTATCGTCCGCAATACGGGATTTACACGGTATTCGTTGCAGATGAACGGACAGTATATGCCGAGCAACAAGTTCAAAATGGTATCGGCTATCAGCACCAATGTGGGTGAAAACTCAGAAGGTAGTGGCAACTCCCTACGGCAGTCCGGTGTGGCCGATGGAGCCAACACCTCATCACTGTTGCCTTCACCGTCCTTATACACAGCCAGCAATGATGTATTGTCCGCTTTCAATGTAGCCAGTACAAACAAATCTACTAATATCAAGGCCAATCTGGAGCTACAGTATGAGCCGCTGGAAGGGTTGCGGATGATCAGTACAGGTAGTTATGACTATATGGTATCTACAAAAGATAAGTTCACCCCATCGAGCCTGAATGACAATTCCAATCTATATGACGCGTACAACGATAACAGAAGGACGCTCTATAACCGTAACATGATCTCGTATGTAAAACAGGTTGCCACAGTACATAATTTCTCTGCTAATATCTTCAACGAGTTGAATATGACCGCATTTGCTGCCGATCAGATCCGTAATATAGGTACCGCTAATGATCAGATCCTGGGACCTATCGGTCTGAATTATGCGTCTTCTCGTGGTGGTACATTAGACAATCTATCTGAAGTGCGTTCCGTTGCATTTGCCGGATCCGCTTCCTACAATTACGATACCCGCTACGTGTTCGATTTCAACTACCGGGTAGACGGTACCTCGTCCAATGGACCGCTCAATCCATACAAGATCAATCCATCGGCAGGTGCACGCTGGAACTTTGGCAAGGAGCGCTTTATGGAAGATGTATCCTGGTTGGATTATGCTTCTTTCCGGGTATCCTGGGGGCGGAATATTAACCCGAATGGAAATATATTTGATATATACGGCCGTTATATCAGTTTGAGAGGTCTGTACAACCACCAGTTGGCTACCGCTTTGAATAGAAGCACCGCACCAAACCTGCACTTAGAGCCTACCTCCAATACCCAGTGGAACTTTGCACTGGAAGGTGGTTTTATGGATGGACGCTTTAGTTTTACGTACGAGGCCTACTACAAGGAGTCCATGGGTATCATGGACAAGAAAGATATTTCGGATATTGCAGCCTTTGATAAGGTAACGACCAATGAGAAAGCTTTGGTCAACTACGGGCATGAACTGAGTCTGATGGTTCGCCCTTTAAGTTCGGAAAGCCAGTTTAAATGGACGTTGAGTGGAAATATGGCGTACAATAAGGATGTCACGACACATTTGCCGGACAATATGCGGCAGTGGGTCATCGATGGTGGAGATACTAAACAGGCTATTCTGAACCGCTTAGGGCGCAACGCTTTCTCCAATTTATTGCTACACTACAGAGGAGTCTACGCTACCGATGATGATGTACCTGTGAATCCCATGACAGGTTTGCGGTTGCGCACTTCCAGCGGATTGTTTTTTGGCGCAGGGGATCCGATATGGACCGACCTGAACGGAGACTACATCATCGATGAAAATGACTACGTCGTCATTGGAAACTCACAGCCTTTGCTGACAGGGGGTATATCGTCACACCTGCAGTATAAATCATGGACCCTGAATGTCAATACCTCGTTTACCTTGATCCGTGATGTGCTGAATAATGCCAATGCTGATCTGTTACGCGCTTATTCGAATCCCGCAAATACCAGTAATGGTGGATTGGATTACGATAACAATCAAGGCAACATCAAGGCTTTGGTTCCTATTACTGCATTTGATTTTTGGAAACAGTACGGCGATACAGGCGCAGCTTATCCCAATCCTTTTGATTATATGCGCTATGGTTCTATACAGCCTTTCCGCTATGACCAGACGTTGTGGATGGAAGACGGATCTTATGTCAAGATCAACCAGATTACACTGTCTTACAATATCAACAGAGATTTTTCACAGCGGTACGGGATATCGTCCCTGCGCGTGTACGGCACAATGGGTAATGTGTACAATTTTAATCGGTACAGCGGACCCGATCCGGAGATTGTGTCCTCAGCCGGTCGAGACAGTTCCGGAGGATATCCGAATAAACGAAATTTCACCTTTGGTCTCAATGTACAGTTTTAATTCAGAAGGAGAACGATCATGAAAAATATATTAGTTATAACATTAATAAGCTCCATGCTTATCCTGACAGGAGGATGCCGGAAGTTCCTGAACATCGACCCTATCGACGATCTTTCGGGTAACAATTATTGGGAGACGCGCCAAGACGTAGAGCGTTTCACCTGGGGTTTGTACCATCAGTTCAAATCGGCGACGATGAGTAACCTTTATTTTCCCGCAGTGGGGGACTTGCGCCTAGCTCCGGTGGGGGTCGGTGAGAATGCCAACCGAACGTATAGTATACATTTAAAAAATAATGACATCCGGGCCCTTTTAGATCCATTGCGGTCGTATTACGCCACGGTAGAAAGCTATGGACTGTCCAAAAACACCTCTTGGGAACGTTTTTACGACATCATCGGGATGTGCAACATTCTGGAGTTTGAGGTGGGCAGGCTGGAGTCCGGTTTGTTGACCGAAGAGGAACAGCGGCAGTACCAAGCAGAGGCCTCTTTTATGCGCAACCTATGTTACTTCTTTATCATACGGCAGTTTGGAGATGTCGCGTACTACACAGATGCCTACCATACCGCTCCGTTGGGCCGCGAGAATATGCTAGATGTACTTCAGTACTGCATAGACGATATGGCTGCACACAAGGATGATCTTCCTTGGACCTTTGATGACCCCAATATCATCGGTGTGCGTGCTATGCGCGGTGCAGCAGTGACCCTGATGATGCACATGAATATGTGGATCGCGGGCTTTTCTAAGGGCAATGTCAAAAACACCTACTATGCACGTGCGGCTGATCTGGGCAGAGAGATCATGGAAGAGTCCGACGGTGCCTATACCTTGTTGCCGATAGCAGACTTCAGGGATATTTTTATCGGCAAATCGAAAGAGTCTCTTTTTGAGATCACACAGGATCTGAACTATGGTGAGCAGTTTGGAAATCCTCCGTTTTTTCCAAATCAGGTGTTGCGTCCGCCGTACAAGTTTACTGGCGGGAGTACCACGGGTAAAGCTTTCGTGTTTTATATGCCTGCATATTTGAAAAAGCTCTATCCCGAAGGCAATACCGATATGCGGCAGCAGCTGTGGTTTGACCCGACCAATATGTTCAGTGGTGATGGGCAGTTTGTATTTCTTAAATTTTCCAATTTCTATGTGACCACAGGTCAGGATGCTGTACCCAACGACTCGCAGATGATATTCCGTTATGCCGATCCTATCCTGTTACGGGCAGAAGCACTGGCAGAGCTGGGGTATGATGAAGAGGCACAGACTTATCTGAATATGGTACGCAACCGAGCCGGGCTGGACAATACGGAGAATATCGGCAAGGATCTGAAAGACGATATCTTTTGGGAAAGAAACCGGGAGTTTATGGGAGAGGCACAGTTTTACTTTGACTTGGTACGCACCAAAAAAGCGGTGGATCCGGAGTATGTATTTTGGGGAAGCACGATCAATGTCGAAGATTTTGAAGCCGGTGCCTGGACCTGGCCCATTACGCCGACGGCCAAGTATAATAATTCATATATGACACTTAACAAATTTTGGCTATAAGACCATGAAAAGAGCACTATTATATATGATATTAGGGACGATACTGTTAGCGTCCTGTCAGAAAAACGATTATTTTGAAGACACGGGTGTGCATGAAGCAAACTATGAGGGCAGCATGATGCAGTACTTGAGAGCGCATCCCAAGCATTTCAAAAAACTGGTGGAGATCATCGACTATACGCATATGCAGGAGATGTTTGAAAAAGAAGATATCACTTTCTTTGCCCCTCAGGACGTCAGTATCGACAATGCATTGGATATCATCAATGCTACGCTTTATATCAACAATATCGACACTATCCGAGATGTCAGAGATGTCAAGCCCGACGTATGGAAAAACTACTTAGATCTGTATATCATTGACAATAGTTATATGCTCAAGGATATTGCACAAGTCGACACCACCACATTCCGCTTTGAAGGGCAAAATTTTATCTCTCACAACGGACGCGTTATGAATGCAGGCGTGATGTACCACAATGCAGGTGGTGTAGAATATGCCGGATACCGCATGGTTCTCTATACGTATATCCGTGACTTCGCGGATGTACGGAGCACCCGTATCAATGTGCCGGTATCGTCGTCCAACATCAAACCCTATAACGGGGTGGTGCATGTCTTGCGCGCTAAGAACCATGTCTTTGGTTTTGTTGTCGAGAAGCTGTACGATTCAATCATCAATGGAGGTTTAACAGAAGACTAATCGAAGAGTAATGAAAATACTGAAATATATATTGTTTTCCCTGGTTCTGTTACAGGCGTGTAAAGACCCGAATATGATTGGTGAGGATCCTTATGCTGGAGGAAAGGAAGCTTTAGGGATAAAATTTAAGAATGCCAACCCCAGCCCGAGCTCGGGCAATCCCGGAGATGAAATCCTGTTTAAGGTACAGGGATTAGAGGCCTACAGAGGGCGGGTTGCATTTTATATTAATGAAGAGCTTGCCGATATCGTGGATATGACCGACAGTACGATACGAGTGATCGTGCCCGAGTTGGTCAGTACAGGTGGGGCCTCCATCGTCGTGGACGGACAGGTGATTTTTGGCCCCCGCTTTGTCGTCAATGGCAAGATCGGTGTAAACAGCAACTATAACTTGACTACCGGCTTTGGATACAGTGCCGGAGGTACAGGCGGAGGAATCGGGCGTGGTACAGTATTTGATTATGCCCGTCTTTCAGCGTCGTCGTATGTGTATACAGGTCTGTTTACCGACTACAATTCACTTGCCGTCACACAAAACCCCATCAACGGATTAGTCAATCTCAACAACCAGGGTGACAAAATCACCACGGTACAGTCCTTTCTTGGCGTAGAAGGGGGTGGTTACCTCACATCCGTACATCCTTTGGCCGACGGAAAACTGATTGTGTCGGGAAGCTTTAGTACATACGAAGGGCGTGCATTGTCGAGCGGAATTACCCGTTTGCAGCACGATGGCAAGCTGGATACCATGAGTATACGCGTGATCAACGAGACCGAAAATCCGCTGTTCAATCTGGATACCGTACCCGCATTCAACGGGAACATATTGGGTGAGGTGCGTAAGTCCTTTTTGGTCACTGAAGACGGAAAAGAGAAGATCATTTGTATAGGCAATTTTAGCACTTACTACAAGTATAGATACGATTTCCGGCCTACACGGGAGAATAGGCATGTAGAGTACCGCTTTATCGACAATGTTATCCGTCTGGAGACAGATGGTACCTTGGACTCGGCTTACAACTATGATCTGGCCACCCAAAAAGGGGTAGGTGGTGCCAATGGTATCGTGTTTGATGCGGCTATACAGGAAGAAGACAATAAAGTGATCCTGGTGGGCAAATTCACCAAGTTTCAAGACAAAGATGCACCTAGTATCGTACGTATAGACCAGAATGGGTTGGTGGACCCCAGTTTTGCTGTGGGTACGGGTGCCAATGGCATGATTCTCTCCATACAGCGCGCAAACGGAAAAATACTCCTTACGGGCCTATTTTCAAGCTTCAACGGAGTCGCCTGCAATGGCGTCGTGATGCTGAACACAGATGGTTCTGTCGTACCGACATTTCAGTTTCGGAATATCGATGAAGGTGTGGTCACCTTCGCCAAGTTGCTGGACAACGGAAAGGTATTGGTGTCAGGCTCATTTGGCGAATACGATAATGTAAAGCGCAGCGGGCTGTTGTTTCTGGAGCAGGATGGTACCGCGTTGCAGGAGTATAACAATGTAGGCTCATTCGAGGGCACGGTTTACAACGTCTACGAGACGATGATCGCCGCCCGCCCGTCGGTGGTGATCATGGGAAGTATACGCCGGTTTGACAATAAGGATGTGTCGGGATTATTGGTTTTGGAAGTTAAAGATTAAAGATATGAAAGGAATATTATATCAACTGAGACGTGGTCTAACCTTCGGGCTGGTACTGGTTTTCGCAACTGCATGTAATGAGGAGTACAAGAACCTGCTGCAGGACAAATATGCCGAACCTGAGCTACAGAAGAATAAGGAGAAAGTCTTGTATATCATTATGGATGGGGTCAATGGGCAGGTATTGCGAAATGTGCAGCCTGAGGCTATTCAAAAGATGAGTGAACATGCGTTGTATTCTTACGACGCACTACTCGATATAGAAAACTACGCTGTGGACGATCTGCTGGGTTGGTCCAACTTGCTGACCGGCAAGAAGCCATCCGAGCACGGAGCTATAGGAGGAGGAGCACTGCCGGACCTGCATACCAATCCGACCATCTTGTCCATGGCCAAGAGCAGTAGTATGGTGGCTTCATCAGCTTTGTTTTACGATACTTTTGGGACAGAAACAACTTCGTCGTCGCTTGCTGCAAACGATGAGGAAGCCTATCAAAAAACGTTGGAACGGATTTCTTCATCAGATGATGATCTGATCATGGTCGAGTTTAGCGAGGCCGAGGCAGCTGCACAGGCAGGTGGATATACAGCGGCAAATACAGCCTACATGGCAGCTATAACTACATTGGATACCTACATAGGCCAGCTCACAACAGCTGTCTCGGAGCGTACGACATACAGCAACGAGAACTGGCTGATTGTCGTGACATCCAACAAAGGGGGAGATAGCCCTGTCAATCCATCGAACAATCACTTTCTGAATCCGGCGAAAAATATATTTACGATGTACTATTCAACCAAAGTCGTTCAACGTGAGTATGTCGCACCGGACGATTTCAATTTTATTGCGCAAAGTGTGCATTTTGCTTATACTGGGAGTGACCAATCGGTCCTTACTTTGAACTCCAACAAATTCAGTGCAGACGTATCTGCTGCCGAAAAGGGAACGACCTATCAGTTCAAAGTCAGGATGAGCGGAAACGGTGCTACGAGCAGTTGGCCGACCTTGATCTCCAAAAACACGACATCGGGGGCTAGTGGAGCCAATAGTATTGATGTATTGTCCAGTAGTGGAACCTCATCTGCCATACAGGTCAAAACCGGAGGAGGAAATACGATAACTACACTCAATCCTTTCGGGGATGGCTCCTGGCATACCATTACGTTGGTCTGGGAAAAATTGTCTTCGGGTCGGGTTCAGGTGAGAACCTACCACGACGGAAATGTTGGAGGTAAAATAGATTTTGCTTTTTCACCTCAGCAGATCGGCGACGCATACCCGTTGCGTTTGGGTCGAAATAACGCTACTGTAAATGGTACACCGGTCGCTGACTTCTATGATCTAAAAGTATATGATATCCCATTACCGGAGACATATATTCTGAACAACTACTGCAAGACCGTGATGGACGAATCTTCACCCTATCACGACAATCTAAAAGGGTACTGGCTACTGAGCAATCAAGAAGGAACGCAGATACCCAACTTGCGCAATCCCGATGATAATTCGGAGAAGTTTACGATTACAAATGCCGGTTTAGTGTCGATCAACGAATTTGTTTCTGTCTTTTGTCCACCCTTTGTAGACGCCAGTTTTAAAGTGGTTCCGATCGCTGTAGACAACCCCTTTGTGGTGGCCAACTGGCTACAGATGGACAGAGCAGTCATGAGCAAGATGGATGGACAGGCATGGCCTTTTCTTTATGTAACTAACGAAGATTAATCTATACACACGATGAAAAGCATACAATATATAGCGAGTGTCTTGATTTTGGCTATAGGAATAGTCTCCTGTGCCCGGAATTATGACCTGTCTTATGTAGACGGTTTTAATCCTACTGGCGGAGACTCCGTAGGCATGGATGTCGATACCTCTTCGGCCTTGGTCGACCGCTCGAAATACGGCAGTGCCCGTATCTATCCAGGGTTGGTCGATCTGGATGTGCCGCGACTGGACAACGTGACGGCCGAAATTGACGTCAGCGTACTGCCACAGCCGGCAAGTGTGTACCGTATCTCGGTCTCCCAGATACCGGCTTTCAGTATAGGCTACTATGCTCCGGCAGGAGAATTGATCAAAATCACGGTGCCTGAGGGTAAATATGGTCTTTACGCGCAGATAGGCGTACATACGGACAATCTGTCCGCCGTCGAGGCAGCACGCCGTGATCCTTTGATCTTCACCCGAAAGGCCTTGATACCGGGAGGAACCAACTATGTACGCAATCCGTATGGAGGCTTGATCTGGATCTTTGCTACGGTACCCTATGCCGAGCCGATCCAGCTGACCTTATCGGGTGTGGTCAAATCGCCCGATTTTGTCTATGGCGAGTCAGACGATGCGAGCTGGAAAGAAGAAGTGATGCAGTCTAAGGTGCCCTGGCTCGAATTGAGGGCTTCTTCTATTGTATTCTCGGTACCCACAGAACGCGTTCAAAATTTTATCCGTACAGGACGATTGGTCTCGATGGAAGATGCGATGCGCGAGTGGGAGAACGTGTTTGCCAAGGACTATTACGAATGGATGGGGTTTGAGACAGATATCAGCGCACCTTTGATCGACCGCAAGCCGCTCTCACCCGAGCGGATGGTATTGGATATTCACCCCGTCGTCGGGTATGGGCACAACGGTTCGCCGGTGGTGGCACAGGACGACAACGGTTGGTTGAGCGAAGCTGTAGGAGCACAGGCGGTTCGTGAAGGAAATGTGTGGGGTACTGCACATGAGTTTGGACACAACTACCAGCAAACTGCTGTTTGGAGTTGGAATGGATTGGGTGAGACCTCCAACAACCTGTTTAGTTTTAAGATCGCACACCGCAATGGCATTAATCGGGTCGGGCAGCACCCACAGGTGCGTGCACAGTTTCCGCTAGCCGTACAGGCAGCGAAAGAACGCGGAGGTGCCGATGGTGCTACCCTGAATGCGGGACACCATGCCGCAGGCAATCCCTTTTATAAGATCACGCCTTTTGCACAGATTTTTGCCAAACTACGGAGCTTGGACAACCCTTCGGACGAAGAGTTTGGCTGGAGCTTTATGCCCTTCTTGTACAAACGCGCGCGGCACGTGGAGTACACGGCGATCTCCGACCTCGACAAGCGGGACTTCTTTTATGAGGCGCTGTGTGATTACGCAAAGCAGGATATGTATCCTTTCTTTAACGCCTGGGATATCAAGTTGAGCAGTTATTCGAGAGAACGTATGGCTATTAAGTATCCGCGGATGACGACCAAGCTGTGGGAATACCAGCCATTGGACGGTACCGGTGGGGATGCGATTATTGATTTTTAAACGACGACGATGAATATGAAAAATTTGTTAAATAAGATATTTTTAGGAATAGGGCTTCTGTCTGTGCTGTCCTGCACCGTATTTGACGATCCAGCACCTATATTCGAAGAAGAGGTGTCCTCATTGGAGATCAATAAACGTAGGGTGCTGTTGATCAATGTGGATGGTGCAGTCGGTGAGATCGTACAGGAAGTGATGCCTCCACGTATTGCAGCACTGCTTGCAAATAGTAAGTATACCTTCGGTGGGTTATCCGATGCGAATACCAACTATGCCTCGACTTGGGCGAGCATAGCCAAAGGGGTGCCGGTCTCTAAGCATCAGATCACCAGCGATGATTTTGCGGTGCACACAGGCGATGACGAATCGCACGAATCTATACCTTATTTCCCTAGCTTCATGTACAGGCTGGAAGAGATCAAGCCGCACTACAAAACCAGTATCGTGATGAGGGATGAGAATATGGCCAAAGAACTTTTTAACGAGGTCGAAAACAGGCATTTCTTTGCCACGGATGCAGAAGTAGCCGACTATACTGAAAACTACCTCAAGACCTCAAAGGATATGCTGACGATCGTTCAGTTGTCTTCGGTCATGGAGGCCGGACGTGCTACGGGCTTCTCCGGCACAAATGGAGACTACACCGCGGCCATACAGACGGTAGACGGTTATATCGGGCAATTGGTCGATGCGGTCAAAGCACGGGAGACCTACGCCGACGAAGAGTGGCTGATCATCGTCCAGTCCAACAATGGAGGCTCCGGTCTGGAGACAGGAGGAGGGGATTTTGAATCGAAGAATATCTTTGTGATCCTGAACCATCCTCGTTTTCAACCTTACGAGTACGTGCCGCACTATCTGTCGGGGGCACGGTTTTACAAAACAAGTAGAAGCCGTACCGACTACGATGCAAATGGTGTAGAAGCGACCAACAGCACCTCCTACAATATGACTGGTGATGAAATGACAGTAGAGTTTTTTTTGAAAGCCAATGAGATATATGAGTCTGTCAGTAATACGTTTGTTTTTGGAAAAGCCGGTATAACAAACCAAAATAACAAAACAGATGAAGGATGGTTCATCTTGCAAAGAAGCAAGGGAACTGGTGTTTATGTTGTCATGAGTGACAAAACTTCCTTGACCACACTCGATGGTTTTGCAACTCCTTATACCAAAGGAAAGTGGGACCACATGGCGATGACAATTAAAAAGACAGGTACAACAGTAAACAGAAGTATGTACAGCAATGGAGTGCTGATCTCGTCGACAGACTTTACGGTGGCCGCCAATGCGACGCTCAACAATACGGCGCCGTTTCGTATACAACATGGTCTTGAACACAACTCTTTCCACAATCAAGATACGGAGCTTTCCGAGATCCGTATTTTTAACAAGGCACTCACAAGAGCGGATATCGAGCGACATGCCTGCCTGTTGGAGCTGCCCGAATCGGATCCGTCTTATGCGGATCTGACCGGCTACTATCCGTTGAAAGAGGACTTTAACAATAGGATAGCGACCGGACCAAATTTGGTACAGATGGGGACCGCACCGCTCGAACACCTTCCGGCAACCGGAGTAGCTACCTTTTGCGATACGGATCCCAGAAAGGTGACCGTATTGACCAACATAGACGCTGCACCTTTGATTTTCTATTGGTTGAGACAACGCTATGAGACCTATGGCTGGTCTACAGCCGATCTCTTAAAACCTTTTGAGTTAGAGTTTTTAGGGGGAGACAATAATTAATGAGATCATGAAGAAGAGAATTTGCAACATATTGCTGGTACTGTTTACGTTCAGTACATGGTATGCCTGTACAGAGAAGGTATTGATCTTGCCGGAGGAGACGTCCGACAATCTGGAAATACTGCCCACACGCCCGCCTTTGAGACCGAGTGAAGTGGAGGTGTATTCTGCCTTCTATCATTCGATAGAGATTCAGTATCCCGAAGTACAACCCGATCGGGCTGTGAAAAGTATCATCACATATATGGGAGACGATAACCAGGTGAAGACGATCGAAGTGACTGATTTTGATCAGGTCGTCACGATAGAGAACCTCAGCCTGCGGGAGTATGAGTTTAAGATCACCTATGTGACGGCAGACGGGGTAACTTCCCGGACAGTGGTCAAAAAAGCGACCCCGTACGCCGCGCTGACGGATTATCCTTTTGCCACACTGGAGGGGTATGGTGAGTTTGGTGTCGTGTATGTGCATTGGGAAAATGTAACCGATCGTGAAGTGGAGGTAGTGGTGAAGTATGAGGAAGGCGGACAGACCAAATCGGCATCCAAGTTGAGTGCCAAGCTGCGCGATACCCTTGCTATTCGTAATCTACCCAATGCGGATGTTGCTTTTGATGTACAGGTCAAGGATCCGGTACGTGAGTATGCTTCGGAGGTGAAACAACTGACCATCAATGCGGGTCTGTCGGTAGAAGATTATGCGCTTTCCACGTTGGAAGCTGCTACGGGATTTGGACGGGCATTTTTGACCTGGGTAAATCCACAGCAGGCAGATTTGCGATTGGATCTATCCTATGTGGTCAGCGGACAGACCAAGACGGCAACCTACGAAAGCACGGCAGAAGATGGTGCTTATACCCTCGTCAACCTGCCGGAAGGTGCGATGAATATTGTCGCCAAATTCACCAATACGGAAGCCGACGAAGAGTCTGATAATAAGACGGTAGCCGTAACTGTAGACAAGGGCGTGAAAGAGACGGTGAGTGAGGGCGTGACGGTGAGTTCGTATGGATTCAATTTGGGAGCACTAAGGGTCAAAAATCCTGCATCTATACCCGTAGATGTGAAAGTGACCTATAAGGACAAAACCGGAAGTGATCAGGAAGAAACCTTTACTGTCCCTGCCAATACTATAAAGTATTCGGTGCCTTTGCACCGTGTGATGGCGGGGTCAAGTATTGATGTAGAGATTACGGATGATATCGGAACATTGAACAGAACGATTAGTTCTACGATAAGCGATGCCCCTCTTAGTCCGACCAATATAGAACTCAATAGAACAGGATGGGGAGCAACCTCCAGTTCATTCAGAATTTCAGGTGCTGGTGTTCGTTATACTGCAGACAGGCTTTTGGATGGACTTTTTGGAGCTACAAATGTAGACAATGGCTGGGTGAACGAATGGGGACGTAGCGATATTGATGCATTGGGAAAACCTAGTAACGTGTTTCCTCATTACATTCAGGTAGATATGCTGGAAGTCAAATATGTGACCGGGATTAGTTTTGTTAACCATACGAATGGTGTACAGGACGGACCGGGAACATTTACCATACAGTATAGCTTTGATGGAGTGACATTCCATGATGGACAGACGATGACGAGGACAAATGCAGGAGCGAATGCCCGAACACATCATTATCTCGATGAGCCACTGTTGGCAAGGTATATACGGGTTTATATTACAGCCGGAGACCGTAGTGCCAGTAACGATGCTGTAGTTCGTTTAGCCGAATTTTATGTGTACGGAAGAGAATAATTAAGATGATGAACAGAAGAGATATTATCAAATTAGGAACCCTATTTGGTCTGGGAGGAGTCGCTGTCGATGCTTTGGCTTCGGATAGCCATCGTACGGAGACGAAGCCTATAGGCGATCGCGCCTACTGGGTGTCTGTGCTGAGCCGCATCGCTACGCCGATACTGGACAATATCAGCAAACAGACCTTGCGTAGGAACATGCCGATGGAGGTGAGCCCTACTTTTGATAAGCGTGATCCGGGTGTAGGCTATCTTGAAGCCTTCGGACGTCTGCTGGCGGGAATGGCTCCCTGGCTGGCCCTGCCCGATGACGGGTCGGAAGAAGGCAAGCTCCGGCAGAAATTCAGAGAACAGGCCTTGTTGGGCATACAATATGGTGTAGACCCCGCATCTCCGGATTATTTCACCTGGAGAGGTCCTTCGTCGCAGACTTTGGTAGATGCGGCACATCTGGCGCAGGCTTTCCTGCGTGCACCGCAAGCCTTGTGGCAACCCCTGTCCGATCGGACGAAGGAGCGGGTCATTGAAGAGTTTAAGCTATTGCGCAAGATACGGCCCAACGAAAGCAACTGGCTGTTGTTTGCGGCCATGACCGAAACATTCTTGTATAGCATCGGTGAGGAACCGGTACGGCAAAAAATTGACTACGCGGTGCATAAATTTGATCAGGAGTGGTATGTAGGAGACGGATGGTACAGTGACGGCGCGCGGTTCAGTTTTGATCATTACAATGGCTATGTGATCCATTGTATGCAGACAGAGGCGCTAAAGCATAATCTGTCCGCCAACGCTAAATACGAAGAGATGTACGACCGGGCGTACAAACGTATGCAGCGCTATGCCCATCACTTGGAGCGGATGATATCGCCACAAGGGTATCCTTTGGTGGTAGGTCGATCCTCTACGTACAGGAATGCGGCTTTCCAACCCTTGGCGGCGGTGATCCTGGACAACAAGTTGCCCAAGGACATCAGCAGGGGGCAGGCCAGGGCAGCGCTTACGGCCGTACTCCACCATATCTATGTCGAAAAGACATTCGGCAAGTCGGGATGGCTGACCATGGGGGTTGTCGGTGACCGACAGACGAATCTGGCGGATTATTATACGAACGCTGGTTCCATGTATGTTGCGTCGTTGTCTTTTCTGCCGTTGGGCCTGCCCGCTGCAGATGAATTTTGGACATGTGTTCCGCAACAATGGACTAGTCAGAAAATATGGGAAGGGGAACCCTTTCCGAAAGATTATTATGTGAATTATTAGAATTACGAATTACGAATTACGAATTACGAATTTGACAAGCTTAAGCCGCTTATTTACAATTTAGCAAATTAACGATTTAACAATTTTACCCTTTTACAAATTAACAGTTTCATACTAAACAATATCATGCTGAAAACCATTTACGTTTTAACGCTTTTTACTTTTTTTATCGGGCTTACGTCATGTGCAAGCCAGAAGCCGGCTAAGAGCTTCCATTTATCTCTGGATAAGGGATTTGTTGAACAGCAGCTGGAGGATGCTACCCAACAGATCAAATACTTGGCATCATCTATACAAGAAAAGGATATGCCGACGACTTTTTCCAAAGGCAGGTATATCAATTGGGGAAGCAGCTGGTGGTGTTCGGGCTTTTATCCCGGTACGGTGCTGTACCTTTACGAATTTTCCAAAGACCCTGCGTTGCTGGCGGAGGCCAACCGCAAATTGCATGAGTTGGAAAAAGAAAAAAATAACAAAGGCACGCATGACTTGGGTTTCATGCTGTATTGCAGTTTCGGCAATGCCTTGCGGCTCACGGGTGATTCGGCGAAGTATGTACCGATATTGACAACAGGAGCAGAGTCCTTGTCCACCCGGTATAAGGATGCCACGAAGGCCATCCGTTCGTGGGACGGCGGAAAGGACTGGGATGGCAAGCCTTGGGCCTATCCGGTCATCATCGACAACATGATGAATCTGGAGTTTTTGGCAGAGGTGTCCAAGATGACGGGCAACAAGAAGTATATGGATATCGCGATAACGCACGCCAATACAACTATGACCCATCACTTCCGTAAAGACTACAGCTCCTACCATGTTGTCGACTACGACAAAAAGACAGGAGAAGTGATCGCCAGGAAAACGGCACAAGGAGCATTTGATGAGTCGGGCTGGTCACGGGGACAAGCCTGGGCATTGTACGGCTATACGATGATGTACCGTGAGACAGGAGACAAAAAATATCTTGAGCAAGCCAAAGGAATTGCGAAGTATTACCTGAATCATCCGAATCTTCCGGCAGATCTGGTACCCTATTGGGATATGGACCAGAATAAATTGACACCGGATAGTAAATATTATAAGCAAAAAGATCTGAAGGATGTATCAGCGGCATCTGTAATGGCTTCGGCACTGATCGAACTGGCACAGTATACCAAAGGCAAGGAAAGCCAAAATTATCTTTCGAAAGCGGAGATCATGCTGCAATCCTTGTCGAAAGCGCCGTACAAAGCTGCCTATAAGGAAGTGGGTGGATATATCCTCAAGCACAGCGTAGGCTCGGTACCGCACAAGACAGAAGTGGATGTACCCTTGACTTATGCGGACTATTACTATGTAGAAGCGTTGATCCGCTATCGGAGATTGTTGAACGGAGAGAAAGTCGTTTAGGAATTACGAATTGAAAATTATGAATTACGAATTCAACATCAAAGTAATTCATAATTCATAATTCGTCATTCATAATTCATAAAAGGAATGGTACTACAAAAAAACTATAAAGCATTTCTCATGGTCTGCATGGTCTGGCCGATGTTGGCTCTGGCCCAAAAAGAGGTAGGCCCGTATCGTTTTGATCACGGCCCCTACCTGCAGGGGCTGACCGATGAGCGGGTAACGGTCTATTTTACGACTTCTGAAAAAGGTTTTTCGAGCATAGAATTGCGTGAGCCCAACGACGGGACGATCACACGGCATGTAACGATAGATGATGGCTTGATACAGGCCAACAATACTTTGAATGCTATTGCATTGAAGGGATTAAAGCCCGATACACGGTATGAGTACCGCTTGTTCTCGACGCGGATCAAGCAGTTCAGGCTGTCCCGCAATGTGTATACGGACACGATACGCACGGACTGGTATAGCTTTAAGACTGTGAACCCGAAGGCTGCGGGCTGTACATTTGTGACGACAAGCGATATCCACGACGATGCCAAGAAATACGAACGACTGCTGTCGCATACTGCCGTAGATCAGGCGGATATGGTGTTTTTATTGGGGGATATCCTCAGCCATTTCAGCCGGGAGGGGCAGCCCTACAGCAGTTTTATCGATGTCTCTGTTGATAAGTTTGCCAAGGAAATTCCCTTTGTGCTGATCCGCGGCAACCACGATACGCGAGGATCTCTCTCGCGCACGTACGACCGGTATATACAGCGTCCAGACAAACATTTTTACGGTGTCTACTCTCTGGGGGATACATTTTTTATCCTATTGGATACCGGAGAGGACAAGCCCGATTCGCACCACGACTATTCGGGACTGACAGCTTTTGAAGATTACCGCAAAGAGCAGGCAGAGTGGCTGAAACAAGTGGTCAAAACAAAAGCATTCAAAGCGGCAAAGCATCGGATCGTGATGGCGCATATCCCGCCGATCAAGGATGACGGTACGAGCACAAGGGTGAGCGTACATGGTCCGGATATGGTGTACAAACTGTATTTGCCTATCCTGAACAAAGAGAAGATAGACCTGATGATCTCGGGGCATACGCACCGGTTCCAACTGATCGAAAAGAATAAAAATGTCAACAATTTTCCGATCCTCATCAATGACAACGACAGCATGTCCCTCTATACAGTCTCCGCAAAAGGGGTACATGTGAAGACCGTGAACAGTACGGGAGAAGTGACGATGGAAAGGACGTTTGTAAGATAATCTAAAAACATAGAGTTAACCTGATATGAAAAGTGTAAAATCAATCTTAGTTGCGGCGGTATTATTGTCTGCTGCACTGTTGTTCGGTGGAATACCGGGCGTATCGGAATGGAAGGTCCCCGGGCTATCGCCCGAACCAAGCTATGGGACGGAAGGGAAACCGATCCTGCTCACGGCTGTTACCACGAAAGCCGCGCCTGTGGAGACGCTGACGATACCGGTTATTGCTGACGCGTACTTAATTGGAAATGCCGCTAGTGCAGGAAGTAATTATGGAGCCAGGGAAATGTTGCAGATTAAGCGTACAAGTACAACTAGTCCTACTTATAATCGAACTTCCGTATTGAAGTTTGATCTATCCGATATCGACGAAAGTAAAGGACGTATCGTCAAAGCAGAGTTGCAGTTGTTTGCCAGTGGCTCTGATGCGATGACTAGCGCCAAAGCAAATGATTTTAAGAACACACCGTTTGTGGTAGCTTACTCCAAAGTAGATATTTGGGAGGAGATGGGTGTTACCTGGAGCAATTATGCCAGCTATGCTGATGTGGCCAGTGAAATAGGAGGAAAGGTATACGGGAGTTCTATTCCATTAGATAATAACAACGTAGTCGTTTCCGGTAGTCCTGCGACTTGGGATATCACGGAGGCATTACGACAAGACTACTTCAACGATTTCAGAAAATTGCTATCTCTTGTTGTGACCTCATCTCCTGCTACAGGATCAAACTGGTCCATTTACTTCCATAGTAGGGAGAATGGAAATCCGGCTTATGTACCACGGATTGTGATTACTCAGGACGCTGAACAGCCCTTTACCGTGCCGGGGGATTTTGTACCTACTGTATACGATGAGATCATGGAAAATATCCGTACGGTACTGTACGAGGAAGCAGGAAATTGGAATACCATCAGCTCAAGCGCACAGGGCTACCTGGATGACATGAATGCAGACGGCTCGTGGCCGGGACTGAGTTATACAGGCGATGTACCTACTGCACATCTGGATCGGTTGAAGACCATGGCCTTGGCCTATACCAATGATCAGAGTTCGCTCTATGGCAATGATGAGCTATATACAGCTATCGTCAACGGTATACAGTGGTGGTATGACAAAAATCCCGATCATAGCAACTGGTTTTATGATCAGATCGCCTATCCGCAGCGCATAGGTGAAACTTTGGTATTGATGCGCAACGGGAAGAAGAAGATTCCGTTTGCAGTAGAGATCGGCACGCTCGGCCGTATGGCGAGCAAGGGTGGTGCGCCGGATCAGGGCGGTTCGCAGGGCACGGGAGCCAACAAGATGAATATTGCGATGCATTGGATATACCGAGGCTGCCTGACCGAGGATCAGGCGGTCGTGGACAAAGGGGTACAGCAGGTGTTTTTGCCCTTAGCGTTTGTCACCGGTGAAGGTTTGCAACCCGACTACTCATACCTGCAGCACGGTATGCAGCTCTATATCGGTGGCTACGGTTGGGATATTGTCAATGTGGCGACCAAGGTCTCCTTGTATACAGTGGGTACGCCCTACGCGGAAGGAAACGCTAATCTGGATAACCTGGGGGCCTTTTTGCGCCAGGCATACCTGCGGGTTATACGGGGACAGAATTTTATGTTCAATGCCCTGGGACGTGGCGTGGCCCGGTCCGGCGGTATCAGTCAGTCGGGATTCGGTACTATGCTGAAGAGAATGAAGGTGGTGGAGCCTGCTTATACGTCGACCTGGGATGCAGCGATGGCTCGGTTGAACAAGAGCCAGCCGGCCGGATATGGAGTGGAGCCGCAACATACGCATTTTTACAGGGCGGACTATACCCTGCAGACCCGACCGGAGTATACCTTTGAACTGCGTACGGTATCCACCAGGACTCTGCGCAACGAAAACGGTAACGGAGAGAATGTCAAGGGATTCTTCCTGGCAGATGGCGTGACCTCGATCACAGTGACCGGTACGGAGTATTACAATATCTTTCCGGTCTGGAACTGGACCATGATACCGGGTACCACCACCCGCAAAAATTCGTCTATACCCAAGCCCGCACAATGGGGCACAGCGGGTGGTACGGAATTCGTCGGTGGGGTGTCGGATACGACACACGGTGTCAGCGTATACGATATGGTCGAAAGCTATACCCGGGCAAAGAAATCCTATTTCTTTTTTGAGGATGAGATCGTCTGCCTCGGAGCAGGCATCTTTACGACGAACAATGTTTCGGAGGAAGTCGTGACCACGCTGAACCAAAGCTTATTGCAGACGGATGTGATTACCTCCGAAGGGGGCACGGTCAAGACCTACAGCGGCAATACGACAAGTCTGGACTATGACAACAATCTGGACTGGGTCGTACAGGGCAATATAGGCTATATGCTGCCCGAGGGCGGACAGCTGGGACTCACCGCACAGCCACAGAGCGGCAAGTGGTCGGACATCAGCAGCGGACAGTCTACTGCTGTGCAGACGGAGGATGTGTTTACCCTGTGGATGAAACATGGTGTATTGCAGGCTGACAGCGATGCTAAATATGCATATATCGTCGTGCCAAATATCCGGGAAGCAGTCCAGATGCAAAACTATAAAGCGAAAGACAATATCCGTATATTGAAAAATGAGAAGACCCTTCAGGCTGTCAAGCACAAGCGCTTGGGGTTGCATGGGTTTGTTTTCCATGATGCGGCAGCTCAATTCACCAGCGATACCGTGAATATACAGGTGAGCAGCCCCTGTCTGTTGATGGTGCAGCCGATCAAAAGCGGCAAGCTACGGCTGCATGTCTCGGATCCGACAAAAGAACTGACACAAGTGACGGTGAAGGTCACCTGGCCGGGTTTCAACGGTACCAAAGAAGTGACCGTCAATCTGCCGACTACGGCAGCCCAAGCGGGAAAATCGGTGGTGGCTTACCTCGAAGAGGAACAGACCATGCCATTGGATATCGTGAGCTTCACGGGACAGCGGCAGGGCGAGACCGTCAAGCTGCAATGGCAGACGACGAATGAGGTCAATGTGAACAGGATAGAGGTATGGGTCAAAGAAGAAGGTATGATGCCGATATCCATCGGTCAGAAACCTGCCCTTAATCAGGCCACGGCCAATAACTATAGTTTTTTGGATGATAATCCGACGAACAATGAACGGTATTATCAACTGCGGATCGTGGACAATACGGGAGCGACGACTTATTCGGAGTATATCCGGATCCGCGCTTCTATCAACGATGATTATACAGAGAGACCTATACGTGCCGGCGAAAGTACACCCAGCGTGACAGCCAACGATTTTGTGGACGGTTCGCTCGCCATCATCGGTTCGCAGCCCGGAGAGTACGCGTTGAGCAGTACCAATATACCGGCAACGCTGACGCTGAATACTTCTACGGGTATCGTCGGTGCCAAGGCTGACGCCGCAAGCGGTACCTATACTTTTGACTATAACCTGTGTGCAAACGGAAATCCGGACAATTGCCTGACTGCGACTGTCAAGGTTAGAATACTCAACGAGTTGGCCGTCGAGCCGGATGATTTTAGGGCAATCTCCATCACCACCGGAACACCATCGCCCAGTATCCTCGAGAATGATACATACAATGGCAATGCTCTCATAGTCGGTACAGTACCCGGCACCGTGACCGTGAGCAGTACCGATCTGCCGGCCGGACTCAGTCTGAATCCCGCTACCGGAACCATCTCCGCAGGAGCCAATGCCGTGAATGGACTGTATACCGCCCACTACACGGTGTGTGAAAACGGAGCCTCGCCTGCCAATTGTGCAACCGTAGCTGTCAATCTCAAAGTGTTCGACCAACGGGTGGTCGTACTCGACGACGATTTCAGCAGTACACCTATCGGTGTGGGCGCATCTACGGCAAGTGTATTGGCCAACGATACGCACAATGAACATGCGGTAACTCTCGGGACGACTGCCGGTACTTTCACGCTGAGCAGTGACAATATTCCGGAGGGACTGCAACTGAACAGCATGACGGGCGTGATCACGGCTATGCTGGGTATACCGAGCGGTAACTATGATTTTGACTATACTATCTGTCTGAATGGAGAGGGCGATCTTGGCTGTGAGATGGCACACGTACAGGTTGTGGTGCGCAACGTATTGCAGGCTGTAGCAGACGTTACAGGATCGATCAGTGGCTATACAGGAGGAACATACAATGTCTTGGACAACGATACGTTCAATGGTGGGCCGATCCCAGCTGTAGGTACGACGCTGGCGATACTTGTTCCGGCAGTGCCTATCCGCGGAGGCCAGGTGCCCGTATTGAATACCGAATCGGGCGATATCGTTGTCGGTGCTCGTACTCCGGCAGGTCGCTATGAGATCAAATACCAGTTGTGTGAAGATGGATCATCGACTGAAAACTGTATGTGGACAACAGCGACTATCCTGGTGGAAGGGGCGGATCTGGACATCAGGGCAGACCATTTTGTGGTGGACCTCTCGTCCGACGTGTTTAGGACAGCAAGTGTCTTGGAAAACGATAAGCTGGGTGGAGCCGCACTGGTGACAGGGGAGTATGTACTCCAGCCGTTGGAATCCAACGAGAGTAGGTTGCGTATGGACAATACTGGTGTAATCACTGTGCCTACAGGCTTGCGAATGGGCGTGTATAGCTATCCGTATCTGGTCTGTGAGGTGATGAACCCAAGCAACTGCTCGCAGGCGATTGCGACCATCGAAGTGAGAGGGACTAACGAATTGTTTGTACCGAATATCTTCACACCAAACGGAGATGTAAAAAATCAATATTTTCATATCGTCGGTCTCGAAGCGTACGATCGTGTGGAACTGACCATCTTGAGTAAAGATGGGGATCGCCTGTATACGAATGCGATGTATGACAATCATTGGGATGGGAAAGGATTGGATAGTGGTACCTATCTGTACCTTGTCAAAGCCATCAGTGGTCAAGAGACGAAAACTATAAGGGGATATGTTACGATAAAACGTTATTAATGGTACTGAGACTGTCCGAAAAGAATGGTCTCCGTTAGAGATTATTCTTTTCGGACGGCAATTATACAATTGATCTGAAATGAAAATGATACAAAGAAATATAGTTATACTATTTTGTGCACTATGGATGACTGCGGATGTCTATGGGCAGCAGGAGCCTTCTACACAGTATATATTGAACAGCATGTCGGTCAACCCGGCTTATACGGGCTATAAAGAACAGTGGTACGGACAGCTAGGCGTGAGTAGTCAATGGTCAGGATGGGAAGGTACACCGTTTGCCAGCTCATTGGCGGTAGATGGGGTATTGGATCCGGTGGAAAAGAAGCATGGTGTCGGTCTACAGGTGACTAACGATCGGTTTGGTGCGGAGAGTGTGCTCAGTGCGTATGCAAACTATGCTCTTCGGCTGAAATTGAGTGCAGATGGCGACGAGCGCCTGAGTCTGGGTTTGGCGGCCGGAATCACGCAATACGGCCTGAATGGTGATAAATTTTCTTCTGTCGAACAGGACGATGCGCTTGTGCCTACTGATAAACAGACGACTATGCAGCCCGATTTACGTCTGGGGGTCTATTATCATAATCCACACTGGTTTGTGGGCCTGTCTGTACAAGATCTGTTCAATAGGGCGAAAAGTGAGGAAGGCCGTGAGTTTGTGCAAAATTCTCTTGGAAATACTTCACGTAATCCGCAGAGTTATCTGATGGGAGGAGCATTGGTACGATTGGCCAGCGATGTCGTGATGCGGTCCAGTGCTTTGATCCAAGAGGATTTTGAGCGACCCACGACATTGGATGTGAATACGGTATTGATATTCGGTGATAAATTGTGGACAGGAATAGGGTACCGTACAAAAGCGTACTGGTTTACACAACCTGATAACGTTGCTACGTCGAACACGGTAATCAAGCGGTCACGCTCATTGAATGCGATCTTATTGTTTGCCGTAAACCAAAAGTTCAGAATAGGATATTCCTACGATCATCAGTTGGGCAATAGGACGAGCGGTGCGAAAAGCGGTGTCCATGGAGTGACTTTGGGCGTTTCCTTCGGAAAAGGCCAACATCCGTTGGCAGGTCAGTATTTCTAAAGATAGATACCGCGTATGTTATGCACGGCATAACATACGCGGTATCTATCTTTCACAAAACATCTATCCTCTTTCCGTCCCATCCCACGGCCTTTACAGCGGTCGTTCCTCTCGGTGTCCGTACGGTTGTGGTTTTCACATCGGCTGAACCCGCTCCCCGAAAAGCAACCTTGATCAGTCGGTCTCCGGCATACGTCTCGAAAGCTACCGCGTTTTTCCACATGCTGTTGTCCACGATGATTTTATCTCCCTGTTTTTCGAAACCAATATCTTTCGTTCCGGAAATAGTCGCCTGATTTTTGTATATATCTACACTATTTGCGGTGAGATAATGCAGCACCGGTGTACTGGGCTTTGGATATTTTGATGCGTAGGATTTGACCTGCCGGATATCATCGGCGGTGATTTTCATTCGACCTACGGTATAATCATCTACGATCAGGTCGATAGGCGCCAAAATACCGGAGTATGCAAAGAAATCGGTGAGATCGAGTTGAGCAACATCACAGGCATTTTTGACAAACTCCAGTTGGTAATAGCTGTTCTGTTCGGCCTTAATCACGGGGTTGTCTATAGCCTTGATAAAAATATCTCCATAAAAATCCCTGTTGCCCCATTCGTTACCTTCACCAGCCACAGCAAAATAGAGCTGTAACTGCCATAAAGGTACCAGCTTGACAAAGTGGTCGCCACCCCAATCCCGAGGGCGCTCACGTTTCCAGCGATCGGGGCCGGCCTGTGTGAGCCAGGGTTGATGGTGTACAAAAGCGGATTCCATATAGGCGGTGATGCGGCCACCTATAGTGCGTTCGTCATAATCCTTCAGTTGTTCGCGCTCAAGTTTCGGATGGTTGGGGTTATATACATATTGTGTCCAGACCGAATATATGTTGTTGGTGACTTCTGTCGTACCCACCCACTTCATATTGGGGCGTACTTGGTTGACATGTCCGAACTCATGTGCTACTCCCCAGGAGTTTTTGCGGAGAAGGGGGATATTAGCTACATTTTTCATGGTGTTGTTGTGGAATGCGGCACCCATACCGTCGGCGTGCATAAAGCCTTTCCAGATCACGCGCCCGAACATATGGTTCTTCGGCTCCCGGTGATATTTGACCAATCCCATCATTTCATGTTGTATGTGGATGATGGAGTCGTAGAGTTGCATGAGCTCTACACCTTTTTTGGGATTTTCTTTCTTTAAGGATTCTACGGCATAGGCGAGATGTACCTTTTTGCCCACCAGATCGACGACCGGGCCGTAGGTGTGAGCGAGTACCTGTTGATAGGCGGCATTGTCGTCCTTCGCAATGTCAAATACGCCATTGATCTTTCCGGAAAGGATGTGTACATCGATATCTGGATGTTCTTTGTTATCTGCTGTAAAATACTGAATATAACTATTCCCTTTGTTGGTGATCGTAAATCGGTTCAAGCCGGGGGAAAGAGGGTAGGTATTTTTTTTGAAATGCTCATCGTCCCAGTTGGCCACCACCAATGCGATCTGTTGCCCCGAAGTGCGGCCCACCCAGATTAGTGCCTCTTCGCCGGCGGGGAAATAGATGCCGGTTGGGTTTTCAAACTGCGAATAGGCGGTTGTTTTTTGTCGTGCGGAGAGCAGCTTGGGATCTAAGTAATTTGTATATGATTTATAACGTTGGGATAGGGGGTAATTGTGCTGATATATAGCTGTGGCTACTTCTTTTAGTACCGAATCTTGTATGGTGGAAATTTTTTTTGCCGAGGTCTTGCTGTCTAATGTGGTCAGATCTTCACGGCCAAATCGTTTCAGGTCGTTTTTGCTTTGAGAGAAAGCCAGAAAGCAGCCGGGAATGAACAGGCTGATCAAAAATAATTTTTTCATTGTCGATATATTGATTCATCATGAATTTAGATAAATCCATCCGAGATAGAAAGTGTTTTTGGAATGCAAACGGTTGCTTGAAATTCAGAATAATTCCTAATTATCCCCCCACACCCGTTGTAATACCTGTGCATCCTTTGTTAGCTGCGCTGTCTTATGTAAGACATTGCCGTAGGCTTTATACAACTTGTTATAGTATTGAATGTAGGTGTCCAGCAGGAGGTAGGTGTCTTGAAGTACGGCGAGGAACTGCTGGAGGTCCTTGTCGAGGGAAGCGACATCGACCTGCATATCGCTATGATGTTCGAAGACCGAATCAAGGACTTTGAAATGTAAGGGGTCAATAGGTTTTTCTCCCCGGCAGTAGGTGTCTGTGATCGTGATATACTCCGTATCGCGCTCGCCGATAACATCATAAAACCGTATCACCTTCCGATGTTGTTCATTGACATCGTTAAAGAAACTTCGCACTTCGACCTGAAACTTGACGTCCATTTCAAGATGTAGGTTTTCGCTGGAGAGGTCGACCTGCTCCTTATAAAAGCCAAGCATCTCGTTTAGCTCTTCTCGCTCTGCATCCAATTTGTGAAGGTCTATAAGGGCAAGCTGAACTTCGCCTTTTTCTTGTTCGAATAAGCGTTTCATGCGCCAGACCTGATCATGAGCCAGTCGGTACTTGTCCAAAGCAAGAGGCTCATGTTTTGTCATAAAGTTATTGTCGCGCAATTGATAGCTGATCGTGCGGAGTGGATGGTCTATTGTGATCGTCTTCATGTTAGAATATAGGTTTTAAACATACAAAAAAACAACGGTAATTGTCAAGTTTATATGTGTATGAGTTTGTAAATGTAAATAAACTATCTCGAGGCGCCGTCCCCCGAGATAGTTTAGAAAGTGTCAGACCACTACACAACGTACGGGGTCGCTGTAGTTGGGTGTCGGAATACTGCCGAGATAGGTTACCCGGAACTCGTATTCCTGCAGGTAGTCCAGATCGGAAATGGCTATTCTCGATTTGGTGCTGAGCACCTTCGTCCACTCGTTGAGACTATCTGCCTTGCGGAATTCAAATTGGTAGAATCTCGCCGGACGCCAAGTGTTGACGCGCAGCTGTATCGTATTTGTACCCGGGTGGGTGACCACTGCACGCAGGTCATTAGCCTTGGGCGATATCCCTATGCTTTCTGTGTGTTCTTTGCTGGGTATAAAACCCGCAGCCAACAGGATATTGGGATCCCCTTTGGCGACAGACTCGACATGTAGGGACAGGTCGTAGAGTAGTTCTTTTACGACGGTCGCCTGCTGGTTTTTGATGACCACCTGGCGCATGTCTCTAAAAGCGGCTTCCGATAGGGAAGCTGTGTAATCTGCGAGTGCTGTTTCCAATAGCGTTACTTTCTCTGTGGCGTCCGGGAATAGCGGTGCATTTTCCGTTACTTTTTTAACCACGTTGGAGGCGTACTGAACCAACTTTGCTTCGGTACCCGTTTTTGATGTTAGTACTGGCTTTGCCATAATAGATAAAATTTAAATTGTTTATAAAAAAATGAATTAACGCCTCAAATATAAGGAGGGGGCTTTCCTACGAGGGGGGCTATTTGGGTCAATTTTGCGTGCAACTCCGTTTTTTTGTGACCCAAATAGCCCCCCTGTCTCGATTTTTGACCCAAAACCGGTGTTTACAGCTCATGAAGGCTTATTTTTTGGTGAGTGGAGACTCACGGTTATGCATCACTGATGAGCCAAAATACATTACTGTTGACCCATCAGTGATGTGTTTTGAGGCATCGGTACAGTAAGATGAGGTATTCCATATGACTTTTGGAGCAGCATATCATACGGTTGAGCCAGCATTGATACCTATTGAATGGTGCGTGATATATGCGGAGACATCTGTACTGTAGGTTGATCCAGCCGCACTATGTGCTGCGTCTTCCGTGCATACGGTTGGGACAACACACTGTTGGGATCGGACATCCGTATCACAGGAAGGCTCATCGGTATGGTGGATTGAGTCAGAGTAGATGTGGTTTCGTCTAAAATATAGGACGTATGAGGCAACTGTATGCAGGAATCGGGTAGCGGTATATACTTAAGGATGTAAACGTGTCTTAAAACAGGCGTTTTAGTTGCATGCTGTCGCGGTATTGCAGTGGGCTGGTCTTAAAACGTTTGGTAAAAAGACGTTTGAAGTTTTTCGGACAGGCGAAGTTTAAAGAAGCTGCTATGGTTGAGATGGAGGTGTCCGATGTGCGGATGAGTTCCCTGGCTTCCTGAAGCCGAAACTCGATAATTTGTTCGGTGACCGATAGGGCTTTGTCCTGGAATGATCTTTTTAATGTGCTTTCGCTCACGTATAAGGCTTTGGCAACAGTTTCGGTATTTGTACGATCATCGTAGAAATTTTCTCGGATGTAATCAAGGGCCTTATAATAGAGCTCGATTTCATGGTCTGTCTTTTCCACAGAATGAGCTTCTATTTCCTGGAATACATGTTGAAAAAAGCGGGTGTTCCAGTTTGCCAGCTGGTAGTAGGTACTGAATGGCCGAAACTTAATCTGATGCAGGCTTTCCAGTACGCGTTTGACTTTGACTTTTAGGGCCACCGTACCAATGATATGATACATACTGTTGTTCGTTGTGGTGTCCAACAATGATTTCAGCTGCGTGTACTCTGCTGTGAGCTCTTGTAGCATGTGTCCCTCTATGCCCAATAGCATAAACCATGTGCTTTTGTTGGGTAAGAAGATTTTATGATTGTTCGTCTGTGTTTGGTAGCACAGCAGTTGATCTGTGGGGACTAATTGCAGGTTGTCCAATGTCACCGAAACTCCCGTACGCATATTGATGAGGAGCCAGAGATAGCTTCCTTGAGCCGTAACCTGCATCGATAAATCGGTGGTCAGCTGGGTATCTTTAAATTCAAACCAGCAGAAGTCTTTTCCACTGAAATAGCGGTAGGATAGATCTGTTTCGGGAAGAAAAGCTAAATAGCCATCGAAGGGTTTGTCATTATTATATGTAGCATCATCATCTGAAAATTGTACAAAACCGGTTTTACTCATGTTCATTGTTGGCTGTACGGGCAATATAATAAAAATGGGGTCCTTAAAAAAATAATCTGCTTACTGTTTGATACTTATAAAAATATTTTTACCTTTGCAATCCCTTATTGGGGAGAGTATGTCTTGAGCGAAGCCCTACTGCTTCGATGGACTTTAATTAATTTAATTTATAACATGTCAGGAATTATTGGTAAAAAAGTAGGAATGACCAGCCTGTTCAACACTGAAGGGAAGAATATCCCTTGCACAGTAATCGAGGCTGGGCCGTGCGTGGTTACGCAGATACGTACGGTAGAAAAGGATGGCTATTCCGCTGTTCAGCTTGGCTATGATGAGGCCAAAGAAAAGAACACGACAGCTCCTTTAAAAGGACACTTTGCGAAAGCAGGGACTAGTCCTAAGCGTAAACTAGTTGAGTTCAAGTATTTTGAAGACGAGAAACAACTAGGAGACACTGTAGATGTGACCATCTTTGAGGAAGGCGAGTATGTAGACGTGGTCGGTACTTCCAAAGGAAAAGGTTTTCAAGGTGTTATGAAGCGTCATGGATTTGGTGGTGTAGGTGGTGCGACTCACGGTCAGCACAACAGGCTACGTGCTCCCGGTTCATTGGGTGCTGCTTCTTGGCCGTCACGCGTATTCAAAGGAAAGCGCATGGCAGGTCGTACAGGTGGTGACAGAGTAAAAGTTCAGAACCTACAGGTTTTGAAGATCTACCCTGAGCAAAACCTTATCGTTGTGAGTGGTTCCATTCCCGGAGCTAAAGGTTCATTTGTAATCGTAGACAAATAGTAGAGATGGAAGTTAACGTATTAAATTTGTCAGGAAAAGAAACAGGTGCCAAGGTGCAGCTGCCTGAAGCGGTATTTGGTGTGAAGCCTAACGACCATGCGATTTATTTGGATGTGAAACAATACTTAGCGAACCAACGCCAAGGTACACACAAATCAAAACAACGTAATGAGATCGCCGGATCTACACGTAAATTGCACAAACAAAAAGGTACTGGTGGTGCTCGTGCGGGCTCTATCAAATCTCCATTGTTCAACGGTGGTGGTCGTGTATTTGGTCCTCAGCCGCGTGACTACAGCTTCAAATTGAATAAGAAATTGAAGCAATTAGCCCGTAAATCGGCATTGAGCTACAAAGCACAGGAAAATAATGTTTTGGTATTGGACGAAGTCAACTTCGATACGGTCAAAACTAAGAACTATGTCGCTTTTGTAAACGCCTTAAATGTAGCTGATGAAAAAACCCTATTGGTTTTACCAGCTTACAATAACAATGTTTATTTATCAAGCAGAAATTTAAAGAAAGCAAAAGTTATCGCAGCTTCAGATTTGAACACATACGATGTGTTGAATGCAACGAAGCTTTTGTTGACCGCAGATTCTGTTAAAACTTTGGAGGAAGCATTCGCTAAGTAATATGGAAATTATCAAAAAACCTATCCTGACTGAGAAAGCTTCATTGTTGACGGAAAAATTGAACCGTTACGCTTTCAAAGTAGATCATAGAGCAAACAAGATTCAGATCAAACAAGCTGTAGAAGAGATGTTCGGTGTAACGGTACTTGCAGTGAATACTGCGGTAGTAGCCGGTAAAGCGAAAAGCCGTTATACAAAAGCTGGTTTTGTATCTGGCCGGGCTCCTAAGTATAAGAAAGCCGTCATCACGATTAAAGACGGTGAAACTATTGACTTTTACAGTGTTATATAATAAAAATGGCAGTTAAAAGATTCAAACCGGTAACCCCTGGTACTCGTTTTAGAGTAGGTGCTGACTATTCAGACGTTACAACTAACGTTCCTGAGAAATCATTAGTCGTAGGCATTAACAAGAAATCAGGTGGTCGTAATAAGTCCGGTAAAATGACTATGCGTTATATCGGTGGAGGACATAAGAAAGTATACCGATTAATAGATTTCAAACGCGATAAAAAAGATGTCCCCGCAAAAGTAGCAACGATTGAATATGATCCAAACCGTACTGCACGTATTGCATTATTGCATTATGCTGACGGTGAGAAACGTTATATCATCGCGCCTGCCGGCTTGACAGTAGGTCAGACGGTGGTAGCTGGTGATCACGTTGCTCCTGAAGTAGGTAATACGTTGCCTTTGGCAAATATTCCATTGGGTTCTATTATTCACAATATTGAGCTCAATCCTGGTCAAGGCGGTTCTATCGCTCGTTCAGCCGGTACCTATGCGCAGTTATCTGCACGTGATGGTAAGTATGCTATTATTAAGCTACCTTCCGGTGAAACACGGATGATCCTGTTGACTTGTGTAGCGACTATCGGTTCGGTATCGAATGCAGAGAAAGCGAACCAGGTATTAGGTAAAGCAGGTCGTAAACGCCACTTGGGTCGTCGACCACGTGTACGTGGTGTAGCGATGAACCCGGTCGATCACCCTATGGGTGGTGGGGAAGGCCGTACTTCGGGAGGTCACCCGCGTTCACGTACAGGTGTGTTAGCTAAAGGCTTTAAAACACGTGAAAAGAAAAAAATATCGAATCGTTACATCATTGAAAGAAGGAAAAAATAATGGCTCGTTCAATTAAAAAAGGTCCTTATATCGATCACAACTTAGAAAGAAAAGTTCTTTCTCAGAATGAAACCAATAAAAAGTCGGTTATTAAGACATGGTCTCGCAGATCAATGATTTCACCTGATTTTGTTGGCCATACCTTCGCAGTGCACAATGGGAATAAATTTATCCCCGTTTATGTAACAGAGAATATGGTTGGTCACAAGCTTGGTGAGTTTGCGCCTACGCGTACATTCAGAGGCCACGCAGAAAAGAAAAAATAATAGGTAATGGAAGCAACAAAAAAACTCAAAAAGTCTGTCTTAATCAGGCAGCGTAAAGAGCAGGAAAAAGCTCAGGTAGGAGGAGCTTCTACTGCCAAATTATTGAACTGTCCTACTTCGCCTCGCAAGATGCGTTTGGTAGTGGATCTTATCCGTGGCGAAAAGGTAGAAACAGCTTTATATATTCTGAAGCATTCAGGTAAAGAGGCTGCAGCTCGCGTAGAAAAATTATTATTATCAGCGATCAAAAACTGGGAGGCTCATAATGAAGGAGCTTCACTGGAAGATAGTGCTTTGTTTGTTAAAGAAGTACAAGTAGGTGGTGGTCGTCAATTGAAAAGATTGCGCCCTGCCCCACAAGGACGTGGATACCGTATCCGCAAGCGTTCGAACCACGTGACGTTGGTAGTAGATAGTTTAAATAACGTTAACAACTAATTTATAAGTAAGAATGGGACAAAAAGCAAATCCAATAGGTAGCAGGTTAGGAATCATCAAAGGATGGGATTCTAACTGGTTCGGCGGAAAGAACTATTCCGATAAATTAGTTGAGGACGAAAAAATTAGAAAATATCTTTCTGTACGTATTGCTAAAGGTGGTGTAGCGAAAGTTGTTATTGAGCGGACCTTGAAACGTATCACGGTAACCATCCATACAGCCCGTCCGGGTATTGTGATCGGTAAAGGTGGACAGGAAGTGGACAAGATCAAGGAAGAGTTGAAGAAGTTGACGAAGAAAGACGTTCAAATCAATATCTTCGAGATCAAACGTCCTGAACTGGATGCTAAGCTGGTTGCAGAAGGTGTCGCTAAGCAATTGGAAGCACGTATTTCTTTCCGTCGAGCGATGAAAACGTCTATCGCGTCGACCATGCGTATGGGTGCTGAAGGTATCAAAATCATGTGCGCAGGCCGTTTAGGTGGTGCGGAAATGGCACGTACGGAGCAGTACAAAGAAGGAAGAATTCCTTTGCATACTTTCCGTGCCGACATCGATTATGCATTGGCGGAAGCGTTAACCACATATGGTAAGATAGGTGTTAAAGTTTGGATATGTAAAGGCGAAGTTTACGGTAAACGTGATTTGTCTCCAAATATCGGACAGACTTCCAATACGAAGTCACGTGGCGGACACGAAGGCGGCGGCGATCGTCGTGACAATCGTGGCGGCCGTGGTGGTCGTCGTGACAATGCCAACCGTGGTGGTGGTCATCGTGGTGCAAAGAAAGATTAATTAATAACAAGATTTGAGAATTGTTCCCGATCATATCGGGATTAAAAACAAAATACGAACATGTTACAGCCAAAAAGAACAAAGTTCAGAAAGATGCAGAAAGGCCGTATGAAAGGTAACGCTACACGTGGTGCAGAGTTGGCCTTTGGTTCTTTCGGTATCAAATCAATGGAAGAAGCATGGATCACTAGCCGCCAGATCGAGGCTGCTCGTATCGCCGTAACACGTTTTATGAAACGTGAAGGACAGGTATGGATCCGCATCTTCCCGGACAAACCGGTGACGAAAAAGCCTGCTGAAGTACGTATGGGTAAGGGTAAAGGAGCCCCAGAATATTGGGTTGCTGTGGTACGCCCTGGCCGTATGTTATTTGAAGCGGAAGGGGTACCTTTAGAAGTAGCTAAAGAAGCCTTGCGCCTTGCAGCACAAAAATTGCCGGTTCAGACTAAGTTTGTTATACGTAGAGATTACGTAGAAGCATAAAAATGTTGGTAATGTCAGTATACCGAGCCTTGTGGCCGTTACCCGCAAGGCTTCGATAAGTTATATTGATAACCCGACCCAATACTGAAATAAGATGAAATATTCAGAAATCGTAGAATTAACAACAGAAGATTTAGCAGTTAAGCTAGCAGAAGAGAAAGCTGCGCTAAACAAGTTAAAATTTGCACATGCTGTTTCCGCTATTGAGAACCCTAATGTTCTTCGCGCAGCGCGTCAGGCTATCGCTCGTATCTCCACGGAGTTGTCGAAGCGGAAAAATGCCGGTCAATCCGAAACAGCCGCTGAGGCATAAAATTTAAGTCGAAATGGAAAGAAATTTAAGAAAAACAAGAATCGGCTTAGTAGTTAGCAACAAAATGAACAAGTCCATTGTGGTGGCTGTAGAGCGTAAAGTGAAGCACCCTATCTATGGTAAGTTCGTTAAAAAAACTACTAAATTTAAGGCTCATGACGAAGAAAATACCTGCGGTATCGGCGATACGGTATTAATCATGGAAACGCGTCCGCTGAGTAAGACAAAGAATTGGAGATTAGTTGAAATTTTAGAAAGGGCTAAATAACATGGTACAACAGGAATCTAGATTAAATGTGGCCGACAATTCGGGAGCTAAAGAGGTTTTAGTTATCCGTGTATTGGGCGGTACGCGCAAGCGTTATGCATCTATCGGTGATAAAGTTGTTGTTACCGTGAAGAGTGCCTTGCCTTCAGGAAACGTGAAGAAAGGATCCGTTTCTAAAGCAGTCGTCGTTCGTACGAAGAAAGAAATTCGTCGTAAAGATGGGTCTTATATTCGTTTTGACGACAATGCTGCAGTATTATTAAATAACAACGATGAGCCGCGGGGCACACGGATTTTCGGGCCGGTTGCGCGTGAATTACGTGAGAAGCAGTTCATGAAGATTGTATCATTAGCACCGGAGGTTTTATAATTATGGCACAGAAAACAAAAACAACTCACAAAATCAAAATCAAGAAAGGTGATTTAGTGAAAGTTATCGCTGGTAACGCTAAAGGTGTTCAAGGAAAAGTATTAGAAGTCTTAGTGGATGCTAACAGAGCGGTTGTTGAAGGCGCTAACAAAGTAAAGAAACACACGAAACCCAGTGCGGCAAATCCAAACGGTGGTATCATCGAGAAGGAAGCGGCTATCCATATTTCAAATATAGCGTTAGTTGATCCTAAAACTGGAAAACCTACACGTGTGGGTCGCAGAGTGAATGCAGACGGGAAAATAGTTCGTTACGCTAAAAAATCAGGGGAGGAAATTAAATAATGGCTTACGCACCAAGATTGAAAGCGAAATATGCGGAGGAGATCCGTACAGCGCTTAAAGAAAAATTTCAGTATAAAAGCATTATGCAGGTTCCGAAGCTGGAGAAGATCGTTGTATCTCAAGGTATAGGAGCGGCTACTGCAGATAAAAAATTGATTGATAATGCTATCGGTGAATTGACGTTGATCACTGGTCAACAGGCTGTTCCTACGAAGTCAAAGAAGGATATTTCAAACTTTAAACTTCGTAAAGGAATGCCGATCGGCGCTCGGGTAACACTACGTGATAATAACATGTATGAGTTTTTAGATCGTTTGATTGCCGTATCTTTGCCTCGTATACGTGACTTCCGTGGTATCAATGATAAAGGTTTTGACGGAAGAGGTAACTACAATTTGGGTATCACGGAACAGATCATCTTCCCTGAAATCAATATTGACAAGATCAATAAGATACAAGGTATGGATATTACGTTTGTGACCTCGGCTAAAAACGATATCGAAGCGTTAGAATTGTTAAAGCAATTCGGTTTACCATTTAAAAATCAAAATACGAGCAACAATGGCTAAAGAAGGATTAAAAGCACGCGAATTAAAGCGCCAACGGTTGGTAGCTAAATATGCAGCAAAACGTGCAGCGTTGAAAGAAGCTGGCGATTATGTAGCATTAGACAAATTACCAAAAAATGCTTCGCCTGTACGGTTGCACAACCGTTGTAAACTTACAGGTCGTCCGAAAGGATATATGCGTCAATTCGGTATCTCTCGTGTGACATTCCGTGAGATGGCATTAGAGGGAAAAATTCCGGGAGTGAGAAAAGCTTCTTGGTAATTTAAAAAAAATATTTACTTTTGCCCGGATAAACCTATATCAGGTTTATCGGGTTTTTTCGTTGAAGTAAGTATACGCAAAATTTTATGAACCGATAATAGGTCCAAGGCTTTGGTCAGTCTGAGAAACCGTTATCACAATTTAAATACATAATGAATACAGATCCAATAGCGGATTACCTTACACGAGTAAGGAATGCCATTAAGGCCAACCACAGGGTTGTTGAAATTCCTGCATCGAACCTGAAGAAAGAAATTACTAAAGTTCTTTTCGATAAGGGTTACATTGCTAATTACAAATTTGTTGAAGAGGGCCCTCAAGGGTCTATCAAGATTGCATTGAAGTACAATCCCATTAGCAAAATTCCGGCTATTCGCACCTTGACACGTGTGAGTAAACCTGGGTTAAGAAAGTATGCAGGTGTTGACGACTTGCCTCGCGTTTTGAATGGTTTGGGTATCGCTATCTTGTCTACATCGAAAGGTGTTATGACAGATAAAGAAGCTCGCTTACAAAATGTGGGTGGTGAGGTTTTATGTTACGTTTATTAATCTAAGGAAAACACACAAAGAAGATGTCAAGAATTGGTAAAGCGCCTATCGCTGTTCCGTCAGGAGTATCGATAACTGTGTCCGATAAGAATTTGGTCACGGTGAAAGGCCCTAAAGGAGAATTAACACAACAGGTCGATAGTGATATCACTGTAAAACAGGAGGAAGGCAATATTATAGTAAGCCGTCCTACTGAGCAAAAGCGACACAAAGCATTACACGGACTGTACCGTGCTTTGATTAATAATATGGTAGTAGGTGTAACGGAAGGGTATAAAACTGTACAGGAGCTTGTCGGTGTAGGTTACCGTGCTTCTAATACCGGTAACACCTTGGAGCTGGCATTAGGCTTCTCACACCCGGTCGTTATCGTTCTGCCGGAAGAGGTTAAAGTCACCACAACAGCGGAGAAGGGTAAGAATCCTACTATTACATTGGAGTCTATTGATAAGCAATTAATTGGACAAGTGGCGGCAAAGATTCGCAGCTTACGTAAGCCAGAGCCGTATAAAGGTAAAGGTGTTAAGTTCCAAGGAGAAGTATTAAGAAGAAAAGCAGGTAAATCAGCTAAAAAATAATAACCATGGCAGGAAATAAAACATCTCGCAGAGAGCGAATTAAGAAAGGAATAAGAAAACACCTGACCGGAACAGCTGAGCGTCCACGTTTGTCAGTTTTTCGCAGCAATAAGGGTATCTATGCTCAGATCATCGACGATACAACAGGTACAACTTTAGCAGCGGCGTCAAGCCTTGCAAAAGATTTTGTAGCATCTGGAAATAAAATTGATCAATCGAAAGTTGTGGGTAAACTGGTGGCTGAAAAAGCAATTGCAGCAGGTATCAATAAAGTAGTTTTTGACCGTAATGGGTACTTATACCACGGCCGTGTAAAATCGTTGGCAGAAGGTGCTCGCGAAGGTGGTTTAGACTTTTAATTAGAGGAACAAATGGCATTAAGCAATATAAAAAGAGTAAAATCAAGCGAAATCGAATTAAAGGATCGCTTAGTAAGTATCCAGCGCGTTGCAAAGGTAACTAAGGGTGGTCGTACCTTCAGTTTTTCTGCTATTGTCGTTGTTGGTGACGAGAATGGTATTGTCGGTTATGGCTTGGGTAAGGCGAAAGAGGTAACGGAAGCTATCACTAAAGGTATCGATGATGCAAAGAAGAACTTAGTTAAAGTTCCGATTATCAAGGGTACAGTTCCACATGAGCAGTACGGTAAATTCTCCGGAGGACGTGTTTTGATTAAACCTGCGGTAGATGGTACGGGAGTACTTGCGGGTGGCGCGATGCGTGCCGTGCTTGAATCGGCAGGTATTAAAGACGTATTGGCGAAATCATTAGGTTCTTCGAACCCACATAATGTTGTGAAGGCGACAGTTGATGCATTGACAAGCATGCGTGATGCATATACTGTAGCTCAACACCGTGGTGTCGATCTAAATAAAGTATTTAACGGTTAATTATCATGGCAAAAATCAAAATCACCCAGATAAAGAGCGTTATCGACAGAAGCGAGCGCCAAAAGAAAACTATTGAGGCATTGGGATTGAAACGAATCAATCACTCAGTGGAAGTAGAAGCTACCGCAGCTATTATCGGAATGGTCCGTAAGGTAAACCATTTGGTTGCAATAGAAGCTATCTAAAAATATAGCTACGGAAAGAATTTCGGTTCTTTCCGTTAGTTGTTTATTCATTATTTGTTAATCGTTGTGACCTGTTTAGTGAAAGCGAAGGCACAACATAATCTTAGTTTACACAATGAACTTAAGTAATTTAAAACCAGCAGCTGGTTCAACAAAAGTTAGAAAACGTATTGGTCGTGGTCAAGGTTCTGGTCGGGGAGGAACATCAACAAGAGGGCACAAAGGTGCCGGATCCCGTTCAGGTAACTCCACGAAAATCGGTTTTGAAGGTGGTCAGATGCCCTTGCAACGTCGTGTTCCCAAGTTTGGCTTTAAGAACATAAATCGAGTTGAATATAATGGTATTAACCTCGATGTTTTGCAAGATTTGATTACCAAGCATAACCTGACACAAGTAGATTTCGATGTGTTGAAAGCTCATGGATTAGTATCTAAGAATGATTTGGTGAAAATTTTAGGCCGTGGTGAGCTTACTTCAAAAGTTGAAGTTAAGGCTCATGCTTTTTCAGCAACTGCACAGAAAGCTATTGAGGCAGCAGGAGGTTCTATCATTAAACTTTAATTCATGAAGAAACTAATCACAACTTTAACCAATATATGGAAGATAGAGGATCTTCGTAATCGTATTATCAATACGTTGCTATTTCTCCTTATTTATCGTATTGGATGTCACGTGGTTTTGCCAGGTGTTAATCCTGAAGCGTTAGTTACTGCTGGTCAGAAAGAAGGGCTATTAGGTATTATTAATATGTTTTCCGGAGGTTCATTCTCCCGGTCAGCGATTTTTGCGCTGGGGGTAATGCCTTATATCTCGGCATCTATCGTTATACAATTGTTGGGTATTGCTGTTCCTGCTTTTCAAAAGATGCAGAAAGAAGGAGAATCCGGTCGTACAAAGATGAACCAGATTACCCGTTATTTGACGTTGGCTATTACATTGGTGCAAGCTGTGGCCTATGTGAAGACTCAAATTGAGCCTTCAGCTCGGATTATTGCAGATCCAATGTTTACAATTCTTTCTTCTATTGTGTTGACGGCAGGTACGTTGTTTGTGATGTGGTTGGGTGAAAAAATCACCGACAAAGGTATCGGTAACGGTATTTCTTTGATTATTATGGTAGGTATCATTGCGCAGCTTCCAGCGGGTATATCATCAGAATGGGCGTCGCGCATGAGTCCGGGAGGAGGTGGTATTATTCCATTATTATTGGAATTTATTGCCTTGTTCTTTGTTGTGATCTTTACCATTTTAATTGTTCAGGGGGTACGTAAGGTGCCTGTGCAATATGCGAAGAAGATTGTGGGCAATAAGCAGGTAGGCGGTGTGCGTCAGTACATTCCTTTGAAAGTGAATGCGGCAGGTGTAATGCCTATTATCTTTGCGCAGGCAATTATGTTTTTGCCGATGTCGCTATCGCAATTTTTCCCAGGACTTCAATCCGATTTTTTAGCTTCCTTATCAAACTTTACATCGGTGCCGTATAATATAACATTTGCAATTCTGATTATTGCATTTACGTTTTTCTATACGGCGATCATGGTAAACCCGCAACAGATGTCTGAAGATATGAAGAAAAACGGAGGGTTCATTCCAGGCATCAAGCCTGGGCATGATACGAATTTGTTCATTGACAATGTCATCTCGCGTATTACATTTCCAGGTGCGATATTTGTGGCTATTGTAGCTATCTTACCTGCTATTGCCAGTGTGGTCGGAGTTAATAATCAATTCGCACACTTTTATGGCGGTACATCTCTTTTGATTATGGTGGGTGTGGTATTAGATACTTTGCAACAGATTGAAAGCCATTTGTTGATGCGTCATTATGATGGGTTGATGAAGACCGGACGGGTTAAAGGACGGTCAACAGCAAGTGTAGAGGGGTACGGACAGTCAGCAATTTAAGAGAGGCTTAAGCTTAGATGTCTAAGGTCATATATAAAACAGCCGAACAGATCGAGCAAGTGCGGGCATCAGCAGATGTCTTATCGCACTTGCTTGCTGAAATTGCAAAGGTTATCAAACCCGGGATTACGACGCTATCACTGGACAAGTTGGCCTATGAATATATTAAGGACCATGGTGGTACGCCGGCTTTTTTAAATTACCACGGTTTCCCTTATTCTTTATGTATTTCTGTGAACGATCAGGTCGTGCACGGTTTTCCAAGTGAGTATGTTATCGAGGACGGTGATCTTGTGTCAGTGGATGGTGGAGTGAATTTGAACGGGTATATCAGCGATTCAGCGTATACTTTTGGAGTAGGGGATATTTCGGAGGAAGCCCAGTTGTTGCTGGATGTGACTAAAGCGTCCTTGTATAAGGGGGTCGAACAGGCCGTAGCCGGAAAGCGCGTCGGCGATATCTCTTCCGCTATACAGGAGTATGTTACCGCTTATAATTTCGGAATAGTCCGCGAACTGGTTGGCCATGGTGTTGGGATAGAGCTGCATGAGAAACCGGAGGTTCCCAATTACGGTAAACGCGGTTCGGGGGTTAAATTGGAGCAGGGTATGGTTATTTGTATTGAGCCGATGATTAATGCCGGACGTGGGGGTGTCAAATTCTGGGACGACGGATGGACGGTCAGTACAGTAGATGGGAAGCTATCAGCGCATTTTGAGCAGATGGTTGCTATCCAAAAAGGAAAGCCGGATGTACTGTTGACCTTTGAACATGTAGAAAAAGTTTTGGACAAAAAGTAATTGGTTTCCAACATTTTTGTTTATCTTTGCACTCCTGTTTGTGCAGGCTATTGACAATATAAATTAGAAGAGTATATGGCTAAGCAAGCCTCTATAGAGCAAGATGGCGTTATTAAGGAAGCATTATCGAATGCGATGTTTAGGGTAGAGCTGGAGAACGGGCATGAGATTATAGCTCATATTTCGGGCAAAATGCGGATGCATTACATCAAAATATTGCCAGGAGATAAGGTAAAACTCGAAATGTCTCCTTACGATTTGACAAAAGGTAGAATCACATATCGATATAAATAAGATATTGCTCGTCAAGAGCTTTTTTAACGGATAAAAACAAAATGAAAGTAAGAGCATCAGTAAAAAAACGTAGTGCGGATTGCAAGATCATCCGTCGTAAGGGGAAGGTTTTTGTAATCAACAAAAAGAATCCCAAATTTAAACAACGTCAAGGGTAATTTTTTTAACAAGTAATCGCTTAGAATATTATATGGCAAGAATAGCAGGTATAGATTTACCTAAAAACAAAAGAGGTGTTATTGGCCTTACCTATATCTTTGGTATCGGCCGGACCACTGCTGCTTATATCTTGGATAAAGCAGGTATTAGTGAGGACGTGAAAGTCTCTGAATGGAATGATGATCAGCTGACGGCTATTCGGACGATCATCAATGATGAAATTAAAGTCGAAGGGGCTTTGCGTTCAGAGGTGCAATTGAACATCAAGCGATTGATGGACATTGGTTGTTACCGCGGACTACGTCATCGTAAACATTTACCTGTTCGTGGTCAACGTACCAAAAACAACTCACGTACACGTAAAGGTAAACGTAAAACAGTTGCAAACAAGAAGAAAGCTACTAAGTAGTAGTGCGATTTGAGATGTGTGCCTGCCTGCCGTAGGTAGGATTGCGATGCTCAAGTAACACAAAAGGATTAAATAAAAATCGGTAAGAGTAGAAGTAGAGATGGGATATCTCAATACACAATACTCAATACTCAATACTAAAATAGAAAATGGCTAAAACTAAAAAAGCTACTAAAAAGCGTCTCGTCGTTATTGAGCCTGTTGGCCAAGCTCATATCAACGCTACCTTTAACAACATTATCATTACGTTAACCAATAATCAAGGTCAAGCTATTTCTTGGTCAAGTGCAGGGAAGATGGGCTTTAGAGGCTCAAAGAAAAATACGCCTTACGCAGCTTCTCAGGCAGCCGGTGACTGTGGAAAGGTCGCTTATGATCTAGGATTACGTAAAGTAGAGGTTTTTGTTAAAGGCCCAGGAGCGGGTAGAGAGTCTGCAATTCGTACATTACAAACGGTAGGAATTGATGTGACGACGATAAAAGACATTACACCGCTTCCTCACAATGGTTGTCGTCCTCCAAAACGCAGAAGAGTTTAATTAAGTTATTGTTTTAAGATTAAGATTCGTCAGTTAAAGGCTGATAGATACTTCAAACAGAAAAAGAAATGGCAAGATACACCGGACCAAAGTCCAAAATTGCACGTAAATTCAGAGAACCTATTTTCGGTCCTGATAAGGCGTTAGAAAAAAAGAATTATCCTCCAGGACAACACGGTCCTTCAAGGAGAAGAGGAAAGCAATCTGAATACGCTGTTCAGTTGTTGGAAAAGCAGAAGGCAAAATATACTTATGGCGTATTGGAGCGTCAGTTCTCTAACTTGTTCCAAAAAGCTGCTTCAAAGCAAGGTATTACAGGAGAGATCTTCCTGAAATTATTAGAGGCCCGTTTAGATAACGTCGTATACCGTTTGGGTATTGCGCCTACACGTGCAGCAGCACGTCAGCTAGTATCTCATAAACATATTACAGTTAACGGCGATGTCGTTAATATTCCATCATACAGTCTTCGGGCAGGCGATGTTATCAGTGTACGTGAGCGTTCGCAATCATTGGAAGCTATTTCAAATTCAGTGGCTGGAAGAACAGTTAATAAATTTGGATGGTTGGAATGGGACGCGAAGAATTTGACAGGTAAGTTTATTAACTACCCTGAACGTGCAGATATCCCTGAGAATATTAAGGAGAACTTAATTGTAGAGTTATACTCTAAATAGTAATTGATAACGGTATACGAGCTAGATTTCAAGTTTTGTATACCTTATTCATATATATTTAATTGTTACAAAAAATTAAAATATAGTAAATGGCAATTTTAGCATTTCAAAGACCGGATAAAGTAATCATGCAAAAATCGACTGATTTTGATGGTACTTTCGAATTTCGTCCATTAGAGCCAGGTTTTGGTGTTACTATTGGTAATGCTTTACGCCGTATTTTATTGTCCTCATTGGAAGGATATGCAATTACGTCGGTAAGATTTTCAGGCGTGTCACATGAATTTTCTACTATTAAAGGAGTGGTGGAAGATGTAACAGAGATCATTTTGAACTTAAAACAAGTACGTTTTCAGAAAACAGGTGAGCAAGGTGATAGCGAGAAAATCTTTGTGGTTATCAATGGTCAAGACCAGTTTACCGCTGGTGATATTACTAAGTTCTCAAACAATTTTACAGTTTTGAATCCGGACTTGGTGATTTGTAATACAGAAAGCTCAAATACTATCGAAGTGGAGCTTACAATTGCTAAGGGACGTGGGTACGTTAATGCGGAAGAAAATAAGGCTATTGATGGACCGGTGGGGTTGATCGCTATTGACTCTATCTATACGCCGATCAAGAATGTAAAATATTCCATTGAAAATTATCGTGTAGAGCAGAAAACAGACTACGAGAAATTGTTGTTGGATATTTCTACGGATGGATCTATTCACCCGGAAGACGCCTTAAAGGAAGCCGCACGTATTTTGATACAGCACTTCATGTTGTTTTCGGATGAAAACATGTTGTTGGAGTCTCAGACGAAAGAGGAGACTAAAGTTGTCGATGAGGAAATCTTACATATGCGTAAGATTTTAAAGACAGAGTTAGTCGATTTAGATCTTTCCGTTCGTGCTTTAAATTGTCTGAAAGCTGCGGATATTCGTACGTTGGCTGAATTGGTTACATATGATGTAGCGGACATGTTGAAGTTTAGAAACTTTGGTAAGAAGTCTTTAAGCGAGATTCAGGAATTGGTTAAATCGAAAGGTTTGTCATTCGGCATGAATTTATCCAAGTTCAAATTGGACGAAGAATAAGTAAAATAAGTAATAATTTAATAACAAGCGACCTGTTGCGTAATTCCCCTTAATGGGAGTAAAGATTAATCCTTATTCCGAAATGGACGGTACGCACAAAAACAACTAAGAAAATGAGACACGGAAAAAAAGTAAATCACTTAGGCCGCACTGACAGTCACCGTAAGGCGATGTTAGCCAACATGGCGACTTCATTGATTAAACACAAACGTATTACAACTACATTAGCGAAGGCGAAAGCATTGCGTAAGTATGTTGAGCCTTTGATCACAAAATCTAAAAGTGATACCACGCACTCTCGTCGTACCGTATTTTCCTACTTAAAGGATAAAGAAGCGATAACTATTCTGTTCCGTGAAGTATCCGAAAAAGTAGCCACTCGTCCGGGTGGGTATACGCGTATCATCAAATTAGAGAATCGACTTGGTGACAACGCGGAGATGGCATTTATCGAATTGGTAGATTATAACGAAGTTTACGGTAAAACTGCTCAAACGGAGAAGAAAACTACTCGTCGCCGTGGTGGTAAGAAAAAGGCTACTGCAGAAGTCGAAGCTAAAACTGAAGAAGTGAAGGCTGAAGAAGAAGAGGTTGCAGCAGCTGTAGTCGAGGACGTTGTTGCGGTGGAAGAAGAGACGGTGAATGCTGAAGAAGCTACTATTGAGGAAGCGCCTGAAGCAAAGGATTCTTCAGCTACAGAGGAAGAAGAGAAGAAAGACTAAAAGTTAAGTCTTAGTCTTTATATAAGAGCTCAAGTGGATTTTCTACTTGAGCTTTTTTATTGCAATACCTCATGCAATAAATCAATATAAAATTGCACACCTTCCGCTATCTCCTGTATATGGATGTACTCGTCAGCCATGTGAGAACGTGCAGAGTCACCTGGTCCTACTTTTATCGAAGGAATGGGTAACAAGGCCTGATCACTCATGGTTGGGCTACCATACGTTGTCTTTCCCAGTTTGAGCCCGGCTTGGACAATAGGATGGTTGGGAGCGATCGACGAAGAGTTTAGCCGTGTAGATCGAGCTTTGACCTCGCTTTTGGTGTGCTTTTTAATGATATCCAGCACCTCTTCATTAGAATAGACATCTGTAGTTCTTACATCTACTACATAGTTACATGTTGCGGGTACAACATTATGTTGTGACCCTGATTCAATCATGGTTACCGTCATTTTGACGGGTCCTAAGTAAACAGACTGCTTGGGAAATTCAAAAGTACGGAACCAAGCTATATCTTCGATAGCTTCATAGATAGCATTTATTCCTTCCTCTCGAGCCGCGTGCCCTGACTGACCATGTGACACACAATCTAAGACCATCAACCCCTTTTCTGCGATTGCCAGATCCAATAAAGTAGGTTCTCCTACAATCGCGAAAGCACAGGGGGTAATATGTTTGTAAGCCTCCTCTATTCCCCCTTTGCCGGATATTTCTTCTTCAGCAGAAGCTACAAGGCAAAGGTTGTACATCAAGTCCGTTCGTTCGTAATAATATAAGAATGTAGCTATCAGAGATGCCAGACAACCTCCTGCGTCGTTACTTCCTAACCCGTAGAGCTTTCCATCCTCGACGGTTGCCTCGAATGGATTTTTGTGATATCCGGGATTGGGTTTTACCGTATCATGATGGGAGTTGAGTAGGATAGTAGGTTTTTCTTTATCGAAATATTTATTATATGCGATAATATTATTGCCCACCCGTTCGCTTTTTACGCCGGAGTTTGCTAAGAATTCACGGATAATTGATGCGGTGCCTTCCTCCTCTCTACTGAGAGAAGGTGTGCTTATCAACTGCTTCAACAGTACAATGCAGCTGTTTGTAAGATGCGTTATACGATTATTCATTGTATAGACCTCCGGCCTTTTGGGCGGATAGTTTAATACCTTTGATAAATGCGGAGCTCAAACCATTATGCTCCATCTCATTTAGCCCAGCAATTGTACATCCCTTAGGTGACGTTACCTTATCGATTTCACTTTCGGGGTGATTCTGAGTCTGGAGTAATAAATCAGCGGCACCTTTAGCCGTTTGTATCGCCATTTTCAACGCATCGTGTGCATGGAATCCTATTTCGACGCCCCCTTGCGATGCGGCGCGAATCGTACGTAAGAAGAAGGCTATACCACAAGCACAAAGTGCTGTCGCAGAAGTCATCAAATCTTCATTGATGACGACTACTGCACCCACCGTTTCAAATATCTTTTCAACGACGGCTACCTGTTCCGGTGTTGCGTTATCTGTCGCTATACAGGTCATAGACTGTCCGATAGCGATAGCGGTATTCGGCATTGCGCGTACTGTAATGGTGTTCTCTCCCAAAATATCTTTGATGTCCCGACAGGAGACTCCTGAGGCAACAGAGACTACAATTTGATGAGGAGCTATGGTGTCAGCGATTTCTTCCATAACCTTTCGGAGTTGTTGAGGTAATACCGCCAATACAACAATGTCAGCCTGCATAATCGCTTCGATGTTGTTCGCGCTGACACCAAAGCCCAAAGATCGCTCCTGTTCTAAAGAAGTCAATGAACGTCTTGTTAAGATGATATCGTTAGCTTGGTATTGTCCCGATTTTACGAGTCCTTTAGCCAGTGAAAGTCCAATATTCCCTGATCCGATAATTGTTAGTTTGCTCATCGCGTCTCTATTTTATATCATTAGTTCTTTACTAAGGAAGTTCCAAATTGTTGCTGCTGTAGCAAATGCAAATTTAAAGCATTTCCAATTAAAACGTCTTTTACACCTTTGTTGATAGCATCAAAGGCATTCTGAAGTTTCGGAATCATCCCCTCACTAATCACCCCCTGCTTTTGGAATGTTTCAAACTGAGTACTGTTAATGGTGGCAATGACGGAGTTTTCATCTTCGGCATTCAACAGGACGCCATTTTTTTCAAAGCAATAAATCAGTGAAGTTTCATACAGCTCCGATAATGCGACAGCCAAGGCTGAAGCAATAGTATCTGCATTTGTATTTAGGAGCTGACCGCTTCCATTATGGGTAATTGCTGAAAAAACTGGTGTAAATCCCGCATCCAAAAACTTTTTTATGGATAGACTGTTGACCGAATCGGCCAAAATATCGCCGACAAAACCGTAATCAATCTTACGTACGGGGCGTTTGATAGCTTTAATCGCATTCCCATCGGCACCACTGAGCCCTAGTGCATCACAACCATACTTTTGTAGCGCTGTTACAATTTTCTTATTCGTTAGGCCGGCATATACCATCGTGACGACATCTAACATGTTTTCATCTGTAATGCGTCGCCCGTCAACCATGTTGACGGTTATGCCTAGTTTGTCTGCTATTCGTGAAGCTATTTTGCCACCACCGTGAACCAATATCTTTTTCCCCGGAATAGCTGCAAATTTCTCTAAAAAATTCTCTAATTGAATATCGTCGTCTATTACGTTACCACCTATCTTGATAATATTCAATGTACTGTTTGACATGTTTTTTACTTACTTAAATGTTCCAATATTCTTTTTAGCACGATCTGTGCTGCCCATACACGATTGCTAGCTTCTTTGATGACAAGGGAGTTGGGACCGTCCAATATTTCTGAGGACAATTCCAGATCCCGCCTTACGGGTAAGCAGTGCATGACCTTCGCGTCATTCGTTAATTTCAATTTTTCATTATCCATCATCCAATTTTCGGATACGGGATAAACCTGGCCGTATTCCTTATAAGAGGACCAGTTCTTTACATATACAAAATCGGCTGACGTTAGTGCAGCGTTCCAATCGTGTGTGATGTGTGCTCCCGACGTAAACTCTTCAGCCAGTTCATACCCCGCTGGGTGAGCGATCGTAAAATCTATTAATCCTTCCTTTTGAGCCTGGCTCATCCATTCAGCAAACGAATTTGGAACTGCTTGTGGCAGTGCTTTCACATGTGGTGCCCAAGCTAACACAACTTTTGGTTTTGTTGTTTTTTTGTGTTCAGTAATTGTTATCAGATCTGTTAGACTTTGTAAAGGATGGCGTGTTGCACTTTCCAGAGATACTACCGGGACGCCACAATACTTGATGAACTTGTTGAATAGGTCTTCATTATAGTCTGCTTCCCTATCCGTCAGTGATGGAAAGGAACGCAAGCCTAAAATATCACAATATTCGCCCATAACGGCGGCGGCTTCCCGAATATGCTCCACGGTAGTGCCGTTCATTACAATTCCATCACGTGTCTCCAGGGCCCATCCATCTTTGTCCATATTCATCACCATGACGCTTAGGCCTAGGTTTGTTGCAGCTTTCTGCGTGCTTAAACGTGTACGTAGGCTGGGATTTAAAAAGACCAGACCCAATGTTTTGTGTTTTCCCAATGTTTCATGAGCAAAAGGGTTGGCCTTGAGCTCCAAGGCTTCTTTTACGATATTATCTAAGTTATCTACGTCTGCTACTGAAAAGAACTTATTCATGTTGTTATGAGTTATCAGTGGTCAATAATCAGTGACCAGTTTTTCTTATTTATATTTGGTGGGTACATATCTCCATGAGCAATACCCGCGACGCAATACGCATTACGCTTTTAACCGTTCGTCAAAAGCAGTTAGAAATCTATCTGCTATTTCTCTTGTCATATTTAAGGCCGGCAATAAGCGAATGACATTTGGCTTCGCTTCGCCGGTGAAGATTTTGTTCTTGGATAGAAGCTCCTTACGGATATGTCCGAGCTCATCCGGGAGCTCAATCCCGATCATTAAGCCACGACCCCGTACTTCTTTTACCTGCTCGAACTTTTGCAACTCCTTAATCAAATAATCTCCGACTTGTTTCGCATTGGCGAGTAAATTCTCTTTTTTAATAACGTCCAATACAGCAACAGCAGCAGCACATGCCAAATGATTGCCTCCAAAGGTCGTACCCAGTAAACCGTAAGAAGCTTGTATTTTAGGCGATATTGCAATTCCTCCTATGGGAAAACCATTGCCCATTCCTTTTGCCATAGAATAAATATCCGCCTCAATATCCGCGTAATCATGGGAATAAAAGGTGCCCGTACGGCCGTATCCACACTGGACTGAATCAGCAATAAAGACGGCTCCAGATTGACTGCATAACGAGCGTATCAACTGAAGAAAAGAAATGGAAGCTTCACGTATACCGCCTACGCCTTGAATACCCTCGATAATTACTGCAGCTATCTCTTCTCCATAGGAAGCGAAGGCTTGTGACAATGCTTGTTCGTCGTTGAAAGGTAAAAAAATGACGTTATCCGTTTGATTGACGGGAGCGATTATATTTGGGTTGTCCGTAGCTGCGACAGCCAAAGAGGTGCGTCCGTGAAAAGCTTTGGTAAAAGCAATAATCTTTTTACGGCCGGTATGAAATGAAGCCAATTTTAGCGCATTTTCGTTGGCCTCTGCTCCTGAATTACATAGAAACAATGCATAGTCAGGCTTGCCGGATAGTTCACCCAGTTGTTTTGCTAATTGTCGCTGGATAGGAATTTCTACCGAGTTGGAATAAAAACCGATTTTGCTGAGCTGATCCGTAATGGTAGCCACATAATGAGGATGGGTGTGCCCAATAGAAATCACGGCATGCCCACCGTATAGGTCCAGGTATTCATCACCCTTGTCATCCCATACGGTCGATCCCTGTGCCCGTACAATATTGACGGGATTGATCGGATAAACGTTAAAAAGTTCCATGATATAAAAATGCCTTATTTACAATAAATGACAGGCAAATATACTTGAATAAGCTAAGAAAACGTAAATTATAGGCAATCAAAGCAATAAAAATCCAACAATAGTTGGCGGTCGATACCTAACGGATGTGTTGCGAAGAAATTACTTGCTATCCTGATAAAAATTTTAAAGGTTAGGATAAAATAGTATTATCATCCGGGAGCTCAAGTGTCTACCTTTGTTTTAATCAGTTATGAACACGATGCAAAAGCTACTAACCGTAAAAATTTTCGTGATCTTATTTTTTTGCTATACCATAGTCAACGGACAGCAGAAAAGTATTCAAGGATCGATTAAGAACGAGTATTCCAAACCACTACAGGGGGCTACGATAACCGTATTGTCTTCGGGAGGTGAAGCTTTGGTGACAGAACAATCCCGAGCAGATGGAGGGTTTTCGATAAAGCTTCCCGAAGCTGCCCAATCGTTGAGTGTTTCCTTTTTAGGGTATGAGACACAACACGTTTTGTTGTCAGGGCGAACGGTTTATGACGTTACATTACTCGTACACAACCGACAATTGGAGGATATTATTGTAGTAGGTTACGGAACCACGCGACGTGCCGATTTGACGGGAGCAATAGATCGGATCGGTCATGAGGATCTAATACGGGAGAACTCAGCAAATATCCTACAGGCCATGCAAGGCAAGTTGGCGGGAGTGTCTGTCACACAAAACGATGGAGCACCCGGTGCAGGGATCAGCATCCGTATCCGGGGATCCAATTCATTTTTGGGTGGTACGGAACCTCTCTATGTTATTGATGACATTCCCTACAATGCCAATAATAGTAATGCTACACCTGTATCTCTGGGAGAAGATGAACATCAATCTGTCAGCGCACTGGCGTTTCTTGATCCTAACGATATCGAGTCGATCGACATTCTGAAAGATGCGTCAGCAACGGCTATCTACGGGTCTCGGGGAGCAAATGGTGTCGTATTGATCACAACTCGAAAGGGACAGCTCGGTCGAGACAATATTGAGGCATCAGCGAATTTTGGTGTATCCAATGTTACGAGGATATTAGATGTATTGACAGCTGCCGAATATGCCGACTATCAAAACATTTCCTTATTAAATGCAAATAAGTACGAAGGAACCACCTACGATGTTAGGTATCCGGACCTTAGTGTATATGAGAATGACAATAACAATTGGCAAAAGAAACTATTCCGGCAAGGGCGTTATCACAAGCACGCGCTTAGCATTTCAGGCGCTACCAATGCGGGTAATCATCGAATCAGTTTTAATTATTTGCAACAGGAGGGGGTTATCAGTAATTCAGATTATGAAAAATACGGGCTGAATTTAAATTTAAACAGAAATGTGAGGAAATACTTAAAAATAGGTACCAGTGCTTCGGTGTCAAGGAGTGTGAACAATGGCGTTAAAACCGGAACAGATAAGTCTGATGCCGCTAGTGCCGGTGTGATCCGCTCGGCTATTTCTTTTCCTCCAACGATTACGACCATTGAAGAGTTTACCAGCGTAGGCGATTCGTATTTTATCACGAATCCGGTTATCTATACCAATGATGTGTTGAATAAGATCGGTACATTAAGTATATTCAATTCCAATTATGTGGAAATCAATATTTTGGATGGATTGAAATTCCGTAATAACCTTGGATTTAACTATTATATGAGTAATCGGGATCAGTATTATCCACGTACGGTATATGAAGGCTTTGGTTCGAAAGGGTGGGGGCTAAAAGCTGATAACAGTTTCAATTCTATTATATCAGAAAGTATATTGACTTATGAGAGAAGAGTAGACCGTCATCTGTTTAACCTAACGGGAGCCGGGACGTATGAACGGACTGAATCGGAATGGAAGCGGGCGGAAGCAAAGACTTTTCCAAATGATCTGTTACAGAACGATAATATGCAGGCGGCGGAACAGCTTGTCCCTATACGAGGGGCTCGTACCACTTCGAACTTGGTGTCATTCATTGCCCGGTTGAACTATTCATTTATGGAAAGATATCTACTGACAGTTTCTTATCGACAGGATGGTTCCAGTAAGTTTGGTGCCGATAATAAATGGGCAGGTTTCCCCTCGGCGGCGATCTCCTGGAAGATCAATCAAGAAGATTTCCTGAAAGATATAGAGAAAATAGACAATATGGGGCTAAGGCTGAGCTACGGTAAAACTGGTAATCAGGGAATTGGGGCTTATTCGTCACTGTCTAAATTAGCGGTGTATAACTACCCGTTCGATGGCAGTCTTCAAAGTGGATTGGCTGATGATTTTTATGCTGGGCCTGCAAACCCCGGTCTCAAATGGGAAACAACAGACGCATATAATGTCGGGTTGGATGTCTCACTTTTCAAAAGTAGGTTAAATGTAACAACGGATTTCTATCTAAAACGCACGAATGATCTGTTGCAGTTTATCACGACCCCGGCTTCCACTGGCTTTACGCGTCAACTCGTCAACTCTGGTTCTATAGAAAACAGGGGTATGGAATTGCGTATTGATGGACAGGTAATCACGAATAGGAACTGGAAGTGGAATGCCGGCTTTAATTTTTCTCTTAACAGAAATAAAATTTTGTCACTGGGGAATGGACTTACTGAACAGTTTGCGGCCAATATTTCGACTAACGATGCGCCCTTTATACAAACGGTGGGTGCTCCGATAGGAGCCATATATGGGTATGTCGAAGATGGTTATTTCGACAATGAAGCCGAGGTCAGAAATTCAATGTTGTATTATAATCAAGACCAGTCTATCATTGACCGTATGGTAGGAGAAATAAAATATAAAAACCTGGATAACGACCCAAGTTCTCTGTCGACATCGGATCGTATGATTATTGGAGACGTCAACCCCAAATATAGCTTTGGGGTTACAAATCAAGTCCAATACAAGGATTTTGATCTGTCCATTTTCCTTCACGCTGTACAAGGCAATGATATTGTAAATATGAACACCCGCTTCATTGCTAATCTGGGGACCCATAAGAACATTACACAGGCTATGTTTGACGGGGCTTGGTCAGATGATCGGGACAATACACACGCTACCGGCCCAAAAATGAGCAGACAATTTTGGCGTACTCTTATGTTTTCGAGAAGATTTGTGGAAGATGGTAGTTTTGTGCGATTAAAGAATATCACACTGGGCTATACATTACCAAATCATGTTGTCAAAGGTATTTCAAACGCCAAAATTTCGATAGGTGTAAATAACCTATTTACTTGGACCAATTACTCTGGATATGACCCGGAGATCAACAGCTACGGTGACAATCCAGCCTTATTCGGTGTAGACTTGGGAGGCTACCCGAACGCGAGAACCTACAACTTAACACTTCAATGCAAATTTTAATTTTTAAGGCCATGAAAAGATTACTCTTCATAGTTGTATTTATTATGCTTTCGTCGACCTTACCCTTTTTGAACAGCTGTAAAAAGGTGTTGGAAGAAAAACCGCATTCTTTTCTTTCGCCTAATAACTTCTATAAGAATGAAGATGACGCCAAGACGGCTATCAATGGTGTATATAGCGAGTTATACAGTTGGGATATGTATTTACAACCATTATGGAATCTTACCGTGCTGGATGATGATCATGTGTCGGGTGCGGATTGGTATCTGGGTACATCCGGTGCAGGTAATCCACAAGGTTATTGGGGAGTAGATGGACCCTGGGTGGGATGTTATACTATAATATCAAGGGCAAGCACTGTGATCGAAAATGTCAATCTGATCCAAGAGAATATTGATACGGAGATCAAGAATAGAATTATAGGAGAAGCTTATTTTTTACGGGGATGGGCCTATTTTCAGCTGGTGCAGCTGTATGGAGAGGTGCCTTTGCGCTTACAGTCTTTGTCGGCTAATCCAGAAGCAAATGTTCCCAAATCAAAAGTGATGGAAGTCTATGAAGCTATTATTAATGACTTCAAACAAGCGGAAGAGTTGTTGTTGTCAAAATCACATGAGAAATCGGGAGAAAATGGACGTGCAAATCGGGAGATTGCCCAATCTTTTCTGGCAAAGACTTATTTGACCATTGCCTCGGGAAGCTTATCTCCTATAAACATTACTGTCCGAGGAGGTGCAACAAATAGTCAACAGACTTATGTGAAAAAAGTGGTGGCAGGATTGGAAGGGGTAGATAGCCAAACTTATTTTGAACTTGCACGCGATAAAGCTTTAGAGGTCATTGAAAGTGAAGAATATGAATATAAGTTGGTTCCGAATTTGAAAGATCTATGGAGCGCCGCTTATCGAAATAAAGATGAACACATGTGGATGCTGCAATCCTTGACGGGGACAACATTCGTTAATCAAATACACAGTTATTTTTCAGCTACGTCTTATTTCGGACGTGGGGCAGTATGGTTCACTAACAACCATTATATGGATTATGCGCCGAATGACAAACGCATATTAGATGCAGTTGCCCACAATTATGTAAGCAATACCGGAACACGTTATTTCTATCCATCTTGGGAAGCGGCTCAGTATAAAGTAGTGAATGGCCTGACATACAACAATAACGGAGGTACAGATGATCGTGCCTACGTCATTAAATATGCTGACGTTGCCGAACCTTTGGTATCTAATAGCGATGCTTACTTCCCTTTACTTCGCTATGCAGAAGTCCTGCTCATCTATGCCGAGGCGGCAAATGAAGCCAGTAGTACACCTCCTCCCAAAGCCTATGAGTACTTAAACGAAGTGTATAACCGTGCGACGGCGGAAGATGCTCCAGCAGGTATGAATAAAGAGCAATTTAGAAGTTTTGTTATAGCGGAAAGAGCTCGTGAGTTTGTATTAGAAGGTATAAGACATTATGATCTCATGCGATGGGGAATCTATTTGGACGTTATGAATAGTATCGGTATGGGACAAAACAATATATCCAAAGTAAGGACACGACGGAATCTTTTGCTTCCTATTCCTGTTGATGAAATGAACTCGAATAAAGCAATAAAAGAAAACAATTTTGGTTGGTAATAAATTTTTAGGTATGAAAAGAATACAACATATTATCATTATCCTATGGGCGGTCGGTACGGCCGCGCAGTTGCTTTCTTGTGATAAAAAGGAAGAAAGTCCAGTCGATGGGCAGCCCGAAATTTCACGCATCTCGAATCTTGGTGAGCGGGAAGATGCATTATCGTCTACGGTGTATGGCAGTTGGATAATTATTCACGGAGAATATCTAAAAACGACGAAAGCTATATCTTTCAATGGCGTGGCGGTGTCGCCGACGGACTTCTATGCAGAGGACCACAGTGTCACTGTACGGATTCCGAAGACGTTGCCTGATCCGGAAAACAATCCGATTACGCTGACTACAGCGTTTGGGGAGGCCGTATTTGCATTTCGGATTTTGCAGCCCGAGCCCGTTATCCAACAGATTACTCCATCGATCGGCGATCCGGGAGAGGTGATTACTATTATCGGATTGCACTTCAATGGTGTTAATAAGGTCATGTTTAACGATGAGGAAGCAGAAATCGTGTCTAATACACAAACGGAGATTAAAGTCAAAATTCCTCCATCTGCATTCGGTGTAGTGCACGTCACTACCCCCAGTGGTACGGCATCGGCACCTAATACCTTTGGATTCAAACATCTCGTATACACGGACGGACTTCGCGCCGGCTGGTCAAATAGCTCTTACACGGGTATTTTTACCGTGCAGAGCACCGATGTGGTTAAACGAGGTACACATGCTTATAGTGTAGTATATGGTGGGTGGGGAGCCGTTCGTTTGGCACATTCTGGAACTGAGCTGCTCTTTGGAGATTATACAGCTGTCAAATTCTCCATGTACGCAGAGCAAACGAATCTGGGTAAAAAGGTTCGTGTCTATCTGAATAACTCTTCGGCAACAGGATCATATACCATTACCATCGAGAAAGTCAATGAATGGGTGGAGTATCAGATACCATTGAGTGCTTTTGGTAATTTAACGACGATCACTTCCCTGCTTTTCCAGGAGTTCAACGGGCAAGATAAACGGGTATTGGAAGATGCGACTGTATATTTTGATGATATAGGGTTCTTATAGGGTAACCTTTAAATAAATATCCTTGTGCCTTGATAGTTTAATCGAAATTCGCTGGGTGTGCAGCCTTTCTTCTTCTTGAATACTTTGTTAAAATTAGAGATATTATTAAATCCGGTTTTATACGAAATTTCAGCTACGGTATGTGTCGTTTCAATGAGCATACGACAGGCATGGCCTAGTCGAATATTATTTAGGCTATCGATAAAGGTATTTCCGGTTCTTTTTTTTATAAATCGGGAAAAGGACACTTCAGTCATATTCACCAGTTTGGCCATCTCCTTGAGCTGGATAGGGGTTTGGTAGTTCTTATGCATAAAGTCAAAGGCTTTATCAATTCGCCGACTGTTGTAAGAGGTAGATGTAGCCTCGTGGTATGCCCGTGAGGAAAGCGTAACTGTATTGTTTGCTACAGAAAGTTCTCTTAAGATCAACATAAGAGAGATAACCGAATCGAAGCCTGTATTTTGGTTGATGCTAAGCAGTTTCGGAGCAATACTTTTGATAGTTTCTTCGGAAAAGCTCAATCCATTTACGCTTTGTTGTAATAATGTTTTGATCGCATGCAACTGGTTACGACTTAAAAACCTGTCATCAAACAGATCTTTATGCCACTGTACGGTTACTTCTCTTATCGCGTCGGACTCGCATTGGTGTGTAAACCAGGCGTGTGGAAGATTTGGACCCACTAGCACAAGTTCCATGTCACCTATATTGTCCATGTGATCGCCTATAACCCGTCTTGCTCCTTGAGCGTTTATAATGAGATTTAACTCATATTCTTCGTGATAGTGTAGGGGAAAGTTGAATTCTTTCTTTGTTCTTGAAAAAAAAGTAAAACAATCATTCTGAGTGAGGGGCGTTATTTCTTTCATCAGACTTTCGGCATCCATAAGCACAATAAGTTTAAGTTAAGATAATATTGGACAATCCTATATGTATAGGAAAAGGCTGTTTCAAAAGTTTATAATATAAAGACAAGATAATTATTTTTGATAAAAACAAAAGAGGAAAAGCATAAATAATCTTTGGTTTAGATAAAATAGTATTATTCCAGATCGGCCATTAATCAGTAATATTGAAAATTAAATGATCATTATGAACCCAATTTATAAACGACTATCTGGTTTATATATGTTTGTATTTTTTGGAATACCTGTTTTGATCTTCGGGTGCCATCAGGATAGGCCCCTCCCTATAGATGCAAAAGCGACACAAGAGACCCGAAGCCTGCATGCCTTTCTTCATCGATTGCAGGGCGAGAAGATATTGTTTGGACATCAGGATGATCTGGCATATGGGGTGCACTGGAGATATCAACCAGGCAAAAGTGATGTTAAAGATGTTGCAGGAGATTATCCGGCGGTTATGGGATGGGATATCGGGGGTATTGAATATAGACATGAAGTCAATTTGGACGCAGTACCTTTCGACTTGATGAGACGTTTTATTATTTCTTCGGCTCGGGAGGGAAGCATCAATACGATCAGTTGGCATTTAGGCAACCCTGCAACAGGCGGCAGTTCCTGGGATACTACCGTTGCGGTTACACATATTCTGCCCTCTGGATCGCTGCATGGACAGTTTGTGAATTGGTTGGATAACGTAGCTTCATTTTTAGATAGCCTGCGTTTTGAAGACGGCACACCTGTGCCTATTTTGTTCAGGCCCTTCCACGAACTTAACGGTAATTGGTTTTGGTGGTGTAAGCCTTTTTGTTCTAAAGAGGAATATATTGAGTTGTGGCGGTTTACCGTCAATTATCTCAAGGATATCAAAGGTCTGCACCATGTACTCTATGTGTATAATACGAATAATTTTCGCGATGACGCTGAGTTTATGGAACGTTACCCGGGAGATACATATATAGATGTGATGAGTTTTGATACCTATCAGTTTCTGGGAAGAGAAAATGTAAACAGTGGGTTGCTCGCGTCCTCTCAAAAATTTAAAACTCAATTACAGTCCAACTTAGATGTACTGCAATATAACGCAAATCGCCATGGAAAGTTAATGGCACTGGCTGAAACGGGCTTTGAAGCTATTCCAGATGCGACATGGTGGACGGATGTTCTGTATGATGCGGTGAAATCCTATAATTTATCTTATGTATTGGTTTGGCGAAATCAAGGATTGTTAAAGAACAAGATGCATTATTATGCGCCCTATCCGGGTCATATTTCGGCAATGGACTTCAAAAACATGTTCAAAGGAACAAAAATGGCGTTACAGGGGACATTACGACCGCTGAATATTTATAACTTATCAAACTAGCTGTCGATGAAAAGCATGAAAATCCAATTCGGAGAAAAAGTTGCTTATGGTTTTGGAGATTTTGCATCTTCTATGTTTTGGAAGCTTTTCTCGGCCTATCTGCTTTATTTCTATACAGATGTAGTCGGTATTGCAGCGGCGGCGGTGGGAACGATGTTTCTGGTGACCCGTATATGGGATACGGCCTTCGATCCCTTAGTGGGGGTCATTGCCGATCGGGTCCATACCCGGTGGGGAAAGTTCCGACCGTTTATATTGTGGTTTGCCATACCATTTGGTGCAATTGGTGTTTTGACTTTTTTCGCTCCCGAAATGGGATATCAGGAGAAAATCACATATGCCTATATCACGTATACGCTGATGATGATGATCTATTCTCTGATTAATGTGCCTTATGCGTCGCTTATGGGGGTGATGAGTACAGACTCCAAAGAACGTACGACTTTGTCCACCTACCGATTTGTTTTTGCATTTGCAGGAAGTATTCTTGTGTTGGGGACTGCCGAACCCTTAGTTGCATGGTTTGGAAGAGCGGCAGATGGTGCCGTTAGCGAGTCACGGGGGTGGTTTTACACGGTAGCCTGTTTTGCTCTGCTGGCTGTTTTGATGTTTTTTGTGACGTTTTTGAAGACCCGGGAAAGGATAAAACCTCCCCAGAAAAAGAACAATAAATTGAAGACGGATTTTATCGATCTTTTGCAGAATAAACAATGGTTTATTCTGTTAGGTGCGGGAGTAGCTACCTTGATCTTTAACTCTATCCGGGATGGATCAGCCATTTTTTATTTCAAGTATTTTGTAGTACATAGCGCTGATGTGAAGTTACCTCTACTGGAAGTTTCTCTACAATACAGTTCCCTTTATCTCGTGATTGGTCAGGCTGCCAATATCATAGGCGTGTTGCTGGCTAAGCCCCTTTCGGATAGAATTGGAAAGCGGAATACTTTTGCAATAGCTATGTTATTAGCTGCATTGTTTAGTATGATATTCTATATGCTGGGCAGAGAGCAGATTCTACTCATGTTTATTTTGCAATGTGTGATAAGCATCTGTGCCGGGTGTATTTTTCCACTGTTATGGGCAATGTATGCTGATATCGCCGATTATTCCGAATGGAAAACAGGCAGGCGAGCTACGGGTCTTATCTTCTCTTCATCTTCTATGTCTCAAAAACTGGGATGGAGTATAGGCGGAGCCCTTACAGGCTGGATACTGTCTGCCTACGGTTTTGAAGCCAATAGTATACAGCATGACTATGCGGAAAATGGTCTCAAAATGATGATGAGTATATTTCCGGCCATAGGAGCTTTTGTTTCTTTCGGAATTATACTCTTCTATCAATTGTCGGATCACAAAATGCATAACATAAATCAGGATCTACAGGGAAAAAGAGAGATCAAATAGATTTTCTACAGGATAATAAGTAAAATAGATATGAATAATTATTTCCAGAGCCGTATAGACGCATTGAGAAAAGGTCATGAGGGCCTTATCCGAGGACAACGAAACAAAAAACAAACCTTGGGCAACGGGATATACGACCGATATGAATATCCTATTCTGACAGCAGCACATGTGCCTCTTCATTGGCGTTATGACCTAAATCCAAAAAATAATCCCTATCTGATGGAACGTATAGGGGTCAATGCTGTGTTTAATGCCGGGGCTATAAAATGGAACGATTCGTTTGTTATCGTGGCACGTGTGGAAGGGGTGGATCGGAAGTCTTTTTTTGCTATTGCAGAAAGCTCCAGTGGTATCGATCAGTTTCGTTTCTGGGATAAACCTATCCAGTTGCCTCAGGGAGATGTACCCGATACCAATGTATATGATATGCGATTGGTTGTTCATGAAGATGGCTGGATATACGGTTTATTCTGTGCAGAACGCCGAGATCCTCATGCGTCTGCAGGAGATCAGTCTGCTGCAATAGCCCAATGTGGTATTGTGAGAACAAAAGACCTCGTGCATTGGGAAAGGCTCCCTGACCTTAAATCCGATTCGGCACAGCAAAGGAACGTAGTGCTTCATCCCGAGTTTGTGGATGGTATGTATGCGCTGTATACACGCCCCCAAGATTCTTTTATTGAAGCTGGAAAGGGAGGTGGGATTGCAGTCGCTTATACAAAAAGCATGGAAAGACCTGTCGTCCATCAAGAATTCGTCATTTCTCCTAAAGTGTATCATACCGTATACGAAGCAAAAAATGGACAGGGGCCGGCACCACTCAAAACAACAGTCGGATGGATACATCTGGCACATGGTGTCCGTCATACTGCAGCAGGCCTGCGGTATGTGTTATACATGTTCGTTACAGATCTCAGCGATATCACAAAAGTGATTTATAAGCCCGGCGGCTATTTTCTAGCACCTCAGGACGATGAGCGTATAGGCGACGTTTCCAATGTGGTGTTTTGTAATGGGTGGATATGTGACGGCGAAGATGTGTATATCTACTATGGATCTTCTGACACACGTATGCATGTCGCCACGACAACTTTGGGTAAATTGGTCGATTATGTGGTCAATACTCCTGAAGACAAACTCACATCGGCTTCTTCTGTGAACGCTATTTTGACACTTATCGAACAAAATGAAGCATATAAACAATAGGTTGCCCGCTTTTTATGAAGAAGTCAGCAGAGAGCTATGGGAAATCCTCGCTTTTTGGAGCAAAGAAACTTTAGATAGGCAACATGGAGGTTTTATCGGTCGGATAGACTATAATCAGGTAAAATACCCAACTGCTGATAGAGGTGCGGTACTTCAGGCTCGGATATTGTGGACATTTGCTACTGCATATCGTCTGTATGGACGTGAAGAAGATCGGCCTATAGCAATCAGGGCTTATGAATATCTCAAAAACCACTTTATCGATGCCGAATATGGAGGGATCTATTGGACAGTGGATTATTTGGGTCAGCCTGTAAATACTAAAAAACAGGTTTACGCTTTGGCGTTTGGTATATACGCACTTGCTGCGTACAGTAGCAGTCACCAAAGTAAAGAAGCGTTACAGTTGGCCGTGGACGTCTATCGACAGATTGAGCAACATGCCTTTGATCCGATCGATAATGGCTATTTTGAAGCTTTTGACAGACAATGGCAATTGCTGGAGGACTTTCGATTGAGTGATAAAGATGCCAATGAGGCTAAGACTATGAATACTCATCTTCATATACTTGAGGCGTATTCTGCTTTATATACAATTTGGCCGGACAAAGACCTCTTGAGACGTATCCAAAATCTATTAAGTCTTTTTGACGATAAGATTCTAAATAAAGAAAAAACTCACCTCAATCTGTTTTTTGATCAATATTGGCATGTCAGAGGGAACATTATTTCATACGGACACGATATTGAAGCATCGTGGTTATTATTGGAAGCTGCCAGAAATACCGGAAATACATACGAGATAGCAAAGTTCAAGCGCATTGCGTTAAGCCTCGCTCATGCATCTCTGCAAGGAGTGGATTCTGCTGGAGCGTTATTATACGAGCACGATTGCGAAACAGATAATATTGTTGCAGAGCGTCATTGGTGGGTTCAGGCGGAGTGTCTGGTTGGTTTTTTCCAGGCTTATCAACTCAGTAAACAGCAGCGTTTTTTAGATGTTGTATTCAGGAACTGGAGTTTTGTCCAACAGTATATTAAAGATCGGCAACACGGCGAATGGCATTGGGGAATTTCTGAAAAAGGGTCTGTGATGCGAGAGGATAAAATCGGACCGTGGAAATGTCCGTACCACAACGCCCGTGCATGTATGGAACTTATACAGCGGATTAACCTTTGCTATAATCTTCCTTCTTCGGAAACATCAAAGAAGCTATCACACTAATGGCTAAAATACTGAGAATGATAATCAGTGAATGGGAAGTGGTGAACCCCCATTCCTTGAGCCAGCTGTGAAGGAGCATTTTTGCACCGATAAACACGAGTAGAAATGCTAATCCGACTTTGAGATAATGGAATTTATGGATAATATTTACCAATAGGAAAAACATAGAGCGCAAGCCTAAAATTGCAAAAATATTCGAGAAAAATACGATATACGGGTCTTGTGTTACGGAGAATATTGCCGGTATAGAATCCACCGCAAAGATTAAGTCCGTAAACTCAATAACGAGTAAGACAAGAAAAAGAGGTGTCATATACTTCACGCCATTTTCGACATGAAAAAATTTTCCTCCATCTAATTTTGGTGTTACTTTAAAATATCGTGAAGCGAATTTTACCACTTTATGATTCTGTGGGTCGACCTCTTCTTCTTGATTCCGATTGATATACATCGTAATTCCAGTGTACACTAAGAATGCTCCGAAAACGTATAAGATCCAACCAAACTTGGCAATCAGCGCAGCACCTAAGAAGATAAAAATACACCGTAGGATTATAGCGCCCAATATTCCCCAAACAAGCACTTTGTGGTAATATTTTTCCGGGATACCAAAGGAGGAAAAGAGTAAGACCATAACAAAAATATTATCTACCGATAAAGCATACTCAACAACGTAACCCGTAAGGTATTCTAGCGTTAGGTTTTTACTATATATATGTAAACTGCTTTCTAAATCAAGCGTGTTAATCTTAATATTGTGGTGGTGCTTGGCGATAATCTCTTGCAGGCTTGCCATATCATGTATGTTATGAAGCTCATAGCCCCAATAATACAATACCAAACCAAAAGCAAGTGCAAACGCGACCCAGATAGCAGACATGATAGCGGCAGCCTTCAGAGATATAGGTTTGTCACTTTTGCTAAATAGCCCCAAATCTATGGCAAGCATGAGGATGATAAAAACAATAAATCCCCCAAAAAACATTATTTCGTGACTCATATTTTATTTCTTTCTTTCAGTAGTAAATTTGACAAGTTGCTGTAAACCTAATTTATATGTACTATCGGCGAATTCATCAAGAATTGAAAACGCCTCTTGTTGATAGTCGTGCATACGTTCTGTTGCATAATCCAATCCGCCGCTACTTTTTACAAAATCAATAACTTCCTGTACTTTCTTCGGATCCTCATTATGATTTTTGACGATATTGATGTAGTGTCTTTTTTCTTGGCTTGAGCATTGCCGAAGTGCATATATAAGCGGTAAGGTCATCTTTTTTTCTTTGATATCGTTGCCGAGAGGCTTGCCGACATCATCCGTTCCAAAGTCAAACAGATCGTCTTTAATTTGGAAAGCAACACCTACCTTTTCACCAAAAAGACGCATTTTTTCAATCACGTTTGGATCCGCTTTTACAGAAGTAGCTCCCGAAGCACAACATGAGGAAATCAAAGTTGCCGTTTTCTTGCGGATAATCTCAAAATACACATCTTCTTTAATATCCAGCTTCCGAGCCTTCTCAATCTGTAAGAGTTCGCCTTCACTCATTTGTTCTACCGCTTCGGATACGACTTTCAATAGGGCTAATTCGTTACCGTCCACACATATGGAGAGACCTTTGGCAAGCAGGTAGTCTCCGACCAATACAGCCACCTTGTTTTTCCATAATGCATTGATAGAGAAGAAGCCACGACGCTCGTTTGCATCGTCGACCACGTCGTCGTGAACTAAAGAAGCTGTGTGAAGCAGTTCTACCAACGCAGCTCCCCGATATGTAGATTCGTTGATGCTACCACATAGTCCGGCAGAAAAAAAGACAAACATGGGACGCATCTGTTTGCCTTTTTGTTTATATAGATATTGTGTGATAATGTCCAATAAAGGCACCGAGCTTTGCATAGACTGCTTAAACTTCGTTTGAAAACTTGAAAGTTCGTGTGCTATGGGCTTTTGTATCTCTTTTAAAGTAAGCATGAATGATGTTAATCGCCGATTTTGCGCCGTATTAATATTTGGCTAAATATAACAAAAATAGCTTACATAGCTTCGACCGTTTTTTCTAAATCCCCATACCATTCTGACCCATATACGCGGATCAAAGGATCCCGTAAAAACTTATAAACAGGTACCTGAAGTTCCTTTCCAAATAAGCAAGCGTCATGGCATATATGCCACCTGTCATAATGCAGTACATCGAATGCAGGATAATGTGTGGTACGGATAGGATAGAGGTGACAGGAAATAGGTTTTTTCCAATCGATTTCACCGAGTTCATAGGCTTTTTCAATGGCACATTTTGTGATTCCATTTTCCCAGGTTACATACGCACATTCTTTGTTCCCCTCAACACATGGCGTTGTCAGGTCGCCATCCTGATCGATGACGTGCGTGCCATATTCTTCGATCGTATCAATACCCTTTTGTGTCATATAGGGTTTTACTTTGGGATATATATCCTTTAGTATTTCCGTCTCTCTGATATCCAAAGGAGCCCCTGCATCCCCTTCTATACAGCATGCTCCCTTACATTTGGATAAGTTACAGACAAAATCATTACTGATGATATCCTCGTGCACCAAAACATTACCTACCTCAATCATTATTGCTATTTGGAATAACTAACTTTTTTACCGAGCTCATATTTTAACCCCTCAGCTTTTGCAAGCTCTAATGTCACCGAGCCGATTAATATTTCGACGTGAGCCCGGACAGGTATGCGATTCCCATCGTTCGTCACCCAAAGGTATAAACGGCTGTCTTTTCTAAAGATACGTCCGGGTTTGATTTCAGGACTAAGTTTGATACATTCTATCGTGCCCAGGCTCGTTTTAATCTTTTCCACGCCTATGTATTCGATACCTAGCTGCGCAATTTCATCATTTAGAAAGTACGTTAATTTAAAGCCATCTCCCGGCTTTAAGGACGAAAAATCTAAATTGCGGGCGAAATAATATGCGGAAAGCAGATCAAAAGTCTGAGTCACAGGGCTGCTGAATGTGCCTGCCTGCCCTTTTACACTTTTATTTTTGCTATCAAAAGTGGCGTATTCCCTGCGCGTATAACTTCCTTCCCGAATATCTTCGATATACAAATAGGGTAGATATGTACTGGCAGAGATGTATGAATCATATTTATTTTTTACCGTATAAAACACGGAGAAAAAACTGGAAGTCTGACCATAGGCACTCAGGTGATACGTTGGCTGGCTAAATTGGAGCTTGGATTTATTAACAGAAAGTACGCCGTTGGCCGCAGACATGCTCCCATACTTGAGCCGATAGGTTAGCTTTTCTCCTTCCTTAAAAGTCGGTTCTTTAAGATAAGGTAAATTTTGCGTATGGCCATAACCTCCCCAGCTAAATAATACCGTAAGTAATACAATGTAAAATGTTTTCATATCAATAGGACAGATACCGCGCTTAATAGTTTAACTTTTTCTCTTATATACAGGGACCGTAGAGCAAGGCTCTCCATACATGATGCTCTTTACTATTGGGGTCAGTTTGCTGGTAAATAATACAAAGGCGCTTTCGGGAACGTGAATGTCACCACATCCTTTTACCACGACCCGCTGATCGGCGTATTGTTCATAGTCCATTTCGTCAATTGTTTTCAGAAACAGATCGCGGTAAACCTCCTCTTTCGTTCCAAAACTAATTTTGTAGGCATAGGGGGCTAACCTATTGGCTAAAATCATATAAGCCCAGGTGGGTACGATGGCATCTGTGGAACACATAATGGCTACTACTTTTTCCTGATATTGACTCCAATCATGGTTTTTGACAAACTCGCGAAAGTCCTTCTCCTTCAATATCAAACCATGAAAGAGATTATCTTTGATATCATACGCTATAATATCCTGCGTAGGGGCAAAATTTGCCAGGTCTATTGTTAACAGTCCACTTTGAGCTACTTTATTGACTATATTATCTTGAATATCCATATTGCTAAACAAAAAAGCTGGGCTTGCATACAAACCCAGCCCTAAAAATAGCTATAAAATCTTAATAAAATCTAATGCGATTGTCATCAATATCCGCGTTGTTCTGCAGAGCTTGGAAGATAGCACCCCAAGCACGTTGTTCTTTCGAAGTCAACATTTGTTTCTGTTGAGCTTGACGTTCTGAACCAACTAATTCTTTCGGATTAACGAAGTTATCGACCTGCACGGCATATACCCCTTGTGCCCCCTCAATAGCTTTTGAAGGCTGCTTCGGCTGTAATCCAAAAACGGTACCGACAACAGTACTTTCCAGAGCCAAACCTGGTATTACCGGGTTGGCCAATACCACATTCTCTACTGCGATGGCTGATTTGCCGATTTTTTGAGCAGCTTGATCGATCGAAGAAGCACCGTTCAATGCATTGTTCATTTTCTCTTTCAACATACGAGCTTTAACCAGGTTTCGTACACCCTGCTCGATATCATTTTTCACGTGCTCTAAAGGCTGTATACCCTTCGGGCTGATGTTGGCCACTTTTGCAACGATGAAATTGTGGTCCGTCTCATAAATTTTATCGGAGATCTGATTCTGATCAGCTTCAAATATCCAACGGAATAATTCGCGTGGTGCATCTTCACCATTTAATGTGTTATCCATAGCTTGGACGCGCTCCGCTTTATTTAAACGAACAGATTTTTGACTAGCAAATTCTCCAAAATTTGCTGCAGTTACTTCCGAGAAGAATTCATTTGCTTTAGCAAAAGCCGCATCTGTTGTTTCTTTACCCGCATTGATTACCTTATCGACAATTGCTGCTTTTACAATTTTAGAATTTCCTACTTGCTTTTCTATTCGAATAATATGAATACCGAATTGAGAATTAACAACAACCACGTCACCTGGTTTTCCGCCGAAGGCCGCCTCCTCAAACGGTCCGACCATTTGACCTCGTGGGAAAGTGCCCAGATCTCCTCCGTTAGCTTTACTACCCGGATCTTGACTAAACTCGACTGCTAGGGCAGCAAAGTTATCTCCCTTTTGAATCAATCCTTTGATCGAGTCTGCTTTAGCTTTAGCTTTTTCTAATCCACCTTCAGCAGCTATATTCAACAGAATGTGACTTGCCTTTACGGAATCCGGGCTGAACTTCGTTGCTATTACTTTCGCAATTTCGTAAGCTCCATCGGAATAGAAAGGACCAACAGTAGTGCCAGCAGGAACATTGAAAATGACAGAGTCTAATGCAGGACTTACTTGACCTTTTCTGACATAGGTAACTGGATGTTTTGTGTCTGAATTAATAGTTGCAAAAAGCGAGTCGTTGGTTGAAGCTGCTAATTCGGTTTTTAGATTCTGTATAGCAGCGAGTGTGGCTGCGGTATCTCGCGCCGAAGGGCTTGCGTCAAATAAGACATATTCAACGGCACGCGTTTCTTCCGTATTTTTAAAGGAGCTTTTATGCTTATTGTAATATTCTTTATAATCTGAATCCGTCAATTTAATTTCCGAATCTTTCACGGACGAATAGTCGAGCAGGAGATACTTGAAATTTGCAAGTTTATTTTTAGCTGTATACTCGTCTTCTACCTCCAATGCAGTCACGTAAACTGCGTTTTTCAATAAGTTTGAATATTTTTCGGTTAGTCTTTGCGAGCGGATACTCTCCAGTAGCGTTTCCCATTGACCAGCAACTTCACTTCCTCCGTTTTTAGCTTCGTTGATAATTTGATTCAAAAAGTTGCGGTCAAATTGACCTGTCTGTGGGTTTGTGAAATTTTGAAGAATTTGCGGCGAGGGGTTAGGGCCAGTTATTAAGTCATTGAACTCTTGCTTACCTACCGTTAATCCGATCTTATCAATTTCCTCATCGATCAGCGTCTTTGAGATAAATTGATTCCAAACTTGCTGAATAGCAAAGTTTTTAAGTTGCGGCGTTTCGCCACCGCCCATTTGCTGTTGGTACATCATGGACATTTGTTCGACCTGTTGGTTGAACAAATTGTAATCTATACCCTCTCCGTTCACGTTACCTACCTGATTTTGTTTTTTTGCCCAAAAAGGTGTACCGGACTGAATAATATCACCCAATAAAAAAGCAACAATTGCTAAACCGATGACGAAAATCACTAATCCCGCGCGGTTACGCAAACTACCCATTATACCCATATTCTCGAATTGTGTTTATTTATTTTTTAGTTATTTAGATTGTCTCGTTTTTAAACAAGGCGCAAGATACGACTTTTATAAAAAAAAATCTAAAAATTTGTAATTTTGCAAAACTTTATTTTCAAAAGCGACAACACGTTATTTATGGACCGAATGCAGGTACTTGACCACTATCAGGAATTGTAAATCCCGTCATGCTCTCTCCACGAATATTTTCAAAATTCACATCGGATCGAAAAGAGGTTGCCTGAATATTTCCTCTTGAGTCTTTAAATTCCATAAAGATGGGCACGGAATTGTAATATTCTTTTTTGTTTTCATCATAAAACAGTTCTTCTGTTTTGATAACCGATCCGTCGGCCATAGTGATTACCACATTTTTTCGAAATTCCGTTATTCCCAAGGTACTTCGTTGTACACCGTAGTCAGATTTTATACGTTGGGTTTCGTTACCATCTTTGTCAAAAAATATAATCTGAAGACCTTTTTGAAATTCATAATTGCCCGTGCTATCGTGGTAAATACGTAGCTCCGGGCCGGTCAATTCGGCTTTGACGACTGCTGAGTCGCTGTATATCACTCTGACATCTTTTGAGATGTCCACAGCTTCCTCTTTCTGGATGTTCTCAATTTCGTTGATATCCTTTAGGTCATTTTCGCAACTGCAAAACAGGATCATTCCCAATAAGGCGGAAAATAAAAATGGTATTTGGCCGACTTGATTTAAGGTGAACATACCTAATCTAAACTTCTTCGGATAAACCATGAATCATTGATGGTAAATCCAAGATTGATATTGATATACCGCTCTCGAACCAGATTGTGATTTAATGTACCCTGTTGCCCGAATTCTGCTGAAATATTTATTCTGGAAAATGTACGGCCAAAATTTGTTTCAGGTAATGGGAGGCCTAGACCAACGGTTATCGCCATATCATTGATGTTATGGTTATTGAAACGGACAGGTGTCTGGTTATATCTAAAACCTAATCTGTAATCCACAATATTCCAATACCGAAAAGAAGTGACATCAGGTTTGAACTGCCCTCCTACAGCAAAGCCATAGTTTTTTCCAAGGGCGGGCTCTCCTTCACGTGTCTGGAAATTACTCCAATCCGTGTACTTAAAATCGGCACCCACCATCCAATTATAACCTTTGGAGAGCGTGAAGCCTACATTGTGTTTTAAAGGTAGATTGATATCCCGACTAGGGTATTCCTTAAAGAATGCCGTGTCCAAAGGAATATTTTGAATGTCAGGATCTAATGAGGCTTCGGTACGGGATACCGTTATCGTCGTGCGATTGGAAACCACATTATTTAATGACCCCGAGTATCCAACAGTAAGATGCAGTTTATTGCCTAAAGAGCTGGAGTACTGTGTGCCGTAGTCGACGGCTAATCCACGAATTAATCTGGACTCTTCATATCTTGTGTTGTAAGCTTCTAATGAATAAGGGAATGTTATCGAAGAAATGTCGGAGAGGCTTCCAAAAAGCAGACCCGCATTGGCACCTATGCTCAGCCCTTTTATCGGACTTATACCATAGCCGAAGAAGGCTTTATTAAGCCCACCTTCCCCGTTGGAAGTCTTGCTATATTGGATGGCATCTAACGTGACATTTTGAGATGAATTATAGCCAACATCCGAAAAAGGCATTAATCCAAACGCAATTCCTCCCACTTTTGGGCCAAGCGGTACACCTATGGCAAGATGTGAAAATGCAAAGTCAGCAGTATTATTGAGCGCTGAACCTTTGCCTAATTGTGTGATGTTGCCATACAAACCGGCTTCCAGAATGGTCCTGTTAAATGCGGAATAACTCGCTGGATTTGCTGGGTTAAAAGTTGCTAAACCGGACTGGTATCTTAAGCCTGTCGAAATACCACCCATGGATCTGCTTTGGGGTAATAAATCTTCGCGCATCTGTCCGAGACCAAACTGTGAGTATGGAGAATGAGATGTTGTTTTTTGCGCATTCGCGTGCTGTGTCAACATAACGAAACCTATCCCCAGCAATAGTGTAAGCGGCCCAAGCGTAAATATTTTATGCATATAATCTTCATTCGGCTACACGAAGGTAAGCCTATTTAATTTCAAAATTTATTACCTTTTGTATTGATTTTTTTATTTTTTTTCGATACAAAACTATCTAATTTTTGCCGATTCCATGAGTTGATTTTGTTAAAAAAGGTTAAACTACTGGATTTTAGTTGTTTACGCAAATTGAAAGTAGAGGATAGTAAAGAATATAATCATGTAGAGACTTTCATAGAGCCATTTGGTTTTTGCATGACTAAAATAGAACGCGAGATAAATCGAGAGGGGAGGGGCGCACAATAAGAAGTGGTTGATCGTAATTTTTTCGTTCAGATAAAAGGATCCGACGATCAGTACTAACATAAAGAATAGGAGTTGGAAAGATTTACGTATATGTACTATGCTTCTGAAGTATTTATCTTGCAGAATGAACAAGAAGAAAATCATGGCAATACCAATAGGTATGCCCACAAAATAGTCATGTATATCGACTTGCAGGGCTGTTGGAAAGGAATTGGCAAATGGCGAAAAGATAGTTATAAATTCGTCGAAACGATCGATCCAATAATAAATGACTCCAAGTAAAAAGTAAACTACTGCAAACCCTAAGATAGGGGTGATCCATTCGCGCCAGATAAATGGTCGGAATAAAATTAATGCTATCCATAGAAGGAGAAGCATGACAATGAAAGGAAAATAGATTAGGCTGCCTAAGGCAATAATCATCCCGAGATCAAACATCAACCCTTTTACGTCGGGCTGCTTATAAATATTGAAAAGTTTGCTTACCATCCATATGGTAATGAAATTACAGATCAACGTCGGGGAGAGTATCAAAAAAGGTAGAAATAAACTTACCAGCGTCATAAATAATAAGGCCGTAAGAAAATTTGGCTTTCCCATGAAATTGAAATGATTCACGACGCTGTTGAGCAAAAAAGCTTGCGCAAGCGTTAATACCAGCGTGACGAAAACATTCGCTTGAGGAGAGAATCCCTTTCCAATTTCCAACCCGATGAGATTGGTAACCGCTGGCTCAAGAACGACCGGTGTGAGGGCTTCCGGCAAATGAAAAAAAGCACCGGTACATAAGATCGCTCCGACAATAATTACCCAAAAGATATTAACAGGTGAAAACTGTCTGTTTTGCGTAATAATCATTTATCCTTTTCAAGTTTTTTTATCTTTCTATCCAGTGTGAACATATATATGAAGAGACCGATAAAGAGCGTCAGTACGACCAGTACAACCACCCATATTTTACCCGAACTGCGCAAGCCTGTAGCCATTTCCACATCGCCAGATTGTGCGAAAGCAGCGAAGTTGGTCAACCAGGTAAGGGCGATAATTAACAATGTCTTGTTCATGTTTAACTTAAATAATTTCATCTATTTATTTGTTTATTGATCCATTGTTTGTCTTTAAAAAGGCATCAATGAGATCGCTTCGCTAAGTTTAAATGGCTGATGAGAGCTCGAGTAAATAATCATCCCCCTGTGTGTTAATGATTATTTACATCTCGATTTCGTGTGTTTTCGATTAACCGGACACGATAACGCAACGTACATATCCATATACCTATCAATATCCACCCCGCAACTGCAGTATAGAATACAGGTCTCATATAATTGTCCATATCCAGATCGCTGAAGGTGGAGTTCCCCCCACTTCCCGGATGCAATGAATCTGTCAGTTTAGGTAATATGTAGAGTAACACAATCATGATCGGAAAGGCAAAAATATTATATACCGCTGATATCTTTGCTCTTTTTTGTTCTTCCTCAAGCGCATTTCGTAAAACCAAATACGCGAGATACATCAATGTCGCAATTGCTGATCCATTTAATTTTGGATCATTGGGCCACGGCTCTCCCCAAGTGATATTTGCCCATTGCATACCCGTAAGAAGACCTAAGAAGCAAAATAAGATACCCGTATTGACTGCTTCCACGGCTATAATATCGAATTTGGGATTTCCTTGGTTTAAATACTTGACACTATAAAACACGGAAATGGCATATAACGTTATCATGGCGAACCACATGGGGACATGAAAATATACATTCCGGATGGTCTCGTGCAAGATCGGAAGCTTAGGAACCGGGCCGATAAAGCCAGCAATTATAGAGATACAAATGAAGGTTGCACCCAATAGTTTCCACCAATTTTTTCTCATGGAGATTATAGTTTTAATCCCTCCAAAGGTAAGGAAATAACAATAAAGAAACAGTAACAGTTATTACATTTATTGCCAGCAATACGAGGATATCGCTGTAACTTCCACTTCTGTCTGCACCAATAAGACTGTTGTGCGAGAGTTTAATTAGGACGATCAACAACGGGATGACAACCGGAAACGATAAGATGGCCATAATTGTGCTGTTGTTATTGGTTTTGGAACTAATGCCCGATATCATCGTGAACACTGTAGCAAAACTCACGCTACCTAAAAGTACAGCAAGGAAATAAAATAGCGCGTCGCCTACCGGATTTTTGAAGATAATCGAATAGGTCAGATACGCTATGGCGGAGAGGAAGACCATTAAAAGCGTGTTATATATGATTTTGGATAGGATAATGGATTTTGGACTTGCCAGACTGTAATAATACAACTGTCTAAAAGGACTTTCCTGTGTGAATGACCGGCTAATGGCGTTAATAGAAGCAAAAAGTAAAATAATCCAAAATAGTGCATTCCAAACAAAAATATCTACAGATTTGAAGGCTTGGTAGCAAACAAATACTGTAGATACTACATATAACAATATGCTATTGATAGCATATTTTGAACGCCATTCCAGTGACAGGTCTTTAGCGACCAATGATTTTACTTGTTGTAATAGATTCATGGGTACGCAAAGATAAACCTTCACAGGCTCAAATGCAGGGAGATTTTAAAAATATTAAGAATTTGAAATCTCGGATTTTGTTTTAGAAGCGATTTCTTCTGTTTTAGAGGCAATTTTGTTCGCGGTATCCGCTGCCTTATGCGCCCATTCGGTTGTTCTGTTTGCCGCCTTATTCACAGCCGATTTACCAGCATCCTTGGCCCGGGATTTTAATGCTTCCAGGTCCTCCTTCGCTGATTTAGCGAAACGTTCTGCCTTTTGAGCTTCTTTTTTGGACATTTCTTTCAGCGATTTTGTCAGACTCTTGATGCTTGAATTCGCTTTATCCAGCTGTTTCTTGCCATCTTCTGTCGATAATAAGTAGTACGCTGCTGCACCTGCTGCCATCCCTAACAGGGCGAAGGCAACTAATCCATTTCTATTTTTCATAATATAAAATTTTTCTATTTTCTCTTCTACTTATCTAAACAACTGCCGTTCCAAAAAGTTCTAATATAATGTAAATTAACTAAATTTTAACCTTCGATTTGCTGCGTAGATTGAAGTGTATAGAGATGATGATATAAGCCACTGCCTTTTGTCAATAAGTCGATATGGGTGCCGCTGTCCGACACGATACCGTCCTCAATGACTAAAATGTTATCTGCAGTACTTATTGTAGAAAGCCGGTGCGCGATGATAATCGAAGTCCGTCCTTTCATAAGCTCTTGAAGCGCCTCCTGTACCAAGCGTTCTGATTCAGAGTCCAACGACGAGGTAGCTTCGTCTAATATCAATATTGCCGGATCTTTGAGGAGCGCTCGTGCGATGGCAATACGCTGTCGCTGTCCACCAGAAAGTTTAACACCTCGTTCACCTACGATCGTGTCATATCCATCCGGAAAGCTCATAATAAAATCATGCGCATTGGCCCTTCGTGCGGCTTCAATGACACTTTCCGCATCCGCTTCAAGTTTACCGTAGTTAATATTATCCCGGATCGTACCCCCGAATAACAATACATCCTGCGGGACTATAGCAACCTGGTTTCGAATGTTGGTCAAACTATAAGAAGACGAAGGTTCGTCGTCATAGTAGATGATGCCGCCATCAGGTTTGTAAAATTGTAAAATGAGTGAGGCAATAGTCGACTTACCAGCTCCGCTGGGACCTACGATAGCGACTTTCTGTCCGGCCTCGGCCGTAAAAGAGATATCTTGCAAGGTTTGGATATCACTCCGGCTAGGGTAAGAAAAAGCGACATGTTCAAATGTCAGTTTACCGTTTATTCGTTTTGTGATCGTCTTGTCATCCTCACTGACCTGAATGTCTTCCGATCTCTCATTCAATATCTCGATCACCCGTTCGCTGGCACCTAATGCACGTTGAATGCCTGCATATAGTTCGGGAAAACTGCCCATAGATCCTGCCACAAACATGGAATAAAGAATATAAGTTGTTAAGTCTCCTACGGAGATTTCACCGGCAGACACCAATGTGGCACCGTACCATATCACGATGATGACAGCTCCAAAAATGCAAAAGATGATGAAAGAGGCAAACATACCTCGGAATGTAGCTCCGCGGACGGCAAACTTGACAGCTGTATTCAGCTTTTGGCCATAGCGTTGTGCTTCAAAATATTCATTCACGAAAGCCTTGACATTGCTGATCCCCAGCAAGGTCTCTTGCACTATACTATTCGAATCGGCCAATTGATCCTGTGTTTGCTTGGACAGCTTTCGGATGAATCGGCCAAAAAATAAGGCTGCGACAACGATGATTGGCAATATAGACAGGTTCATCAAGGCTAGCTTGGGCGAGACAAAAATAAGTAATGCAACGCTGAAAAACAGGCTGATGGATTGCCGGATGATCTCCGCAAATGTCGTGGTCATCGTATCCTGTATCTGGGAAAGATCTGCTGAGAGACGGCTGTTCAGTTCACCGACTCGTCTATTGGAGAAAAAATCGATAGGCAGGGTGATTAGTTTGAGGTAGGAGTCCTTACGGATATTTGAGAGTGTTTTCTCTGCTATCTCGACAAAAATCCGGATACGAAAAAAAGATATAACAGATAGTACAAACAAAATGCTCAGTGAAAGGCTCCCGATAAACAAAAGACTATTAGGTAGCCAGGTGTAGGTTTGTTTTCCTTGGGCCGCGTCAATCATGGCGCCTAATAAAGCCGGCAATGTCAACATGGTTAGGCTGGATAGGATTAAGAATACCATACCTATCCCGAATCGAAACCGATAAGGTCTAAGATAAGAAAAAATTTGAGAGGCTTTTTGGATCGATGCTTTATTTACCTTCGGTTTTGGTAGATCCTCGGCATGCGAATCGCCACTGTTCAATCTTGGTCTCGCCATTGTGTACTACAATTGATAATCTTTTAAAACGATGACCACAAAGGTATCAATATAAAAACGGCTTCTTATCAAAGAAAAGTCAATTTTTTGAAGCGTGTAATCTGCGATAGAGCAGATAAATGACAAATAGCAGACCTATGAAGAGCAGTCCGAGAAGATAAAAAACAACGCCATTTTGGTGTTCTCCCTTTTCGAGATCTTTGATGTGGAGACGTAACTTTTCATTTTCTTCTTGCAACTTCGATATGGTTCTCATATAAGCCGTAACCTGACTGTCAAATTCCGTTGCCATCTTTTGAAAATGCTCGCGCTCAGTGTCCTTAAGGTCCAATAGCTTTCGGGTCTCCAGAAAAATCTTATTGTCGTTAATGACAATCTCCTTCAGTATATTAATAGACTTCTGCATATCCGTCTTGGTCTTAAAAAGACCGAAGATGCCGGTTTTCTGTTCCAGTGAATGGTCATATTCTCCAAACTTTCTGCTCCGTTCTTCCAATAGAAAGTTCACCCGCTTCCGCTGGTTTTCGAAGAGTAGGCTATCGGCTTCTGCGCTCATGTTGGCCGTCGCCGAGGTCACGATTAGTAGAAGATAAAAGATGAATGCAGTAAATTTTCGCATTGTCCTATAAATTAGTGTTATCTCTCCAGGAACTCAACAATGATTGTTTCATCTGGATGAAGTCCAAGCAAAGTGCTGGCATTTCCTTTGTTAATAGCGACTTCGAGGTAGTTGCTGATACCAAAGAGACAAAGTTTTTCACCTTCGGGTACTTCACTGTAATGCCAGCTCATTTTGTTGATGGTCTCATTCCGCTTAAAATGTAAAACAAATTCCCGACCCTTTTGAATCCCATTGAACAACTCCTTACTGATGTTGCTGATGACATTACCAAAAGAATCGATATAGGATACATGTCCTTTAATGATATTATTTTCGATAATAGGTTGTAAAGTTACCTTCTGCAACGGAGCGTCGATCGGCGGGCCGAGTAAAGTGATGTCTTCGCCCTTCGCGATATGGCAGGCCGCTTTCGCAAGGACATCCGCCAGTGGAAAATGTAAAAATCGAAGGTCTTGTGTAAGTTCAATTTCGATAAGCTGGTCCGCTTTATCCTCACCTAAAATAATACTAAAAATTCCGTTATCCGCCCCGACAAAATAGTGATGATTATAGTGCATAGCGATATAGCGGCAATCTTTCTGGAAAACCGTATCGATGCCGATAAGATGCACTGTTCCTGTTGGGAAATAGTGATACGCATTTTGCAGCACAAATGCGGCGTCCTGAATGTCGAAAGAAGGGATTTCATGAGTAATATCTACCAACCGAACCTTCGGAAGAATCGAGATGATGCTCCCTTTGAGTGCGGCTTGGTAAAAGTCGCGATAGCCCAGGTCTGTTGTTAATGTAATTACTCCCATAGTACTCGTCCGTTACCTTTTTCACGGACACGAACCTCCATAAACTTATTGATTTTTTTTGCAAAATACAAAAGTAGCAAAACTACTGATGATACATATGATGTCCGGATAAATTAGTGATTTTTTTTAGAAAACTTAAATGAGATTATTCGCTACTTTGTAAATTTGGTGGAATTTACGGTACAAAGAAAAAAACGAACCGATAAATCGAAAAACATCTGTATCTTTATATGAAGGATATCATCATTAAATACAAATAATTTGAGTGAGTTAGTTATCAATTTAGATAGTGCAAATTTAGTGTCACTATGGGGAGCCCAGAATGAAAATTTTGAAACCATTAAAGACAGTTTCCCCAAATTACGTTTAGTGGCTCGTGGGAATGAGTTGAAGGTCTTGGGCGAGGAGAAGGAACAGCAATTATTTGAAACTTTTTTTTCTACGGTTTTAAGTCATGTTTCCAAATTTAATGAGTTATCCGGCTTAGAACTCGAAGAGTTCTTGCGCCATATCAAACCGAACGGTGCTATTCCCGATATGAAGCCGGATTCGGCGGATACACATCCCATTCAAAAAGGCGAGCCGATTGTATATGGACCGAATGGAATAATTGTGCGTGCGCGGACCCCTAACCAGCTGAAGATGGTCAATAGTATATTAAAAAATGATATATTATTCGCTATCGGCCCAGCGGGTACGGGAAAAACCTATACGGCTGTAGCGCTCGCAGTGCGCGCCTTGCGCAACAAGGAAATCAAACGAATCATCTTGACCCGCCCTGCTGTAGAAGCGGGTGAAAACTTAGGTTTTCTGCCGGGGGACTTAAAAGAGAAAGTAGACCCCTATCTGCGCCCTTTATATGATGCTTTGGATGATATGATTCCTGCCGAGAAATTAAAGGGTTATCTGGAGAATAGAACGATCGAGGTTGCACCATTAGCGTTTATGCGGGGGCGAACCTTGGACAATTGTTTTGTGATTTTAGATGAGGCCCAAAATGCGACGGATATGCAACTGAAGATGTTTCTGACCCGCATGGGGCCTACGGCGAAGTTTATCGTGACCGGAGACTTGACGCAAATTGATTTGCCCCGAAAAACGCAGTCTGGCCTGGCTACGGCTGTAAAAATTCTCGAGGGAATAAAAGGGATTGATATTATTTATCTCACAGGAAGTGATGTGGTTCGCCATAAATTGGTGAAACGTATTTTGGAGGCTTACGGAGATTTAAATAACTAATACAAAAAGCGGTGTGTGCCGTAAAAAGACCATGAACACAATAAAGGAAACAAATTTTAAATTTGAAAGGCAAACGGCTTTTTATCGAGGGAAAGTGCGGGATGTATATACGATAGCCGACGAATATTTGGTTATGATTGCATCTGATCGCTTATCCGCTTTTGATGTAGTATTACCGAGGCCTATTCCCTATAAAGGGCAAGTCCTCAACCAGATTGCATCAAAATTTTTGAAAGCGACGGCAGATATTTTACCCAATTGGGTTGTTTCTGTACCTGACCCCAACGTGACCATCGGAATGCGGTGTGAACCGTTTAAAGTAGAAATGGTCATCCGCGGATATTTGTCCGGACATGCGTGGCGTACGTATAAAGAAGGGAAGAGAGAACTATGCGGCGTCACCCTCCCTGAAGGGCTGAAAGAGAACGGCAAGCTACCACAGCCCATCATTACCCCCTCGACCAAAGCCGACATTGGACATGACGAGGATATTTCCAAGGAAGACATTATCGCCCGCGGAATTGTTGGGCAAGCCGATTACGAACAATTAGAAAACTACGCACACGCACTTTTTCAGCGAGGGACAGCCATCGCCCAGCAGCAGGGCCTGATCCTTGTAGACACCAAGTACGAGTTTGGCAAGCGGGATGAGCAGATCTATCTGATGGACGAAATACATACCCCAGATTCATCCCGTTACTTCTATGTAGATGGCTATGAGGAGCGGCAACAGCGCGGCGAGCCACAAAAGCAACTATCTAAAGAATTTGTGAGGCAATGGCTTATAGAGAATGGTTTTCAAGGTAAAGCCGGACAGCAAATTCCTGAAATGACGGATAACATTGTACAGTCGATTTCCGAGCGTTATATCGAATTGTTTGAGCATATCACGGGCGAAAAATTTGTGTTTCCTCAAGAAGGGTCGACGACCGAACGGATAGCCAAAAATGTAAATCAGGCGTTAACGACGCTGTTAGACAGATAAAAATATTTAATCATGCGGTATACTATTGAAAAACACGAACGTTATGTTGTCATTGAGCCCCTTTGTGACAGCATCAACGCAGAAGAAGCAGCCTTTTTAAAAGGTGAATTTATGCTACGCAATACTTCCGGACAGCGCAATATCGTATTGGATCTTTTGCATGTCAATGAGATTGATGCGGACGGGACTCGAGTGGGCTTATTGGCCCATAGGCTTTGTAAAACTGTGGGAGGCCTCTTTATTCTAACCGGCTTGCAGGAGCAGGTTTTACATATGTTGAAAGTCGCCAAATTGGAATCTCATTTTATTATCGCAGCGTCGCTGTCCGAAGCGGAGGACATCATCTTTGGGAATGAAATTCAACGCGAGCTGCTCAAGAAAAACGCTTAGTCCATGAAATTCGAGGTACTGGTATTGGGAAACAGTTCGGCGACACCGATGTATGATCGACACCCCACCTCGCAGCTGGTCAATTTCAACGAGCAGTTTTTTTTGATTGATTGTGGTGAAGGGACGCAAATGCAACTCTTCCGCTATGGCGTCAAGTCCAACAAAATTTCCGTTATTTTCATCAGCCATTTGCATGGTGATCATTATTTGGGGTTGGCTGGCTTGCTGTCGTCCATGAATCTGCACGGGCGAAAAAACGAGTTACATCTATATGGTCCCGCCGCTTTGTGGGATATCCTTGCCCTGCAGTTCAAGCATTCCGACACGACGTTAAGGTATGATCTTATTTTTCATGCGACGAATCCCGAGCAAGCCGAGGTTATTTTCGAAACCCCAATGTTGAAAGTAACTTCTTTTCCCTTACAGCATCGGGTACCGACTACCGGGTTCAGATTTGATGAAGGCCCCCGCCGGGCCCCACTTATTCGGGAGAAGATCGAACAATGGAATGTTCCCACGGTCTTTTTGCCTTTATTAAAGCGGGGGATGGATTGTACCGATGTTGATGGAACTGTCTATCGGGCCGAGGATTTCACAACACCTGCTCCAGCATCAAGAAGCTATGCCTATTGTTCAGATACAAGGGCTTTTGCAACGTATACCGATCATATTCAGGGTGTCGATCTGCTCTATCATGAGTCCACTTTTGCCCATGATATGCTTGGACGGGCACAGGAAACCCTTCACTCGACAGCATATGAGGCTGCGCAGGTGGCACAGCAGGTAGGCGCCAAAAGATTATTACTGGGACATTACTCCGCACGTTATAAAGATTTATTGCCACTTTGGGATGAAGCCGTTCCGGTTTTTCCTGCCACTGAGCTCTCGATCGAGGGAAAATGGTTTATTGTTTAGTGAATTTGTAGATTTTTCCGCATCTTTACACCTCGAAATTTTTTGTTCATGAACACATCTTTTGATCTAAACAGTTTATTACGAGCTAATATCCGCGGCTTGGTTCCTTACTCCTCGGCCAGAGACGAATTCAAAGGAGAAGGCTCGGTATTTCTGGATGCGAATGAAAACGCCTTTGGTTCCCCGTTAGATCATGCATACAACAGATATCCTGATCCGTTGCAAAAGAAAGTAAAGGTTAAGCTTTCGGAGATAAAAGGCGTTCCGGCAGAAAATATCTTCTTGGGGAATGGTAGCGATGAAGCGATCGATATCCTGTTTCGTGCTTTTTGCAACCCCGGCGTAGATAACGTCATTTTGGTGCCACCGACATATGGAATGTATGAAGTGTCGGCCAATATCAATGACGTCGAAGTCCGGAAAGTAAACCTTACCCCCGATTATCAATTGGATCTGGATGCAATAGCCGGAGCTATTGATGGGCATACAAAATTACTATTTATCTGCTCACCGAATAACCCGACCGGGAATAGCATTCGGCGACAAGATATAGAGACCATCCTTGCAAATTTTGATGGCATTGTCGTCATCGATGAGGCCTATATCAATTTTTCGAAATATAAATCTTTTACGTACGAATTAGCCGAATTTCCCAATCTGGTCGTTTTACAGACTTTATCCAAGGCTTGGGGACTTGCGGCGCTACGCTTAGGAATGGCCTTTGCGAGTACCGATATTATAGCCGTACTCAACAAAATTAAACCGCCTTATAATATCAATCAGGCCACGCAGGACCTGGTGTTGGAGGCGCTGAACAATGTTGATGCGGTCAATACCTGGATCAAGGAAACTGTAAATGAACGCGAAAGGTTGCATAAGGAGCTGTCAACCCTTGCGCAAGTGGCCCATATCACGCCATCAGATGCTAATTTTATACTCGTTAAATTGGAAGATCCACGTGGATTATACATTTTTCTAACGAACGAAGGAATTATCGTACGGGATCGCTCAAAAATAGAGCTTTGCGAGGGAAGTCTGCGGATTACCGTGGGAACTCCTGCGGAGAATAAAACACTATTAGCTGCAGTGCGGCAATTTTATAAATAATCTATTGTTTAGGACAGATATGCTGAAAAGACTTTTATTTATTGACCGTGATGGTACGCTTATTCTCGAGCCTGAAGATGAGCAGATCGATTCATTTGCAAAGCTTAAGTTTTACCCCGGCGCGTTACAGTATCTACCCAAAATTGCTCGGGAGCTGGATTTTGAGCTGGTCTTGGTGTCTAACCAAGATGGGTTAGGTACAGATTCCCATCCCGAAGCCAACTTTTGGCCTGTTCATCATTTTATCGTAGACACCTTTAAAGGGGAAGGTGTGACTTTTGTTAAAGAGCATATCGACCGGACCTTTCCACATGAGAATGCCGTTACCCGCAAACCGGGCGTAGGACTGTTGACCGAATATTTTGATGAGAAAGTTTACAATCTCAAGGAGTCTTTTGTTATCGGTGATCGTGTGAATGACGTAAAATTAGCACAAAACCTTGGTGCACGGGCGATATGGCTTCGCAATAACGATGATCTCGGGAAACACGAGAATGTGGAGATTGCGGAGGAATCAGTTGCATTGGAAACTGCAGACTGGAAGGCCATCTATGAATTCTTGAAGTTGGGCACACGGACGGGTGAACATCATCGTAAAACGAATGAAACGGATATCTATATTAAGATCAATCTGGATGGTTCGGGCAAGGCAGATATCGATACAGGATTGCCATTCTTTGATCATATGTTAGATCAGATTGCGCGACATGGTGCCGTTGACCTAACGGTTAAAGTAAAGGGAGACCTTCATATCGACGAACACCATACTATTGAAGATACGGGAATCGCGTTGGGTGAATTATTTTTAAAGGTACTTGGCGATAAACGTGGTATAGAAAGGTATGCTTACACGTTACCGATGGACGATTGTCTGGCACAGGTAGCACTTGATTTCGGCGGTCGTAACTGGATTGTTTGGCAAGCTGAATTCCTTCGGGAAAAAATCGGCGATATGCCGACTGAGATGTTTTTTCATTTCTTTAAATCCTTTTCTGATGGCTCTAAATCAAATCTGAATATCAAAGCAGAGGGCGATAACGAACACCATAAAATCGAAGCCATTTTTAAGGCATTTGCAAAATCGATTAAGAAGGCGGTGCGAAGAGATGCAGATAATATGCAATTGCCCAGTACGAAGGGAGTGTTATAAGAAGTACGATATGCGCCTGCCTGCGGTAGGCAGATATTGCGATGTGCGATATGAGATGAGTGATCTCAATACGCAATACGTACTACGCAATACTAAAAACAATGATAGGAATAGTCAATTACGGAGCAGGAAACATATTTTCCCTAACGGCAGCATTAGACCGTATTCACGTGCAATACGGCATGATCAACCGGAAGGAAGAGTTTGATCGGTATGATCGTATTATTATACCGGGAGTAGGCCATGCGGGTGCGGCCATGCACAAACTCCGGGACACCGGTTTGGTGGAAACCATATTAGCACTGGATAAACCTGTATTGGGAATATGTGTAGGTATGCAACTACTGACTGCTTTTTCGGAGGAGGGAGAAGCAGACCTATTGTCCATTGTTCCCTTAAAAACGTTACATTTCGATAAACGTATAGACAATAAGGTGCCGCATATGGGTTGGAATAGCATACATGTCGAAAACAGCCACCCCTTATTCCGCGATATTGCCGATAATGCTTACTTTTACTTCGTCCATTCTTATTTTATAGAGTTCGACACTGCCTACACCTTGGCACAGTGTACGTACGGTCTTACTTTTTCAGCGTCCTTACAAAAGGATAATTTTTTCGGTGTACAATTTCACCCCGAAAAGTCCGGGAAGTATGGAGAACAATTATTATTGAATTTTTCGAGCATAGTACTTTAAGCTATAGATAATTTTAATTTTTTAACTTTGACATTTTAAACACGTATCATGTATATTATTCCAGCAATTGATGTTTTAGACCAAAAGGTTGTCCGTCTTCGGGAAGGTTCTTACGACGATGTGACGACTTACCCTATTTCATTGGAGGAACAGATTGAAAAATACCATGCCAATGGTACTGAGTTGGTTCATGTTATCGATTTGAATGGTGCCAAAGGTGATTTTTCGAATCAATCTTATCTTTTCGATATCGTACGTCGTACCGAAATGAAAGTCCAGTATGGAGGAGGTGTCCGTAGTATTGAGAAAGTGAAAGAGTTGATTGATGCAGGTATATATCGCGTGATCGTAGGTACGCAAGCGATCACCAATCCTACTTTTTTGGAAGAATTGAGTCAGCTCAACGAAGGTCGGGTTAAATATGCGGACCATATTGTCATTGCCATCGATGTATTGGATGAGGTTATTAAATATTCAGGTTGGTTAGAAAGCTCACCGATCAAACTGATCGAATATATCGACAAATGTCTCTCTTTAGGATTCTATCGCTTTCTATGTACAGATATCAGTAAAGATGGCAAGTTGGGCGGTGCCGGCGTTGAGCTCTATCAAAAGTTACTCGATCATTCACCGATTATCAAATTGATCGGTTCGGGAGGTATTAGCTCTATGCAGGATATCGAAGCATTGAATGATTTAGGCCGAATGGAGTCTTGTGTAGTCGGCAAAGCTATTTATGAGAATAAAATCACGATCGAAGAAATCAAAGATTGGAATCTCAAGTCTTTGATTAAATTTTAGCTTAAGCTTATAACATGTTGGCAAAGCGTATTATTCCTTGTTTAGATGTTAAAGATGGACGGACCGTCAAGGGGGTCAATTTTGTTGATTTACGGGACGCCGGAGATCCGGTAGAACTGGCGTGGCAGTATTCCGAGCAAGGGGCAGATGAACTCGTTTTCCTGGATATCACAGCCACGCATGAAAAGCGCAAAACGACCATAGAGCTGGTTAAAGCTGTCGCGCGGCAGGTCAATATTCCGTTCACGATCGGCGGAGGAATTAACGAATTGGCGGACGCCGATATTTTGCTAAACAGTGGTGCGGATAAAATATCCATCAATTCGGCAGCAGTACGCAATCCACAGCTTATTGATGACCTCGCGCGGGCCTTCGGGACACAATTTGTCGTCGTCGCCGTGGATACGCGTCTTATTGACGGAAGGAATTATGTACACTTGAGAGGCGGACGGGACAAGACGGAGATCGAAACCGAACATTGGATTAGAGAAGCTGAAGACCGAGGAGCAGGCGAAATCCTGTTGACATCTATGGATCATGACGGCACCAAGAATGGTTTTGATAATGCTTTGTTGAAGAAGATTAATGAGCAGCTTCATATTCCGTTAATAGCCTCTGGAGGCGCCGGCAATTCACAGCATTTTGTGGACGTCTTTCAACAAAGTAATGTTGATGCGGCATTGGCAGCGTCAGTATTCCATTATGGAGAAATCTTGATACCGGAATTAAAAGAAACATTGAAGGCCGAGGGCATTGTCGTACGGTAATATAATAAAATATTGAAATAATGATAGATTTTGCAAAAGGAGACGGCTTAGTTCCCGTAATCATTCAAGACGCCCAGACATTGGAAGTGTTGATGTTGGGTTATATGAACGAGGAGGCTTGGCAGAAAACTCAGGCAGAAAAAAAGGTGACCTTCTTTTCGCGCAGCAAGGATAGGTTGTGGACCAAAGGTGAAGAGAGCGGTAATTTTCTGCATGTCGTGCGCTATCATATTGATTGTGACCAGGATACACTACTTATACAAGTACAACCGGAAGGCCCTACCTGCCACACCGGATCCAGAAGTTGTTTCCGCACCGATTTTAATCAAAACTTTTTGCTGCAATTGGAGCGCATTATCGGCAATCGGTATACTCATCCTACAGAAGAATCTTATGTCAACAGATTGCGAAATAGAGGACTGAATAAAATTGCGCAAAAGGTAGGCGAAGAGGCTGTGGAGACCGTTATCGCAGCTTTAGCACAGTCCGAACAAGAATTTATAGACGAGACGTCTGACTTATTTTTTCACCTATTGGTGCTTTTAAAAGAGAAAGGGGTTCCTTTAGAACGCATAGCCAAAAATCTCGAAAGCCGCCACCAATAGTTTTATTAACCGGACTGTCAGGCACAGTCCCTTAACAAACGAAGGGGGAAATCATGGATATCGTATTACAAGATACGTTAACAGGACATCAAAATCCTATTTACATATTAGCGAGTGACGAGGCAAACCGGATTCTGTATTCTGCCGGTAATGATAAGGGCGTTGTGGAATGGGATTGGAATACGCTGAAGTTTCGAAGGATACTGTGTGCCGTACCGAGTTCGGTTTACGCACTTCATGTTATTCCGGATACGAACCTCCTTGCTGTGGGTATGCGCTCTGGTGAAATCTATATCGTAGATACTGTCCAACAAACCTTGCAGGCGAAGTTGAAAGTAGATTCCGGTGCTGTCTTTTCCGTCAAATCATTGCCCGCGAAGCAAGAACTTATTGCTGTAGGGGAGGAAGGCAGGGCTTATATATGGAGCTTGGGGAATTTTGAATTGTTGTACACCTTCAAAATTTCAGATACGACGGTGCGGGTCATCGCTATGGATGAGGATGCACAATACTTGGCATTCGGCGATAAGAATGGTTTTGTGCATATCAGCAATACGGAGGACTATCATCCAGTGGCTACGAAACAGATACATGAGAAAGCAATCACCAGTCTGTGCTTTATGCACGGAAGCTTGTTTAGTGGAGCGCGGGATGCCAAGATGTACAAGCTTTCCTATCCAAGTTTAGAAGTACAAGCCGGTATTACGCCGCATATGTTCACCGTCTATGGTATTTTAAATTTGGATAACAGCTCCTACTTTTCGACTGTAAGCCGTGATAAGACCATCAAAATCTGGAATCAGGATCTTAAATTGCAAAAGAATGTTTCCCGGGACAAAGGCATCGATTCCCATTTCCTTTCCATCAATAGCCAAGCCTATCATCATCAATTAGGTCTATTGGCTACAGCCGGCGATGACAAGATGATAAAAGTTTGGCGGCTTAGTTACTGAAACATAATCCGGAGATTGAACCCAAAATACGTGTAGGAAGTCGCATAGTTCTGCGATGTGTATGGCCGAACCGCATTCGAATTATAAAACAACCGCAAATTGTAATACTGGTTAATGGTATAATCCAATGAGGGGCTGAACGAGATATTTTTGTTCCCGCCGGAAACCTCCGCCTGATTGATATCGGATCGATATACCACCGTTTTCCGGTCGTTAAGTGAGAAATCCACTTTAAAGTTGACATCATTGGTCCATTTGCGATCTTCAAACAACCCAAATGGGAGGCGTACATTTGCCTTGCGGTACCCTAACCCAAAAACAATCGACTCCTCCGCCATCATCGCCATCTGACTGTTTTGAAGGCTCAGGTTCATATCCCGTGTTTTCCGGTATTCCGAATTAAACGACATATTATTCGGTAGCCGCACATCCACCCCGATCAACGGTACAAAGCGATCGACCAATGTAATCTGACTGTATTGGTTTTTGGGTAGGAAGTTTTCATTGACATCTTTCTCTGTCGGTATACCGTCCATCTCCTGATAACGCAATACCGACGTATATCCGCCGACAACATATTGCGACTGGTACGAATGGTTCAGGTCAATGGAAGATATGATATCTTCCAGACCGAGTAGTGCACTCAACCCATTAAAAGTTATACGCCAGTTCGGCAACGGTATGCGGGGTTGGTTGTTGAGTTTGGTCTCCGTAATATCCTGCCCCAGATAAGTCGCTAAGAACGCATTTACCACCACATCCTGTTGGGCTTTGCCAAACCCATCCGCATAAGCTGATGTCGCACCCTGTCCCGTCTGCAGCCCCAATTCCTGAGACACCAGCATACTGTTTTCCTCAAACTTGCGGAACAGTTCGTCGCTGTTCTTAAAGGACGTACGGATGGCGATCTGTGAGATGGTATAGTTACCCGTAGTGTAGGGCGTCGTACTTTCCAACTTCTTGGTTACCGGATTGAATTCCATCGTAGAAGAATAGTTGTAATTGTCCACCCGCGTAGACGAAAGGTTAATACGCAGCCCCTTAATAGGTTCCAGATTTGCGGTTGCCGATAAGTTCTCCGCATACGTCTTCGTATACATATTCGTCTGCATCGGATCGCCCGATAGCCAACCGTTGTTGGCGGCTTTCATCAATATATCTTCCTGACTCCCGAAGAGAAAACCCCAACCCGGTGCATTCGCGTTAAAATCGTAGCCCAATATATTGCTCTTTGGCGAATATCCCGGTAAAAAGGTCCCTTCCAATCGTGTGTAGGCCGCATTTATTTGGCGCACGGAAGTCAACAGACCCACCAGAAAACCTGTCGTGCCTTTTGCTCCCCGGCCCGAGTTCTGTCGCAAGAACCGGAACTTGTTATAGAGGGCAGTAAAATTGAGCGTCGGATTGATCTGAATAGTACGGTTATTGAGAATGCTATTCCCCAAGTCAATATTATCGTCCTGTAACGACAGTAAAGGTTCACTTTGCCAATTGAACTGCGTGCCATATCGCGCGGTGACATCCACCCATTCCAGATACGGGATTTTCTTGATCGGCAGGTTGTACGTGATATTCATCATGTGGCTATAGTCCGTCGTACGTCCCATTTTCCAGAAGTTGCTCCAGAGCGTATCCCGCTTTATACCGTCCAGCCGACCCTCCGGCTCATCGATAATCGAATAATTCGTTGCATTAAAATCCAACCGTAATGACTTTGTCAGATCCCAACTGATACCATAAATACGGCTCATATTGAAATTCTTGTTGTAGTACGTGGGCAGTACATTATTCGTAGAGTTGTCGCGGAATGTATTTTCGTTGTATACCCGGTTTACCTCCATGCGGAAATTCAGCAACGAAGGCATCAGGTTGAAGTTGAAATCCTTGATAATGTCCAGATGCTTGGATTTGATCTTCTTGAAAGGCTCAAAAAACCTGCTCGATGGATTGCTGAACGTATAATCCAACAAACCGCGGTAGTTTTTTTGCAGTGACGTTGCCGTGTTAAAATCCCGATGATAATATTCATTAAACGCATACGAAAGACTAAAGTTTTCGATGTTCCACGGTCTCAATGGGCTTTCATTATCCATTTTGATCTTGCGCACATTGTTGAAGCTGAACGACCGCCGGGTGGTGTAATCCTGCGCCATCCGCAGTAAAGAATCCCGTTGGCGCTGTGACATATGCTCCAGTGCATCGTCCAAACGAATATCCGGTGCGTAAGGATTATATTCAGGCGTCGCTGTTTTATTGGAATAGTTGAAGTAAAACGGTATCACAATGCCATGACGGGGATGAAAAAATTTACCCAGTTCCGCATTGGTCGTAATATCAAAGAACATGTTGTCCGCCCGTTCTCGTTCCCCTATACGTTGCGACAGTGCGCCGAAACCTATGGTCGACTTCGTGCCCGAGATCGCTACATTCGCAAAGTCCGCCAGCTTCATATCCAGCCGGGCTGTTGCCGCCCATCCTCCCTTATCATCAAAGTCCGTCAGCCGCAGTTCGTTAAACCAGAATTCACCACTGATATCCGATCCGTTGTCCGTACTGTTGCTTGTCGAAGATCCCTGCAGCGGATTTCGCACACCGATCATATAATACCGCACCTTCGATATATCCGGCGTACCTACAATCGTGATGCGGTTGTCACCATCCATATATTCAAAAGGGATGTTCAACGGCCAAGGCTGTCCCGATAAGGTCGCATTTTCACGGGCCAACTTCGCATCCTGGAACAGCTGTATGCGAATATTCATACGGTTTTCCTCCGGCCAGATCAGATCCGGGGAGGACGTGCCGTATGGCGTGATCCGCAAAGGCATATCGTATTCGTAATAATTATTCTTGTCGTCCGTACCCACACGGATAAACGCCCGTACATCCCCGTTGTTGAGGTATTCCCCTTCCGCATGGATGAACATCTCTAATCTTCCATACGGTCGGAAATCGTGTGCAGCTGTCTTAAATGCTGCCCGTCCATAACCGTCCTTTAGTTTTTGCACATCAATACTCATGGCTTGCTCGTTGAGCTGTACATTCATATTGTTGTTGGCGATATCGATCTGCCTGTTGATGCCCGGAGGGACGACATAGGGGATAGGGTCTCGCTTTCCATTCTCCTCGATGCTCACATTGGCCACATTAAAGGTCGATCCATCATCCGGCACCACCACACCCAGATCAGGGTCTGCTATCACCTTGTCGGCCACTTGCTCGCTATTGTACCGGCGCCAGTCTCCACGAACGAATTGCAGCCGTCCGAAACGGACAACCGACGTATCTGCAAAATTGGTCATAAACATGCGGACAAAGCGGATGGACTTAAAATCTTGTATATTTCCTTCCCGGTTGTCATACGCACTCAGTGGGATACGGATTTTATACCACTTCGTGTCCAGATACGTACCATTGACATTCGCCCGTGTATTCACCTCATCAACGATAAAATTCTGCCCGACAACCATATCCTCCGGCCGGATAGACAACTTATATTCGTAATATTCATCCACCTCATTCATCGAATTGTCCCGGTTGATGTCCTCTCCATCGGGGCTCAGTGTATTTGCCGAATTTTCGACACCGAAATCCTCCCGCGATTGGTTGCTTGTCCGTGTATTTCCCTGGGTTCCGTTATAATGTTGGTAACGTTCCAATATACCGACGTTACGGTCGAAATGATTACCGCGGAAGTATACATAATCATCCGAAGAAGGATCTGTACTCAATTTCCCATAGGCACCTGGGTTTAAAATACCCTGCATTTGTGCCAGAAAAGTAGTGTGAAAAGAGCGTTCTTCTTCGTTCGTCAGCCCATCCAGCCCGACATCCTGATAGAGGCGGCTAGCGTCACTATTTTCGAAAGCCTGCACCACCGGTTGGTTTTTGATGACGTATCCCCAGGCCGTTTGATCGACATTAGATTTATCCCCTGTCGGCGATAAGCCATTTTCCAACGACTTACGTCCATCTTTCAGGATGTCTTCCGAAATATTACCGATATTGATATAGATATCGCCCCCTTCCTTGTTGGGGTTCGTCAGTGTAGGATCCATCATCCACATTTCCAGGAATTCAATATTCTGTGCCTCGAAATCCGTCTGATCGATTTTACGTACGATACCGCCCCAGCGGTCTTTGGGGTTGACCAGCGTACCGTCTGCATTGACATCTGTGGTATAGTTGTAGGGGCCGCGAAGCATGGGGTAATAAGCCAGATCGAGTGTCGGTAAGAATGCATCCCCACCTGTCTTTATTTCCCGGAAGGGAAATATTTCCTTTTCGGTCACTTTGCGTGTCCGATGGTCCAGCAGGAACTTCATATCCACGCGGGGGTTGAGGTCCGTATTCTGGTAGAATACCGGGTCAATATTGTAGAAAGCAAGATGTGCCCGATTGTAACCGTAACGCAGATCGTCACTCAGCTGCGACTCAGAGAACAGCCGGGGTGTACCCGAAATTTGCCAGTTTTGATAACCTTTAATATCAATGTAAGAGACGCTGTATTCAAAATTGTCGATGTAGGTCGTGCCCGTATTGCTATTGGCTGTATTTAACCCTCTGGGGTGTCCTGGAATCAGCTGGGCAAATTCACCGTAGAAGCTGATGTTGGACTCTTCTTTTGTACTGAGGAAGGGGAGCTTATCCACCATGCGGGTCAGCCAACGCGACGGTGCATTGTAGGTAATATCCGCACCTAACATCGTATTCGAGATCGGTTCCTGCCCGATACTTACCTTTTCCGATAGCGGCTTTTCGGTCAGCTTCATGACCGTGGCACCGACAAACAGGTTTTTATTGGCCATATAGTCGAATCGACCTCCGATCAATGACTTCTGTTGTAGGCCGAAGAGTGTTTCATCTTCGATAGATATCGTAATGGGCTGCCCCGACATCACGAGTGCCGGATTTAAGATACGGAGGTTGCCAATGGTATAATCAATACTATAGTCTGTTCCTTCCTGCAGCACCATACCTCCCGCCATGACTTTGATGGAGTTTGGGCGCGGGTTGATAATACCCAGCTGAAATTCTGTTCCTGAGCTGGAACTATATCGCCCCTGAAGCCGATATCGGTTTTTATTGGGGAATTTTTGCTGGGCATCCGCCTGCGTATGAGTGTACAACTCCGGAAAAGTGTATTTCTCGATTAGCGCCGTTTCCCCACTGGCAAATTGACCCGCCAGATCTTCGCCGAAAGGTTCGACAACCGGGAAAATCAATTTTCCACGCTGGGTTTCGATCGTAATATCCGGAAGAAAATCAAAAAGTCCGTCGGACCCTATCGCCTGATTTTGGTTAATCCGATCCAGTCCGGTGAGCTCCAGCCAGCTTTTGTCCGCTGTACGACTTCCTTCATACAGCATCGGGCGCTCTGTTCCCGTCTCGTCTTCCGTGCGGTAAAGCTGAAGAAAGAAATTATTGTCTGAAATATTGGATGCATTTAAGGAATAGATGTTTTTCATCATCAGATCCCATATCGGCAGGTTGGTCTTGAGTGTCTCGTTTTTTAAAAGTTTGGTGTACAGCATCTTCGGATCCGATGGTGTCACCGGAATATCGGTGCTAAATTCCCCCACCTGATATTCCCTTCCGTTAGCAATATACCTATAGGCCACTGACAGTACCTGATCCTGATAAAGCGGATAGACCAGCGAGATGTAACCCAATCGCCTGTTGACAACATAGTCCCGACCTTCCACCAGCTTGCGGGCGTAGGTCAGTTTTGCATAATGGTCATTGGGGCTGGCACTTCCCCCGGAGAAGAAATTCTGCACAAACACACCATTAGACTCCCGTCCCTGCTCGCCCAGCTGTGTGAGTAAGTCGTTGGAAAGCGCAGGCCCGATTTCGCCGGGAATACCTGTTGACGGCAATCGCGACGAACCACTATTGATGGTACTATAATAGGGCTGATATTCACCCAGATCCATCAGTGCCAGCACATCGCGGGCATCCTCATACGAATTGGAGCGGTTACTCATCCACACCTCGATCTGGGTGATGTTGACCGAGCTGTTGATGACCGGTGCCATCGCCAGCGCCTGATTGTACGTATCCCTGAAATATTGGCCCAGAAAAAAGTGTTGATTGGCTTCGTAATTGTCCAGCTCAATGCTGAACTCACTTTCCCGGGATCCATTGGTAATCGTGATCTGCTTTTGATCCGATCGCTGCTGTGATAGCAGCCCCGTAAACATCAGCTTGCCAAATTGAAGTTGTGCTTTGATGCCGAAAAGTGATTCCGACCCTTGTATTAATGTCGAATTCAACGCCATATTCACATTCCCGATCTCCAGTCGACGCAGGATATCATCGTCTTTAGCGACGTAGTCAAACCGGATTTGATTTTCAAACCCGAATTGCGCCTGGGAATTGAAGTTGGCGTTCAGTCTGACATTTTCTCCGATCTTACCCAACATGTTGAGGTTGACATTTTGATCAAAATCAAATCCCCATTGTTTTCGTTGCCGCTCGTCGAACAGCGGATTTGCATTCGTGTTATATTGTCCCATGAGGGTAATATCCGCAGATCCGCGGGGGATGATATCGATGGTGTTTCCGCCAAAAATCTTTTCAAAGGTCGGACTGTTAATTTCTATCAAAGGAAAAAGCCGCCGCCGCCGCTCTTCCGCCAATTCTTTTTCCGCCAGCTCCTCCCAATAGTTCTTCTGCCGCCTTTTGAACTCAAAATCTTTATAGTCGTCGAGCGACAAGTATACCGGAGGTCTGTATAGTTGAGAACCTAATTTGTCACGGATGATATATTGATTCGTACCCGGATCAAAAATAATTTCACGTTGTATATTTGTCGGATAGGGGAGGGTAAAAGGATCGTATGATTTCGGAAGCTGGAGGAAAGGCTGGTCGTTAAAATGGTACGGAAGCGTCAGCGAATCCTTTTTTGCAGTAGGAGCGCTAGGAAGATATTGGCCAAAAGCATCTGATTTCGCAAAGCAGATAAACAGAAAGCACAGATATATTGGGCCAAGATTCTTCAAAAATATTTAGACTAACGATTGCTCAAAAAATTATTCCCCAGCTGATTTTGTGACAAATATCCGTCATTTTCCGTAATAAAACAAAAGTGGAAGTAGCGTGTTGGCTACAATTTTTTTAGTGCAGCTTTAATCATCCCTTCGACTGTAAGCGTGCTGTCTGCCTGTACAATACCCGATAGGACCTTCTCCACCTGATTTTTGGAGAAACCAAGCATAATCAACGCTGACGATGCTTCTTCCGGGACGGTTTGTTTGGTGTCCGGTATAGCCAAGAGTGAATCACTTCCTTGCTTTTTCAATTTATCCTGCAACTCCAGAATAACCCGCTGTGCGGTCTTCGGCCCAATACCCTTAATCTTCTGTATCAGCGCCACCTGCCCATTAATAATAGCCGATTGCAGTTCTTCCGGAGAGCTCGACGAGAGCATCATACGTCCCGTGTTCGGACCGATACCCGATACAGAAATCAGGTGATTAAACAGCTGACGTTCCCCTTCGGTGGAGAAACCGTATAAGGTATGCGAATCTTCCCGTACCTGAAAAGATATGTAAAGTTTACAGGTCTCTATCTCTTTGATCTGTGCGAATGTGGTCAAGGAAATATGGATATGGTATCCAATACCCCCTACTTCCAATATGACGTGGGTGGGGGTTTTGGATACTAATTTTCCGAAGAAATAATCATACATAAGCAGCAGATTTACAGCGTTGTTTCATGCGATTGCGCATCAACCACCGCGATGGTGACCATATTCACGATCTCCCGGACCGAGCTATCCAGCTGCAGCACATGTACCGGTTTGTTCATACCGATCAAAATAGGTCCTACAGCCTCCGCATTGCCGACCTCCTGCAACAGTTTATAGGCAATGTTACCCGATTCAAGGTTCGGAAAAATCAAGGTATTTGCAGCCTCTCCTTTTAACGTGCTAAACGGAAAGTTGCTGTCCAAAAGCTCCTTATTTAACGCAAAGTTTGCTTGCACTTCTCCGTCGACGACGATTTCCGGATACTCGCGGTGCAATACTTTCACCGCCTCCCGTACCTTAATAGACGTGATTCCATCGTTTGAACCAAAGTTCGAATACGACAACATCGCAATACGTGGTTTGATATTAAAACGTTTGACCGCCTTCTCGATCGATACCGCAATATCGACAAGTTCTTCCGCTGTCGGATCCGTATTTACCGTCGTGTCAGCCAAGAAAAGAGGCCCTTTGGAGCTCAGCATCATGTACATACCAGCCAGCCGGGTTCCTTCCTTCGCACCGATGACCTGTAATGCCGGTCTTATTGCAGACGTATAGTTTCTTGTCAGGCCCGAGATCAACGTATCTGCATCTCCAAACTCCACCATGCTCGCGGCAAAATAATTGCGATTTGTCATCAGCTTCACGGCATCGTGCCGGGATACCCCTCGACGTTGTCGTTTTTGAAAGAGATGTTCCACATATTGCTCAAAGCGTGCAGTCTTTCGTTCCTCCAACGGATCGATGATCGTCACGTTGTCCAGTTCAAAAGCGTATTCGTTCATCAGCTCCCCAATCTTTTCCTTATTACCCAAAAGAATAGGAACCGCGATACCCTCCTCTTTGACAATCTGTGCCGCCCGCAATGTCTTGTAATTGTCTGCTTCTGCAAAGACCACCCGCTTCGGGTTATTTTTGGCGACTGCTGTCAGGTGACGGATGATGCGGTCGTCCTTGCCCAGTCTTTTCTGTAGCTCCTCTTGATACCCTTCCCAGTCTTCGATCTTTTTACGGGCCACGCCCGATTCGATAGCCGCTTTCGCCACCGCCATAGACACCTCGGTGATCAGACGCGGGTCGGTAGGTTTGGGAATCACGTACTCCGGACCAAAGCGCAAGTTGTTGGTGTTGTAGGCTTGGTTTACTTCTTCCGGTACCGTTTGTTTTGCCAGTTCCGCTATCGCATGTACCGCAGCAATTTTCATTTCTTCGTTGATCGCTGTGGCACGTACATCCAATGCGCCACGGAAGATATAAGGGAATCCCAGTACATTGTTGACCTGGTTCGGGAAATCCGAGCGGCCTGTACCCATAATGATATCCGGACGCGTCGCCATCGCCAGGTCGTAATCAATTTCCGGATTCGGGTTCGCCATTGCCAGCACAATCGCCTTATCCGCCATGGTTTTCAGCATTTCCGGTGTTAGGACATCTGCTGTTGACAGTCCAATAAACACATCAGCTCCGTTGACCGCATCCGCTAAGGTATGCAGATCAAGCTCTGTTGCCCATTCCGCTTTCGTTGGCGGCAATTCCTCCCGGTCTTTACGGATGACGCCCTTGCTGTCCAGCATGACGATATTTTCTTTTTTCGCCCCTACCGAGACATACATCGCTGTGCACGAAATAGCTGCAGCGCCGGCGCCATTGACCACGATCCGGATATCGGCGATGTCCTTGTCTTGCAATGCACAAGCATTGATCAATGCCGCACCCGAAATAATCGCTGTACCATGCTGGTCGTCGTGCATGACCGGAATATTCAGCTCTTCCTTAAGACGGCGCTCAATTTCAAAACATTCAGGGGCTTTGATATCCTCCAGGTTAATTCCACCAAACGTCGGCTCCATGGCTTTGACGATCGTAATAAACTCGTCGACATTTTTGGTGTCCAGCTCGATGTCAAAAACGTCGATATCTGCAAAAATCTTAAACAACAGCCCTTTACCCTCCATCACCGGCTTTCCTGCCTGTGCACCGATATCACCTAATCCCAGTACAGCCGTACCGTTACTGATGACCGCGACAAGGTTGCCCTTAGCCGTATATTTATAAGCATCTTCAATATTTTCAGCAATAGCCAGACAGGGTTCTGCAACCCCTGGCGAATAGGCCAACGTGAGATCACGTTGTGAATTATAAGGTTTTGTGGGTACAACTGCGATTTTTCCCGGGCGCCCTTTCGCGTGATAATCCAAAGCGTCCTTTTTTCTGTTGATACTACTCATTTTTATTTTAAGCTATTTTGAGACTTCAAGTAAGGGTACAAACTTAGATAAACTTGCTTTTATATGCAATTATAATCGCGTTGCATAAAGAGGCAAGTTAATTATTTCAGATTATTCAATACGGTAAACATTTTCTGGCGCATGGCCGTCGCGCTCCCGGAATAATTATAGAGGAGCAGGGCAAAAGTGTATTGTTTGCCCGACTTGGATGTCTGGTATCCCGTATACCCCAATGTGCCCCGGATTGTACCACTTTTCATGGTCATTTGGTTGATCGTCGGGAGACTGCGCTGAAAGGATGTATACCAAGGCCTTGACCGTGCATACTGCATAATCTTGGCCATCGCTTCCGCTGTCACAAAGTTTTGAGGCGATAGCCCCGAACCGTCGATCACATTGATCTCCGCTTCCGCAAGGCCCAATCGCTGCGTCCAATATTTTTTAAGGTACTCCACGCCATCCGCCGTGTTGGTTTTTTGTCCTGTCATCTGCGCGATACTTTTCAATAAAGCTTCCCCGTAGAGATTGATGCTCTTGTGGTTGAAGGGATAGATGATATCGCTCAATTTGGGCGATATGTGGATATGGAGTTCTTTACTTTTTGTCGGGAAGACCGCACCTGCTTCTACCAAGCGCTGGCCTGTCGTCACCGTATCCACAACCGGAATGCCCGTCTGTGTCAGAAAATCCCGAAGGTGATATGCCAGATCGAAGGCTGGGTCGGGAAGGGCTATTTCGACTGTTTTTTTTAGCCCCTGTGCGAATGTCCCTTTGAGATATATTTTGTCCAGATAAGGAGCCGTATAGGCAAATACCTTGTCCCCACTTCCCGTATGGCCTACTTTGACCGTATTAATCAATTGCAGATAGGCAATATCGGTAGAAGTTTGTGCAATCTGTGCCGGACTGTTTACGCTGCCCGTTCGGAAGATAACGCCTACTTTATTCTCTCGCCAGTTGAGGCCCGAGATACCCGCACCGTAATAATTTCCTATGTCGTTCCAAGGCCATCCCCCCGGTACCTCGTGTCCATCGTAGAGACGATCATCACCGATCACCCGCCCTGTTACCTGTGTGATACCTGCTGTTTGAATAGCTGTTGCCCACTGTTCCAATAGGCTTTTTTCATCACAGCCTTCAAATCTGCTGCTGCCTAAAGTTGGATCACCGGATCCCTGAACGACGATATCGCCATGTAAAATACCCAGGCTATCGATGTCGCCCGTGTAATACAGTGTAGTTTTATAGGTATAGTCGGGGCCGAGGAGATCCAGCGCGGTGATCGAGGTTATCGTTTTTAACGTAGAAGCCGGTGGTAACCCGAGATGGCTGTTTTTGGCATAGACGACAGCGCCCGACTGGCCGTCGATGACGTGGAAAGCGGCTGTGCCGTGTCGAAGCGTAGGTTGGTTGGTCAATGTGAGGAACGCTTCGTTGAGCCGGGTAGCGATGTCTTGCGCTTTTAAAGAGATTTGAGCGGATAATAGAAGAAGAGAAAGAGTAATGTATTTCTTCATTGTCAGTGGATTTATAGAAATCGACTAAAGTTAATGATTTTTCTGATGATTTTGTTTGTTCGATGGGCTATGTGTTGGGTAAACATCTATCTTTTACGACAGATCATGTAGCTTTTATGTTCGACACCATACCACTGAATGTGTAAACGTGCTTTTTACACCCCTTGAATATTGGCGAAAATGCGAACCTTTTTGTCGAAAAAAAATTGTATAGCCCAATATTTCACTAACTTGCATTGTTTTTCAATTAATGGATTATGTCACATAGAGAGCGATTATCAGCGATAAGGAAAGCGATGCAGTTGCAGTCGATCGACGCGTATATCATTCCTTCATCAGATCCACATATCAGTGAATATTTACCGGAACGGTATAAATGTATCGCCTGGGCGTCAGGTTTTACCGGCTCGGCAGGTACCTTGGTCATCACGCAGGACTTTGCAGGGCTGTGGACGGATTCGAGGTACTTCGTGCAGGCAAAGGCACAGTTGGCGGCCACCGGTTTTGAGTTGGTGCCGTTGAAAGTCCAAGGGGCAGCGGAATACGCGAACTGGCTGGGCGAAAAACTGGATATTGGAAGTAAGGTGGCCTTTGATGGTCATATCGCTTCACTGTCAGTCGCGCAGACTGTAAAAGATACACTGGACCCTTTGGGTATCGAAGTGGATGGGCACGTCGATGTATTGGGACAGATATGGACAAACCGCCCGGAGCTACCGAAAGTAAAAGCATTTTTACTCGAGGAGGCGATTACCGGGCAGTCTACCGCGTCGAAGATAGCAGCGGTACGGGCGGCATTGAAGAAAAACCGCGTCGATGGGCATTTTATATCGACTTTGGATGATGTCGCCTGGCTATTGAATATCCGTGGACAGGATGTGCCTTGTAACCCGGTGGTATTGAGTTTCGCTTATGTATCCAAAGAAGAGGCTGTTTTATTTATTGACTTGTCGAAGTTGGATCAGGCCGCGGTGCAGACCTTGCAGGCAGCTGGTGTGCAGCTAAAAGGTTATGAAGAGGCTTTTGATTTTGTCATGGATCTGGCCATCGGCTCTATTCTGATTGATCCGAAGCGTACCTGCTTTGCGGTGTATGATCATATCCCAAATACGGTGAGCATCGTGGAAGACATCAACCCTTCTACTTCCTTGAAGGCGATAAAAAATGAGGTGGAGATTGCGCATATCCGGGAGACGATGGTTAATGACGGGCTGGCGATGACGAAATTCTTCAAATGGCTGGAAGATAACCTGAGTACAGGGGAGATGTCGGAGTTGTCCATTGCAGCGAAGTTGCGGGGATTCCGGGAAGAACAACCGGGATTTGTGGACGTGAGCTTTACGACGATTGCAGGTTATTTGGATCATGGTGCATTGCCCCATTATTCGGCGACGCCGGAAAGCAATTATAGCCTCCGACCGGAAGGACTGCTATTGGTCGATTCGGGGGGGCAATACCGGACGGGGACGACGGATATCACGCGCGTAATTTCTTTAGGGCAGATCACGCAGGAGCAAAAGGAGGATTATACACTGGTATTGAAAGGGACCATTGAAGGAAGCCAGGCCATTTATCCAAAAGGTACAAGGGGATATCAGATTGATGCGATTACCCGTCGGCCGTTATGGGCTACCTTGCGTAATTATGGACATGGCACGGGGCATGGGGTAGGCTTCTTTCTGAATGTGCATGAAGGGCCGCATGTCTTTAATGCTTCCAATATCGATATCGCGATCGAAGAAGGGATGATTACCTCGATAGAGCCGGGTCTTTATCGGGAGGGTAAACATGGCATACGTATCGAAAACCTGGTGTTGTCCCGAAAACAGGGGAGCTCCGTTTTTGGTGATTTCATGGCATTTGAGACGTTGACCATATGTTACATAGCGACGGACTTGGTGGAAAAGGATTTGTTGGATCAGACACATATTGATTGGCTGAACGGATATAACCAATGGGTCTATGATCAGTTGTCGCCGAGATTGAACGAAGAGGAAAGAAATTGGTTGTGGGATAAGACGAAAGCAATATAAGAGGTGAAGTGATGAAGACGCAACGTTATCATGCATTGGATGTGTTTCGGGGAGCTACGGTAGCCTTGATGATTATGGTCAATAATCCGGGGACATGGAAACATATTTTTGCACCATTGCGGCATGCGGATTGGCATGGCTGGACGCCAACGGATCTGGTATTCCCGTTCTTTTTGTTTGCCGTAGGCAATGCAATGGCATTTGTGATGCCGCGCCTTCAGGCGGGCGGCCCGGCTATATTTTGGAAGAAAGTGATCAAAAGAACGGTCATCATCTTTTTAATCGGGCTTTTTATTATGTGGTGGCCGTTTGTACAATGGCAGGGGGAAGAACTGCTTTTTAAACCGTGGGTCAACCCGGATAATCCGGATCAGGGAATACGGATTTTAGGGGTCTTACAACGTATTGCTCTGGCCTATTTTTTTGCATCAATCTTGGCTTTCTATTTTAAGCCGAAGGCAATTATAGGTATTTCAATAGGTATATTATTCCTGTATTGGGGTTTGTGTGCTTTCTTGGGCGGAGAAGACCCCTATAGTCTGGAAGGCTGGTTTGGGACGGCGATCGACAAGCAGGTACTAGGCGTGGCGCATATGTATAAGGGGGAAGGCGTGCCTTTTGACCCGGAGGGCTTAGCAAGTACGCTACCTGCTGTTGTTCAGGTGGTCTTTGGCTACTTGACAGGATTGTTTATCCGAAATCAGGGGCAGGTGGACTGGTTGTGGACGAAAGTTCCCCCGTCGAAAGAACCGCATTTCAAATTACTATCAGGACTTTTTGTGACCGGGTTTCTTTTGATTGTATTGGGCTATGTTTGGTCCTTTGGGTTTCCGATTAATAAAAAAATATGGACGAGTTCGTATGTGCTGTATACGGCCGGGCTGGGTGTTTTGGTGATTGCGACGATGATCTGGTATATCGAAGTACAGGGGGTGAGAAATCGGGTGACGAAGTTTTTTGATGTGTTCGGCAAAAACCCGTTGTTTATATATGTGCTTAGTGCACTTTTGATACGTTTTGTAGGCTTGTTCCGGATTCCAGCTGGTTTTAGTGAAGATGGCATGCAGTTATATACAACAGCATTTGCCTGGTTTTACAAGCATATTTGTGCGATGATACCTGGGCCACCCGAGCTCGGCTCTCTTGCGTATGCGTTTTGTTATATGCTGTTGATGTGGGCTGTCGGGTATATCTTGGACAAGAAAGGAATCTATGTGAAGGTTTGAGTTGGAGTAACACTAGTCTCTTTTTATTTTTAATTTTCACTTTTTAATTTCTATCTTTGCGGGCAATTAATAATTTTTATAACACTTTAATATTATTCAAGAATGTATTTAAGTAAAGAATACAAAGCTGGTATCTTCAATGAATTTGCAGGATCAGCTTCCAACACAGGTTCTGCAGAAGGCCAGGTAGCTTTATTCACAAAGCGTATTGCTCACTTGACAGAGCATTTGAAAAAAAACAGAAAAGATTTCAATACGCAGTTTGCACTACAAAAATTGGTAGGTAAGCGTCGTTCATTGTTAGCTTATCTGTACAAAAAAGATATCGAAAGATACCGTGCTATTATCAAGGCATTAGGTCTACGTGATATTATCAAGTAATCTTTAGCGATTAAAAAACAAAAGCCATCTACATAAAAGTGGGTGGCTTTTTTCGTATGTATAAACTCATTTAATATTCGATTGGTGAATACGAAGCTTTTTATCTAATTTTGTGCAACTAAAAAAGTCAAATAAAATCGATACATGAATTTTTTGAAAGAGGCCCATGTATCACAAGTAGAACACAATGAGTTATAACGAACAAAAAGTTACAATTGAAATGGGGGGCGGTATGGCTCCTATCGAATTGTCTACCGGCAAATTGGCGAAGCAAGCTGATGGTTCGGTGGTATTGAAACAGGGTGCAACGATGTTGCTGGCAACAGTCGTTTCATCAAAAGAACCAAAAGCAGGCGTGGATTTTCTTCCATTGTCTGTAGATTATCAAGAAAAATATGCAGCTGCTGGCCGTATACCGGGCGGATTTTTACGTCGTGAGGCCAGACTGTCGGATTACGAAGTCCTTATATCGAGGTTGATCGATAGGGCATTACGTCCACTCTTCCCCGAGACATATCATGCCGATACACAGGTTATGGTGTCATTAATATCGGCAGATAAAGATATTATGCCGGATGCGCTTGCTGGATTGGCGGCGTCAGCGGCTTTAGCGGTGTCGGACATCCCTTTCAATGGACCGATATCGGAAGTCCGCGTAGCGAAAGTAGATGGTCAGTTGGTGGTTAACCCGACACTTCCTGTATTGGAAAATGCGTCTTTGGAATTTATCGTGGCAGGTTCTGCTCAAGATATCGTCATGGTAGAGGGAGAGGCAAAAGAAATATCAGAAGCTGAAATGGTAGAAGCTATTGCTTTTGCGCATGAAGCGATCAAAAAGCAAGTTGCAGCACAGGTCGAGCTGGCACGATTAGTCGGAGCGGAAGTTAAACGTGAATTTAATCACGAGCCTTCGGATCTGGCTTTAAGAGAGCAGGTGTTTAGTGCAACGTACGATAAAGTATATGCTGTGGCAAAATCGGGTTCGGCGAAACATGAGCGGAGCGAGAAATTTGCCGAGATTGGTGAGGCCTTTTTTGCAACATTGGGTGAAGAGATCGAAGAAGATACCGCTTTCTTATTGAAGAAATATTATCACGATGTACAGTATGAGGCTGTTCGTAATCTGGTTTTAAATGAAGGTATACGTTTGGATGGCCGTGATGTGCGTACAGTGCGCCCGATTTGGTCTGAAGTCGATTATTTGCCTGCAGCACACGGATCAGCAGTATTTACACGGGGTGAAACGCAATCGTTAACATCGGTAACATTAGGTGCAAAAGATGATGAACAGATGATCGATGGTGCCTTTATCCATGGGTACAACAAGTTTATCTTACATTATAATTTTCCAGGCTTCTCTACGGGAGAGGTAAGACCGAATAGAGGTCCCGGCCGTCGGGAAGTAGGACACGGAAATCTGGCTATGCGCTCGTTGAAGCAAGTTTTGCCAGGAGCTGAAGAAAACCCGTATACTATTCGTGTGGTATCGGATATTCTTGAATCGAATGGCTCGTCTTCTATGGCTACGGTATGTGCGGGAGCATTGGCATTGATGGATGCGGGAGTGAAGTTGAAATCACCGGTATCAGGTATCGCGATGGGATTGATTACCGATGAAAAAACAGGTAAGTATGCGATTCTTTCGGATATTCTCGGTGATGAAGACCACTTGGGTGATATGGACTTTAAGGTGACAGGAACGGCGAATGGTATCGTCGGATGTCAGATGGATTTGAAGATCAATGGTCTGAAATGGGAAGTGTTAACACAAGCTTTGGATCAAGCCAAAGAAGCGCGTCTTCACATTTTAGGCGAAATGAACAAAACCTTGTCGGCGCCACGTGAAGACTATAAACCGCATGCACCACGTATTATCCAACTGACGATTGATAAAGATTTCATTGGAGCTGTCATTGGGCCAGGTGGAAAAATCATTCAGGAGATGCAACGTGAAACAGGTGCTACGATTTCCATTGAAGAAGTAGACAACAAGGGTATCGTGCAGGTATTTGCGGACAATAAGGCTTCGATAGATGCTGCGGTATCCCGTATCAAAGCGATCGCTGCTAAACCTGAAATCGGCGAAATCTATGAGGGGAAAGTGAAGTCTATCATGCCATTTGGTGCATTTATAGAAATTATGCCGGGCAAAGATGGTCTATTGCATATCTCGGAGATCGACTGGAAGCGTTTGGAGACCATGGATGGTGTATTTAAGGAAGGAGATACGGTGACGGTGAAGTTGTTGGATGTCGATAAGCAAGGTAAGATGAAGCTTTCCCGTAAGGTGTTGTTGCCTCGTCCTCCAAAAGAAGATAGGCCTCAACGGGACCAAGCGCCTGCACCTACGGCATCGGATGCGCCGGAAGCGTAGGGTCAGCAAAAGTTTTATTCATCATAATGCAGTAAGCCCCATTGAAAAATGGGGCTTAACTATTTCTAATAAGGAATAGGGTCTTCCAAATGGAAGCGGATATTCTTTGTGTCTGTTCCTCGCTGCAGCGTTAATCTTATTTCATCTCCGGGATGGGATTGCAATTTGTTCATAATTTTGGACAAAGAGAGGTGTTTGGTCTGTATGCCATTTATTTTCAGGAGTATATCGCCTGTCTGCACGCCTGCTTGTGCTGCCGGTGAATGCTTACGGAGTCCCGCAATTTTATATCGCGGCTTCAGTACAAAATTGTATTGAAAGTTTAGTTCTTTTTTATGACCGGTAATCGGTGCCCATATTTTTGTCCAGATCATTCCGTCGTGTTTTATATCTATGCCTGCCATATTAACCAGAAAAGGCCTGTGGAACATCTTATTCTTCTTCCAGTAGATCTCTTCTCTGGCATAGTCGATCAGGAGATGAAAGCGTTGTAATGTTTGATTATCTATGGATCCTGCTCTGTCTTTTACCAGCTTGTTTTTAAAAACTGCATTTGAATCGGGATATGAAACGATGGGATAGGCCAATTCAAAAGTTCCAATACCTACTTTCCGTATTCTATTTCTTTTGCCATGAATAGCTCCATTTATACCTCTGCCTAGGTATTCCTCAACGAAAGGACGTTTAATCGTGAAATGTGGAAGCATGGATGGAAATAACGTCAACGGATCGGTGTTTCCCATGTCGATCAACATTTTCATATCCTTCCAATCCTCATCAACCTGGATTTTTGCTTGGATATACGGCCGGTCGTTTTCAATACTGATCTTGGTTTTATGGTATCCCTTGAGCGTTTTATTATAGTTATAGGAGGGTGGATAAAGTGTTATTTTTGATTTTTGGTAATTGATTCGCATCGGGAAGCTGTTGAAAAACCTGGATCCCAATATGCCATTGATAGCTACGCCTATGTCGCTGGATATATCCAGATCGTCAGCCTGGACGACATAAATCCAATGCAGGGTATCTACGGCTATTTTTCCAACGGTCATCAAATTGCCCATCGATAGGATTCCTTCAATATTATCTTCACTTCCAATGCCATGAAATGTTATTTTATTCGGGTTATGCAGATACACAGAATCTTCCGTATGCGCAAATAAAATAGTTTCTTTCACACCGGTATCCAATAAAAAGGTAAATGCCATACCGTTAATGGTAACGGGTACCAAAACGGCATTATTGACAAGTTCAAATTTGAAGGAGTGGGGCTTATCGTCTGGCAATCGAAATATGCCTTGCGCAAAGGTGCAAGGAGAAAAAAAGACAAGAAAGTATAGTATATTTCTCACGTCGCCAATCATAAATACACGAATATATCAATACCCTGTAAAGATGAGAGGCGCTTTTTTCCTTATCGATTTACAAAGGTGTTGTTTCCGACCATCGTCATGGCACAGCGGAAGCCGGTCATAGCATTCGACTCATCTTGTTGCATAAAGCGACGCGTAGCCGGATTTAACCAGTACGCCCGATCGTTCCACGACCCACCTTTATACACCCGGGATTTGTCATTGACTAACGTGGCTTTTCCATACAGTTCGCCTTGGGCTTCATCTTTGAATCCGCGAACGTCATAATCGTATGTTGTCGCATTCGGATCGGCTACGGTAGACGCCTGAAGTTCTTCCCAGCTTTGCTTCCGAGGCGCTTTTGCCGGCACCTGTATAGGACGCCCATATTTGTCTTTCGCTAGACTCAATTTTCCCCTTTCATGAAGTTTATTGGTAAAGACATGACCTCTAAAAGGGTTGAAATCTTCAAAATCTTCATAAGATAACTCACGATATACATCAGCAACCCATTCGTTGACGTTGCCTGCCATATTGTACAATCCAAAATCGTTCGGCAGATAGCTTTTTACAGGCACAGTGATATCACCACCATCATTCAAATCACCTGCTACACCCATATTGTTTCCACTTGTAATTTTGAAATTGGCCAACATGCGGCCTTGGTTGCCCCGGCTCGCGTCGCGAACACCTAGACCATTCCAAGGGTATGTACGGGCAGTCTCAATATTACCATCATACGTGTTGCCGATAAGGCCGAGTGCGGCATATTCCCATTCCGCCTCTGTGGGTAGGCGGTAAGGTTGTTTTAAGATGCCGTCTTCCATCCGCACGATACGCTTTGCATCTTTTTCAGCTCCGATACGATTGTCTTTAGGCATTTTCTTTCCATCAATGCCCTCGCCTTGAAACTGGCCATCGAGATAGATGTCAGTATTGAACGCTTGACCTGTACGTGTCTCACTTCCCTGTTCATAGACGGATTTGTAGTCTGCGAGAATACCACGTTGACGCAGGATATGTTCGTTCACACGATCTGTTCGCCAGAGACAATATGCATTGGCCTGCTCCCAAGTAACCCCAACAACGGGATAATCCTGAAAAGAAGGGTGCCGTAAGTAGAGGTTGACATAAGGTTCATTGTATGATAACGGATTCCTCCAGACCAGAGAATCTGGCAATGCCTCGTAATAGAGGCGTGCATCCTGGGGGAAATTATTTGAAATCCAAGTAAGATATTCCAACCAATCAGCGTTTGACACTTCTGTTTCATCGATATAAAAAGAAGCAATGGTTACCCTGCGCTTAAGATTGTCATGTGTATAACCCAGATCTTCATTCAAACTACCGCCCATAACGAAAGTCCCGCCTTCTATCGCTACTAGTCCGGGCCCGGGAGCCTCTTGTATTTTACGGTTGATTTGAAGACCACCATTATATGGATCATTATACTTCACACCGGTTTTGTCTGATGCATTACTCCTCGAGCTTTTACACGAGGTGAAAAGAGTTGTCAGTCCAAAAACTGTTAACAAGAAGAAAAATGTTAATCTGGAATAATTCATACAATAATTGTTGTAACCACCAAAGTTAAAAATATTTTGATACAAATTGTCAACTAAGAACGGAATAATCCTCCAAATCCTGAAGAATAAAACTTAAAAAATGTTAAATCGGTTAAATATGTCTATTTTAGCGTGCTATGAAGATTAAAGTAGGTTTTGGCTTCGATGTTCACCAGATGAAAGAAGGACATCCCTTTGTGGTTGGTGGCGTCGAGCTGGAGCATCATTCCGGTGCGTTTGGGCATTCGGATGCTGATGTGTTGGTACATGCTGTTTGTGATGCTATTTTAGGGGCAGCGAATTTAGAAGATATTGGCTATCATTTTCCGAATACAGACCCAAAATGGAAGGGAATCAGCAGTTTACTGTTGTTGGAGGAATGCGTGCGGCTGATTGCTGCACGCGGATGGACGTTGGGAAATATTGATTCCATGCTGTGTCTGGAAGCACCAAAGATCAAACCTTATATCCCCCAGATGAAAGAAAAGTTAGCGCTGGCGGCGGGTTTGGACGTTGAGGATATCTCGATTAAAGCCACAACAAATGAGACCATGGGGTTTATCGGACGAGAGGAAGGGGTCGTGGCTTATGCTGTTTGCCTATTAGAAAAGAAGTAGTCTGCTTTATTGGCTGGTGTCGGATCGGGATCTGAAAAAACGGATGGCAATGATCAGTGCGGCGAATGCTAAGAGTCCGGCTAATAGAAAAGGTGCTCCCGGAAAATAGATCGCGCTGTCTCTCCTGGAAAAATGGGAGAACAGATTGGTCATAAGGAGCGGGCCGATAATGGCGGTGAGGCTGATGACGGAAGTAATTCCGCCTTGAATCTGACCCTGCTCGTTTTGTGGGATGAGATTGGAAATATAGCTTTGAATAGAAGGACCTGCAATACCGGCGAGTACATAAGGAATGCTAATCGCATACATCATCCAGGATTCGGTTGCCAAACCAAATAAAGGGAAGGATACTGTCATTAAGGAAATTCCAATAATGATGGCCCGGACTAACCCGATCTTTGGAATCAGAATACGCATAAGTCCTGCTTGAACAATCATTAAAAGTGTACCGACAAATCCCAAGGAGAAGCCCACCAGACGTTCGGTCCAGAGGAATTTTTCCATGGTATAATACGACCATACGCTTTGTACGGCATGTGCTGCAATGTTGATGAGAAAAATACACACAATCAACGGTGTGGTAGCGGGATAAGACTTTAGATGCAAAAACGTGCCGATAGGGTTCGCCGCCTTCCAGCGGAATGGTCTTCGAAGGGCTTTGTCCAACGATTCGGGTACGACAAAATAGCCATACAAAAAATTGAGTCCGCATAAACCGGCTGCGGCAAAGAAGGGAATGCGGGAGCCGTAGTGTCCTAAGACGCCTCCGATGACGGGCCCAATGATAAAACCCAGTCCAAAGGCTGCTCCTAATAAGCCAAAGTTTTGTGCTTTGCTCTGTGGTGTACTGATGTCAGCAATATAAGCGGCAGCGACGGTGTAACTGGCTCCTGTAATACCGGCGATGAGCCTGCCGGCAAACAGCCATAAGATCGTTGGCGCAAATCCCATAAGTAAGTAGTTGATCGAAAAACCAAAAACGGAAAGTAACAAGACCGGACGGCGTCCATATCGATCGCTGAGGTTGCCTAAGACCGAAGCAAAATAAAACTGTGTAATGGCATAAGCGAAAACCAACCACCCGCCATATTGGGAAGCCTGACTGATATCCCCATGGATAAGCTCTGTAATCAGTTTTGGCATCACGGGGATGATAATTCCCAAACCTATCGCATCGATGACGACTGTGATGAAAATAAACAACAATCCCGATGCATTCGTTTTATTCGCCATATAATTAGAAAGCCGTAAAGGTATAAAAGTTTTTTAACCTACTGAAATGCGGTAATTATTAATAAATTTCCGTTAAAATAAGTAAGTTTGCAACTTTGATACAGTTGGTATGTTGTCCACTCCGGTTCGTCTGTTATATGTTTGTGTAGTGCTCCTTTTTTGTCTTTTTCAAGGCTGTAAGGGCCTGAAAAACCGTGGTACTACGTCTGAAAGCGATGGTGTGGAAACCGAGGTGGAGTACAGCTTCATGCAGAATTTTACGAGCAAATACAATATCTTGTACAATGCCAACCTGATGTTGGAAGACGAATGGGACAAGGTCTTTCACAGTGCCAATAAAAACTATCAGATCAGACAGAGCGTCTTTGATGAGCCTGTGGGAGGAAATGAAAATCCCCTTATGGATTCGCTGATTACAAAAGCATACAAGATCATTCATAAAAAGCAGGAAAGTAAGTATGTCAATGAAGCTTATTTTATCGTAGCGAAGGCGAATTATCTGAAAGGTTCGTATCATACCTCCATTGAATTTTTTAATCACCTGTTGCGGTCGGCGGCGGAGCAAAGGGAATACTTACCTTTGGCCTATGCCTGGAAATCCCGGGCTTTATTGCAGATCGGAAAAACGGAAGAAGCTAAGATCATGCTTGATTCGGCTTTTGCGACGCTGGATGATGACAAGGCAACGCGTACGTTTGTCAACGCAGCGATGGCCAACTACCTGGTTCGCCAGGGAGAGGATAAAAAAGCTATTCCGTATCTGGAATATGCGCTGGAATCAAATGCAAAACGTTTGGACAGCAGGCGATGGATGTTTCTGCTGGCGCAGTTGTACAAGGACAACGGGAACGGCCAAAAGGCGCTGACTTATTTTTCGAAGATATCACGGGGGAATGTTCCGCATGATATGGCGTTTGAAGCGCAGCTTCAGGCGTCGTTGCTCCGGGGAGCCCGATATGATCGGGTAGAAGATCAGGTGAAACCGTTGTTACGCATGCTCCGGGAAGGGAAGAACGATGGCTATCAGGACCAGATTTTGTTTCAGATCGGGGAGATGTACCTGCAACATCAAAAGCCCGAGGAGGCCGTAGCTTTCTATAAACGTTCGTTGGCTGAACCGAACAGAAATAATTATCAGGCGACCGAAACGTACTTGAAACTGGGTGACTATTACTTTGATCAGAAGCAATACTATGCCGCGCAGCTGTACTATGATTCGGTGGCAACGGTCCTGCCGGCGGATTACACCGATGTGAATACGGTGCGTCGTAAGTTGAGCTATATGGGTGAAATTACGCGATTGTTTCACGACGTCATTCAGAAAGATACATTGTTGGTTATGTCAGCATTGACAGAAGCGGAGCGGGATAGTGTCGTACGTGTCTATGCGCAACGGGAATTGGTGGCAAAAAAAGCACAGTTGGCCCGGCAGCAGCAAGTGACGAAAAAGAAAGGGAGATCGGCCTCGTCTTATAGTACAGGGAATGCCACATCGTTCAATATGCTGGATCAGCAGGAAATGACGTCGGGTCCGGCTTCGGATAAAACATTTTATTTTAATAACCCGGATGAGCGGCTTTTGGGACAGACGGCCTTCAAACGGCGTTGGGGTAATCGGCAATTGAAGGACAACTGGCGGTATGAAGCAGACAATGCCGTAGCCTTGAATACCGGTGCGGCACCGACCGTGCAGCCTACGACGGAATCGAAAGAGCCGGCGGCGCTTGATGAAGATGCTTTTATCAACGCTACGGTAGAAAGATATCTTCAAGCGGTGCCAGAGACAGCATCTGCCCGTGATAGCCTGCATCAAAATATCCATGATAATTTGATAGCTATCGGTAATATCTACCGGGACAATACACACGACAATGTGGAAGCCATTAAGGTTTATGAGGAATTTCTCCGGCGGTATCCAAATACCGCGGAAGGGCCTGCTATTTATTATTCGCTGTTTCGTATGTACGAGGAAATCGACCGGAATAAAGCCGCATTTTATAAAGATCGCTTAATAGCTTTGTATCCGAACTCCCTGCATGCCAAGGTCGCAATGGATCCGGCTTATATGGACAAGTACCGCCGGGATAAAAATATCCTCGATCGCTTGTTTGAAAGATTGTTTGATCTTTACGCCAGCGGAGATTACACCGCAGTAATCGCGGAAGCCGACCGGGAGCTTCAGGGACGGTTTGATAATTCAGCGCTGGTGGCGCAGGTCGAATATTTGAAAGCCTTGGCGATAGGTCGGGTCGGCCGGGTGGATGATTTTACGGAGGCGCTTTCGGCAATTGTCCAAAAGTTTCCTGCCGATAGTCTGGTTACACCTTTGGCGAAGGAAAATATAGCTTTTATTGGGCAAAATCCGGAATTGTTTGTCAATCGGGTCAATGCGCTTCAGGATAAAGATAAGAGTAGAGTAGCTTTTGTGGATGAACCGCACATGACGCCGTGGCCGCTGTTGACCATACAGGGCGATTACAGGACGGGTGTGGCTTTGGTGACCGAAAAACCTGTGGAAAAGAAGAACGAGGAGAAAGAAAAGGCTGCGGTGACGAAAGCACCGGACAAGGTGGAGAAAATCGCAGCATTCGAACAGCTGGAAACAACGACAAATATCGGCATTGGACAACAAAATACGGCTACTGGGAATGTGACGGCCGGTCGGAATACGATTGCAGCGGCTACCATTGAGCCACAAGCAAGCAACTACAGAGACAAAGTGCTGTTTCCGGATACGGCTGTGTATTATTTTGTCGTTAATGTGAAGAATCCTACCGTGAATCTGGCACCTAGTCGCTATGGAATAGGTCAGTTCAACCGGACACGCTATCAAAAGGCGGGAATTAACCATCAATTGAAAGTGGTAAATAGTGAAAATCAGTTGGTATTTGTAGGCCCATTTCAACATTTCGACGAAGTGAAGTCCTATGAGGCACGGATTTTGCCGATGATGGAAGAAATTATGAAAGTTCCATCGGAGATTTATAATACTTTTATCATTACAAAAGAGTTTATACCTTCGTTGGTAGATGGCGTAGCGATTACGGATTACTATCAGCAATATATTGAACAATAATTAGTTATACATACACGTAGCGTATATGAGGAGAGAACCGAAAGACAGTAAATTAACGCAGGAGGATATCAAACGATACACCCGGAATTTTTGGAAAATTCTGGTGGGATTAGTCCTATTTGTGTTTTTATTTTTGTTCAGTGTTCGTATGGGGCTTTTTGGAAGTTTACCGACTTTCAATGATTTGGAAAACCCGAACAATAATCTGGCTTCCGAGATTATCACGGAAGATAATAAGGTGTTAGGTACGTATTATGTCGAGAACAGGTCGAACGTTCGATATAGCGAGTTATCGCCTTATTTAGTTAAGGCGCTGGTTTCTACCGAAGATAAACGGTTTTATAGCCATTCTGGTATTGATTATTCCCGAACCATGACGGTTGTCTTCTATACGTTATTAGGTAACAAACAGGGAGGAAGTACCATTACACAGCAGTTGGCATTGAATCTATTTTCCGAAAGACGTGAAAAGAACACGTTGAAGCGGATTATGCAGAAGTTTCAGGAATGGATTACGGCGGTGCGGTTGGAACGGAATTATACCAAAGAGGAGATTATCATGATGTATTTCAATACCGTCGATTTCGGGTATAAAAATACATTTGGCATCAAATCGGGCGCACGGACTTTCTTTAATACGACGCCCGACAAGCTGACGGCAGATCAGGCGGCTGTTTTGGTGGGCATGTTGAAAGGAACCTATTATTATTCACCTATAAAATTCCCGGAGCGGGCGCTAAGCCGTAGGAATTTGGTGCTTCGCAATATGCTGAAAGAAAAGTTTATTACCGAAGCGGAATATGAGGAAGCAGCTGCAAAACCGTTAGGATTGAAGCTCAATGTGGTGAGTTATGGGGAAGGATTAGCGCCTTACTTCAGATCGGTGTTGAAAGATGAAATCAAGAAGGAGCTTCAGCGGCTCTCCATAACGAAAGCAGATGGTACACCGTATGATCTGGATCGGGATGGCTTGAAAATATATACGCCGATTAATTATAAGATGCAGCAATACGCTGAAGAGGCGCAAAAAGAATGGATGAAAAAACTACAGCGGGAGTTTGATAAGCAATGGCGTCGTAAAAATGCTTTTGCGGGTGATAATGCGAAACTGCTCCAATCGGGTATGAAGCGGTCGGACAGATACCGGGTGATGAAAAGTGATGGCGCACCGGAAGAAGACATCAAAAAGGCATTCAATACGAAGGTTCCGATGACAGTATTTACCTGGGAAGGAAATGTGGATACCGTAATGACACCAATGGACTCGATCAAATATAATAAGCTGATGCTTCGTAATTCGATGATGGCTATGGAACCGCTTACGGGACATATCAAAGCCTGGGTCGGTGGTGTGAGCTTTGAGCATTATAAATACGATCAGGTACGCATGGGAATTAGGCAGGTGGGCTCTACGGCGAAACCGTTCACATATGCTGTCGCAATAGACAACGGTTATTCACCCTGCTACTCCTTGCCTAACCATCAGCAAACGTACGGAGACTGGACGCCGCGGGGTTCGGTGTGGGGTGGTGATCCGATTACCTTGAAGAATGCATTGAAATATTCGCAAAACTACGCTACGGCCTATGTTATTAATGAGGTAGGCGCGGCGAATGTCGCTGCGCTGACGAAAAAAATGGGTATCACATCGAATGTGCCAAGTTATCCGTCTATCGCCTTGGGAGCTTATGAAGCTTCCGTCTTCGATATGGTGGGGGCATATTCAGCATTTGTCAATCATGGAACATGGACAGAACCCATAATGATCTTGCGTATTGAAGATAAAAATGGTACGCCGATCTATGAGCGGACACCGAAGGTGGTCAAAGCACTAAACAGTGAATCGGCTTATATTATGGTAGATATGTTGAAGGGCGTTGTGGATGGCGGTACGGGTAGCCGATTGCGCCGTAAGGAGTTCGGTGGGCTGACGAATCCGATAGGCGGGAAAACGGGTACGACGAACGACAACTCCGATGCCTGGTTTATCGGTATCACGCCGGAGCTTGTGGCTGGTGTGTGGACCGGGGCAGAAGACCGGGGTATAAGTTTTAGCAATATGCAATATGGTCAGGGTGCGGCAGCAGCACTACCAGTTTTTGGGTTCTTTATGAAGAAAGTATATAGCGATTCGTCCCTGAATTACTCCAAGGGGGATTTTCCTCTGCCGCCGGGGGGCTTGACAAAAACATTGGACTGTTCGGAATACTCCAAGTATGATGGTTACTCACCGGAAGTAGAATTGGATGACGACAGGCTGGGTTTTTAAGTTTGCTGTTCATGTTGTTGTAGATGAGTGGTTTTGATTATAAAGAAGAGTTAAAGCGGATACCGCATAAGCCGGGTGTTTATCAATATTTTGATAAAGATGGTGTGCTGATTTATGTGGGGAAAGCGAAAGATTTGAAAAACCGTGTCGGGTCGTATTTTGTGAACGACAGGCAGCTCAATGCAAAAACCAAGGTGCTGGTGCGGAAGATCAACCGTATCGCTTTTACCATTGTAGATACGGAGATCGATGCCTGGTTGTTGGAAAACAACCTGATAAAAAAGCATAAGCCTCGCTATAATGTGATGCTTAAGGATGATAAAACCTATCCTTGGATTGTTATTAAAAACGAACGTTTTCCACGGGTCTTCTGGACGAGAAAGTATATAAAAGATGGTTCGACCTATTTTGGGCCTTATGCGTCCGTAGGCATGATGCACATCGTGCTCGATACGATACGGGAACTATTTCCGCTTCGTACGTGCAACCTCAATTTATCCCCGGAGAATATTGCGAAAGGTAAATTCAAGGTGTGCCTGGAGTATCAGCTCGGTAATTGTAAGGGGCCCTGCGAAGGGCTACAGTCGGAAGAAGACTACGAGCAAAATCTCAAAGATATCCGCGATATCCTGAATGGAAAGATCGGCGTCGTGACCAACAGGCTCAAAATGCAACTGGAAGATGCGGTGACAAATCTAAAGTTTGAAGAGGCCTATGTGCTCAAGGCAAAATTGGAAAAACTGGCGAACTACCAAAGCAAGTCGACGGTTGTGAGTTCATCCATTTCCAATGTGGATGTGTTCAGTATTGCTTCCGATGAGAGCTATGCCTTCGTCAACTTTTTGAAGGTGATGAATGGTGTCGTTATTCAGACGCAAACGCTGGAAATGAAGAAACGTCTGGACGAGTCGGACGCGGAGCTGCTGGCGATTGCTATTCCGGAAATCCGAAACCGTTATAAAAGTATATCGCGGGAGATTATTGTTCCGTTCAAGCTTACGGTAGAGGGTCTGTCGGCCGATGCTAAGTTTACTATTCCCAAAGCTGGAGATAAGCGGAAGCTGCTGGAATTGTCGCTGAAAAATGTAGCTTACTTTAAGAAAGAACGACTGTTACAGTATGAAAAGCTGAATCCGGAGATAAAAACGGAGCGTATACTTCGGCAGATGCAGAAAGATCTGCGTATGAATGTCCTTCCTCGGCATATCGAATGTTTTGATAACTCCAATATCCAGGGCAACTTTCCGGTCTCGGCCGTCGTCGTGTTTAAAGATGCCAGACCTTCTAAAAAGGATTATCGGCATTTTAACGTGAAGACGGTAGAAGGGCCCAATGACTTTGCAACGATGGAAGAGGCTGTATTCCGCCGCTATCGAAGGTTGTTGGATGAGGGACAGTCTCTGCCACAACTGATCGTTATCGATGGTGGAAAAGGTCAGTTGGGGGCGGCTTTGAAGAGTTTAAAGTTGTTGGGTATTGATAAACAGGTCACGGTGATCGGTATTGCCAAACGTCTGGAGGAGTTGTACTACCCGGGGGATCAGTATCCCTTGTATCTGGATAAGAAATCGGAGACATTGAAGATCATTCAGCATCTGCGGGATGAAGCCCATCGATTTGGTATCACCTTCCATCGCAATCAGCGGAGCCGCAAGACTTTTGTCTCTCAACTTGATAATATACCTGGAATAGGGCAGGTCACTGTTCAGAAGCTGCTGAAACAATTTAAATCGGTCAAACGCATTCGGGAGACTTCGGACGAGGAGTTGATGCAGGTCTTAAATATAAAGCAGGTGCAGGCGCTTCGGGAATATTTCAGCGCTCCCTAAATGTAAGGGAGCATTAATTTTCGTATCCGAACCGCTTTAAGAGGTTCTTCTTGGTCCGCCAATCGGGGATGACTTTAACAAACATTTCTAAAAATACTTTCCGGCCAATAAACTCTTCAATGTCCTGCCGGGCGTATGTGCCTACTTTTTTGAGCATAGCGCCGCCCTTGCCGATGATGATGTTCTTTTGGGAGTCGCGCTCGACGTAGATCTCCGCAGCGATACGTGTGATACGGGGTTCTTCTTTATAGGAGGTAACTACCACTTCGGTACTGTAGGGGACTTCTTTATCGTAGAGCTTGAAGATCTTTTCCCGGATAATCTCAGATACAAAAAAACGCAGAGATTTGTCAGTGAGTTCGTCTTTTTCGTAATAAGGGGGGTGAACCGGGAGTTTTTCTTTGATGTAATCCAATAAAGGCATTACATTATGTCCCAGCAAGGCCGATACGGCAAAGATGCTGTCGGGATTCAGTTTCTCCTGCCAAAATTGGATTTTTTCTTTGACCTCTTCTTCGGAAGATTTGTCGATCTTATTGATGAGTACGGCTACGGGAGCGGATGTCTTGCGCAATTGCTCCAGTACGTCGTTCTCATCATACTTCTCGTGTATGTCGGTCATGAAGAGAACGGCATCGGCATCAATCAGGGATCCTTGTACAAAATTCATCATGGATTCCTGCAGGGAATACTTTGCTTTTATAATACCGGGGGTATCCGAAAAAATAATTTGATGGTCTTCATCATTGACAATACCCAGAATGCGGTGACGTGTGGTCTGTGCTTTGGGGGTGATGATCGACATCTTTTCACCCACTAAAGCGTTCATTAAGGTAGACTTACCTACATTTGGCTTTCCAATAATACTAACAAATCCTGCTTTATGCGCCATCTCTTGATATGTGTTTGTTTTACAAAGGAACTAATAATATTTGTTCTTTTTGTTTTTTAATTTGGTTGGTATGAGGAAAAGTGCTATCTTTGTACTCCAATCAAACGGATAACAACAATTGCTGAGCGCAAGGCACAGCATTTTTTATAAAGAAATATTGCGGGGTGGAGCAGTGGTAGCTCGTCGGGCTCATAACCCGAAGGTCATCAGTTCGAGTCTGGTCCCCGCTACTAAATGAAAAGCTGGTTAGTTGACCGGCTTTTCTTGTTTTTATCTCCACTGTACAAGTCCAGTAATGGGAATGGTCGGTAGTACGTATCAGGACTGGAAAGCCTCGTTGC
>NZ_JAAKGO010000007.1 GCF_011043525.1 Sphingobacterium sp. SGG-5
CCGTCCCCCACAGCTCAAAAACACAATATCCAGGTTATCCATTTGCGCAATGATCTGCCGCGGATGTATAGCTCTAAAATTGGTCACAATGTCCAAAAGACTTTCATCAACCACTTGATGATTCTCGATCAACGGGATAAAAGCCGTCAATGCATCTTGTGCCCCATCTTTCAGAATCTGTTGCGGTGTAGTTCCCGGCGGGTAGGCTACCAACTCATTGTTGGCCTTTATACCTAAAGTATATACCCGGGTTCGTCGGTTTTGCAAAACCTTTCCGTTTTCGATCTGTATGCCAACAGGGAGCAACTTATCCTGTTCTGTCTTCCGCTTTACTCCCATCGAAGCATTAAACGCCAAAGTCACCTTTGTGCGCTCCGCAAACTCGCGTACTGCTTCCCCTTCCAACACCGTACTTTGCGCCAACTTTAGTTTCTTCAACCTCCACTGGCTATCCGTATGCTTTATTCGGGTCAAAAAGTAATAAGTCTCTGACTGTTCATCATAATGTTTATTGTACGAATACCACCCGTCTATGTCTCCTCCGGTCGTTTTTGTGACACTTTTTTGTGCGCTACAACTCGCCGCGATGAAGACAATACAGATCGTGGCGATATACTTCATTTGACTTCTACACATTTTATAGAAATTTGTCTTGCTGTTCATCACGTCTTTTTCCTTTTATTTCATTAAATCCTTAAAAAAGCTACTAATAAGCCCGTACTGATCCCGCGAGAGACGATTGATGTCATGCGGGAACGCCGTATGCAACTGTTGCTCCTTATTATACAGCCGATATACTGATTTTACCGCCGCCAGCACATTATGCAATGCCTTATTATCCGTATGCGGATCCATGTCCGGAGCGACAATAAGTACTGGTTTTGGCGCTGCCACTGCCATTATTTCCCCAAAATCTACTGGTACCTGACCCGGTTGTTCGGCAAAAAAGCCTAAACGGGGTATAAAGCCATGTAAATGGGAGTAGGTCCGAATAGACTCAAATTCCTTATTCGCCGTACGCCAGGGTGAAAAAGCAGCTACGGTCGCTACGGCAGCCACACGATCGTCCAATGCTGCCGTCATTAACGAAACAGTTCCACCGATTGTATTCCCCAATAGAAAAATACGATCACTATCCAGATAGTCCAGATCTTCCACCGCATCTATACAACTTCGCATATCTCGGACCATCTTACCCATCTTCGACCATTTCGGATAACGGCTATAAAAGTTCTTCGCTTCTTCGATCCGTGTACCGAAACCATACATATCGATCGCAAGCACCGCAAAGCCATTCCGTACGAGCTCTGCAAACAATTCTGTCGTCCCTTTCCGGCCATTTTTGTCATAACCTTTAGAAAACCCGGTAGAATACGCATATTGATGGGCATAAATAACAACTGGCATCTTCCCATTTTCACGCACTTTAAAGTTGCCGGCATCATCCGACGGACAGTAAAGCACTCCTGTGATACCGTCACCAAGCGCGGCATAAGGGCTGATGTAAACCATCTTTGCTCCTTTTACGACGGGGCGGGGATTAGTTCCCTCTATCCAGTCATGTTGGGGCCGAGGCCACGTTCCCACATTAATGGCACGTACGCCGGGCGGCTCCTCCCCTAACAACCAGTTTAATTTTGCAATGACGTCTTTTTTGTCTACATTCCATGTCGCCGTATCCTTGTAAGAAGAATGGGTAAGATTTATCTGATCCATCTTCTCGGCCTGTGCCTGTTCCGCTTTATTGCTTTTCAACCAGTCTGCATAATCGTATGTGTAATACAGATGGTTTTGCCATTTTTCATCACGGCGTTTAAAATAGGTATCCAAAAAATCGATGGTCTGTTCCACATCCCGTGCCGGTACCGAAAGATGTGCGCCCATTCGTGTATGTACGCCGACATGGTCTGAGGCATTCATGAAATCATATACCTTCTTGACCGAGTAATAATTCTGTTCAATAGACCAAGAATTGAGCCCTTTTTCGAGAATGGAATAATGAAACAGTAAGGCTCGGGGCGCTACTAATGCGGCTAATAAATTCTGGTCCACAGGCAACTTCTTCTCCCTACCGGAGAAAAAATTCAACCGCGGATGGAACCAGTGCCCATTCCAGGCCGTCACATAATCCAACGTTTCACTCGCATACTGCGGATCACAATACCGCCAAGGCATATCCCCACCTGTACTCGAACTGCTCGACACCACGGCAGCGATACGTTCATCGAAAGCCGCTGCCCACAACGATTGCTTTCCATTTCGCGAATGTCCGGTAATGGCGATTTGGTCGGTGTTTACTTCATTACGCGTAAATAGATAGTCGATGACCCGCGATGCTCCCCAGGCACGTCGTGCTAACGCCGTAAAATCGTAATCCGGATAGAGGTACATATAAGCATCCGTATCGTCTTTCAAATCCGCCCCGGCATACACACACCCGATATATCCACGCTTCACCGCCAGCTGCGCCCAATCTCGATGGTTCCATTGCGTCATAAAAACGGGATGTTTAATTGGCTTTTCAGGATTTGGAATGAGCAATTCGAACGTCATCTTTGCTTTTTGTTCCGGACCAAAGTTTAGTTGTATCATCTGAATCCGTACACCTCTCGCAATCGTATCCGACAACACGGTAGCTTTGACATTCTTTGGCGCTGGTGGGAAATGACCCGATACCCAATATTGGTATTGTTCTTTAATCCATTTCCGCTTCTCCTGCCACTGTGCCAGCGTGGTAATCGGAATCTCCTGGTCGCCTTCATACGTCATCAAAGGTTCCGGCAACATCGGTACAGATTTCATTTTCGCGAAATCGGGAGGAAGCTCTCCACTACGTTTGAGCCAATCCTTCCATGTACTGTCTTGTATACTGACTCGTCTCGTATTTTCCCGAAAAAGTTGATCGATATTAATCTGAAGAACCTCTCCGAGATAATGTTGTCGCCGCTTTAAGTCTTCCTGTGCCCAAAGGCTTTCACGCATAAAAAGACTGACGATAATCCCTATTATAATTGTCCAACGCATATGTTAACTATTTTTCTATTGATGTACCAAGGATCTCTACCAATCGGGGTTTGATCACCTGGATCATCCGATCAAAACCCAAATCGTTGGGATGTGTCCCATCGACCGAACCTTCATGATCATGGCCGAGAAAGTCATCTGCCGGAATAAAATAGAGGTTTTTTACTCCTTTTTGGAGCAATTTGACCATCTCTACCTTAACATTCGCGTTCTGTTGCCTGACACGCTCGCCCGATGCCAGATTGAAATATCCCCTTTCCCGGATCACACTTTGCATTACGATAATTGGGGCGTTGGGATGTTTCTTTCGGATCGTCTCGACCAGATAGGCTGTCCGCTCGCTAACCATTTTTGGTGAACTATTCGGTATACAATCCAGCACAAATGCATCCACATCAAAAGAGGCGATCATATCGGCTACACTTTTCTCCATCTTGGCACTGCCTCCCATTCCCAGGTTGAGAAAATCCATTCCGGTTTCCCGCGACAGCCGGGCCGGATAAGCCATGCCAGATCTGCTGGCAGACGAGCCCTGCACAATGCTGGATCCATAAATAAGCACCCTTTTCTGAAAGGGATAGGCTCCGGCCTGCACCGTCGAACCCTCGTCGACACCGACTTCCAAGCGAGTCGTCTCATCATACAAGGGTAGGTACAGAAGGCATTCCTTTTCCGCATTATCCATTCCGCGGACAATGGTCGTTGATGCACAGGTCTGACCTTCACGAGGCCGCGCTACTCCGGCATACTGCCAGCGTCCATCTTTCTTGATATACAGATCCAGTCCCCTATACGCCACACTGGTCATCGTCGCGGAAGCTACTGTCCCTGCCGTACACCATTTCGCATATATTGCCGGGCTATTTGTCTTAAAGGAAACGGCCAATCCACCGGATTGTACGACCCGCTTTTTGACCGCTGCCGGCAAACCGGCAAATGCATTGGTGTCTACCCGATGGAATATATTTTCGGTGGAAGCGACCTTGCCGACAAGGGTGAGATCTTTCGCCGGAGTATAGGCGATTTTGGGACGTTTCTGCGCGAAGCCGAATGTAAATAGGGATAGCATGATCCCTATTCCGAAAAACGACAGCACGTGCTTTACATAGTTTATATTACCTTTTTCTTTATTCATATTCGAAATTATCTATCGTTGAAAACGCACCGTAAAAGGGCTTACTCTGGGATATTGATCGTCACAGACTTCGTCACACTTTCACCCGTTCCATCACCTGTGGTTAATACAAATACGCCATTATATTCGCCCGGACCGCTGTAATTGAATGCAAAAGTCTTCACAGCAGGTTGATGGCTCTGCTTCACCCGAAGCGGACGATCGGGCTCAATACTAATATCTGTCATCGTTATCGGCGCGGCGATCGCCCAACATTCTGTTTCTGTATCCAAATGTTCCATATTATCGGTCACATTGCCGTGGTTCCCCCGTAACGTGAGAGTGGTAGCGCTGAGTGCATTTCTACCACTACGGAAATTACCAATTTCAACAAACTTAAATCCCGCTTCCCCAATTGTAGTGGACAATACAATTGGGGCTTCCCCTTCCATTCCACCGCTCATTGTCCAGTTACGGACACGGAAAGCCGTATATATATTGTCAAGCACACCATCTACGACCTGATTATGTGTAATGTGTCGTGCGGCCAGATAAAGCGGTTTCCCCTCCTCGGTCAAGTCCGCAATGTTCACAACGCCCGATTCGTGATATACCGAAGATCCCGACTCAAACGGTGAGATCGTAAATCTATCGGTAATATTCTCCCAGTGGGCCGCACGTATATCGGCCTCCTCGTCGCCTCCATTAAAATCTGTTGAGGCCATAATCGAGAAAACGTCTACGTCGCAACCCTGATCTCCGTAACTACAGTTGGATTCAAAGGACAGATTCAATTCTTCCAGCTCCTGAACACGACCGTCCCGATATTCGTAATTTCCACCAATGTCTCCCGAAAAAAATGAAATATTAAGACCCTCCGTACCGCTCAGCTGGAATGTGACCCGCTTTTTGGGGTTGCCCTCCGTATCTACGCCATCCTGAACAGTATATTCGACCACCTCAAACTCCGTCGATATTTTGTCTGTGTCGCCACTTTCTTTTTTACATCCCTGCAGCATCAAAAATCCGACGCTCATGATGATTAATGTCCGATAAATAAATGTGTAGTATTTCATAACCTGTTTTTAATTTGATGTCAATAATTATATAACGCGTTGGTTTTCTTTAATTTGTTAATTGTCTTCCATAACATACAGAAAATTAGGACGCAGTCTTTCCCGGGTTCCATTGTTATCGATTTTTTTCGTGATCAGTTGATCTTTAATGACTGTAGACGTACTGCCACCACCATCTAAGTTAAAGGCAAATTTCACCCCCAATTCTTTCAATATCTTCATCATCTCTTTTGCGGTCATTCCATCGCCGTCGAACCCTCTTCCTCCACAGCTGAAAATCAAAAGATCCAGATTATCAAATTGGGCAATCACCTGACGAGGATGCTTTACAGCCGAATTGCCCCTTATGGCAAGCACTTCGTCCGATACCCATTCATAGTTTTCGATAAGCGGGTAAAAAGCCGTAAGCGCTGTGTTGGTTCCGTCGTCCAGGATATCCTGTGCTTCTGTACCGGGTGCATACGCCAGCAGTTCATTATTATCTTTGATCCCCAACGTATATGCCGTCGTATTCAAATCCTGAATGATCTCACCGTCTATGATCTGGACGCCCGCGGGCTGACGCTGATTATCGGGAAGATCATCCAAACCCTGCGAACCATTGATCGTTACCGCCGTTTTGTTTCGTATGGCAAAGGTTCTCGCCGTCTCCCCCTCCGGTCTGTTCGCAAATTGTGTCCGGAGCTTGATGACATTACCACGGTCATCTTTATGTTTTATCCGGGTAAGATAATAGGTCGTATTCGACTCTGCGTCATGCGCTTTAGACAGTGTCAAATATTTAGCAAACGCCCATTCCGATTTATCTTCGGGTGTGTTCTCGGCTTTACACCCCATCAAAAGGAAAAGACACACTGAGAACAATACCTTCTTTCTTATCTGTTTCATCTGTTCTTATTATTTATTACATCTACTTCACGTAAACTATACTTCTGACTGCTCGTTGTACACCTCCGCTTGGAAGATTAACCAGACCGTTGATACCATGATCCTTGACAAACATCGTTGTGGAGCCACCACCATCGAAGTTCATCGCATTGCGCGATCCCAACGCCTGTAGTGTCTTTGCCAATTGCTCTGTTGTGACACCGGTAACGCCATTTCCGGTATCTACAGCCACCATAAACACACGCTTACCATCAGCTGTCACGCCCAGCCCTGTCCTTGCAGTAGACGAAAGGTTATGCGGATTATCGGGATTCACGATATCGATCACCCCGTCAACGACCAGCATCGGCCCGCACACAATTATGTTCTCGGCCTCAGAAACCGGAATGGCAGCAGCCACCCGATTCAGCGTGCCTCCGCTGGTTCCCAATCGCCTGACCGACGCCACATTGTTGTGTATAAGTAAAGCTGCATTTGCAAAATGTACGCTGACACCTGAAGTATGACCTTCCTGTACGGTTTCTCCATTGATTCTTATATAGGGATCCTTATCCACAGTTTCGCCCAATGGAAAATATCCCGCATTGATACCAGCCATTGCACCATAGTTATTGCACATCGTCACTGTAGCGGCATTGGTGGTCGAAAAACCGATTCCCAACGTGTTAGACGCGTTCAATGTGACGTCCAATATATGTACCCTTCGTGTCGTTGAACCAAATAAGGTGAACTCACCGGTTTTGTAGACAAGCCCAGGTCTTGCCGTATGTGTCGTCCAATTGTATGTGGCAACCTTATTTTGGTCAACATCCACATCAATATTCAAAGCATTCGACACCTCACCGAATTTGGTCACTGTAATATCCGCATTCGTAGCGGCCCCCAAATTCGGAGCTATCACAGTCAGCGTGGTCTTTGTTGCCTCAGTTACAGTCCCCTCTATCGTTCCAAATTTCACGATATTGTCCGCTTTATTCGAACTAAAGTGTGCTCCGGCAATGACCACCGTAGAATTATAGAAACATGTCGGGGTCACGGAGGTGAGGAAAGGGGCAGTGTTGCCTATGTAGTAAAAATCAACGGTATTGGAGGGTAGGCTCGACGCAAATACCCGTACACTTGCCGTTCTGTCTGAAAATCCCTGAGGCGCTTCCACTTCTATTTCCGTGTCCGTCACTGAAATAACCGTTGCCTCTACGGTACTAAACCGGATTTTTACTTTGGAACGATCAACCCCAAAGCCAGTTCCGGTTATGGTGACTACATCACCCGCTTCTCCACTCTCGGGTGACAAAGCGGTGATAATAGGATCAGAAAGAAAAGAAAGGTCTTCTTTATACACGTCCTCTTTATCTCCACAAGAGATGGCAAAAAAAGACAGGGTCAGGATAACCAGTATATATCGTAAAAAACTCAATTTATTTCTCATTAATATCAGTATTAAAATTTCATCTCAATGTGTGCTACTATTTCTTACGGAACAATGATATCCAGCTCTTTTACAACTTTCGCTTCACCTTTGGTGGTAACATTCGATGCTACAAAAGCAACTTGGTAGGTACCCGGTTTATCATAGACATACGCATATTCTTTTAATACGGGATCAATGCGGCCTTTTATACCTGTCGGTCTATCCGGCCCCAGATCGATCTCACTCTCCATAACAATCGGTGGTGCCACGGCCCAAACTCCTGCCATAAAAGGAATGTTCTCCGGAAGAATATTTGCACGGAACCGCAAACGGGTAGGCGCAGTAACCGTACGGGCTGACCTACCTGGCGTGGTAGCGTCATCAGGTCCAAAATGATACAAAGGCAAAGCGGCATCCCTTTGGTTGACCACCGTTCCTACGCCTAAAAGCGTCTGTGCATTTACTTTAAATTCGTGTATATCCCACGTTGTATATCCTTCGCCTACAGCTCTGGGCGGAGTAATATACTTGAACGCGATGTACAATGGTTTTCCGGAAACCAACAGGTCCGAAATATCCGCGCTCGTCGTGGTACGTGCCGTAACATCCTGCGCCTTGGGTATGGCAAACCTCGCTGTAATATCGGTCCACCCTTCTCCTGTTTCCGTCACCGTACCGTCGAAACTGTTCGTGGCGTGCACTGACAACTGATTCCAAGCGGGATCAGGATTGTCAACCAACGTAGCCATGTATTCAAATGACATCGTTAGTGCATCCACACCTATTACATGTCCGTCGCGGTACGTGTATTCATGAAAAACCTCCCCCGAATAAAAGGAAATAAGATCGGCATTACCTTCCAGGTTAAATACAATCTGTTGTACTGGGTTCCCCAAACTATCAATACCGTCTCTTACCACATAGTCGACAATATCGAACGAAGGTGCCTCGACCATTAAATCGCTATCCTTATTGCAGCCGGATAAAAAAAGCAGGCAGGATAATATCGGATAAAAATACGTTGCTTTCATAATCCTATATTTTATAACTTCAATATTCATGATATAATTTTTAGCGTTACCAACCCGAATTCTGTACCAGTTTTCTGTTCAGATTCATCTCACGCGTAGGTATCGGAAGTAACTTATGTCTACTGGTAATCATTCCTAGTGCAGTCGCGACATTTCTCGCCTGCTCCGAAGGAACCGAAGGTTCGGTTGCTGTCAGATAAAGGTCAGAGAGCGCTCGCATAGAGGAGATGTAAATCCCCCACCTTATCAAATCGAATTTGCGCAAACACTCGAATGCCAGTTCCCTAGAACGCTCATCCTGAACAGCCAATAGAAAAGCTACCTTGTCCGTTTTATCTTCATCCGGCAGATCGCTTACAGGATTAGGCACCAGCAGATCACTATCCGTATAAGGAAAGCCAAATGCCCGACGACGCACCATATTGAAATATTTAACCGCGTCGGGACTCGGGCCGTTAACTTCATTTTCTGCTTCCGCAAACATCAACAACACATCCGAATACCGGAGTAACGGAAAATTGATCGGCGTATACCCCTGCGATTTTGGTAGAAACGTTTCTTCGGATCGCCTGTATTTACCGGCATAACGTGTCCAGATCGCCGTTTCGGCAAGCGGTGATTCATTGCTTGATGACGACGGGGAATAAATAAACGGAGCGAGTGTTCGGTCTCTGCGCGAATCTCCTGCTTCATATAACTGATAAAGTCTTCCCGAACCCCATATATTAGCGTTACTTACTCCTATTTCTGTACTCGTGGTATATATGCCCATATAGTTCCCCAACATACCTGCCTGCCTCGGCCGATCGGTACGGTTGCCATAAAATTCTACTTCCCAGATGGATTCTTTAATATCATATTCGTCTGCTGCCAATCTTCTAAATACATCGTCGAAAGAGGGATTCAAGGCATGTTCGCCAGAACTGATGACAACATAAGCCCAATCTCGGGCATTCTGGTATTTCGAGATATCTTTAATCGGCTCGCCTGCCCAATATAGATACACCCGGGCAAGTATTCCGGCAACAGCAGATTTGTTAACCCGACCACCGAAGCCCACTTCGGTAGCGGTAGGAACAAGCTCATAGGCGGCTTCCATGTCCTTGGTAATCTGTTCGTAAACCTGCGTTGGAGGAGCTTGTTCTATGTCATTGAAATCGGGCGTTTGGGTTGATCGCAATGTCAGCGGTACATTCCCATAGTTGGACACTAACAGAAAATAGTAATACCCCCTCAAGAACATCGTTTCTCCTCTTACGATTTCTCTTTTGGCATCGTCCATATCAGCGCCGTCCAGTTTTTCGAGCATCAGGTTCGCGAGGTTTATACCTTCATACAAGGCTCTCCATAAATTGGCGACATGGGTCGCACTGGGGTTATATAAAAACTGTCCGGGCAAGGTGCGCTCTGGTCCTTTGCGGTAGAGCCCGTCATCACCTTCCGTTCCCATAAAGGTAAAATATGCTGACGAATACAGCGGAGCTCCATTCCGTGTATCGGACATCTTGTTATAAATTCCGACCAAAGCGGTATTTATCTGTTCTTCATTTTTATAAAAAAACTCAGGGGAAAGAAAATCTTCCGGCTCGGTATCCAGAAAACTTGTACAGGAACTGCTTATTAAAAGAATGAATAATGCGAATAAACTCTTTATCTTCTTCATGATGTCTTTTTTAATAATCCTTATTATAACCTTGCTCTAAGACCAAATACTACCGTTCGGGCATGTGGATAAGCCGAAAAGTCAAATCCGGGAGTAAGTACGGTATGACGGACCGATACTTCCGGATCCATTCCGGAATAGTTCGTCCACGTCAACAGATTTTGAGCGGCCACACTCATCCGAAGCGACTGAATCCCAATCCCGCTTGTAATCGACTGCGGAATGTTATACGCCAGCATCACTGTTTTCAGCCGCAGGTATGAGCCGTCTTCTATGACACGGGACGAGATCACCTGCGGTCCGCCGCCTCCCGCGCGGTGTATGGTATTGCTCGGGTTTTCCGGCGTCCAACGGTCTGCCCAGCTCGCATATTGATTGAAATGATGTACATTGGTGATATTCCCTTCGAATATCAGACGGTTGGCATTCAGTAAATCATTTCCATAAGACCATTGGAACAGCACGTTCAAATCAAACCCTTTATAGCTGAAATTATTGGTAAATCCCCCTATGTGCTTCGGCAAGCCGCTTCCGATTACCGTCTTGTCACTCGCATCGACCACACCGTCTCCATTCAAATCTTTGTACTTGATGTCTCCCGGTTGAATAGTGGTTCTTGAATCGCCATTGTCCGGAACATTCAGCTTTAATCTATACACCCCGGGGGATATTTCATCAAAGTCACTATACTGATAAACACCATCCCATACAAGACCATAGAACATGGCTGCAGGTGCTCCCACCTCAGCGATATACATCGGCTCTTGCGCCATTCTGGTGACAAAAGAACTCATTGTGGAAAGCATGTTTGGCTGATCTTCGTTCAATGCCAGTATCTTGTTTTTGTTGAAACTGATATTGAAGTTACTTTCCCATGTAAAATCTTTGCTGCGGAGGTTGACCGTATTTAAAGTAAATTCCAACCCCTGGTTGCGCACACGTCCTATATTTTTATATGCCGTGCTATACCCTGTCGTATAAGGTATCTGCGCATTCAGCAACAGATCATAAGTTGTCTTACGATACCAATCGAACACAAAGTTGATACGGTCTTTGAACAAACTAAGGTCGTAACCAATATCAAATTGTGCAGTACTTTCCCATTTCAGATTCGGATTGCTCAAACGCTCCATATTCAGTCCGAAATAGCGGACATTGTCAAAAGAGTAGCTTGCCAGATCGTTCCATTCGGCAGAAGCCAACGGTGCAAAATCACTGACACGGTCATTGCCCGTTACCCCATAACTTATCCGGAGCTTGGCATCAGAAACAGCAGCAATATCCTTCACGAAACCTTCTCTCCCCATATTCCAGGCAAACGCTCCGGAAGGAAAATACCCCCATCTGTTATGACGCGGAAACTTCGACGAACCGTCTGCCCGCATGGTCACGGTAAAAAGATATCTGGACTTATAATTGTAATTAAAACGCCCGAAATAAGACTGTAGTCGGCTTTCGCTTGCACCGATAGAGTTTTCCAACGGAAGACCCTGTGCCAGTCCATATAGTCCCAATTCTTCGTTGGGAACTTGTATGGCGGAGAAACCATCTAATGTCTGGCGTCTGCTTTGATGGGTCATACCCACCATCGCTTCTATACGATGTGCCCTATTGATCCTTTTTTTATATGTCAATATATTCTCGTTCAACCAATCAAGACGATTATTATTCCGGATAGAGCCGTTAACACCATTGATATTATTGGGACGCAAAGGTGTTCCTCGTACGGTTTTGCTATTGTAAAAAGCATTGTTACGATACATCACACCTGTCAAGCCACCTGTTACTTTCAGTTCCAGATCTTTGGTAAGATCATACGTGGCATAGGCATTAGCGGTAAAATTGTTCGTCAAACGTTCACGCAAAGTTTCTCTTGCCGATACCAAGGGGTTGATACGGAAGTCGGAGCCTTCATCATCCACATCTTCGTCGACAATATCGTCAAGTATATCACCCAACTCATAGTCAATATCTCCTTCTCTTCCGGTCACAGGGCGGTAACCCCAGGTAGAATAGAGCAGATAGCCGCTGATCGTTGTAGAAGAAGTAGCGGAAGTACGCCCTAAAATCTGGCCGTAGCCCTTTTGATGACTGTAATTCGCATTCATTCCGACCTTGAATTTTTCATTGATGGTCTGATCTAATGAAAGTCTGGTCTGATAACGCTTATAGCCGGTATTGAGGATAATGGCATCCTGATCGTAGGCAGATCCGGAAATAGAGTATCTTGTCTCCTGTGTTCCCCCTCTGATCGAAAAATTATGTATCTGAGTAAGGCCCGTTTTAAACAATTCGTCCTGCCAGTCTACACCGGGTATATTTCTGTAGGATTCCAGTGTATATCCGCCTGGGTCATAGGAAGCATGCGATGGATTCAAGTCTGCGGGTGTATACCTCGCCAGACCCGTGTTGCCGTAGCGCTCTACTTGATATTTCACAAATTCATATGCGTTCAACATCTCCATCTTTTTAGGCGTTGTCTGTGGCCCGACGGATGAGTTAACGGTAATTACCGGACGGCCAATCTTCCCCTTTTTTGTTTCGATGACAACGACACCATTTGCTGCCCGAGAGCCATAGATCGCCGTTGCGGACGCATCTTTCAATACCGTTATGGACTCGATATCATCGGGATTTATACCGGCAGTCTCGGGTCCGTCCACCGCGAAACCGTCAATGACATATAACGGCGAATTGTCCTGCGTTAAAGAGTTCGCTCCCCGGATAACGATATTCATTCCTTCTCCCGGTTGCCCGTCCTCCATCGAAGAAACCTGCACGCCAGCCACCCGCCCGGCCAATGCCTGATCAAAGGAAGCTACTGGTGCCTTCATTAGATCTTCTACATTGACCTGACTTATCGAGCCGGTAAGATCTTCTTTCGCGACCGTTCCGTATCCAATGACGATAACCTCGTCCAAATCTTTTTCCTGTTCGGCCAAGATAACCGGAATGATTTCTCGGCCGCCCACCGCCACTTCCTGCGTATCATACCCCACAAAGCTAATGACCAATATCGCTCCGGAGGGGACAGTTGGAAACTGGAAAGCTCCCTCTTCATCGGTAATGGTGTGGCTTCGGGTGTTTTTGACGATTACTGTCGCTCCATGCAGCGGCCTCCCGGCAGAATTTTTTACCGTTCCAGTAATCGGGGTTTGCACGCGTCCAGGCGAGACGACGGCCTTCTGTGCTTTATCCTTCATTATCTTATTGACAATGATGGTATTCTCTTTTAGCCGAAAATCGAATGGTAAGTCTTCCAATGTTTTATCCAGTGCCTTTGCAAGCTCAATATTGTCGATATCGATGACTCTGATCTTAACATCTTTAATTTCATTGTATTTGTAAAACAGATAATAGCCGCTCTGTCGTCCCAGATCTTTTAATACATCTTCCAACGCGACATCTGTTCCTTTGTAACTGACTTTCTGGGAATATGTCCTGGCACTTACGAAGAACATGCCCAGAGACATAAATAAAATGGTTAGTTTCATCAGTCGTAAAATTTTTGATAAATAAATCTTACGGATAGGTATTTTACCTAAACAATTTAAATTCATACTTTTGTAAGGTTTAAATAAGGGATCATGATCTGCAATTATCATTTTTTTCCGATTTGAACTCCTTATCAGATAAGGATGAAGCGGGGGTGTTGGTAGCACTTCCGCTTTTTCATGTCATTTTTTCTGCTACGTCATTGCATTTACTTTTTGTGTCCAACAATTAATTTTCTACCTTCCAGTGTAGTCGCCACGTTTCCTTCTCTTAATATTTCGAGTACCTTATGGATATCTTCACTTCTTTTTATGTCACCTACGAATTCGTCGGCGGGTAACTCATTCTCATAAACCAATTCAATATCATACCATCGGGCGAGCTGACGCATCAACACAGGCAACTTTACCCGCTCAAAATGAAAGATACCTTCTTTCCAGGCCAATGTCGATTTTAGATCTGCTACAGATACCCTATCATCACCGTCCTTTTGTGTTATCATTTCATAACCGGGGCGAAGGACCTGAACAGCAGACCCACCTGTGACTCTTACACTTCCTTCGACCAGAGTCGTCTTCATCAACGGTTCGTCATCGTAAGCATTGATATTGAATTTTGTGCCCAGTACTTCAACTTTTTGTTGGCGGGTAGAGACCCGAAAAGGGCGTTTTTTATCATGAGTCACCTCAAAATAGACTTCACCGGTAATTTTTACCGTTCTTTCATCAATCGGGAACTGTGTCGGGAAGGAAATAGAGGAGGCATTATTTAACCAGGCCTTGGAACCGTCAGGCAAAACGACCTGATAGATGCCTCCTTTAGGTGTTTGAATGGTGTTATACGTATTAGCAGAAAGTGCCTTGCCCGCTTTCACGTCAAATACAACCATCCCTTCTTCTGTTTTCTTGATTTCAAAACCTTCCCCCCGTTTCAATATGCCTTTTTCCGAACTTGTCAGTTCGATTTTCTTGCCATCGCTCGTCGTCAAAATGGCTGTATTACCTCCCGGCAAGATGACGTCTTCGTTTTGGGCATACTGCTCTGTCGATGCGAAGAATGGCATAAGAGCAAATTGATATATAGCAAATGATCCGAAGATAAAGGTGGCGGCGGCTGCCACACGCCACCATTTTACAAACTTACGGACTTTAACGGGCCTTTGTTTGGCGATCTCATCCCAGACTTCCTCCTTTATCTTTTCTTCGTCATAGGAGGTTGAGGAAGAATGTTTATCCAGGTATGCCGCATACCAACTCTCCACTATATGCGCTTCCGTTGGGGTACACTGACCTGATATATATTTTCGGATTAATTCCTGAACTTCTTTTTTTTCTTTCATAACGGGGTTATCAACGCCTTGTATATAGAAGACATTTAACTATACCCTCGGGTAGTAGAAAGAAGTAAAAAAATTTAAAGAAATAGGGAAATAAGATAGGCTGTTGGATAGCCAATTGAAGCAATAATTCCCCAGGTCAATAGCGTATCAAGCTTTATACGGAGGATTTTCAGGGCGTTGCTGACCTGTTTTTTTACGGTTTTATCGGATAAGCTGAGCTGTTCGGCAATTTCTTTGTAAGTGAGCAGGTCGTTTCGGCTCATTTCAAATATAACCCGCATTTTATCGGGCAAAGAAGCCACTTGCTTGTTTATCTGTTCCTGAAGCTGCCGTTCTCTCAGCAAATGGTCGGTACAATTCTCGCCTTTTTCGAGGTAATCGCCTAATGATTCCAAATATTTCATCCGGACTTTCCCTTTTGCCATAAGATTAAGCGTCTTGTTACGGACCATAACAAATAAATACGCATGCAGGGAAACATTAATATCTTGTTTGCGCAATTTATCCCACAATGTTATAAAAGCCTCCTGAACGATATCCTTTGCCATATCCTCACAGGAGGTCATGGTCAGCGCATGGCGAAATAGCCTTTCCCAATACAACTGGTAAATCGCAGAAAACGCACCATCGTCCCCCCTTTGAAAGGCCGACAGCAGTTCAAGTTCGTTATATTCGTTATCCAAGTGACCCATGGTAGTTCAATACAAATAGTTGTTCCCAAAATTTCTAAAAACTTCTTATATATAGACTACTCTTTATATTATCTTTCTGTTAAAAAACTACGTATTCCAGAACTGAGCGCATCCGGTATGGGCGGCTTGATTGGCTAAATGTACGGCAATAGCATTGGTTTTTCCGGCTTTAATATTCGCCAACGGTTCCTTTCTCGTATGTATACTTTCTGCAAAACCCATTAAAGCATAAGCCGTAGGGTCCAAATTTTTTCCGTCCGGGCTACTAAATTCAATTGGCCTTTTCTCTCCCTGTCCCCAAGATTCTACGGTCGCACGCGTTACGCCATCTACCGTACCCAACGTTTTCTTCGTCGCCTCTGCGTAAATATACGCTTTTGATTGTTGAATTTCAATCGTACCTTTTGTTCCTAATATACGTATAGAGTAACCGCGGTATGCGTTACTCAAAATCGAGCTCACACTAGCCTTCACTCCATTTGGATATTCAAAGATTGCACGTATATTATCATAGGTATCTCTGCCATCCTTCCAGTAGTCTATTCCGCCAACAGCCACCACACGTTCCGGATGCCCACCGGTAAACCAATTCACAATGTCAATTTGATGGGCACATAGTTCCGCCATCAGTCCGCCCGAATATTCTCTATACATCCGCCAATTGATCTGACGTTCCAACGCAGGGTCCGCAACAGGTCGCCTCCAATCTGAATTACGATGGTATTGACATTCATATTGCATCACATCACCCAGCCATTTTTGGTCAAGGATCTCCGCAATTTTATGATAAAGCGCAAAATACCGGTATTGAAAACCTACCTGAAAGGTTAATGCAGGATATTGTTTTACTTTTTCTTCCAGCAATAATGCTTCTACGCTGCTATACGTCATCGTTTTTTCCAGATAGACGTGTTTCCCGGCGTCCAAAGCAGCAGCAGCAACCGCATAGTGTAAATGTAAAGGCAGCGCAATAATAACGGCGTCGACCTGTTTATCGGCTAATAACTGCTCATAATGCTTGTAACCTTTAGCCCCGGCCTCCGCTAACGCCAGACCCTTTCTTAAATGGTCTTCCATAACATCGCAACAGGCTACAATACGGAGTTGAGGAAGTTTTTGTATGATACTCGCAATCCCTGTTCCGCGTTGCCCCGTACCAATGATGCCCACACGCAAAACAGAATTATCCGGTCTCAAAGTATAGGGGTTAGAAAGGACATCGCTTGGCTTGAGCAGCAGACCTGCAAAAGCGGCAGCACTGGTATTCAAAAATGAACGTCTAGAGATATGAAACATAACATCAGGTTTTAAAACACGAGCACTATTCGGCTCAAAAGCATAGTGTACGTACACGAATGTACGTATTAATTTTTAAAATTAAAGAATATCTGAAAATAAATACAGGGCAATCGGGTCTTCATCATTTTTTTGCCACCGCTCATCCTCTCCGTCGCTGCCGCGACATGGCCCTACTTTTTTTCCGCAAAAAAGATAGGCAAAAAACTCGCCGCTGTACCCAGATGCTACAATGGTAGTGCTTCCTCCTGCAACCCGCAGCTGGCTAAGGCGGCATTTTAGCCCAACGGAGAGCTTGTGCTACCTGCATAACGCAACACCCGATTGCCCTGAAAATAAGTGAAGCGAGTACATAAAAAAAGAGCTTCCGTTTTAAATAGGAAGCTCTTTTTCAAAAGGGTAATGAGGATCAAATTATTCTTTCTTCAATCCATTCTCCAACGCATCCCACAAACCTTTCTTTAACGGATTATAGCGAGGCACGGTGACATGACAGACGTCAAAGATCATTACCCCACCATTTGATCGGTTGTACATATACCTGATGGTTTTACTGATATCCTCTTCTGAGTCGAATACGACATTGCCCACATCGATACCGGAGTAGACAGGCACTTTGTTACGAGTGATATATTCTATACCATTCATTGAGCCCTCAACACTCCACCAGTGATATTTGAGATGGGCTGTTGCCGAATTATCTTTTAGATAAAGCTGTTTGTAATAATTTCCGGAGAAAAATATGTCAAGCTGCTCGGCATAGCCAGTCTCTTTATAGCCGGGGATAGCAAAAGAAAATGTCAACTCTTCATCATAAAACGGATCGTATGTTTCGCTAGCATAATTATTTCCCTGTTGGTAATACGAACTATACCATGCCCCTGAATAGGCACCGAGGCCTACATTGGGTGCGACGGCTTTCAGTTCCTGCCGTGTCCGGGCAAAGAAGTCTCGTAATACTTTTGCCCGAAAATAAAGCCACTTTTTATAGTATTTGCCTGTTGCGTTGGGTTCGGCATTACCATTGACCACTTTCCACGAACTCACGATATCTTTTGGAAAGTCCATAAACTTCGCCTGGCTATCATTGTACTTTTCCTCTAAAAAACGCACGAATAGTTCCTTACTCAAGTCCGAAAAGTCGGCATCAATACCTCGATACCGACAATAATCCAGCACAATACCATCTGGTTGGAATTTGGCAGCCAGCTCCTTAATGATATTGATGGTCAGCTCCTGCACCTCATCTGCTGCAGGGTTGAGAAAGAAATTGCCACCAGTCGCAGAAATCGGCACCCGCTCTCCCGAGGCGTTTACAACAATAGATTCGTATTGTTTAAAGGCAGGATTATTATACACATAACCCATATTTGCACTGGAATTCCCGTATACGAAAGTATTGATACTAAAGTAGATTTTCATCTGTCGGCTCCGGGCTTCATTGACCATGAATTCTACATAATCCGGAAGCATAGTATATCCTCCATAAGAGGATAACTTTTGTGTATATGTAGATTCATACAGGGTGAAACCCGTATTGTGCTTCACATCAAGAACCAAACCATTCACACCAACATACTTCAAGCTATCCAGAATCAGTTTGATATCTTCCTTGTCTCTAAAACGGCCGGGGCCCTGAAAAATATTGGCCTGAGCATCCACCCACACGAAGGCATCATTACCTGGAGTCCAGGTTTCGATCATCTCGTCGTCCACCGGCGGAAGGACGGTTTTGGTTTCTTTTTTACAGCCCTGAAAAAAACCACTCAAAACTGCAACAAGCATTAAAGCCGATATATTTAACATGTTTATATTCTTTGTGTCCATAATATTTTTAATTAGCCGAGTAAACAGTAAACTCATGCGCCCATATACCATATCCTGTATGCAGCATATAGACCTGCATACGATCTCCTCCATCCGAATAACCTACCGCAATATCCCCCGTTCCGGGGCCTGTCGTTGAGAGTGGTGCAATCAATGTTTCGGAATTGAATACATTGAATGAAGCATAGAGCGAAGAAGAGCTTTGTGTGCTCAACATCTGTGGATTAGTGATATCAAACATCGACAGTCCCATTCTTCTCAACGTATAATTAGAAAAATACCTTCCCAAGAAAGCATAGGTCGCATTATTGAATCGGCCTATTGCCAGCGCATTCATAAAGGTTGTATTTCCACGACCTTGCAGACTAACGGCATTGATCTGCGTATTGGTCGTCGCATCCATATAAGAGAAATCGTTTTGCTGTCCCAACAAATAATTGGAAGCCACAGAAGGATGGATATATTGGATTTCAGGGTAATAACCTATATGATTACCAGCCATACCACTCATGGTAATCACTGTAGGTGTCTGCGATACCAATACACCATTCTTAACTTCCCAACGATAGAAAGCTTTTGTCACGGAAGCCGGCGAAGTAATGATCGCATCGCCATCCAGATCACCGGTAATGTTCAGACGTCTTCCCGTACTACGATCTGCTACAGGCAGTTCGGCACTCGCATTCGTCGTGTTGATCAACAGCTCGGGATCATCATCAAATACATCTGTATATTTATAAATACGGATATTCTGCCCATACGCCGCTCTGTTCACAGCCAGCAATTTACCTGTCTCATCAGCCACCAATTGATTAGACTGACTCAATGCGCCACTGCTTGCTGTAAATGGCATATACATATCCCGCACATATTCTCCAGTAAATCGATTGTACACCCTATATCTGGAATTACCCGTCGTACCCGTTGTGGTAATCACCAAATAATCACCACTCACGGCAATACAGCTCTCCTTATCACCTGTAAAATCCCACTCTGCTCCTTCTTTTAACCACAAATTGCGATGGATCCCAAAACCATAAGACAGCCTTATCGGTTCCATCAGGACGATCTTATACTCCTTTTCCACATTTCCCGGAGCCGATATGGTTAAGGTTTTCGGAGTATTCAGGTCAAGGACAGCACCCGATGATATAGAGGCCGTCGCATGCTTATTGATCGCGAAAGTAAGTGTAGTCTGTGACATATCAAGTCCCGATAGCACAAAGAAACGAAGCTCATCATTGATCAGAATGCCATCCACCTCCTGTGTAGTACCATCCAGATCGAAGCTGATTTTGGAATCGGAAATACTCGTATCACCTACCTTTTTAGCTTTGATCACGTATTTTTTTTCCACGCCTGAACCCGAGACCACATAAAAATCAAGCGGCTTGGTCAAGTCCATCGGCTCGCCAAACCTGACCGACGCCATCGCATCCGAAGAAATTGTAGCCCGCACAATGATCTTGGACAAATCCGTTTCAAAATCGCTGTCTACCGGATAATAATAAGGAATATCGAAGTAAATTGTATCGTTACTATACCTCGGCTCAAACAGCCTGGCAGGTCCCGAACCTTCAATATTTGCAAAAATGTCCGACAGGACACCTTCTGTACCTCTTTCGATCACAACATCTTTGTCACAGGAACAAAAGATAAGGAAAGAGAGCAGAAATATATAAATAATGTTCCTTTTCATGTTTTCTTAAATTAATTACCAACCTTGAATTGGCGTTATACCACTGTTTCTCTGCGTTTCAGCAATAGGAATAGGCAAATAGTACATTCTACCCACAAACTCCCGATCTTTGGTATCACAAACTACTGTCTCATAGATATACCCACTGCCCGGGTTACTGATTCTATGTCCCGTAAACCGAACATTGTTCAGTTTGATATGTGCCTGCCGCCATCTGCGCAGATCCCAATACCGATGCCCTTCAAAGGCCAGTTCAACGATTCGTTCATGTTGTAATGCTTCAAAGAGTTGTTCTTTCGTATTGGCTACGACATTGGGGAGCCCTCGCTTATTGCGGAGGATGTTCAAGGTGTTCTTTCCCTCGGTCAACCTGTCTGAAAGAATCTGTGCCTCACTCAATATCAGCAACACTTCCGCATACCGTATTTCGTGCCAGCTTTTTGTACTTCTGTTCTGTATAAAATCAACATTAGACTCATCCAACAATTTTTTAGCATAATAGCCGGTCACTGTCCTCGGATCAGAGGAAGTTCCCATCTGTACAAACCCGTCTGCACCACCGTCTACGGTCGTATTCAACGTACGCCCCTTCCATGTCGCACCGTTGTAGAGAATAGTCGCATAAAAGCGAGCTTCCCGGTTGGCATAAGGATCGGTCGCATGTGCTGGATTGGCCCAGTTGAATTTACTTCCGTCCGCCATTTCAAATGCATCGACCAATTCGGCTGTAGGCACACCATAGACGAGTGCTTGTCCCGGTGCATCACCCGGAGGCACAAAACCTAAATCATACAGGTGCGTAATAGATGGAGCTACATAATCTATGCGGAAAATAGATTCTTTATTGTCAGAGGTGTTAAAGATTGTCGTAAAGTTACTCTCCAGATCATAGTAACCTTCATCTGCCAGAGCGACTACATCTTGTGCAGCTGCAATAGCATTTTCATAGTATTGTTTAGCTTTACTGTGATCAATACCTGTTTTAGGATCATCATTGTACAGTTTTTTGTCAAATTCGGCGACTGAAGCAGCTTGTATCCATGTTCTGGCCAACATGGCCAGAGCAGCACCTTTGGTTGCTTTACCCTGAAAAGCCGTTACCCAGTTTTTGGGCAGATGTTCCGCAGCAAAGGCAAAATCCTGTGCGATAAAATTCAGGCAATCATCTTCAGAGGATCGATCATTTGTCAATGAAGTATGTCCTTCTATGTTATCAATAATGACAAAACTACCGTGTATACGTGCCAGCCAGAAATAGACATAACCACGGATAAATCTGGCCTCTGCCTCATAAGCCGCCTGTTGTGTCTCTTCGACCTTCGAATAGTTTTTCAGTCCATATAAAAATTCATTGATACGACGTATTCGTGTATAAGCACTAGCCCAATAGCTGATCCCGGGCGAGGCTGCAGAATAGCGCGAAGCATCGGAGGCCAGTATATTGACTGTACCTCTCCCAGCGGATTCGGAGGTATATTTCATGAGATCCGCCAACGCATCCGTGGCATTGTCCGTCCCGACGAAAGAAAGACTACCAAATTCAAATTTTCTAAACTCTTCGTAAAGTCCGTTCAGATAAAGCTCAATACTGTTTTCGCTATCCCAAACCACTTCTTCGGTATACCGATCTGTAGGCACCAAGTCTATGGAACAAGAACCTACGAAAAACGACAGGGATAATAGATATATGATTATTTTCTTTTTCATAATTTATCCTTATTTAAATGTAACAGAAACGCCAAAGGCAAATAGCTTTTGCTGCGGATAGAACCCATTATTTACATTTGGCATTTCGGGATCAAAATATTTCAGGTAATCCCAAGTGAAGAGGTTGGAGGCTGTGGCATGCAGTCTAACACCACCCAATCTTACTTTTTGTACGACATCCGTTGGAATCGTATAGCCGATCTGTAGCGATTTCAGTCGCAGGTATGCTCCATTGCGCAGATAGCCTGAGTTAGCATGTGCATTATGTGCACCTAAAGCGGCCTTTCCAGCCGTCAATCGAGGAAACTCGGCATTGGGATTATCCGGTCTCCATGAATTTTCAACGAGAAAATAAGGGGTATTACCGTTCTGATAAAATGTTCTGGACATCACTGTAAAGGCATCGATATCATCTGTCGCAGAAGAACCCTCGTAAGGACCCGACAGGAATACATCGGAAAGTGCTGCTCCTTGAAATAAAGTCGACAGATCAAAACCTCTATATTGCAGATCTATATTCAGTCCGTACATAATTTCCGGTATATTGCTTCGCCCGATAAAGGTCATGTCGTCTACTCTTGTCAGACGCCCATCATTATTCAGGTCACGATATTTGTAAAAACCAGGAGCAACCACTCCGCCCGACGGAGAAACCGCATCTTTGGTCTCCTCCCAGGTCTGGTACATACCATCCACGACAAAGCCCAGCTTCGCACCATGCGAATGCCCTACCGTACGTTGCCATGCTGGAAGGTTTTCACTTTCCCGTCTGGTGATGATTTTATTTTTTGCCCAATTAAAATTCCCGGTAATACTATACCTGAAATCATTGACCTGATCCGTGTAACGCAATTGCGCATCGATACCGCGGTTCAGCATCTCCCCATCGTTGAATACGCCAGGGTAATATCCACCCATTGTCGGAGGAAACAGTCCCGAAGCCGGATTCAAGATATCCACCGTAAAGCGATGGAAGAATTCCAGATCAAAACCAAGTTTATTATCCAACCACTGTGATTCAAAGCCGATATTATGTGTTGTACTGGTCTCCCAGATCAAATCGGGATTCGGTGGCCTGCTTGTGTATATAGAAGTAACAGGAGATCCTCCGATCACATATACCGCAGCTCCTTTCTCCGGTCTAAGGTAGGTCTGCAAATAAGCAAAATCATTGCTTTCGCCAACTTTGTCATTTCCGGTTTTACCTGTAGAATACTTCAGCTTAAGGAAATTCACAAAGGGAACATTGTCCTTAAAAAAGTCTTCGCTGGAAATGATCCAGCCCAAACCCAAACCGGGAAACATTTTCCACCGGTTCTGCGGAGCAAAATTGACGGAGGCATCCCAACGGGAAGCTACTTCCAATAAGTATTTTGAATCAAACGCATAGTTCAGGCGAGCCACATAACCCGCTCGTGCTTCGTGAGAGCTGTTACCTCCTGGTCTTACCATATCATCGGGTTCGGTGCTGCCGAAGTCCAGGTCATGAAGTCCCTCTAACGGGAAGTTTCTGGCTCCTCCTGTCAAAATGCTCTGCTGATATTTCGACCATTCGTACAACCCCAACACCGAAATGTCATGCAGCCCAAAAGAGCGGGTATAATTGATATATGGCCTGAATGTCATCCTGTTATTTTGGTTATGTGCCTGTGTCAAGGATGTCTTGGTAATACCAGGTGTCGTGCTCAGCTCAACAAAATCTCCTGTTTTTTGATCCCGAGCTCTTCCCATCAGCTTGTAGGGCTGCAACCAGGATTTGGATTCCAGACTTGTTTTATCATAAGCCATCAGCAATTGCAGATCCAGACCTTCAATTCCGGGAATAGAAAATTTTAGGTTAACGTCTCCTTGAAATACATGATTGTTACGGTGTTGATACCCCGAATGCTCTACGGAAGCCAGTGGATTGATCCAGCCGGGCGAACTGTTATAAGCTGTATAAATTCCATTCTCTGCATACATGGGAAGATTGGGTAACATCATGGCCGCCTGATAAAACGGATTGAGATAAGCTGTATTATCCGGTGAGATGCCCGGTGTCTTGCCTACTTCTACCCTATAGGCTACATTCAGGTCTGCAGACAGCAGGTTGGTCAATTTTGACGAAACATTTGTCCGTACATTGTACCTTTTGAAGTTCGTGTTTTTGATTACTCCACCTTGATCCAAGTGGGATAAGGAAGAAAAATATCGGGATTTTTCATTTCCTCCAGATATAGAGACCGAATGGTGCTGGGACTTGCTGTTATTGCCCAACAATTCGCCTACCCAGTCCGTTTGACCAAATAAGGGATTCGTGTTTGTACCATCATATATGGAACGTATCAATCGTGGCCCATACACATACGGTACTGGATCGCTATTCTGATGGATCAGATAATCATTGTCCAGGTCAATTCCTTTGCTATGCCACATCATATAATCAATTGCATTCAGGAACTTGGGAAAACGGGTGTTTTGCCCAATCTGAAAAGAGCCCTCATAATTGATCTTCGTATCGTTGGCCCTCCCTTTCTTTGTCGTGATGAGGATGATACCGTTGGTTGCCTGAAGACCGTATACGGCTGTGGACACTGCGTCTTTTAGAACAGAAATACTCTCGATCTCCGCAGGGTCCAAATAAGCAAACGAAGAACGCTGTACACCGTCTATCAGAATCAATGGTGTTTGTTGAGAGGCATATGAACTCGTCCCTCTTACACGTAAGGTCGCATTGTCCGCTCCAGGTCTGCCGGATTGTTGCAATGTCGTCAGACCGGGCAATCGTCCTGCTAATGCATTTGTAAGATTCATGGCAGGTGCTTTCTGCAGCTCCTCACCATCGATCTGGCTGACCGAACCCACTACATTTCTTCGTTTCTGTGTGCCATAGCCGACAATGATGACCTCATCGAGATGACTAACAGCGTCTTGAAGTAATACGTCGATCGAATTCGATGTCCCGATCGAAACTTCTGACATCGCATAACCTACGCCGGTGAAGACAAGCTCCCTTGCCGATTCTGGAGCCATGATATGATAATTGCCCCGGTCGTCGGTCATCGCGACAACAGCGGTACCCTTTACCGCAACCGTAATACCTACTACAGGATCACCTTTTACATTCGTCACCCGACCGCTTATCTCCCGCTGCTGCTCTATGGCTACAGAAGAGGAGGATACCGCAGCCCGCTGTTGCCGGTCTGCTCTCGTAACCAATATAGTTTTCTCGTCAATGGTATAGTTCAGTGACTGCGGAGTTAATACTTTTTCTAAAAACTCTTTCAACGGCATATTCGTTGCCGTAATCGAGACCGGAACAGCAGACTGGATTGTTCGTGAGCTGTACATGACATAATACCCCGTCTGCTTCTCTATCGTCGAGAAAACGGAACTTAGAGATTGTGCCTTTGCTTTCATACTGACAGTCTGCGAACGTGACTTCCCACTGATCTGCATACATCCGACGAATAGCAGGATGGCTACAATATTGATACGCATAAGAACTCTTTTTCTGACCGAACCAAATGGCCAAAACCAATTTGATGAGGCGTGGTTACATAATTTATTTTTATATATAGGACATCTATCCCATATATACGGTTGATATTTTTTCATTAACTTTGAGCAATTGGATAATTTATAATCTGGTTTTCTTGAACTAATCAGAATTGGGATATCCGAACATGCAGGGGGATGCTGGAATCATCTCCCTGTTCGTTTCTTTTTTATGTTGGCTTCATGTATTCCTCCTTCAATTTATTTATAGTTATTTTTTTACAATTAATTTATTACCTTCTATTTGCAGATTAATTCCCGAATCCTTCAAAAATTTCATGAGCACACTCAGATCGACATTGCGACTCATTTTGCCAGAAAAGGCCTCCGTTGGTTGCTTCCCTTCATAAACCACATCGATATCATACCAGCGGGCAATCTGTTTCAACAGCTGAGGAAATGGCGTTTCGTCAAAATAGAAAATGCCCGATTTCCAAGCTATTGCTACATCTATATGAGCAGGCTTCACTTGTATATCTGCTGTATGATGTACCCAAGATTCCTCACCGGGTCGGAGTATAACCGCCTGGTCTTTCCCGGAGCTTGCCACACGTACCTGTCCACTGATCAGGGTAGTCTTCGTTTCGGCCTCATCTGCATAAGCCGATATATTGAATGTTGTCCCTAAGACATCAACGGTTTGATCCGATGTTGTAACCCTAAAAGGGATTCGCCCTCCATGCGGCCCCTGCAGGCCAACGATTTCGAAATAAGCCTCCCCCTCTAACTCAACCATCCGTTCGCGCGAATTAAATCGTAAAGGATATTTAAGCGTACTCCCAGCGTTGAGCCACACTTTGCTGCCATCCGGCAATACCACCTGATATTGCCCTCCTCTCGGAACGGCTAACACCGCATACGACAACGAATCATCATCCTGCTTACTATCGACATTATACAGCGAATTTCCATCCTCGTATCGTATTTCCCCATCAGCATTTACTATTCCTGAATAAGCCTCGCTCAATGTCACGATAGTACCGTCTGCTAAGGTCAACGTAGCCTTGTTCCCACCCGGCTTCACACTTTCCGCTACGCCGGATAGCGGCCTATTTTCCATCCTTGGCAATTGAATCGTATTTGAGTGAAAATGCAGATAGTAGATGCTTCCCAATACGGCAAATATAAGAACAGCAGCTGCGTAAGGCATCCATTTTCTAATCCACACAGAACGGAACGATATGCGCTGTTCACGCTGTTGGATTGCAATCCAAACTCTATCTTTATGGGCATCGATCTCGGCGGCGGTCCAATGATAGCTTCTGCCAGAATCCAAGCTCTCAAACCATTGATCCATCAGCTCCTTCTCGGCGCCTGTTAGTTCATCGTTCTGGTACTTGCGAATAAGTATATCAAACTTGTCTCGATTCATTAAAATGTGATAGCTAACTTTACATGTTCTTAATATATAAATAACATAAGCTATACTGTACACATAGTCGATTTAAAAAAAATTCATATTATTGTACCAATAACTAAAAAAGGTTGGAATATATAACCGATGGAGAACCTCGAAAATAAAGACTTGTTGGCTGCTTTACAAAATGGAAGCAAAACTGCCTTTGAAACGATTTACCATCGCTTGGCCGACAGGCTCCTACAGTATATTCATAATCGTGTACGTGACCGTTTGATCAGTGAAGAAATCGTACAGGAAATCTTTGTCTCGCTCTACCTAAGCCAACCCGGGTTCCAGTCCTATTCCGCATTGGAAGGCTATCTTTTCAAAGCTGCTAAATACCAAATATTGAACCATATACGTTCAGAGAAAGTTCGTCAGCGTTATACCGAACATCTTGCTTTATTCGTTGCACAGGAATACGATAACAGCATAGAACAGCTGATGGATATGAGCGATATCAAAGCGGCTATCGAGCAGCATATTAAGCAGCTGCCCCCCAAATGTCAGGAAGCATTTCGTCTCAGCCGTTTTATGCACAAATCTATCACCGAAACTGCACAGCTTATGGGTATCTCCACCCGGACAGTAGAAAATTACATCACGCAGGCACTTCGTCATCTCCGCAAGAACCTGTCACAGTATCAATGGACCGTGCTGTTGATTTATTTGTCGTCAGGGCTTTCCTATTAAGTTTTCCATATACAAATCTTATTTTTCCATCATCTCAATTACCCGGATTATATTGCCACAGGTCTCCTCCCCGACTAAAATACAACCGTCCCTTTTTGTCCATGGAAATCCATGCTGCATCGTCCATTAGCTTGGTAACCTTCATGGTCGATGGGTCTATACTGAACATCGCACCACCAAATGCACCGGCACCGTAGACTTTGCCGTTAGGATGTATTACAAGCTCTATACTTTTCCAGCTGGCCGAAAAATACCGATCCACCAATTTATGGGTACTCCTCACCGTATTCGTTTTTGGATCATAGATAAACAAAGTATCCTCTGCAACACCCCAGATATAACCGTCCGGGCCGATGATCAGATTGGTGATCTGCCTTTTTCCGCTGACCGGAATGATTTCACTTACTTTCCTATTGCCCATAATATCCCACACAAATAGTTTAGCCTCCGTCTGTGAAGCTACTGTACCTCCACCGCCAAAAATAGATGTACCCCCATAAATCATATCGTCCTTGTATAATAAGCTGATGATCGATTGATCCGTAACAATCTCACCATAATTCGTAATCTGATTAGTGGTCTTATCATATCGGGCCAATACACCTCCTCTCTCGCCGTAATCTGCCACTGTACCTAAAAACAAGCTATTATGTCTGGGGGGAGTAACAACGACGCCAAAGATCCGATCTTGTCCGGTTACCGTCGCTACCCGTCGTGGATTTGTGTTCATCACCCAAGGCTGTCTGGAATCATATTTGTAAATATGGGCTCCCGGATAAATATTAAAATAGGTATCCGTTCCGTCGACAACGATGGACTCCGCTTGCCCCATTCCCGAGTAACTCAGAATCTCACCTGTCTCGGGATCATATGCACCGTTTCCCCCACCGGGATAACCGCTCGTATGTATCCTCCCATCGGCCCCTAAAGCGGTGATGCGGATATTGATAGGCTGTGGGGGGACAGATGCATCTACAGTCGTGGATTGAGAATTTACCACATTAAATTTCACCAGTTTATTCGCGTCATTTAATATATGGAGCAACCCATCTTTTCCCCAGGTCATTGCCAATGCCCGAGCCGTGCTTCCTACTTTTACTGAAGTAGTTGATGACGTTGCAAAATCATATACGCGTAACTCGGTAGAACTGTGGCTGTGATAGACCTTGTAGGGATCCGAGAGCGAACGAGCATAGGCGCGGCTACTGATACCGGTTATCTCTCGTTCGACAGCGGTACTTTGGTCGACATTATAAACTAACGTCTTCCCATTGACCGTCGCAAACAGGCGACTTCCTCCGGCTACGTTAGGAACCAATACTAATGGATAGACGAAACCGGATTTTCGCTCTACTATGGGTAGGATTTCTTTTTTCTCACCTGTTCTCGGGTCTAGCTCGATCAGATTCGCCGCGAGTGACCCCACGCCTGCATACAGCTTATCGTTGGACGGACTATATGCCAATGTGCGCACATACTTCTCTCCTGCGACCAAAGCCCCCTTACTCACATCCGAGAAACCGTCGTTGGGGTGGTAGCGAAACACACGGGCACCGGGAAAGGTACAACCAAATATCTCACCGTTCTTGCCTGCTGTAACTTCCCAAACATATGTTTCAGAAGGCAATGCCTTACCCAAGTCTTCTACGAGCACGCTACCGGGTTTATGCTTAAACACTTTCCCGTTATCTCCTCCGGCAACATACAACCATCCGTCTGTCGACAGCGTTACCGACCAAGACGTTTCTGTCCCCGCTAATGCCAAATTTACCAATAACCTGCCGTTGTTTGCATCAAGGCCAACCAACCGGGACGGTGTCCCTTTAACTACGCTATACACCAATTCAATACCTTCAGCAGTAGTTACAAATTGTCCACTCTGAATGGTTGACTCGGTGACTTGCGGCCCTAAATTGGTGAACTTAGGCGGCTCTGGTGTCTCCGGTTCCTTTGTTTCTTCCTCTGTCGGATCTGTTGTTGTTTGAGGAACACCTTGCGTATTTTTTTTACATGCACATGTTGCAAAAAACAACCATATACCACAAATAATAAGTTTCTGTACGTTCATCTTTTTTTATTATTCAAATCTGTATATCCCTAATATTTTTTACGTCATCTCTGATCCCACTACTTCTCGTACCCCCAAAAGGTGAGTTCGGCTATGGTAATATCTTTACTCGTCTCCTTCCATGTTTCCATCGTCCGAAAACGTACATACCTATAGCCCACCTCATCTTCACTCTCCGGAAAGGTGAAATCATGTCCAGCTTGGGCAAATGCCATATCATCGTCAGTAACCCCTGATGATCCGGAAGGTTTGATGACCTCAAATTCTCCTCCAAGCTGCACCCAAACCCAGTCATCCCAGTTGCTTGACCCCGTATTGCTGACATATACCTCAAACTTTTTGGGAGCTCCATTATTATACGCCCAAATGGTACTGTGTGCCAACGTATGGAGCCTCATCTTGGTTAAAATGTATTTTGCGCCCAAATCAATAGCAAAAGAACTCGGAGGAGAAGGGACAGCCGCAGCGTCTGACATCCTATAGTAGCCATTTTGATCCTCGATACCATCCCAAATTTTCTCAAATGCCGTACCCGCAGCCCTAGCGGTAGTGTAATATTCACCTTTGTTACCAATACCCGGATTCTTCCAAAGCGACTTATCCAGTCGGATTTCGACTCCTGCTGGCGGCACCTCGACCCTTTCAAAATCCACATAAAAAGTATCCAATGCCAATGTGTCCGGCAGGAAAGCTGTTCGTATATAAAAATCTCCATCGAGGGTAAAGCCGGGTAAGACCAAAGTTTCTTCCTGCGCCTTTAGCTTAACAGTAACTTCCTCCCCATCCACATTATTGTATTTAATGTCAGAATAAACGATCTCATTATCTGCAGCCAACCATAAAATATCCAAATCCTTTCTCGCATTTACTCTTTTCATCGAACGGATAACTCTATTGTACAGACTACTCTGAAACCGCTGACCATAAACCCTCCCTACTTTGGATGATCGTATAGAAGTATTCCCCAGTTTGTCGTACAAAAAGATTTCGAACTCATGCACGCCCTCGGCAAGATTATTCACCATGACCTTGATCGTATCCACCTTTTCGGTCTTCTGGATCGATCCCTCCACGGAGTCCTTTCTATTGTTCCAGTACATCTTGTATTTTGTTACCTTCGGATCAGAAAGCAACAACCAGCTGACTTCGGCCCTTTGATTTCCTCCCCGCACTACGATGGAGTCGGCTTTGGAGATATAGACGGTCTCTCCATCCTCGACAAACTGTCGGTAAGTATAATCCATCTCCTTGCAGCTGAATAGGAATCCCATCAACACGAATAATGCTATGAGAAACGAAATTCTGTTATTTTTCATCTTTATTATTTTTTCGTATGCGTTATAATCCATCCTTTAATTTGCGATCTGCCCCCAAAATGTCAATTCCAACAATGTCACGTCGGGATTCCCGCCCCAGGTTTCTTTTGTTTTAAAGCGGACATAGCGAAAAGATTCATCCATGGGTTCAAAATCAAAATCTTCCCCTCTTGCATTTAAAGCCCGGTCATCTGCCGTTAATGTTCCCAACGGTTCTCCGGATGGTTTTATTGATTCGAATGTCCCCATCAATGTCCAATCGTCCCAATTTGTAGATTTTACATTACTGCCCCATATTTCAAATACTCGAGGTGAGCCTGAGGCAAACTGCCATGTATCCGAATGAGACAATTGGTTTACCCGCATACGACCAAACTTATAGGCTCTTCCTAAATCTATGGTAAACCAGTTGGGTAATGTAAGTTCTGGAGCGGGCTGCATCAAGAAATAAGTTGTTCCACCAGGTGTCCAAAGCATACTCAACGGATAAGCCGCGTATCGGGGCGTATAATAATCATCGAATAACATCGCATTCGCGAACAAACTCTTATCCATTTCCTCTTCGTATAGCGGTGTCAGGGTACGAAAAAGTGTATCCGAATGGTTTTTCCACTTGTCTACAAAATATATCCCAAAATCCTTAGTTTCTGCTGCAAGCCCTCTTACTGCAAACTTCACCTCACGTGCATCCGATACATAGAAGCGGTCGTGTTCTATCCAATTACCCGTTTCAGTATCTTTATACAAGGTATAGATAATATAAGACGCTTGGGTTTCATTTAAAAACTTGAGGCCAAGGCCACCAAAGGTTTCAAATACTTCGAGGGTAGCACGCGCATTTTCTATAGGCGAGGTCAACGGTTTGATTGTTATTACGGAAGGAGCATCGGAAGGGACTTCAGAGCGGCTTACGGCAAACAATTTTACCGGTCGCTCCGTCGTACTGTAAAACCCTTCAAGTAACACATAGTTTTTGGAAACTGAGGATTTGACCACTTTGGTTTCGCCCGACAACAACGAATACTCCGCCTGTACGTATAGTACATTGGGATCATCGGGTAGTGTATAACTTATTTTGGCCGCCCCGGGCATATTTTCGACCTTGATATTGCTCAATGATCCAGGTACACTGCCATCATGTACCATGGGGGTATGTTGTGATTCTTTGCACCCTACAAAAAGTAGAATAGTAAAGAAAAATAAGATTCTTCTCTTCATATTATGTATATTTTATAGTAGTATCCAATTTCTTATAAACTACCATTTATCCTGTAATTACGATATCTCCTGGTTCTATTACGTATTGACGTCTCGTTACCAACCTGGGTTCTGAACTAAATTTTTATTGACGATCAAATCATTTTCGGCTATAGGCCAAAAATAATCCCGGAACGTAAATTGCTGATCAAACAGATCACGCACCCTATAGAACCCTTCTGGGGCAGACTGATGAGCATCCCATCCCTGAATCGGCTTATTCAGCTCCAACGGAGCTGTCTTCCACCTGCGCACATCCCAAAAACGCTCGCCCTCAAACGCCATTTCAATAGTTCTTTCCCGTTGGATGATCTCTCTTAAACCGTCTTTACTATCTATTTTATTCGGGTTACGCGAAAAATATAACCAGGCATATTCTACACCCGGTATTCCAGCCCTCGTACGAACCAGGTCGAGATATCGGAATATCTCACTCGTTGGACTATCTTCAACTTCGTTCAGTGCCTCAGCATATAATAGATACAAATCACTCAGCCGCAAGATAGGCCAGGGATAATTAGTAGGCGTAAAAGCAGTAGGTGCAGTATGTCGGGTTTCATAATGTACCAATTTCTTAGGGTAATATCCTCCAATAGCATATCGGTTGAGCTGTTTTTGACCCGCATATTCCCCCGCCCTCATTTGTAAATAAAATGATGCATTATCATCATATACGCCACGACCATACCACTTACCTCGGTCAAACCCCAAAGAAGCATAAAAACGTGGCTCGCGCTCGAAATGAAGAGCAGCTGTTGTTTCTCCTTGTTGTATATAATACCGCTCATCTGTGGACCCCTGTCTCAGATCAAAACGTTCGTTATAATGCCAAGTGGCATCTTCATTAATGGGGAGGCCATTTGCAGTATAGAACATGTTCGCAATATTCATTGTGGCACCAGCCGTACCACCTCCAGAAGGGACATTATATACCTCCGTACGGGACATATTAATCGGCATCACCTGCCCCTGTAGCTCTCCTGTAAAACTGCTGCTCTGTACCCAAAGGATTTCCGTGTTCCAGCGTTCCGAAAAAGCGCCACGTATATCCATCTCCTTCTTAGTGACAGCAGATATATTTTGAGTCTGTGGGGTTAATTGAAAATAATACAGTTCATGTCCGGCTTCATGTGCAACATCAATCGCAGTTTTAAGCGCATCCGCTGCACGTCGCCATTTGTTAGGATCGTATACTGTATTAAACAAATGTCTACCATTTTTATCCGTAAAACCAGCATAATCGGGATTACCGTTAAACAACGGACTTGCAGCATAGGTCAATACTTTGGCTTTCATCGCGACGACAATCGGATAAGTGATTCGACCATACTCTAAGTCTTCATTGATAAGATGTAACGGGAGATCCCCTTCAGCTTCTTCCATCAATTCAACAATATATTCGAATACCTCATCCACTGGCTCACGGAATACCCGAACTTCCTCAATTGATGCTGAAATAGGAATATTCTCACGATTGATGGGTATCGGCCCATACGCGCGGAGTAACAAAAAATGGTAGTAGGCCTTCAGAAATTTGACCTCTGCAGCCCATTGATCTTTCTCCCACACATCCATATCGGGCACCAAAGCAATATGCTCCAAAAACACATTACACTGGCTTATTCCTTCCCATAAATCTGTCGTGTGAGTGCCTCCAGCCCAATATGACAAAAAGGGGTTATTTGTATTTTGCATGCCCATAGAAATATTAAGCCCGGCATAGCTCGCAAGACTCGATTCCGGTGCCCACATCTCGTCAGCCCCAAAAAAGCCCGGGTTGGATTGACGTCCGGCAAAATTCGGTAGATATGCATAGCAAGTATGCAGGTATTTCTTTGCTTCGGACCGCATATTAAATGAAGACTCTAAAGTCCTTATACCATCCGGCACCACATCTAGATACTTATTGCAAGAATAACTGACACTTAGCATCAGCACACTAAGAAGAAAATTTCTTAATCTCATCGTTTTCATAAATTTAGAAAGTAACGTTAATGCCCAGGTTATACACCCGTTGAAGCGGGTATCCCAAACCATTGTCTCCCATTTCGATATCCCATAATTTGAAATGACTTAAATTGTAAAGGTTTGACCCGCTCAGGTATAACCTCAAATTTTTCATGTGCATCTTTTCTGTGATATGTCTGGGAAATGCATAGCCCAGTTCGGCTTGTTTCAACCGCAGGAAATCACCCTTGCGCACCCACCACGTACTTGTCTGCATATTATTACTTTGATTCTCCGTGCTTAAGCGGGGATACATCGCATACAGATTCGGATTGTCCAAAGAGTAGTGATTATCCGCTATGGCTTGCATTACCTGTTTGCCACCAACAAACGGTTGTATATTTGACGGGTTTATCCAAAAAGAAGAGTTTGCTGACCCTTGAAAGAATGCGGACAGGTCAATATTTTTCCATCCCACCGAAAAGCCGGCCCCATAGATGATTTCGGGCATCGTTGGAAATCCGATCGGTACTTGATCCAACGCTGTAATCTGACCATCGCCATTGACATCTTTATACTTGATATCACCGGCGATATTGTTACCTCCAAACTGTGTGGGCGAATTTCGCACCTCTTCATCATCAACAAATAGTCGCTCGGCAATATAGCCCCACTGCTGGCTGATAGGATAGCCAATCCGGGACTTCCACCACTCTTTTTCGTACGTAGGCTCTTCATAAACCCTATACTCACTTTGAGCAAAAGTAAAGTTACCTCTGGCTTGTATCCATATTCCATTCGATAGGCTGTGATTGACATCCACTGACATTTCCATGCCGCGGCCTGCGGCTTCACCCACATTGGCCTGTTGGGTAGCCGTTAGCCCCATTGTAGAAGGAATATTAGCTCGGGCCATCAGGATATTCGTACGGCGTTCCTGAAAAAAGTCGGCCTGAATGTTAATTTTATTGAATAAGCCCAGTTCTAAAGCTAAATTAGATTTATACGAAGTTTCCCAACTGATATCTGGATTCGCATACCGGGTCACCCTCGCTCCTGTTTCAATATCTCTCACGACCTTACCAAAACCAAAGCTACTACCATTACTCACTTCAGAAAGATAAAAGAAACGATCTTGTGCCCGGCCAATCTGGTCATTACCTACTAATCCGTAAGTTGCTCTCAAACGGAAATTATTGATTTTACTTTTCAGCGGCTCCCAAAATTTCTCGTTCGAGACACTCCATGCAATACCAGCAGACGGGAAAAACCCAAAACGCTGGCTCTCGTGGAAGCGTTCCGAACCGTTATATCCGAAGTTAAACTCCGCAAAATATCGACTGTCATAGGAATATGTAGCTCTTCCGGAAACACCTAAGTTTCGGGAAGGAAGAGACAATTGCATACTATTGGCTCGCGCATCCAAGCCTGAACGCATAATATATACAAGCAATCCGCTCAACCCATGCTTCTGACCAAAAGTCCGGTTGTAGTCAAAAGCAGATTCCAAGTAAAACACCGAGTTTTGCTGCCTCAGATCTTCATTGACACCAAACCCTAAATACTCCCGTCCAATTTCAAATTGATCAAGATAATACGCTCCAGTACGCCGATCAGAAGCTGTAATTTCATAATAAAAAGGTATAGAAGCACGCTCGATATCAAATCTCGATATCCTATTGGTATTGAGCATGGTCCGAAAGCGGAGGCCTTCTGTCAAAAAAGACAGATTTTGCTTAACTTCCATCTGTGCCATCATCAACGAACGTGTGTAGTCTTTATATCCTCTTACCATGTTGGCATAAGGATTTATAAAAGGTTGATCCGCTCTGCCACCAAACATAAGATGCTCTACGTAATGAAATTGTTCGTTTTTCGGATAGACCGGCACAAAATCCACTGGACTCGCCCGGATAACTTGATTATAAATGGCAGCTCCACCTTCGATCGGACCATTGTAATCATCAAAGTTACCGTTCAAACGCACAATAAGTTCCGTGTTTTTAGTCAGATCGATATTTACGTTTGCCCGTAGTGTATAACTTTTGAGATCAATATTATTGTTAAAGTTATTGAAAGCAGGCACTTTCAACATCCCGTTGTCTTGTGCATACGATCCCGCCACATAATAACGGGCAATCTTTCCGCCACCGCTGACATTCAAGTTATGGCGGTGGTTCAAGGTATTATTTTTGAAAAGCTCCTCTCGCCAGTCTACTGCCGGAAATATAAATGGATGATTTCCCTCTGCTGTTGCATCTATCTTTTCTTGCGTATAAAACTCTTTCTCAAATGGGGATCGCGAATACAAAGCATCGTTGTAGAGCTTCATATACGATATCGGATCTGCTAATTCTACATTTCGTGTCGCCGCAGACATAGAAGCCTCTGAACGAAACGATATGTTAGCCGCCCCTTCCTTTCCCTGCTTGGTGGTCACGAAAATGACACCATTCGCACCACGTGCTCCGTATAGTGCCGTAGATGTGGCATCCTTCATAATCGAGAAGCTCTCAATATCATCCGGACGTAAACGTGCCAGTTCGGTCACACTCAATTCCATACCATCGATCAGGATCAATGGATCCACCTTACCGGTTCCAAAAGACGTCACCCCACGGATAAAGAAATCGGCATTATCCTGTCCAGGCTCACCGCTGCGTTGATAAGCTATAATGCCTGCGGCTTGTCCCGCCAATGCCGTAGTTAGATTACTGGAAGGTACACGGAGGTTGGACGGTTTAACCTGTGTCACTGATCCAACCATATCGGTTTTCTTTTGCGTACCAAATGCAACGACCACAACCTCTTCCAACGATTCGGGATCCACTTCCATGACGATCGCTAACGGAGCTTCTGAAGTCACCGGCACCTCCTTAGTGAGATATCCGGTATGGCTCAATACCAATATAGATCCGGCATCCATAAAAGGAAATGAGAATTCACCATTGGCATCTGTCTGTGTCCCAACCTGAGACCCTTTAATCATAACCGACACACCGCGAATAGGATTATTCTCTTTGTCGATGACCTTACCCTGGATCGTCTTCTGCTGAACATTCACGTTATCGTTACCAGAAACACTCCTTCGATTGGCAGCTTTTATGACGATTGTACCATCATGCAAATGGTAAGTCAGTGGTTGCTTTTCCATGAGCTTGTTCATAGCATTGTCAAGTGAAACGTTCTTTAGTACCAGGTTGATCTTGCTTGTATTTTTCAAGACCCCATCCTGATAGATAAACCGGTATCCCGTCTGTTGCCTGATCGCGGAAAAAGCCTCTTGCAAAGAGGTGTTTTTCAGTCGCAAAGAGACTGTCTGGGCAAGCCCCGTGGCAGACACAGCCTGCAGTGTCGCTATCAACATAAAAACAATTGTCAATTTCATTGCGAGAATGATTTTGGTTAGATAGACACAACGACCTCGATGCCATTGTCTCCTACAGATATAATACATACCTTTGTAACGATTAAGATTTATAAATTAGTTGATTTAACTATGTTAGTTTTTGTCTTGGTCTCAGACTGGGGGTATAGCCGTACTCCCAGTTTTCATACCTCAATTACTTTGTTTTCATATGCTTTCTTTTCATCATATTTTGGTTTTATCCTTTTTGATTATTTAACAACTATCTTTTTCCTTTCGATACTGACATGATATGCGGTCAGATCACTCAGCACCGCACAGACCGCTTGTATGGATTCACTTTTTTTAATCCCACCTCTATATTTTTGGTTGGCCAGTGTATTGCGCATATCTACCTCGACGTTATACCATCGGGCGACTTCCTCCAATACTTCTCTAAGATTCTTGCTATCAAAATAAAAATAGCCGTCCTTCCATGCCAGCGCTTCCTCTATATCCGCTTTTCCGACCTGAATATTGCCTTGCCCACTGATGGTTCCGTAACCCGGTTCGATTACCTTGGACTCTCCACCGGAACTGACCTTGATCTTGCCCTCGGTCAGAATGGTCTTCGTCGTCCCGCGATAAAGATGCGTATTGATATTGAATGCCGTACCTAAAGCTTCCACCTGGGTATCGTTTACCTCTACCCGGAACGGTTTAGATGGATCTTTGGCTACCTCAAAATAAGCTTCACCCCGTACTTTTACCTTCCGCTCATCGCCGACAAAAGTAGATGGAAATTCTAATTCAGAGTCTGCATTCAGCCAGACTTTAGTACCATCAGAAAGCTGAATTTGAAATGTTCCTCCTAATGGGACTTGAAGCTTATGGATCTGAGGTTGGGTATTCTTGACTTCACTGTAATCCAACATCGAGCCGGATGCTGCCAATTGAAGCGCACCATCCGTAATAGTTTGCGGACTGTTATCACCCAATTCTACTGTCGATCCATCCGACAACACTAACGTTGCTACTTCCTTGCCGGGTGTAACTTCCATAGCTAACTGTGCCTCAGCCTTGGGAAGACCTGATCTCTCCTTCCAAAAAAGACTTCCGCCAACAACGCATATAGCTATAATAGAGGCAGCGACGACCCACCACTTATTAAAGCGTCTTTCTTGCATGGGTTTGCGGTCATACCTATCCCATATCAATTGCCAGTCCTTCTCTGGATCAATTGATTCATAGTCTGACATCCGCTTTCCGATCTTTTCCAAGGATGCCTCTTTATCTTCTACCCAAGACCGTAGTGATGGATATTTTTCCATTAAAGAGATCAGCTCCTCAGCCTCTTTGGAGGTAATCTCTCCCTGCAAATATCTGGCGACAAGCTCAGCAGCTCTTATATGATGTGTATCCATGAATAGTCTTGTCCATATTTCAATGCATAAAGGAATATTCCCCTATTTATAGATAAGACACGCCTACTTGGAAAAAGAATGAAAAAGACGAAAAATATTTTTAGAAAAAGGAGAAAAGTAAAGTTTTGAGGGAATTAAGGGTAGGTACAAGCCTATGCCGCAAGAGTTCGACCGACCGTCTCTTTTGTGTCTTTATAGTATTGATGGATACACCGCACAGCTCTGCCGCCTCAGCGTTCGACTTCCCTTCGATATAGGTTAATTTACAAACTTCCTGACACGACTTGGGAAGAGACGCGATTGCTTTGTGTAGGTTATTAACCGTCTCGGCGTATATCAACGCATCTAAAATAGGTGCTTCATCCGCTTCACCCCATGTACCGGATGTGTAGTAGGCATCGGTCACCTTTTGATGTCTAAGATGATTGAGTGACGTATTCTTGACCGATGAATAGAGGTAACCTTTCAATGCGTTTTCCTGTGCAGGAAGCGTCTCAGCCTTTTCGAGAATTTTGACAAAAGTATCCTGAACGATATCGAAAGCTGTCTCCCGGCATTTTACGATATGCCACGAAAACTCCACTAGAGCAATATAATATTGTTCAAAAAGTTTCTTTATCTGCATTTCCGTCTGGATATCCTTCATCAGGCGTGAATATATAATTGTATCTACAGTTAGTATTGCTTCAAAAGTAAGTAATACAAACTAGTTTAGCAATGAAGAGTATGTGTTATTTTACATAAATCACACTTTTGACAGGTCTCTGCCAAGTTCCTCCGGCAGGATAGTTAACAAGACCGTTGTTACCCTGATTTTTAACAAACATCGTCGACGAACCACCACCATCAAAATTCATCGCATTCTCAGCCCCTAATGCCTGCAATATCTTAGCTAAATTCAGCGTGCTTATTCCAGTTACACTTCCTCCTGTATCTACAACTACCATAAACACACGTTTGCCGTCGGCGGTAACACCCAATCCTGTTCTTCCCGTCGACGAATTATTATGTCCTACAGACATATCTAAATTTTCTATTACACCGGATGTAATCAGCATCGGGCCACATACGATGACGTTCTGAGCCTGTGTGGGAGGAATTGCTGCAGCGACCAGGTTCAGGTTCTTGCCGCTATTCGTAAATTTCCGCACCGTAGCCACGTTGTTATGTATAATAAGAGCCGAATTTGTGAATATCTGGTTGACATCCAAATGGCCTGCCTGAACCGTCAATCCGTCAATCCGGATATAGGGATCCTTGTTGCTGGATCCATTGTATGGAAAATAACCTGCATTCACACCGGCGACGGCATCGTAATCATTACAAATGGTCACCGTGGCGGCAGTACTCGTAGAAACACCTATGCCCAAAGTATTGCTCGCGTTAAGGGTGACATCCAATACATATATTCTTCGTTGAGCTGGACCAAACAACGTGAATTGGCCTGTTTTGTAAATAACCCCTGGCTTCACTGTATGTTCAGTCCAATCGTATGTGGCTACCTTGTTCTGATCGGCATCGACAGCAATGCTTCGGGCATTCGAAACCTTATCAGCTATCGTAACGGTGATGTCTGCGTTAGCAGCAGTACCTAAATCCGGAGTTGTTACTTTCAGTGTCGTCTTTGTCGCCGACATAACTGTAGCTTGTACCGTTCCGAACTTCACGATGTTATCTTCTTTATTCGAACTGAAATTACTACCGTTAATAACCACGGTAGAGTTATAAAAACATGTAGCAGTTACGGATGTTATTGAAGGAGATGAGACCGTGATTTTAGTATCTCCATCATTGACATTAACACTGTCTCCACAAGATGTTGTTAAAAAAGAGAAGGCTATAAAAGCCAACATAACTTTGAAATAATTTACTTTTCTTTCCATTGAATAGATCTATTTGTTTAGGCTTCTCTATTGTTTCATATAATTACGATAAACAATGATCGAATATACAATTTATTTTTATTTACAACCAAAAAGTTTCGTTTTCTTTCACTTTAAAAAGAAGATAGGATTAAAAACAAAACCTCGCAGATTGTGCAAACAGTATTCAAGCACATTCTACGAGGTATATTTTAGTACAACGTATGTACCTTTTGACAATTATTTACCCGTTAATATATCGATAATACCCGGGTAACGTAAAGTAAGATTTTCGTTGACGACACTGTAGCCCTTACCTTTATAATCAAAAGATGTATACGGAACATGGTGTTTATTCAAGATATAAACAATATCCCTATACCAGTTAGAACGGGCGGGCTCGGGAGTCGTGTTCATCGTACCGAATTCACCCACAAATACCGGAGCATTCAACCGCTGTGCCATATTCATCCCTGCCTGCATGTTTGTTTCCAAGATATCTCTATCGTAGAAACGTTGACCTGTAGACTGCCAATTAGCCGGTAGCTGACTAATCCATTCTTCCGGCACTAGCCGTCCGGGATACTGGATAGGAATATCCGTACGCCCACCGGTGGTCGATGACAGACCATAAGCGGTCAATAGATAAGGACCATAATAGTGATAAGTCAACAGAATATTGTGAGTCGATGGCAACGTCAGGTCGGCATACCGCACATTACCACCGGCAGTACAAACGCCAACAACGATCGTCCGATCGGCTTCTTTTGCCCGTATAGCATTGATCGCCAGAGCAGACACCCTATTCCAGTTTGCCGCACTTCCCGACACCGGCTCATTCAACAATTCATAGGCTACCAGTGAGTTAGGATAATCCTTCAACTCGTCTGACATGTCTTCCCACAATTTTACAAATTTTGCTGGCTCATTCGGATCGGTAAATAGCGCATTTTCCGTGTTGGTAAACCTATGGTTCCGGGTAATATGCATATCCACTAACACACGCATATTATGCACCACACACCAATTTATCGCATCATGAAGCAGGTCAAACCCATAAGGCCTGATTTTATTCCCCCCTTCATCCCACAACACAATCTCATCGACGCACAACCGAATGTGGTCAAATCCCAAATCGGCAAGCAGCGCAACATCAGCCTCGGTGAAGAATGCCTTCCTTTGCGCACCATCGTACATCGGTGTAGACAGCCAAGAGGCAATATTCACCCCCTTCGAAATTTCAAAATTATTGATGCTGGACAAATCTTCTATCGTATAAACCTGTTGCGTACCGTCCTGAGCTGTAACCGTATATTCAACTCTATTGTTGAAGTTCTGGGCAACACTTGGATCAGGCGATATGGTAGCACCTCCTGAAATTGTGATCTCCGGTACAAGATTGGATAAATCATGACCGCTTCTATCAACACCAATCATACGCACCGATTGCACAACCGTACCGTTCAAACCTACCGAAGGAAGCGAAAAGCTCAATATCTGGGCCCGATCACTTTTTTTGACATCAGCGATAATTCGTACATCCTCGCTCTTGCCATCGGCATTCTCAATTTTAATGACAAATGGATTTCTCAAATCAACGAGGTCAGGGATATTGGTGAGCACTTTAATCTCGTCATGGAATACAATATCCAGTTTTACCTTAGACACATCGATTTCATCGTCCGACTCTTCGGGGAAATAATAAGGAAAATCGATAAGAATATCATTGGATTTCAAGCTTTCCTCCCTAGGGGAAAACACTTGAGTTGAACCGTCAAGCGTAGCCGTCAAGCTCACAACAGGATCTACCCGATGGTAATAATTCATAGGCCCCTTATCTTCCTTACAGGAGATTAGTCCTATCAGCAAAAATGCTGTTATCGTCAGTATATATTTTAATTTCATCTGTTTATTTTTTGTTTTTTTGGAAAGTTCTCATAAAGAGCCCCCGTCATTCAAATTTCACTCCACAATCTCTCCTGTAATTACATATTTATCAATTGTTCCGTTGCTATTGATTACCTCAATGGTATTAAACTTCGTTAAATCCATGACATTAAGCTTCGGCTGTACCGTCACATTGACCGGCAAGGTCGCCGTAATACGCATATGCGTAATATCAATAGGATTAGAAGTATTCCGAGGATAATACTTTGGAAACTGAATGCGGATGGTATCACCGAAGGGCGGCTCCTGATCCGAAGTAAACTGTTCTGAAGACGACTCATCTGCGAATTGAGCCGTAATGCTTTGAATACCATATCGAGGTGCAGAAATGTTTTCCTCCGGTTTTTCACAGGAGAAAAAGACCAGTACACTGCACCATATTAAAGCGTTTATATGTAGTTTCATCAACATAAAATTATTTTTTAGGGTCATGCTTACCAAAGATTTACTTGACTTAAAGAGGTGTTGTTCGCGATCTCACTAATCGGAATCGGAAAGTTATAGAAACGCTCCGCAAACTTACGATCCGCCTTATCCACATCAACATACTCGTATGTAAACGTTGTACCGGATTTGGTAATCTTTAATCCATGGAAGCGCACATTGTTCAGCTCGTCGTGAGCAACTCTCCATCTTCTCAGATCCCAATAATGAAACCCCTCGAAAGCTAACTCAATCTTTCTTTCGTGTCGGATGGCTTCAAATAAATCATCCCCGGTTTTATCGGTGTAGGGAAGATCGACACGATCTCTAACTTTCTCTATCGCGTCATTCGCTTCTGTGGTTTCATCCAGATTATAACATGCCTCGGCCAGATTCAAATACACCTCCGCCAGTCTGATTTCGATCCACGGTTGGTCACTATAAGTCGTCGATATATCTGAAATATCCTCATTGAGATACTTCCGGACATAATAACCTGTAGTGGTCTTGCCATAAGTCAATGCCTGAAATCCATAATCTACATAACCGTCAACACCATCGACAAATGCCTCAATCTTACGACCTTTCCAATTCGCGTCATTATATAATATGGAAGCGTGGAAACGAGGTTCTAAGAGCGTATAAGGCGGTGTATCTGTCGTCTTGCCGTGCCAGGCTGACCAATCCGGGCTCCCGCCCGTCGCTAACTCATATTCTTCCACCATTTCCTGAGTGGGACATGCTGCTCCACCATTGTTCGGCCAATCTCCTCCCGGCGCAAATTTTCTATCAAAACTATGATGAGGTGCCGGCAGCTGGTATCTGAACTCCAAAATAGATTCTGGATTACCGGAAAAATAGGACTTAAATGCATTGGTGTATGAACCATTCAAATCGTACATTTGCGCCCCATTATTATCCTTTAAGCCGATGACATCCAAAGCCGCATCACGGGCTTTCGCCCATCTCTTAGCTAACAGCATCGCCCTGGACTTCATGGCCAAAGCAGCCCCTTTCGTAATCCTTCCACTTTGTTCGGCATTCCATTGTATAGGTAGGTTGTCAGCAGCAAAGTCCAGATCCCCTTCGACAAAGTCCCAGCATTCCTGTTCGGTGCCCAGCTCTTTGTTGTTCGACGTTGGCAGATCATCGTATAAAACCACTCTGTTTGTGCGCAGCAACAATTGATAATAAAGAAACGCGCGTAAAAACCGTGCCTGTGCTTCATAGCGCACTTTCACCTCATCCGGGAATGTTGCGTATTTTTTCAGGCTACTGATAAATTCATTCACCCGCCTGATCCGATTGTACGACTCCGTCCAGATGACCAATCCCTGCGATTGATCGGCTGTCACAAAATAAGGGTTAAGTACAATATGGTTGGGTATACCCACAATTCCATACTTCAGCATACTGGTCAGTCCCTCTGTGAGCATACCATCATTAAACTGCGACTCACCGAAGTTTCCATACGATGGAATATACAGGTACAAAGAATTCAGATATAAGTCGGTGGAACTCTCTTTCTCCCAAAATAATTTATCACTTAAACGATCTGTCGGATCAGGATCCAAAAAATCACCGCAACTCACCAAGCATGGAAGAAAAAGAAATATATAAAGAATTTTTTTCATGATACTAAAATTTAAAACTTAACGTCGACACCTAAGGAATAAACACGTTGTTGCGGATAAAACCCGTTGGAAACATCCGGTGCCTCAGGATCCAAGTATTTAAACTCTGTCCAGGTAAAAAGATTAGCACCGGATACGTTCAGTCGGAGGTTTTGCATTCCCAGTCTCTTCACCCAACTTTTCGAAAAGTTGTAGCCCACCTGTGCCGTTTTTACCCTTAAGTAACTTCCATCGACAATCCACATGGTCGAAGCCCATTTATTATTCTGCACCTTAATATCCGACAGACGAGGATATTTAGCATCTCTATTCTCGGGCGTCCACATATTTTCAACCAGATATTTTGGAGCATTTCCTAATTGAAAGAAGGCTGTTGTAAACTCGGTATTATCATAGCCAATTTCAGGATAATAACCACTTAAAGCATATTCCGCCTGAGCAGCTCCCTGCAACATAACCGAAAAATCAAATCCCTTATATTCACCAAAGAAGGTCAATGCGGAAAGTAGCTGCGGCATATTGCTATGTCCGATCCACATTCTGTCATCTGCATACGTCAATTTACCATCCCCATTCACATCCAAGTATTTGATATCGCCCGCTTTATTTCCACCAAAAATGCTTGGCCAATTTTGTGCCTCTTCATCCGTTTGGAAGAGTCCCAAGGCGACTAAGCCATGTTTTTCGCCCAACGGACGGCCATTTCGCTTTAAATGATCAGGGGTGTTCGGACTATCTCTTACACTCAGGTAGCGGTTTTTGTAATAGCTCATATTAAACTGTACCCCATAATTGAAAGCGCCGACATGATGATGATGGTTGATACCGAATTCAAATCCTCTATTATCGGTCTTCCCGGTATTTATCACCGAAGGAAAATATCCCCCCATCGACGGAGCGAAAGTTCCGCCCTGAGTTTCCAGGATATTATCGGTTACTTTATAGAATGCGTCTATTTCAAATCCCAGTAGATTATTCCATAAGTTGGCTTCTAGTCCAACGTTATAAATATTGACCGTCTCCCATGATAAGTCTGGATTATTCAAGGCACTGGTTTTATAAGCGTTTTGTGGCACACCACCGATAACGACACTTGGATCATCTGAAGCGATTGCCATGGTACTCAAAAAAGTGTATGCTTTGACCCCCGAATCATTCCCCAACTTACCAACAGACCCTCTTAATTTCAAATTATTCACAAAAGGCAAAGCATTTCTAAAAAAGTCCTCTTCCGATATCCGCCAGCCGACAGATACAGCAGGAAACAATGCCCACCTTCTGTCTTTTGAAAATTTATAAGAAGCATCGTATCTACCGGAAATTTCAAGCAGATATTTCGCCGCATAATCATAGTTCAAGCGCCCTACCAACCCCGCGCTGGGCACGATGCTGCTACTTCCCGAAAATGCACCATCCCCTGGCGTCAGCTCACTGGCAAAGTCCAGCTCTGGAAGTTCCGTAAAATCTAAACCCTGAGTAGAGATCGAAAACTTGTTACCTATCGTCTGGAATTGCTCGTAAAGAACAAGCCCTGAAAACGTATGTTGACCAAATGTCCTATTATAATTTAGAGCACCCTGCAAAGACGTCTCACCCGACCGTGACATATTCTCAGCCAGCTTCGTCTGGCTTCCGACAGAAGAATCCCGTATCTGATATTTTAAACCTGTCTGATCCACTATTCCCTGGGCAATTAAATAAGGCGTTTGAAATGCTTTCGCATAAGAACCGAGGTAATCATAACTTCCCATTACAAACGATGATAGTCCTTTCGTAATAAAAGGCATATCAAAGTCCAATCGCAGATTGCTCTGAAAATTGTCGTTATAATTTCTGCGAAAGCCTGAATCTTCCAATGCTGAAATCGGACTCACCACAGGTCCATTCGTAATATTACCTACCGGATAACCATCATACTCCTTAGGTAAATAAGGATGTGCACGCATCGCCTGTTGAAAGACATTGTTCCAGGTATTCTTTTCCGTACTGAAAGTTGGTGCCACCTTCTGGCTCTTCCGGCCACCAACGCCGATTTGTACCTTCAGATTGTCCGTAGCTCTTATTTCCACATTACTTCTCAGGTTGTAGCGATCAAAATTGATGTTTTTAACATTTCCATCCTGATTGTAATACCCCCCGTAAAAATAATAGCTGATTTTATCATTCTTTCCTTCTACCGACACACCACTATGGGATGTCCGACCGATCCGGAACAATTCGTCAACCCAATTGGTATTGCCCCACTTTCCTTCGGGATCTCCCTCGATAATCTTTCGGATATCAGTATTGCTGAACAACGGCTCCTTTCCATTGATCATGCGGGCTTTATTATACCAATAGGCATATTCCGGCCCATTAAGAAATTCAGGAAACATCGTGTTTTCGGTCAATTGTGAAGAGTGGTTAAACCGAACCGAGGGTTTCAGTGAACGGCCTTTTTTGGTAGTCACCAAAATTACCCCAGCTGCAGCCTGCAATCCATACACTGCAGCGGCAGAGGCATCTTTCAAAATCGAGATTGACTCGATCTCTTCCGGATCAATCTGGGTAAATGAACGCCGTACACCATCGACAATAACGACCGGCGCATTAGACGAAGCAAAGCTACTCGCGCCGCGTATATACATTGTCGATTGGTCATTACCGGGTTCTCCTCCTCCTTGTCTGGAAATTAGTCCCGGCAATTTTCCCGTAATCATGTTGGTAATATTTCCTACCGGCGCTCGCATGATTTCTTTTGAATTGATCTGCGCCACTGAGCCTGTGACCGATTCCCGACGTTGGGTCCCATACCCTACCACCACGACTTCATCCAAGTCCTGATCTTCCGGCGAAAGCACAATATGTATCTCATTATAATTAGCCACCGTAATTTTATAGGGTGCATAGCCAATCCGTGAAAAAGAGATTTCATCCTTTATATTCACTTCAGGTATCTCAAACCACCCGTCCTGATTACTGGCGGTGACAAATCCCGATGTCAAATTTCGGACAGTAACATCAGCAAGTGATTCTCCACTGCTGCTGCTAATTCTCCCCTTAAGACTACGGGATTGCCCTACTTCGATCGATGTAGGGTGCGAGGTGCTTCGTTTGATCAACACCGTCGATTCTTCAATCTCATAATCCAGTGCTTGTCCCTTCAGACAAGCGTCCAACACTTCCCTTAACGATGCATTTTTTAAGTCGATCGTTACAGGCTTCGCTCCTTTCAATATATTATGATTAAAGAGAAAGTCATACCCTGTCTTACTCTTAATCTCCAACAACACCTCTTTAATAGGTTGCTTATTGACGTGGAGCGAAAGGCGCTGAGCAGTTACCGTCGCTTGGACATTCAGGCAGAAGGACACGACAAGAAACACAGTAAGCTTCATCATGATGCATATCTTAAATAATAACCGCCTTTTCAGGCCGTATAATTCGTCTGTTTTTTTATACATTTGTTAAGTTGTTTTAGTAAAAAACTCATGTTGCATTGTTTTTTTAACTACAGCTAACTTTTTAGAGCCAGGAACGGTAGCAACGTCCCTGGCTTTTTTGTTAAAAGTATCTGCTCACAAAAACTATCAATCAAAATCTCTAAACGCCATTCCATACAGCCCTGCCGTCTTTAACCCGGTATTGGCCATCGGATCAGACAATAAAGGACTATACATATAAGCCCTCGTTTTAGCCCTCTCTGGATCTGCTGTTGTATTTTCCGCATTCGTCGATGTCCAAAACTGGGTTTGTCGCGTTGAGCCAAGTACAATATTCCCGCCCATTTCAGCGATTTTTTGATTGATCTGATCTTGATCACTTCCCGAATTTGGAGCCCATGCCTCATGGAAGTAGCGATAATCTCTTATAGCCCCAAGGTACCAGTCGTCATAGCCACCGGCACGCACACGTATGACCCAGCGTGCGATGTAGTTATCGTTTGAACCTACACCTAAAACATTGATGATTGCCGTGGTATTCGCCTTCCCATCGGTATCACTATGTGCGCCAAGTATGTCAGTGCTACCATTAAGATACCATGGCGTCCGCTCGGCAGCCAACGTTCCGGTTCCACGAATAGACACATGCATAACTTTTCCCGTTATTTTATAAGCAGTAATACCAGATAGCGGTAAAGTTTGATCGATATGTACAATCATTCCCCCTTTCCAATAGTCCCCCAGCTTCGGAGGTGCTATCGAAAGACTCTGCTCTCCAATTGTCAAAATTGTATTCGGCGCAAAATAATAGTCAAAACTGCCGCCCGCTGTGGCGAAGGTAACCTTCCGCAGCTCCGGAAACCCATCCGGAAGCATCAGCCGAAATGTATCCTCAGCTTTGACTGCAGTGACATCTTTCACATTCGTCGATTCCGCACTCTCTGTAAACGTGAAGGTTGCTCCTGTTATGTCTACGCCGCTGGCCACATCAGTCAGGCTCACACTCGCATAGTTCACCACACCAACTTCCACTTTCACCGGAATTTTCCGTTGCAGCTCTCGCCCATATTGATCTTTCGCCCGTACGGTAAGGATACCTTCCTCATCAAACTCCGGTTCTATGCCCATTGGCGACGTGATATATAATACACCTGTCTTTTGTGCGGCATCCAATTCATAGGTCGCCGACCAGGCTTCAGGAAAATCAAATTCAAGTTCTTCAATGCCCACCTGCTGAAAGTCAACCGCAATGGCAAAACCAGACGCGATCGTCAACACTTCATTTTCAGGACGATCAATTAAAAACGTAAAAGGACGGTCCCGAGGTATCACATACGATTTGCCTGATGTCTCGTTGGATGTAATGGTTGCGTTGCTATCCACATCGAATGTTACTCCGCTGAATAAAGACTTCCGCCCGATTGCCCGAAACGGCTCCCCGTCAGCATTAAATAACTCTTCCTCAGCACCTTCCAAACTAACAACCCAGTTACCTGCTTCATTCACCAACATACTAGGCACCTGACCTTCCTCCACGGGATAATTTTTTCTGTCTTTATCTTTGAGAAGCCTTACGGCAGATGTTCCTGTTCCATTAACAACCGTCCAATAATAGTCGCCATCAATAAGATGAGCGCCTACAAGTGGGCTTGGATAACTGGCATAATCCACGCGGACTGTAGCCGACGATCCGTCTACAAAATGCAGATGGGTTAATTCTCCCACTGTTTCTGCACTTTCTATAAGCGATTCCTGTTCGATGGCTGTAACGATGGCTTTCAGTGAAGCGATATCTTCATTGGCCATATCTACCCAGGTCTCCACATCCCCAGCAGGAGGTAGTGATTGGGTATCCTCTGTTTCTTTTTTACATTGGCTGCACAGGAAGATCATTCCCAAGAGCATCAATCTAAAAAACCATTGTTGTTTTTGCATAATTCCATTGATTAGTTTATTCATTTCTACAAATTCATGTTGCATTGATTTTGGATACAGACTAACGTTAATAACTATGAACGGTAGCAACGTTCTTACATGTTGAAAGTCCTCATAGCGTGTGTTTTATTTCGTAACGACGATCCTCCTTTCTTTTATTTCAAATTTTACATTGCTGATTTTTTCCAGCTTCAAGAGTAAGCTCCTAAGCGATTTTGTCCTTTTGAATGTTCCCGTGAATCTTTCTTCCGGCATGTAGGTATAGTCGATCTGCTGTATATTATACCATCGTCGGACTTCCGCCAGTATCTCCGGAACGGACTGTCCATTAAAGCTAAAATAACCATCTTTCCAGCTGATAAAGTCATTCACGTTGACCTGTTTTTTATGAAATATGCGATCGTTATGGCTTGCGATGACTTGTTCCGATGGCTTCAATAATAGATTATGATGATCACCCGTCAGCCGTACCAAACCTGTTATCAGTGTCGTCGTCGTCTTGTTCTCTCCTTTATAAGCTGAGACATTGAAGGAAGTTCCTAAGACCCGGATCAAGGGTCCTTTTTCCGTTTCTACATAAAAAGGCTTTTCCTTATTATGCGCAACCTCAAAATAACCTTCCCCAGTCAACTTTACCCGACGTTCTTTACCCGAAAAAGAACGCGGATAGGTCAGTGAAGACCCGCTATTCAACCAAACTTCAGTGCCATCAATCAACAACACCTTACTGGATTGCCCTTTGGGCGTCGTGAATACCATATCTTCCGCTTGCGACATGCGTCCATCAGCAATTTGCTGTACTTCGTATATCCGTTCACCATTCTCCCCTACCCTGATCTTTACACCCGTTTCAGCCAAAACATTCGACTGGCTTTCTTCCAACAATTGTATCTCCCCATTGGGCAATTGCACAAACGGCACACTGTCTGGAATGATGTAAATATCATCTGCTTTATAAGTTGCCTCCTGAGCGAAATCGACTCCGTTAGGTTCGGTCAGTTCTGATTTTTTCCACAACCAGAGCAAAGAAGACATACCCACCACCAATACGGCCGCAATGGAAATGTACTTTTTAAAAGATATCGGTTGACGCTGGACGTTCTTACGTATCTCGTCGTAGACTGCCTGTCTTCGAACTTCTGGCAGGACATGGATCTGCGGCTTCTTATCCAGAATATCGGTAAGCACTTCCTCCTGAATATCTGTATCTATCGTCTCTAACAAGGCAAACAACTCATCCAGTTCCACCGGAGAAATGGTGTCGGCAATATGCTTTTCCAGTAAATATTTTAATCTTACTTTGTCCATTTAAGTTTATATTTTCGGAGGAAGGCGATATTACCCCCAATCTAAAGCATATCGCTTTTGCGCCTCTTTATATAAAGAACCCGAAAAATAAAAGGTAGGACTAGTCCGAATTGAAATAAATTAAAATCAGCCTAATAAAAACAACAAAAGTAACGGGTAACCAAAACGTTGAAAGTGCTTTCTAAAGGTTTTTAGAGCCTGGACAATATGATTTTTAACCGTATTGGGCGCAATATTCATCTGCTGTGCGATCTCTTTGTGATTCAAGCCCTCCTGCCGACTCAACAGGTAAGCCCTTCTCTGCTGTTCAGGCAACTTTTCAAGGACCGCGTTTTCTAAATCCAAAATTTCATGGATAAGTGTACCCTGATCATAGCTTCCGCTTTGCTCGATCGCTGTCTGGGCTAAAGCTGTTCGTCTCTTTAGCTGTACTTGTAAATCCCGAAGTCTATTTAAGGATAGTCGCTTGGCGATAACATATATGAAAGTCCAGATATTGCCCGATTCATCTAATTCGGAACGGGCATTCCACACTTTGATAAATACATCCTGTACAATTTCCTCGCTTTCAAACGGATCTTTGAGAACACTATAAGCCACGTGATAAACCGCATCGGAATAATGATCAAAAAGTTGCTTTAAAGCAGCTTCCTCGCCTCTTTTCAATGCGCCTATACGAATAGCATGTTCTATATCTTGATGTACTCTAATCACGCCTCAGGTTTAAAATAGGGGGTACGTACACGAAGTTACGCATTATTTTTAAAAATCCAATACAAATTACAAGTCGCTGCCCTAAATTTATCAGCCCCTACGCCTGCTTTCGCAGACGTAGGGGCTGATAAATTTAAACTAAGAATAAAGTTACTATTCCTTTATTCGACTGCTACCAGACTAATATCATCTAAATGCACGATCGATTGCAACGTTTTACCATTCGCCGCATCCCACCCAGTCTGCAAAGCGATAAAAACCGCACTGGTCTCAAAACTTTTCCCCGGATTAGAGGCAATAATAGCCGGTAAGTCCAGAACAATAGAAAACTCGCTCCAATCCTCGTTTTGTACCAGAGGTACCTCTACCGAATAAGTAGAGTTAGTCTGTGGTGCCGCTCCTGTGGAAGATATAATCCCCACCTGCAGACTATTCGCCGTGTTATCGATACCCCGATATTGAAAATCCCTTTGCGCATAAAACGTGAGCTTGTATTTTTTTGTATCATCTAGCGATATTCTTTGTGCGAGATTATGATAGAACCAGTTATTGGCCGTCGCATTAGATGTACTTCCACCGATATTATGAAGCACTATCGAATTGGTTCCTGAATGTGCCTTCGCATTGTCAACATATATTCGGCATTGACTCTGGGTGGTACCGCGCTCAAACCACACGTATTGATCAATCGGCGTAGCCGGTGCCGTGGGACTCGTAGTCCGTGACGTAGCATCAAAAAAGCCCTGACAATTTAATAGCGCGGGATATACCACCTCATAGACTGATTCTGTCAATGCCACCGGCTCCACAGCTTCTTCAAAACTGCCGTTTTGTATAACGTTGCCCGGCACATGCCACTCTTCTGGATCGGTCGGTATTTCAACCACTTCAGGAAAGACTATATTGCCTTTATATTTTTCAACAAATCGCTTGGTAGCTAACCAAAATCCATGATTTTCACTCCATGCCGTGTTACCGATACTGCTCATGACCACACCATCGCACATTTTGAAAGCTGCTTCCAACATGATTTCCCATGTAGATTCTTTAATCGGTTTATAATAATCCACAAAATTCACAGCCTGATTAAAATAATCGGTGTAGAAATATGCATAGACTGGTTTATTGGGATTATTACGTTTCGCTTCTTTTATCGTCAGATAAAACTCCTTTTTCCATAAGGCGATCTCATCATCTACAATATAGGATGCAGGAACCAAATAGTCCGCATATTCGCGCAACGGACGGGTGGGTATGACAGCGCTTTGCATCCAACCGGCTGTATTGACATAAAAATTACCATTGGTCACACGCAGGCCACTCAAACTGGTAGGAGCAACAAAAGCAAAGCCGAGCTCACTCTCCGTGTTCTTACTTCGAAATGTATTTTTAACTGTTTCGTAGCGGGAGATCATCGCCGCTGGGTCTCTCGAGCGATCACCAATCCAAGTTCCACCGGTAATACACACTGGAATATGCGGACTTCGCTTCATCTCCTGTGCCAAAGCCTCCACTTTCCCAAGGTCAGGCACCTGTATCCCACCTGAAATGCCAGCACTGATATCTGCTTCTTTCACCAACCGAATAGGATGAAGACCGTAGGAAATAAGGTTTGGCGTACCGGGATAGTTTATAGAAGAGAATATTTTGAATGCTTTATTCGGATTATCCATAATAATCCGTTCCGGCTCCGCCTTGGGTTGTGACAAATCTGCTTGATGTGCAGTTATAAAATTTTTTGTTTCATTCCAGATCGCCTGGATACGAGCATCATTCCAATGTAACGTATTTTCTTCTCCATCTGTTTTGCCAGACCAGATAATAGCACCGTCACATCTTTCATACACCGCCTCTAATAATTGTCCCCAAATTTCAGGACTAATCACTTCCCGCTTGTAAGGACTATCGGGTTTATCGTAGTATTGCGGCCAGATATATACAACGATCTTTTTATCGGCATTGTGCTTTCGTATCTCTTTGACAGTAATGTCTAAATCTCTAATCCAAGATTCAATATCAGGCTCTGCAATATACGCTACAGGCATAATTACATCGGACACCCCAACGGTCTTCCAGCGCTTTACATTATACTCTTTCCAATTTTCAATAATTGTCGCGTCATCCCATTTATCTTTATTGTAATAACGATAGACACAAAGTGCGGAAGTGGCTATCGCATAATTGCCAATTTTCACGATTGTATTTTTCGCTCTAAAAACATCAAACATTGTATTAAACCGATCATACATCTCTTGCTCATCAATACTACTGGCACCAAACCAATCTTCAATATCTGTCGACACCATGACATGAGGAAATTCAGCAGCCAACTCGGCTTGAATATTAATTTTATCCATATCCAGAACGACCCTATTCGCATCCGACGGATCCGTTTTCGTAAGTGCAGTTTCATACATCAAATAAACGGGTAGTAACCCCTCTGCCATTAAATCAGGTTTTCCAGGATAAGCCATAGCGTCATAAAGCGCAAATTTAGTCTTGACCTCTTCCTCGGTCGGAGTTTCTACAACCTTATCTTCCTTCTCGGGTACAGCTTTTTTACAGGAGAAGAATAAAGAGCCCATAGCCAAAGCTAAAAGCAAAAAAATGATATTTACTTTCGGTTTCATAATATTAAAAGTTTAATAAAAGATTGTTAATATTTAGTTTTACCAGTATTATTTCATCGGCTCACTTCGCCTTCTAAAATCGAGGAAATCGAAGTAATAGACGTTATCTTTTTCGTATAGCAGATAATGCATTTGCACCCTGTCTTTGAACGTATCGAAATCTTTGTTAGCAACCTGTGTCCAACACGCCTCTGCCAACGCAGCTATCCGAGGAAAAAGCATATAATCCAGTCGTTGTGCAGACTTGATCCGCTCCGTCCATACATTTCCCTGAATGCCTAATATATGCTTCATTTCCTCGGGACTCACATGATATACTTCCGGTGAAAAATCATATATTCTCTCCACCGAGTTTACACCAAAACGTTTATAATCAGGACCATACATTTGAAGCGAATCTTGCACATAATCAAAATACATGGGAGCCCGAGGGCACATGACGATATCCATTTTTTTATCGAGTGCTGTCCGAAGCTGTTCGGGTCTTGTATGCCTCCACCAAAACACGATAGGGTTGACGTCCGTGTCATTGCTTACCACTTCGTCCCAGCCCAATACTCGATTGTTTAAATTTTTTATCGAGTCTGCCATTCGCTGAAAAAAATACAATTCTACCTCTTTCAGGTCTTTCAATCCATTTTCTTTCATCAATGACGCAACCTCTGGCAATTCAGTCCATTTTTCGTTACCATAGTGTACCTCATCACCTCCGATATGGATCATTTGAGAGGGGAATAGCGCATCTACTTCCCGCAGAATATCCGACAGAAAACTATACGTTTCTTCTTTCCCAGGATTGAATGTAAAGTCCGGATGCGCCTTCGAACCACCACCACTAAATTCCGGATAAGCCCTAACAGCCGCAGCCGCATGACCCGGCATATCGATCTCGGGGACAATTTCAATAAAGCGTGCTTTCCCATAAGCCACGATTTCGAGGATATCTTTTTGCGAATAATAGGTTACCGGTGCAAAGGGATCGGAAAAATTCCCAATGCCACCGACGAGCGCTAATTTCGGATATTTCTTAATCGCGATCCGCCACCCCTGCGAATCTGTCAAATGCCAGTGTAGCCGATTGAGCTTATAAAAAGCCATCCAATCCAAAATCTGTTTGATTTTATCTTTACCAAAGAAATGTCTGGATTCATCGATCATAATGCCTCTCCATCCAAAACGAGGCTCATCAGCGATCCTTACGCCCTTCAACCGGAAACCGTTTTTCTCCGCAGCAGACGCGATTTGAAGAAAAGAGTTTATGCCATAAAAGAGCCCGGCTTCATGACTTGCTTTAATTGTAATGCCGCCATTTTTAATATCAATTGTATAGGCCTCATTTGGCAATTTCGACGCGTGTTCCAAAACCACACGAATAGTATTAGCGCCAGTAGAGTTACCTTCTTGAGCTGTGATACCTGTCAATTGAAATAATTTGGATTGCAACGATGCCCCCATATCTGTTCCAATCCCCGCTATCTGTGTATGATCATTTAATACAAAAACATCATCCGTGACCTCACATTTTTGCGGATAAGGGATAATCGGACAACCCAAGCCTATCTGGATCCATGCGCATAGAACCAATAAACACAAAACCTTCATCATAATTTCTTCTTTATCTATTTTATAGTAAATATCCCACTTCCTATACTTGGCAGACGTAATTTGAGGGTTTCTCCTTCTATCGTAGAAGCGATCTGTCCTTGCACACTTTGCGTTATCGCCATACCTGCAGGCAATCTGACGCTGATTTCCCGTTCTTCGTAAAATGGGTTTGCGATTAAGAGATGATGCCTCCCTTCATATTCGATACAACTTATTTCTATGCCATTCCGCTCTAACACCTCTACAGAACATGCTTTACCATGTAAAAGCATTGGAAATAACGCCGTAATCTCTTCCGACATTGTCACGATGTCTGGCCATAGCTTGTTGAAATTATCATAATTTAATTCCTTCTGCCGAGGCCACCGTTCTTGAAAAAGGTCATAATATGAATAGAACAGAATTCCTTTAGCTCCGTGGATAAGGGCTTGATAACATTGGTTTCTCAGCTCATCCAGGTCAGGTGGATTGGGTTTTCTTTCTTTTTGATATACCGCCCAGTCCATCGACTGCAACACAGCCCAATGTCCCCGGGTATTGTGCGTAGCTTTAAGCCCTGCTTTTACACGAGTTGAGGTTAAAGCCAGATCCGCCCTTCCTACCGGATACGGATCCGTTGCAATAATATCCCCATTATAATAATACTTCTCCAACATTCTGTAGCCATCGTAATAGTGTACTTGCAATGTCGGATGATGGGGATCTATTTTTCTCACCTCTTCATACAGCTCCTCTATCTTGGGTATCCATTCGGGCAACAATTCGTCTACCGTATACCATGCCAACAGCGCTGGTTTATGTTTGATAGTATTGACATAGTCTCTCGCCACATCCAAGGGTTTTCTTTTGCCTAACTTTAATGGACGTCCTTCGTAGAAATCTTTAATAGAATAAATAACATTCAGATCGTACTTCGCTGCTTTATCCAAATATTCCTCATACTTCGTGTTATGTCCATAACCGTACGATAGGATCGTGTTAAATCCAGCCTTCTTAATTCTATCTAAATGCTCATCATCCGGATGGCCGATATAAAATCCAAACGGGAATATTCTTTTCCCACCCTTGATGGTATATCCCTCTTTGTCAATATAGACAGCTGGCCAACTTCTGACGACCTCTATCTTATGTGTTCTTGAAAAAGAAGTGTTGGCTACCCGGCTGCTATAGCCCCCCGTCAATGTATAATCCCCTTCCCCAAGCTTTCGCTTTGGCGCAAAAGTTAAAACCGTATCCACAGCCGAAGCCGGTAGTTTAAAACGGAACTTCTCTATCGTTTTGTTGACTACATTTTTGAGGTCGTAGCTTACTTCTATTTCTGCTGGGTTGTCGTCATAATAGGCTCGGTTGATGACAATTCGCTCGCTAAAAACCTGTTCACCGGCTTCCTGTATCATCCCACGATAATGCGGTTTCATCAAGAAAGCTTCAATAAATTGTGGTTTTTCCAGACGTAAAGAAATATCATCAAACCAAGCTTCCCCAGCCACCCCACCATATAGGCCAACACCTATCGACACATAGGCTGCATTAATCGGTACGGTATATTCGCCGGAAAGCTCTTTCCAATCGAACGTACCAAGCCCGGATAATTTCGGGTATCTTCCGCCGATCAATTTATCAAATTCATCATAGGCCTGGATGTATATTCGAGCCCCGTTAGAAGATTTCTTTTCGACATCTGCCGACAGATTGCGCCCTCTGACCTTGGCTGTAAAATAGACAGAAGATCCCGGTGCGATCTCAAGCTGTTGGGAAGCTCCCGGAGATTTCTTCTGTGTATCATCGTTATGAATATACAGTGAGGAACCCGATTGATATCCGTTCGTCGTATCAAGCGTCGCACCCCGCACGAGTTTCCAATCACTATCGCCCTTTTCAAAACTTCCATTTTCCATCACATTAGGACCTAATCGCGATTCGATGCTAGACTGCCCGTATGATACAAATAGAAAAGCGGTAAATAAAAAACATAAAGTTATTTTCTCCACACTTATTCCTCCTCAATTGTTAAATGGATTTCCCGGATAATCTCTTGCTCACCATACACGCTTTGATTCTTTGCCACGAATGTCACCGTATATTCTCCCGGTTCGGTATAAATGTGATACAGCGGCTCTATCGTACCGGTCAATGTTTTGAGGGCAATACCTTTATCCGGAGCTATCGACGCTAGATTTAAAGCCTTCGTAATAACCCAGTCTTCGTTTGAATCTTCATTCGCATTAGCGCCCAGCCACAATTCATTAGGCTGTATACGCCATTTCCTAGCATCTCCCTCCACACTATGCTGCAACCATCCGGCTTGGGACATATCTCCGACAATAGGATACGCGACATTATCTTCATCATAGGTATTCAATACGAAATCCATAATTGTCCAGGTTTTTTGCGCCTGACTAGTGTGCCCTATACCCACATATTTAAAAGCCAGGTGGATCTGCGGGAAGTCGATAAAATCGGATAAATCGACATCTCCCGAAGGAAGATGATCGGGTCCCGTCATCGTGAAGAATGCCCGATCAGAGATATCCTGCCAATCGGCTGCCTGGATACGCTCTGTATTCATTGTCCCATCAAAGTCTGTTGCAATCAAAAGGCTTAGGTTCCTCTCTGGTGGTCCAAAGCGACCACGGCTCGTAAAGTTGAGGATCGGTTTTGCGCCGTCGACCTGCGTTCTAAATCTATGCCTATATTCCTGACCTTTATCGCCCGAATAATACGTGACGTATGCTGCATCACCCGAGAAAATAAAATGAACCGTATCGTCAACATTATAGGATAGTTTCTCCGTTTTGGCATCGAATGTAGGCGACATCACTTCTATATCGTTGTCACAGGACGATGTGATAACGATAACTGCTGTCACAAATAGTAATATAATATTTTTCATTTGAATAAATCTGTTTTTTAATACCCTGGGTTTTGTGTTAATAAACCATTTAGTGAGATATCATTTTGAGGAATTGGTAAAAGCGTATGTTTGGATTTGTCAAAATTGTCAAAACTCAAAGAGACGTATTTGTACGCTTCTTGTTCATGAGCCTTTATCCAAGCGCCCACCTCCTTCAATTTGGTCTCCAACAGTCCCCAACGAATGAGGTCATATTTTCGCAAGCCCTCGAAACATAACTCTCTGGACCTTTCTTCTTGCAAAGCTTCCATAAAGTCATCATCATTGATATTTTTCAAATCAGCATCATCAGGCAAAGTCAACTCCGGAGATAAAACGGCTCCCGTCCCTCCTCCTCCAGTTACTGTTATTACCGGCAAAGAGGTAAACTTTCGTCCCGGATTAGTGATGGTTATGGTGGTTATCTCGCCATCGACTTGCGTAGCCGTGGCTGTCGCCCCCTCTCCACCACCTCCAGTTATCGTTATTGTCGGATTACTTGTATAGCCTGTGCCACCATTCACGATATGGATAGATTTAATGCTTTCCGAAATCTCACCTCCTCCGTTCAGATATTTACCGTAACCTCTTCGTCTTACGTCATTTAAGGCTACATAAGCGTCATTCGTGGGGCTTTGATTATTCACCTGATAATCTGCTTCCGCAAACATGAGTAAGACATCTGAGTAACGTAGAAGCGGATAATTTTGTGGTGTATTTTGATTTAACTTGGGCAACGCTGTTTCTTCTTCTCTTCTCCACTTTCCCGGATACCGCCGTGATGTCACTGTGGATAAAAAGAAAATCTTGTCACCATCCTCATTATAATAAAACGGAGCAATAGCTCGATCTCGTCGTAAATCCCCCGCTTTATACCGATCATATAAGGTATGAGTAGTGGCATTAAAACCATAAGCCGTACCTATATCTGGGTTCGTCGAACGTATCCCAAGCCAAGACCCTACTTGCCCATGTTCATAAATACCTGTCACTGCAAATTCCACTTCCCAGATACTTTCCTTGTTATCATATTTGTCCTGGGCATAGTTTATAAATACCTGATCATAAGAAGGATTTAATCGATGACCTGCTTCCGTGTCGTCTATCACCTTTTTCGCCCAGGACCTCGCATCTTCATACTTTTCGGTCTTCATTAGCGGGTATCCCGCCCAATACAGGTACACCCGCGCTAAAACACCACGAACAGCAGATTTCGTTACCCGACCAGCGCCGTCGTATTCCTCTATTGGCATGACCAGCTCTTCGGCTTGTTTCATATCACTGGTGATCTGCTCATATACCAAATTGGCGGGCGTCCGCTCGATAGCATTGCCTTCTACCGAAGTTACCGTATTCAAAATCAAGGGTACATCGCCCCAATTGCTCACCAATAGAAAATAATAATACGCCCTTAGAAACAAGGCTTCACCTTTTATGTATTTTCGTCTGGTCTCATCCATCACCGGTCTATCGACATTCTCCAGTACCAAGTTGGCCCGGGAGATCCCCTCATATAGGGTCGTCCACATCGCTAACACGTCTGGATCTGAAGAAGTCAAATTATAGACTTGTGGGCCCGTCGTCCGGCTGCTACTATAATTGAACCCTTCATCAGCCTCGGTTGCCATTCGAACCTGTATCGTATATCCATATACCGAGCCCCTTCCCAAAGGATCGTAAGCGGCAACCAAAGCGGCATAAATTTGCGATTCCTTATCAAATACGGCTTCCGGATCCATCTTGTCTAATGGCATCGTATCTAAAAATTTGCCGCAGGAAACCAATAAACTGACAAATATTACTGTAGAAATATAGATTTTAATTTTTTCCATGTTACTTAAAATTTAGCGGTGATACCGAAAACAAATGTGCGTGCCATAGGGTAAGGTGAATAATCAAATCCAGGAGTCAATGCAGAATGTCGCGTAGAGACTTCAGGATCCAAACCCGAATAGTTCGTCCACGTTATTAAGTTCTGCCCCGAAAATGTAACCGCCAAATTGGAGGCATATACCTTGGCCGAAAGACTTTCCGGCAGTGTATACGAAAACGATAATGTTTTCAACCGGATATAAGAACCGTCTTCAATCACCCGCGATGAGTAGGCCCCAAAAGGACCATGCCCTCCCGAGCGATACAACTCATTATTCTGATTATCCGGTGTCCACCTGTTCTCATAAGTTGCATATTGGTTTAACAAAGGTCGAAATAAACCATTCCCCTCAAAAATCAAACGATTGGCGTTCAGATTATCATTCCCATACGACCATTGGAAGAAAGCGCTTAACGAGAAAGACTTATAGTTAAACACATTATTGATACCTCCAATGTGGATCGGTTCGGGGTTACCGATTACCGCCAAGTCATTATCATCCACCACCATATCTCCATTGATATCCTTATACTTGATATCTCCAGGCTGTATTTTATCCGCCGAGCTACCATTCGTAGTCACGGTAGGTTTTAAAACAAAGTTTCCGGGAGATACCTCGTCAAAATCACTATATTGATAGTTTCCATCCCAAATGTATCCATAATACAAAGCCGCTGGATAATTGACCATAGCGATATAGGGAGAAGAAGATGTGAAATTACTGTCAAAACCGACCGTGCTCAAAAAGTTGCTTTCATTTTCAGCCAGTGAAATAATTTTATTGCGGTTGAATGCGATATTAAAATTAGTCTCCCATGAAAAATCTTTCTTCTTGATATTGATTGTGTTCAGCGTAATTTCCAACCCTTTATTCTCAATTTCTCCGATATTTCTATACTCTCTAATAAAGCCTGTTGTCCGGGGAAGATTAGCCAAAAGCAGAAGATCCTTCGTGTTCTTTTTGTATAGATCAACCGTCAACTGCAATCTATCTTCCCACAATCCCAAATCCAAGCCTATATTCGACTGCACCGTCGACTCCCACTTCAGCGATCTGTTGCCCATTGACTCCATAATCAGCCCTTTGTCAGGAACAGTATTCCCAAAAGAATAGCCCGCGTTCCAATCCGTATAGACCAATCCGGGCGCACGATCAAAATCACGTACCCTATTATTTCCAGTTACACCATAGCCCAACCTCAACTTCGCATCCGAAATAACAGAAATATCTTTCAAAAATTCTTCATTTTTCATCCGCCAGGCAAATGCGCCTGCGGGAAAATATCCCCAACGGTTTTTATCGATAAATTTCGATGAGCCATCCGCCCGCATAGAAGCCGTGAACATATATTTTGTCATCAAGGTATAATTTCCCCGTGCTAAAAACGACGCTAAAGTATGATACGTCTGCGTAGAGGTATTACGGTAAGGTGTTCCACCTCCCAGCGAACTAAACAGCAATTCTTCGTTGGGTATATTATCTGCTTCAAAGCCAAAACTGTCACTGTCCCGTCGCTGCATCGTAAACCCGCCCATGATATCAAAGACATGGTTTTTATTGATATACTTTCTATAGGTCAACGTATTTTCATTTACCCATCCACTCGCTGATCGATTGATTATACCTCCATACTGTCCTCTGAAGTTGCTTGGATTGATTGGATTACCTCGATATGTCTGCGAATTATAGAAATACTTATAGGGGTTTGTACGGCTATTCGTACCTCCTGAAACCCGAAGCGTTAATCCTTTCAGCATTTCATACGAGATAAAAGCGTTGATATTCAAATCGGAATACGTATTTAAATACACTTCGTTTTCCAAACTGATGACCGGATTGACCATCAAATTGAGTCCTTCCGATTCAGGATCGACCAGAAGGTCGCCCAAATCCACCCCTGTACCGGTAACTGGGCGAAATCCCCAAGTTCTATACAGCGTATAGCTCGTTGCCGTCGACGTCCCGGTCCGTACCGGCGTCCCGTCAACTGTATTTTTAGCCATACCGATTACGAAACCAGCCTTTAACTTATCTGAAATCGTCTGATTCAAAGATAACCGCCCCTGGTAACGTTTATTCGAGGAGTTGACAATAACCCCCTGTTGATCAAACAAACTTCCAGAAACCGCATACCGAGTGCTTGTGTTTCCCCCTCGAAGAGCTATATTATATATACTTATCGGAGCGGTTCTAAACAGCCGGTCTTGTAAATCCAGTTCTTTTACCCCGCGATAGTCTTCAAGCTCCTTTCCTACGTTATCCAGATAATACCGCTCTGCCAAAGTGGGATAGATTTCACTCTGATACTTTACAAATTCGTACCCCGACATCATATCCATTTTCTTCATGACACGCTGTGCTCCAAAAGAAGCCGAAAAATCCACTGTCGGCTTACCGGCCTGCCCTTTCTTGGTTTCGATTACAATGACCCCATTTGCACCTCTTGATCCGTAGATCGCGGTAGCCGAAGCATCTTTTAATACGGAAATCGATGCAATATCAAAATTACTTAATGCGGAACTACTGAAATCCTCCATGGGAAAACCATCCACAACATATAGCGGAGCCGTGCTTTGGGTCAGCGAATTCCCTCCACGGATAACGATATTAGCTTCCTGGCCAGGCTGACCGTCGTTATTCGAAACCTGCACACCAGCGACACGACCCGCTAATGCTTGGTCAAAGTTCACCACGGGTGCCTTCTCCATTTCCTTAATATCCGCAGTTCCCACTGCTCCGGTCAGATCTTTCTTCGCCACGGTACCGTACCCGATCACAACCACTTGATCTAAGTCTCTTTCAGCCGGAACCATCTTGATGTCAATTGTCCGCTGCTCACCGACTCGTATTTCTTGACTTTGAAATCCAATAAAAGAAAAAATCAATACGGCTTCCAACGATGGCACCGTAATCATATAATTCCCACCTACCTCACTAACAGCTTTTCCACCTTTTCCCTTCTCTTGAATCAATGTACCGGGCAACGGATTGCCTTTGTCGTCGGTGACCTTACCTCTTACGGTTATAGCGGGCTGGACAGCCGGTAGCACATCAGTTTTTTTACTGGCTAACTGATGCTTGATGGTTACGATCTTGTCTGTAACACTATAGTCTAATGCTTTGTCCTGTAAAATCTGTTGGAGTGCGGCTTCTAGGCCAAGGTTTTGAATATTGACATTTATTGGTGCTATCCTTTTGATCAGCGCTTCCTCATACACGAAATCATACCTCGTTTGTTTTTTGATTTCTCCAAACACCTGTTCCAGCGAAACATTATTTGCCTTGATAGATATCCGCTGTGCAAAACTTGCAGCATGCAGGTGCATGAAGCCGATAGTTAAGAGAAACACGGTTAGTTTCATAATTAATAGTATCTTTCCAATGGGGTAAGGGCAATACCGTCCCTTATTTATTGTGGTAAAAAATTTATACATTTGAATGGGATAATGAGTTAATAAATTGTGCGTACAATTGTTTTCGACGTATTCCAAAACTGAACCGGAAGTGTTACCAGCACTTCTGGTTTATTTGGAACCTTCATTCATCACGGAGCTCGCTGTTTCTTCATGATATAGGTTTTTAATTTGTAGACTTTACCCATATTGTCTTCCCGTCAAAATCAAACCGAACACTATTTGTGGAAGCCATGGCTTTCAGCACACTGGACAGTCGATTATCCCTTGAGACAGACCCGCCCAACTTCAGATGAATTGGTGCATCCGGAGCATAACGTATCTCCACATCATACCAGCGCGCCAATTGTCGCATGATGGTGTTTAGATTTTGTCCCCTGAACATAAAGTCATTGTCTTTCCAAGCAACAACTGCCTCTATATCCACTTCATCTACTTCGAGAATATCTTTTCCAAATTTAGATTGCTGGCCGGGAACCAATTGTACGGCCTGTTTTCCGCTCAAGGAAGCAACAGATACCGCCCCCTCGATCAACGTCGTTCGGATATGGGGTTCATCCGAATAAGCATTCACATTAAATCGTGTACCCAACACCTCTACCTCTTGCCCATTGCTAACAACTTTAAATTTTTGTTTCCCATTGTGTACCACCTCAAAATACCCTTCGCCATCAAGCTCCACCCTTCTCTCTGACCCTACAAATCGACTCGGGTAGCGGAGAGATGAAGCAGCATTCAGCCACACTTTTGTACCATCAGGCAGAATAATACGATATTGACCTCCGCGGGGAGTTTGTAATATATTCAGCCTCTCCCCTTTGTGGCCATCAAGTCCTGCGACAGTATGCCCACCACCATAAGTAACTTCATCAGCATTCACGATTATCGCGTCTTCCTCCTTGCTCAATATCACGGTACGGCCATCGGCCAACGTCAGTGTAGCCCGATTGCCTCCGGGCTCCTGATCATAGGAGGCTTGAGCGATCTGATGAGGCTCTGTTTCTACGAAAGCAATTGTGTATAGACTATATGCGCCCCATATTCCCATCAGGATGACTGCCGCTGCAACAGCCCGGCGGTAAATCAATTTCCGTTTTAATAAAGGAACAGTAGGCCGTTCGGCAGGGTGAGGATTATCGCGCACGTGATCGTAAACCTGTCGATCGATCCGATTCAAAGCTTCTTGTTCAGAAGCCGTTATCGCCGAATTATCTACAGGTTTCTCCAGTTCTTCGGATATGATTTCCCTTACCTCTTGCTCGGGACCTTCGCCGAAATAACGAAATAGATCATCCAATTCTTCGGATGAATTTGAGCCTTTGACAAATCTGTCAAAAATAGACCGGATATAGCTTTTCTTTTTCAATACGTTGTACGCTTAGGATATCACCAAATTCAGGCTTTATATACCAATACGTTTGTAATAAAAAGAATCACTACATCAGTTCAAAATATTTTTTTCAAAACTATGGGTAAGAAGGATTCCGATCCAGATCAGATGTTGGTTTTTGAGCATAAATTCCTGTACCCTCTTTGAGGCTCGGGTCATGTGTGTGCTGACGGTGTGTACAGAGATTCCAAGCATCTCACTCACTTCTTTATAACTTTTCCCCTCCATCCGACAAAGGGTGAAAATCTGGCTTTGCTGCTCTGAAAGACAGGCAATAGCCTGGTTGAGGATACTTTGGGTTTCTTTTAGAAAAACTCCCTCGCTGATCGGGTCATAGGAACTTGTATTGAAGAGCTTAAGCTCCCGCTGCAGGCGCTCGTCACGGGCAACTTTCCGATAGAAATCATATAAAATATGCTGTGCAATACGATACAAATACGACTTGAAAGGCTGCTGCGGATCAATTAACGTCCTTTTGTCCCATAGCCGGACAAACACATCCTGTGTGAGTTCCTCCGCTATGGTTTCTATACGGACCATAGTCAAAAGTTTCCGATATATAGGTAGTTTGAATGTCTCGTAAAAATAAGTAAACGCCTGCTGATTGCCCTCACGCAACTCGTGAAGACACTCTATTTCTGTATGGGCAGCTGGCAAATGCATGATATCTAGTTTTATAAGACCGATGGATATCGGTTTTATTAATTACGGATCAAAAACGTAACAAAACAAACATAGATAAAATGCTTTGCATTCACGAACGCCTATAGCAAAAAATTATGAGTAATTAAATTTTATATGCAATGTTGTGCAAATAGAGATTACTTTCTCCTTTTTGACTTCACCCAAATCATAGATACTGCCAACAAAAACACAAATATATTAATGTTGATATCAGCAATTTCTCCACGGGAGATACTGAATACCGTTGCTGCTATCATAAGCAATGCTATACCATTAGCGGCATGGGAAAGTAAACTATCGATAGTTAAAACATAAGGAATCTATTACAAATTTACTCCTCAATCATATACGCCCTTCAGCAGATAAGCGATATCATCATCCTGTAGTGGCTCCAGTCCATCGTAATATTCCCGCAATAAAAAACGGTAAGGAATAATACCATGATGGTAGTATGGGCCGTTATTGACTTTGAACCGCTCCAGGTAACGATCATTTACAAGCAGCGAAATCGGCACCCCCGGTCTACTATAGTACGAGGTCTTTACGGCCTCCGGCATTTCTAATTCCGGCAACGCATCCTGCACAAAATCATGCAGATACCGTCCCAGGTATTTTTGGTAAGACTTCGAGGAATTAGCCGCATTTTTTATCATCTTATTAAAAGCACCCTTAATGATGATCCTTTTAAAAAACGGGAGACTATCAAATCTCTTCATCATGCCCAATATAGGGTTGGGTTCATTCATGTCAATATCCACCTGCTGTGTCGTAAACGGCATTTCGGGTACGGCATCATCCGAGTTAACAATGCTGTAGCTCCATCCTTCTCTCGTTATATTGTCGTAGTCGTAGGCAAAATACATATTCCCCATCTTTGGAGAAGCACTTGCATAAGTCTTCACCTTTATAGCCGGATAGATATTGTCCTCCCGTTGGTGATGCAGCCACGCACTGACATAGTAGGCCAATGCGCCGCCCTGACTGTGCCCGGTAATGAGATACTTGTGGTATCCGGCACTATACAGCGAATCTATCTTAGCTTTCATATCATCCGCCAGGAAAGCAAAACCGATCAAAAATCCCGCATGGACGGCAGTGCGGTTGCTGCTTGCCAGCTTATAAGCAAACACCTTATCTTTGGTAAGGCGGATCTTGCCTTGGGCAGGCATCATTACCGAATAAAAATCGGCCAATATAGATTTCATATCGGATGTTGTCCCGCGAAGCAATATGACTACGGTCGAATCCGCCCTTGTCCACAAATCCCACATATTGTCCAGTCCCAAACTGGGAGAGCGGTAGACAAACGTATACCCCTTCTGAAAGTTGTCAAAAGTCGTGTTGCCGGTAGTATCCTGAAAAACAAAGTTAAGGCGCAACAACTCATCACACTCCTTCGGATCAAAGCCGGGGGCAATCTCCTTGAATTGTGCTCGCGCATTGCCTTGGCCTAGCAATAATATGATCCACAAAATCGGGCAATATAAGAGCTTGAAACGAAATGCCATAAGATTCGAGATTAATACCTGTCATCAATAATTACCACTAATGTAGGTAAATACCTGTATTTTCAAACAAATCTATCGAAAAATATGTGCGATGAGGTTAGTCTTCTGCTCGTTCGGGGACTACCGCTATCCTTTTTTCCAACCGTATATCTTCCGAGGAGTGTCCGATTTTCAGCAAAAAGCTGCCCGGTTCCACTTCCCATTCCATTTCCTTATTCAGCATCTCTAACTGCCGGATGGGCAAGCGGAAAGTCACCGTTTTTGTCTGTCCCCCAGCGACCGCAACCTTCTCAAAACCCCTTAACAGCGATTCATAAGTCGTCAGACTACTAAATTCATCCGTCACATACAGCTGCACCACCTCCTCGCCATACCGCTTACTCCGGTTGGTCACATCCACCGACACGGCAACCGTATCATCGGCCGTCAGCGTCTCGCGATCGATCCGGAGGTTACTGTAGGCAAACTCGGCATAGCTCAAGCCGTGTCCAAAAGGATATAGGGAACCCACGACCGCCGTATTTCCATACCCATTCGGCCCATCGCCGGGCTGTCCGTTATGCGAACCTTTCTTGAACGGAAAATTCCACTCGATCTGTCCAATGGATTTCGGAAAAGTCACCGACAACCGGCCACTGGGGTTGTAACGCCCGAACACCACATCGGCAACGGCCTGGCCGCCCCAAGCTCCCGGAAACCAGGTACACAAGATAGACGGTATATACCGGTCTTCCCAATTGATCGTTAAAGGCTGTCCTGCCGTCAAGATCAAGACTATCGGCTTATTTAGCGCCTGGAGTCTTTGCAACAGGATACGCTGGCGACCCGGCAGGTCGAGCGAGGTACGGCTCAGACTCTCCCCCACCCGCTTTTCATCCTCGCCCATCACGGCGATGATCACATCCACCTGCTTCGCCTGCGCCACAGCGTCGTCCATCAGCCGTTCCTCCTCCGCCGTCAGCGGTGTCGGTATAATTTCACTCTCCGGCCAGGTATCGTTTACTATAGCACATCCGAGTGCGTAAGAGAAATCAATCTGCGGCCCGCCCCCCTGCACCAGTCCATCGTAAATCGAAGAGATCGGATTGCCCGAGGGACCGTACCGGCTTTCCATAAATCGTGTCGCCTTTGCCATCGGTCCCGTTACCAGTATTTTTTGCGCAACGTGCGGTGACAAAGGCAATACCGGACGATCGGCACCTGCCGGGCTATCATTTTTCAACAGCACAATACTCTCGCGATGCACCTGTAACGCCAGCGAATCATCCGCAGGCCGATGCACCCCCTTGTCCGGATCATCACCCGATAACTTAAAAGGATCATCAAACAATCCCAGCTTAAACTTGACATACAGCACATCATACACCCGGCTATCCAACGTTTCCATACGCACCTTACCCTCTTGCACCAGTCGCCGCAGCGGCAAGATATAATCCTCCGGTGGCGTGAAGTTCGTCCGTACGTTCAGTCCTGCTTCCACCGCCAGACGTACCGCATCTTCGGGACTGTTCGCCACCTGATGTTTGGTATACAGATATTCCACCGCCTCACTATCCGACACCACATACCCTTTAAAACCATATTGCGTACGCAGCAGATCCGTCAAAAAGTAGCCACTCCCCGTTACCGGCATCCCATCCCAATCGTTGTAGCTGCTCATCACGCCCAGTGGATGAGCTTCCTGAATAACCCGTCGAAACGGGTACAAATGCATTTCATGCAGCTCCCGCGGTGCAATATGTGGATCCGTTCGCGCAAAACCATCACGACCACCCTTGGGCACACTATACGCCGCAAAATGTTTGAGCGTGGATACCACGCCCTCCGCCTGTATACCGACAGTCAGCGCTTTTCCAAGCTCCGCCACCAGATAAGGGTCTTCCCCAAACGTCTCCATCACCCGACCCCAGCGCGGATCACGCGCCAGGTCCAGAATAGGAGCATATACATTCGTGTAGCCCAACAACCGGGCTTCCCGCCCGATCGTATGCCCCACCTGCCCGATCAGCTCCTTATTCCACGTACTCCCCATATTGATGGGTGATGGGAACGGCGTTGCCTTTTCATGATTGAGGCCGTGAATACCTTCGTTCGAGAAATCCACCGGAATACCCAGGCGTGTCTGTTCCACAAACCAGCGCTGCACCGTTTCCAACGCCATCTTATGCTTCGAAAACGGATAAGAGTAGGCCGATTTTGCCTGGGGGTGAAAAGGCAGACTATTCAGATGTTCGTCGATATTTGCAATCCCATCCTTCCAGATTTTAGCCTTCCAACTGTCCGTCGGCAGCTCATCCTGCAACACCCGCCTGTAGCCATAGAGCGTCGCCAACTGATTGGTCTTCTCCTCGAGCGTCATCTGCCGGAGCAGGTCGTTTATACGGTCCGGAATAGTTGCTGCAGGATCTTCATACCGGTCTTTTTTGCCGTTTTTATTGAAATCAATCCATCCCTTTTTATAAATCGGTGCGGTAGACTGTCCAAAGATAGACGGACTCCAACACAGCACCAACACCAGGAAACCTATCCTACGGTTTATCATCATCCTTGTTTATTTTACTTTTCCGACAAACCCATTAAAAACCCACCATACGCCGGCTTCTTTTTATATTCCGTCGAAAACAGATTCGGATAGTCCGACCCCCCATTATATTGCCAATTGTACTGATCCAAAACACCCCACACCGCAATGCCTGCCCGTTGCGCCGGCGGCACGAATTTCATATAAGACGCCACCACACGTTGGTACTGCTCCTTTTGTTTTTCCAATAATGCCTCGGTAGGGGGCATCGGCGTCGAACTGTTGGTGATACGGATATCCAGTTCCGACACCCGCACCTTTAATCCCGTACTGGCCAGCTTCTGGAACATTTTATCAATCTTCGCCTGCGACAGATGAATATCAATATGCATCTGCGTGCCTATACCGTCCACCTTGGCACCGCGCTTCCGTATCTCATTCACGTAAGCAATCAGAGAATCTATTTTCTTGTCCGAATATTCCAGCCCATAATCGTTGATGTAAAGCTCTGCTGTCGGATCTGCCTCCTCCGCGTAGCGGAAGGCAAGGTAGCCATAATCTCGTTTCAGGAACTCCGACCATATAAAATAGCCATACTCTTTCTGTCCATCGACGATCGGTGCCGGCGAATTCGCATTCGACCGTATCTCGCCCGCATCGGTAAACATTTCGTTGACCACCTCCCACTTGCGTATCCGATCTTTATAGCGACCTACTGTCGTCCCAATGAAGGTATGCAAGGCCTCATCCAATCTCGTATAAATAGCCGCATAATCCGGCGCCGCCACTTCCGAATAGACCGACACATCATCCACCAAGTAGGTATCCGCCTTTTTACCCATATTGAAGACGATACGGTAATTTTCCTTTGTCGGTGTAAAGCTCAGCGTAATGGTCTGCCATTCCCCTGTAATGGTTTTATCGCCCCCCGGATAATGGGTGACCCCGCTACCGTCCATCGCCTGTGCCGACACCATGATAATACCACTACCGGACAGCGACTTTGCCGTATACCGGATGACATACTTCTGCCCGGGTACGGTCTGAAAATTATTGCTGGCCACCTGCACCCGCCAATCCGCTGTTCCGTAAGCCGTCGGGTTAACTACCTTCAAGGCACTTGTTCCCGATTTTACTTCATCGGTTTGTGTCGTCACGGCGATGGTCGCCGTACCTTTGGGATCGCCCGAATTCAACACAAACCAGTACGGCGAACCCACTGTCGTACTTTTTTCAAACCCCGGATCAAGCAAAAGCTCCTGCTGCTCCAGATTTCCAACAAGGGTATTGAGGTAGGATGTGCCTTGATGGCGATGCCAGGCCAGCACATGTCCATAGATATCCATATCCTTGGCCAGATCCACAAAGGCATCCGCCGTCGTGAAGTCGAAGCTACCATCAGCCTTGACCAATGCGCCATGCTTCAGCTCACTATTGAATACCAGCTCGTTAAAATTAGCATACAGAATAGCCGCCAGCTTCGGATCGTTGCTCAGATGATTAAAACTTACCGATGCCCCTATGGGAAAAGGCGCTACGTCCTGCAAGCGCAAACTCGTATCCGAATAGTCCACGTCGACAACCGGATCTATGATAACCGTGCTTCCCGGATCTGCCGCCTTAGTGCAGGCCAGCAAGAAGCCCCAAATAAAAAGAAAGAACACTACGTTTATATTTGATTTCATAACAGTTTATATTTAAGGATTTACGACAGACAGATACGCTTCCCGAAAGGTCTGCTGCTCCGCCGTTTTCACAATAACTTTGATGTAATACTTCCCGAGTGCCTGCGGCGTAAAAGAAAACGTACCGCCCTGCGCCACCTCTTCACCTTCCAGGTACCAGGTACACTCCGCATGATCCGTCGGTGTATAGATCACCTCTTGCACGAACTCCTGCCCCAGCAGCACATTAAATTCACCGGGCAGACCATTGCTCCCCTTCGGCGGCCAAGTGGATAGTATCCGGGGGTGTTCGGCCGATAAGTCCGGATATTCCCATTCGGTCTCGTTGCAACCGGTCACCAAAAGCATAGTCACGGCCAACAACGTATATAGGATATTTTTATGTATAGTCATCACACAATTTTTTTATTACGTAAATTAATTTTTATCCCACCACATCCGTGCATTCCAATCGTCTGTGCCGCCCATGCGGCTTACCGCCTGTTGATAGTTGGTCGGGTTGTACGACTTTTCAAAAAGCGGATACGGAAGGCGGCGCGGAATAGTCTGCGAATCAATGGTGATCGCCCCATATTCTTTTGCACTCTTCAGCACCGGAAAACCGGATCTTCGCCAGTTGGCATACGCCTCCGAAGGATTGGTAATATGTACGATCCACAGTTGCTCATTGATACTTTTAAGCTGCCCCTGTACATCTGTGGGGAATGCATGTGCAGACCAATACGTCTGCCGCTCGGTTTCCGGGATAGCCGTTGTCTTATACCGGACAGCCAGCATATCCATGGCCGCTTCTACCCCTTGGGTGTAATGCTCCTCCGCCGTATGCGCCGTTGCCAGACCCGGCCATCTTACTTTCGCTTCGGCGAGCAACAACTCCGTCTCGGCATAGGTCATCACGATACCCGGAATATCACTCTTTAAAAACACTTCGTTCAACTGCGGACGTGTCCATTTATCGACCCAGATATTGAGTGTATTGCTCCAATAGCCACTCGGCCATCGATCATACCAGAAGTAACCTGGATCGGAAGGCTGAAACATGGCCATTCCCCCACGAGCCAATACTTCTTCGGTGATATCTATCCGATCGAAAGCATTTAAACCGTTGAAATTGCCCTCACCCCAGTACGTCCGGCCAATACGGAATAAGCGTGGATCCTGTGTGTCACGCAGTAAATTCCAGAACGTCGAACATAAAAACGGGAGCGGTGCCGGCTCTCGGCCGATGTAGAGCTGTGCCTGCGCATTCCGTCGGATTTCGTTCACATCCCAATCAAAAATATCCGGTAGGTAACTGATATACGCCTCCTGATCGGTGCTGGATATCAATCCCCCGCGTGCGGGCGACAGCGCTGCCGTAACCTGCTCATTGGCCAACTGCGGATCTACTTTGACGACCCGCATCGCGTAGCGGAGCTGCAACGAGTTGGCCAGCCTCTTCCAAGCCTCTACGTCACCATCGTAGATAATATCGCCGGTCACCGGATTCGCATCCGCCGACGTATTCAACAACTCCACCGATTCGGTCAGTTCCTTAAAGAAATCCCGGTAAATCGCTTCTTGCGTATCGTAGTTCGGCGTAAAATTCTGCTCCAGATAACCCTTTCCGGCATCGAAATAAGGAATATCGCCGTACAGGTCGGTCAATATCGAAAACAGAAAAACCTTATAGATCCGGGCGATCGCATGCAGACGCGCCTGCTCCGGCTTGTCGGCCGTAGCGTGCAGCACATCCACCAGATTCTTGATCGGCTTATTGTAGAAGTCCGTCCATATAATCGCAATCATCTGATCTACGATCCGGTATTTGCCACCGTGATACGTCTTGTTGTACTCTCCCTGAAACTGCTGCACCAGCGACGAGGCGTAACTCTGTATCGCGTTGGTAGGTTCTACCATACCATACGTGGCCAGCTGCACATACGACAGCTGCATATTCGGATCGATCTCATCACTCTTCGTCGGATCCGTATTCAATTCGTCGAACGGCGTACAAGCGCCCATCCCCAGAACGAAAAACAGACCGATCAGTATATGTTTTATTCTTTGCTGTATCATAACTAAAACTTCATATTAAGGTTCAAACCAAAACTCCTTCTCGTCGGGATCGACCCGTATTCCAAACCCATCCCCGATCCATTGTTGTAGTTGGACTCGGGATCGATATTCGGTATATTTTTGTAGATGATCCACGGATTACGTGCCACCAAGGAAAGCTGCGCATCGGTAGCAAAACGTATCCACGAACCCGGTAGCCGGTAGGTGATCGACACCTCCCGCAATTTGACGTACGAGTTGTCGTAGATAAAAGGCAGTGGTGTCTGTGCGCCGATGTATTTCCAATAGACTTCCGGCGATACAAACCTATCGTTTGCCCGGTACGTTGCCGCCCCACTACCATCGACTTCCTCGACCACCCCGTGCGCGACATAACCACCCGTAGGCTGCCAGTCGCCGGGATTAATGCCCAATGCCTGCCGTTGCTCTTCCGAGATCAGCCAAGCGTCCCGTCCTTCCAATGTCCCGACCGTCTTTCCCGACATATAATCCGAACGCGCGGTCATGGAATACAGATCTGCCCCGACCTTGACATCGATCAGCGAACTGAACGACCAGTTTTTGTACGAAAAGCGATTGCTGATACCCCCCGTCCAGTCCCAGGCCGCCGATCCCAGCACCTGCAACGAAGATGTAAAGCGCGGAAGACCCGTATCACTATCGATCAAGATTTCGCCATTCGGTGCATACAGGTAATCCCTGCCCATAATTGATCCATAGCGTTCGCCGACAACCGCCGCTACCCGTACATCCGCCCAACGTGCCGCTTCCAGCTCAAAATCCTGACCCGGACTATTCGATTGCAGCTCCAACACTTTATTGAGGTTGCGTGCAAACGTCAGATTCATATCCCATTTTAACGTACGTTCGATCGGTCGCACACCCAACGTCGCTTCTATACCCTTATTTTGTATGCTACCCGCATTGATCAATGCCTGCGAATAGCCACTGGCCGCACTCGACGCAATCTTCAAGATCTGGTCCGAACTCGTCTGGTTATAGAATGTCAGATCCAACGATACCCGGTTGTTGAAAAACTTATTTTCCAATCCCAGCTCATACGAATTGGTCATGGTCGGTTTGAGGTGCGCATTCGGCGCCATCGCATTGTATATGCTACCGATGTTGTAGCCCGGATAGGATTTGTTGTAAATCGCATAATTCAGCGCCAACAGGAAGGGATCCGTATCTTTCCCCACACGGGCCCAAGAAGCCCTTAGCTTACCGTATGAAAGCCAACGACTGTCCAGTTTCAGCAGATCGGAATACACAAAGCTTCCCGAAAAAGAAGGATACACATAGGTATTCTGCGAACCTCCCCCTACCGGATTTGTCAGACTCGATGCATGATCCACCCGCAACGTCGCATCCGCAAACAACCAATTCCGATAGCCGATATTGAACATACCGAACGCCGAATTGATCTGCTTGCGATACGCCAGCTGGTCAATCGTCTGCGTATCAAAACTGCTCATCACCTCCAGGTTGCGCTGCTTCATATCTATACCCGTGAGTAAACCCGTATGGTTGTTCACATGAAAAATGTTTCCGCCCGCACGTACCCCCAGATCAAAGTCCGCCCATTTTTTTGCATAGCTGGCCAAAAATTCCAAATTCCAGGTACGGTTTTCATAGGTACGTTCCTGCAAGTAACCCGACTCCCGCCCCGGTGTCGTCGGCGGCGCAAAATCCAGGAACTTCAGTGTATTGAAATCCGTACCCCCTGTCATTTGCAAAGAAATTGCCGACGAGAGTTTGTATTTCAGCACAGCCGAGCTCATCAGCCGATCTTTTGTCGACTCGTTGCGCATTTCGTTGATGATCCAGTAGGGATTGACATTGTATGGATCCCTGTTGTTCCAATCGTAGTATTCCCCATCGGCCGTTTTATAATTTTCACGCAGCCAGTCCTGGTCAAACGTCGTCGCCAACGTCATCAGGTTGCTTCCGATACTCGACCGGAAGCCCCCCAGTGCAGGCCTGTTCTTCACAAACTCCTTCATATAATTGACCTTGACATCCACATCCAGACGCTCCCCGACCTTACTCGTCGTCCGCAGGCCAAGGTTATTGCGGCTCAGGTTCGAATTCGGTACAATATCCCGGTTGCGCAGATCGTTGTACGAAAGCCGTATCGTATTGGCATCCGTGCTGCTGTTCAGCACCAAAGTATTGTTGTTGGTGACTCCCATGCGGTAGAAACCATCAATATTATCCGCTATCGGCACATACGGTCTTCGTTCGCCATCAAAGTGGAGAAACTGTATACCCGGATCAATCTTTGCGCCCCAGTTTGTATTGTTCGTATGCATATTATCCGTCGTACTGATCCGTCCGTCCGAGCCCTGCCCATAGACATATTGCAGTTTATCCTTGCTGACCGATTGCATATCCACCGTATTCGTCGAGTTCAGTTCCACCGCCCATTTCTTTGCCGTTCTGCTCCCTTTTTTCGTCGTGATGAGGATCACACCATGTCCCGCCCTGCTGCCGTACAGCGCTGACGCTGCAGGACCTTTCAGCACCGATATCGACTCGATATCATCCGGGTTGATGCCCGATATTCCGTCGCCCAGATCAAAGCCACCGAACTGTCCCGCGCTGGCGAAATTCGTATTATCCAGCGGTATCCCATCGACCACATACAGTGGCTGATTGTTGCCCGTCATTTCCGTATAGCCCCGAAGCAGCACCCGTGTAGAACCACCCGGGCCAGTCGCGGTCTGGTCGATAACTAATCCCGCCACCCGGCCGGCCAGTGAATTGATCACATTCACATCTTTTGTTTTCTGCATCTCTTCCGTGTCCACTTCATCCACCGCATATCCCAGCGATTTTCGTTCTCTTTTTATACCCAAAGCCGTGACCACCACTTCCGACAGCGCCACTTCCTCCGGCTTTAAGGCGATCCGTAAGGCCTGCGACCGGGCGACCTGCACGCGATAGGTCTGGTAACCCAGATAAGAAAAAACCAGCTCCTGTGCCGCCGACAGCGTAATCCGGAAAGCTCCCTGTGCGTCGGTCGTCACCCCTCGGCCATCCTTCTCCCCCTGTACCGAGACCCCCGCCAAAGGTTCCCCTTTCTCATTGCGGACCGTACCCTGCACCTGCAGTTCCTGCGTCCCTTTTTGGGCATTGTCGATCACCAGTATATTCTTGCCAGAAATCTCGTATGTCAACCCAAACGGTAACAACAGATCAGTCAGTGCCGCAGCCATCTCCATATCGCTCCACGTAATCTGGTCCACAACCTTCCCCTTCAGTAAGGCCGTACGTCCCAGAACGTTGTACCCCGTTTGTTTGCGTATCTCCAGAAACACCTGTTGCAGCGACATGCTTTTCCCGGTCATATTCAGCCGCTGTCCATACGTATGCGCCTGAAGCATGCCTGCCGATAAAACGATAAATAATGCGGTGACTTTCAGCATAATGAATAATTGCCTAAATCGAGGATACCTTCTCGGTATCTTCTTTTTTGAAAAAAAATACATAGATTTGATTGGAATTAATTGATTAATAAGACCCTAAAATTTAATTACTAATTCTAGGCCAAAGGTGTTGGTAGCACCTTTGGCCATCATTTTTGATTTATAAAGATTTTTCGATCAACAAGTTTCAATTTTACGCCACTCACCTTTTCCAACAACGGAAGCATATCCTGCAACTTTTCCCGCGTCGATAAGACACCCCATATCTTCACATCCCGATAACCGGGATCAAATACACAGGTCACATCATATATCCGTTCAATTTTCAACAGTACCGCGCGCAGACTCTCATCATCCAGGATAAGGTTGCCATCCTTCCAGGCCAGCACATTTTCTGCCTGCACCGTTCGCTGGGACAGGTTGCCGGTCTGTACATCATATACCGCCTGCTGTCCCGGGTTCAATACCAAGGAACGGCCTTTTTTATCTGCTACCCTTACTTTTCCTTTCAATAATGTCGTCTCCATGGTATTTTCCCGTGCAAAAGACTTGACATTGAATGTCGTCCCCAATACGTCAATCACGAGTTCATCCGTCGAAACCACAAAGGGCTGATTAGTCCGGTGTGCCACATCAAACAAGATCTCGCCTTCCATGGAAACCTCCCGCTTTTTTGCATCAAAATGATTTGGAAAATGCACCGAAGACCCTGCATTCAAAGTCAGCAGCGACGCATCCGATAGCCGTATAACGATCGGCTTGCTCCCCTTTGGATTGTCGACCGTGTAGTAGATCACTTCCTCCGCTGTCGGCAACACTTCCAACACACTGTCGGTCATCAGCAGATCCTGATACGCTTTCTTCACCGAAGTTTCCTGCCACTCCACCTGGCCCCCTTTCGAATCCTGTATACGGATCGTACTGCTCGTAGGCGCATGGACGATCTGCTCCGGCATGACGGTATCGGCCGTGTAGTTGCTGATATAAAACAACAGCCCACACGTGATCAACAGCACGGCTGCTGCCACATACGGCATATAGCGGCGCCAGCCCAAACGCTTTGGCGGATGGCTCTCCCGAGCTATAGCGGCATACATGCGGTCCCAATCCCGACTTACCGATTCATCGGCAGGCAGATCCGCATAGACTTTCGCCAATATATCCTCCAGCTTCCCGCGGTAGGCCTCTTCTTTCAGATAACGATAGAAGACGATCAGTTCCCTTCCCGAGAGCTCATCTGCGAGCCATTTACGTACCAGTTCCTCAAATTCTAACAGGTTTACTTCTTGCATTTAGCGATGGTTATTTTCTACCATAGTCGCTAAAAAAGAAAAAGTGTACTAGTGGATCGTGAAAATATTTTCAGAAATGTACAGACCCATATAAATGATGACCAGGGTATCCATATTTTCCTTCAGAAATTTTGTCGCCGCCAAGAGGTGATTTTTGACGGTATGCGGCGATATACCTAATTTTTGGGCGACCTCCTCCCGTTTCAGACCGTCGAACCGGATCAGTTCAAATACCAGTCTTTGCTTCTCCGGCATTTTGGTCATCAGCTCTTGCAACAAGGCCCGCAGCTCTTTAGCATCGTACCAATCGTTGACCACATCCTCTTCCCGTTCCGCATCGACATAAGCGATGACTTTGTCCTTGACAATACGTCGCAAACTATCGAATATCTTACGCTTTAGGATGCCCTGCAGATAGGCTTCGAGGTTCTCCACCTGATCCCGCGCACGATCACGGTTCTGCCAGATGGAAATAAAAACATCCTGCACCACCTCCTCCGCCACCAACTCCTGCTTGAGCACATAGAAAGCGCGGCGGTAAAAGGACGCCTTGTATTTGTCATACAGCAGACGCAATTGCTTTTCTGTTTCTAACGGCCAATACGGGGAGTCTATAGTGTTCAAGATATTTCCGGTACAATGGTTTACAATAGCGTAAAAGTAGGAATTTTTAATGATTTACATGAGATATCGTAATATTGAGATATCTTTAAATGATGAAAGAGAGAAAAAAAATCGAGGTAAAAGACAAACTAACGCAGCAGCAACTCCTAAAAGTAGCTGTTTTCGACCTTTCAAAAAACAGAACCAAGCCTCATAAACACAATGGGTATCTGGAACTGGTATTTCTATCTTCGACCTCTGGCCAACATGTTGTTGATGGAAGGAAATCCGACGTCAAGACCCCTTGCATATTGGTTATCAGAAAGGACAATGTTCATTATTGGGAATTGACCAATCCCGTAAAAGGATTCGTTCTTTTGGTCAAAGATCAATTTGTTAACCAAAGTTTAGATCTTGAGATCAGCAGATTAGTGGATCAAATCAGCAGATTTGATACCATATATCTTAACGCGGATAACACGGTCGAAAGCCTATGTCAGATACTCGCCGTGGAAGAAAACAAAACCTGTCAAGAAGGTTTGTTCAAAGCAATCTTAGCCAAGGCATTGGAATATAGCGCAGGCTCGAAAGTAAGCCGACCAACCCAGCAGAACATCTACGTTAGCTTCTGCCGATTGCTTAAAGAAGATGCGAGGGTCGTAAATCACGTGGCATACTATGCATCGAAGTTAAATACCAGCCCCCAAAACCTAAGTGCAGCCTGCAAGAAAAACACAAATTTAACCGCCTCGGAAGTATTAGCAGGGCACATCATTAAAGAAGCGAAACAATTACTTCGCTACACAAGCAATTCCATATCCCAAGTGGCCTATGAATTAGGATTCTCCGACAAATCAAATTTCTCCAAATACTTTAAACGGTACACAGGCATTACCCCGACCGGATTTAAGAAGCAAGAATCCTAGAACTCCTTTTCACCAAATTCACTCTTCGGTAGTTTTAGTACCTGATTTAATTTATGAAGATTAAAATTCAGATTCACTAAGAACACATTCTTCTCATAGATATAATTTGTCGTCGTATAGAAATCATGGGAGAATGTTGTAATCCGTTGTTCATTCACCCCCCAATCGCCAAGTTCGATAAACTGCCATTGTAACTGCGTTGTAATGGCTCCTTTTAAGAAAGTCTTGCTGAGGTTAAAATGAGGTGTCAAAAATCTGGAGTCCATACCTTGTACAGTTGGCCTTTCCGAAAGATAGTTAACCTGTAGTCCCATACTCCAGCTTTTTGAAAAATCGGCTTGGACACCGGTATTGATGGAGTAAACCCAATCTTGATTTGTTCTCGTTTCCTTTTCATCCAATACCTGTCCAGAAACTTTATAATTATACAGGTTAAGGCCAGCGTTTACCTTTAGCCAAGGCAAAACCTTACCTTCCCCACCCACTTCCATTCCGTAGCGGGACCCATAATCAGCATTGGTAAAAACACGATGAAGGATCGTGTCGGCATACACGGAATTTACCCGTTGTATTGGATTTTTAGTGTATTGGTAGTAGGCATTCAAAAACAGGCTTCCCTTTTTTAATTTCTTTACCAATCCCGTTTCCGCATTGGTCGTGAATTCCGGCAGCAGTTCAGGATCGCCCTGTTCAAGTGTTTCTGAATGTTCGCGCTCGGGAATGGGGTTCAGCTCAAAGTTGTTGTTCCGCTGTACCCGCCTTGCCGCAGCCAACTTCCACGACCAACCAGAACCTATATCATGCATTAAATTGAAGGTCGGATAGAGTTGATGGATAGCATAGGGGTATTCCTCATTCGTGTGGAGCAAGAGCAGATCACGCTGATAATATTCATAACGGAGACCTAATGAAAGCTGCGTATTCGAGAATTTACGGTCGAATTGCGTAAAAAACGCATGCACATTATTGGTTGCATTCAATTTACCCGTAAACTCGGGAACCAATTCAAGATGCTGTGTTCCATTTTCTGATGCACGATACTCAAAGTTACCCTCCTGCTTATCGTTCCTCAACTGATACCCTGTTAATAAATCCCCATTCTTTAATGCCCAACTGTGCTGCAACGACAGCCTTAGCCCGCGTAAGGGATTCGTGTACGTGTTATGCGTCCATTGTACCGTATCGGTTCCATTTTCGATATTGGCATTTTTCGTGGAACCATAGATATTAGCATATTCGTAAATGGCTCCCAATTGCAGGGAATGCGCAGCATTGATTTTGTATTGATACGAAAAATCCAATAAATAAAATTCCCCTTGTTTGTTCTGGAGATTGGGATTAAAGTAGTTCGTTCTGGATATTTCTTGACCCGTAGAAGGTGTAATGGTTCTATTGGTATAATGGATATCGGCAACCCGGTCCTGAAATCTTCTAGATGCCAATACGCCTAAATTCACTGCATGTTTATCGGATATCTCATAAGCACTGTTTAACCGGATCCCGAAGTTATATTTATCAAAACTTCTTTCACCTTTAGACGGGAAGAAGGTTTGACGGTCTCCGATAACCGTATTGACATCTCCCTCCCGAAACCCTGCATTGTCGTTCCTTAGGTAGTTTGCTGAACCATTCAGTTCCAGTTTGTCCTGTCTGTATTGGAAAGCGATATCCCCACCGAAACGCTTCTGGCTTTCGCGGTTGTCGTAATCGTCAACACTCGGTAGCCCTCCTTGAAGATTCAGTACCCATGCAAGTCCATTGGTGGCCGTTTTTTTTGTTTTTAAATTGATGATACCACCTTTGCCGTCCGGGTCAAACTGCGCAGTGGGACTCGTTATATATTCCACCTCCGCAACATCATTGGCAGCGATCTGGTTTAACAGCGTTACGGGATCCAGAAACGATGGCTTTCCGTTGATTAATACAATTATACCGGCATTTCCCCGCATACTGATATTTCCGTTGGCATCGACGGATGCCGAAGGCAAGTTCTTAACGATATCCAATGCGGTCCCACCAATTGCATTTTTATACTGGCCCGCTTGATACGTCTGTCTGTCACTCGTGTGCTTTTGTCCTGCGGCCTCCGCGGTAACAGTAACCTGCTCTAAACTGGTATGTGCACCGGAAATAAAAATGGAACCCAGATCTATCCTCTTCTGCCCCTTGACCTCTACCGTGGTTTCTTTTTGATTATAACCGATGAATTTTATGGTTAAGCTATATTTTCCATCCTTTAGATCCGAAAAACTAAAATTTCCGGCCGTATCGGTTATCATACCATCGACAACCTTATTACCGGCATCCAATAACCCGATACTGGCATAAGGGATCGGTGTCGCCGAAAGGGAATCTTTAACACTACCGAAAAGTTTTGAATGTTGTGCGTATGTTGTCTGAAGTCCAGCTAAAAAGCAAAGTACAGTGAAAAATCTGTTCATGAGGTACTATAAGTTTTTCCAAAAGTAGAAAAGAATACCCAAGGACAAGGGTCGGGTTTGAAATAATACCATTGTTTTTTCAAATGCACCTTTTTTGCATCCCCCCTTCTGATTCAAGCCGCCCTATCTTCCCTGTAACATGAAAAAAAGTCTTGTATATTTAAAAACAACATCGTAATATTGCGATATATAAAAAAGAAAAGTATGGGACTTACTAAATCAGAAATATTCACAGACGACCAAAACAAATTAGCTTCCCTATTTAAAGCCTTGGGCCACCCCGCACGCATTGCCATATTGCAGCACATCATCCATCAAAAGGCCTGTATCTGTAATGATCTGGTCGATGAGCTGGGATTGGCACAAGCCACCATTTCGCAACATCTTACCGCATTGAAAAACATCGGTATCATTCAGGGTACGATCGCCGGAAAATCGGTCTGCTATTGTATAAACGAACAGACATGGAAAGAAATCCAAGCGGAATTTAATGCGCTTTTCAGCCAGGACGTTAAAGTAAACACCTGCTGTTCGTAGTATTTTTTTAACCTGTATAATCGTTATATTACGATATTATTATTTTAAAATTTGTTATTATGAGACTATCACACATCAAAAAAATTCTACCGACATTGTCAAATGTTGAATTTCAGTTGGAGAACGGAACATCTGTACCCGAACACTTCCATGTTACAGAAGTAGGCGTCATTACAAAGCGCTTTATTGATTGCGGCGGAACAATACGGAATGAGAAAGTAGTCAATTTCCAATTATGGAATGCCAACGATTTAGAACATCGATTAAAACCAACCAAACTACTGGATATCATCAAGCTGTCCGAGGAACAATTAGAAATGGAGGACGCTGAAATAGAAGTAGAATACCAAGCTGAAACGATTGGTAAATATGATTTAGAGTTCAATGGAAACCATTTTGTACTAAAAAATAAACAGACTGCTTGTTTAGCTCTTGATGCTTGTGGTATTCCGGCAGACTTGCCTGCCGAACAGGTAGGAAAACAAAAAGTTAACTTATCAGAATTAGCTAAGGCTCGCTGCACCCCGAATTCAGGATGCTGCTAAACGTCATAACCCCATCATCATGTATAAAAATCTAATTGCAACAATTGACAACATTAACGCTATTCAAAATACCAGCGAAGAACGCAAAACCGTATTGCAACCGCTCGTTGATTTTATACAACAAAAAGCAACGGCAGGACAGCCAATAAATCTAAACTTCATCTGCACCCATAACTCACGCCGCAGCCATCTGGCACAGGTGTGGGCACAGACAGCGGCGGATTACTTTGATATACCCGATGTACGTTGCTATTCTGGAGGTACGGAAGAAACGGCACTGTTCCCTAAGGTCGCCGACACCTTAAGCCATCAGGGCTTTCAGATCTTTAAAATTGCCGAGAGCAGCAATCCCGTATATGCAATCAAATACAGTGACAATGCTTTACCTATTATTGGTTTTTCCAAGCCATACGACAGTCCCTTCAATCCTGCGTCGGCTTTTGCCGCCATCATGACCTGTTCACAGGCCGACGGCGGCTGTCCTTTTATCGCGGGAGCAGAAAAACGGATACCGATCACATTTGAAGATCCCAAGGTTTCGGACGGTACCGCCCAGCAAGCGCAGGTCTATGCCGAAAGAAGCCTACAGATTGCCGCCGAAATGTTTTATGTCTTCTCCAAAATCAAACGATAAATGCAACCCAGACTCAAATTTCTCGACCGTTACCTGACCTTATGGATATTCTTGGCCATGATCGTAGGTATCAGCTTAGGGCATTTCTTTCCCGGCATCCCCAATCTGACCAATTCCCTATCCGTAGGGACGACCAATATTCCCTTGGCCATCGGTCTTATCTTGATGATGTACCCACCCTTGGCCAAAGTAGATTATACCTTACTGCCGAAAGCCTTTAAGGATAAGAAAGTCATTAGTATCTCCTTACTGCTCAATTGGGTAATCGGTACGGTACTGATGTTTGGATTAGCCGTTTTATTTTTACGCGATGAACCCGATTATATGACCGGACTGATCCTGATCGGGCTGGCCCGCTGTATCGCCATGGTCATTGTATGGAATGATCTGGCAAAAGGCAACCGAGAATATGCCGCCTTGCTGGTCGCCCTAAACAGCCTATTCCAAATATTCACGTACAGCTTTTTAGTCTGGTTGTTCATCAACGTCTTACCCGCAAAATTAGGCTTGGCCAATTTTGATGTGCGGGTATCGATGAAAGATGTGACCGAAAGTGTATTGATCTATTTAGGCATTCCATTTGTAGCCGGTTTTTTAGGCCGGTATATCTTGGTCAAAACAAAGGGATTGGAATGGTATACCCGCAAATACGTGCCGAAGATATCACCTATTACGCTATACGCTTTACTCTTTACCATCGTCTTGATGTTCAGCCTCAAAGGCGACAAGATTTTAGAACTGCCGATGGACGTCATAAAAGTAGCCATCCCCCTCGTCATTTATTTTGTACTGATGTTTTTCGTCAGCTTCTTTCTCAATAAATCTTTAAATGTACCGTACGATAAAAACGCATCGATTGCATTTACCGCCACGGGCAACAATTTCGAACTGGCCATCGCAGTCGCTATTTCCGTATTCGGGCTGCATTCCCCCCAGGCCTTCGTCGGCGTTATCGGCCCCTTAGTCGAAGTTCCCGTACTGATATTATTGGTAAGAGCAAGTCTCTGGTTAAAGAAGAAATACAACTAACCCCTGTGCCAAAAAAAACTCCCGGGCAGATGCGCCCGGGAGTTCAGCATTTCGCCCTACCTTCCTCTTCGCTTTCCCTCCAGGAGACGGCTCAGCAGGTAACTGACCGTAGCCCCTACCGCAGCCATCACTGCCGTTTGAAACAAATTGCTCCAATCAAAGCTGTTCCAGAGCGAGCAGAAGGTTCCGCCCAGCGTACCCACCTGCACATTAGTCAGCGGTCTCATCCCTTTCCTCCTCTCCTGCTTGTGGCTCCGGCTTCTCCTCCTGTATCACCGCATCGATGATGCCCAGGGCCACCGCCACATATTTAACGACCTGCTGTATCTTTGCAGGCAATTTTATCGGAGCAGCCAGTACCAACTGTACCGCTTTGCTCAGTTTATTGATGATTTTCTTCATGATTTTTACGTATTGTGATTTGCGCCTGCCTGCGGTAGGCAGATATTGCGATCGCTGGTGTCACGCCTATTTACCACTCCATTTGACGGCTTTATCAGCAGGTATACCTCGCCACCCATATCCCAGAGGCTATACACCAACGCTTTCAGCTTTTCCAGTGCCTTGCCGCTTTCCGTACCTTGACCTTCTCCCGTGAGGGCAGTTACCGGCGCGATACAGCCCCGCAGCTGTTTCATTGCATGGTTAGCTGCATGGATCAGAATGGCCTCTCGTCCTAATACTGCTGGTATGCCAATCTGCTCGCCATGTTTGGTATATTTCCGTTTTTCCAGTTTGTATCGCCCTTCGGGAATACAACTTAGCCGGGGAATATTGTTGCACCACGGCAGTTCGATGGTATGACAAATATGTTCACCCCGGAAGGTGATCGATCCACTCGTTCCTTGTGCTCCATAAATCCGTTGGAGGACAAGTGTGTTTTTCATTTTCATTTCGTTTACATATTGCTATAGGCGTAGGCTGTATAAAGATCATACAGCCTATCGCCTAAAAGCTACCTAGCCCATATTCCGGCAACTTGACTCCAATCCCCTATTCCCTGCGCATTTATCGCTCTGACGCGTACCTCATAGCGTTGCCCCGGTTCTAAAGGCGCCAGGATATTTCCCCGGCTGGAGGTCGTTGCATACCGATCGCTCCATTCGGATTCCGGCTCTGTCACCTTGCGGAACTGATATTCGTAGACTGCCACGTTCTTTTGTTTGGCAAAGTCGAACCGTACCTGTCCCGATTGGTGTCCATCGCTCATGCGTACATTCTCGACGGCCGATGGTGCCAACTTCGGCCCCTCTGCGCTGCTTATGGGGAAGCCCGAGCTCAATAGCGTGGAAAGATGTCCCTTGGCGCAGACGTTGACATAATAAGCCAACTGCTGCAAGGCCTCTTTCAACGGTTCTTTGCTTTCGTCCTTGAGGGCCGTATCCTCTGGCGAGCCCCGCTTACGGGCTATCGCCAATTTGTTTGAAAAATCATCCAACACCACCTGTAAATCCGCTAAGGTTGGTGTAGGTGTTGGGTAATGTGAATTGTCCGTCATGGCGCCAATTATTGTATTGGTGGCGACCACGAGCCCATCTTCTTTCATTCGTGTAAAGTCGATGAGCGCTTTAGCTTTTCTTGCCATTTTGTTTTTTGTTTGTGCGCAGATACATAGCTTTTGCAGCTGCACGGTTCTGTTCTCCTCGCGAGATGGAACAGGACAAACGTAAGAACCCTTATTTGCTGAAATGAAATTTTGGCCCAATTTGGCCCACATTGGCTTGATCTGGCCTGATCTGGCCCTCGGTATGTTGAAAAAACCACAAAAAACGTCATGGACACAATTGTTTCCATGCCGGACAAGATCTTGTTGACACCGGCTGCAGGATAGGCTTTGGATATCGCTATAGGCACGTTCACAAGTGCACTCACGCTTACCACAAACACAAGTGTGGATGCTACAAAAGCAACCCCGTACGAGAGCGATCAGCCTCCGGCAAGACAAACAGAAAAGATTATAAAATAGATGGGGTATACAAAGAGCGGTCCACAATTGCCTTTGCCGCAAATGCAGTTGCGTTTGCGGCAAAGGCTATGCGCGACGGCGACACCTTCGTGTTGGTCGGCATAGACACAATTGTGTCCGGAACACATATTTGTCCGATCCAGGCGGTCGACTTTCCGGAACAGGGACGCTTAAATCCGTCCCTTTCGACGACTTTCTTCCAAAGCTTCCAAGAGATCTTCTTCGAAATACTCGTCAAATCCGTTGAGACGCATCGGCTTGAGTAAGCCTGTTTGTAGGTTGCGTTTATACGTCCTTTCACTCATATTAAGTCGATCTAACACATCCTGCTTTGTCCACAATTTCCGTTCTTGGAGAGGTTTTATCATTCTATTATGTTGTTGTCTAAATTTTATAAGGGCATCATATATAGCAGTCAATATGGCCAGTTGTTTGTCAAACCATTTTTCCATGGTAGTAAATTGTTTTTTAAAGTGTAAGTTTCTATTTTTTGCTGAACGGAACCGCAGGTACTACATTGGATCCAATATCAGCTGAAGCTTTTCATAGGCAGTTGGATATATGATTTCCAACGTTTTTTTCCATTCCCTTACCTGAACCTTCTTTTTTGCCAAGGACTTCACGGCATGTCTACCCACGATGTGCTTGGCGCTGAGGCGAACGAATTTATTGTCGGGAAGATCTTCCATCAATTTCGATAGTGGCATCTTGCTGTAGATTATCCGGCCATCATCCAAAAACAAGGACAAAATTTTGTCTTCTACCTCTGCGTAGTAGAGATCATCGAGGGAAATAATGTCATCCATCTTCGTCTCATAATTTTTCACTTTTATCGCCTTTGCATTTTTTTGTGCCAGGTCATATCGGTGATCCACATCCCGTATCGCCTTATCAATTGCTTTTCGTAGCGTTTCAGATTTTACCAGTTTGGGGAGGTATCCGACAGCCTCCATTTCCTCCGCCTCAAATCCATACTCTCGGTGTCCGGTAGCAACCAATATGGTCGGCCTTTTGTCCAAAAGCCCCACAAACTCCCAGCCCATCATTGTCGGCATCTCCATATCCACGATCAAGATATCGACCGGCTGCAAATCCAACACTTTCAGTGCGTGCTCTGGGCTGTCGATCAAGTGCAGTACCTCCACATAATCGATTTTACTCAGCGCATACTGTAACAGTCCTGTCGACTCCAATTCATCGTCTAAAATCATGATGGTATAGCGTTCCTTTCTCATAGCCTCTTATTTCGTTTTTCAGATTTCCCACGATGCTCACGCTAAACGTATCCTCCACTTCCTTCCGTTCGACCGCTATCGGCCAGGCGCCCGAATCGATCTTATGTTGCAACAGGACAAACCCCGTCTTGCTTGATCGTATTGCCTGACGCTTCACCTCCCGGAACCGATTGGTCACGGTAAAACACCACTGTGTACCGTTCAGCTGCAGATCCAGCAGAATCGGCTTACCCGGCATCACCGTAGCGTACTTCAGTGCATTCTCTATCGGCATCACGAAGATCCCCATCGGCAGTTGCCCCTCCGGCAATACCTTCGGCTTACGAAGGATAAACTCCTTTCTGCCGTAGCAGACTCTGCCGAGGGTGAGCAGATTCTCGACCTGCTCCCATTCTTCCGCAAAGGACACCGTGGCTCGCTCATCCTGCATACGTAACGCATAACGCAAGACATCCGCAAGAACCATCAATGCCTCCAGATATTCATCCTTATTTTCTGTCGTAAGTTTATTCATCGTGATAGCCACCACGTTTTCGATCGTGTGCGGTGAAAAATGCCGCGCTTCCAGCCCTGCCTGCATCCGGTCGATCTCCATTTGATAGCTATCGCGTTTGGCATTCGCCTGACGAAGCGCTACATGTGATCTGATATATCGATATATAGCCGCTGCTCCCATGCTCAATAGCCACACAAAAACGACTACCCACAGGATACGTTCCCGAAACTCCCAGATATCGAAATCCCGGCCTGCCCGATGAAAATGTACCCCCAGACGGGGGAGCCAATCGTAGATCAGCGGATAGGCACAGCCCGCTACCGATACTGCAACAGTTATCGCCCATACGACACCTGCGATACGCTCTCCCCAAGCCGGAGATAACAATTTCCAAGAGGAAATAAAGAGACTCACATATAAAAAGCAAAACAAGACGCTGGTCGTTATAATTTGGTTAAAAGGAACGTGTTCCGTTGCCAGAATTAGGTTCAGACCTTCTAACATGCCCAGAAAAACAAAAAAGCTGAGTAGGTTCCATAAGGTAATATTATACAGACTGACTTTCATCTATAGGCGTTCAGTGCTCTAAAGATAAATAATTCAATCTATACATCACGAATTTAACGTTTGCGCATAATAATGCCTCCGGTCGAATAAGCACTGTTTTTTGTCCAAAGGGAGCAGCAGCATGGGGTCGTTTTTCCAGATGGATAACATATCCGCATCCTCGATCTGCAACATCCCGTTGGTATGCAGGTAGGGCCAGCATTCCCAGATCCAAGGTTGTCGGCATACCGCCTCACCCAGCAGGTCATAACAATGACAGAGTGCCCGTTGGATAAAATCCTCCCGATTTTCAGCATATCGATCCGCAATATATTCCTGCAACACATACCGGCTACCGTCTGCCGTCTCTTCCCAACTGAGCGGATAAAGCGCTACATCAAATAAGTACGCCATCAACGGTATACCCTTTTTGAGCTGTACCTCTCCTTGCAAAAAAGGAACGGTGACACGCTGATCTTTGGCGGCGGAGGGCGAAGCCGTGCCGGATGCCCCATCGGCAAAGACCAGCAAGTGCCGTCCGCTGCGCAATCGCTCCCGCGCCCGCAACAGTATGGACGGCTCATCGCTGAATAGATAGCCATATTGCTGGCCTTGTTTGCTCATCGCTGTTTGTAGGCGGTCAAAGAGCGGTTGTGATCGCTCGTATACCGCCCTATCCAGGATAATATCAAAGGACAACCCCGCCTGCGCCAGCAGTAACGGCAGCTGTAGATGATGCCCTAGGTGAAACAAAACAAAGATTCCCGGTAACAGCTGGCAAAGTTGTTCGGGATCTTTCAAGGGCGGGCAGCGGTCGATGTCGGCTTTTCCAGAGTGATGATCTCTCCAACGGGTATAGATGTCCGGATGGGCATGCCATTCGATGGTGGGTAAATAGGTATGGAGATTGGCACTAAAGAGTGCAAAATCCCAATCATTTATAGGTCTGTTCATCGTTGTAAAAATTAAAAAGGTTAAAAAAAGGGGGCGCGAAACTGTTGTTCTTCGCCCCCTCTGTCAATCAACATTCAATGTATCGACATTCAATACATCAAAATCGCGGTGTCACAATCGGGCATTTCCAGTCTCTCTTGGGTTCGCCCAAACCGAACACACTCTTTAGCCGTGTCCATGTGATGATTCCTTCTGTTGATACGACTCCTTGGTGGCGCATCAGCACCTGTTCATTTACATTTTTCATTTTTTTAAATTTTACGTTTTTAATTCCTTTTGATCCGTCCGACTGGCCATTCCGGGCGCCCAAAACATATTTAACCGTGATTAATCGACGGCAATATGCAACAGATCTTTTGCTCGGAAAGAATAAAATCGTACGTCACAGGAAAAGGCGACTTTGCCCTCTTCTTTTTTGGCGCAGATCACCCCACGCCAGAAAAAGGCCGATCTGCGCCAGTGAATATCCGATCTACGCCAAAAAACAGGTGGTGTACGATTTTTTCATCGGACTGTGATGCGCTACGGTTAAATTGGGCGAGGATACACGACTCTTATCGTGAAAAAAAGCCTACATATCGATCTTCCTTCCCACTTCCGTGTCGTGGAGACCGACATAGACATGGCGCCTATGCCGGCCATCGCCTATGCGCCCGGCACGTACTACGGACAAGGTGAAGATCAGGCTATCGCACAGGAATTCGACGGGCGTTACGGCTATCTGTACCGCTATGAGCTGACCTTGGCAGGTTCGGCCCGCATTCCCCTACGGGTAGAACGGGGTGACCTGCATGTGCTTTACCTGATGGAGGCCGACGGTGATATTGTCCTCGAAGACGCTGTACCGCATCGGGTATGCACGTTGTCTCCCGGCCGGGGGCGTTATCTGTATCTGCCACCCGGCGTGTATCGGCTCCGGCTGCCCCCGGGCCGTCTGCTGTTGTTCGGCTTTTATTTTGACGGCGGGATTTTCCGGGAAGGTAATGAGCGGCATTTTCCCTTTTTGCATGCCGTAATCCGTGCGTATAGAAGCCGTTCGGAGAAAGTATGTTGTAGCAGGGACTTTCGGATAGGCCCACGCACCCAATCCCGTATACAACATCTTTGCGATAACCTCAGAAAGGACGACTTCAGCAATGAATCCTTTGTCATACACGAGATCAGTAAGCTTATCGAGCTGTCCAGGGAGAAGGTATTTGACGAATACGAACGTACATCCGACCCCCAGCTCCTGATCCAACGCTGTCGCGAACTCCTTGCTGCTGGTATCGCACGGGAAGGGAACGCTATCCGGATCAAAGACATTGCCGGGCAATTGCGGGTACGTCCGGAATACCTCAACCGGCTGCACAAAGAACACTACCAACAAAAAATCAGCAGCTACCGCAACCGGCTTCTGCTCGAAAAGATAAAAGCGTTGCTGGCCTATCCCTCCTTTACCCTATTGGAGATCAGCATGCAATGCGGGTTTCATGGCGTCAGTGAGCTGAGCCGCTTTTTTCGGAAGCATAGCCAGATGACCCCTGGGCAGTATCGGCGATTAATCCGAAAAGATAAAACCCGGTGATTCTTGCCATCGCAGTCCACATATCATGTTTGGCCTATACCTGATGTCAGTTCTAGCCTAACAGTGACGTATCTGGGTGCGCTATATTTGATATGTCACTTTTAGCAAACAGTTATGAAAGCAAAATACCTACTGAACATAATCACCATCGCGCTTCTGCTACTCTGGATACCTGTAGCTACCGAGAAGCTGATCGACTTCACGACATTCAAGCATACCCTACTGCGGCAGCCGTTGCCCCATGGCTTGACCTATATGGCAATATATACTCTGCCCGCTCTGGAAGTATTGGTAGTCGTGATGTTGGTATCCCCGCGGTGGCGCCAGTGGGGCTTCCTATTGTCGGCAATATTGATGGCGCTGTTCACCGTCTATATCGGACTTGCCCTGTTAGGTACCTGGGACCGGCTGCCCTGTGCATGCGGATCCGTCATATCGGGTATGTCGTGGACACAGCATTTTTGGTTCAACCTGCTCTTTCTGGGGATTAGCGTAGTGGGATTGCTGGTAAAAAAAAGACAACACACATCGGATCCCGTTGACCAGGTCGTCGGGTGAAGGGCTTGTCGGCCAGAAGACAAGATAAAAACAGTATGATTAATATTTTAAAATTTAAGCAATGAAAAATTTAATCAGAAAAAATGCAATGGCCTTGGTAGCCTTGGCGATTGCAGCAGTAACACTCATGGCGATGGGAACACCGGAAAGTAAACTGGCCATGAAAAAATGGGGGTATAACCCTGCTGCTTTACCCGGCGCTCAGTGGGTCGATATAACAGGGCAGACCGAGGAAACAGATACTACTCCCGGACAGTATCTATGTCATGAAAACGAGGAGCAGATCTGCAGCGGAGAGTTTGAAGAAGAGGTTAATCCCAATGCTCCCGGAGCACCCGCACCGTCCAATGAAACTTACGGTGAATTCGAGCCCTTAGATTAAGGCGACCGAAACGGGAAGCCCCTGTGTTCCGATTCATGCACGTTTCGGAACACAGGGGCTTATTTTTAATCTGCCATTTATATGCTAATCCCTTTTATTCTGCGCCAAGTTGTTTATATCAACCTCAATCTGCGGGATAGGAAAGGCATAGCGATCCGATTGAGGCGCCAAGATGTGCGTCCTGTCATAGGCCGTCCTTTCCAAAGTCGTTTCAAAACGGCTGTCCCGGTTCAACCTTTTAAGGTCGGACCACCGGAGTCCCCGCATGGCCAGTTCTTTTCTGCGCTCCAGGAGAATGAACCTTATAACCTCCTCCCTGTCTTCCATGCTTACATCCTGATAAGGCACATTGCTGTCCCACCGCATTTTTCTTAAATGGTTTACATCCGCTAAAGCTCCTTCGATATCGTCAAGCCTGGCCCTGCACTCCGACCGGATCAGGTACATCTCCGCTGTCGTCGTACCCAAAAACATGCTGCTCGTGCCGGAATAGTTCCCCTTAAACGTAAACACGCCATTCCCCCGGTCTCTAAAAAAGATGATCCTGCGCAGATCACCGGTTTCGTATACCGACAGAAGATCTTCCGAAATCCCGGCCCTGGACGATGTGGCAAAAGAGTATGTCAGCATAAACTGCGGGAATATGACCTCTTCCCCCGCCTGTGCGAACGATATCGGCCGCGAGGATGTCCGCGACAGCCCGTTGTAATCCATCAGCCCCGGCGACAGGGTGATACACCTGTCGGCATATTTTTCCGCCGTACCATACTCCTGCATATAAAGTGCAATCCGGGCAAGCAGCGCATACACGGCATGCCTGCTCGGTCTGGTCAGGTACACCGACTGTACAGTCTCCAGTAGCGGCCCCGCTTCATCAAGATCGGAGAGGATTTTTTTGAAACAGTCCCGTATGCTCACCCGCTCCACCTTCTCATTGATATCCGAACTGAGTTTTAAAGGGATTCCGGGCACCTTATCCGCACTGCCTTTTTCGTAGGGCATGGCATACTCCACAATCAGCTGATAGAAGGCCAGTGAACGGAAAAACAGCGCACTCCCTTTCAGCTGGTTCCATACCGAACGGTTTTCTTCCGTTACTTCAATCGTATTCAGGCCGTCCAGTACAACATTCGCATAAAACACCTGTTCATACAGTATCCTCCAGTCACTTGGGACCGATCCTTCATAGACATCGTCCGCCCACAGATAACTGTTCCGCTCCGGAGCCGTTCTCAGAGACGTCACGCCCTCCGTCGTGATCGCATACTCCTCCCCCGCGATCATGTGCAGCCCGGGCGCCCTGTTCATCTCCACATTGTCCAATAACGCCTGCATATCCTCCAGTTTTGTCGGGATCAGCAGGCCCTGGTCCGGCTTGATGTCCAAATCCCCTTTGCACGAAAAAAAGAGGATCAGTACCGCTGTCTTTATATAATTCATGATTTTGTCTTTAAGTTTAAAAATCCAGTTTGAGACCCGCTGAAAATGTGAACGGCAGGTCCGCGTACGAATTATCCGGATCGATGCCCAGATCATTCGATTTCCAGAGCAGGACAATGTTGTTCCCGTAGAGATAAACGTTCATATTTCTGAACCATTTATTCCCCATCAATCCACCGAAACGGTAATCTATCCGAAAGTCCTGCAGCCTGATATTGTCGCCCCTGTTTATGAGCGCGGTCGAATAGATATAAAACATATCCCTGTTGCCATCCGGCTGCGCGGGTACGGAAGGAACATGTGTCCGGGTTTCGTCCCCCGGAGACTGCCATCTTTCGGCATAGGCAGCACTATTTGAAGACAGCCCATAGTCGTTGGAATAAGCAATGCCCGGTGCCCTGAAATAATACCCCGACCTGTACGTGATATTAAAAGAAGCCGTGAGATTCCCGTACGAAAACGAGTTGCGTACCGATCCAAAAAAAGTAGGCCTGAGCGGTCCCGAATAGACCATATTGTCCAGATCGGTATCCGCGAATATCCCGGTATAATCCGTCGACGTCTCCTCCCCTATATACCCCATGGGGTCACCGTTCTCCGGATCCAGCCCCGCCCAACTGTAACTGTACAGGGCATACAGCGGCCTGCCCGGCAGGGGCAATGCATAAGGGCTCTGTATGTAGCCCAGACCACCCGTTGCGGGAGCTTCTTTCTCATAGCCCGTCACCCGCTCTTTGACGACAGTTGCCAACAGGTCCGTATTCCATTTCAATGGCCCGGTGGTATTACGGGTAGAGAGATTGGCATCCAGTCCCCGTATCTTTGTATCGGCCGTATTGCCCGTAAACAGGACAATACCGGAGGAAGGGGGCAAAGGCGAATCCCCGATCAGATCCAGTCCTCTTTTGCTATAGATTTCCAATGTCCCGGACACCCTGTTGTCCATAGCCGAAAAATCCAGCCCCAGATTAATGATCTGTACACGTTCCCATCTGAGTTCAGGGTTCGGAGGGTTTATTATCGTAGCATAGGGCAGCTGGTACATATTATAACCGCTGACCGCAGCCGTCGTGAACGCAGTAACCGATTTGTTCACATTCCCGTTGTACCCATAGCTGCCCCGCAACTTTAAATAGGGCAATATATCACTGCCGTAGAAGCCCTCCCTGCTGATGTTCCAGGCGAGCCCTGCCGACCAGAGCGGCACACCTTTCTGGTTTGCCCTTACGCCGAAAAGGTTGCTCTGGTCCAACCGTGCGCTGGCGGACAGTATATATTTACGGTCATACGAATAGGAAGCATTGACGTAGTACGACCGAAACACGTCCGTAAAGCGGTCCATATCGTCGTTGTTGGGTATGCTGCTCCTGCGCTGGCTGTCATGGTATAACGGAAAATCGTCGGTCACATAATCTACATAGGCATTCCGGGCATATTCGGCTTCATAGCCGTAATATCTGAAATCCTTCGAATCCGTCCGGGAAAACCGGGTCTCAAAACCGGCTATGGCACTGACCTCCCCTTTCTGACCGAACTGCCTGCTGAAATCCAGCTGCGAGCGGAACGTCCTGCCCAGCGACCGGAGCACCGAGACATCCAATATCCCGCCGAGCGGTACAGGTCTCTTTATCTCTCCGCCGTCCACCTGGGTAAAGCGGTTGATCAGGTCCCTTGCATAATAGGTATCCCTGCTCCTGTGATTGTTCCTTTCGCTGCCCACCTCCGTATGCTGGTAGCTTGCCGATAGCGCAAGGCCATCCGCGATAAGGTACCTGAGGGAAGCATCCATCCTCAGATTATTCCTGACCAGCCTGTTGTCTGCGGCCTGGATTTCCTGTAGCGGAAAATAATTCCAGTCCAGCAGGCCTTCATCCATCGCCCCGGCTATGAACTCCCGGCTATAATCCCTGACCGTGCTGAGCGGCCGGCCATTATCATCCGCTAGTCTCAGATAGGGAATAACACTGCTTGATCCCGACATACTAAGGCCGGTCATGCCCGGATTGTTCCTTATCTCGTTATTATTTGAAAAATAGACACCTGTAGTGACCTGGAGCCGTTCACCGAAAGGTCGGAACGTATTTTTGAGGTTTACTGTGACACGGTCGTATCCGTTGCCGATCAGGCTCTCCCTGTTGTTATCGTAGCCCACCGATGCATAATAATTGTTGTTTTTCACGTCTCCATTGACCGTCAGGGCATATTGCTGAAAAACACCCTTACGGTAGAGGTACCGATCGGCATCCTTCCTCACGTCGTAGGTTTTCATCCGTTCGATCTCCCTGTCGATCTCCGGGATCCGGCCGGGATCGGCCTGCCCCCCGTACAGCAGCTCGACCACAGGTGACAGCGGCCGGTAGCCCGAATTCTTCGCCGCATCGTAATACCCTTCCTCAAACAGCCTCCTTTCGATATCGATGTAATCCGAGGCCGGCAAGGTTTGCCGGACATAGAGATCGGGCTTATTTACCACAGTCGTGCCGGCATTGAAGCCGATGTTCAATGGACTGCCGGCCCTGCCCTTCCTGGTGGTGATGACGATCACCCCGTTTCCCGCACGCGATCCCCATATCGATGCCGCCGCGGCATCTTTCAGTACCGTTATGCTCTCCACATCGTTCGGGTTGATATCCACCAGTTCACCCTCATACGGAAAATTGTCGATGACGATCAGCGGCTCGGCATTGCCAAAGATCGTACTCTGCCCCCTGATGCTCAGTGCACTGTTGCCATAGGTATTGAAGCTCAGACCGGGCACGATATCCCGCAGCCGGTCCGTTATATTTGTACTTACGGACCTGTTCAGAAGATCGTTATCCAATTGTACGAACGACCCTGTCGCCCGTTCTTTGGGCAGTGTCTGGTATCCCGTGGAGACGACGACCTCCTGTAAAGCCGTGCGCTGCGGCGTAAGCCGGACAACAATATCTTCCCTGCCAAAAGGAGCATAGAGATATAATGTATCATACCGCACCCCATGGAAGACCACCGTGTCCCGCGCCGACACCGGAACGGAAAAACGTCCGTCCGCATCGCTCAGCGAGGTCTGCGCTGTCCCCTTGACCGTGACGGTGGCCCGCGCTACCGGAGAACCCGTATCGATGTCCAGCACACGGCCGCGCAGGACCTGCTGTGCACCGGCCATAGAGACGCAGAGCACAGACAGTATGAATATATATACTATCGTCTTTTTCATAACTGATCATTTAGGTAACATCATCTATTTCCAGCACATGGGTCTTACGGAGCTGTACTTCCAGCGTAAGGTCATATCCCGCCAGATCCGCATTCAGCTGACCGAGATCCGTAAGGTCGGCCTCCAGTACCATATCTACAGCTCCCGTGTACCCGGTATCGTTTATTACGGGATAGGGCTGATTCTGCAGGTAGATGATCTCGAGCCGGGATGTGAGCACATCCAGACTGCTGTTCCGTAACCTGCAGCCATTGCCGAATTCATGTAGGACCGGACCTCCTTTGGTGGCGATCTTATCTTTATCCGAGGTCCTCCGGAGTACAAGACATGCTACTTCTTTCTCCCGTATGGCTACGCTGTACTGCGGGAACAGCCTGCCCAGATCGGCCCTCATCCGTTCGAACAGGATATCCAGACTATCCCTTGTACTTGACGCTGCATAGCAGAACCCATTTCCCCGGTTCATCCAGGCCCGGAAATCAGCGCCCTTTGTCCCCTTGGGAGGCCGCAGGAACAGCGAGTCCCGGGTACTGATGACCGTCCTGTTCCATCCGAAATACTTTCCGTCGATCCTATAGGCAAGTCTGTAGAGCTGCAGCAGGGTCATGTTCGTGGCATTGATCCCGTTGAAGCCGTGCCGGGACATATAGGACAGCGTATAGGCTGTGGGGAGCCCTTCAGTGTACCCTGCAAACAGGGAATGATAGATCAGGTTACGCCCGTCGCCGCCGTTTCCGTTGATCAGCAAGGGCCTGTTCCTGTCATACGCCATTTTCATGTCCCGTTTCTGCGTTACGGCCAGCCCGTCGTCAAGGGCCTTGCCGATATTGGCCGCATGGACATCTTGGGAGCCGGTGATGGCCTTCACGGTGCCCTCACCATCGATCCATACATAATGCGGTAAGGTCCTGTGCGGAAAAAGTTTATGCAATTGTTTGTCACCTGTTATATAGGGCACCTCGTAGTGCCTGTTCCGCTGCTTTTCGAACCGCTCCAGAAAGGGAAGCACTTCCTTCCCCGGCTGATAGGTGACCGAAAGGAACTGCACCCTGTCCCCGAAATGCCGCTGCAGGCTGTCCATTCTGGGGATCATGGCCACACAGGGGGCGCACCATGTCGCCCAGAAATCCAGTATCAGCAATTTGCCCGCGAAAGCGGAGAGCCTGGTCGCATCGGTTTTATGATTATGGACATTCCGGACGAGCAGATCCGGAACCCTGTCGCCGACCTGTAGACCCGTAGCTACCAGATCGACCGCTCCCGAAGCCGGCGTGTCGCTCTTACTTTGCCCCTCGCCAGTCCGTATCTCTACAAGCTGCCCCCGGACATCAGATAAAACAAACAGAAAGGAAACAAAAAACAATGCTATATACCGTAACCCGGATACCCTCGGCATCGGGTTACCACTATTCATACCATAATCCATTACCGCAGCCCCGATAAACGTCCGACAAAATCCAGCCTTACTCCTTCTTTGATCTCCTCCACCCGTTCTACGGGCAAATAGCGGCCTATGGCACTGTAGTTACGGTTCATATAATGCACCGTATGCCCGGCGATGATAAAGGAAACAAAATCCTTTACGAAGCTATCGAGCGCCATAGCCTCCCGGCTTTTCTCCGGCACGGCTCCTTTTGCCAGCAGCACCATATCGAATAGGTTCAAGCGGTCCGTATTGTTACAGTTGTATCTGGACCAGAAATTATCGATCACCCGGGCAGGGCTGTAATCCGTGAATTCGATGGTACGGAACTCCTCTGCCATTGCTGAAAGAAGCTCCTCATATTTCAGTACCAGGGCTTTATCAATAAAGACCTGTTTTACGGGAGAAGGTGTTTCTCTGGGCACCTCGTTTTGGTCAGTTGCCTGCGGAGATCGGTCTACATACCTCTCCCCTTTGCGTAATTTTCGCATGCTATTAGGTTTTTTGGTGGAGTAGCGTTTTTATATAATTCTACCCCGGTTGACCTCTGGTCCCGGCAACGCTTTAGAAAGACACCATCCTTTCTATCCGGCCCGATGCCGGGACTTTGGTCTAATCGATTAATAAATTTGGTTCCCGTAATGTATCTTAAGCGTAGTATCCACGTAATTTAAGCAGGTTTATCGTGACACATTCACCGGGCAAAAGTAAATATACCGACCCCGATATTATTGCAAATCAACAATAATCGATGGCGATCACTTGGAAGGAATAGAAAAGTTTGCTAATTTTAGAATGCGAATAATAAAAATAACCAAACCGATCTCGACCTATGTCCGCAGTGATGCATACATATTGTCATTTTAGAAAATAAAGAGGTCGGTTGGACAGGAAGGAATACGGTATTGCAACAACACCTCACTGCGAGGCGTTCTGCCCCTCTCCTTTTCTGTCCGTTTGGTCTGCGTCTATTCCGGCGAGCGGATGACGTTTTTTAGGAGCAAGGAATGGGAAAACCAGTGACGTACTTTCTGGAAGTGGTCGGGGCGGTTCTTGACGGTGTGTAGTTTCGTTCTGTTCATAACTTTTGGTTTTATGTAGAACGAGCTTATAAAATCAGAAGGCAGGGTTCTCTGTCTCCTACTAAATCCCAGGGACTAGCACCCCCAACACAGTATTCAACAGGCCCTGCCTAAAGATTGTGTAAATATACACAAAATCTTTAGACGTGGGTCGAACCTGTTGCCTCGTGTGGTAAAGCTTGCTAGTCTTTGGAATTTGAGGCTCGTTCAACTCACAGTCTAATAAATAGACGTAGTTATCATATATCACGTCAATCCTAGATTGACAACACAAATATAAAAACAACTTTTAAAAGAACCAAATATATAGTACATAAAATTTGTAATGAGTAAATTTCACGAGTCTAAAGCTATTTACAGAATAGAGTATGAATTAATCTTAAACGTACAAAAGTTTAGAGGAGAACGCGGATGGTCTCAAAGAGTTCTAAGTGGAAAAATGGGATTAGCCGAAGCGTTTGTAGGTAATTGTGAATCCCTTGACCAAGATCAAAAATATAACCTACGCCATATTGGCATATTAAAAAAGGTTTTTGGTTTTAAAAGTCTTGATGATCTTTTTCCGAATGGTATACCTAAAGATGAACAGATCGTAATCAGATATAAAAAAGTGCCAAAGAAAAAAGCTGATGGCACTCCGTCGAAACTTATGGAAAATGAAGTGATGGAGATTGTGGTCGTCGATGCAGAGACTAAGGCAAAGGGGAATAAAAGAGAATAATAAGTAAAAACTATGCAACAATTTACACAAAACCAAAGACGAGTTCTTTTGAATGCCTTGCAAGTAGGCCGACAAAATGCCATCAGTGCAAAAAACTTAGCTGCTATAATTGGCTTTCCGACTTCCAGTAACCAAGTAAAACTAAGAAGTTTAATAACAGAATGTATCGAACTGGAAGGAGACTTAATAGGAGCGGTTACGGGAAGGCCAGCAGGATTTTTTCTCATCAACAATCAGCACGAATTAGATCGATATTTAGACACATTGGAAAGCCGAACCAGAAGGGATAACGACAGAAGGACCGCACTTATAAATAATTGGAACACTGCTCGTCCTAACTCTATAACAATGAAACAAATTATAACCATTTAATTCGACAATATAAGACTAAGTAGATTATGCCAGCAGACTACATCTCAGGCCACGAAGGCGTAAACTTAAAATTTAAACGCGAGACCTTACTCAACTACGCCAATGGACGGTGGGCACTAACCAAAGCACATAGTGTTGGTCCGACATCTGAACTTATTCGAGCCTGTGCACCAGAAGTATTTGAAAATTGGGAAGCTTTTTATTTTCAACATGCTACACAAAAGAAAAAGAATGGTGAGCGCATTACGCGAGAGTACATCATTTCTTTGGGTCAAAGGCTATATGTGAAACTTACCGAAATAGTACAACAGGAACTATCGGCTATTACGGAGGAAGAATGTATTGAATATGTGTATAATCTCGTAATCAATCGGACATATGAAGGCTATGTAGGAGAGATACAAACTATTTATGGGCAATTACAGGTATTGATAGGCCACGACATCATAGCCGCCCCTGACAATTGGGATAGAAATTATGGAGTGGATTTTTACATAGAAATTAACGGAAGGTATATCGGGCTACAGATTAAACCTATTTCATCAGGCATGGCGCTGAATGATTATCAATGGATAGAAATGCACCGGATAAATCATGAGCGTTTTGAACAGGCGTTTGGAGGAAAGGTTTTTTTTGTTTATTCAATAAAAATAGGGGATAAAAAGAATATACATAATATAGACGTAGTAGAACAAATCAAAACGGAAATATTTCGCTTGCAAGCCATGTAATATCTTGAACTTTCCAGCCAGAGTCTTATAGAGATGGTGTAAACATATTGAACAGAAACACAGTAAAGTAAACAATCTCAAGAGAAAGTAATAGAAATACAATCTACTTAAAAAAAAGCAAAATAGTGCAGAAAGCAAAATAGGTAATTGTCATAATATAGAAAAATAACGTGAATAAGAAAATCAACATAGCCAATACAGAACTCAACATATTACTGTCAGGCAAGCAGTACACTTTCCCAAAATATACCACACAAATCATGAACTTGGCCAATTCTAATGCTCAAGGTACACGACCAAGAGTCGTGGGGCAAATGAGTGATTTGATACAAGAGTTCCCCGGACAGTTTATGAATGAATGGCAGACTTGGTATCAAGAAAAACATCCTGTAGCTATAGATAATGCAACGACAAGAATATGGAACATGGTACAAGAGTTCCAAAAAGTCATTAACACCATTGATGAGAAAATGGTACGAGACTGGGTCGAAGAACTTATCCTCGTGAAAACATTTAGCGGCTTAAAGTTTCAGGAAGCAATCCTGAAAAAGATTGCCGAGCAAGAAAACACCACCTATCAATTAGCTGACCCGAGTGATGAAAGCAAAGGCATTGATGGCTATATCGGCGATATACCCGTAAGTATCAAGCCAATAAGCTATAAGTCCAAAATTCTCAGCGAAAATATAAGTGTTTGTATGGTTTATTACGATAAGAAAAAAACCCGAATCAGTGTTGAATATAATTTAGATTGATCAAATATAGCATTTACCCAATAAGATGTGACAGCCTTGTTACAGGCCCTTCAAACCTCAAAACAAACAGCAATACTTGCTCCTGATTTGCTAAGGTGATTGATTTGATCGCTAAAACAAGTAGGGAAATATTGAATATGGATGAGATACAAAGTCCTTTAAGAATTAGACTTGCCGAATGGGGCTGTTGCATATTCTACAAAAAAACAGTCACTTACACATTCTATTTTCTGGACGTACCTAAATTCCATATTTCTTTCTTGAGAGGTCATGACCTCCACGTCAAGGTATTCATTAAAATGCTTTATCTCCTTTTTTTTCGAATCCAGTTTTCTCGCTGCAATAAATCTCTTGTGGTTTTCTATACGGCTGAGCAGGATATTGTTTAGGTCGGATATCTTCAAACTTGATAAATTATCAAAAACAAAATCTTTAAAAGTCTCATCTATCTCATAGCCTATACTGTGTCGACTGGCCGCCATAGCCGCAATACTGGTAGTACCCGTTCCCAAAAAAGGATCCAGAATCGTATCACCGTAGACAGAATACATATTTATTAACCTGTAAGGGATTTCAAATGGATAAGCGGCACTCCGCTCCCTACCGATAGTGGCATTGATCTTTTGTTTAGTGCCTTTTAAATCCCACAGGTCTGAAAACCACACGTTCCTCTCCTCCCAAAAATAAGCTGACTTTTGTCGGTTGGCTTTCTCAATATCCTTTTTAAAGGCTCTCTTGCCCTGCTTTCTAAAAATGAGGATCCATTCGTGCTCCAAAGTGACATAAGCTCCTCCTGGCAACATTCCCGACCCCATAAATTTATTGGGTGCATTGGTCTGCTTCCTCCAGATAATATTTGGAAGATTATCAAAACCTAATGAAATGAACTTGCTGACTATCCGCGTATGGTTTGGATACAGCGCAAAGTTTTTATCTATTGTGCGTGTAGCGTCTCCGATATTGATACAGGCAACGCCACCGGGGCTCAATACCCTATATACCTCCGTCCATACCTGATCAAGCTCCTGATGCATTAGTTCGTAGATACAGTAAGCGTCATTTTGGATAAATTTATTTCCTATGGATGGATTTTGCCTTCCCAAAACTTCATCCCACATCTCTATCATGGGATAAGGGGGGGATGTAACCACTAATTGAATCGATTCGTCTTCGACCCTATTCATATTTTGGGCTGCCCCTATAAAAATACTATGCTGTGTCTTTTCAAAATTCATCATGCAAATATAACATTCTAAGCCACGTTTTATCCCATCTTGAATATGAATAGCTGATTGGCAGTAAGCTCCTACCAACTGCCGCCCCTCTTCCTCACTTTGATACGTCCCTCTACTCCAAACACAATCTGCATTGAGGATAGCGTGTCCTAACTGCGATATCGATTCTGTACCGAGTTCAAAGTATCCTGTTAAAGATCCGATATTTATGGATGCTATGAATGGCTATTGGTTTGGATAGGGGAAATTAATTTGTTACCTTTAGATTACAAAGAAAATTTAAGTCATTTATACGCCACCTGCGCCAAATTAAAAAAATATAACATAATTTATGAAACAAGTACGCACCTTCAAATTCCTTATAACGAGCGAACATGAAAAACGCATGGAGGATGACCCCCAGCGGATTCTACATATTCCCACTGGGTCGGTAATGGAGATAAACGATGCATACAAACCACATCGGGTGCCACCGGAAAAACGACACTACACTTTTCAATTCTTCAACCGATATGGAGGTGTTCAGGAATTTGATTTGACGATATTAGATTCAAATGACGACAACATCATGCAAATCCTGGAGGAATGTGCGGAATGGTATTGTCATTATTGCGGGTGGCTCGATCGGGATATCGGTAAGGTGTTGTTTGGCCCGGATCCAGTTGTTCAACTTGAGAATTAATTTACTAACTTTTCGAAGTTTTGCCTCCCCTTCGCCTTCTTTTCTTTTTAAAGAAACAACCACCAACCATTTTGGAAAATTGGAAAAGATATACTAATTTTATTGTATTAGAATAAAAGCTAGCCAGACCGACCAGATTAACAAAGTGCAATCAGATTTTATGGAGGTTACTATTGGTTATATTGGTCAAATAGAAAGTAAGAAACTAAAAAGTATGTACTCCTACGATCAGTTGAATGTGTTGCTATACTTTGCAAGTGTAGTCTTAAGGATATTATGCCTGAGAAGACTACTTGAGGAGTAATGTAGATTTTGCAAAAGGGAAACTGAAACAGCAATATATTAAACCATTGAAAATCAAGACATATATAACAAAAAAAGATAACGGAAGCATAAAGGGTTACAACAACATATATTAAATTAATTATCAAGCTATTATAAAATCCACAGAATGAATTGGGAAAAATTATTATCAGAACAGAGGATAAGAAAGTCAAGTAAAAAAGATCCTAATCAGGCACTGCGAAAAGACATTAGAAATGAATTCGAAAGTGATCTCGGGCGAATAATTTATAGCCCAGCTCTAAGAAGAATGCACGATAAGACTCAAGTATTTCCTTTGACGACAGATGATAATATTCATACAAGATTGACCCATTCTAATGAAGTTATGTCTCTTGGATATACATTTGGACTCAAATGTGCTATCTCAAAAAAAATTCAAGATAGAACTAACAAAACTGAATCTGAACTTTTCCGTATAATTCCTGTTATCTTACAAAGTGTATGTTTAATTCACGACATTGGAAATCCTCCCTTCGGTCACTTTGCAGAAGACATTATAGCCAACTACTTTAATGAAATTAAAAATAATCCATTTATTCCTAAGGACGCCATTTCTGCTTTTGAAAACTTAGATAACCATCAAAAAAATGACTTTATACACTTCGACGGAAATGCTCAAGGATTAAGAGTCGTTACAAAGCTTCAATATCTTGATGATATTTTCGGACTAAATTTAACCTATTCTATTCTAGGCTCTTATTTAAAATATCCGAATTATTATGCGGTTGAAATTAGCAATGACAAAAGAAAAGAATTAAAAAAGAGAAATATAGGTCAAGGAAAACATGGTGTATTCTATTCTGAAAAGGGTTTTTATGAGAAAATAGTCAAAGAATGTATATTAAAAAAGGCTAGTAATGAAACAATCCGCCACCCTCTTTGCTTTTTAATGGAGGCTGCAGACTCAATAGCTTATCGTGTAATGGACATTGAGGATGGCTTTAGTAAAAAATATGTAACTATTGAAGATTTTGAAGAGGCATTTTATAAATCCTCTTCAGGAATAGCCAAAGAAATTTTAAAAATTTGCTCAAGAAAGGACTGTAATGATGGAAATAAAATTGTTTTTATTCGAATAAAACTAATTGATTATCTCGTCAACTTAGCCTTTGAAAATTTCGAAACAAATCTTGAAAAAATTGAAAAAGGAACTTACCATAAAGAGCTAATAGAAGATGATGAAAATGGAATTGATGAAATTCTAAAAAAAATTTGTGCTACCAAAATATTTAATACAAGAGAAATCAATTATCTCGAAACCACTGGATATTCGGTAATAACGGGGCTTTTAAATCACTATATAAGCCAACTCTTTCATAGTAAAAAAGGATTTTCTAACAGGTCTCTCCCCTTAATCTCTTGTTCAATACGCGAAGTAGCATTAGAGGAAGATCTACAAAATATAATTGAAAATAAATATAAGAAAATAACAAATGATAATTTTACTGAGTCACAGCAATCCAATTATAAAAAACTAAAACAAAAGATTGAGGATTATATCCAAGAAATCAAATCATGGGAATCGCAAGAGGAAATAGACCATAAAGAATGGAAACGTCTTAAAAAAGAAATATTAGAAGATTTTCAGGATTTAGACAATGCTATTGACTTTACAGATTTGAGCGATTACTACAAATTTAGAGTTATTGTAGATTTTATTTCAGGTATGACAGACAAATTTGCACTTACACATTATCAAAAAATTAGTGGTCAAAAAATTGATTAAGAACTATTTTGTTAATAACTTTATAAGGAACTTCTATATATTTGTAAAAAGATAAAAGGCGAGCAGTTATTATTAAAGGATTGGTTTATTGTTATAGATATTATATAACACCTTTATATCCCTTATAATATGATTAAGGAAAAAGAACATAACGATACTTCTTTATCAGAAGACAAATTCGTCAAGTACTTACACTCTAAATTGGATGATAAAGTATTAGATTTTGTCGAGGTATTAAATGCAGAATTAGATTTATTAGTTTTTAGTGGTGTCATCCGCGATTTTGCCTTGAAGCATAATGGAGAGCTAAGAGATTTAGATTTAGTTGCCAAAAGGAATTTCCATCAGTTAGAGAAACTCATTAAAAAATTTGACGGTATAAAATTCTCTAAAAACAGTTTTGGAGGATACAAATTGAAGATATCAAATATCTGTGTTGATATTTGGAATGCAGAAGATACATGGGCACTTAAAGAACAAAAAATCCAAAATTGTATCTTTATGGAAGAAGATCTCCCCTATAGTTGTTTCTTTAATTTTTCTTCTATTGTTTTTGACATCAAAAGGAATAAATTTATTAAATCAAAGAAATTCAATGAATTTTTAAAAAACAAGACTTTAGACATTGTTTTAGAAGATAACCCATACCCAGAACTTTGTATAATCAATACGTTCTATTACAAAGACAAATATGATTTAAGAATTTCGGCTAATTTAAAAAAATATTTGAAAGCAAATTTTTATAATATCCCACAGGATAAATACGAAAAGATTCAAATCAAACACTTTAATAAAGTAATATACTCACACGACATGTTGAAAAACAGAGTAAATAAATTAGGCAAACATACACATCCGGCCTAAAAATTAAAAAAGCAATAATTTAAAATTATTGCTTTTTTAATTTTCACAAGAAACGTATTGCCCCCCTAAAATTCAATTAACCCCAAATTCACTAACCTATAGGTCATAGCCGAATTACTCACTTCAAATTTTTCTGCTAAATCCTGAATATTAGAATCGTCATAAAAATCATTTTTAGATTTCGCGAATAGTTTTCTTACAGCCTTTTCCGGCATTAGAAGATTAGCCGCAAAATAATTCGCTTCCCGTTCTAACTTTTCATCCTTGACATTATAATCATCAGAATTTTTACGATACAAGACCTTATCCATAAACATACTTCCTTGATCTTTATGGAGGATATAATGTCCTAGTTCATGAGCAATTGTAAATCTTTTTCGAACCCCAGAATGTCCCTGGTTAACACCAATCGTAGAATGAGAACCATTTAAAACTAAAACTCCAGAGATTTCTTCTTCGAATGTGTAATAAACTAGATCAATTTTCAATACTTTAACAATGTTTTCAATCTCTACCGGTAAATCAATCTCACTATTATTACTAAAAATATTGTTAATAAATGATATAGTGTCATTTACTACTTTTTTAGAAATAGCCATAGTATCATTTTATTATTAAATAATCATTTACTCTTCCTTAAACCTTGCAAAAAGCTATTAAGAGCTTCTTTAGTTGTTTGATCTTGTTCCCTAACATCTGCTCCGCGTAGATTCAAATCATCAATATTTATATTACTTATATTAGGTATTAATTCTGCCACACTGGCCTTAAGATAGTTTGCTATTAGTGCCAAGGTTATTATACTAGGCCTTTGACGACCTTTCTCAATGTTTGCTATCGACGATCTTGATAATTTCAGAAACTCAGACAACACCTCTTGACTGATCTCTTTATCATTTCTCACAGAGGCAATCTTAGCTCCTAATTCAATATAAAATTGCTCTTCGCTATTCATAAACCCCTCCTTTCTTCGGGAGTGCAAAAGTAATAATATATTTTAAATATACACAATATATAAACAATAACAAACAACAATAAATAAAGTTTTCAACAAATAAACATAGAAACTACACATTTCATTATGAAAACAAAAAATATTACACATTAATAATCAACAACTTAAAAATAAATTGTTTATTAAACAAACAATTATATATGTTAATAAATTGTACATATACAAAAAAACACATTGAATATTTGAAATTATAGATTATCTTTGTAACAGTTTAAATGGTTAGATAATTTTGAGAAGAAAATGAAAGTAAAAATAATATAAACAAAAAACCAGGCTAATTAAATCAACCTGGCTCATTCGTTTAAAAGGCTAGACCGTTGCAAGGTCTAGATTTTTGTCTGGAAACCAAAAATACTCCCTTTAATCGAATTTTCCAAAGCCTTTCTTGATTTTATTTAGAATTGTTACAGGTAATGTAGCACTCGTGCCTGAATGTTTAACACTAAACATATCATAGTCGCAGAGAAATTTCTATACGGCCAGCACAGCTGGCAGCTGTTGAAACGATATACACAGCCACTGATTTAATTAATAAAAACGGCAATAACTCATATAAAAATTAAGAAAATGGAAAATTCGAAAGGGGCGCCTTCCACGCAAAAACTAAAACACCCTTTACAATTTGTGATCGAGGGGAAGAAATACGAAACCTACGATCAATATAAAACCGGAGCAGAATTAAAGAAATTGGCCGGCATTCCTTTGGACACTGACCTATTCTTATCAATAAAAAAACCCTATGCGGATGAACTGATTGAGAATGACAAAGCCGTTAACTTAGCTAGACCGGAGACAGAATACTTCTTTGTAAAGAAAAAATTGGAATTCTTTATTAACGGGGAGCCATTCACTTGGTACAAACAGTTTATCAATGGTCTGGAATTACGCGAATTAGGTAAAATACCTAATGATCATGATCTATTCCTTGATATTAAAGAAGGTTGGGAAGATGATCAGATCATGGACGATGAGATTGTAGACTTGGCTCGCCCTGGAAGAGAACGCTTCTTTTCTAAACCCAAGCATACAGAGTTTACCATAATTGTCAATGCCCGAGAGAAAAAATGGGAGACTTCGGAAATCTCTTTTGAGCAAGTTGTTTTTTTGGCATTTGGTGCTTATGATCCTAATCCCAACATAGGATATACTGTCACGTACAGCAGGGGTCATCTACCCAAGCCAGAGGGCACAATGGTTAAAGGTTCAGTTGTAAAAGTCAAAAATAAAATGATTTTCGATGTCACAGCAACTGATAAATCTTAGTCCTGACCTTAAGCGTCTAAGAGACGAAGGATATGAGATAGAGGTACGTGGTGGATATTTACTTATCCACCATATACCTTATGTCAATCAAAACAAGGAAATTAAATTTGGTTCCTTTGTAAGCAATCTGACACTGATTAACGGAACTAAAACCGGACGTCCCGACAACCATGTGATGTATTTCATTGGGGAAAATCCTTGTCAAATAGATGGAACGGTAATCACTGCTATTCAACATAGTAATACTACTGCGAGGCTGAACAATCAAATCACGATAAACAGGTCTTTTTCAAACAAACCTAAAGGCGGATATGCCAATTATTACGAAAAGGTCAAGAGGTATGCTGATATTATCTCCGCACCTGCTCAGTATCTCGATCCAAGCGTAACGTCAAAAACATTTAAAGCAATTCCCGATGTGAATAACGAGACGGTTTTTGAATATATAGACACGAATTCAAGTAGAGCAAATATCGAGTTGATAAATTCAAAACTTGAAGGGCAAAGGATAGCAATCATAGGTCTAGGTGGCACAGGAGCGTATATACTCGATCTAGTAGCGAAAACTCCCGTCAAAGAAATCCATCTTTATGACGGAGACAGCTTTGATCAGCACAATGCTTTTCGTTCTCCCGGAGCGGCATCGATCAAAGTGCTTGATGACAATCCTAAAAAGGCTGAGTACTATCAAAAAGTATATTCCAATCTCAGAAAATCAATCTACGCTCACGATTACTATATAACCAAGGATAATATCTATGAGCTAGATACGGTGGATTATGTTTTTATCTGCGTAGACAAAAATTCCGTAAGAAAGCCTCTTACAGATTATTTAGCCAAAATCGGCGTATCCTTTACAGATGTCGGTTTAGGCGTTTATGTCGTTGACAACCAATTAATGGGAGCAATCCGGGTTACCTCCTCTAGTAAAGAAAAAGTTGACCATCTTCCGTTAAGGATATTTGGAGAAGATTCTGAAAATAATGAATATACTACAAATATACAGATAGCGGAATTAAATGCCTTAAATGCCACACTAGCCGTTATAAAATGGAAAAAGGAATTTGGATTTTACATAGATCAAGAACGAGAATACCATAGTTCTTATTCCATTGGTACATCAAAAATTTTCAACGATGATACTACAACATAGATTCGTAGAGTTCATACCCGATACCATAGAAGAAGGTGCTATCTACATTTCTTTTCAATATTGCACAGCCATACACAAATGTGTGTGTGGCTGCGGCAATGAAGTGGTTACCCCTCTCTCGCCTACAGATTGGGAACTGACGTTTAATGGAAAAAACATTTCGCTCTATCCATCTATTGGTAATTGGAGCTTCGAATGTCAATCTCATTATTGGATTAGAAAAAACAAAATCAAACATGCAGATAAATGGGGTAGCTCTGAAATCATGAATAATAGGGAGGGTGACAGGAATTCTAAGGACATATATTATAGTGACAATAATGTATTAGTTGAAGAGCAAATAGCCCCTTTAAATTCTAAAAAAGACAAAATAAGTGGGTGGGCGAGATTCAAAAATTTTATTTCAAACCTAATAAAAAAAAGAAAGGAGGTATAAAGAATGGCTAAAGATGGTGAAGGACGCAAGTTCAACAGAATCCCGGAGCACACAAAGATTGTCAATGGGAAGAAAATCACAGTTGCTGCTCATGTAAGAAGCAACCGTTCTGATTCCAAAGGGAGTAAGAAGTAGTCTAAAAAACTCCTGTCTCGACAGGAGTTTTTTAGATTTATACATTTGATGAACTTTAATTTTCCAAACCTTTCTGAATAATGTCCATCAACTCATCAAATGTACTCATCTTTTCTATGGATACATTATCGGGAAATTTTGACAATAACTGATTTTTCATGTCTTTAAAAAATTTATCTTCGGAAAATTTCGGTTTAATACCTGTCCTAATATAGGTTTCATCTTTAATAGACATATAAGGCTCATATAATTTAAAATACCCTCTGCCCACAGCACCTTGAAACATATAAAGCGTTGGGTTACTATCCTTATTATTTCCAGCTTTTAAGATTTGCTGTCGAGCAATACCCGGATAAGGGTCAATATAAAACACTTTTTTTATACCTAATTGAAATGCTTTTTTCGAACAAAGTTCACAGGGGCTTGCTGTTGTAAAAAGTATTCCACCGCTTAATCCCTGTCCTCCAAATTTAGAAATTTGCAACATGGCATTTTCTTCGGCATGCAACGACCGAGTATGGACCTGATTCTCTTTCCCTTCATACGCATTATGAAAATCCTTAAAACAATAAGGACAATTATGTCCATTTAGGTTATTGAAAAAATTGGATTCCTCGCCGTAAGCACTAATTAACGTCTCTTTTACTTTTGCTTTGAATTGTTTACCTGAATAGTCTCCTCCTTGTTTTTCATACTCTGAGTAAACAGAGGGTGCTTCTTCATTTACCAATTCTTTTAGATTTCGCAACGAACATGGTGTTTGTCCTTGTGGTACCTCATTCCAACCTACGGATTTAACGGAGTAATTGATATCAGTAACTACTGCTCCTACCTGCCTAGAAATGCAACCAGAATTATATTTCGAACTAAATGCCAACTGCATTGATCGCTCAATAGCAGAAGCAGTCACTATACCTGGCTTTTGAACCAACGCTAGGAACTTTAGGAGTTGTAATTCCAAACTGAGGTATTGAAACTTTGTTGGATTATATTCCTCTTCATTTGATGAGTTGTCATCTGCGTAAATATAATAATCAGCTTTTTGAATACAATTTTCTACATCGGGGGTAGTAAATTTTCCAATTTTAAAATCTTTTATCTGATAATGAGCTTCATCTATCAACTTTATTTTTTTTAAAATATCATCTGCCTTTTCACCTTCAAACCCCATTTTAGCTATTTTATTCTTCAGATAGGAGCGAGACAACTCTTCATCTTTTCTCGAAGCAATTAAATAAAATCCGGAATACCGCTCTCTAAAAAAATTGATTTCTAGTGAATTTTTTAAGGAATCAATAACAACTCTACTGTATCCTAAAACTTTCCTGTTAATTTTGATAAGGTTTTTAATGGCAATAGCCACGGTAAAAATATACTCAGCTTCAGATTTATGGTCGATATCTTCTTTATAATATATCTTACCAGACGATCTCAGATTGCAAGCAATATCTTGCAAAAATAGTTGGCGCGCAATGGGGTCAATTTTATCTATTATATCGAACAATCCTTTAGAGAAATGAGAAAAGGATTCAAAAAATAATTTATTCAGATATTCAATATGTTTAAACACCTCTTCTTCTGAAAATGAACCAATAGCAAAAGTACTTCTCAAAGGATTAAACAAACTAACCAAGTTGTTTAACAAGTCATTATTTCTATTTAAATAATAACATATTTTTCCAACCACATTATCGCTTGGCTCTTCTTGCCCTAATCTTCTCGTCACAACCGTACAGGGATTGTACATTGAATTAAATGTTTTCTCCAAAATTTCATAAGTCAAAGTCTGAAAGTTATAAGAAGTGCTTTTATATAATTCCTCAAAAAAAAACAGCAACAATACGTCTCGATATTTGACTGTTGAGAATTTGCGCCATTCATTTGATGAATCTGTCAAAAGATTTTTACAAATTGTAAACTTTTGAATTTCATTTATATGTAAATTCTTAGGCACCTTAAACCCGTCATTAGTAAAAGGATTATTATCAGACTTTAGAAATTCACAAATATTGTCGCAACCGCCCCCTGATCGTCCTGTAAGTCCTACGACTAAAAAGTCGCTACGTAAACTATAAAAATTATCTAAGCTCATAAATTAGGTTATAATTAGAATCATACTCTCTTTCTATACCCTGTATAATTGGATACAAGACTAATGTAAGGAAAATATCGTACAAAAAACTGAATAAAACTAATTCTAAGACTTATCAAACTCAAAATACACCAACTACTTTCAAAACAAAACCACAAATAGTGAAGCAAGGAAACCGTTTTCAAAAGCCGATACCTCCATCTATTTTAAAAGAAACATTAGCATCAACTAGTAACACTATCAAAGGTCAGGATAACGTAACGAGGAATAAAGCTCAATGAGACTCGATGCAAAGGACAATTGAAACGGATTCTTGATTTCAGGAACAACGCTTGGATATCGTTGCATAATTGAGATAGATTTCAGAAATTGGTTGTAAAAACTTACAAATGAAAATGGATACGTACACTAAGACGGTGTTAACAGTAATTGCAATTTGCTTGTCAATTCTTACATTTAAGGACATAAACCTATTTCCTAAGGCACACGCCCATAATTCACCGCAGAAAACGGAAAACTCGAATTATGGGTGTTCCAATTAATGCAGATGGCAGTATAAATGTAAGATTAAGCTCAGATCAAGTGGTCGACGTGCGACTTCGGGGAATTGACGAGGCTCCTACTCTGAGGTGGGAGGCAATAAATGTACAAGTTAAAAATTATTAGGCGTTGTAAAACACATTGGACTACCTCATTTTAACTGTTTCGGTCATGACCGAATTTTGGCCCTACTTGATTCTATTCGCTCTAATCATCCTATATAGGATATTCAGACCTCGGATAAAAGGAGCTAACTACATATTTTATCTAAATACATCACAACTTTTCCACATTTTACTTTTTAACGCCCAATACTTTAAAAAACGCAATAAGCTTATGTACCGAAGTATATGGCTGCTGTTCCAAAACAGGCGTCCCCATGTTTCTATTCTCCCTTCTCTCTGCACGATCGATAGCCTGACCCACATATCCACCAAGCTGTTCAAAATGGTTGAGCTTCGTTTTGTGATAGATGGGCCAAATCTTTTTCAAATACTTCAAACACTCCTCACCATCCTTAAAAGCTTTACCGCAATCTTCAAAATGAAGGATAAACCAATATTCTAAACTAATGGCGGTAAATGCCAAGTGAAAGCCGTGCTTTTCCACTTGCTCAAAAACAACTTGTAAATGAGGTGAGTTATCGTGGTCAAAAAATAACCAAACGTCTTCATAGGGGGTTCTCTCCTTTCTGGCCTGCCTCACCCGCCCTTTCGCCTCTGCGATAAGATTCAATGGATCATTTTTCTTGTGGCGAACGACATCGACGGTAACCGTACGTTGCAACTCACGCGGCAAAAAAGCTGTACGCAAAGTCTTTGCATACACCTCTTCTGTCACGCCTTCGCAAAGAATCAATACCCGTCTATGTGATACAACTCGCCTTTTCATCTAATCCTCCTGCATTTCGACCAAAAAGTTCTCGTCCTGTATTACCGGAGTTGCCCCTAAGCGCCCGGCCATGTACCATTTATCCAGTGGCGTATCTGCTCGCACTCCCTCTATATCTGAACAACGGAACATGGTGGAAGCACCACATTCATCTTTCTCCACAAACCATACCTGATCCCGCCGGAACGTATCGTGTGATAACTGGCTCACATCATGGGTAGCAAATATCAGTTGAGCACGGTTGCGATTGATATCCGGACGATGGAACAGACGTATCAAAAACGTCGTAATGTCGGGATGTAGATTCTTCTCCAGTTCATCTACGACCAATACATGTCCTTCTTCGAGTGCTTCGATGATAATACCGCCTAATGCAAATAGGTTTTTGGTACCGGCGGACTCATCCCTTACATCAAATGCTTTTTGCCCTACGATCTTCCCTTTTTTGAATACGTTATGATAGGTCTTGATATCATACCTATACCGGTCTAAAAACTTCACTTTGACATCGGAAGGAATACTATCCGGAAAATGAAACATATCGGAATTCGTTTCTTCTGCAGAAACCTGTGTTATACCAGTGTCCAGCGCACATATCAACGCATTGAATTTACGGGAGAAGCTTGAGCCTGCATCTTCGGCTAGACGGCGAGCGTACAGACGCTTCAAGTCTTCTTCGGCCATACCTTCCAATATCGGATAAATGCGGAGCTTGCTATCGAAAAAACGATAGGCATCCAATAATAACTCTACATTATTCTCTACGGCTTTGGACAAAAACAATTGGTTGGGAAGGGTCATCCTTTCGATCAATTTCTTTCCTCCGCGATAGCTATCGCCAAACTTAATGTCTTTTCCTCTCTCCCGGCTGAAAAGCAAAGATTTATAATTGCCATTGAATATACTCAACTCTTCAGTTTCAATCTCTTTACGACTATAAGAGACGATATATTCGTAATGGTTGTCGTTAGAAATATAATCTATCTCAAATTTGACGGAGCGCCCTTGACTGTCTTCATCCAATAAGAACGGTTCGTAAGAAGCTATAGTCTTATCCAACTTGAAATCGGCAGATTTGAGCACAAGATATTCCAACGCCTGAAATGCTCTTAAAAAACCACTTTTACCGGATGCATTTGCTCCATATATCACCGAAGTCGATAAAAGCTTACGGTCTTGTGCTTCGAAATAATTTCCAGTATGCCCCTTCAAAGCGGACTTGGTCATATCCAATTCGATACGATCACGCATTGACCTGAAGTTTTCTACTGTAAATTTTAACAACATAACTTTTCTATTAAATCCAATACAAATATAGCAATAAAACAGAAATAAATATATTTTTTACCTAAAATATGTTTTTTACAACTTTATTCCCTTCATAAAACAATATAAGCTGGAAATTTAACCATTCTCATCGATGAGTTCGTTGGCATTGATTACAAAACTTAATTTCCATACGTTAGATAAAGGATAGAGCCCCGACCAAACCAGATCAGGCGTAAACAACGCCTTATTGACTTTGGGACTTATCCTTTAGCAGCTCCTATTTATCGTTCCCTTTTCTAATTGTACATGGCAGGGTATTCTTTGTCGTTGGAAATATTCTGTAAAACGGAGCTAAGTCTAGCCGTAGCATTTTTTGGCATGGGCAGAGAAAACAAGTTGTGTTGTGATATGACGCTAAAACAACGGTATTCATATTTCCCACTTATTTGACCATAAGCCCACTATTTAGCAATACACAATAAAAATCGTATATTCACAATTGAAACCAAGAAATTACGATGTCCAATAAAATTTACACCTACTACACCTGGCACAAAATTATCATTTTGTGCCTTTCGATCGGTTTGATTTACTTTCTTGCTCACACAACCTACGAAACCTACATAGCCAAAGGGCTATGTGGATATTTTTGGTTTTTTTCAGTGTTTCTCACGGCACTGGTTATTCTATCCGTGGGCTATATCGCCTATATGATTACTTATAAACTTACAATCCTATCAGACACATTGCGTCAGCAGAGTATTTTTGGATCGAAAACCATAAGCCGAGCGATTTGGCTTCAGGAGACGTCCAGACCTATTGCTATCCCAATTTTTATCGATGGATATGCTACACTCATGCGGGAAAAAGCTATCGCCAATCGGTCTAAGTCTGATGACCTAATGCACCCTCCTACTCCGCCTGTGCCTCCGATCGAGACCTATCGGGTGCAGCAACGGCATAGTATCCTTATTGCCCTATCGACGCTACCAGTGATGGCTTATATGCTTGTACAGACACAGGTTGCCCCTTCCTCAATACTACACCTTTCTATCTACCTTTTGATAAGTTTTGCGATGGTTTATATATGGTACAGCAACACAAGACTTGACAAAGTGTATTTCCCGCAGGCAACCAGGGCCATCAACCCACAGCTGCTGCTGATGTGGGGGGGCTGGAACGTGTGTCATACCTCAGGGTTCTTAACTAGGGTTGAGGTACCGAGCTATCTGCCCTTTATCATAGCTAGTTTATTGCTGAGTGCGGTCATCCACCTTATCATCAAGCGTAAGAAGTGGTTTTCGGAGGTGTTTTTACGACATCGGTATTTTTATTACGCGCTCTTCTTGTACCTGCCGATAACTTGGTACAACCTGCTGTTTTCGGTGAATTGTTTATCACCCAATCCGGCAACGACTTCTGTACAGACGACGGTACAGGCCAAACAATATCTGATTGGGTGGATGCCTTCTTGGGCGATCATGGTGAATGTCTGGAACCCCGATAGCAAAGAAACAATCGAGGTCGTGGCCTCGGTCCATAAAAAAATTCAGCCGGGTGATACGGTTTACATAGACGTGAAAAAGGGCCTCTTGGGTGTATCTTGGTATAAAGCGTCGTACCTAGGGCGGGACACTAGTGAGTTTAGGTATTCGGCGGCGTTACAACAACAGTCGATGTAGATCTTAAGGGGTGAAAGGCTTGAATGGACTGGCATTGATGCCTCTGATGATTATTGTTGAAGGTTAGGAAACTACATTCTTAAAAAGAAGCCTGACTTTGACCCAAGGAATTATGGATTTCCAAAATTGCTTCCTTTAATAAAGGAGACCAATAAATTTGAAATTGACGAACGAGATATAGGCGTAAAAAACATCAAGCATATTTACTTAAAACAAAAAATGCCTGCCGTAAAAAAATAAGTGAAACCGTCCTATAGAGTGTCAAGGTTATGATATCAGAAATCAAAAAAATAGCAGATAACACGAATGTCATCTGCTATAGTATGGCTTGGAAAAGACCGTTTATCTTTCTCTTTAAATTTTATGCTACGCGTACGTTAACGGCATTAACACCTTTTTTGCCGTTCTCTACGTCAAATGTCACGTCGTCGTTTTCACGAACATCGTCAATCAGACCTGATGAATGTACGAAAACATCCTGACCACCATCTGTTGGTGTAATAAAACCGAAACCCTTGGTAACGTTAAAGAATTTTACTGTTCCTTGTTGCATTGTGTTATGTATTTATTGATAAATTATTTTTCTTTTTTTGGCTACTGCCGTTATTGCTTCGATCGTGGCATCGCTACGATGGTAATCCCATTTGTTCGCAAGAAATGATGTCTGTATTTTTTGTGTGGCTTGAAATAGCCCGGTTCAAAAAGGTACTGCACCCGTTATATTGTCAACAAAAATTAGCAGCTGAAAAAGCGAAGACTGAGAGAGAAGAGTGAACTTAACGATTTCAGAAAAGCATTGGCAGAGCCTGATTACGGATTAAATATACGTGTAATTTATTGTAAATGAAAGCATTTTGTTGTTTTTCTTTTATCAGCTCTTTCATTTTGCTCGTTATAGGTGGAGATTACAAACATCGACAGGCTTCTATCGGGACATACTCCGTATGACCCGGACATGGGATTTGAATGCCTCCCGGAAAGTTTCGTATTCCACGCTCTTGATACCAAACTCCTTACAGGTCTCCTTTACGATCCTATTGATTGCAGGATAATGTACATGGCAGATTTTGGGAAAAAGATGGTGCTCCACCTGGAAATTCAATCCTCCGAGCAACCAAGTCAACACCTTACCCTTAGTGGCAAAATTAGCTGTCGACTGCACTTGATGTACCATCCATTCTTGCTCAACCTTATCGGCATTTATATTTTTGAATTCCGTTTCTTCAATCACATGCGCAAGCTGGAATACGGTAGCCAAGCAGATCCCGCACAGTATTCCGGCCACTAACAGCCCAATGAGGGTAGGCAACCATCCGACAACGATCATAGGTATGATTATAAATATACCGAAATGGAACACTTTACTTACCCAAAAGATAACTTTCTCTTTCAGCGGGAAAGCAAATCTTTCGGAGTTTTTACCAAGCTTTTGCCGGAAGTATTTTTCATAGTCCTGAAAGAAAACCCATGCGAGGTAAGATATGCCATATAGGAAGATAAAGTAGTATCGCTGATACTTGTGATAACTCTTGAGCGTTTGATCGTGATGCACCCGCATAAACTTGATCTCAATATCATGGTCCTCTCCCTCGATATTGGTGTACGTATGGTGTGCAATATTATGTTTCAGTTTCCAGAGGTATATATTGCCTCCCACAAGGTTCAACGAGTACGAGAGAATGGTGTTGATCTTCGTATTGCGCGAAAAAGAATTGTGCCCGGCATCGTGCATGATATTAAAGCCGATTGCTGCAAAATTGATCCCCAGGAGCAAACACAATAGGATGCTGATCGGCCAATAAGGCTGCACAAATACCAGAATCGTGTAAAGGCAGATGAGTGAGGAGAAGAGGATGACCGCCTTTAAACCGATCCGCCAATCACCTGTTTTAGACTTGCCGCTCACCTTAAAATATTCGTTTATCCTTACTCTGAGCGATTTTGAAAAGAATGTATTTACATTGCTGAATTTTATAGATGGTGACATGTGGAATTATTAACGGTAATAAAAAAGATAAGAGCAGCCTCATTTAAGGGTCTATTTCTTTTTCTTGCTAAACACATTTGCTGTGGTTTCTTTTGAAGTCGAATCTTTCTCCTGTTGGTAAGAAGATTGTTTCTTCTCTTTCGTACTTTTTGCTTTTTTCTGATCTTTACTCATGATGGGTATACTTTATACTGTTAGTTTTCTCGCTTACCAATCGTGTCCTACGATCGGCCGTTGGCAGGCTGGACCTGCCCTGTGGACAAATCAGTAAGCTGTCCTTGCGATTTGAGAAATGTTACTTGCTTTAAAAAGAAAGGGATTGTCACAGGACAATCTAAAAAATTTCAGGATAAAACAACATATTCTATTTCATGCCTGATCTGCTGAATGGGGGTTAAGTAAGTAGCAGACCTCTTTGCTAAAGGTAATGATAATAATTGACATTCAGTTAATTATGTTTGTTAAATTGTGAAATTTCAGCTCGGCTACGCATAGGGTTCCATTATAAGTCTGGCCATTAGATAACTCAGGGTTGATTCTGCACCCTGATTGATATTGACCGTATCCTCTTCTATTCCATCAAAGCAGCCTCCGGTAACAGGATTGTAAACGATTTGTCCAAGATGGTTCCGGCCCAGGAACCATTCGAATGCATAGCGCATCATTTCTCTATAGCGATACTCCCGACTAACTTTGTAGAACCGTTCCAATGCCATGATTGTATAGGCCACGTCGATAGGCTGTTCCCCTCCCTTGGTATCTGTTCCGGGAATTCCACGCTGTGCCCAACCTTTATTGGATATGACATGGATTTCGCCATCTGTCATGATCTTGCTAAGCAAAAAATCAAACGATCTGTATGCAACTTCTTTATAAATGCTACGCCCTGTAACTTGGTATGTAGCGAGCAATGCTTCAGGAATAGCACTGTTGCCGTAAGTCAGGTAGGACTCATACCACCGCCAGTCCGTTGAGCTTTCATGATCATACATGGCTACCAAACGGTCTGCCAATATCTTTAACACATTAATATAGCGATTTTGCTTCAGAAAGCTCAATCCTTTGATCGTAAAGGACATAGACCTTGTCGAGTGATAGGACAGAAAATGATGCGATGTCCGTTCCAACAATTCATTTGCGAGCGCGACTAATTCTTCGGGCAGCATATCAGACATGCCAATGATCTCGCCCAATGCCCATACTGCCCGACCATTTGCGTCTTCCAGATTTTCCTGTTGGTTCTGATCGGTAAAATGGCCTCGCTGATCTACATAATTCAGAAACGTCCCGTCATCTTGTACACAGTATGCGATAAATTGTAGGTATTTCTGGATCAGGGCCAGATCGCTGTATGATTCAAATATCCTGTAGTGGTGCAGCATAGCGATCAGGGCACGAGCATTATCGTCGAGCGCATAACCACTTTTCAAATCGGGTGTACTGATATTGGCAAACTGTACAAACCCAATATCCGTTGTCATGCGGTGTATGTGACCCAGATTGATCGGTGGAATAGCATATATTATCCTTCGCTGCTCGCCGGCAAGATTTTCGAACAGATTGACATGTGCCAATGCGGTGTTCTGCCACGATGTGGCCACCATTTTTTGCAGATTGATATGCCGGATCCTTTCAAGTCTTGACGTATCGTCCATTATCTGGTTGACGGCATCAGCCAATTGACCGGGAGCTTCATAGTCGATCATGATCCCCATGTCTTCTTTCAACACTTCACGCACATGGGGTATCGGTGTTGACACGATCGGACAGCCCGAGCTCAATGCATAGGAGAAGGTACCGCTGACGGCCTGAAGGGGGTCTTTTGAAGTAAAAAGGTATACATCCGTAATCTGCAGGTATGACAGCAGATCTTCCGTTGATAAAAATTCATTGACAAATCGCACGTGATCGGCGATCTGGTATCGATCCACCAATTCTTTAAGCATATCCCTATAGCGTTCTCCTTCCTGTTGGATCAGAGCAGGATGTGTAATGCCAAGAATGAGGAACATGACATTTGGTGCCCTGGCAATGATCGCAGGAAGTGCCTGCAACGTTGTTTCGATGCTTTTTCCAGGGCCTAAGAGACCAAATGTACTCAGTACTTTCCTATCGGTCAGATCATACCGCCGACGGATCTCGTTCTTATCGACTGCAGGTGCTAAGTGGGTACCATGAGGTATCACGATAATTTTGTCGGCCGATATTTGATAATCGTTGATCAGGATGCTTGCTGAACTCCGGGTCATGACCGAGACGCGGGAACAGGCTTCCGTTAGGGCTTTCACCTTTTCGGCCAACAGTGGGTCCGGTGAAGGCAGTACGGTATGGAAAGTAAGTACCACGGGCTTCTCCAGATTGCTGATGAACGAGAGAAAAGCCACCTCTTGATCTTTGAACAGCCCGAATTCATGCTGGACACATACCATATCGATATCCGCAGAAGTGTTAATATATTCCATAAGGCGATCAAACGAACCGGGACCTGAAACGTCCAGTTTCTGAGGCGTATCAAACTGATAGGCATGTCCAGCACCCTCGTTCTCGATCGGTATGGGTATAAGGTTAAAAGAATGGAATTTGCCTGCGATGGCCCTCATGAGGTCCGTAGTATAGGTAGCGATACCGCATGCGCGTGGGGGAAAAGTCGAAAGGAAGCCTATTCCTTTTTTTGATGTAGATGCCATGATCTTGAAGTTAGAACCTTGCATACTTTCGTCTCGTATTATTACAAGGTCTGCACGTAGGAAGGGTCATCAAGGTACGGAATAAAAAGGACAATTTGCGAAAAAACAATATGATATGTTTCCTAGCTATTGCGAGTACCCTCACGCATACCCGATATAACAAGAGCACCCGAAGCTGCTCGCTTCACAAATATCAGACAGATATTCTTTTGGGTTCAATAACATATCTGGCAATAGGATATGCTGTCAAATCTACCAATTGGAATGGAGTTTAGCTATGAATTAGGAATTCATCATAAATGAATCATTTTATTAAACTTCTCCGAAAGATCTATTTTTAATCCCATAGTAAATACGCTCTGCTCTTTATGACCTACGGCATCTTTTCCAAACGAAATTCTTTGTTCGCTATATATTTCCCTATCATCTTCGTGAGTATAATAACAGGTGGTTTCTATTCGGAAGAAACAAAGATTATCTCACCTTGACCAACTTAGCACCTGACCGCATCCTATCTATAGCGGATGGGAAACACCCTTATATAGAAAACACAGAATGGGATTTTAACGAGTATTTCGAAGACATCGTAGGTGTATCGTTCGAGTCAAATCAAGTCGAAAAAATAAGATTACTTGTGCGGACGCAAGGCACACGTCGTGCCGATAGCACACTATTCTACTTCTAATACGAATCCAATATTCTGCCAAAGCCCTTTGTTCGTTATTTTATCAAAACAGGGAAAAGATATTGAAAAAATCGCGAAACTTGGAATACATAGTGGCCAGAACGAAAAGGAAGTTCTTTTTAAGCCCAACTCAAAATTTAGGGTCTTACAAATAACAAACGAAAATAATAGGATAACGATTACATTGGAGGAGATAAATTTCTATTATATCCAAATGCATATAATTTAGTTTGAAAAATCATTTCTATATGTTTTTACATATAAAATGATAATTTTGCTTAAATTCGTTGCAAAAGCATATAGTCATGATGGTACTTGCAGATTTTGTAAAGCAAAAAAGAAAGGAAGTAAATCTTACACAGGAAGAGTTTGCTGAACGGGCCGGTGTTGCCCTTACAGTCATACGGAAAATAGAACAGGGTAAGGAAAATATGAATCTTGAAAAGGTTAACCAGGTGCTCAAAATGTTCGGACATATTTTAGCTCCCGTGAATGCAAAGGAGCTATTTAGTACAAAGGAGTAAATATGAGAAAAGCATCTGTATACTATAAGAATCAATTCGCAGGAATCCTTACGGAGACTGACGATGGCGAATATGTTTTTCAGTACGATGAAGCCTATATCAGAGACTATCCTGCGGCATTCATAACCTTCACCATGCCCGTGACTTCCAAGCCTTACAAGGATAAACGTTTATTCCCATTTTTTGAAGGACTAATACCGGAAGGCTGGTTATTGGGTATCGCTTCCAAGAATTGGAAAATCAATCCCAACGACCGTATGGGGCTACTGTTAGCGTGCTGCCAAAACTGTATCGGTGCGGTAAGTGTTCAACCTATACATCTCGAAAATGAGTAACAAAAAGTGTTTATACTGTTATAAGGAATTACCTAAGAATGCGTTGGGTGATTTTCACGAGCCATGTAGCCTAGATTTTTTTGGCACCAAGCAACAACCCATATTCGAACATTCTATGGAACAAATGGCGGAATTGGCAAAGAATGTAGTTGAGCGGAGCATAGCAGTTCCCGGCGTACAACCCAAACTTTCTTTGTCGTTGGTAAAAAACACGATCCAAGATGGAGAAAAGGGGCGTTTAACCGTAGTAGGGGCTTTAGGCGGGAATTATATATTCAAACCACCTTCCGATCATTTTCCTGAAATGCCGGAAAACGAGCATGTCACTATGCGTATCGCCGAGGCTTTCGGCATCAATGTAGTAAAGTCCAGTCTCATCAGGTTGAAGTCGGGCGAATTATCCTATATTACAAAAAGAATAGATCGAGCAGATGACGGAGAAAAAATACATATGCTCGATATGTTCCAAATCACAGAAGCTTTTGACAAATACAAAAGCTCAATGGAGAAAGTCGGTAAAGCGCTACATGAATATTCGGACAATACACTACTCGATAAGGTATTCTTTTTCGAACTGGCCATCTTTTGCTTCCTGACTGGAAACAACGATATGCACCTAAAAAATTTTTCCATGATTTGTCACAACAATAAATGGACACTAGCACCAGCATACGATCTATTGAATGTTGCGATAGTCAACCCCGAAGACACAGAAGAGTTGGCATTAACGTTGGAAGGAAAGAAAAAGAAGCTCCATTCGGAGCATTTTCAAAGGTTGGGGCTGCTGTTAGGACTAAACGCTAAGCAAATAACTGGTGTAGCCAAACGTTTTCAGAAAAGGAAATTCATTGCTTTGGAATGGATTGATCGTTCGTTTCTTTCTGATGAATACAAAGAAAAGTACAAACATCTTTTGGAAGAGCGCTATCAGAGAATTGAACAATGAATTTGTTTATAACCGAGAGAGATAAGCAGACTACCTGTTACTACCTTTTTTTAAAGAAGATACAGCTTCTTGTATATATTTTAGCCCTTCTGAGGAGTAAGGTAATTCCAATGCAAATCGGTGTCCTGTTTTATCCATTTTCAATAATGACTTTTTAAGGATATTCACAATCTTTTCGGTATGTTCTTTATAGAATTGTTCATACTGGTAGGCTAAAAACACGAGGCATAAGGCATTCTCTATTGTCTGGACAGCATTATTCACTTTGATTTTTTTCTTTAGAACAATTTGTTCGACCTGTTGAATAGTTTCGTCCCCATAGCCGACTTTTTGCAAAATATCGGTGCTGATTTGCGCATGGTGGGCAGCCAGATCCTTGCGCCACCTCAGGTACCCTTCTCTATCCCGCGGATATTGGTTACGCGGGATTTCCCAGCGCCCTATATGTTGGCAACGGGATGCCAAAAGCAAGGGCTCACCCGCTTTCGGGTCCAGTTTTAATATCCATTCATGTAACATTAATGCCATGAAATATTCTTGGGGATACTGATGTCCCTCCCACACAAAGGTATTAGGATCCTGTCTATTATAAGTGTCAAATAATTCAAATGCCTGGTTAAGTTTGTCGTCTGTATTACTCATAATATTTTATTTGTATGGAGTGGTCTACGCCTGTTTTATGAAGGAATTATTACTATTGTAATTTCTCGCCCCTTGCCAACATTTCGATAATTTCTTTCATACGCCTTTCTCTCGTCTCTTGTTTTTTTGCGGTCTGAAGTCGAAATCCAATGGAGAAAAGATTTGTTTTATTGAGACCCTTAAAAAATGCTTCTGCTTCTTTGTTTTTGCTTAATTCTTTTAGAAAGTCTTCAGGTATAGTCATTTTGCTTGAGGAATCGTATGCCTTTTCCCAACGACCGTCCTCCTTAGCTTTTTCAACAGCTTTTAATCCTGATGTTCGCATTCTACCTTCGTTGGTTAATCTTTCGATATGTCCAATATTTATTTTCGACCAGATACTTTTTGCTCTGCGGGGACAAAATTTTTGTAGCCACGCTTGTTCATCATACGCTTGTTTTTGACCATCTATCCACCCATAGCAAAGAGCTATGTCAAGGGCTTCTGCATAGTTGATAGTTTTATTTCCAGAATCTTTCTTGAAGATTTTTATCCAAAGTCCACTTGATTTGTCGTGATTCTTTTCAAGCCAAGTTTCAAATGTTTCGGCTGTTTTGAATTCTATTATTGGAATAGTAGTTAATTTAGTCATATTGCTATCTGTCGTTCTATATGCTTGCCGCTAACTCCCCAATATACGCAATAATCTTCTGTATGCAAGGATTGCATATTCCGGATATGCAGTCAAACTACAATATCGGAGTTTATCAGGATGTATTGTTTTCTATGTCCGAAAACCAATAAATTTGCACATAACACCGTGAGAACTAAAACATACTTGATATGCTGACAGATATAAATCCGAAATTACCAATGCGAAACAAAATCGCAACAAAGGAATTTTACATATACAAATTGAGGTTTAGTGAAATTGCTGACTATGGGAATTATTTATTGATAAGAAAAGACAACATTGAAATTCACTTCTTTGAATTCAGAGACCTTGATCCGAAAGAAAATTATGGACAAGTTTATATCAGAACAAATGAAATTGATAAACTATACAAAGCGCTTTTGGACAACAAAATCTCAATTCACCCAAATGGACATTTAGGAACAAAACCTTGGGGACAAAAGGAGTTTTCGGTACTTGACCCTGACAGCAATTTGCTGACCTTCGGACAGAACGTATAGCATGATTTTCAATTTATTGTTTTTTGCGGGATATTTAGTACTTTGGTGACCTATTGACTATTGTAAAACCTAAAATTCTGTGTATTGAAAAACATATTATTTGTCTGTAGTAGAAATAAATGGCGAAGTCTAACGGCCGAGAAAATTTATAAGAACAGACGTGATTTTAATGTAAAATCGGCAGGAACAGAAAACTCTGCGCGGGTTAAGGTCAATTCAAAGCTACTTGCATGGGCTGACATAATCTTCGTAATGGAAAAACATCATAAAGAAAAATTGGTTCAAAACTTTCCAGAAGAAACAATGGATATAGAAATAATCGTTCTGGAAATTCCAGATATATATAAGTATATGGACAAGGAACTGATTGAAGAGATTGAGACATTGACAACAATAGCCAACAGACTGAAACCAATAGAGTGTAACAGGTGGTTAGAAATGTCATCAAAATGAAAAAGCCAGACCCAGTCCCGTATTACCCAATAGATCATCAAACAGATTAAACGTAGATTTCTTTGTCTTTAAAAGCCCTTTGTCGTCTGTCTTGTGGTACATGACCAAATTATTGCATCTCAGCTCAATACCCAATCCTTTATAAAAATTATACCGTGTCCCCAGATGGATTCCAGAACTATAGTGCTTTATGCCTGAGGGGCTGTCAGACTGATTCACGACCATATCTTCGGGAAAATCTATTTTCATTTCCGAATTTCCTATTTGCCCATCCCATTCCAGAAAGATACAAAATCTACCTTGATCTACGAGATAGTGTTGTACCAGTAGTCCATACATTTGTTGTGACGTTTTGACCTGAAAATTTAAAGGTGATGGGATAACGTAAGGATTGGAAAGCTGAGCAACCCACAGATCCTGGGTGTACGTATTATGGTTATATAGAACTCCCACTGCCCAGTGTCTGTCCAACCGGTAAGTCAACCGGGGGATAAGTACGATCCTTCTGTTGGACTGAGGCAACAATTCATCATATACATTTGTATTTTTAGAGAACTGTCCCCCTATCGATAAGGAGAACTTTTCCGACTGGGCATTTACTCCCTGTATTGAACCAAGAATGATAAACACCAACATCCATTTGAAACCGCTCATACCCTAGAATTGATAAGTCAATGATAAATAGGTATTACTTAACGGCTGATTGAATATCTCAACGAAAGTACTCTGATTATCTTCTTCGACCAATCTGCTGTCTCTAAAGTGTTTGACATTTGCGATGGAACGAAGAGAAAGTTGCGCAGACAGTCCATGTACCAACCGATAAGAAATACCTGCTCCCAGATCTATATCCAGTCCACTCCACTTGACCATACTTCTGGACCCAGACATGGATACATATTGATCTAAATCACCTTGGTTATAAGCTGCACTGGAGGCCGTTTTCTCGTCTTGTTGTTCCCAAAAATAACCGGGATTAAAATCTGCAAATACATTCCACCGCTTCTCTCCCAAAGGTATAAAATAGTAGCGATAGAAAAGTCCATATGTATTGGAAGCACGTGCTACGTCTGACTGGTCGATTTTCCTGTAAAGATCGTTTATCAATATGGATTTATAAGACGTCTTTTCATTGCTCCATTTGTATGCCAACCCTAATAGTGAATGAGCCGAAATAGCATATCCCAAACGGGCTATGATTTTAGGCTCTTTGGCAATGGTATGACCAGAGGATGGGAAATCTGATGTAGACTGTGTTTTCTGAAACGATCCCCCGAGCTCTATAAAAACCGACTGTTGCTGACCGTATACATTCAATGTACACAAAAGCACAAGCGCTAAAAAAATGTTTTTCATATAAAGTTAATAAGCGTCCAAAATAGAAAAAATTTTCCATAAGGAAAAATCCCGAAGCAGTATACCGATACCGATGCATTTTTAGCATAGTTTTCATTACATTTACACCATGAGCAACAACGATATTATGAAAAAGCTCCGCGTGGCTTTGAAATTTACGGACGACGATATTATCGAGGTATTAGCTTTGGTGGATTTCAGGGTGACAAAAACGGAACTTGGAGCGATATTCCGCAAAGAAGACCATCCGAATTTTATGCCTTGCGGTGATCAATTGCTCCGGAATTTTCTTAACGGACTGATTATTTACAAACGCGGTCCTCGCCCCAATTCGAAGGCTTAGTGATACTGGTATTACCAACCTTACTGAAATCATGTTTGGATAATCCCCTTACATAATCCCTTCGCAGGTCGTCATTAGTACTACGACACACGTCACGACTAGGATGATAACAGATAACGTATAAGGTGTTCTTTTCATTTTATGGCTGTTTTCTAATAAATTGCAAAAGCCATGCCGTGAAAAGTATGTTCGCAATTTCAGTTTTGGAAATGTAGCAAAACACCTACAGCTTTCCCTGCTACAGCTGGTGCCGTAATACGAAATGTGAGGGGTATATTTTCCGATCTGCTTATTACTCTGTGGGAAGTTTAGTCATATCCATAAAGAACAGCTCCCAAGTGTGTCCGTCAAAATCTTCAATAGTACGTTGTTGCATAAAACCGTAGTCTTTCATTTCGGTGGGTTCTATACCTCCTGCTTTAAGTCCATTGTCCATGATGCGATTTACTTCATCAACGCTGTCCAGTGCCAACGAAAAAAGCCCAGCTACACCCGACTTCGTATCTGCCAAAGGTTTATCGATAAATGACTGGAATTTTTCATGGCTTAAAAGCATCACATAAATACTTTCACTCCAAACCATGCATTTTCCCGTGTCGTCCGAAAATTGAGGATTATTTATAAATCCCAACGCCGTGTAAAACTCCATTGACTTCTGGAGATCTTGAACCGCTAAATTGATAAATACCTGTCTTGCACTCATAATTTTATTTTTCTGCAAAGTACGAATTTGTTAAATTCCCTCCGCTTGTCATAAGACAAGTATTCATATATTGCCTGCTGTTTTTGGTCAATCGTTTACTAACTTTATCAAAAAAACGGGATTATCAAGCAAATGAAAGCATTTTTTAAAGAATTATTTGAATACAGCCACTATTGTAATCAAAAACTGGCCGATGTTTTTTCCAGTAGTCCGGGCAAGACCTCGGAGAAAGCAATAAAGGTATTTAGCCATTTGTTAAATGCTCATCGGGTCTGGAACAATAGAATTGAACCGGGACAAATAACGTTTGGGATTTGGGAACTTCACGCTGCTCAAGATTTAAAAAGTATCGATCAGACTAACTACGAGCGGACTCTACAGCTACTTGACAAGTTTGAGTTGGATAAAATGATCGACTATTCGAACACGAAGGGACAGGCATTTAACAATAGCATCCGAGACATCCTATTTCATGTTGTCAATCATTCGACGTACCACAGGGGGCAGATCGCCGCGGAATTTAGACTACACGGGCTCGAGCCTTTGGTCACAGATTATATTTTCTATAAGCGATGATGCAGAATAAAAAGGGGAAGCAAATTAATGCTTCCCCTTTTCATTACTTTAAAAAATATTCAAAGAATTTATAGATGACGTCAGTAGCCTCTTCGTTGAGCGCATGCTTCGGTCGATTTGTCATAGCGACACGTTCTTTCTGCCCCAATAAAGCATTGACAGCGACACTGTGGTTGAGTGCTTTCCACCGTGTAACAGGATCTTCGGCTCCGCCTGAGACCAAGAAAGGACGGGGTGCCATGAGTGCATGGAGTTCCTGAAGATTTTTATTGTCTTTCCGGAGTTGGTTATACACGCCGTAAGCCGGATTCTCTGCGGTTATTAACCCTCGCTTACGCCAAGGCTTCGGATGAAAACCAAGGTACCAAGGCTCCCAATAATTGATTGATTGTCTATCCTCCTGCATAACAATACCGGGATCAGACCATACCGCAGCTGCAAAATTATCGGTCAGACAAGAGGCAAACATGGCCCACTTGCCGCCAAAAGAATGCCCAACAATACCGATGCGTTTCTTATCGACATCTTTTCTGTTTGCTAAAGCATAGTAAGCGTTATTGGCCGCATATCCCAGCATAGACAACGGCTGGACAGACACACTGTCGATCGACGGATAATACAGAGAAAACTCATGTCGTGCCGACGCAGCTTTGGTTCCTATAGATAATGTGATAAAGCCTCGGCTGACTAACTGTAATGCAAAAAAGCGATGTGACGTGAGATTGGGGTTCCGATCGCTGGTCCCAATTGCTGTCTCTGCATCATAGAAAACAGTTACAACAGCGGGCATTTTGCCTTTTGAATGCTTCGGCACTAAAAGATAACCTTCTGTCCATTCGTTAGGTGTCCATTTAAATCGGACGACATACTGTGTATAATTGCCTTTGTCGACCGTGTCTAAGTATTCGAAAGTCTGTTTTTTATAAAGCTCTGGCCACTTTCCCAGATACTTTTCCCAATCGGCCCTGATTTCCTGCTTGCGTTGTTTCCATTGCTTAGGGCTCTTTACAACTTCTCCATTGTCAAAAATCAGCGGTGACCGGAGATCGCCGAAATCACCCTTTAGCGAATCTGGTGGGTAAAAATAAGGTCTCAGCGCTTGGTATAATTCAGCTTTCTGAGCAAAAGAGATCTGCATAAACAGTAAGGAAACGAGAATATAACTATATAGTTTCTTCATGGTTTATCGTTTAGCATATTCTAATGATTTCGTCGTCAAGTAATATTTGGCCAGTATAAAGGATTTCTCCCACGCCGGCAACGACTTATCTTTTCTGTATTGTAAAAATTGTTGTAACACTTTTGCAAAATGCTCTTCATGGCTCAGATACAGCGTCTCGGGAATCAATATTTTATATTGCCCATTTACTTTTTCGTAACTCAGCCCCGGCAAATCGGCAATCGATGCTAATGCACTTTTCAGTTTATCCTCAAAACGTGTATCGTCATTGCCGGGGGTAAGGAAAACAGCCATCTTTGCATTTTCGTCGGCTTTCACGTCAAGGGTAAGTTGCTTGGCCCGGAAAGAGGCACGAAATTGATCGCCACGGCCGTCAAGGGATTCAACAGCCCACTCTACCGAAATAGAAACCGGTACTCCCTTAAAAGAATAGTCCATTTTTCCATTGCTAAAGACCTCCAAGGTCTGGTCAGCGGCAACGTCAGGCAATAACGATGAAGGGTATTCCGCAAGGTTCGTAACACGTGTAAAATCCGCTTTGGAAATTGTCGTAGCCCATCGGCGGGCACCCGTCAACTGAATATCCCGCTCGATATCGATAACTTGCTCTGAAGACAACATCCATTGTACCAGATCTACATAGTGGGTCGTTACGTCGACTAACCCCTCCCCTTGCTGTTTGGTATTAAAAAACAAAACAGGTCGGATCAGTGGTTTGCCCGAAACTTCTTTAATGAAATGATGGGTGCTCGCGAACGTAATAACAGGCTCGCTACCCGCTGCCTGAAGACCGCCTGAAAATTCCCTGTTATTAATCAGCGCTTTGATAATTTGATTTTTCACATCATAACGCTCCGTCATAATATCATAGATCAATGTAGGGTGTTCTTTCGAATTATCGCCCATTAAAGCCTTCAGCTTATTGTAGCCAGCGACATCAATAACGAGCGGTTTATCGGCAAAAACGTCACGGTCATGCTGGACGGCTTGGGTGATATAGTCGATCTTTTTCTGATTATCCCCTGCCAGGACCACCACATTTCCGGTGGCTCCCTGAAAGGCTTTTTCTAAAAAATCTGCGCCGTAATAGCCGACAATATTCCAATGGGTGGGATCGGTATCCCGTGAATTATACTGTTCAATCAACTCTGTATATCCGGTTGCTGTATTCTCCGACTCTGCAAAGAGATGAACCAAAGTATCTATACCTTCATTCGCGTACTTCTGTGTCAATGCGGCATGAAAATGCTGAGGATCTATGACAAGCAGTTCGGCGGTATCGCCTTTATTTTCGCTTGAGCGCTCTGACCCGCAACCCATATTCATTAAAAGGATTGCTGTCAAAAAATAAAAAATATTTTTCATCTTATAAACTCCATTTTCTGATTTTGTGCCCATATACTGCGTAATAGATCAAATAGAGGTAACAAGGCACCAGCACCCAGTAAGCCTCACGCAAACTGTGTGTATCAGCAAAGTGCCCATAAACAAGAGGCAAAAGCGCATTCCCACACAATCCCATAATCAGCAATGATGCGCCCACTTTTGTAAACCGCCCCAAACCATCCAATGCCAGGGGCCAGATACCCGCCCATGTCAAGGAATTGGAAATACCCAGCAATACAATAAACCAAATAGAGATATCTGTCGTATGTCCTAATATGGTGACCTCTCCTTTGACGAACACGATCAGCAGCGAAAGCACAATGCCCAATATAGTAACAGCCCGTAACATGTTCGTTTGACTGATGAAGCGCGGAATAACCGATATACCAAAACAGTAGCCGATGATGGCCATAGCTAATGTATATGATGGAAATACTTTGGCTTCATTGAGCGAAAGCCCCATAGACTGAGCATAGGGAATAATCGTATCGATCGAGATAACCTGAGCACCTACGTGTATAAAAATAGCTATTGCACCCAAGACTAAATGGGGGAATTGCAAAACACTGGTCTTCGTACTGTTAGACGCTGCCATCTCTTCACTTTCCTCATCTGTATTCAGTTCCGGTAGTGGTGAATACCGCACGCCGATTCCGATCAGCAACATAGCTATACTTACTACAGCATAGGGTATCACAACCCTATCCAAATCGACGACGTCTCCATCTCCGGGGCGCAATACCGCAGCAGCAAACAAAATGGGCGCAATAATACCCGCAAATTTGTTGCAGATCCCCATAATACTGATTCGTTGTGCTGCACGCTCCTTCGGTCCCAATATCGTAATATAGGGATTAGCTGCAGTCTGTAGGATAGCCAAGCCAATACCGATGGTGAATAGACCGATCAAGAAAAACTCATATGTTCGGGTTATTGCTGCAGGAATAAAAATAAATGTCCCCAGAGCCAATGCTATAAATCCGATCATCATACCTTTCTTAAAACCTTGCGATTTGAGCAAATATGATGAAGGTACGGACATCACAAAATAGGCAATATAAAAAGCAAATGCGACCAGATATGACTGAAAGTGTGTCAGGCTGAAAGCCATTTTAAAATACGGGATCAGGATGGCGTTTATCCACGACAAGAAACCGAAAATAAAAAACAATAAAGCAATGATTCCAATAGAAATGGTCGTTTCTCTTTTGGTCAGGCTCGCAGCCGTCTTTAAATTCGAAATACTCATATCCTATTAGATTTTTGGTTCCCAACCTTTAGCGTATTCCCTCGACCAGTAAGTATTCATGATATGATTATCACGTATATGACCGTTTGAAGGGTTTATATCCAATGTTTTTCCGGACCGCAACGCAATGTTGCCCAATTGTACAAGTAGTGTACTCTGATGACCACTTAGGATATCAGAATTTAGGTTGGTGCCATTTTTAATCGCAGAGAACATGTTCTGAAAGTGATGACCATCCAACTGTTGTGAAGGACTGGTCAAACTTGCGGTATTGGTCGAACCGGTATCTTTTTCCTCTTTCACTAATTTCCCCTTGACATCAAATACCTTATAGGAGTTTGCCCCATCGATTTGCAACGAGCCGTTTGTACCATAAAACATCACGCCCACATTCGAACCTTCGGTTGCCTTCGCATTACAGCTTCTTCCTTCCCAGGTAATCATTTTATCCGGGCCGAATTCAATATTGATCATCTGTGTATCAGGAGTCTCCCAGTCGTCATTATATGCATAACGGCCACCCGTTGAACTCACTTTTGTAGGATAGTCTACCTGCAAACCCCAGCGTGCCAAATCGACCATGTGCGTACCGTTATTTAAAGCTTCTCCGGTACCCCAGTGCCAAAACCAGTGCCAGTTGTAATGCAACAAATTATCTTGGTAATCTCTTCGTGGTGCAGGCCCTTGCCATAGTTCAAAATCCAACCATGAGGGCACTGCTACCTTCTTGCCGACACCAATAGGAGGACGGTTGTTTGCATACCAGGTTTTGGCATAGTAAACTTTACCGATTGTGCCGTTATGTACTTCCTGAATTCCCTTGACAACATTTGGCCAAGATCTTCTTTGGTTACCCATCTGGATCACATTCTTGTATTTATTCACAGCTGAAATCAACAATTCCCCTTCGTTCGGGTTATGTCCACAAGGTTTCTCCAAATACACATGCTTGCCCGCCTGTGAACCTAAAAGAGCTGCCGGAGCATGCCAGTGATCGGGTGCTGCGACGACAAGAATATCTACATCCTTGCTCTCTAACGATTTTCGAAAATCTCCAAATCCCTGAACAGCTGTTTTCTGGTATTTGGCGACAGCTGCTTTACATTTCTCTATGGCACGGCTATCTACATCACAGATATGTATGATCTCGCTATTCGGTTGTGCTGCAAAGTTCTGTGCTAAAGCTTTACCCCGTGAATTGACACCCATCATCGACACGCGAAGTTTCTCATTAGCACCTATGATATTATTATAACTTTTTGCACTGAAAGCAGGTAAAACACCGCCTAACCCAAAGGCTGCTGAGGTGACCAATGATTTTTTAATAAAATCTCTTCTTGAATTATTGTTCATAACGAATAAATTTAGTTGATTACTTGACTAACTCTATGGAACGGCCGTTCGAATGTTTGCTTACATCTGCGGTCTCTATAAAGGAACAGATCTCCAATGTTTCCTTTCCATCGAATGGAGCGACTTTCGTATCAAAGAACTCCACGATTTTATCCAATAAAGGGTTATATCCCTTAAATCCGCCTAACTGTACCGTTGCTTTTTCACAGTAAATAGTGCCCCCATAAGCCGCTTTTCCATTACGCGTTCCGCGTACGGTTCCTATACGACCATCTTCCCACACCCCCACAATAATATCGGTATCAGGCATATGCGTCCGGCTTACCGATTTGCATCCCGTACCCATTGCAGCAAACAACATCTCTACACCATGAATGCCATACCAGAAGAAATCCGGGTGGCTAGGATCCAGATGTGCCGGGGAATAAACGTCAGCGCCGAGTACTTTTCCATGCTTGCCATCGATAACATCCTGCATTCCATCGATATAGCGAAGTGAAGAGGAGGAGAAGAACGGCACCTTATATTGCTCGGAAAGCTTAAATATCTCGGCTGCATCAGCGTAGGAAGCGGCCAAAGGCTTATCTATAAATACCGGCTTCTTCGCTTTGAACACTTCTCTGGCCTGCTCCAGATGTAAACGTCCATCGTTGGTCTCCAGCATGACATAATCTACTTTATCCAACAACTCTTTGATGGACTTTGTAATCTCTACACCGTAGGTTTTGACTTGCTCGATATACTTCGGGATCCGATCCGTAGCGGAAGGTATCGTTTTCGTACCGTATGGATAGGCCGCAACGATTTTAAAGTTACGGTACTTCTGCGGATCACCGTTGATAGCTTTTGCAAAAGCTACGGCATGGGATGTATCTAATCCGATAATCCCGATCCTTTTGCTTCCATTTGTTAAAGCTGAAGTGGCGGCAAATGCACTGTGATTGGCCGCAAGTGTAAATAGGGCTAATGAACTAGCGCCTAAGAAATCTCGTCTATTGAAAGTTCTCATAACGTGGTTTATTCTTTATTTTTTAAATATAGTAAATAGTGTACGTACCCGAAAATATTTTCGCAAATACTTTGTAACTAATTTGTGCGTATTACATCCTTAATTTTTATAAAATCTATAATTTTCTTTTGTAATGATGTCAATGGGCATAAATTGAATCTTATCAACGCTACTTTGATTGATGAAATAATCATACAATGTCAGCAATGCTTGATACCCCTGCTCTATCGGTTTTTGACAAATTAAAAAGTCGATAATATCGTTTTCTACATATTGCAGGTTCTGACGTAGATAATCATAACCCACCAACTTAATGCCTCGGATGTTATTTTCTTCAAAATATTTTGCAACGGTAAACACCCGCGAGTTTGTCACAAAGATCAGATCAATCGTATTGCTCTGCAAGTAGGCATCAAGCGCTTTGGTTACGGAATCATAATCCGTATTATAGAGTGACATCACTTCGATATCGACTTTGGCCCGCGCTTCGTCAAAGTGCGCCTTGAAGCCTGCTTCTTTTTTTCGCAAATGGTGTTCGGAATCCAATTCACGTGAAATATTCAAAACCAACGCCTTCCCCTTTTCGGAAATCAAATACTTACACAGATTGCCGGCCAGCTTGCCCGACTGAAACAAATCTGGACCAATGTAACTTAAAGGCCTCACATTCGAAATATCCGAGTTGATAAAGACACACTTGATCTTTAACTCTTCACATTTCTTAAAGAACGTGGTGGACTCACTAATGAAGGATGGGGCAACAATCACACCGTTAAAATTCTCTTTCCAAATCTTCTCTGCCTCTTGATTAAAGGTTGACCGATCGTTCAGGTCGTATAAGAAAAATGAAACCTCGACGCCATAGAGCTGTATTTCCGACCAAGCAGCGCGAATCCCTTCCAGGGGAGCTTTCCAGTATTCCGTCTCCTTTGATTCTTTTGGAATTAGGACAGCAAACTTGAAAACTTTTCTGGAAGCCAGTCTCCTTGCCAACAGATTGGGCTTATAGTCCATTTCCTTGATAATGGCATCTATTTTCTCTTTCGTTTTAACAGATACCCCCGGTCTGTTGTGCAGCACACGGTCTACTGTGGCAATAGAGACATTTGCCCTACGGGCTATTTCTTTAACACCTGATAGTTCGGTTTTTTTGAGCATTAATTTAGTTCATGTAAATAATTCAAATAAAGATAGAGAATTATTTTAATCTTCTAATAAACGACTACTTTCTTTATCTAAATATAATTTTGCCCGGGGGTGTCTCCGTAATATCGTGGAAGGAAACTTCTCGCTGATATCTTCGTGTAATGTCTGATAAACAGCCTGTGCTTTCGTTGCACCCGGCACAACACAAAATATATAAGGAGCTGAAATAAGTGTAGGGATGGTCAACGTCAAAGCATGGGTCGGCACGTCGCCGATCGTCGGAAAACATCCGTCATTGACCTGTTGCTGACGGCACATTTCATCCAGTTCAACTCTTTTAACTGATTTGGGGTCTTTAAAATCTGCCACCGGAGGATCATTGAAAGCGATATGCGTATTCTCCCCTATCCCCATACAGACAATATCCGGCTTATGCGTAGCTAATATATGCGTATAACGCGCGCATTCTTTGTCAACATCCGTATTCTCTCCTTGAATATAATGGATACTTTTCAAAGGCACTTTTTCAAAGAGGTTTTTCTTTAAGTAATGCCTAAAGCTCTGCGGCTGATCGTCCGTGACACCAATGTATTCATCCATGTGCAATGCATTGATTCTATCCCAAGGGATATCCTGCGTCAGCAAGCTTTCATATAGATCCTTCTGCGATGGTGCGGCAGCAAAGATGATATTGACCTCATCTTGTCCATTAAGAATCTCCTGTATGGCGAGACCCACATCTTTTGCAACGGCTTCGCCCATCTCTTTGCGCGTCGGATAGGCTTCGACGACAAGCGCATCTTTTTTTGTTTCCATATTCATTATTTCTTCTGTTATAGCAAAGTATTATACACGACCCGCCCTTTAACCATAGTGAGGCTTACCTGTACATTATCGTCGAAAACGACCAGATCGGCGTCCTTCCCTTCTTCAATAGATCCTTTCTTTGAATCCACTTTCATAACCCGTGCAGGATTTAAGCTGATCATGCGTATAATCTCTTCCAGGGATAAATGACCAAGCTTCAGCATGGTACGCACTAACCTGTCGGTTGTCGCTACACTGCCGGCGAAAGCCGTCCGATCCTGTAATTTTGCCACGCCGTCTTCGATAAGAACCTCCATTCCATCGTCGTAACTTCCCAAAATCGAACGCTCATCGGTCGTTCCTGCGGCACGCATCGCATCTGTTATGAGAATCATTTTATCCGCTCCTTTCACCTTGTAAATCAATCGCAGCAACGGATCCGGAAGATGTATGCCATCCGCAATCAATTCCAGATCAAAATCATCGAGAAGATAACCTGCCTCTACAACCCCCGCATACCGAAAGGCATTCCGTCTGGTAACGCCCGACATCGCCGAATAAAAATGTGTCATCAGGTTGTAACCCGCCTGGTGAGCTTTGACGACATCTTCATAAATTGCATCCGTATGTGCTATAGCTGCAATAATACCCTTTGATGTCAGATATTCGCCAAACTCTATTGCTCCCTCCAACTCCGGAGCAGCACTCCAACGGACTATACTATCGTATTCTTCGATCAAGCGTTGATATTCGGCAGGATCCGGATTGCGGATATAACGGGGATCTTGCGCTCCCCGCTGGCTCATGGCAAAATAAGGTCCCTCCAGATGTATACCTAAAAACTGCGCGCCATTAATTTTCTTGTCTTTTATACGCTCGTAACTTCCCAATGTTTCCTTTAGCCGTTCCTGCGTACTGGTAAGCGTGGTCGGAACCATCGAGGTCGTTCCGTATTTGGCATGTGTGACAGCGATATTTTCAAAAGCTTCCGCTGTACCGTCCATAAAATCATAGCCGCCGCCGCCGTGTACATGGATGTCAATAAAGCCGGGTGATAAATACTTTCTCTGCAGATCGATTAGCGTGCAACCTTCAAACCGACCCAAGGATATGTCTTCCTCTTCATATATGGCTTTGATCTTCGCTCCCTCCACCAGGACGGCGCCTAAAAAGATCTCATTTCTTAATATAATCTCCGCATTATAAAACAATATGCAATCTGTCATGAGGTCAGTTAAGTTTATAAGTACAATTGTGTACGTACACGAAAGTACAAAACATTTTTCGAAATCCAAATTATTTATTGAAAAAGGTCTTTCATCCGGAAAGCTATATCAGCTCGGGGTAATGCTCTCTTCTGAATGTTAATTAAGAACAAACCGGGCTATTGGAACGTTTTCTGGCATCAAAATTGCAAAACTTCCCCGTTGAATAAAACTGATTGCGAAATGAAAAAGACACTATTTTTAAGTTTGGCCGCACTCGCTTTATTGAGTGCCTGTGAGAGTAATAATGAATCGGGTTCGGGCAGAACACCATTATCTGTAAAAATAACTGACGCTCCGGGAAGATATGACAATGTCTTACTTAACATCGACAAAATTGAAGTGATTACCAGTTCTGGTCGTACGACGATTGATATTGATGAGAATGAGCCCTTTGACATCCTGGAGTTCGCGATGGGGAAAGACACCCTTCTTGCAACTGAAACGGTAGCCTCTGGGCGCCTTCAAGAGGTGCGCTTGATACTGGATGATGAAGGCAACGAAGTTGTTATCGACGGAACTGCCCATCCATTGACTACGCCTAGCGGTCAGAGCTCAGGTGTTAAAATAAAAGTGCATGACGAACTTGTTCCGGATGTCGCCTACACCATGCTATTGGACTTTGATGTAGCTAGTTCGATAACAACGACAGGCAATGGAGGTTACATCTTGAAACCTGTAATTCGTGCTATCCCAGAGGCCGTATCGGGTGTCATCCGTGGCATGATACTACCTTTAGATGCGAATGTGAGGATATATGCAGAAACCACAGAGGATGATCGTATCGGTGCCGTAACGGATATCGAGGGGGCTTTTTATTTCCCAGGAATTGAGGATGGAACATACACCATCATTATCGAACCGGAAAATGAAATTTACGCCAGCCAAACCATTGAAGATGTAGAGGTAGAAAATGGAATGGTTAAGAATTTAGGGACTATCACCCTTACTATATTATAATCAAAATACACAGAGGTGGGTATAATGCTGATTAACGATAAATATTTCTAAAACCATTAGTTTTTTTTAATTTAGCGTCAAATCAGCTTAGTATGAATATTCAAGTGGCCAGTAGGCTTCAGCATACAGAAGAATATTATTTTTCAAAAAAACTACGGGAGATCGATGAGCTTAATAAAGCCGGCAAACAAATCATCAATTTAGGTATCGGAAGTCCGGATCTCCCACCCCACCCGGATGTCATTAGGGTGTTAAGTGAGCAAGCTTCTTTACCGAACACGCACGGTTATCAAAATTATAAAGGTGCGCCCATATTACGGCAAGCTATTTCGGATTGGTATGTGAGATACTATGGTGTACTTCTAAATCCGAATACAGAAGTATTACCACTCATCGGATCCAAGGAAGGGATTGTTCATATTTGCATGACCTACCTTCAGGAAGGCGATAAAGTATTAGTTCCCAATCCCGGATACCCCGCTTATACCAGTGCGGCACGGCTCAGCGGGGCCACCATCGTTCCTTATACATTGTCGGAAGAAAATGGATGGCTCCCGGATTTAGCAGCGATCGAAGAGTCCGATTTATCGCACGTAAAGATGATGTGGATCAATTATCCACACATGCCTACGGGTACGTTGGGAAACACCGCATTTTTTGAACAGATTGTCGCTTTCGGACGAAAACATAATATCTTGATATGTCATGATAATCCGTACAGCTTCATCCTGAACGATCAGCCCCAAAGTATCCTTTCTGTGGAAGGTGCTCTGGATGTCGCTATTGAACTAAACTCCTTAAGCAAGTCTTCAAATATGGCGGGTTGGCGGATTGGCATGCTATTGGCCAACGAAACACGGATCAATGAAATTCTACGTTTCAAGAGCAACATGGATTCGGGCATGTTCTTGCCACTACAGGTCGCTGCAGCGACTGCGCTGGGTCTGGACCGGAGCTGGTATACCCAATTGAACGATGAATACCGCAAAAGAAGGGAAAAGGTCTTCGAAATTATGGATCTATTGGGCTGTAGTTATAACAAGGATCAGGTAGGACTATTTGTATGGGCGAAGATACCATCACGCTTTAAGGATGGTTATGCATTGTGTGATGACGTTTTATACAAATCGCATGTATTCATCACGCCCGGGGGGATATTCGGTTCGGCAGGCGATTCATATATCCGCATAAGCCTATGTGCTACGTCAGATGTTTTTCAGCAGGCCATTAGTAGAATTAAGGATACTTTAGCTTAACTTTGCTGGCAATTTCAGTTGAAAAAACGGTACAACTTTAGTGCAATAATAAAAAGATGAATATAGCAATTGTAGGTGTAGGTCTGATTGGTGGATCAATAGCGCTGCGGCTGAGAGAAACTGAACAATACAATAAAATAATAGGTGTCGACAAGAGTGAAGCTAACCGGAAAAAGGCGCTTCAACTTAAGCTTGTTGACGAATTTGTCACGTTGGAAGAAGCTATCGACCAATGTAAGGTGGTTATTCTCGCTACACCTGTAGATGCTATTGTACAACTCGCTCCTTATATTCTGGATCGTGTTACCGATCAGGTTTTGATCGATATGGGATCCACCAAAATCAACATTTTAGAACAGATTGCAGATCATCCCAAAAGAGGGCGTTACGTGGCCGCACACCCAATGGCAGGTACCGAGTACTCCGGCCCCGAAGCTGCACTTCCCGATCTTTTCAAAGATAAGAATATGGTGTATGTGGAAGCTTTCAAATCGGATGAGGATGCTTTTGACCTGGCCGACACGATAACCGAGCAACTCGAAATGAAGTCGCTCTTCATGAATGCGGAAGAACATGATATGCATACGGCTTATGTTTCCCATATTTCACATTTAACGTCTTTCGCATTGGCATTGACTGTATTGGAAAAAGAAAAATCGCAGGGACGGATTTTCGAACTGGCCGGATCTGGATTTGAGTCCACTGTACGGCTTGCGAAATCGTCACCGGATATGTGGACGCCTATCTTCAAACAAAACCGAATAAATGTATTGGAAGTATTGGAAGAACATATCAAACAATTGCAAAAACTGCATGATAAAATTGAAGCAGAAGATTACGAGGGTCTGCATAAGCTTATTAAAAAATCGAACAAAATAAAGCGGATTATTAAATAATAGGCCATAAAAAAAGGTTTTCAAACGGGGAGAATGAAAACCTTTACTAACCAATTATAAACCTAAATTATGATACCACAAAGATAAGTGTAAAAAGTACACCTGTCAAGAGTTTTTAGAAAACTTAACAATTATTTAACACACCTTGATTTTCACTATACTCACCTCTCAGCCGCGCACTCAAAGTATAACAATAATTTGACAAGAAAAAAGCATTCCTTTCGGTAGTTTTGCAACCGAATGAACGTTCAATTGACAGATAAAATCGAGTGTATTTTTAAAAACACCATGCTTCTCATCCAAGAGCATGGTTTTCATGGTACGCCTATGAGCCAGATTGCCAAATCCTCGGATGTCGCTATCGGCACCATTTATCATTATTTTCCTTCGAAGGAGGTATTGATACTTCAATTATATGACTATTGCAAACAGCAGATGCACAGTTACATTTTTGATGAGATGGATAAGAGCCTCGATTATAAGGAGCAGTTTTTTCTGGTTTTTAAATGCTTCTGTTCTTTTTATCGTGACCATACAGATAAATTTAGCTTCATGGAGCAGTTTTACAGTTCTCCATTTTTCGAAATTGCCCAATCCAAAACATCAGACGGACCGTATGAAGAAAACAAACTCATTGATTTTCTGCTACGCGGGATAGAAGTAAATGCCTTGAAAAAAAGAGACGTCTGCATCCTCTCATCGGCTTTTATCGGGGTGGCAGTCTCCTTTTCTAAATCTGTATTGTATGGAAAGATCAAATTTGAAGAAAAGCAATTGGACGATTTAATCGATATTATTTGGAACGGCGTAAAAACAACATAAACACTATGAATTTTAATTATTTAAAGCGACTATCCTCCTTTTTATTTTTTGCAGCCCTTGGTTATTCAGCCGCAATCGCACAAGAGACTCCGAAGCTCGCCAATGCCACGTTGGACGACTTGATAAACTATGCATTGAGCAATAAGATCGACCTGAAACAAGCCCAATTGGATCAGGAGATCGGCGAAAGGGAAATTGCTTCTGCACTTTCGGGATGGTTTCCCCAGATCAATGCCACGGCCAGCTTAAGCCATGCTATACAGCTGCCCACGACAAATATCAACGGGGCAAATATTACCATGGGACAACGCAATAACAGCGGACTCACCATCCAGGCTGACCAAGCTATCATTAGCCCGCAGTTATTTCAGGCGTCAAAAGCAGCAGATTTTATTCGCCAGCAAAACGAACTCAATGTTGAAAACGCACAAATAAATACGGTGGTCACCGTCAGTAAAGCGTACTATGATATTTTAACGAGCGAGGAACAAATAAAGGTAATTTTGGAAAATATCGCCCGGTTGGAACGGCAGCATGCGGAAGCTTCTGCACGTTATGAAGTCGGATTGGTCGATAAGACTGATTATAAAAGAGCCCAGATATCGTTAAATAATGCCCGGGCAGAACTCAAGTCGGCACGTGAACTTCGCGGGTACAAATACGATTATCTAAAAATGTTATTGGCTATTCCCCGGGAGCAGTCCTTGTCCTTATCGTTTATGGACCAGAATATGGAAACATCAGTATTATTGGACACCTCTGAAATGTTGCATATAGCCGACCGTGTCGAGTTCAGACAACTCCAGAACGTGAAGGAGATTCAAAAACTGAATACACAATATCATAAATGGAGCTTTCTTCCACGGGTGGGTGCCTACGCCAACTATTCGGCAAATTACCGGAACAATGCATTTGAAAACCTCTATAAAGACAATTTTCCTGCATCCACGGTAGGGTTAAGTTTAAATCTACCGATTTTCCAGGGAACAAAACGAATACAGGAACTCCGAAAATCCGAACTGGAGGAAGAACGTTTGGATCTGGATATTCAGGATCTGGAGAATCAAATCAGCACCGAATATTCTTTGTCCATGGCTTCCTATCGCTCCAATATGAACGACTGGCGTAATGCAAAGGAAAACATTACGCTATCAGAAGAGGTCTACAATACCATCAAATTACAATATGATGCCGGCATAAAGACCTATCTGGACCTCATGACTGCCGAGACGAATCTAAAAACGGCACAGATTAATTACTTAAACGCGCTATACGCCCTTTTATCCAGCAAACTGGACATCCAAAAGGCATTGGGCGCTATTGCAATAAACAACTAAACTTGAAACTATAACGAACACTCAGAACGATGAATAACAATCAAATATTTTCCGCTTTCCTTATCAGTTTAGGTCTATTCGGGCAATCTTGTGGAACAAATACCAATAAAAGCGAACAAGCCGGTGGAAGATCGCAAGCAGAAGTAACTGTACCGGTGACCACAGTACTGGTCAACAAAGAAATTGTGTCGGGTACAAAAAGCTATCCCGCAAATGTCGTCCCCCTACAGGAAACAGAGATCCGGGCGGAGGTAAGCGGATATATCACGAATATATATACCAGCGACGGGGCATATGTCAGTAAGGGACAGCGTCTTTACGAAATAGACCGCACGCGGTATAAAGCGGCTACAGAACAGGCAGAAGCCAATTTGGCCATTGCAAAAGCGAACCTTGATCGCGTACAAAAAGATTTAGAACGCTACCAGACGTTGGCCAAACAAGATGCGATAGCCCGGCAGACCCTGGATTATGCGATGACAGACCTCAACAACCAAAAAGCGCAGGTACAAGCGGCTGAAGCGGCATTGACGACTGCACGCACGAATTTACAGCGATCAGTCATTGTAGCGCCGTTCTCCGGAAATATAGGCATATCACAAGTTCGCCAAGGCGCACTGGTCAGTGCGGGATCTACGCTGCTAAATACGATAAGTTCGACGGATCCTATCGCGGTGGAATTTCAAATCAACGAAAAGGATATTACCGAATTTAATGCGTTACAGCGTGGAGCGTCCCAGGCAGACATCTATGTGACTTTACCCGACGGAAACCGGTTTGAAGGTGTAGGACACATCAGCACGATCGACCGAGCAGTAGACAGTCAGACCGGAACCATCAAGGTAAGGGCTTCTTTCGCTAACGCCAGCAACGCTTTACGTGCAGGCATGAACGCCACCTTGAATATACAAAGTGCATCAAAACAAGAGGAGTTGATTATCCCATACAAAGCCGTCTTTGAGCAATTAGGTACATTCAATGTATATACAGTCAATGATAGCAGCAAAGTCGAACTGAAACAAGTTTCTTTAGGCGCGAAAATCGACGACAGAATTGTGGTTACGTCAGGCCTCGAAGCTGGACAGAAGATAGTCACGGAAGGTGCTACGGCATTAAGACCTGGATTCAAAGTAACAGAGAATAATCAATAAATCGTATTTGCAACAACGCTAATCAGATCATAATGATTTCAGAAGTATTTATAAAAAGGCCGGTGACGGCTATCGTGATCTCTATCTTAATAACGCTGATAGGACTGATCGCGATCACGACCTTACCGATCAGCCAATATCCCTCTATAGCCCCTCCTACGGTTACTGTTACGGCTAACTATACAGGTGCGGATGCACAGACTGTCGAACAGACGGTCACTACGCCTATAGAAAGCCAAATCAACGGTACCCCCGGCATGATTTATATGTCATCCAATAGCACGTCAAACGGGCAATCCCGAATTACCGTCACCTTCGAAGTGGGAACAGACATTGACATCGCTACCCTGGACGTGCAGAACAGGGTCGGTATTGCCGAGCCTTCCCTGCCGGAAGCTGTGCGCCGGCTCGGTATTACGACACGTAAAGCGAACACGGATGTACTCATGTTGGTTTCGTTAGTGTCACCGAATGGCACAAGAGACGACAAGTTTTTAGCCAATTATGCCAACCTGTATGTTAAGGATGCGCTTATGCGTGTAAAAGGTGTCGGTGATGTCAACGCCTTTGGACAACCTTTCTCTATGCGGGTATGGCTTGACGCCAACAAATTGGCGAATCTAAAAATGACTCCGGCAGATATATCGGCAGCGATCAATGAGCAAAACATCCGTATTCCGGGTGGTAGCGTGGGAAGTCTTCCACAGGAATTAACGACTGTATTTGAATATCCGGTGATTACCGATTCGGATCTTTCAGAAATAGAAGATTTTGAAAATATCGTGGTGAAGACCAATATGGATGGATCTGCCGTACTGTTAAAAGATGTTGCCCGGGTAGAGCTGGGGCAATTTAGCTACGGTACATCGACGACTGTAAACGGTATGACATCCACGGGGATGATGATTAATCAGACTCCTGGAGGAAATGCAGTAGAAACTGCGGAAGGTATTTTTGCTGCATTGGATAAGCTTAAGGAATCTTTTCCCCAGGACGTTGATTACGTCGTGGGTTACGAAACAGTGTCGGTCGTCAACGCTTCCATCGAATCGGTTATTCATACCTTACTCGAAGCTTTGATTTTGGTGACACTGGTGGTCTTTTTCTTCCTTCAGAGTTGGCGGGCAACGTTGATACCGGTGTTAGCCATTCCTGTCTCGATCATCGGTACGTTTATTTTCTTTACGCTCTTTGGTTTTTCCATCAACAATCTGACCATGCTGGCCTTTGTATTAGCCATCGGTATTGTGGTGGATGACGCCATTGTCGTCGTGGAAGCGGTACAGCATTATATCGATCGCGAAAGGCTAAGTGCGAAAGAAGCCACCCTCCGGGCGATGAAAGACATCACCGCACCGGTGATTGCTATCGGCCTGATTCTGGCGGCCGTATTCGTACCGGTGGGATTTATCCCGGGGATGGTCGGTAAACTGTATCAGCAGTTTGCTATTACCATTGCGGTGTCTGTACTGCTGTCGGCCTTTATTGCCTTATCGCTGACACCGGCCCTTTGTTCACTGTTATTGAAGCCTTCTGCCGTCTCTAAAGACTCCAAAGGTCTCAATAAAATCTTTTATAAGTTTAACAACTGGTTTGATGGTATCACCAACAATTATTCCAGAGGCGTAAAAAAAGCGATCAAGGCAACGCCTTTTGTATTAATCATTCTCCTATGTATCCTCATCGGTACCGGATGGATGTTTAACACGAAATCTGCTGGATTTATACCCACGGAGGACGGTGGGATGTTTTTTGCCGGTGTAACTTTACCGGAAGGGGCTTCTGCGGCTCGTACCGGTGCGGTATTGAAAGAACTTGAAGAAGAGATACGCCGCGATTTTCCGGAGATAAAATACGTCACGGCAATCTCGGGTATTAATATTCTCAATCGATCGTTCAAATCCAACGGCGCGACACTGTTCGTGTCTTTAAAGCCATGGAGTGAACGGACGCGGACGGCAAGCCAGATTACGGGAGGTATCATGGGCAAATATGCAAAATACCCTAAAGCCAAAATATTGGCTGTTACCCCTCCCGCCATTCCGGGCCTTGGCTCTTCCGGCGGCTTTTCATTACTCGTACAAGATTTGCAGACTATAGATATTAAAGAATTTGAAGCCGTTGTAGGTAATTTCCTAGCTGCCGCCAATCAGCGTCCCGAAATCGGAATGGCGTATACGCTGTTCAACTCTGACTCCCCCAACTATAAGCTAAAAGTCAATCGGGAGCAAGCAAAACGAATGGGAGTCCCGATCTCCAATATCTATGCGACCATTTCGTCCTACTTGGGCAGTAGCTATGTCAATGATTTTACCAAATACGGGCGTAATTTCCGGGTTGTCACCCAAGCCGATATTAGCTATCGTATGAATATTGAGGACATCAATAAGTTATATGTCAACAATGTGCAGGGTAATCCTGTCCCGCTGGGCACCTTAGTCAGCTATGAATTGGTGACAATGCCGTCGTTGATCAACCACTACAATATCTTCAGAAGTATCGAGGTATCCGGGGATGCTGCTCCGGGCTATAGTTCCGGGGATGCTTTACGGGCTTTGGAAGAGGTCGCAGCGCAAACCTTGCCTGCAGGATTTGACTATCAATTTTCGGGATTATCCTTACAGGAGAAACAATCGGGTTCCAAGACCATACAGATATTTGCCTTGTGTATTGTATTTGTATTTTTATTGTTAGCCGCCTTATACGAAAGTTGGTCGGTTCCATTCTCTATCTTATTATCTGTACCATTAGGTGTTTTCGGAGCGATATTAGCACTGACCTTATTACCCATGTTGGATAATAATATCTATGCACAGATCGGTTTGGTCACGATTATTGGTCTCGCTGCAAAAAATGCGATCCTTATTGTCGAATTTGCCAAAGAACGTGTCGACATTGGTATGAATCTCTTGGAGGCAACATTAGAAGCCGTCAAGCTACGTCTTCGCCCTATCATCATGACTTCGCTGGCATTCATTCTCGGGATTATCCCGTTGATGATTTCCACTGGCGCTGGAGCAGTATCCAGACAAACCATTGGTTGGACTGTATTCGGAGGCATGACCGCAGCTACCTTCTTGGCTATTTTCATCGTGCCGGTGTTGTTTGTCATCATTACACGTTTGAGTTATGGCAAGAAAAAATTAGCTGAGCTGGAAGCCGATTTTGATGAAGAAAAGAAAAAACAACTTAGTGCACATTAAAAAAAGGAAATCGCCGTATATTACATAAAAGCCAACGTTCGGGTTGGCTTTTATTGTTTTTATCTTTTTATGTTTCATACACAGGAGTTTAACAAAACATGCAAAAATATTTTTGCAAACACTCCAAGAAGACTTATATTTGCATCGTCGAACAACAAAACAGCTTGCCCAGCTGGCGGAATTGGTAGACGCGTTGGTCTCAAACACCAATATCTTCGGATGTGCCGGTTCGACTCCGGCGCTGGGTACTTGACAAGGAAAGCGTAAGACACTTTCCTTGTTTTTGTGTATTTAAAGCTGTTTGATACAACTTCCTGACCAGTGAATCGACAATCATAATTTAGAATTTTGTAAACATTTTGTAGACATAAACTTTCGATTATGATAGTGTCACATAGATTGTGAGGAATATTGTTAACCAAAATATTATGAATATGAAAGGATTTATTGTTTTAGTGATTGGTGTATTTTTTGTTTCATCTGCCGATGCCCAAGTACGGAAAACAAAATGGGGTATGACCAAAACTCAGGTGATTTCAACGGAACAGGGAAAACCTTCATTAAATGAATCCAATTATCTTGTTTATGACATTAGTCTGTCGGGTTATAAGACAAATCTTATTTATTTATTTAACCCATCAGGTAAAATGGCAGCTGCGTCCTACAATCTCAGGGAAGAATACGCTAGCCATAACAGTCACTTGACAACCTATCTCGATTTACTATCAAAACTTAAACAAAAATATGGCGAAGGGAAACCTGATATAGAATGGAGTAACACCCTATTTCAAGACGATAAAGAAAAGTGGGGGCTTGCGATAGCCGCAGAACATCTCACGATCTCCAACCGTTGGGAAACAGATGATACCATTATAGCAACAGAGATAAGCGGAAAAAATTACGAGATCTCTGTTGCAATCAGATATATTTCGAAACAGTCCCATTACAAAGTTCAAACGATCTGAGTGACTTTTAATCATACGTATACTCTCCGTCAAAGGACTGCCCGCCTACTCATGCGATACCTTCTCACCAAAAACACCTATATTAGTCCCACATCCATCAAATACAACCTTTAATCCTATTATAAAAAACTATTTTCCCGTATGGCAATAAAATTCAATATTCATGAAATCGGCAGCGTCATAGATCCTACAGCCCCGAAGAAGTTTTACCCACGGCCTGTAAGTGCAGGCGAAATGACACTAAATGACTTAGCTGAGGAAATATCACATGCGTCTTCTCTCACCGAAGCAGACGTTCATGCTGTGCTGCAAAGTTTGGTCCATGCAATCCCCCGTGCTATATCCGAGGGTTATATTGTACGCCTGGGCAACTTAGGCTCTTTTCGGATGAGTATCAACAGTACCGGAAGCGCAAAAAAAGAAGATGTATCTGAAAAAAACATCACCAAACGTCGATTAATCTTCCATGCCGCCAAGCAAATGAAAGTAAAATTAGAAAGTATAACGTTCGAAAAGAATAAATGACTTAGGCCATTTTAGAAAGCGGTTAAGTGACTTTATAAAATGGGTTAGGCGACTTTACCAAAATGAGTACTCAATTTACCTAAAACGAGTACTCATTTTACACAAATTGAGTACTCATTTTCACAATAACACCTAAGCGATTTTTAAACATCGCCTAACTCATTTTAAAAATTGCCTAAGCCAGTTTACCAAAGCGCCCGCTTCATTCATTCGTTTGACCGAACTCGGTAGACTCGGCATCCTTATCCGTTGGCGGACCTTTCCTTTCTACGGTAACTTTACATTCCGTCAAAAGCGCAGCTACAGCTCCCACAGCAGCAATTATAGGTGCGAAAATGGCTCCTATAACGCCAATGGTAGCCGGAAAACTGATAATCTCATTTCCGTTTTTATCCGCAATACTGATTTTTGTCACATTCCCTTCAGCAATCAGCTCTTTGATTTTCTTAAGTAGGTTCTCCCCTGTCGTGTAAAACGTTTCCTTAAATGACATATCTTTTTAATTTTTCTTTATCCAAAGTTACCGAAATGCAGGATGCAACTATACCAAAATTAGGTAAATACATGATTATTCTCGGTAAAAGAATAACACGTATCGGTATAAACGTCATTATCTTTGCGACCGCATGGCCGCAACTTTTTTGATATTTTCATCCTGCAGCAATTGTTCATATTCCTCAGAAGCACTATCTACAAGCTTTACCCGACCCTGATCGTCACTGTAAATACCCCATCCGTAAGTCTTCGCCAATGGCGAAGTCCGCAGGCAGGGCTGCCCTTTCGAATAAAATTGCAGGCGTGCGCTTTCATAATCCTGTTCAGGGATATCCCCACGCACGGCATAGACCATAAATAGAATATCATCGGAAGTATAGCGCAACGGGTTTCGTCCGATAAGGTCAAACTGGTAATTTGCCACGGTCTGCTTGTCCGGTTTGACAGGAGGCATTATACCATGGTTGGCCTTGGTATCGTCTGCGATCGTAATGAATGTATTGTAGTAATTTGTGCTGTATTGTTTCATCCTAATAAATCATTAAACATTAAGGTTCTATTCGTGTATATCGATTACTCAGGAAGTCGATAGTCGCCTCCATAAGCTTAATAAGCGCTTCTTCCTGAATATCCTCCAGCTTTTTAATATAAATACAAGCTTTGCCCAATTTGAACTTCCCCAGGTCTTCCAAAAGAGGAGCATGTCCCTCCCAACCCGTAAATACATACAACGAGATAGCTGCTTTACGTGGCGAAAAACCGATCAAAGGTGCCTCTCCTTCATGTCCACTTGCATAGGTATAGTGGTATTTACCAAATCCGATAATAGAAGGACCAAACATACGTGCCCCCTCACCCGAGACACTTTCCATCAACTTCACAAGATCATAGCTATCCTCCCGCTTTTGTGCATGCTCCAGATTTTCAATAAAATCCAGAACACTTTCCGCTGTATACATTGTTTTATTTTTCACTATTCCTATGATGGATGAATACCATTGATCTTATTTTTTGTATTTGTCATACAAGCCTTTTCCGGAAAGTATCAATGGCTTTATTTTCTCTAATCTGCTCTTTTTCGTCTTCTCCTGTTTCGCTTCGTCAATATAATCGATATACTCTTTTTGCCTGCCAGGTGTAAGGCCCGCAAAAGCCGCCTCGAACAGCGAATCCTGTACTAATAACTCTTTTAACAAACCCTTCGGATTGTTAGACTTTGGCTTCTGTACTTTTATTTCTTTGCCATCTTTCACAGCTTGTATACTCTCGCTGATATACGCCAATATTTTCGTTTCATCCATTTCCTGTACACTGGTGAAACGCCATTGACGCAAGCTTTTTGTTTTACCTTCGGACGCATTGATCAATACCTTATCAGGGTCTTCCAGAAATACACCATTATAAAACCATATGGAAAAGAAATTTTTAAAGCCTCCCCAGCTGATTATGTTCTTCCCTTCGTAAGTATACACTTCCGTTCCCCATTTAAATGCGCTCGTGAGCTCCGTCTTTACGATAATCTGCGCCATAAACTCATAGCAAGCTTCCCAATTCGAACGATAAGTATCCCATTTTGGTTCATTTTTATCTTTCAATAACGCGACATTGAAATGCACGATATCCTGAATAAGCTTTTGAGGTAAGGGGCTATCCAAAGACAAATGTATGCTTCCTTTAGATGTTTTAAATGATTTCAACCGCTCAGAAAAAGCTTCGATTGCTCCTGACCCCGGATATAAACCAACGTGGTTTTTATAACGTGCAAAGTGAATAATATTACCATGATATTTATACGTAGGCATTTGGTAACTGATCGTTTCAGCCGTTTCCTTCGGAACCACCTCACGGATAATTCGCCTTAACTCCTTCAAGAAATTCTGCGAATCAGCGTCGAAACTGCCGATGTATTCATCTATAGTACGAAAAGAATTGCTCATACATTCCTATCCTCCAATTAGCTTTGTGTAATTTCCTTACGTATCCTACTCAATGAGCTATCTGTAACACCCAAATAAGAAGCGATATATTTCAAAGGAGCCTGTTGTATAATCTGAGGTTTTTCTTGGATCAGGCGCAAATAACGTTTTGCTGCCGTTTCTGTAATCATCTCGGTTGCCCGCATTTTGCTTCGGTACAACTCAAAGGCCATCCAAGCTCGCCCCCATTCCCGAAATGCCGGAATTTGGTCAAATAAATCCTGAAACGTGCCAAAGTCTATCTTCCACAAAACACAGTCTGTCAGGCACTGCATATACTCCTGCGTGGGGACATGGTGGAAGATTGACGCCACCTCAATGACAACCTCTTGATTTCCCATGAAACCTGTCGTAATCTCGTTGCCCTCAAAATCATACACATAGGTGCGTACCAATCCACTTTCCACAACATAATATTCATTTGCCACTTGATCTTTTTGTAACAAAAACTCCCCTTTGGCCACATCTGCCCGGGTATGGGCGTCGCAGATAATATCCAAATCAGTAGGCTGAAGAGAAGGATGTTGATAGGCAAATCGTAATATGTCCATGCGAGATCGAAATTTTCACCCAATGTAAGGAAATGTCGACATTTCTTAAAACGGATCTTGCACTTCAAAAGAAATTTCCTGTTTGGTACGGGGGTGAACAAACTTAATATAGCCCGCATGCAAACACAGCCGTTCGCCACGCCGGCCGTAAAGATCGTCCCCCACAATGGGGGTGTTTAGCCCACTCTGATGAGCGGAATGCACACGAAGCTGATGCGTACGACCAGTTAATGGATAATAATGAACCCGCGTATATCGATCTTCCACACCCACGACCTGATAGCGGGTTTGAGCCGGCTTGCCGTAAATCTCACACACCACTTGTCGCGGCCTATCTTCCAGATCTACCCGAAGCGGGAGGTCTACAAGGCCTTCCGGTGACGAAACAATGCCATCTAAAAGCGCGGTATATCTTTTTTCAACCGTATGCCGGATAAATTGATCCTGCACAAACTGATGCGCGTTTTTATTTTTCGCCAGCACGATAATACCCGACGTCGACATATCGAGCCGATGGATAATAAGCGGCCCAGTGATCGTGGGATAACGAGATAAGATCCGCGTCTGCACACTGTCCTGTATGTGAATACCAGGAACCGAAAGGAACTCCGTCGGTTTGTTCACCACGATAATATCTTCATCTTCAAACAGGATCTCCAGTTCGCGCTGATCTGCCGGGTTGTGGAGCATAGGGTTGTCGTCGACCATCAGGCCGTGCAGCATATGTCCCAATATCGGTTCACATTTACCCCGACAGGAAGGGTAGTAATAACGATGCTTACGCACCTCTGAAGCCGGAGAAGCTCCCCACCAAAACTCCGCCATACATATCGGTGTCAATTGATGTTGGTAAGCGTATTGCAGCAGTTTGGGTGCTGCACATTCACCAGCCCCTGCCGGCGGCATTAGCTGTGTAACTTCCTCAAAGATGGCCCGTATGGATTTATCTTCGCCCTTCGCATTTAGAAATCGGTATTGATCAAAGAGCTGCAGCTGTAAGTTGGCCGATTTATTCCGCCGCAATTCCTTTTTTTCGTCGATGGCGGTAAGAAGGTTATGCAGCAACTCCTCTATATGCTGGATCTGCTGTCGACAAGCTTGCTTTTCGACAGCATACTCATGTTGATCGCGGTAACTTTGTTTGATAAGATCTTGCTCCAGTATCGTATAAGATGCATCGGAAAGTTCAGTGCGCTGTCCGGTGCGTATGGCTTTTCTTTGGGCTTTATTGGCTTTGTGTAAAGCACGCATCGCTGACAATCGTGCCGTACATGCGGACTTTGTCTGCTCCAGTTGGGTCCGTAATACGTCCAACTGCATGTCCTGTTCCAAATGTTCAATCTCCCGATTCAACTGGTTGATTTCTTTCTCTTCCCGCAGGAAAAAACTATTTTCTTCCAACATATCAAATATGGGAGGTACAAAATAGCGGTGTCGGTTGCTTCCCGCCAGTTTACCCGAACAAGCAGCTAAATACCCCAGCTGGCCCTGTTGGTTTTCGACGACCAATACGCCGAACATTTTGCCAATAGGCGCTGTATCCAAGTTGTCTGTCAACCCGAAAGGATGCTCAAAATCCGTCTGCTCCATAAGATAATGTTGGAGTTCCTCTGCCGCCACGATACTCAAGGGATGAGGCTCATAACAAAAAGGAAAAGTAAACCTCTCCGGCTTAGCCAGCATGGAAATATCCTGTTTGAAAGTATGAAAGAAAGTCAGCGGTTTTTCCATCAAAGGCATGTACATTATCCCACAAAATTAAGAATTTTTCGTATATTGTATTTCTTATAAAACATCTTCATGCTATGGCACTCAACAAACGAAAAATAGGACTTTCTACCTTGGAAATAACTCCTCTGATATTTGGAGGGAATGTATTTGCATGGACCTTGAACGAGGCGGAGTCATTCGCTATATTGGACAGCTTTGTCGACGCTGGCTTTGATGCCATCGATACAGCAAACAACTATCCGCATTGGGTAGAGGGTAGAAAAGGAGGCGAGTCGGAAAGCATCATTGGTAATTGGATCAAAGCGCGTGGCAATCGTGACAAGATCGTCATCATGACGAAGGTGGGCGGACGATTTAGCTACGCAGAAAAACATAATATCCAACGGAGCCATATCATGGAGCAGGTGGAACATTCTTTGCGTCGGCTACAGACAGACTATATCGATCTCTATCAGACCCATTATGATAAAGAAGAGACCGCCGTGGAGGAAATACTACGGGCTTATGAGGAGTTGATCAAACAAGGGAAAGTACGCTATATCGGGGCTTCCAACTTGACGCCGGAACGATTGGTCGAAAGTCTGGATGTCTCTGCAGAGAAAAATTTACCGGCCTATATCTCGCTGCAACCGGAATACAACTTATACGATCGGGCAAAATATGAAAGTCTATATAAAAATGTGGTTTCCGAAAAACAATTAGGCGTCATTCCTTATTATTCTTTAGCGAGCGGTTTCCTAAGCGGTAAATATAGATCCGCAGAAGACTTTTCAAAATTTGCGCGTGGTGAAGGAATTTTCAAAAAATATTGGAATGAGCGCGGGCAGCGTATTGTAAAAGCGTTGGAGAAGGTATCTGCAGCTCATCAAACAACTCCGTCGGGCATTGCGTTGGCATGGTTGTTGGCACAAGATACCATAACTGCTCCTATTGCAAGCGCAACGAAAGATAAACATATACAGTCGTTCGTGGACGCTGTAACGCTACAGTTGGATGATGAAACCCTCGCCACATTGAATGAAGCAAGTGCATATTAACAATTTAAATAGATATCGTTATGAAAACAAACATTGGAATTAAGGAAAAGGATATGACAGCGGTAGCTGCTATTTTAAACAAACTGCTGGCTGACGAAAGTGTATTGTACCAAAAGGTGAGAAATGCACACTGGAATGTCGAAGGACCTGGTTTCCATGAACTTCATCTTTTTTTTGAAACGATTTACAACGAACTGGCATTGGTCGTTGATGAGGTTGCCGAACGGGTACGGACTGTCGGACATTATGCAACAGGTACAATGAAAGAATATTTACAGCTGACCCAGCTCACCGAAGCGAAAGATGGGAAGAATGACGGCAATACATATATCAAGGATCTGCTGAATGATTTCGAAAGCTTGATTATTTCTATCCGGAGTGACATCGACAAAGTAGCCGAACACGGGGATGCGGGTACGGAAGATTTCTTAGGAAGTATGATTGAAAAGCACGAGAAAACAGCGTGGATGCTGCGATCGCACTTGAGGTAGCATTCATTTTATCATGAAATATATTGGCGCCGGCATTATCTATCCGGCGCTTTTTAATAATAGATATTCTACCAAAATTCTTTAAGTTTGCAGAAGTATTAAAAAGACTACTAACTTAGTTTATTCATATGATTATACAACCGCGCGTAAGAGGTTTTATCTGCTTAACATCGCATCCTCAGGGCACAGCTCAACATGTCAAAAACCAAATTGAATATGTAAAATCGAAGGGAACTATCGAGAACGGCCCAAAGAAAGTATTAGTCGTCGGTGCCTCTACCGGCTTTGGATTGGCGTCACGCATCACTGCAGCTTTCGGGTCGGATGCCGCTACTATAGGTGTATTTTTTGAAAAACCGGCTGCCGAAGGCAAACCGGGGACTGCCGGCTGGTACAACAGCGCCGCTTTTGAGAACGAAGCCCATGCCGCTGGCCTATATGCCAAAAGTATCAATGGCGATGCCTTTTCGGACGACGTGAAACAGCAAACTATTGACTTAATAAAACGTGACTTAGGCCAGGTAGACCTAGTGGTATATTCATTGGCTTCTCCCAGACGTACGCATCCGAAAACCGGTGTAGCACATTCATCGGTGCTAAAACCTATAGGTCAGTCTTTCACCGATAAAACAGTAGACTTCCATACCGGTGTAGTATCCGATATTTCCATTCAGCCCATCGAAAGTGAAGAGGATATTGTCAATACAGTGGCCGTCATGGGTGGCGAGGACTGGAAATTTTGGATAGAAGATCTAAAAGCTGCAGGTGTGCTGGCCGACGGTGTGAAGACGGTAGCCTATTCCTACATCGGACCGGAACTCACCTACCCGATTTACCGCAATGGGACCATCGGGCGGGCAAAGGATGATCTGGAAGCCACCGTGCCTCTCCTCAATAAATTGTTAGGCGATATTCATGGTACTTCTTATGTTTCGGTGAATAAAGCTTTGGTTACGCAGTCCAGCTCGGCGATCCCTGTCGTACCGTTGTATATCTCCTTGCTATATAAAGTCATGAAGGAAAAAGGCATTCACGAAGGTACGATCGAACAAATGCAACGACTTTTTGCAGAGAGGCTCTATGCAGATCATACACCGCTTGACGAGAAAGGGCGTATCCGTGTAGACGATTGGGAAATGCGTCCCGATGTGCAGGAAGAAGTTGCTCAGCTCTGGCAACAAGCGACTACGGAAAACCTCGACGATATTTCGGATATCCAAGGTTACCGTGATGATTTTTTCAATCTCTTCGGTTTCAATTTTCCGGAAATAGATTACGATGCGGACACCAACGAATTGGTCAACGTACCGAGTATAGCAGGCTGATAGCTTTGAGATAAGTCAATAAAAAAGGGCTTTACATGTGATGTAAAGCCCTTTTTTATTAAAAGTATTTATGCGCAAAAGCCGTTATGGTGTAGCCTATTGGGCCAATGGCTCTGCCGTAAAACCTTTGCTCTCAATGAGTGCGACAACTTGGTCGGTTGTAATACCTTCGGATGTTACCGTAAGGATCTTGTCCGGATTGTCAATATCGACGTTCCATTTGCGGATACCATCCACATGGTCCAATACGGCAGCTACTTTCGATACACATCCGCCACAATTAAGATTTGTTTTAAACTGAAATTCTTTATTTTCCATAATCCTTTATTTTAAATACTATTTGTTTGTCATTTACTTTTTCCACTTTAAGCGTAAGCTATTGCTGACCACACTGACACTGCTCAGAGCCATGGCAGCTCCCGCAATCATAGGGTTCAACAGAAATCCGCTGATCGGATAGAGAATACCTGCTGCAATCGGAATGCCAATCACATTATAGATAAATGCCCAGAACAGGTTTTGCTTCACAGTGGCTACAGTTTGTTTCGATAGGCGGATCGCTCGAGGTATTTTGTTGAGGTCGGATGAAATGATGGTCATCTTGGCCACATCTATTGCAATATCGCTCCCTTTCCCCATTGCGATACTCACATCGGCCGTCGCCAATGCGGTACTGTCATTGATGCCATCGCCCACCATAGCCACAATTTTTCCTTGTCGCTGGAGTTCCCGAACAAAATCAGCTTTGTGCTGTGGCAGTACTTCGGCTTTATAATGCTGGATACCGGTTTGCTCCGCAATGGCTTTGGCCGTCGCTTCATTATCGCCCGTCAGCATGTACAAATCGATACCCATATCCTGTAATGCTTTTATAGCCTGAACTGAAGTTGCCTTAATCATATCCGATATCGCCAGCACGGCAAGTGCCTGACTACTATTGGCGAACCAAATTACGGTCTTTGCAGCATCACCCCAGACTTCAGCCTGCTGCGCCAACTTCCCATCCATCGTGATGTTGTTTTCTGTCAGCAACCTCTTGTTTCCGACATAGTAGGTTTCATTTTCGTAGTTTGCCTTTGCTCCTTTGCCGGTGAGGCTATCAAACAGCGATAGCGATACGGGGGATACATCACCCAGATAGTTGACTACAGCTTCTGCCAGAGGATGCTCGGATTGTTTTTCCAGGCTCTGTAAAATATCTTTAGTCGTATCATCGCCGTTTAACCATAGGATATCGGTAACCTGCGGTCTTCCCTCTGTAATGGTACCTGTCTTGTCCAAAATGATGGCATCGACTTTCTTTGCCAGTTCCAGACTCTCCGCATCTTTAATGAGTATCCCCTGCTCTGCTCCCTTACCCACACCGACCATAATTGCTGTCGGTGTAGCTAATCCCAATGCACAAGGACAAGCGATGACCAATACCGTAACCGCAGCCAACAACCCTTGGACTACGCCGCTGTCGCCTCCGAATAGGGTCCACAATGCAAACGTAAATATAGCAATACCGATAACCACAGGCACAAAGATGCCCGCAATCTTATCGACAAGTTTTTGCACCGGCGCTTTACTCCCTTGCGCATCTTGTACCGTCTTGATGATCTGTGCGAGCATGGTGTCCTTTCCGACCTTCACCGCTTTAAACTGAAAGCTGCCCTTCTGGTTGATCGTTCCTGCAAAGACCTTCTCATGTTCCTTTTTGAGGACCGGGACGGGTTCGCCGCTCAACATGCTTTCATCCACATACGAGTTGCCGGAAACCACCATGCCGTCCACGGCAATTTTCTCGCCGGGCTTCACCAAGATAACATCACCAGCATGTACATCTTCGATAGCGATTTGTTTTTCAGCTCCATTTGATGCGATGACGGTTACCGTTTTGGGCTGTAATCCAATTAGCTTTTTAATCGCAGCTGAAGTGTTTCCCTTGGCCCGTTCTTCCAACAATCGTCCTAAAAGGATGAAGGCGATAATGACGGCTGCTGCCTCAAAATACACATGCGCTTCTAATCCTCTCCGGAGCCAAAAATCTGGAAAAAACATATTGAATACGCTGAAGAGATAGGCTATACCTGTACTCAAGGCCACCAAGGTATCCATGTTAGCCGAACGATGCCTAGCTTGCTTCCAAGCATTGCTAAAAAAATCCCTACCCAACCAGAGTACAACAGGTGTAGAAAAAATCCACATAATTTCGTTGCCATAGGGCATGTCCATAAAAAACATACCAATAATGACAACGGGCAATGCCAAAATAATCGCCGCCACCGTTCTGGTCTTTAGCTTTTTGAACTTTTCTTGGTGGATGTTTTCCAACGTCTCCTGTTGCGTAGACTCATCTTCGAGCAATAGATCATACCCTACGGATTGCACGGCTTTCTGCAATTTTGCCGCATCTGTCCTATCCGGCAGGAATTCTACTATCAGGTTTCCTGTAGCGAAGTTGACCGAAGCATCTACGACGCCCGGTTCATGTTTGACAATACTCTCGGCGCTGCTCGCACAGGAAGCACAGCTCATACCCAATACGGGAAAGGTGTTCTTCACTGTGTCACTTTTATGTTTTATATCATCTGTTGCCATAATTATACCCTTTGTTTATTACACAAAGTTGGCCATAATAATCCGGAGCTTGTTATGTAATTTTGGAATTGATTTGTAAGATTTACACCTTATCCAGCGGTTTTCGCTTATCTTCCTTTATCTGTTTGAAATGACTTGGCGTCAGTCCAGTCACTTTCTTAAACTGATTACTTAGATAAGCCACACTCGAATAGTTAAGCCGCCAAGCAATTTCACTTAAGGACAGCTCGTCATATACTAACAGCTCTTTTACTTTCTCCACCTTCTGTGCGATGAAGTATTTCTCGATAGTCGTCCCTTCTACCTCTGAAAAGAGATTGGAAAGGTAATTGTAATCGTGATGGAGCTGATCGCTCAATATATCCGACAGATTTGACTTGACCCCATTGTCCTGGTAATGTACCAGATCAATAATAATATTCTTTATCTTTTCGATCAGTTGGCTTTTTTTATCGTCGATAACCTCAAACCCTAAAGGAATCAGGGCTTCCTCCAGCCTATCCTTTTCCTGTATCGTCAGGTCCTTTGTCAATGTCACTTCGCCCAACTTTATATTTTTGACGTCTATACCCAGCTTATCCAGTTCATTCTGGACAACCAAAATACAACGGTTACAGACCATATTTTTCACAAATAGTGTGCTCATGATTGTGCGGTGTTTACTATAAACTATAAATATAACAAAACAATCAGATATTGATCTCTAATCTTCGTTTATAAAGCAAAAGCCACCTTTCTTATTGAAAAACAGCCCCGATGCAGTGGGACTCTAACCAACTGAGCTACTGTATCTATATTATCAACATCGCTGATAATGGTTTCAAGAAACTTACGCCTTTTCATACGCTTAACTGCACGTTCCACCCGCATAGCAAAACCCCGATCATTGCCTAATACTATTGCTTTCTTCAACTCCCAGGGACGATGTTTAGATGTATACGTAGAACGCAAAGAAGTATTATGTTGTTCCAATCGTGATAAAACATCCGAGGTATAACCAACATAATATCGGTCTGACGACTGAGAATATAATATGTAAAGATGATAGTCCATAACAAAAAAAGGTCGCAGAATATTTCTACGACCTTGGCTCCTGAAGCTGGGCTCGAACCAGCGACCCTCTGATTAACAGTCAGATGCTCTAACCAACTGAGCTATTCAGGAATATTATTTAAATATTTTCAATTTTTTAAGAACCCTTGCGGAACTTATCTCTCCAGTGACCCTCTGATTAATCCCGATATATCGGGACTCTAACCAACTGAGCTATTCAGGAATGTTATTTAATATTTTCAATTTTTTAAGAACCCTTGCGGAACTTATCTCTCCAGTGACCCTCTGATTAATCCCGATATATCGGGACTCTAACCAACTGAGCTATTCAGGAATGTTATTTAATATTTTCAATTTTTTAAGAACCCTTGCGGAACTTATCTCTCCAGTGACCCTCTGATTAATCCCGATGTATCGGGACTCTAACCAACTGAGCTATTCAGGAATTTTGAAAAGCTTTTTGCTTTCAACGGTGCAAGTATCGGAAGTTTACCGCATCTATGCAAATATTTTTTTTCAATCTTTCACAAGTCATTCATTGCCAATAAGAATAATTTATAACAGTACACCCGATAAAATCAATGTGATAAACGTGAAATAAATAATCAATCCGGTCACGTCCACCAAGGTAGATACAAAAGGCGCCGACGAACTGGCCGGATCTGCACCAAGACGTCGGAGCAAAAAGGGCAACATCGAACCTGTCAGCGACCCCCAGAGCACGACACCGATCAGCGACAAACAGACCACTACGCCCACCAATACCCAATGTTCGCCGTACATCTCCGTAAACAGCTGGTAAGTGGCGATCCGGGCAAAACCTAATGCCCCCAATATAACGCCTAAAATAGTACCTGAAACCACTTCCCTTTTCATGACACGCCACCAGTCTCCAATAGTGACCTCTCCTAAAGCCATGGCCTGAATAATCAATGTGGAAGCCTGTGAACCGCTATTTCCACCACTGGAGATAATCAGCGGCATAAGGGCAAATAAAAAGATCACAGAGGCCAACTGCGCTTCAAAACGCTCAATCACCGTAGCCGTCAGCAGCTGCCCCAGAAACAATACAATCAACCAACCTGCGCGCTTTTTGACCAGATGGAAAACCGATACATCCAAATACGGTTCATCGAGTGCTTCTGTACCCCCAAAACGTTGCATATCCTCGGTATACTCCTCATTAGCGACCCAGAGTATATCGTCAATTGTCACAATTCCCAACATGATCCCCTGCTCATCAACCACCGGCAACGCTACCCGGTTATTCATACGGAACACCGTTACGGCCTCCTCTTGCGGATCGTTTGCATTCAAGGAAATTAAACGGTTATCGATCAGCTCACCTACTTTTGTATCCGGATCAGCCAAAAGGATATCCTTGATCCGGATATCATCAATCAGCTTACCTGCGCTATCAATGACATACAACACATCAATTGTTTCGGATGCATTTCCATACCGACGGATATGCTCCAGAATACGGGTGATTGTCCAATGTTCCTTCACTGTAATGTAGTCTGGGGTCATCAGACGTCCGACACTATCTTCAGGATAGCCGAGTAAAGACAAGGCCTCCTTCCGCTCCTGAGGAGAAAGCATGATGATCAGATGCTTCACCACATCGCCCTTCAATTCTCCGAAAAAAGACGTACGGTCATCCGGAGGCATCTCGTTAATCAATTCCCGAACCTTAGCCGCAGAAAGCTTTTTGAAAATACGTTCCTGTGTAGGGAAGTCGAGGATCCTAAAAACATTGACCGCTCGCTTCAAGCTCAATGTTTCTAAAAATAGGGGTCCGTGTTCCGGAAGCTCATCGATCAGCTCTTCAACATCTGAGATGTTCAGTTCGTTCAGAAAATGCTCAAGCTCTACAAGATTATTCTCTTCAATCAACCTTTCAATATGCATGACCTGCATTTCCAATTCTTCCATATACGCCCTCCTATATTTAATCCTACATGTTCAATTTTTTAGTTGTTGCAAAAGTCGTTTTTTTAAATGAAAAAAGTAAGCTTTTTTACCAATTGAATGAAATTATTTTTACCGCTGAAATACGACAATTTGACAGCACACAGACTTCTCGCCGTTTCCACAAAATCATCCGTCACCACATACCGATATGAGCTGCCTATTCGATTACAACATCGAAAAGATATCCGGCACGTTTAAAATGCAACGCACGCCAAACATAAACCAAGTAACCCCCACGATCACACCCTTTGGCAGCCTCTTGATATGAAGGACACTTTTCCCTCCATCAGACTTTATTTTTATGAGCCGAAATACTTATTTTATCAATTAAAAGTAATACATTAGACGTGTCATTATAAAACGAGCTATCTCGTCAAATAGGATATAAAAAGCATAAAAAATATATCAAATTCTTTATGTATTGTAAATACATAATATAATTATAATCAATATTTTAAATTCATATATGTAACCTATTTATACAGACATAAAAGATAAAAACGACTAACATTATTAGCAACCCCAATTAAACACCCCAAACATAAGACATATATAACTCATAATGAAATATTTATTACCATTCATATTAATTCTGTATTCAATAAACACTTATGCTCAGATTTTTGACAGTTCTCAATCCCATTTCAACATAAAATGGAAGCAAATTAACACGGCTGATTTCGTGCTAATTTTTCCCGAAGAGTTCACGGACAAGGCGCCAAAATTAGCCACTCAACTCGATCACTTCCTTCACTTGGTAAGGAGAAATTTCGATAGACCGACCCGAAAAATGACCTTTATTATTCAAACAAATTACCTCCAACCAAACGGATTCGTCATGCTCGCTCCCCGAAAATCAGAGCTCTACTCTACCCCACCGAACGTAGCAGACAACCAAGAATGGCTCCCTAACCTCGCCTTGCATGAGAGCAGACATGTTGTTCAGTTTGACAATTTGACAGGAAATTTAAGGGGCTCTTTTTTACAACAATTGGCACTGGCGCTGTTTGGACTCAACCTTCCGGCATGGTATTTCGAGGGCGACGCCGTACTTCAGGAAACCCTACATTCGGAAGGAGGAAGAGGAAGATTAGCATCGTGGGACATGCCTGTTCGCGCCAATATACAGTCGGCAAAAAACTATGATTTCAATAAATATGTACACGGCTCTTTTAAAGATATTGTACCCAGCTACTACACCATCGGCTACTTCATGAACAGCGAGCTATATGAAATCGATACGTTGATCCAAAGCAAAATCCTGCAGGACATGCGTAGCAAATTATTGCGTCCATTCAACTTTCAAAAAGCACTGAAAAAATACAGCGGCATGAAAGGAAATCAACTCTTCAAGACCACGATAAGCCGTCTTACGGAAGAATGGAATACTCCCCTAACGAACAGTGCTATCAGCAGTCCGGTCCTGACCAACGACCGATACCCTACCGATTACAATCTACCGCAAGTTGTGGGCAACACGTTGTATGCACTTCGGGAAGGACGACAAAAGACCCCTGCTATTGTCGCTTTTGATCTCGGTCACCACAAAAAAGCAAAACGCGTCATCAAAATCGGACGACAGATCGCACCTCACTTTCACGTTCGCGGACATTTTATAGTCTGGGATGAACTCCGGAAAGATCCGCGATTCCAAAAACAGACCTATAATGTCATCTATCTGTACGATACGCAAACCAGGAATATTCGCGTATTGACGAGTAAAACCCGGTACTACAGCCCCGTCCTATCGCCCGATCTCAAGACGATCGCCTGCGTCGAGGTCGACCAAGCCAATCGATGCAACCTCATTCTACTGGATGCTATCACAGGCAATATCAATAAACACATCCCCCTACCTGCCGGCACACTCATTCAACAACCGCAATACCACGATGAAGGACAAAAAATGGTCGCTGTTTCCGTCACCGAACAGGGTACAAATCTCGTGGAAATCGACCTTGTCCGAGGTTCTTTAACAGAATTATTCGAATGGAGCAACATCCAATACGAACGTCCTGTTTATCACCAAAACAACATCCTATACAAAGCAAATTACAACAAAAAGGACGATATATACCAGATCCATGAGGGTATTATCACACAGCTGACCAATGCACCTTTTGGGGGCTTCAATCCCTTTGTTCAAGACGACACCATCTGGTACAACAATTACACCACAGAGGGGTACAAAATCAGCCGGCAGCCTTCAGACAGCATAGCCCACACAACCACGCCTCCCAGATCGATCAAGACCTTATACGCGAACCAAAACAACGTCGATCCCGAATTACCGGATAGCACAGTTAGGACATACGCCATCAAAAACTACAACGTAACAGCCCATAGCTTTAATTTTCACAGCCTGACCCTAAGCGGCAGTGATTTTGAAAATTTTGACAATCTAAAACCAGGAATATTCTGGCTATCTAATGATGTGCTAAACACCACACAGGTCAAGTTAGGTTACGAATATGATACCGATATCCGTAAGAGTATATATTCGGCTGAAATTACCTACCAACGCTATTATCCTAAAATCACGCTTGCCTATCGCAACCGGGGACAAATAGACCAGGCTAAAGGGAGGGACGGAACAATGTACCCCTATGACTGGCGTGAACATTACCTAGATGCGAATATTCAACTTCCCTTTTCCGTCTATCGGCGAAACTACACCTACAGCTACGGCTTTAATTTCGGCACCTCTTATATGCAGCGCTATAATGTTAGTATGGCAGTAACGAACTTCCCAATGACCCGTAAATTTCCGTTGAATTACCAGGTTTATCTAAACCGCAACCATACCATGAGCACCATGGACTTAACACCGCGTTGGGGACAAAACTTTAGCTTTACCTATAGGCATATGCCTTTTGATCCGGCACAGACCGGAACAACCTGGTCGTTGCGCACCAACTTTTATTTCCCCGGCTTACTGCTCAACCACGGCCTACAAATACGCTATTCTTATCAGGAAAAATCAGGAAGATTTCTACACAACAACGATATCCCACTACCTCGTGGCTTCTCCTTCTACCCCACGGTATTCCTCAAGAATACACTGTTAATGGATTACAGACTGCCTCTCGCCTATCCGGACTGGTCGATCGGTTCACTGGCCTATATCAAACGGATCAAAGGCGATTTATCTGCAGATTACCAAAATATCGAGACTGCGGATTGGGCACCAAAGACATACAGTGCAGGGCTCTCGCTTGACTTCAACCTATTTAAATATCCGCTTCCTGTATTTTCAGCAGGTGGACATCTGACCTATGTAAACGACCCCAGAGCCACACAGAAACTAATTCCGACATTCTCATTTACCTATGCTTACTAATCACAAAAATTCAGTTATACTTGAAATTGCATTTTTTTCGAACAAAACTCCACCTTATTTGTTCTCATACTTTAGTTAATCAGCAAAAGAAGTAGTTATGCCCATCATTTCGAGGAACTTAGAAATCCAAGAAGAGCTTACGAAAATGTATGATTTACTCCTGTCCGAAAGAAATAAGATCCAGAAAGAGTTAGCCTTCTTCAGAAAACGCTATAAAAACAGCTGTGAAAAACATATTAATGACAATTTTAATCATGAAAAAGAGTGGTTATGTGCGGATCAAGGTCACTACAACAAATTCATTGAATATGATATATATTGCCATCTGATAGAGATTGTCAACGATTTTAAAGACCCGACAGATTATTTTCCGGAGTATTGGGAAATGTACCGGACCTTGAACCAAGTCATGCTCCGTTTTGCTGAAAAAGAAAAATATGAAATCGCGGGAATAATTAAAATATGGGTTGACCGGATTAAATGTATTATCACCAAGTGCTACGCCGTCGGCCGTTCCTGGGAAAAATGCCCCCACGAAAACAGCAGATAAAGGACGAAAATCAGGGGTATGGCCAATACCTTCAACACGATAAGAGCCCCCACAGATACTATCAAAAACATATATCGATAACGGTTGTCCTTCCAGGACCAAGAAATCATCTTCATCGAAAAGAGCCGTAGCTCGGACACCAACAGTAGACTCGACACTGCCGTTATGAAGAGCAGCACATATACATTGAGAAGGATATCCGGGTAACGGTCACCTATGAACGGCAAGGATAGAATCAAAAAGGTGTTCATCGGTGTATTTACACCTATAAAATCAGAGGTCTGACGTTTATCGAGGTTAAATTTGGCTAACCGTAAGGCTGAAAAGATCGTGATTAAAAAGCCTGCATAAGGTAAATAATCATACGCTGTAACTTTTTGCAGAAGCGTATACATCAATACCCCAGGCAGAAAACCGAAGCTAATCACATCAGCCAGCGAATCCAACTCCTTACCAATTAAAGATTTCACATGCAATGCCCGAGCGAGCAAGCCGTCAAAGAAGTCGAACACGCCCGATGCTATTACACAGTATGATGCGCCGTAATAATCACCCTTCAACACCAACAATATTCCGATACAACCCGAGAATAAATTAAGACAAGTGACCGTATTTGGAATATACTTCTTCATATATAAATAAAAAGCCATCCGTCAGCTGACGGATGGCTTAAATGTATTAAATATTTCACGAATATTACCCATTCATTGAAATTAAAAATTCCTCATTAGAGCGTGTGCCTCTAAGCTGTTGCAGTAAAAACTCCATGGCTTCAGTAGAGTTCATATCCGATAAGTGGTTACGCAACACCCAAAGTCGCTGTAACCCATCCTTATCGACCAACAGGTCGTCACGACGCGTACTGGAAACCGTAAGATCAATGGCAGGGAACAAACGCTTATTCGCCAATTTACGATCCAGTTGAAGCTCCATATTGCCTGTTCCTTTGAACTCTTCGAAGATCACATCGTCCATCTTAGAGCCGGTATCGGTCAAGGCTGTTGCCAAAATCGTTAGGGAACCGCCATTTTCGATATTACGGGCTGCACCAAAGAAGCGCTTCGGCTTATGAAGGGCGTTGGCATCCACACCTCCGGACAATATCTTGCCCGATGCAGGAGCCACCGTATTGTAAGCACGTGCCAGCCGTGTAATGGAATCCAACAAGACCACTACATCATGCCCACACTCTACCATACGTTTTGCTTTTTCAAGAACAATATTCGCAATCTTCACATGACGATCAGCAGGCTCATCAAAAGTCGATGATATCACCTCTGCACGAACATTGCGCGCCATATCTGTAACCTCCTCAGGACGTTCGTCGATCAACAAGATAATCAGATATACTTCGGGATGGTTTTTTGCAATCGCATTGGCCACCTCTTTTAGCAAATTTGTCTTTCCCGTTTTTGGCTGTGCAACAATGAGACCACGTTGTCCTTTTCCGATAGGTGTAAACAAATCAATAATACGTGTCGAATAATTATTCGCACCTAAATCCAGATTTAATTTTTCATCCGGAAATAAAGGCGTTAAGAAGTCAAACGGAACCCTATCACGTATTTCGGCAGGGTTTTGTCCATTGATCGATTCGACCCGTACCAAAGGAAAATATTTCTCTCCCTCTTTTGGCGGGCGAATGGAACCCCTCACATTGTCACCGGTCTTTAAACCAAATAACTTGATCTGAGACTGGGACACATAAATATCATCGGGAGACGTCAAATAATTATAATCAGAAGAACGCAAGAAGCCATAGCCATCCGGCATGATCTCCAAGACACCCTCATTGATAATAACATTATCAAAATCCATATTTGAAGTAGTACTCTCATTTTTCTTACTTTCTGGCGCAGCAACTCCTTCCGTCTCCGGTGTAGGGGTAGTATCTTGTTTTGAGTCTTCTGCAGTAAAGAGTGTAGCTTCAGTATTATCAGCCTTACGCGCGGTCTTTGTGACCGCTACAGGGGATGACTTTACCGTTCTTGTTCTTTTTCGAGGTCGATCTTCCTCGTCAGCAACAGCAGGTTCCGCTTTCGGTTCTTCTTCCACAGCTTGTGTCGCTACTTCCGCAATCTTGTCAATCAATTCCTGTTTACGCAATTTCTCGACATCGACAATTCCTAACACCTTCGCTATCTCGCGTAATTCTGACACGAGTTTTGAATTCAATTCGGTAATATCCATTAATTTTAAAATATTGTATGTATGAGTTTGGAGTATATTTTATATGAATTTGATCCTAATAATTTTAATTTCTATTCAGCACCTCTCTCCCAAACGCAAAGAAGAAGAGTTTCTTATTATAGAAAAAGGACAATAATGAGAATGCACAAAGAAAAACATAAGAATTGATATTTCAAAAAAAAATCGGAAATTTATGCAATCGATAGCATAAAAATCATGCACGCTGTTCAAAACCTTCTAAAAATTTTGAAACACAACCCTCCTAATTGTACTTTTTACACTATCATCAGTTTTCGCAAAAACCACTTTAAAACGATAATAAACCAACATTTACCTCGATTTATAAAAAATATTTAAAATAAAAATAATGTTAATCATGGTTTTTTATAAATAATGCTGTATCTTCGAAAAGCTTATAATACTGGTATTTTTCATAAAAAACTAAAAAAAATAATAATGATTATAATTGCAGATGGAGGCTCTACAAAGACAAATTGGTGCCTATTAGATAATAATCAAAAAAAAATCTATTTTAATACAGAGGGGTACAATCCTTACTTCGTCGACAGTGAATATATTGTTGGCTCCCTGAAGAAAGGCCTACCTCAGGATTTACCGCTGGACCAAATTACTGAAGTTAATTATTATGGAGCAGGGGTACACAACGACGAAAAAGCACAAATTGTAGTAGACGCCCTGCAGGTGTTGTTTTCAAATGCAAAAATAGAAGTCGGTCACGACTTGTTGGCTGCCGCAAGAGCATTGTTGGGCACAGAAGCGGGTTTCGCAGCTATATTAGGCACAGGAACAAACTCCTGCATCTATGATGGCGAGCATATCACTTACCATATCGACTCTGCAGCGTATATACTTGGCGATGAGGGTAGCGGCAGTTATATCGGTAAAAAACTATTAACCGATTTCATCCGCGGTTTAATGCCCAAAGATGTCGAAGACGCTTTTTTTGAAACGTATAAGCTAACACCCGACGAAATCATGGACAATGTTTACACCAAGCCGTTGGCCAATCGTTTTTGTGCAAGCTTCAGCAAATTTGTCTACGACAACAACGTAAACATCGAATATACCCGGGGTATTGTGAATGACGCTTTCGAAGCGTTTTTCGCCAACCTGGTTAGTAAATATCCCGACTATCAAAAATACACGTTCAATTGTATCGGTTCGGTAGGTTACAACTTCCGGAATGTATTGGAGGAAAAAGCCACACAATATGGCATGAAAGTGGGCAAAATTCTTCGTTCACCGATCGACGATTTAGTCAAATTCCATATCGAACGTGCGGCTAAAACAAACGAATACAATAAATAGACAAACTAAACTACTATTGTATCAAAGCCGGCTTTTATCTTTATCGGATAACGCCGGCTTTTTTAGTGACTCTAATTTTGACCAACAGACATGTTTTTCGTAAATTGGCATCAATTAAAGGAGAGAAGAAATGTTTGACAAATTGTTTCAGGCACAACAGAAAGCGCAAGAGATTAAAGCCCGGTTGGATAATATCTCGGTCGTGGGCGAAGCAGAGGGCAGCAAAGTCCGTGTAATAGCCACAGCAAATAAAGAAATCAAGGAAATAACCATCAGTGAAGACTTATTTACCGGCGGCGACAGAGAGCAAGTAGAAGAGCTATTGATCGTGGCATTAAATAAAGCGCTGGCTCAGGCCGACAACATCAGTCAGGCAGAAATGCAGGCCGCCACCAACGATATGTTTGGCGGACTGGGCAATCTATTCAATAAGTAATTATTCTTTAAACTTTACACGTTAATCCAACATGGCAAATCCGATATCCGTAACATACCTTGGCCAATCCTGCGTCGAATTTGATTTTGACGGCACAAAAGTCCTGCTCGATCCTTTTATTTCTGCCAACCCTATGGCTTCGCATATTTCGGTAGATAGCTTAAATCCCGATTATATTTTTCTAAGCCACGGCCATCAAGATCATGTCGCTGACGTAGTCCGCATTCAGCAACAGAGTCAAGCCACGGTAGCTACTATTGTAGAGACGGCAGCCTGGGTGAGAAGACAAGGCATTGCTGACGATAAGGTTATTGAATATAATTTTGGCGGCACCCTGAGTCTACCTTTTGGAAAGGTAAAGATGGTGTATGCCTTACATACCAATGCAACACCTGATGGCCAATATGGTGGCGTTGCTTGCGGCTATGTATTCTTTGTCGGCGACATGAAGATCTATTTCGCAGGGGATACGGCCTTAACGGTAGAAATGAAATTACTGGATGATCTGCAGTTGGATTACGCATTCTTACCCATTGGAGGGCATTATACCATGGATATACATGATGCATTGAAAGCAGCAAAATTCATCAACTGCCGAAATATCATTGGCATCCATTATAATACGTTTCCCCCGATAGCTATCCATACAGAAGAAGCACAAGCACTCTTCCGTACGGCCGAATATCAACTTCTGTTGCCTAAAATCGGAGAAACCATACCCTTACGGTAACCCTATTTCTATACAGCAAAAAACAAAAAACCGAAATAGCGAAATAACAAAAGACCAAAATGACAAAATACAACGAGCTTCTGGCCTTGCTGACAACAGAAGATCACCAACAAGCCGAATCATTGCAGGAAGAAATCAATATTATGATTCATAAGTTGAAATTCCTGCCGGCAGAAAATTTCCCAACTGTAGTTTTTTTAAGCCAGAAGGATAATTTTGAACCTTTTTCCTCCGAAAGTCTCCGGGAAAAAGTAGCTTTAGCTGGTGCAAAGCTCATCACAGACCTACAGGAGAAACCACATATTGTTGTGGTTCTGCAGCACGATGAGAGCCTATATAGCCTTATGCCTGATCTCCTGCAACAAAGTTGGCTACAACATGCTGTCGCTTATTTAAATAACCGCATCTACATTATAGAAAGTACTGATTTTGACACGGATCTGCGTCAATATCTGAAAGAAAGCGAAATGTTAGCTGAAATCCTCCAACCCAAATATTTTTATTTCGGACACGAAGGAAACGGCTGGATGAAATTTGATAGGATCAACTAAACAAATCGCTTGCGTAGTACCGCATACAACTTCTCCACTGTTTGGGGCTTATCCGACCAACTATTTTTCAACGCATAGTTCGATTGTAGAAAAGCATCGGCCTCCGCAAAATTATCAAATCTGTTCACCAACTCTATGGCTTCACTATAGGCAAGGCTATAGCCGTTGAACAGATCTTTTATAAACAAGAGCTTATCATTTAGATTGATAGCTGATTTAAGATCCAATACTTTATCGACCGAAGAAGTGGATGTGTTGAACTGCTGCGTCATATTCCGGCCGGCCAATTTCTGCTGGTGTATTAGCTCATTAAGACTTAATGGCTTCGCCGGCGTATCCTGATCGGCTTCCTTCTCGACAGGTGCAGCGACTTCCTCCAAAGCAACCTCTTCCACCGGCACTTCAGGTTCATTTATTACTTCATTATTTCCAGCTACCGCAACTACTCTCTCCTCTTCGACCACAGTTGCTACTACCGGATCTGCAGCTACGTTTTCAATGGATTTTTCCTCTACCTCTTGCGGCAATTCTGCTATTTCCTCAAACGTATCCTGGGTATCAACTTCTTTCTCTTCGAAATTTATTTCGGGCGTAAACACAGCCTCAGGTTCTCCTACAGACTGTTCTTCAAGTTCTACCGGCTCTTCTCCCTTTATCTCTCCTCCCTTAATGTATCGTAAAGCCTTGATATGACTGGACAGATAATCAATACTTCCAACCAGTAACGTCAACTCTGCTTTATCTATATTTTCCGCAGCTTTTAACTCTTGATAGTTTGTATTAATGGTGTGTAATAAGTTATCTATTTTTTCAAAAAGTTGATCCTTTGAAGTGGGCATAAGTCTTGAATATGTTTTTATAGTACTCAAAAATAAGATTTAATTTCGAAGATTTGAAAATTAACAAAAGTTTAACACCCTCGCGATATATACTAAATGTCAATAATATACGTTTGTAATGTACTTATTAGATGACACTTCATCGCAAGTTAGGTTAAAAATGGTTAGTTAACAAAGCACTCCTGCCCATCAGATGAGTGCTTTGTTGTCATATATTATATTTGCCCCGTAATCTTTTCATCCATAGGATTGACTGCCGAGCGGTACCGGTGGATAAGCTTACCGTTTTCATCGATCAAGAACTTTTCGAAATTCCATTTAATATCACCGGTAAAATCCGGATTGTCTGCGTGGGTAAGGTATTTAAATAAAGGAGCCATCTCTTCCCCTTTCACCTCTACCTTTTCCGACAACAAAAAAGTAACCCCAAAATTCCTTTCGCAAAATTCCTGTATAACCGTATTACTGCCCGGCTCCTGGTTTCCAAAATTATTTGCCGGAAAACCAATAATCACCAACTTGTCGCCATACTGTTCGTGCAGCTTTTGTAAGTCCTTGTATTGCTTCGTGAAGCCACATTTGGACGCTGTATTGACAACCAGGATTTTCTTCCCCTTGAAAGACGACATTTCAATCTTTTCTCCCGAAATGGAGGTAAAAGAATAATCGTAAATGGAGGGTGATGACATCAACACATTTAATAAGATAAATAATAACATAATTTTAATTTTAACCTATACCTTCAATTAACCAACACCGACATCAATTTGTTTCATTTCCCGTTCGATAATAAAAGCAAAAAGATCTTCCATGGGAGATTTTAATATCTTACCCACTTTGATACCATGCAGCGCGCACACCTTTGCCAGATGTAAATCAAAATGAAAAGCTATACTTCCCACAAAATTACATTCATGTTCCCAATAATTTGGATAAGTCATGATATTGGTACGTACAAACTCATCGAAACCATCTGTTAACACCTTATCAATATACGGATGCTGTCGGTTCTCTTCCATAAACATTGCAAAAGCCGCTAAGTAGGCATTCGGGCGGTCTTTCTGATACACATTCTTGATCACGATATCCTTATTCACTCTATACTTCTCGCCAAACTTTTTGGCCAAGTCCGGCGGCATCTCCCCATAGAGATATCGGCTCAACAACAATTTACCAAACCAGGATCCCGAGCCTTCATCGCCGAGGACGTAGCCTAACCCCTGATGACTGGGCTTCAACTCCCTTCCGTCATAGTAGCTGATGTCAGATCCTGTGCCCAACGTTGCCACTAATCCCTTCTTTTGGCCACATGCAGCATAAGCACAACCTACGAGATCGCTCTCCACAGCTATAAAAGCATTTGGGAAAAAAGTCGTCAACGCATTGGAAACAATCTCCCGTCTATCAGGTGTCACACAACCCGCTCCAAAGAAATAGACCTCCCGGATCTCATCGATATAGGGAATGATCTCGGGCACATCTTTCATCACCCTTTCGATTTCTTTCTCATTGACAAAAAAGGGATTGAGACCTTTAGTCCTGAAACGGAGCGGCTTGCTATCGGGCACATTCAACATCCATTCCGAGCTCGACGATCCACTATCTGCAACTAAAATCATAATTTGTTCTCTTTCTTTCGTACCTTCAAACTTACATTGTACGTTCAAACTTAGATAAATTTACTTTTATATGCAATATACCAAGTTGCATATAAAAGAGATTTATCGATCTCTCCTCTGCCTTTGAAGGCTTATATTGCAGAGGAAAACTTACATAAAAAAGCGGAAATATAGTTTTTAAAAAATGAGCTCAAGTATAACTTTTCATCTTTCTTTTACCGAACCTCAGGCACATTACGTCGACGTTCAGATGACGGCCCAGGGTTTTCAGGATCACGACTATCTGGATGTCAAGATGCCCGTCTGGGCTCCCGGCTCTTATTTAATCCGGGAATATGCCAAAAATGTAGAACGTTTTCAGGCACAAAACGATCAGGGAGAATCTATTCCTTTTGAAAAAATAAATAAAAACACCTGGCGTATTTTCACAAGAACACAGGATGTGCGCGTTCACTATAGCGTATATGCTTTTGAACGATCGGTGCGAACAAGTTTTATCGATGCGCAACACGCTTTCTTGAGTCCAGTAGGCGTTTTCCTCTATATCAAAGACCAACTGGAACACGCGGTGCGGGTTACGGTGGACTTACCCGAAGGGTGGCATAAAATATCTACAGGACTTCTAAAAATAAATGAACATAGTTTTCTGGCTGAAAATTTCGATATGCTTTATGATTGCCCTTTCGAAATCGGCAACCAGAACACCTGGCTTTTCGACGTCGACGGAACATTACACGAGTGTGCCATGGTGGGCCGAGCGGATTATGATCAGGAGCAGTTGAGTGCCGACATTACACAAATTGTGCGGGAAGAAAATAAAATATGGGGATTAAATCCCAACGACTATTATCTTTTCATCACACATCATTCTTCGGGCGGAAACGGCGGACTGGAGCACCTCAACTCTACCGTGCTGACCACGTCCCGTTTTTGCTACGCCAACAGCGACACCTACAAAGCCTATCTGGGCTTGGTGGCGCATGAATATTTCCATTTGTGGAATGTAAAAAGACTACGCCCAAAAACGTTAGGTCCTTTCAATTACGACGAAGAGAATTATACCACAGCACTGTGGATGATGGAAGGCTTTACCGCGTATTACGACAACCTCGTTTTGCGAAGATGTGACTTCTACAATGAAGAGGATTACCTACGGCAATTGGCGATTGATTTCAATACGGTCTACAATCGCCCGGGGTATCAAATCCAGACGGCTGCTGCTGCAAGCTTTGACAGCTGGATCAAGCAATATCGACCCGACGAAAACACGCACAACACCTCCATCTCCTATTACAATAAAGGAGCGATGTTGGCTGTCGCGCTGGATATCAAAATTCTCGCCCATACCAAGGGAGAAAAGAGACTCGACGACGTCCTGCGGATAGCTTACGAACAATTTTACCTGATAGCGGGCAGCGGCTTCGAAGAACAGGAATTCCAGGATCTGGCCGAAAAAGCTACCGGAATAGACCTTTCCGATATCTTTCACGCAGCACATCAACTTACCGAACTGGATTACAACAGCTATTTCAATGCGGTAGGCTATGAATTGATCGATACCAACGAAAAAGAAAACAAACCGCTTTCCTTAGGCATAAGGACCAATACGCACGACACCCGTGTGATGGTCAAAAATATGGATCGGGATTCTGCAGCCTGGCAAGCCGGACTGCAAGTCGACGACGAACTCCTGGCTATCAACGGTTATCGCATTGAGGACAATGGAAAAGCAATAGATTATGTACTTTCCACTTCCCAGATCGGTGATGAAGTACAGATAATCGTCGCCCGAGAAGGCTTGCTCGAAACAATAACCCTCAAACTTCAGGAATCGAACAAAAAGTCATTCATGATTGGAAGACTCGAAAACGCTTCGGCCGAACAACGGAAGTTGGGGGATATCTGGCTGACGTTGACCTAGAATTTATAGCGAATAGTGAAGCCTATCGGATCTACCCATTTAATAGATGATTCCTGGAGAAAGTCCAGATACGGTTTCGCATCCAATGACACAGATAGCGGCGTGGTCGGTATGTCGTAGGCAATACCGATAATACCATCGACACTCAATAGAAGATCAGATGAAGAATCGATATGCTCACCGGCCGCATTTTTATATGCCTTGTATTTCATACTACCAAAACTTCCGCCGAAACCATAATACCAGGAAAAGTTGTCTGCAATAGGCTTATGATACTGATACAGTCCAACAACACGGAAACGGCTTGTCCGGGAAGAGCTCTGCACACTCAAAATCCCCTCTAATGCCCGGTTTTCAGACAGGGAATACCGATAGCTTACACCGGTAGCACTTCCAAAACGTACGCCGACAGTATGTTGATTGTCCAATTGGGCAAATGAGTTTTCGCAAAAAAAGATGGATAAGATTAAAAAAGAAACAATGCGTAAGTTATTGACCATAAAACTATTTTTTTGAATGTCCCAAAAATAGACATTTTAACATCTTTATAACGACAAAAATAACAATCTACCCAAACAAACATGCAGTTTTTTAGTATATTTAACAGTCGGCTATCATCCGACAGGGCAAAATAACAAATCTAAAAACAAATCCGTATGAGGACAGCATCTAGGTTATTCGACTTACTCAAGAATAAAGAAACCTCTTCCACAAAGACGATTCTTGTAGCCAACAGAGCAGAAAATGGCTGGAAAGAATACCGCATACGTGAAATCATTGACATTGTCGACCACCTCAGCAAAGGACTTCTGGCAACCGGCCTACAAAAAGGAGACTGCATCGCGATCATGTCGGGCAACCGACCGGAATGGAATTTCGTAGACTTCGCCTGTAACCAGCTTGGTATAGCAACCGTACCGCTCTACCCCACCCTCTCCGCACAGGATCTAACACACATTCTGAACGATTCGGAGGTCAAGCTGGCCTTTGTCAGCAACCAAGAGCTAAGTGATAAAATCGAAACAGCCTTACAAGAAAACAATCAGCACATCGAGCTGTACACCTTTGACCAGGTAGATAGCCATAAAAATTATATGGAGCTCTATACCTTAGGTAAGGAGCAGACATTCGATCTGCAAACGTATAACGATGTCGTACATGAGGATGACCTACTAACGCTGATCTATACTTCCGGAACCACCGGAAAGCCGAAAGGTGTATACCTTACGCATAAAAATGTTATCAGCAACGTTGAGGCCTGCTCCCATTTGCTAACCCAAGAGCATCGTAGAGTACTGAGTTTTCTCCCACTGTGCCATATTTTTGAGCGAATGGCGGTCTACTTGTACTTTTCCAAAGGAATGCAGGTTTATTATGCCGAAAACCTGAATAATATTGTCGCCGATATCAACGCCGTCAAACCGGATATGTTTACCTCCGTACCCCGCGTACTCGAGAAGGTATACGACAGTATCGTTGAAAAAGGAAGGGCGCTGCACGGCCTAAAAAAAGGCCTTTTCTTTTGGGCACTCAATCTCGGTCTTCGCTTCCAAGAGCCTCCGCTCAACAGCTTCTGGTACAATATACAACTGTCCATTGCCCGCAAATTGATTTTCTCCAAATGGAAAGACGCTTTGGGTGGGCACATCAAATTAATTATTTCGGGTGGTGCAGCCCTACAGGAGCGACTCGCTCGGGTATTTTGGGCTGCCGACATCAAGGTACTCGAAGGATACGGTCTGACCGAAACTTCACCCGTAATCGCCGCCAACTCATGGCAGGAGACTGACATCAAATTTGGTACCGTCGGCCGGGTGTTAGACAATCTGGAGGTGAAAATCGCGCCCGATGGTGAGATACTCGTCAAGGGACCATCGGTCTCTCCGGGCTATTATAAAAACGAGGAAGCCACAAAAGAGACGTACGACAGCGATGGTTATCTGCATACGGGAGATATAGGTGAAATAACGACTGACGGCTTTTTGCGCATTACCGATAGAAAGAAGGAAATGTTCAAAACGGCCGGAGGAAAGTACGTCGCCCCGCAGGTACTGGAAAACAAACTTATGGAGTCCGTTGTTATTGCCCAAGTGATGGTCATAGGCGAAAACCAACGTTTTCCTTCGGCGCTGATCGTGCCGGCATTTGAAGAGCTGAAAAAATGGTGCAACCATAAAGGCATACCGTATGAAAGTAACGAGAAGGCGGTAAAAGATGAACAGATAATTGCTAAATATCAACGGGAGGTGGATAAAGCCAACGCCAGTTTTGGGCAATGGGAAAAAATCAAAAAGTTTGTCTTGTTGCCTATTGAATGGACAATCGACAATGGAGAACTAACACCTAAACTCTCCCTAAAGCGGAAAATCATCCTTCAAAAATATGCGGATATAATTCAAGGAATATATGCAGAACATCAATAATACAGAAGAGCCTCAGAAAGAATCATTCGTCAGTAAGATAAAAGGGTTTGGAAAACTGCTCCTTAATACCGGCAACGGATTTATGGAGGACAATTGTATGAAGCTCAGCGCATCCCTGGCCTATTATACGGTTTTCTCTATAGGCCCCTTAGTCATGATTGTGATCTGGGCATTAGGGTTTTTCTATGGCACTCATCTTGAAGGATCTACCGAAGCCAAAAATCAAGTGCTGTATGAGTTGAACGGCATCTTCGGTCCGGAAATCTCCAAACTGCTGGATAATGCTATTCAAAAAATATCCTTTGAAAACCGATCCAGCATTGGCCTTATTATCGGTATCAGTACGCTTGTCATTACATCGACTACAATTTTTGTCGATATTCAAAATTCGATAAACACCATCTGGAAAGTTAAAGCAAAACCGAAGAAAGGCTGGCTAAAATTAATCATCAACCGCTTGATTTCTTTCTCCATGATATTGGGATTAAGTTTTCTGCTTATGGCTTCTTTACTCATCAGCAGTATTATCGGGGTATTGACCAAACATATAGAAAGCTTCTTAAGTGGGTGGAATATCGGGCTGTTGGACTGGCTAAATACCGGGATTACTTTTGTAGTTATTGCGTTATTATTCGGCTTTATATTTTCTTTTCTGCCCGATGCAAAAGTACGTTTCAAAGATATTCTGGGCGGTTCTATATTCACGACTCTGCTTTTCATGATCGGAAAATATGGTATTTCATTATATCTTTCTAACAATGCCACGGCTACAGCTTACGGCGCAGCAGGATCTATCATCATCTTACTGGCCTGGGTTTATTACTCTGCGGCCATTCTTTATTTTGGTGCCGAGTTTACCAAAGAATATGCCATCAAATATGGCCGAGGCATCAGTCCGTCGTCTTATGCTGTTTTGGTTAAACAGACCGAACTGGAGATCGATCCGGATACCGGTCGACGGGAAGTTGTTAAAAAGCATAATGAACCTGTAAAGTGAAACAAGGGGGGGGAACTTACTTGAACTGAAAAACGACGTTTTCCTAATTAAGAATGGAATTTTTCCGAACAGGAATTCGCCATTCTTAATCAAGAATTCTCCATTCCTAATTAGGAATGGCTCGACCTAAACAGGAAAACTGTAAACCCAAACAAGAAATTCATAAACCTAATTAGGAATGCTATTTTCCCAGATGGGGATACCATTTTTTTAATGAAAGACAGAGCTTTCTTAAACAAGGAATGGACAAACTTAATCAGGGATGTCATTTTCCTAAGCAGAAACGCCGTATTCCTAATCAGGAATTCTCCATCCTTAATTAGGAACAACTAAACCTAAATAGAAAAACTGTAAACCCAACTAGGAAATTCGTAAACCCAACTAGGGATGTTACTTTTCTAATTAGGGATAGCGTTTTTGTAGTCAGGGAATTGGCAAACCTAATCAGTCAAAAAATGCATTACTTGGAAAATCCCATATACCCCGAACTGTCTTAGTCGCACATATAGATTCGTCCGTTCGCCTGCTAAACAGAGAACAGTTATTGGAACAATATAAGTGCCTCAGATACGAAAATTGACAAAAAAATATAAAAAGAAAGCCAATGCGACAACACATTGGCTTTCTCTATGCAATACGGTAACCTTTCAGCAACTAAACGTCCCTACCGCAACGAATCCCTCCTACCCCAGTCGACGGGAAGATCCGGATTGACTGTTCCGATTATCCGACCGACGTGCACCTGAATCTGACAAGGTTCACACTCCTTACCTCCACATATCGGAATAATCTTGATATTATACACACCATTCTCCGCAAATTGATAAGGGAAGCTTTTCCCCGTACCCGTTATCACCTGATTACTACCCACACGTTGTATTTCCCAACGATAAGTGGCCGTACAACTTTCCGGTGTGCATCCAAAGTTAGGTGCCGTCAATACATAAGACCCTTTATTCACCCGGACTTTTTCACCGCATCTCGTGATCAGTCCTACGTTGATATTGGCCGCCTTCTGCAAGATGCTTCTGCTGCTTTCAAACTGTACATTGCCATTATCGGCAGCAATCACCTGCGTAATCTTGATGTCCCGACTCAACCATTCTCCACAGTCGCACCGCGGTTCACAGCAGGTTACCGTAAACCGCTTGCTGATGATCTGACAATCTGATTTGGGATCTTTGATAACGATATGCCATACTTGGTTACCCTCACAAGGGAAATTTGCAGGTAGAGTAAAACTGTAGCTGTTCGTACCATTACTCACTCCGGTCGCGATGACATGATATACCGTAGGATTAACCGAGTTGATTAGATAGATATCCACGCCTCCTGAAGGACTACCACCAGACCAGGTAAATGTCAGTGGCTGACCGGGACAGATCCGTCCCGGACTCGTGATCTCCAGATTCGCCAAATCACAAGGCGGTTCCGTCGGTTCAGCAGTATAGCAGATAGTCTTTTCACAAACATTACAATTTACATCTTTCACCCGCACCTTCAAGCAGAATGTAAGCTCAAAATCACAGCAGGGGATATCCAAAATACCCGGTTCCGTAATTTCGAGTTCGAGGACGCCATTGACGATCGATGCAGTCCCCAATCCCCACGAAAGATTTCCGGCAGGCATCGGTCCATTGCCCAATACCAGACCACCCAACGTTGTTGTTGTCGTCGAAAGCTGTCCGAATATACCCATATTGGCCGGCTTACAATCGGGCGAACTATATTCCACATGAAAATCGAGCATAGTCACATCCACTTCCTGCAAGGGCACAGCACCTCCGGTCAATTGCAGGTAGAAATGACCGTCTCTTTGTACCAACTGCGCTTCAAAGCCCGGCACATCACAGCATTCCACACTGCGCACACAGGCTGCAGGTTCCAGCTCGCTGCCGAAAGTGGATTCTTGCAATGCCTGACCCTCATTCACCATAAGTCCCGTGGCATAGACTGTCACGTTACAGCAATTTGCACCCGACACCTTCTGTACGGGTACCGTCACGGTAGTTGTTTCCCCCGGCATAATTTGTGCCGCAGGCGGCAGATTAAGTTGCATATTACCGGTAAGTGTATATCCCGTAATCGTGTTACCCAACGCATCCTTTATCAGGATATCACCCGACCGCTGCACACAGTCCGGCAGATTATCCGTCAGTGTGATGTTATTCAACGGCACACTACCAATATTCGTGATGTCGATAATGTAATTGAAGGTCTGGCCATTTTCAACAATCTCCTGATCTGCACGTTTGTTGACAATCAAGCCCCCATCCGCATCTATTGTATAAGCCACCGGCGACTGCAAATCGTTCTGCCCCGGCGTGGTCAATACCGCCTTGTTGATCTTTCCACCGTGCATCTGTGGCAGAATCAACGCATCAAAGGTGATGACCAATACATTCATTTTGGTAAACTCACATTGCCCCGGCAGATTGGTAATGACAAAACTTGGGTTCTGCAGGTCCGAGGTAGAGGCCGTGACTAAGCCAGAAGGAATAGTCGGTTCTGGTGCCACTCCATAATAATTGTTACATTGATTCGCCGACGTGACACTTGTACTCGCGCCCATATAATACGTGTACGCTATAGAGCCCGGAATGATCTGCAGATTTTGGCTTGCCGCGGCACCCAAAGCATCGTTGATTGTCGCCGTCAGCGGTCCAGAGCCTTGGTTACCGACCTTAATCTGAAAACGTATGGTATTTCCGACCGTATATAAGGGTGGGTTAAATGCATTCGGTGGGTCAATAATACATTTTTTAATCGAAGGAATAGCACGTGGAGCCTCTACTTCGAAAGTTGTCGAAGCTTCCGTGTTTTGAATGGTATCCACAATAACCGGACAATCTATATTGGGACAGGAAGTAGTCGTATTGCCACCGCCCGACGACCCACCGCCGCCACCTATTGCAGCCTGGTAGCTAAGTTGCGCTGTATTGGTGATCATGTCGCCCGGATTAGCAGCCGGATCAATGGTAAAAGCGATATACAACGCAGCAGATTCATTGGGATCCAGCACGACATTGGTACCTGTAATGGTCACCGTATTGCCCGACTGGCTCCAGCTCCATCCCACTGGTGTATTTATAGCTCCGCCAAAAATGGCGTTATTCAAACTAATGCCCGACGGGAGGACATCCGTGACAACAAAATTTGTCCACGGTACATTCCCGTTATTCTTGATACCGATAACATATCGACCATCGCAACCCGGCGACAGGTTGTATGTACTGGGGTCGCCCGATAACTGCTTTGTAAAGGATATACTGGCATTGGGGCTGACCATGGATGGAGAGGTCAACGTGAGCGTACCTTGCATCGTCTCGCAACTGCCATTGCCACCGTCGCCCAACCGCAGGTCAATATCGACATTATTGGTAATCGTAGAACCTTCCGGGGTACAGTTCTGCACCAGGACTTCATACGAGTTGTAGGCCTGCCCCGGGTTCCAAGTCAATATATTCACCGTATGGGTCGCTCCCGATACGATCTGTAAATTGGGATCGGCGAAAAGTGTACCATCAATACGATAGGTACCCAAGCCTGTTGGATTCGGATTATAATGCAAGACCAGTACCCGCCACCGCGATATTCCACAGGTCAGGTCGCCGCCCAAAAACTCTTGGTGTACAGTCCAATAGTTCGCCGCACGGCCAGTGACATTCACGGTTTGCTCACATTCCGTGATAGTTCCATTGCAGTTCACTTCCACCTTTACCGTAAGCGTACCTACCGTACCATTACACGTCACATAAGGTGGGAATTTGAAATGCACATTAAAATTCCGGCTCTCATTACCGGGCAACGGGTTTACGGTTTCGAACACATTGCCCCCTACCGCCTGAACCGGAACCGCCTCTGAAGTGACAAATTCGAGACCGGAGCTCGCCGTGACGGTGACACGTGTTTGGCAGTTTGCCCCAAATGTGCCCGGCACCTGGATATTCAAAGGGATATTGTCGCCCGTCAGCGCTTCTTTAGGCACGCTGATCGTGACCGCAGCGCCGCTCAGCGAGCAAGTCGCGGTATTGTTGCCGGGAGTTAAAGTAATTGCCGGTGGCAATTGTGACGGTATCGGAGGCGATACCGTCTGTGCCACACTTTGCCTATTCATCAGTAGCCCCAAGACCAATAGGCCGCATATTCGTAGAGTTGATAATAACAGTTTCATGATCGTAAGATTTATTGGTTGTCAAATTGGAAACACTTCGTGAATACACACGACTTACAGGTATTCTCATCATAGTACACCACCACCCGGAAGCAAACTTCATAATTCAGCCTGCAACAGGAAGCATCAAATCCCGCCAACGGACCAGGTAGACCAACGATAACATTCACCGGTATATTGCCCGTCATCGCACTGCCAGCCTGATACTTAATAACCTTGGCAGCATTCCCATTTGCATTCGGGTTAGCGGTGCTGTTCATAAATTGCAGGGCAGTGCTGGAATTGATGGTCGTACCGGGACGCAATATCATGCCCGATTCTTCCAGGATAGATACGCCCGACGAACATGGTGTTGGCTGTGCTGAATACGCAAAGGACAATACTTGTACTTCGACAGCATATAACGGATGGTTGGCTACTAAATCACCAGCAAACTGAAATTGATTGCCCTGTCCGTTATACGGCGTGATCTGCATATTTTGAAGGTCCATGGTCAGTTCATCACACTCTTTACAGATACATTCCGGCAGGCTGTCCAGCGACAAAGCAACACCCGGCTGGCACAAGATCGGACTGGGATCCAGATCATCTCCCTGAAGCCCAATGCCTATACTGGTCACTGATGGCGGCACGAGCACTTCCACACAATACTGTACCGAGGACGATGTACTGCCCAGCTGTGTCTGTAAGGTTGTATTGGGTGCGACTAAGGTATAGCTCAATGCATTGTATCCCTGATCAAATAAGTTGAGACCAGAGCCCGGCTGTGCATAGGTCAGATCGCCCGACGTGCTGGAATACACCGAATTAAAACATATTCTGTATTTCCTGTTCTCTCCTTCATAACCCATACAGGTAATGGTATCGTTTTCTATGCGAAACTGTATATCACAATTGCCTACTGAAAAAAATTGAGGACCAGACGCCAAACCTGTGCTCGCCTCTCGCACCTGCCAACGGTACATACCATCGGGCAAGGCACCTTTGGCCATTTGCACAATGGAGACGGACAATGCTTCGGATGTCGTATGATAGCTTTGTGCCGGGCGACCTTGAGCATCCACACGCTGGAGCTCAACAATATATTTCGGTGAAGGAATTTTATTCCCGAGGAGTTGCCACCGTAGCTCTTTGACCGGCTTTTCTTGCGAAAACCGGGCATTGTTCTTGGGCAGCACCGCAGTTAAAATCCGCTTCCTGTCCGGATTTTCATCAGATTTCAGCTTTTTACTTTCAAATAGTGGATTATCACCTTTTTGTTCACCTTCATAAAGTGGATTTTTGCTCTTCGCCACTTTTGGACGTTTTGTTTTACCCAATTGAAAGTTAAGCCCCAGCTGTACAGTAGAGATGTTCCAGTTTTCTTCTGTTTCACGATCAATAGACTTTGATTCGACAAAATTTCCATAGGTTTCCCCATTGATCACCGTTCCTTCAGGAAGTCCCAAGGCTCTTTCCTTGACCTTCATTTGGGAAGTTATCAGGCTGCCTTCTGTCCATATCTGTATTCTATCCGAAAGCGGATAAGCGATCCGTAATCGGGGTGAGACCAACCAGGAGGAGGACCTAACTTCCTCACGGGCATATATTTCTTTGCGGACCGGAGCACCCGCTGCACCTGAAATTTCTTGTTCTAATCGATAATCCGCCTGCTTCCAGTATGATTGTCCGGTTTGTAAAATTCCAGACAGCAGAAATTTGCCGGCTTGAAAATTAGCCTGTGGTCCTATCCGCCATCCGTAATTGCTTTGTCCCGAAGAACTGTTGCTGCTCTCAAAAAGGCTTGAAGAGAACTTTTCGTCTACCGCAAAGCCCGACCGGGAAAAGGGAGAGGCTCCTTCCGAAAAAGCGTAATCCCCTCCTATAGCAGATCCGAGACTAAAATTTCCTTTTTTAAAGAAAGGATAATAAAAATGCAGTTGGGTTCCGAAAGCGGGTGAAAGGCTCTCTTTCGTCACGGGCATCTGATAGCCTGCTCCTATTCCTATACCAGGCAATCCCTGTCCGTTGAGACGCAGAGCTGAAAGTATAAAAAGGAAACAAATAAAGTAAATGTACTGTTTCATAATCAAAGACGTTTTGGTGTCCTCTATATATCCACAGTATAGTTGATTTGTTACCCCACGCCTCCATACAATGTTTGTGAAGTAGTAAGTTAATTGTCGAAATATGGTTATTTTTGTATAAGCATGACGTTAACGATACTATTTATTCTTATCATCAGTTTTATCGCTTCATTTGTAAGGTCTACCCTGGGTTTCGGCGAATCACTAATAGCAGTACCCTTATTCCTTCTCTTTTTACCTATAGAAACTGCTGTACCTTTATCAGTCATGCTATCCATTGTCATTGCGTTAATCATCGTCATACAAGATCATCAGAAGATTCATTTCCGTAGCGCAAAATGGCTGATTTTTTATGCTGTACTTGGCATTCCTTTAGGTATAGCCCTTCTCCTATATGGAAATGAGCTGTGGATCAAAATAGGACTTGGGGCACTCATCATACTGTATGCCCTTTACTCACTTTTCGGGAAAAACACAAAAAAGCTCCATAGCGACAATATGCTCTGGCTTTTCGGATGCGGGGTATTATCGGGAGTTTTAGGCGGCGCATATGGATTAAATGGTCCTCCTTTGGTTGTTTATGGCAATTTAAGACAATGGAGTGCAAAACATTTCAGGGCTACTTTACAGGCTTATTTTTTGCCCATTAGCATTATTACGGTCGTAGGGTATGCTATCAAAGGACTTATTGACACCGAAGTTACCACATATTTCGCCCTGTGTTTAACGACGACCATTCCAGCGATTTTCTTAGGAAGATATGCAAACCATCGGTTAAAGGATATGACATTCTTTCGGTACGCTTACTGGGGGCTCGTGGGTATAGGTATAGTTCTCGTCATAACTTCATTCTTATAAATTATGGACTTATTTAATCCGGTGACAGATAAAGCGACAAATTACCTACCGCAGGACGGTGAGGTAAATTATTACGGCAAATTACTATCGAAAGAAAAAGCTGACTTTTATCTGCATGTTTTATTGGAAACCATTCTATGGAAGAATGACGAGGCCATTATATTTGGAAAGAAAATCGTTACGAAGCGCAAAGTAGCATGGTACGGCGAAAAGCCTTACGCTTATACCTATTCCAACGCTACCAAATATGCTTTACCGTGGACGGAAGAGCTAGTGTCACTTAAAACCCTGATCGAACAAGAAACAGGCGAGACCTTCAATTCATGCCTCTTAAATCTGTATCACAACGGCGAAGAAGGAATGACTTGGCATAGCGATGGGGAAACGGACTTAAAAAAAGACGGGGCTATTGCTTCTTTCAGCATGGGTGCAGCACGCAAGTTTGCTTTTAAGCACAAACAAACGAAAGCGAAAGTAGAATTGACCTTAGAGCATGGAAGCCTACTTGTGATGAAAGGCACAACACAATCCCATTGGCTCCACAGCCTTCCACCCACCAAACGCATAAAACTTCCCCGGATCAACTTAACTTTCCGCACGATAGTGGAGTAAACACACCCTCCGGTTAGTTGACATTATAATAAAATTCTTTCCGCCCCACCCGGCCAGTCTCGTCCATCCCTTCTACGATAACTTTATATTTACCATTGCCATCCCCGTTATAATACTCCAGACTGATCTGTCCGTTTTCATCCGGTTGCACATCTGGATTCCAATAGATCGTCGTCCGGTAATCATTCGTCGCTTTACTTTGCGGTGTATCGTATTTGGGCATATAAAAAGTACGTTCCTTAATATACCCTAAGGGGTAAAGATCAATAATATTCGTTTTCGGGATCAAGGCCTCAATTTGCGACAGCGTCATGCGAGGGCCCTTGGGCTTCTCTTTTTTGGTAATAATGGATACGACACCATCATTTTGATACAGTCGGCTGACTGTACCCAAATCATCCCGCAAAAAGATTTCAATCGCTTCGATTTCAAAAGGCTGTATAGAATTCAGCGTATTTTCATCGATAGGCATACCATTCAGGAAAAACTGCACCGGTACGCGGGAACCCTGATTATAGTTCCGGGTCACGTAGTATTTCAAGGTATTGTTGTCATACGTAATGCCCGTCAACATCGTGCTCAGACACATCGTCAATACATTACAGCCCGACAGCCTGTCCCCTTCCACCCGGTGATCCGCCATCGACAACCCCGACAGGGAAGAAAACTCCTTGCTCGTTCTGGAAACCTGCACCGTCCGGCTCACGACTACCTCATCGATCAAAATCGACGTCCGGTATTCATTTTTACTATTCTCCAAGTAAGAAGTCAGTTGCTGGTCGATATTCAACACCTCATTAGCCGTATACGGATTACGTTCATCGACAGCGGGATAGAATGTCTGATCCATATTGATAACCAGATTCCGGTAATTATCATTCCCTCTCGCATTGATATTGACCTTTGACGAATCGGTAAAAACCAAATCTTCAAACGCAAACCGCCCTTTCTGATCCGTATACACATCCTTGCGGTAAGCCCGGGACGGAATAGAAAGCAACAATCCTCCATTGGGATAAGGTCGTCCGGTATTCAGAAAAAGTGTACCCGATAAACTAATTCCCTGCTCGGGCAGATAGCTCACCTTCGGCAGCTTCTCTGCCACCAAGTCATTATAGTCAAAACGTCTGAACCCCTGCGTCATCAAAAGCGCGTCGAGTGCCTCCTGCCTATTTTCCACCTCCGGATCGAAATAGTAAGATGGCTTTTCCACATAACCTTTCAGGTCCGATGTCAGTAAGAGATCGCTGATAATCGTATTCTCCTTATGGTAATCATACGGCACCTTCACATCGTCAATAACGGCTACCGAAAGCGTACTGGCACTTTTCTCAGCCGTTAGGTTAGTAATATCCAACTTCACCTTTTCCTTACGGGCATAATTGGCCTTATCGGTCTTGATCCCTAAGGTCAATAATTCACCCGAAGAGTTAAACACCAACCGTTCACTTAAGACCTTTCCCTGCGGGCTCATCAACGTAAATTGCATGATACCATTCGGAACATTCGCTTTGGGCACACGGATCGTTAAAGAAGGGTTCTTAAGCGTTGCCTGTGCACCATATATCAAATGGCCATTTAGCTGCCCAAAAATATAAAAAGCCGTATTTTGCACCTTGGAAAATGCTGCATCATTGGCTGTTATAGTTAGTCCCACCGACTCGGCATTATTATCCTGTACGATGAGATTAACACCTTCCTCTTTGACCTCCGGAAGGTCAAAAGTCATTTCTTCGCCGTTAGCAAAGGTGGCCACCGCCTTATACACCTGGCCAGCTTCCGGCGTCATTTTAAAATAGCCCATACCTAACCCTAAGTCAGCAAATTCGGCTACTGTCTTTTTCTTCGAATCGATAATTTTCCCTTTTACTGTCAGACCTTTACCATTTTGCCCCACAGCTTTAAAAGCTACCTTCTTTTCCAGTCCAGCAAGCAGGTCGCCCCCTTCGGGGAAAAATTGCATATCAGCATCCCAGATCGCATGTTTCAACGCGAAATCACCGACAAGATTTCCCTCGCCCTCCAGCTTAACGATGAGCCTTCCTTTTTTTAACAGCTCCCGGTCTTTCGTTGAAAACGTAATCGTCGCTCTTCCCATATCATCCGTCTCTTCCCGCCCTTTGTCGAAAGGATCCCATCCATCTGTCGTTTCCCAGGTCAGTTTATTTCGTCCCAATAACGCTCCTTTACTATCTCTAAATTGTATCGTGGCTTTGGTCTTATTACCATGCGACACATATTCAATATTTGTCGACAATTTTTTATTAATCGCATCACCCACGGTGACTATCTTATTGTAAAAATAAGCCGGATCAAAGTTCATCATCCATTTGGTATAACCCCGAAAGCGATAATTATCCTGCTTGATAATCTGCGGGTCCAAAACAAATTGCCCCTTGCCTACTCCTTTTTCTAAAGGAATTTTAAGGGTTTGTATTAATGAATCTTTTCCGTTTATGATATCGACATAGCCGATTTTACTGGGTAAATATTCCAACTGGTTATGGTATAGGTACATTTTAAACCAAAGCGTATCACCCACCGCATAATAAGGCTTGTCAAAATGAAGGTGGATTTTTTCAACCGGGTAGACATTTAAAAACTTCTGCACCCGTTCAACGACTGTATTTATAGGAATCGTAGGTAGCGTTTGGGCTTTTATCGTATATGAGGCACACAAAATAAAAATCAGGAACAGAACAAATTTATTTCTTTTCATCAATCAGATCAGTTTAAGCTAAAAGTAAGACCCTCCTACTACTCAAAAGTAAAATTAAAAATCAGAAATTACAACAGCGGAGCCAAGAGTCGGAATACGGAGTCCAGCCCCCTCTTCCACCGGGGACGCTTCTGCCATTCTTTCAGTGTGAAATGATGGCTATCTAATTTATCCAGCTCAAACTGATCGCTGATCTGCCTGCACATCTGCTTATCGGACACGACCGCAGCGATTTCATAGTTGATATAAAAACTGCGGATATCCAGATTCACTGTACCTACAAAGGCCAGCTTGTCGTCTACATTGACCGTTTTCGCGTGCAGGAACCCTTTCTTATACAGGTATACTTTCACACCGCGCTCCAGCAAGGGCTTCAAATACGAAAAGGAAGCAAAATGTACGAGGTTCGAATCCGACCGCTCAGGGATCATCAATTCGACCTCTACTCCCGAGGCTGCGGCAATAATCAAGGCCCGCTCCAATTCTTCCCCGGGAATATAATAAGGTGTACACAACTGAATCTTCGTATTGGCTTCCCCTATCGCCATCAACAGGGCCTCCAGATTAAAAGGTCCCCGGGAAGCCGGGTCGCACGAGACAAAGCCCACACTCGCCTCTCCTTCTGCTCTGCCCCGATCTCGAATAATCCTTAGGTAACCTTCCTCCAACACAAACGGCTCGCCCTCGGTCTGATTCCACGAATTCCAAAAGCTGATCTGAAGCATGTTGACAGCCAGTCCTTCCACACGAACCGAGGTGTCACGCCAATAGACTTTATTGCCCAGACTCGGGTCATTGCTGTAACGATCTGAGATGTTTATCCCGCCCACATAGCCGATACAGGCATCGATAACGGCTATTTTACGGTGGTTGCGGTAGTTGGAGTTGGCCAGGGAGGTGAAGGTAACCGGCAGGAAAGCCTGAAACAGTATCCTGCTCTCTTTCGTCCTACGCATATACTTGACAAGCTCGGGCGATCCGAAGCTGTCGACAATGAGACGTACGGCGACGCCCTCTGCGGCCTTTTGCTCCAATATGTTTAGCACTTCCAGCCCTATCCGATCCAATTCGAAGATATAGTACTCCATGTGGATGGAATGACGAGCCTGCGCCAGGTCAGCTTTCAAGGAAGTAAATTTCTCCTCTCCATTGATTAAAAGCCGAACGTCATTATCCAAGGTAGGCGACGATAGCCTTTCATTTTTCATGAGGCGGAAGACCCGGGAAAGATCGCCGATCCTATCGTAAATATCCCGGATAAAAAGCTCCATATCCGGCTCCAGCAGCTCCCATTGATGCTTTAATCGCAGGGCTTGCTGTTTATTGATTTTCTTGATTTTCTGGACCTTGACAAATTTCTGTCCGAAGAAATAATAAAACACCAAACCTAAAACCGGCAAAAAGACAATAACCAATATCCAGGCGATGGTCTTTGTCGGGTTCCTATTCTCAATCAATATGGCACTGATCACACCCGTGTAGAGCACTACTAACGGCACCCAATACCAATCCAACGTAAAATGAATAAAAGGTTCAAGGACGTGCATAGCATAAAAATAATAAAAATTCTCTATTTTAGCGGACTATTATAAAACAGACCGTATATAAAAAACAGCCATGAATCAGCTCATCAACCCACACGTGTTCAAAGATTTTTTCAAATCTAGTAATGCGGGTGGTATCCTTCTCTTTATCTGTGTAGTCTTTTCACTTATCTTAGCCAATAGCCCTTTAGCCCAGAATTTACAGAATCTACTGGACCATCAGATGGGGTTTGAAAATGAAGATATTCATCTGCGCTATTCCGTACTGATGTGGATTAATGACGGTCTTATGGCTATTTTCTTTCTTCTTGTAGGGTTAGAAATCAAGCGGGAAATTGTTGAAGGCGAGCTATCCTCTCCTAAAAAAGCATCACTACCTATTCTTTGTGCCATAGGGGGAGCCGTTGTGCCCGCTTTGATTTATTTGAGCTTGAATGCAGGAAAAGAAACTGCCGGCGGCTGGGGTATCCCGATGGCTACGGATATCGCCTTTGCTTTAGCCGTCATCAGCTTGTTAGGTAATAAAATACCGGGAAGCCTTAAAATATTTTTGGCGGCCTTAGCTATTGTCGACGATCTGATCGCTATTTTGGTTATTGCCCTCTTTTACTCTTCGGGGCTTGAAACGACGTACCTGATGTACGCTGCCGTGGGCATGGCCGTATTGGTGAGTATGAACAGGTTAAACATACAAAACCCTTATCTCTACCTGATACCGGGCGTATTTATCTGGTATTTCATTCATCATTCAGGCATTCACGCCACTATCGCAGGGGTATTGGTGGCTATGACAATACCCACGAACGATACCGATATTGAATCACCGTTAGAAAGACTTGAACATGCACTGACTAAACCCGTCAATTTTTTAATCATCCCGCTTTTTGCGTTCGCCAACACGAATATCACCTTTGAAAGCGAGATGGTCAGCGGACTAACCTCTTCCTTGGGATTGGGGATTTCACTGGGATTGCTGTTGGGAAAACCGATCGGTATCTTGCTCACATCTTTTATCTGCACCAAATTAAGAATCAGTGCCCTTCCCGAGGGAAGTTCCTGGAAGCATATCATTGGCGTAGGATTGTTGGCCGGAATAGGTTTCACGATGTCTATATTCATTGCCCTCCTATCCTTCAACGATGCACTACATATTGCAGAAGCCAAGTTATCCATATTGGTAACGTCTTTTTTAGCGGGGATATTAGGGTATACATTCTTGAATATGACGCGCAAGAAGGTCTCTCCCGGAAGCGACCAACAGGAAAGCCCAATATAAACGACTTTTGTATATAAGGGATAAAATCCTGCCAAAATCAAAGAACTACTAAAAACTTTTTGGCAGGATTTTATCCTTTTTTTGGCCAAATGTTAGGCTTAAAATCGCCAAGAATCTTTATTTAAATCATTTGAAGTAGGATTTTTGGGGTTATCATTCCAATTTCGACCGCTTCGTCAACCCGAGGGGAATTTTGCTTCCCCCTTGGGGTATTTTGAAAACCACAACGGGAGACGACCTAACCCCTCGGTATATACACAAGATCCAAGAGGATATTTGAAACACCCTTTGGGGTTACCGCAAGAGCAGAAGGGAAATTTTGCCTACTCCTCGGGATGTGGTGAATAGCCAAGAGGGTTTCTTCCGTACTCTTTGGGGTTACCGCAAGAGCATAAGGGAAACTTTGCTTACCCCTCGGGATGTGGCGAATAACCAAGAGGGTTACTTCCGTACTCTTTGGGGTTACCGCAAGAGCAGAAGGGAAATTTTGTCTACCCCTCGGGATGTGGCGAATAACCAAGAGGGTTACTTCCGTACTCTTTGGGGTTACCGCAAGAGCAGAAGGGAAATTTTGTCTACCCCTCGGGATATTTTGAAAACCACAAGGGGAGACACCTTGACCCCTCGGTATATACACAAGATCCAAGAGGATATTTGAAGTACCCTCTGGGGGTTACCCCGTGAGAAAAAGGGAAATTTGATTCCTCCCTCGGGATGTTACGAATAGCCAAGAGAGTTTCTTCCGCACCTTTTGTGATATCACGCATAATACTCCGCCTGTCGCATCAACAAGGCCCTGTACTTATTAAACACGGCAGACTTTGAAATAAAGCCCAGATACTTCCCATCATCATCCACCACAGGCAGCATCCACACATCTTCCCTATTCATTTTCTGCATGACGACATCCATACGCAATGAGATATTGACGATATCTACAGGCTTTTGCATAATCTCCTGCATAGGCTTCTCCTGTGCAGAAACATCTTCTCCCAATAAGATCTCCAGCAACCGCTCACTATGGATAATTCCCAAAAACTTTCCCTCATCATCTACAATAGGAAAGATATTCCGCTTGGTGTGAATAATATCATGCCGCCTATCCATCGCTTTTTCATTGGGTTTCAAGATGGTAAAATTTTTCTCCAGCAGATACCGGAGCTTCATCATACTTAGCACCGTACCGTCTTTGTCTTCAAGGCTGAGCAGATCTCCCTGTTCGGCAAGCACCTTGGTATATATCGAGTGCTTCATGATGGCCTTATTAATTAGGTAGGATATAGCGGTCACAATCATCAGCGGCACCATCAATGCGTAGCCGCCGGTGATCTCTGCACTGAGGAAAATAGCAGTTAAAGGGGCGTGCATAATACCACTCAAGGTCGCTGCCATCCCGACTACAGTAAAGTTTACAACATTTAATTCTGCCCAACCCGTCAGATTGATCCCATATGCAAAGGAAAAACCCAGCAAGCCGCCCAGCACTAAGCTTGGTGCGAATATACCGCCGTTACCTCCGCTACTCAGGGTGACCAGTGAAGCCACGGTTTTGAACAATGCCGTCAGCACGACAAACAACAGTAAAGCTATACCTATACCCTGGTATGGGGCAAATATACTGTTGCCCAATAGAGCTTCATGTTTACCGTCCAAAATCTGCTGAATAGTAATATAACCTTCACCGTAGAGGGCTGGAAAAAGAAAGATGAGAATACCCAGAATTGCACCGCTGATCCATACTTTGCGATACGGATTCTTAATCCCATCCAGCCACCGTTTAATACGTATGCTCAACTTGGCAAAGAAAATGGAATAGACCCCCACAACCAAAGCCAGTATGATATAATAAAACACCCCATTCATCGCCCAATCACCTGTTACCAAATGAAATAGTGGCTCTGCATAAAGCGCTTTCGAGATGACCGAAGAGGTAGCCACGGCAATCAACAGCGGGATGAATGCCGGTATGGAAAACTCAGGGAGCAACACCTCTATAGCGAAAATCATCCCTGCGATAGGGCTATTGAAAGCTCCTGCAATACCTGCAGCTGTACCACAGGCCAGCAATAACGTAATTTCCCGATAGTTAAGCCCAAAGAAAGAGCCGATATTTGATCCGATCGCTGCACCCGAATAAGCTATCGGGGCTTCAAGCCCGGCAGAACCACCAAAACCGACGGTGATAGCACTGGTTATAATCTGAGAATAAGAATTATGAACGGGAATTTTACTGGATCTCCGCGATATAGCATATATAATCGGTGTTATGCCATGCTCCATTTTCTTGCCCTTAATAAATCGGCGGACGTACATGACACTGAGCAAAATTCCGATTAAGGGGAATAGCAGGTAGATATAATATTTGTATTCGATCTGTACATCATCTTGCAAGAATGCCGCAATACTATGTGTCATACCTTTCAACAGCGCTGCCGCCAATCCACTCACGATACCGACTAATACAGCCAAAAAGACCAAAAAATTGCGATTGGAGATCTTTTGCATTCTCCAACGGTTTATTCGTTTGACAAATCGGTTTACTTGGGCTAACACTCGCCAAGATATAATGTATAGTTTTTCCCTGCTCATATATCATTCAACGCTCAAAACGGTCAAAAGTAAGAAAAACAGAACAAAAAGTGTATTTGTATATATATTTGCTTTTGAATAATGTAACAATCCACATGAATAAACTGTTTGATTTTTTTGATCTGCATAGAGGTGAAGACCAAAAGGAGAAAGTATTGGAAAATGTTGTCAACAACATTTCTTTTCGAGGTGCAAATGCCTGGATTTTAGCTTGTGCTATCGTCATTGCCTCGGTGGGACTAAATGTTAACTCAACGGCCGTCATCATCGGAGCAATGCTTATATCTCCGTTAATGGGCCCTATTTTGGGTGCTGGATTTGCATTGGGCACTTTTGACTTTCCACTATTGAAAAAATCAATTAAAAACCTCTTGATCGCAACTGTGATAAGTCTGGTTGTTTCCTTTCTTTATTTTATAATAAGCCCCTTCAAAGAAGCTCAATCAGAGTTATTGGCGCGCACCTCGCCCAATATATACGATGTACTGATCGCCTTTTTCGGCGGTCTGGTCGGTGTCATAGCCATCACGAGGGTCGATAAGGGCAACCCTATCCCTGGAGTCGCTATCGCTACAGCGCTCATGCCTCCGCTCTGTACTGCCGGCTATGGATTAGCTATAGGAAATATACCTTTTTTTGCTGGAGCTATCTATCTTTATATTATAAACTGTGTTTTTATCTGTCTATCTACCTTTACGATCGCCAAATATCTGCGTTATCCCAAAGTACGTTATGTGGACAAGCAAAGAGAGAAGCGAATTGGACAGAGCATTACCCTATTGACCATCGTATTGATTGCACCAAGTCTGTATTTTGCATACAACCTGTTGCAGGAAAAAAAGTTTAGTGATCGCATTAAACAGTTCATCCAGCATGAGTTCATCGAAAAAGGTTATACAATCGTTTACGAAAGAACGCAATTCAACAAAAATCCGAAGCAATTGGAATTAGCATTCCTCACAAAAAAGTTCCAACCCGGAGAAATCAAACAACTCCAAAAATCGATGGAATCTTACGGTATCGAAAACACAGCGCTCGTCATCAAACAGGATAGTATAGACCTCAGATCCGCCATATTAAGCGAAATAGATAAACATACAGTCTCGGTCAACGCAAAAGACCTTACCATACGGAGCCTGAACCAGCGCCTCTCCCGATATGAGCTGGCGAACACACAACTTAGCCATGACATCCAAATATTATTTCCACAGATAACACATTATAGTATAGGTGTGCAACAATATCACAACCAACGTGACAGCTTGGTGCATTATATCGCCTTCGTTTATCAGACAACAGATGATTTTTCATCAGAGGAAGATAAAAAATTAAAAAAATGGCTATCTATCCAGCTTCCAAAGGACAGTTTAGCGTTTATAAAGTACTAATTAATTAAAAAGTACTAACTCTTATTAAATACACCGTGCTCAGATACCGTTGGGACTTTTCTTGCGAACTGAATGCATTTGTAACATTTTTCACAAAAGAGTACTCTTTTTTTTCTAATAATCCATCAAAAACCATTTGCTTTCCTTATTTTGCGCCCTTTAAAAATAAACCCTAATCCATGAAAGAAACACTAAACAGCATAAATGACCTTGTATGGAGCAATGGCTTGATATACTTATGTATAGTGGCAGGAATATACTTTACGATCCGTTTTGGTATACCCCAGCTGCGATACCTCAAAGAAATGATAAGACTCCTTTTTTCGGGAGGGAGCTCCGCGAAGGGTATCTCCTCGTTCCAGGCGTTTTCATTAGCAATATCGGGACGTGTCGGTACGGGCAATATCGCGGGCGTGGCAACGGCTATCGCCATGGGGGGACCGGGCGCTGTTTTTTGGATGTGGGTCATTGCTTTTCTAGGCAGTTCTTCGGCGATCGTGGAAGCAACTTTAGGTCAGATGTACAAAGAGGTCAAAGACGGCCAGTATCGAGGCGGTCCGGCCTTCTATATTCTCAGAGGCTTGCGATCAAAAGTATTCGCCTGGGCTTTTGCAATTGTAACTATAGCAAGTACAGGCTTCTTATTACCAAGCGTACAAAGTAACAGCATTGCGTTAGCTTCTACAGCTTCTTTTGGTCTTTCAGCAAGTACAGTCGGTATTATTTTAATTGTTTTATTAAGTATTATTATTATCGGAGGTGTCAAGCGCATCAGTCGTATCGCAGAGTTTGTCGTTCCTTTTATGGCAGGAGCCTATATTTTAATGGCATTGATCATTATCGCCATGAACTTCACCAAAATCCCCGAAGTGATGAGCCTGATCGTCCGCTCTGCTCTCGATATGGATGCTACTTTTGGCGGAATTGTAGGTATGGCCATATCGTGGGGCGTCAAGCGCGGAATTTACAGTAACGAAGCCGGACAGGGTACCGCCCCACATGCCGCTGCTGCTGCCGAAGTGTCGCATCCGGTCAAACAGGGTCTGGTACAAGGTTTTTCCATCTATGTGGATACGTTATTTGTCTGTACAGCCACGGCGTTTATGATTCTCTTTACGGGACAATATAATGTTGTTCATCCCGAGGGGGGATTTATTGTACAAAACCTTTCTGACACGATACAAGCAGGACCCGAATTCACGCAGTATGCCGTAAGTCACCATTTCCCGACAATAGGAGGTGGTTTTGTGGCGTTGGCGCTGTTTTTCTTTGCGTTCACGACCATCATGGCCTACTACTATATCGCGGAAACAAACGTCAGCTTTATTGCTGGAAAAGGTAAGGCTATGATTGGGGTCTGGATCCTGCGTGTTTTAATTCTGATTTCCGTATATATGGGTTGTGTTACCACAGCGGAGGCTGCATGGACATTGGGTGATATTGGTGTTGGGTTAATGGCATGGCTGAACTTCATTGCTATCATCCTTTTGCATAAAAAAGTTGTGGTATTATTCAAAGATTATAATGAACAGCTGAAACAAGGCATAGATCCGGTGTTTGATAATGCTAAATTCAATTTTCCCAACATGGAAATCTGGAATCGCAAAACATCAAAAGAAACACAAGAGGTATCACCCCAAGACCACGTCTAAGCTCATCATCACCAAAAACCCACCGATAAACCCTAACGTGGCGATATCGGAGTTTTTGTTCTGTTGCGCTTCGGGAATAACCTCCTCCAAAACAACGAAGATCATCGCTCCTGCTGCAAATGCCAGCGCATAAGGCAATATGGGTGTAAATAAGGTCACGGCAAAAGCCCCGAGAACGCCGGCCATAGGTTCTACAATGGCCGACAACTGTCCATAAAAGAAACTCTTGCGACGGCTAAGCCCCATTCTCCGTAAAGGCATAGCGACGGCAATACCTTCCGGAAAATTCTGTAGACCAATACCAAGCGCCAAGGTGGCTGCTCCTGCAATACTGGCTTCAGGAATACCGGCAGCTACTCCGCCAAATAATACCCCTACGGCCAAACCCTCCGGAATATTATGCAATGTAATGGCTAAAATCAACAAGGTCGTCTTCTGCCAAGGTGATTTGATTCCTTCTACTTTCTTGAAATTAGCATGGAAATGCGGTAGGATTTTATCCAATCCAAACAAAAAGAACGCACCCAGCAAGAAACCGACTACTGCAGGTACAACTTTGACAAAACCTTCGCCCTCGCTCATGTTCATCGCCGGTATAAGCAGGCTCCATACACTTGCTGCTACCATGACACCGCCTGTGAAGCCCAACATACCGTCCATGACATTCTTGTTGGTTTTATTAAAGAAAAAGACCAATCCTGCTCCTAACGCTGTAACAAGCCAGGTAAATATGGTGGCGTATAGCGCGCCTAAAATAGGGTCTATACTTTCCAAATATGAGATAACAGACTCCATCATATCAGATAATCCGTTCTTTATCCCAGTTTTCCAAATAATCCGCTACCTTCCGAATAAATGAACCGCCCAATGCACCATCGATGACACGATGATCGTAGGACATGGTAAGATACATTTTATGACGGATAGCGATAACATCTCCATGCTCGGTTTCCAGGACGGCAGGTTTTTTCGTAATCGTGCCGACTGCCAGTATAGCGGCCTGTGGTTGGTTGATAATCGGCATACCAAAGATATTGCCAAATGCACCGATATTGGTAAATGTGAACGTTCCACCCTGTGTGTCATCCGGCTTAAGCTGATTCGCCCGGGCTCTTCCGGCCAGATCATTGACCGCCTTGCTCAAGCCTACCAGACTAAGCTGATCGGCATCTTTGATCACTGGAACAATGAGGTTGCCTGACGGCAGTGCTGCCGCCATACCGATGTTGATATGCTTACGCTTAATGATATTGTAGCCATCTACGGATACATTGATCATGGGAAAATCTTTCAGTGCCTTGGTAATAGCTTCGATAATCAGCGGTGTAAACGTTATATTTTCGCCTTCCCGCTTCTTGAAATCGTTTTTTACCTTATTTCGCCAATGCACCAGATCAGTCACATCGGCTTCGACGACCGAAAAAACATGTGGTGACGTATGTATGCTGTGTACCATATGGTCAGCGATAAGCCGACGCATGCGATCCATTTCGATGATTTCATCTTCTCCAGAATCGCCAACAAACCGTGCTGGCGGTACACCGGTCCTACCTTCTGAGCCCACAGCCCGCACATCCGATTTCACTTCTTCCACCACAGGTGTGGTCCCAACGGCTCCTTTAGCCGAAAGGTAAGCCAAAATATCGTGCTTGGTCACCCGGCCTTCCGCTCCGGATCCCGGAATACGTTCCAGTTCTTCGGGACGAACACCTTCCTGTTCAGCAATACTTTTTACGAGTGGCGAATAAAAACGGCTGTCACTTGTCTTTTGTATCGGTTCTATCGGAGTGACTGTCTCCTCTGTATGCGGTTGCGTCAATTGCTCGATACCAGGAATAACAGCCTGCGGTTCTTCGTCAAAAGCAACTTCGGATGCAGGCTCTTCTTCTTTCTCCGCAGATGCTTCTTCTTCCTCACCAGCAATCTCAATCAAGGCAATGGCGTCACCGACCTGAACAACATCTCCCTCTTCAAATAACAGCTCTTTTACGGTACCCTCTACTGGTGACGGCACATCTGAATCGACTTTATCAGTCGCTATTTCAACTACCGCATCATCTTCTTGAACCGTATCTCCCACCGTTTTTAACCACTTGGTCAGTGTGGCTTCGGATACGCTCTCACCCATTTTCGGAAGTAGAAGTTTATATATTGCCATAATTATTTCGTGTAGCAGCTGCTAAATTACAAAATTAAATTCCTTTTTATATAACATCCACAGCATAATTAAAGCTTGCATACGGCTGCGCTCTATATTAATAGCCCGCGAATTGGCGAACTGAAACTTCTTGGCGATAGTCTCTCCCTTGCCGGCTACCGCAATCCACACCGTGCCCACAGGTTTCTCGGCACTGCCTCCCGATGGGCCGGCAATACCGCTCGTGGCGATACCATAATCTCCCCCGCTCAACTGTTTGACACCTTCGGCCATCTGCCGGACGGTCTGTTCGCTAACGGCTCCAAACTCGGTTAAGGTGCTTTCGTTCACTCCTAAAACTTCACTTTTGATCTTATTATGATACGCGACAATACCACAATCAAAAACCTGACTTGCACCTGCTATCTGCGTGATGCAGGCTGCAATTGCACCTCCGGTACAGCTCTCCGCCGTCGCTATTTTTAAACCCTGACGGGTAAACTCTTCGACAATAGCTTGTTCGAAAGAAATATCCTGGTGCGATACGATATATGGCCGCAACCTATCGGCAATTTGTCGTGTGTAGGAGTCTGTTTCTTCTTTTAAACGCTCGGCATCTGTCCCTTTAGCGGAAAGTCGTAGCCGAATCAAACCTATTTTGGGCAGATACGCCAGTTTAATCGTGGCAGGCAAGGCGTTTTCAATGTCGGCAATCTTCTCCGCCAGATAGGACTCGCCCAGTCCGACAGTCAGCAGATAAGCATGATATGTATGCTCTCCATTGCGCAGCTGTGCCAATCTGGGCAAGACCCGATGCTCCATCAGAAACTTCATCTCAAAGGGCACTCCGGGTAAAAAGATATAGCGCACGCCTTGATCTTCTACCCACATGCCGGGAGCGGTGCCTACGTCATTGAACAATACTTCACAACGGGCCAGAACTTCCGCTTGGGCATAATTAGACAGTGGCACCTCCCGCTGCGGAGCATGGCGTGCAAACAGAGCTTTGACATGCGCCAGGACTTCCGGGTCAAGATGTAGCTCGGTATCAAAATACTGCGCTATCGTCTTTTTGGTTACGTCATCCTTTGTCGGCCCCAATCCACCTGTAACGATCACCAGTTTGCTCCGCTTCGCGGCCTGATCTAAAGCCGTAATAATAGCCTGTGCTTCGTCCGGGATAGATGTTATTTGGACAACCTGTATATCTAAAGGGGTAAGCTGTTCCGCAATCCATGCCGAATTGGTGTCAACAATCTGACCCAATAGTATTTCATCGCCTATAGTTATAATTTCTGCACCCATTATTAATTACGAATTATGAATTACGAATTACGAATCGTTTTTTGGATAGAACCAATAATTTTCAATAATTCGGTTGTATCATCCAATAAACTTTCACTTTGTTCGCTTGTCAAATAACCTGTGTCTCTTAACAGCCTAATCCAATAATGTGTTTCCCTCGCTTCCTTATAGGCTATTGTCAATTTAGCAAAAAAATCTTTACCTGATTGCCCGCCGATAGCTTCCTCGATATTTGCTCCAATAGAAGTGCCACAACGCAATAGCTGTCTGCTCAATACAAACTCCTTTTGATGTTCTGACAAAAATTGATAAACTTTTACAATTCTAACCGCAAAAGCATAACTTTTGACTTGAACAACGTTATCTTCCCTCATTTGTGAACTATTAATTACGAATTCTAAATTAGGAATTACGAATTAGAAATGGAGAATTAGGAATGGGGAATTTAAAAATTCGTAATTCATAATTCTCTGATTCGTAATTAATAATTATAGTGGCTGTTTTGCTTCGTCAATTTCAAGTCTTGCAGAATCGACGCTTTCGCACGAATCGTGATGTTATAACTTTGGTACCGACCAAAAGGCACCCATCCTACCGACATATCCCAACAGTGTAAATCCCGGTAAATCGAGAATCGGGTCAGCGAAACTTCCTTTTGCTTGAAGTCATAACCGGAGTTAAACTGTATCTTCCATTTGGGCGTAACATTCAGATCGCCGTGCACCTGTACGGTCGCTGTAAAATCTGCCTTCTCCCGGCGCTCTGCCGAATCAAAACGTTTGAAATATTGCATACTGAACGATCCGGCCAAATTCCATGGAATTTTAAAATCGACGAAAGCGTTGGGATCTGCGCTGACGCGTGCCAAGGCTTCAGCCTGTTCCTGCGTCATATTCGGCATATCATTCCGTAGGGAGTCAATATTTCCATTACGGCTTTTCGCCGCATCGGGGTTAAAGCTGTAGTCAAATGACATCCCAAAATTTGTCAACCTCGCCAACTTACCATCCTCTACCGTAAAACGGTTAATGCGTTGACCCCGGCTATCCAACATGTAGGGATCAAAAGACCCGTTGAAATTCAAGTTGATCTTTTGATTAAAAAGGCTGGTTCTTCCTGAAAAGCTTATCGTGGAAAGTTTTAACGAATCCGCAGCAAAGTTATAATTCCCACTAAACGATAGCCCCGATAGGATCGGAATCTTCTTGAAAGCTTCTTTCCCTGTTGTATCGTTTGCATTTTTGATTTTAGCTTCGATATTGTTATCTACCGAAAAACCTATCCCCATCGAGCGTCCTGACGACGGTGAACCAAATATAGCACCTTCAAAAATCGAGTATTCCCGCAGTCGTCCAGTCTCATCAACATATGATTTATAAAAGCCATACATCGGATCTGAAAAATCGGGACGATAATTGAAATTTACCGAAGGCGTAATCACGTGACGTATCGCTTCGATCTTACCCATTTTCGGATACATACCGTATACCTTTGTCGACAATCCCGAAGACATGGAGTAATCGTAGGCCCGGCGAAACCCACCGATCGTATCCCGCACGCTTTCATAACCGTTTATCGTGTTCTCCAACCCGTTACGTATCGTTTGGAGATACCATCGTTCCGTATAATTGACCGACGTATTGAATTGGAAAAATTTAAATGCATTTAAGCTCAGGCTGACTGGAACATTATGTTGAAAACCATTGGTAAATTGACTTAAAGCCTTTTTGGTGAATAATGTCGAATCGCCTGTCGAAATCGAGTTTCGCCCCTGCAGGCTATATCCCACCGTAATACGCTGATACCACTTCTGTTCCCCTACCCGATCTTTCGAATCAAAAGGATTGAAAGTCGATACGTTCAAGCTAAAGGTCGGCAGCTCGAGATCGACCTTACCGGAGGCCATATCCTGTCGATGGCTTAAACTCGATGTAAAATTCACTTTCCCATCGGCGAAAACTTTACCGTAGCTGATGGACGAAGACATGTTGTTCCGGGTCAGCTGATCATAGTCATATGTACTGTTTGCACCCGTATTCCTAAAGTAAGACGCCGTACCAAAGTTTACCGACGCCGAAAAAGACGTCCCCGGGTTGGCTTCCTGACGTTGCGTATGATTCCAGGTGACGTTAAAATCGCGGTTTGTCCCATAATTATCCGACCCCTCTACACCCGTTTTCGTGGAGGCATAGCGGATATTAAACCCGCCGTTATACTTGTAATTGACGATATAATTTGTCCGGACCGAGGTTTCCCAGGATCCCTTCGAATACACTGTTCCCCGTATTTCACTATCCCAATAATCGTTAAATGTCAGATACCAGCCCATATCCCGCAGCGCAAATCCCCGAGCCATATCTTCGCCAAACGAAGGAAAAAGAAACCCTGAAGTCTTCTTATTCTGTTTGGGAAAGAAACCAAAAGGCAAGGCCAGAAATTTGAACGGTATATTCTGTACAACAAGATAGGAATAACCCGCCACGATCTGATTTTTAATGGCTACCCCTTTGGAAATATGTATTCCAAAATGCGTATGCGGATACGGAAGGTCACAGGTACTGTATAAGCCGTGATAGATCGACATTTCATCGTACATATTCTTCCGGACTTCACGAGCTTGTATAAAACCGCCATCCATTTCGGTCATGATGCTGTAGGTCTTGGCCTGCTGGGTTTTATAATTATAACGCAGAGAGTCCACCGCTTTGGGCGTATCGTTGGGGAATAGCACCACCGGACGGCCGACATATTTTCCGTTGTGATCCGTGACACCACTAGCAAACAAGGTATTGGTATTACGGTCCAGACGGATATAATCTGCTGAAAGCTCAAAATCCAAATACTTGACCTTTGCTCCTTTATAAAGATGGACAATATTTTTCTTCACTTCATTCCACGACGAATCGTTGGCGACGATCGTCACGACCGTTTCCAGCCCACTCTCCCCCTTCATAACAACCGTATCCTGACCAGTAGCTGTTTTTAAATGATTTGCAGCCGTGTCTGCCGCTAATGAGTCCACGACAGCTTTTGTCGTGTCCTGTACACCGTTTACTACTGTTTTTGTGGTATCATTTTGCTGTGCGAACAGGGCGTTATTTCCTCCCCAGAGGAAGACAAACAGAATTAAAAAACTCGTTAGTGTCTTCAAAATAAATTCTGAATATTAAATTCGCAGCTAAATAAACTCTTTGGCACAAAAGTAGTCAAAAAACAAATAGAAAGGGTCGATATTTTCATGATATATATGATATCCCTTATCTTTGCGTTATTTACATATTGAACCGTTTTGCAAAATTGTTAAAAATATAAAAATGAATTTTTTAAATAGTGTTAAAAGAATTTACCTGCCCCTCGTTTCCATATCGATACTAACCATTTCCACATCCGCTGTCCCATTTCCGACACCTTCTGATCCGATGAAAAGTTCGTCTATAGGTAAGGTACAGATTGTCTGCCTGGATGCCGGCCATGGGGGACATGACCACGGTGCTGTTGGGCGCAAAGCCAAAGAAAAGGATATTGCGCTGGCTGTGGTGCTAAAGTTAGGGAAGCGTATTGAAGAAGGGCTTCCAGGGGTAAAGGTCATCTACACACGCACCACTGATGTATATCCGAAACTCTACGAAAGGCCAGCCTTAGCCAATAAACATAAGGCGGACTTATTTATATCTGTGCACTGTAACTCCGCAGACCGCGATGTACGTCGAAAAAATAGCCGAGGAAGATATTATAATGCCATACAACGTAATCCTTCGGTAAGAGGAACGGAAACACTGGTCTGTGGTATCCATCGCTTGGACCAACAGGACGTGGCCATTCGGGAAAACGCGTCGATTTTATTGGAGGAAAACTACAAAGAAAACTATAATGGTTTCGACCCAAAAGATCCGTCCAGTTATATTGTCTTTAAGCTGATGAAAAGGCAGTATCGTGATCAAAGTATCCGTTTAGCCAGCTATATGCAACACGAATTCAGTGCAGCATCCCGTGGCAACCGCGGTGTAAAAGAACAAGGATTGGCCGTACTGGCTACTGCAGGTATGCCTGCGGTCCTTACCGAAATAGGTTTTATCAGCAGTCCGGACGAAGAGGATTATATGCTTTCAGACGCCGGACAGAAAGAAATCGTAGAAAATTTGTTCCAATCAATAAAAACTTACAAAAACAATGTAGAGAAGTAAACTTTTCTTACATTAGTAATGTATATTGACTTAGATAGTATTGGAATAAATTTAAAAACTTACGATTTTGAAGATTTCTAACGAAACAAAGGTTGGTGCACTGACGATTATCGCTTTGGCAATTCTATTCATTGGCTACAGCTTTTTAAGAGGAAACGATATATTCAGCCGCGACCATATTTTTTATACGGTATATGATAATGTCGACGGACTTACGGTATCGAAGCCGGTAATGGTCAACGGTTATCAGATTGGCCGTGTATCTCAAATGGATCTTCTGGAAAATGGCAAAATCCAGGTAGCGTTTAAGATTAACAGCGACTATGACATTCCAACGAATACCATTGCTCGCATCGTCAGTGCGGATCTACTCGGCAGCAAAGCTATTGTCTTCGACTTGGGAAATAGCCCCACTATGGCAAAGAATGGTGGCATCCTGCAATCGGACGTGCAGGCCAATTTGTTAGAAAAAGTGGAACCTTTACAACTCAAGATCGAAAATTTAGTCGTTAAACTGGATTCGGTCCTCACCGGCGTGAATTCTGCTTTGAATGACGAATTCCAAACGAATTTCCGGAATAGTCTAAGGAGTATTTCGGTTTCCCTAAATAATATGGAGAAAATCACTTCGGACGTAGAAGAGCTGATGGGATCGGAAAAAATACGGCTGGCTAAAATCATGCAAAATGTTGAATCGATATCAAATAACCTGAGAAACAACAATGCACGTATAAACTCTATTTTAACGAATTTTGATCGTCTATCAAACGACTTGGCATCCATGGAAATCAAGTCAACCGTTGACAATGCCAATCAGGCTATGCAGTCTGTACAATCCATTACAGATAAAATCCAGCGAGGAGAGGGTTCCCTTGGTATGCTGGTTAACGACGATCGGCTCTATACCAACTTAAGTAACGCTTCAGAAGAATTAGATGCATTGATACGGGATTTAAAGACAAATCCTGGTAAATATCTTAAGCTGTCCATTTTTGGCAAAAAGGATACGAGGTAGGAATATCAAAATAATAGGAGGTGTCTCAAAAGAGCTGACAGTTCACTCTTCGTCATTTCGAACGAAGAGAGAAATCTATGGATAAATTCGAATTAACTAATTTTCAAAATTACTTAACCATAGATTTCTCGTCGTCCCTCCTCGAAATGACGGTAAAACAAACTTTTGGTACAGCCCCGAAATCAATCTTACAGTCTCTTTACACGCATATTTCTAAAGTAGACCTGATCACCATGACCAAGGAAGGCAATATGTCCCGATGTACGGAATAATCCCGGATGTTCTTTGCTATCCAACGTCCCATTTGCTTTTGCATCCGCAATACTTCCATCTAAAATCACATTTCCATTTAGAATAACTTTGATATGGTCTCCTTTCACCTGGACTTCCTGGTAATTCCACATCCCTACTGGATTTAGAAATCCTTTCTTTGCAGCCATAATCCCATACAGTGATCCATGATATTGATAAGGTTTCAGGTATTTATACTTTTCGGCATCATTGTCTATAATTTGGATTTCAATACCTTCGTAAGCCGCATTTCCCGTCAACGGCGTGCGTATCCCCAACCCATTATTAGCACCTGGGCTTAACTTAAACTCGAAACGGAATGTAAAATCAGAAAACTCTTCTTTCGTATAGAGATTCCCACCCGACCCTTTACTCGGATTAATTACCATTTCACCATACTCAATGGTGTAATCACGTGTATTTCCTTGCCATTGATCCATATCCGTTCCATCAAACAACACATGGAATCCGTCCTTCTTCTCGGCTTCTGCATCAAACTCCTTTACAGCATAGACTTGTGCGGACTCCTTTTCTTCAACGCTTTTAAGTACAGACAGTACGGTGGCTTTGGATGCCCATGGTAATGTAGGTAATGCTTCCTGCAATGCCATATTCACTTTTTTACTGCGCATGGTTAGCAAAGCATGCTTTACCGCCGCAATTTCTTTCGCTTCTCCTTTTTTCAAGATCGCCAGAAAATCGGAAAGCAAAGCTTCGCCACCTAGCCGTCCCGCCGCTCTAATAGCCGCTTCTTTTACATCAATATCCGAAGAGTTCATCAATTCCTTGATAGCCGGTAAAGCAGCAGGCATGTCCGTTGTAGCCATAACTTTCAGCATTTCGATCTGTAATTCGGATTGGCTGTTTTTCAGTAATTTTACCCAGAAATCGACATGATGTGCATTCATATAAGATGTTGCCAACCGCAACGCCGCTATCCGGTAGGTTTTATTAGGTCCGTTAAATGCCGTTTCCAACAGCGGTAAACTTTTCTCTCCTTGCAGATCAACGACCAATGTCAATGCAGCGATACGCGCTTGCATTTCATGGCTATCTGTCTTCCGCATTAAATCGCTTGCGAGTTGTTCTGCCAACTTTTGATCTTTTTTACTTAAGTTTTTAATATAATTCAAATACGCTCCAAAAGCATGACTTGTATCAAACCGATAGTTACTCTCATCCGCAATTTTTGTTAATACGTCTTTCGATTGCGGATCGGCTATTGCGGCTAAAGCAAAGTATGTAGCCTTACGTACATTTTCATTCTTGTTGTTAACATAAGGCATAATCGCCTTTACCGCTTTGTTATCTTTCAAATAGCCTAAGGCCTGCACTATAAAAATCAAATTGTGCTGTTTGGCATCCGATAGGGCCTCTCGGAGGATCTTTTTTGCCAAATCCCCACCTACCGCGACTAACACTCTACTCGCGGGGTCGGCTAGCTGATTATCGGATAAAAAGGGAGCAACGTATGCTACAACGTCGTCTTGTGCTATACCTTGCAGCTGACTCAATATAAAGGACTGCGCGTCCTTGTCGGTACTCTTCTGTAAAGATTTAGCATAAGCTAAGGCTACTCTCTTACGTAAGTCATCCCTGCCCGGTACACCGACATAAGCGGAAAGTCCAGATAATGCGTATTCTACCACTGCATTCTCTCCTGTGTTCATAGGTTTCAACAGATGGGCTAAAGCGATCAAATCTTCCTCCCCCCATGTCGCCACCTTAGCCATCGTGACGTCCAACTGATGAAAATCCTGGGCAGGAAGCTGCGCCATAAGCGTAGCTATGTTCTTATTCTCCTGTGCTTGTGTCGATAAGCCCCAAGCCAGTAGACAGATTATAATAGTGTGTATTTTTCTCATTTTCGTTTTTTATGCAATTACAAACTCCAAGGTGCCCGCATGGGTGGATCGATATATCGGTTGGCCGTTTCATCATTTAGAAACAGTTGCTTCTCCGAATCAAAATGTAATACTGACCTACCTAACCTCAACCCCACTAATGCCATATTAATAAGCGTACAGGAACGATGTCCATTTTCTTCATTAAGTGCAAATTTTGAGCGGTTTCTTACCGCATCCGAAAAATTCACAACCTGTTCCGGCGGTTCCGGAAATTCCGACAGCTTCGCATTGAGGTCCGGGATATCGGAGCGAAAGCCCGGGTATAACTTACCCTTTGGACCTTGTATATACGGCACATTATTGATCTTCCCCTCTCCGTCCAGCACAATCTTACACCCGTCGGCGTAGGTGTACACGATTTTGCGCCAAGTACCTACGGCGTCGGGATGCTGCTGTGGTGCATCAATCTCGACCTTCACGGGACTTTCGTTATCTTTTCCTAAAAAATACTGCACAGGATCCAGATAATGTTGCCCCATATCAGCCAGTCCACCACCGTCATAATCCCAGTAACCCCTGAACGTAGAATGTACCCGATGTGTGTTGTAGGGTTTGTAAGGTGCCGGACCTAACCAGAAATCGTAATCCAATTCATCCGGAACAGGCTCGGGCTTTAGATTTTCCTTACCCACCCAGTAAAATTTCCAGTCAAACCCGGTATGTTTCCCGACGGTAACTGTCAATGGCCAGCCGAGAAGCCCGCTTGCGACGAGCTTCTTGATCGGTTGTACCGGCGTGCCCATTCCATAAAAATTACTTTGAAACCTAAACCAGGTATTCAACCGGAAGATATTACCATACTGGCGCACCGCTTCCATTACTTTTTTTCCTTCACCAATAGTATGGGTCATGGGCTTTTCACACCAGATATCTTTACCCGCACGGGCGGCATCAACCGCCATGATGCCGTGCCAGTGAGGAGGTGTGGCAATATGTACGATATCGACTTCCGGCAGCTGGATAAGGTCGCGGTAATCGCCAAAAGTTTTTACACCTTCACCGCCGCCGAGTTTTTCAAGTGCGATGTTGATATGTCGGGTATCCACGTCGCATATGGCCACCACCTTGGTGCCTTCATAGGGGATGTGATTTCGGCCCATTCCACCTACGCCGATTATCCCTTTTGTCAGGTGGTCACTCGGTGCCAAAAACCCTTTCCCACCCAATACAAAGCGTGGCACTATACTGAATGCGGTAGCAGCCAGGGCGGATTTCTTAATGAAATCACGCCTGGATTCTCTTATTTTCTTCATGTGCTTATTAACTTATGATAAAGGCTTACAACAGTTCTAATTCTGCAACAACGGGTCTTTTATCCGAAGCGTAGTCCAGCTTCTCATCAATGACGTTATGCGACAAAGTCTTAAAAGAATTCGGGGTATACATAATGTGGCTTATTGCTCGTGTCGGCGCCTTGACCGGATAGACTTTAGGACAATCTTCTGTTGGACAGGTTCTGGTAAAGTTTTGATCTAATGCATTTATTTCAGGAGCACCTGGCATAGTTCCAAAATCTCCAGCCAAAATAATGGGCAGATCGGTCGACTTACTGGCGTTAATAATTCCTTCCACATGGGCTAACTTATCCGCTTGCGATCCGGCGATATTCGTATTCATAAATACGATATTCTTTTTATTGGGAAGCTCGACCTGTACACCAGAGAGCACACGTTGCTCACCTGATTTTCGAGGCAATTCTATTCGAAACGAATCTTTGATCGGGAATTTCGAGAGAATAAGAATACCGTATTCTCCTCCTTGAAGATCTATGCCTTTTGCAAAGTGGTGATACGGCATCTGCGTAAGCTTCGCCAGCTCTTTTGCTTGGTCTACATTTCTGGTCCTTTTCGTGTTAACATCGACTTCCTGTATAGCAGCGAGATCTACATTCGCATCAGCAATCACTTTTGCAGTTTTTGCGACATCTACATTACCTGCTTCGTTTCTACAGGCATTAACATTATAGGTCAATACATTGATCTGCTGTGCGTCAGCGCGTTCTATCGTTACAAAAGAAAGCATACATACAATACATAATAAAAAGAGTTTGTTCATGGTTCTGTGTTTTAGTTTAAATTATAGATTTGTTTTTTATTTGCGATAGACAGACTATTGCGCTACTTTAAATTCAGCGTAGACCAGCATTCCCCGTGTAGGCGAATCCAGGATTTCATATTTGACAGGTATGACATCATGCCGGGTACTGGTCTTGTATAAGATGATATCTTGAATACTAACAGGGTCTTCTTTGGGAAAGGTATATTCACAATTGTAACAGCCGGTTTCATATTGCTGCGCCAAGACCTCCAAAGTGGGGTCGGTAAACGAGTTGTCGATATAAAAGCCCGCGGCAAGAAAAGCGGGATTTTGAATTCCTTTGGTATAGTTCAATAATAGTCCGGCGTGTTCTATCCGGATTGTCTTGTACGAATCACTACCCGTTCTATCCTCAAACTGGGCGCCCACAAAACTAAAATTCTTCCCATCCGGAAACTCGGCAGTTATTACGGCTACGGGCCTGTTGCCGCCATATTGTACTTTGGACTCTTCAATAATTGGATATTTTGAAAGTAAAGATACTCCGTAGAGACCCGTATTATAAACTTGGGATCCTCCAAAATAGTGATTCATATTAGCACCTGTCGCAATGATCTCTCCCTGCATTACCCCTTTGCCCGAACGTGTGTTATCATGATCAACTTCACGCACCAATACGAAATCAGGATCCAAATCACTGATAATAGCAGCAACCTCCGTCAGTACCGCATTGTTATGGAAAATACCTACAGACACCACCTTAATTAAAGTTGTATCGGTACGTTCCTGCTTATCCCGGAGATCTTCCGGTATTTCATAATGTTTCCAGGGTTCTTTCGAACAAGTAATCAAAAAAGCGCTAAGTACGACACTTAGATATATAATTTTTTTCATCAGTATTCAAATTAATAGTTTGGATTTTGTTCCATATTCGGATTGGCTAACATCGCTTCCAACGGAATCGGCCAAAAATAATCCCGATCCTTGCTTGCCTTCCGTACTTCGACCTGGACAAACTCTTGGGTGTTGGGGTTATAAGCACCTTCCACTACTCCATTCATCACGTCTTCAAATATTCCCCAACGCCGGATATCAAAATAACGTACGCCTTCAAATGCCAATTCCACGCGCCGTTCCCTCCGTACCAACTCCCGCAGTTTCTCCTGCGAATTGTAGACGGACACGTCGACGTCAGGCATACCTACCCGATTACGGATTTCATTGAGATACTTGACCACATCCGGATGATCCCATTCACCGGTTTCAATTAAGCTTTCGACATACGTCAAAAGGATCTCCGCATAACGGATAATGGCAAAATCTAAGTTTCGGGTGCCTGCTTTATCCCTTTCATCGATATATTTCTTGACCCAATAACCGGTAAATGTCGAATACGACTCCCCGATGCGATCCCGGTTTCCGGGAGAAGGGTCAAACGGATTTAGTGTGCTGGTCATGAACTTATCTCCGGGCAACATAATCGAATAAGTCAACCGAGGATCACGATTGCCTTTGTAGTTGGGATCCTTTCTATATATGTTTAACGAATCGGGTCCAAGCTCCTGGATGGTTTTCCCTTGAAGTGTTTCGTAAGCATCCACGATAGACTGTGTCGGCGACAACACGGTTTTTCCTCCTTGGCTCTGCGGTACTAAGGTATTCCAGACCTCTTTCGCTCCACTCGCACTAAAATATACTCGTTCACCATTCTGTTCTCCTGTATATAGAAACAGATTTTGGTATCCATTGATTGCGCTCGATTTATGTAATCCATAAATTTTCGAATCAATGATCTTCTTTGCAGCCATTTTAGCGGTTTCATATTCTCCGCTAAACAACGCCATTCTCGAAATAATAGCCCAAGACCTCCCGGAAGCTATTCTATTCTGATCTACCGTACTGTACCGTGCCGGCAGAAAGTTGGCTGCTTCCGTTAACTCCGCCAACACAAAATCATACACCTCTTGATAAGTATTCCGCTTGACATCGGCATGTGCGGGACTTAATACCGTCGTCACCAAAGGTACACCACCAAACAAAACCAATAACTCATAATAATAGTATGCCCGCAGGGCACGAGCTTCGTAAATATAGCGTGTCTTCAACGCATAATCCTCCATCACGACGCGATCTATATTGGCTAAAAAACGATTGGCTCTGCGGATATTCCTATAGTTATCCCGATAGATGTGAAGTGCCATATCCCAGGACGAGTTCTGTATACCCTTGACATAGTCTTCATAATGTCCATAGGCACTTTGGCGTTGGACCAAATTATCCGATAAGGCATCAAGAAATGCAACTTTCCGGCCATGAAAACCATGTGGAATACCAGCATAGATGGATTGTAACGCATCCGTAGCGTTTTTCTGTGTCAACCACCAGTCCTCGTCTGAGATATCTGTAGGATGGTCGTGTGTCAGGAATTCTTCACAACTGCTGAAGCTCAGCAAGCAGAACATACCTAATACATAAATAAAATATTTTGATTTCATAACTTAAAAATTAACTCTGGCTCCTATTGAATATAACTTGGTGATTGAATATGTCCGTTGGTTACCCCTGCTTTCGGGATCAGTTAGCTCCACCGAAGTGAAAGTGAATGGGTTTTGCGCATTGAGATAAACCCGAACACCCGAAACACCGATCTTCCGCAATGTCGATTTCTTAACGTTGTAGCCCAGCTGTATGTACTTGACACGAAGATAAGCTCCATTTTGAAACCAAAAATCAGACGAAAGCTTGTTGACGGTAGGGTTTGTATTCAACCGTGGGAAGCGGGCATCGGTCCGTTCCGGTGTCCAGTATCTCCCGTCGTAAAACGTCGTCGGTACACCGCCATCAAAACTTTGATCCAACGGTAAGGCAAACATACCCAATAGCGTCGCATCACTCTTACCCGTCCCCTGCACCAGAAAGTCCAGATCGAAATTCTTGTAATTCAACGTTACATTCCCAAAGTAATTGATCTCCGGCGTCGGATTTCCTATCTGGCCTTGATCTGCGTCATCAATGATTCCGTTACCACTCAAATCCAGGTAACGGATATCTCCCGGCTTTTGTCCTGTTGTAATGGGGATTAAAGCGTTACCCATCTCATCAAAATCTCTTTCCTGAAGAAGACCAGCGGTCTGATAGCCGTACACGCTCCCTATACTGTACCCTTCCTGATGGATACGGGTAGCACTTTCCTCTACATACGGGCCATTCACTAACCGTTCGATCGTATTTTTATTGTAGGTAATACCCGGTCTGAAGCTTAGTCTAAAATCCCGGCTAAAACGTTCATTATAATTCACCGAGAACTCTATCCCCCGATTTCTTACTCTACCCGCATTAATCGGTGTTGCCCGCTCAAAACCTCCCGCTAAGGGTAAGGTAGGCGAGAGTATGATATCTTTGGTGAGCTTGTCGTAATAATCAAAGGTAAGTTCGATCTTATTTTGTTTAAACAGCCCCAAATCCACACCGGCATTCAACATATCTACCGTTTCCCAGGTAATATCCGGGTTACCGTGGCTCGTTTCCAATCCATTGGAGGTGTTGATGAGCGATTGATACAAGTAAGCTGCAATGTTCTCATTCCCTAACCTACCGTAAGACAGCCTCAGTTTCAAATTGTTAATTGCTTTTATGTGCCGCATGAAACTTTCATTATGCAAATTCCAGCCGACAGCTACCGACGGGAAAAAGCCAAACTTATTATTCGGCCCAAAGCGTGACGAACCATCCGTACGTGCGGTGCCTTCAAACAGGTATTTATCTTGATAACTGTAATTAACTTTACCAAAACCCGACATCAACGAATAGATATTCCAGTTGCCACTATTGTTTTCCTCCTGCGTATACCCCGCCATACCAAAAAGATAATGATTGCCTTTACGCCAGGTATAGTCTGCCGAAGCTGAGACGAAGTAATAAGCTGTGCGCCCCATTTTTGCCGAGCGCTCAAAAGCCCATTCTCTCAAAATCGCAAAGGTATTGTAATCGTAGTGGACGAAGTTTGGTTTTGTAGTTTGTTCGGCATCGCTGTTTAACCGGAAACTAATTTGTCCGCGGAGGTTTAAGTTTGGCAATACTTCCCATCGTGGCTGCAAGTTAAGGCTTGATTGTGCCTGCTCACTTTCATGTTTTCCTCCTTGCTCTGTCCAGGCAATTGGATTGACTATGTCTGCATATTGACCGTAAAAAGCGTAACCGCTCCGATCCGGATAGCGTGGCAATATATTCGGCGGTACCCGATAAATATCTTCGATCAACCTATAGGCACGTGGTTGGTTGAAAACATTCCGTCGGATAGCCAATAAATCTAGTTTAACATCAAATTTCTTCCCGAAAGAAATGGACGTATTGGCCCTGAAGTTCAATCGCTTGTATCCCGATTTGGGAAGCATCCCTTGTTGGTTCATGTAATTTCCGGTGATGGCAAATCTCGCCAAGTCATTTCCACCTGTTACGGACAAAGAATTACTCGTCAGCGGTGAATATTGGCGAATCATTAAGTCCATCCAATTTGTATTCGGATAATTCAACGGATCTTCCCCACTGCGCGTTTTATCAATAACCTCTTGGGTAAAAGGTCCCGCATTACCGGAGTTCTGTTCAGCTTCATTGAACATTTGCATATAACGAGGAGCGTCTACCGTCCGTGGCATCACTGTCGGTGTTGCCACGGCATAATACCCGTCATAGGCGACGTTCATCTTCCCCGGCACTCCCCGTTTCGTCGTCACCAGAATAACCCCGTTGGCTGCGCGAGCCCCATATATAGACGCTGCCGCAGCATCTTTAAGCACGGTAACGCTTTCAATCGTTACCGGATCAATATTATTCATATCCATGGGTAATCCATCGACCAGTACCAGAGGATTGGAATTGTTCAACGTCGTAATACCCCGGATTCGAATGGTCACGGCATCGCCTCCCGGTGTTCCTGAACCTTGATTGACCTGAATACCCGTAACGCCTCCTTGTAAGGCTTGGCCTAAAGAGGTAATAGGCTTACCGGCCACATTGGACTCCATGTTCAGACTGGAAACAGCACTGGCCATATGCTTCTTTTGCATCTCCGTCATTCCTACCACGACGACTTCTTCCAAGGCTGAAATCTCGGCCTCTAAACTCAGTGAAATATTGCGTTGATCACGCCGGAAAGTCCGTTCTAACGGCAAAAACCCGGTTATAGAGAATAATAATGTAGTCCCTTTAGGAACGGTTATGCTAAAATTCCCATCCTGATCTGTCTTTGTGCCAATGGTAGTTCCTTTAACCGCCACACTAACGCCGGATAACGTATTGGGAGGTTCGTTGGTGTCATAGATCCGTCCGGAAATGACAACTTCTTCCTGCTGCGCATCAGCTCGATTATCGTCTTTCGTAATAATGAGCGTGTTTTTATCGATCGCATATCTTAAAGGCTGCGTGTGAAAAATCGACATCAATGCTTTATCTAAACTCACATTGGAGAGCGCTACGGTGACAGGTTTTGCGGACTTCAGCACGTCTTCGTTATAGATAAAATAATAACCGGTTTGCTTGTTCAGTTCTTTGAAAACCTCTTTCAAAGAACTATTACGCACCTTTAGTGTTACTTTTTGTGCCAGGCTGTTTGCGCTCAAATGCATACCGCTTATCAGCAAAAGAAGGGTGGTTAACTTCATAATTCGAAAAATTCGTTGGTTTACAGATCGATTTCTGTGTTTTTTCTGCTTTACATTTCGACTTTTAAACAATGAAAGTTTAAAATGTAATAGTTCTTTCATACTTTTGAGTGTTTTGGTTAATGAATACATAGTGAATCGATTATTCAATCGATAGTTAATTTAATCAGACATCTGAACCTTTCCGGTCGCGACCCGGAGAGGTTCTGTCTTTTTTACCTGGATTCTATTTTTTTCATATTATTTTGATTTAAATTGGCGAACAATTATTTTATTTCCTTCAATAGCAAAATTTACTTTCCCCGCCTTTTCCAAAATGCCGAGCAATCTTTCGAGCGAGTCTTCTCTGGAAACCATCCCTGCTAATACAATGGATGGTATTTCCTCTTCATATATAACATCCACATCATACCACCGTGCTACCTGTTGCATGATTTGCTCTAACTTCTCTCCATCGAAAATGAAGACGCCGTTTTTCCAAGCCATTATTTTTTCGATGTTAGCAGTCCTTACCGTAACACCTTTTCCTCCACTCCAAGTTTCGGCCTGCTCACCAGGTTCTAGCAAAACCTCTTCTCCGTCGTTCCGGATTTTTACCTGTCCTTCCAACAGGGTTGTCTGACTTATCTGCTCTTCCGGATAGGCCATAACGTTGAAATGTGTCCCCAAAACTTCCACCTCATACTGTGGTGTCTTCACCCGAAACGGCTTTGTTTTATCCGGTGCTACTTCAAAGTATGCCTCACCACTGATTTCAACCCTTCTTTCTTTTTCCGGAAAGACAGGCGAAAAGGTGAATATAGAAGCCGAATTCAACCATACTTTCGTTCCATCAGCGAGAATAACCTCCAATTTACGTCCTCGTGGAACGGTGATGGTATTTTTAGGAGCTATTTCATTATATTGACTTACAGGTTTGTCCACATCAATTTTATACACCACTCTATCCTCATCCAACTTCGAGATGATCATACCTAATTCTTGTACGGTCTCGCCTTGTTTTAACGCATTCAAAACAATTTGCTTACCGCTGTATAAAGTTAGAATGACATCATTTTTTTTTGTCAATATCTGAACTTTATCTCCCATAGTCGCAACGGTATTTGAATTGAATGCGATAGACCAGTTTGTCTGATACATATAAACGATGAATGCAACGGCTGACATTAACAACAATACTGCTGCAACACGTATAAATGTATGGAGCCGACTTCTCCAATGTCGCCGTTGTGATTCCCTTTCGTCAATAACCTGTACTATTTTATGGTAAAGCCTATCCATTTGACCAGGACTGGCTTCAATGGAGGCTTCATATACATCGCTATTGAGCTCTTTGCGGATAAGTTCTTTTAGCAAGACCTCATTTTGATCGATATCAAAATATTTTAAGAGAAAAAAAATCTCTTCTGCCGTACATCGCCCATGTACATATTTCCGAAACAATTCGTTTATATCTTCTTGTTTATTCACAATAATATATCTTGCTTTTTATCTTAATACGCTCGTAACAGAAAAACCATCTGCTCCATTTTTATTTTTTTTTATTTTAAAAAGAATCGTACTATGTCTATGGTGGCTTTGCAGACCTTACATAGAAAGTAAAATAAGCAATGGAATATAATAGCGTGTGTTAAGCAGATACTCTTTTACAACTTTAGAGGCTTTTACAATATGGTCGTTAACAGTGGCAGGAGAAATACCTAACATCTTGCTGATCTGGTCATAAGAATAGCCTTCGAGCTTACACAATTGATAGATTTGTTGCCTTTTGGGAGACAACTGTGCAATAGCTTTTTCTAAGATAGCTTTGTTTTCCTTTTCATCTACCCATTTTTCAATATGCTGATAACTATTCTCTCCATGTAACATCATTTTCGACAGCATATTCCTATCTCTGGCTGCTTTACGAAAATAGTCATAAACAATATTCTCTGCGACACGGTAAAGAAAAGATTTAAATGATTTTTCAGTGTCTAATACGGCTCTCTTGTCCCACACTTTTAGGAAGACGACCTGTAACAGGTCTTCTGCGGTTTCGACAGATTTAACCATTCTCAATATATTACGGTATATCGCGCTGCTATATCGGCTATACAATAGCTCAAATGCATGCTGGTCGCCTTGTTGCAGAGAAGTCAATAAATCGACCTCAGCACTATCCACATCTATATTATCAGCGTTCATTAAACCAATTATCCTAGCTTTATTGCGACTTAGAATCTGCTCACAAAATATGAATTATTTGTAATATTATGAGTTTTGCTGTATTAAACTTCTGTTATCAACTAATACAGGTTCAAATTGATATTGCTAATGTATCAAAAATGATTTACAAAACCAATCATCGATCCGAGTGTAGATTGCGGTATCCAATACTTACAATGTCTCTTGCAGCCAAGCAAAAAACTCCCGGTGCCAGACTTGTGCATTGTGTCCCGTCAATACCCGATGGTTTTCATCTGGAAAATAGACGAGCCTACTTTTAATGCCCTTTAGTTGTGCAGCCTGAAAAGCCTCTAATCCTTGTTCTATAGGCACTCGATAATCTTTACCCCCCTGGAAAATAAGTATGGGCGTATCCCACTTATTAATATATGTAATTGGATTAAACGTCGTATATGTCTTTTCATTGGCCTTATCCCAATACGGGCCGCCCAATTCATGGTCTGCAAAGAATAACTCCTCAGTCGTCCCATACCATGAAGTCATATCAAACAATCCACAATGCGAGATAAAAGTCTTAAATCTTCCTTCATGTACACCGGCTAACATAAACACCGAATACCCACCGTAGCTTCCTCCTACAGCACCTAATCTATCCTTGTCTACATACGGCTCTTTGGCGATATCGTCAATCGCCGACAGATAGTCCCGGATAGACTGTCCGCCCCAATCGCCCGATATTTCCTCATTCCACGCTACGCCCCAACCGGGCATTCCACGCCTATTCGGCGCGATCACGATATAGCCTTGAGAAGCGATAAGCTGTAAGTTCCAACGAAAAGAATAAGCTTGCGTGAGCACAGACTGTGGACCACCCTGACAATATAGCAAGGTTGGATATTTTTTACCGGGATCAAAATCGGGCGGATACACAACCCAGGAAAACAGGTCTTTACCATCTGACGCTTTTGTTGTGCGTCCTTTCACCGGTGTTTCTTTAATCGACGCATTCATGACATCATTGACGCCTGTAAGAGGCCGTAATGTCTTTGATTGGAACGAATAATGATAAATTTCGGCAGCTTGTGTCAACGTTGTAGAACTAACGATCAGCCCATCCTTCATCTCTCCAACAATTCCGGCAATATCAAATTGCCCTGCACTGACCTGTTGTATCCTCGGTAAAGACCGCATACGCATTGTCGACGGAATATCGACGACAAATAGCTGCACAGTGCCCTGTGTTGGTGCTGTAAAGTAGATTTTCCGATTGTCTTTGCTCCAGAAGAAAGCATTGACTGCCCCATCCCAGTGCGCAGTAAGGTTCAATTTTTGATGCGTGCCAGCATCTCGTAAAACGATATCATTCTTGTCTGCCTCGTAACCATCGGTTTGCATGCTTAACCAGGCTAATCGCTGACCATCGGGACTGAAACTTGGGTTGGTATCATAACCATTCATACCCGTCGTGAGATTTTGGGTAGTACCGGTCGTCAGGTCATATTGATAAATATCCGTATTGGTGCTACGTGCATAAGTTTTTCCAAAGCTTTTCTTGCAAACATATAAGATAGACTTGCTGTCAGGAGCCCATACAAAGTCTTCCGACCCGCCAAAAGGCATTTGTGGAGAATAAAAAGGTTCTTTCCCCATGATATCTTTCACCTCGCTTATCTTACCATCGACATAACGAGCAACAAAGGGATGGTTAAAGCGTCCATCATTAAATTTATCCCAATGACGGTAATCCAGGTCGTCATAAATGTACGCGTCGGATTTGGGTATATCTTTGTATTTATCTACGCTATGAAAATTCTTTATTAACACAGCTTGGCTATACAGTATATATTGTCCATTCGGGGAAAATTTCACATTCTCCAAGCCGCCTTCGACATTGGTAAGCTGAACAGGGTCTCCGACATGTATATTTTTCTTCCACAACTGCCCACCCAGGAGATAAATGACATCACCGTTATTGTCTATCCGCACCACAGACTCCGCTCCTTTGGTTGTTGTCAATTGGACAGGATTTCCCGTTGGAAGGGGCAAAGCATATAGATTTTTTTCGGATGTATTGTCTTCAAAGGAATAGCGGGAGACACTGTACACCACAAAGGATCCGTCGGCAGCCATCCCTTCAGCGGACACACGTCCCAATTTCCATAAAGTTTCGGGCGATAAAGGTTGTGCCGAGAGACTCTGCTTTATTTTTTCTCTTATTAAGGATTGCTCAATTATTCGTTCGGGCACACGTTGACCAAAAGAGAAAGGATTTATCATAAATATGAGGGCTAATAGGGATAATCTATGCATAATCTAATCTTTATACCTGTCGCAAGATAAGAAATATTGAGGTAATACAATATTGCAAAAACCGACGAAATCATTATCTCTATATACCAACTTAAGTAACGCTTCGAAGCGGATTCGACGCTGGTTGGGTCACGTTCACCTTGAGTCAGATCGGATTCAACTCTAGTCAGATTGCTTTTGACTCAAGGTAGGTCACGTCTACCTTGAGTCAGATCGGATTCGACTTTAGTCAGATCGGGAGTTATTCATTCAATGCCTTATCCAATTGCTCTTTATCCAGTTGCTTTTCCCATCTGGCGACAACTATACTAGCCACTCCGTTTCCAACCAGGTTTGTCAAGGCCCGGCATTCGGACATGAAACGATCTATTCCCAGAATTAAGGTCATACCTGCGACGGGAACTTCCGGCACAATAGCGAGTGTTGCAGCTAAGGTGATAAAACCCGCTCCAGACACTCCTGCTGCTCCTTTAGAACTTAGCATAGCCACAAGCAGAAGCAATATTTCATGCTCCCAACTTAAATCAATATTACAAGCCTGAGCGATAAATAACGAGGCCAAAGTCATATAAATATTTGTTCCGTCCAGATTAAATGAATATCCTGTCGGCACGACCAATCCCACAACCGATTTAGCACAGCCTGCTTTTTCCATCTTTTGCATTAATGTAGGAAGAGCCGCTTCTGATGAGCTTGTACCTAGGACCAACAACAATTCATCTTTAATATAACGCAAGAATTTAAAAATAGAAAACCCGTTATATCGCGCTACCGCGCCAAGCACAATTAATACAAACAAGAGTGAGGTGATATAGAATGTTCCGACCAACATCCCTAAATTGGCAACCGCATCTATCCCATATTGGCCAATCGTAAAACCCATTGCACCAAATGCCCCTATAGGTGCTGTTTTCATTAATATTTCAACGACTTTGAAGATAGGATGTGTCACAGCATGTAGGAAATCAATGACTACCTTGCTCTTGTCTGCTGTCAAGGCTAAACCTATCCCAAACAATATGGCGGCAAAAAGGACTTGTAAGATATTCTCCCCGGTGAGGGGGCTCATCATTGTTTTAGGAATAATTTCAAATACAAAACCGACAAAAGATTGTTCATGCGCTTGCGTCACATACTTGGCGATCGCACTGGCATCCAATGTCTCCGGATCGATATTCATACCCGCCCCCGGCTTTATCACCTTACCGACAAGCAGCCCGATAACTAATGCCAAGGTAGAAAACGTAAGAAAATACATAAATGCCTTGCCCGCAACTCTCCCGACTTTTTTCATATCATTCATACCGGCGATTCCAGTAGTCACGGTCAGGAATATCACAGGCGCGATAATCATCTTGACTAACATGATAAAACCGTCTCCCAACGGTTTCATGCTCACGCCGATCTCCGGAAAGAAATGGCCTAACAAAATACCCGCTATAATGGCGACAATAACCTGAAAGTATAAAACTTGATAGATTTTCTTTTTTTTAACGAGGGGTGGTTTTAAATCGATTTGTACCATTTGGTTTCTGTTACTATTATAAAAGGCCTAAAATTAGAAAATTATTTGTAAAAAAATGTTAAATATATTGACACCGTTTTTTTTGATTTTTAACTTCGATCATCTTTTAATTTCTTATTAAAATCATTTTTTATGTCAACCAACGTAAACAAGCTAAAATTAGTTTTATGGAGTGTTCTATTGATGGCTTTTGTTCGGGTAGATGCTCAAAGTGTGCAATTATACACTACTTATCCAAAGATTACGGTTTCTCCGGGAGAAGTCGTCGAGTATAATATAGAGTTGATTAATAATAGCAGCGCAATCAAGACGAGCGAAATTGCCGTAGAGGCTCTGCCTAAAGAATGGCATTACGAGCTCAAATCAGGCAACTACACCGTAGATCGGGTATCCGTGTTGCCAAAAGACCGAAAGACCTTGAACTTACGTGTGTTTATGTCGGGCAAGCAATCGAAAGGTTCGCACACATTTTATGTTTCAGCCAAAGGTCAGTATAGATTACCGCTAACTGTTAACATCGATAAAGACGGTATATCGATAGGTGAACTATCTTCAAAGCAAACTAATATGGAAGGGGCAGCCAATTCGACTTTTACCTACAACGCGACTTTGTTTAACCGTTCGTCTGAAAGCCAGGTATATGCGCTCTCGGCGAATACCGAAGAAGGATGGGGTGTGGTTTTTAAATCCGCTGGAAAACAAGTCAGTTCCGTCAATGTCGATCCCAATCAACGTCAGGATATTTTGGTTGAAATCAATGCTCCTGAAGGTACAAAAAAAGGATCTTATAAAATACCTGTTCGTGCTACGAGTAGCACAGGACAGTCTGAAATTGTTTTTGATATCGTTGTAACAGGTTCTTACAAGCTCGAACTCACAACATCTTCAGGACGATTGAATTTTGATGCCAATGCCGGTTCGACACATAAACAGCAGCTCATCGTCAAAAACACAGGCAGCTCAGACATCAACCAGATCAACTTCTCTTCGGAAGCGCCAAGTCATTGGGAAGTCGTATTTGAACCCGCGCGGATAAATACAATCAAAGCCGGAGAAACGGCCAATATTAACGCAACGGTAAAACCACCTAAAAATGTGATGGCTGGTGATTATATGGTAACCTTTTCTGCCAAATCCAGTGACGCAAGTGCAAAAAGCCAATTCCGCGTAACGGTAGAAACCTCCTTATTAAGTGGCTGGATCGGGCTATTATTCATTATAATCGCCCTCGGAAGTGTTTATCTTTTAATTCGTAAATATGGAAGGAGATAATCGTGGCTACCCCTATTATAGATATAAAAGGCCTGCATAAACAGTATGGCACATATAAAGCTGTTGACAACCTGGATCTTCAGGTTCAACAGGGTGAAATATTTGGGTTACTAGGACCGAACGGTGCGGGAAAGTCGACGACGATACTGATGATGATGGGTTTGAGTGAGGCCTCCGCCGGCCATATTTCTATCGCTGGCATAGACCCACAACGTAACCCTATAGATGTAAAAAAAGTCATCGGCTACCTCCCGGACAATATAGGCTTCTACGAACAGCGATCTGGCCTAGAAAATCTCGAATTGATCGGACGGCTTAATGGGCTGTCAACCAAGGAGACCCGGCAGAGAGCACATCTCCTATTTGAAAAAGTAGGTTTACAAAATGTGATGAATAAAAAGGTAGGGGCGTATTCGAGAGGAATGAAACAACGTCTTGGACTGGCAGAAACACTGATTAAAAAACCCAAGATTTTAATCTTGGATGAACCTACTTTAGGATTAGATCCTAACGGGGTAAAAGAATTTTTACAACTCATCCAGGAATTGAACCGCCAGGATCAACTCACCGTGCTCCTGGCATCACATCATCTCCATCAAGTTGAGGAAGTCTGTAACCGGGTAGGACTCTTTGTCAAAGGTAAACTTGTTGCCCAGGGCACTATCCAACAACTCGCTGATCAGCTATTTGCCCAAATGAATCCTACGGTAACCATCGAAACGAACCTGACTGATGTGCCACAGCTCGAAAACATATTACGCAGCCAAGAAAATGTCATTGCAGTGGATTTTAACGATAATCGGTTTATTATACAACATACTTATCCGAACACACTGCCTATCGTAGAAATATTTGTTAAGGCACACGTGCCTATCCATTCCTTATTTGAACGGACGTACGGATTAGATGACATATATTCATTCTATTTTAAAGACAGTAACATATGAAACTGAAACAATTCTTTAATATAAACACGGATAGCATGAAGTCCATGGGGGTTTTGATCGACAAGGAAGTTTCAGACTATATCCGCAGCAAGAAATTTATCGTTTTGCTACTTATTGTTTTGTGCACCAGCGTTGCATCGTTATATAGTGCGTTAACTACCTTGCGCCATAACCCGCCTTCACCGGACAGCGCACAGGCTTCGTTTTTCTTTTTGCAGGTATTTACACATTCCGATGGCACCTTACCTCCATTTCATGTCTTTATCAGCTTCTTAGGCCCCTTACTTGGGATATGCCTCGGATTCGATGCCATAAACGCGGAATATACAAACCGATCGTTGACCCGTATACTTGCTCAACCTATTGCCCGTGATGGCTTGTTAAATGCGAAGTTCATTGGCGCATTGATTATTTTGGTATTTATTTTTGCTAGCCTTATCTGTATGACGGTCGGATTGGCTGTATTTTGGACGGGATTGACTCCTTCTTTTCATGAATGTTTGCGGCTTGGATTATTTTTATTCGTGACCGTAGCCTATGTCGGCTTCTGGCTTAACCTTGCTCTTCTATTTTCTGTACTATGGAAACACCCGGCTACATCGGCATTAGTAAGTATTGCAGTCTGGCTGTTTTTTATGGTTTTTTACCCGATGATTATCGGTGTAATTGCAAAAGGCATGGCACCCGGCATGTACGCATCGAATCAGGAAATACAAAGTTTTCAAAATTTTATCTTATCTATTATGCGTCTGGCCCCAAATCAGCTGTATGAAGATGGGACTCTTGTCTTACTCATGCCAAAGGTGCGGAGTTTAAGTCCATTATCGATGGAACAAATGCAAGGTGCTATACCCACAGCGTTACCAGTATGGGAAAGCGTAAAGGTCGTATGGACACAAGTCACTGCGTTAATAGCCAGTACGGTGATATGCTTCGCCTGTTCTTACTTTGTCTTCATGCGACGGGAAATACGAGCCTAAGAATGCAAACAATTCCGCGGTAGGACTGTTCTTAGCTATACATCAATACGATTAAAGCTATGGATAAATTAAAAAAATTCGATTTAATGACAAAGATTGCCCGTGAGCTGGAAGACGTACGGAATAGTTTCCAAGCTGTGTTGGAGAAAATCGGAAAAATTGAAGTAGATAATATCGAGTTGGGTGACAAAACTATTGAAAGCAAACTACCCGATATTTACCAGGAAACAGCAACCCAAGTAGATACTATTAAAGACATTCTTGATGCTTTTTTAGAAAAAACGGAAGACTTTGGAGACAAGAATAATGTAGATAAACTTCGTGAGCAACAAGAAATTAACAATTTAAAATAAATTGTCCCTAAGTAAAAGACTGTCTCCTACGGTTGCCTTTGATAACCAGTAGAAGACAGTCTCCTTAACTCAAAGCCTTATTTCTTTCTCCACATCATATATAATGCTGTCAGATACATCGTGACAAAGCTCCTACTATGGCGTGGATTGACCATTATCTTCTATCAAATTGATTCCAATTGATTTTGGTAGACAGTCTCATCATCACGGCTAGAATAATAAATATACCGATTGTGCCAACCAATAAAGAAAAGTCCTGAAGTTGCATAAGTACGAATATAAAGCCATAAAAAAGCGTTAAGATTCCACTGAAAAGCAGACATATTTTTTTGTCTTTAGTAATCCAATAAATAAATGCAGATATCAAGGCGGTCGTAGCTACGAACGAAATCAAGTAGCTAGTATTGAAAACCACATGTTCACCAAAAGCCAGAAGTAGAGAATAAAATAACACCATAGCACAGCCGATCAATATGTACTGAATGATATGGATATGTCGCTTTTTAATAATTTCTGTGAAAAATAACGATGAAAATGTAAGCAAAATGACCAATAATCCATACTTTGCAACACGGGTAGTTTGCTGGTAATTATTGATAGCTTCCAAAAAATTCACTTGTACCATATCTTTTTCGGTTGCACGAACTTGGTTGTCGGTCGAAGGAACCACTGTATCTTCTACAATTTCATAATTGTTCACAATCTGGTATAATGCCCCTTTGTGATTAGCCCATTGATGAGGGAACTTACGGTCAAAACTTGGAATGTTCCATTCTGCTCTAAATTCATTCAAGTTTACATCCCTATTCTCCGGCAAATAAGATCCGTTGAAACTAGGATTACTCCACTTCCCTTCCACTAAGATCTGATTTTGGTCGGCTAAAGGAAATACATTCAAAGATTTTGACCCGCGCAATTCATAATGTATATCAAACTTATTTACAGTAGACTGTGACGACAGATCCAGCGAGACTGACATCGTACGCTCAAACAGGTTAATAAGCGTGGTATTACCCTCAAAAGCTACGTTATGCAAACCAATTTGCATCGTCGGATTAGCCTTTAGCCCCTTCGTATCACTCATCCCAATAAAAATCTTTGCATCAGTCCATTTTACTTTTGCAGGGTCCACGCCTAATTTCTTGAGATCAAGTTCATCAAATTCGCCAGATAAGTACAAATCTGAATTATACACCACACTTCGGTAGATTCCCCTACTCAGGTATTCTGGCTCGACCTGAGCATACACCTTCATAGACTTCGGCACAATGAAAATGTAATCTTCATCTGTCAAAGTCTCTTTCATTATCCGTCCTTTTTCATCAGAAATATTAGAAGTATGTGGAAAATTATACGGTATTCCTATAACGGGTCCTGAAATAACTTGCGGTCCTCCCCATTTACCTGCAATTTCTACCTTCACACTTTCATCTCTTAATTTTCGCTCACTAATCAAATCCTTAACCCAGCTCATCGGAATAAGCAAGAGGAGTAATAGAATCAAAATAATCAATAGTTTTGCAATAATGGAATTGCTGATTTTTTCGAACGTAGAGACCTGCTGAGGTAGCTCTGATTCATTTTGATGTTGTGTTTTCATTGTTATTAAATTTAAAAATACGCCAGCACAATCTCTAAAGGACATAGCCCCAGTCCCTCTTTGAAAGTAAATATACTTTTTTCTTTTTCTTCAACATAAAAAAGATACTGATGCTGAAACCGTTACCTTAATGTTAGCAACATCTATCTTTATTTTCTAAAAAAAACTTGACATATATCATTCCAGTTCCTTATCTTTGTGACACTATAAAAATCCTAACTGCGGAAGTGGCGTAATTGGTAGCCGCACCAGACTTAGGATCTGGCGCCGCAAGGCGTGGGGGTTCGAGTCCCTTCTTCCGCACTTGATATCCTCCCGACCAAAATATATCGGGAGGATTTTTATTTATAATGCGAAAATAACGCGAAGAAAAGTATGAATATTTCACACCAGAAAATCGACGATGTCAATGCTAATATTACCGTAGAATTAGCTCCTGAAGATTACAACCCAGCTGTCGATAAAGCAATTAAAGAACAAGCAAAAAAAGCTAAACTACCAGGATTTCGCCCAGGAATGGTTCCTGCGGGACATATCAGACGCACCTATGGTAAGTCTATTTTATTTGACGAAATCAACCGTATAATCAACGACAAGATTGCAACTTATATCTCTGACGAAAAGTTTGAAGTGTTGGGTCAGCCGTTACCTATTGACAGTGATCAGGATTCCTCATACGCTTGGGATTTCAAGGATAATTTCAAATTCAATTATGAAATAGGCTTAGCCCCTGCATTTGATATTCCTTTTAGCAATGAGACGGAGTTCATCGAATACGCGATCAAAGCTGACGATGCGACTTTAGCAGAGCGCATCAAAAACTTACGTCGCAGCTATGGTAAAATGACAAATCCTGAGGTTTCGGAAGAAGGCGATGTGCTTTACGCAACGCTGAAGCAAGATAAAGAAGGTGGAATAGAGCAAACAACTTCCCTACGTACAGATCTTGTCGAAGATGCAAAAATAAAGAAATCATTGACTGGCCTAAAAAAGGACGATACGATTACGATAGATATCAAGAAAGCTTTTAAAGTGGCTGATATAGCTCGTATTTTAGGAATAAATGAGGATGAAGCGGAAAGCCTGGATGTAACTAAATTCGAGATAACCGTCAAGAATATCAACCGTTTGGAAGAGGCTGACCTAAATCAAGAGTTTTTTGATAAAATCTTCCCAGCTGGCGATGTTACAACCGAAGAGCAGTTCAACGAGAAGGTGAAAGAAGAAGTTGAATCTCTTTTTAAACAAAACGCTGTTCAAAAGTTGCAAAATGATATGTATACTTTTGGAATGGACAAAGTTGATGTCAAATTTCCAGAAGACTTTTTGAAAAGATGGTTAAAAGCCACAAACCCTAATCTCTCGGAAGAAGAAATCGAAGAGGGCTTTGCTGATTTTGTAAGCAATTTAAAATGGACCATTATTGAAAACCGTATCATTACGGCAAACAATCTGGAAGTCAAGTATGATGAAGTCATGGGCCTTGCAAAAGAGCGTATCTACGCACAGATCAAAATGTACAACAGTGGCGACGAGCCTACTGATGAACAGCTTGGTCAATTTGCTATGCAGTTACTTTCTGATAAAGAGCAGGCCAATCGGCTATTCGAAGAAGTCAAAGCTTTGAAGGTATTTGACCATTTGAAATCGGTCGTCAAAATAAAATCTAAAAAAATTGACTACGATAAATTCGAAAAATTAGATAGCAAATAAAACAACATACGGAAAACAAGAAAGAAGGTTAGCAGTCATGTTAACCTTTTTTGTTTGTTTAAAATTGAATATTATAGCCTAAAGAAATTCTGCCATAGGGAAAATCCCGTTGAAAATCGGGATATTGCTCCTCTTCAAATTCGCCTTTCAAAGCAAAATATCCCGAAGCTAAATTAACCGAGAAGCGTTTGAATATCCGTAGGCTTGCTTCGAGACCTAAAACATGTAAGACATAGTACGAATCTGTGCCACTTATCGTATAAAATACCCCTCCGTTATAATCTGTTGTAAAAAGAAGTCGATTTAGCAAACTCAGTTCTCCCCGGAAGCGATAGGAAGCTCCCGAACCGTAATTATAATTACGACTTTCTCCATATAAAAGATACGGATCCGGTACAGCTGCCAAAAGAACTGCTCCAGCACCCACACTTATATTCAATTTATTCTCCCGTTTATAGCTAAATTCGGAAAGCCAGTTGTAATTTATACTCTGTGCACCGTAAAAAAAGGCATCATTGTTATAAAAGTCATAATGTGCATTCAGTGTACCGTAATGTGTGCCCCTTTTTGATTTAAAAAACTCTGCGCCACTTAACAGTGCATGAACATTGACCGCATTAATAAAGGTACTGTCCCCACTTCCTACCTCAAAATTTACCGAGAACTGATCAAAAGGCCGTTTGTAATTGTGATCGCCATTGCTGTATCTAAAGCGTAGCCGGCTATAAAGTGAATTTTTTCCTTTTTGCAAAAAATCACCTTCTCTGGCGTCGAAGCGACGAAACCCAGCATCAAACTCCGCTGTAATGATAGACGAATCCACGGCATAGTAATCATCGATATGTTTACCCCACTTCCCATCCAACAACCTATTTAATCCATTAACCGGATTGACCAGAAAAGCGACGATCTCATTGCCTGTTTTATTATGACCATTCCTGCTCCTCGCTAAAATATTTCGCGACACTCGGTGCGTCATCTCACCCAAAATAATACCACCGAAAGTTGTATTGACAAAATCATTGATTGCCGGGTGTTGTGTTTCCCCAGCAGTCTCCCAGATATAACTTCCTAATACGGCCGCTGCACTGGACTGATAGAAGTTATATCCATTACTCCGAAAAGCATTGAAATACAGTTGTCCGTGATAAGGATGATCGATCTGATTCGTCGTGAACTGATTATCATCCCAATCCCATGCGCTTATGCGCTGGTGATCAATAAAATTTGGAAAAGTGATATAAGAATAAGGGTCCTGTGTAATGAACCGATTAAAAGAGGCTGGAATAGCTTGTGCTAAAAACCATTCCGTCCCTGCTCTCCAAATTTTTTTCTCCCGATATGGATCAAATTTTTCCTGTTGGACTACCGTGTCTATCTCTATATTCTCTATGTGACTGCTGTCTGGGAAAGAAGGTACCGAAGCAGCAATCACAGAAAATTGGTGAATTAAAACCCATAATAAAATAAGTTTAAGCGGAGTGATAGACATGAAACAAAATTACTATTTCTCCATCGGAACTTCTATTAACAGCAAAGAAGTTGCTGTTTTTGCCTGAAAGTTTGCGGTCGTAACATCGGTTATCCCGATGGCATCTCTCCGTTCCAGTATCTCTCCCGCTACACTAACACTTCCTTCCAATACAAAAACATAAATCCCATTCGTAGAATCTTTCAATTCATAATCTACGGAAACGCCTCCCTCCATATCCGCCAAATGAAACCATGCTTGCTGATGTATCCACGTTCCGTCGTCATCCGGATCTGGAGAAACAACTTGTTGGAATTTATTTTTTCTATCTTCCGGTTCTAACACAATCTGATCATAACGAGGCGTGACCTGTTGCTCATTAGGCAATATCCATATCTGTAAAAACCGCACAGCATGATCTGCACTTCCGTTGAATTCGCTATGATGTACTCCTGTCCCAGCACTCATTACCTGAATTTCATTTGGACGAATAGTTCCTCTGTTGCCCATACTATCCTGGTGTACGAGCTCTCCCTCTAGGGGAATAGAAATGATCTCCATATCATGGTGAGGATGCATCCCAAATCCCTGCCCTCCTGCAACATAATCATCATTCAACACACGCAATGCACCAAATTGAATCCGCTCTGCATTGAAATAACTTCCGAAGCTAAAGGTATGAAAGCTCTTCAACCATCCATGATCAGCGTGGCCTCTGGTGTGTGCCTTATGCAATACTATTTTCATTTTAAGTCCTCCATTAATTTATACTACAAAGATAGCTGCTTGTCTGTTTGCAATTCTTAACCTAACTTAAGAAAAACGTAATAGCGCCTTAATATTCCGAGCGAAGCTTGCTCAGGAATTCGGGAGTAATGCCGATATATGACGCTATATACTTCTGGGGAATGGTATGAATCAAAGTAGGATATAAAGTACAGAATTTCTGATATCTGATTTTAGCCGGTAAGCTGAGATAATCTATTGTACGATGATTACTGGAAGCTAGGGCATTTTCCGTCAATATCCGAAAATACCGCTCCAATTTGGGGATCCGATCAAAGATACTTAACTGACACGAACGACTCAGTAGTAATACATTAGTGGGCAATAATGCATCGATATTCAACTCGCTGGGCTGATTTTTGACAAAACTATACATATCTGAAATCCACCAATTCTCTGGGGCAAACTGTAAAATATGTTCAAATCCATTCTGATCAATGGCATAGGATCGCAAACAGCCATCAACGACAAAAGCTGAATATTGGGCGACCTCTCCAACTCGATGTAAAAACTGCTTTCTCTTCAACGTTTTTTCACGGACCAGCTCTCTAACAGTCAGCTCTTCTTGCTCCGTCAGTCGCATTATACCGTTAATATGTTGTATAAGCCTATCAATCATGATGCGTAATATATCCCATTTCCATATTCTGCAACATAAAAGCCCATTTATCGGCGTACTCTGCAATCACCATGTTGGTCGATTTCCCAGCCCCGTGTCCTGCTTTCGTGTCGATACGGATAAGTACAGGATTGTCACCCGTATTATATTCTTGTAGCCGCGCAGCAAATTTAAATGAATGGGCCGGGACGACGCGATCATCATGATCGGCCGTGAGCACTAATGTTGCCGGATAAGCCGTCTTAGGTCTTAAGGCGTGATAAGGAGAATAACTGTGTAAGTATTCAAACATATCTTTGCTATCTGCTGACGTACCGTAATCGAACGCCCAACCCGCTCCTGCAGTAAATTGATGATAACGTAGCATATCCAATACGCCCACAGCCGGAAATGCAACTTTAAACAATTCGGGCCGCTGCGTCATACATGCCCCGACGAGGAGGCCACCATTTGAGCCGCCTGCGATAGCCAGCTTTTCTGATGAGGTGTATTTTTCATGGATGAGATATTCTGCCGCAGCTATGAAATCGTCAAATACATTTTGTTTATTCATTTTTGTTCCTGCAATATGCCACGTCTCTCCATATTCACCACCTCCACGGATATTTGCTACAGCATAAATACCTCCCTGTTCTAATAAAATAATATTGGCCGTACTAAATGCCGGTCTTAAACTAATATTAAATCCACCATAGCCGTACAATAAGGTAGGACTCGTACCATCTGTTTTTATTCCTTTTCGATGGGTAATAATCATTGGAACTTTCGTACCGTCTTTCGAGGTATAGAAAATCTGTTTGGACACATAGCGTGACGGATCAAATTTGACACCGGATTTTTTATAGCGTTCGGATACGCCCGTTGCAATATTATATTTATAAATGGTACCTGGATGGATGTATGACGTAAACGTATAATACAAATATTTTTCCTCCTTTTTTGCGTCAAATCCGGATGCCGTACCTATCCCAGGAAGTTCGATTTCGCGTTCTAACCGGCCTGACAGGTCGAATTGCTTCACGACCGAAATCGCATCTTGCAGATAAGATGCAAAGAGCTTGCCGCCGCCCAAGGAAGGGCTTAGTACGTTTTGTGTCTCCGGAATAAGATTATCCCATGTTGTCGGGCGAGGGTCTGCAATAGTTGTTGTGACGACTTTACCATTAGGTGCTCCTAATTCTGTATATATAAACAACCGTGAGCCCTCATTTCCCAAGATATCGTGGTTTTTCTCGAAATTATCAACTATCGCAACAAAAGAAGACGATATATCGGATAAATCCTTGATATATAATTCATTTCCGGAAGTCGTATTCGCTGCGGACACCACAAGAAAACGCTCATCTTCTGTCAGATAAGCATTTATATATCGGCGCGGCATCGCTGTCCCACCGAAAACGAGCTCATCGGCAGACTGAGAAGTATTTAAGCGATGGAAATACAGCTTGTGTTGGTCTGTCATAGCCGATAAAGCGGAACCTTCTTCCGGCTTATCATATGAACTATAGTAAAATCCGTTATTTCCGTGCCATGCTAATGCACTAAACTTCACGTCGACAAGAGTGTCTCCAACTATACTTTTATCGGCGGTCTGCCGTACAATGACTTTACGCCAGTCTGATCCGCCTTCTGAAATTTGATAAGCGACCAAGGAACCGTCTTTGCTAAAGGAGACCCCAGCAAGCGACGTCGTACCGTCCTCCGAAAAGCTATTGGGATCCAAAAACACCTCTTCAATTCCCTCTTCTCCTTTTTTTCGATAAAGCACGGCTTGGTTTTGCAATCCGTCATTTTTATAAAAATAGATATACTCGCCCTCTTTGAAAGGTGCGGAATAACGCTCATAATTCCATAGATTCGCCAACCGCGATCGAATGGCTTCCCGGAAGGGTATCTGTGATAAGTAGTCTTCGGTAACCTTATTTTCTTCCGCAACCCAAGCTTTTGTCTTAGCGGATAGATCGTCCTCTAACCATCGATAGGGATCATCTATGGTCACACCAAAATAAACATCCGTATGCGCTATTTTCTCCGTCTCCGGATAAGGTTTTAATTTCATTTGTGGATTAGCTTCAATCATTTTCTCCCGATTACATCCTATAAGCCCGAGTGCTAAAATAACAATACTCCATTTTTTATGCATAGCCTAAGTTTTCGATCAAGCACCAAAGTAAGGCTTTTTCGCGAATTTTAAGAGATATTATATACTTTTGTATCCTGTGCCATGGGAGATAAAATATACTTTGCCTCGGATTTTCATTTAGGCTCGTTTCCGTACGACAAATCCGGCCTTCGCGAAAAGACGGTTGTCGCTTGGTTGGATTCGATAAAAGATGATGCCGCGGAACTCTATCTGGTAGGAGATATTTTCGATTTTTGGTTTGAATATGAAACGGTCGTGCCCAAAGGGTATATTCGCTTCCTCGGCAAATTGGCGGAGCTGGCAGATAGGGGTATAAAAATCACACTTTTCAAGGGTAACCATGACATGTGGATGTTTGGCTATCTTGAAGAAGAGTTGAATGCTCGTATCGTTGATAATGAGTTTATATTCATCGATCATGGCAAATCCTTTTACATCCATCATGGTGATGGATTGGGTGACGGTGACAAGTCCTATAGGTTGCTCAAAAAAATATTTCGCAGTCGTTTGTGCCAATGGCTATTTGCACGTCTGCATCCTAACCTCGGTATTAGCATCGCCCGAAAATGGTCAAAACACAGCCGCGCAGCAAATCTCGTGAAGGAAGAATTTTTAGGGGAAGACCGGGAATGGCTGATTCAATATGCGCAAAGTATACTCCAGAGCACGCATTACGATTATTTTATCTTTGGCCACCGCCACCTTCCTTATGATCTTCCATTAGGTAAAAATAGTCGCATCATTAACCTCGGAGAATGGATTAATTATTTTACATATGCGGTCTGGAACGGGGAAGAATTAAAAATGAAGAACTTTAAAACCTATAATTAATAAAAATGAATTGGATTATCTTGGTTATCGGTGGCTTGTTTGAAGTCGTGTTTACCTTTTGCATCGGTAAGGCAAAAGAAACAAACGGTACAGAAATGTATCTCTGGTATTTAGCTTTTCTACTTTCAGTAAGTATAAGCATGGGGCTTTTAATCAAAGCAACGCAGACATTGCCATTAGGAACTGCCTACGCCGTGTGGTCGGGAATTGGTGCAGTAGGTACGGTCTTAATGGGAATTGTAATCTTTAAAGAGCCAACAGATTTCTGGCGCATTTTCTTCATTTTCACATTAATCGCCTCCATTGTGGGCTTGAAAACAGTATCCAGTCATTAGCAAAAAAGCTTCTTTTCAAACTGGAGGAAACATAAATTTTAAGTACTTTTGTACTCTTCAAGGCAAATAGGCTTTGTTGATTGTAAAATTATGTTAGAAAAACTACAAGCTATTAAGGAACGATGGGAAGAGGTCGAAGCGGAATTGAGCAATCCGGATACCATCAGCGACATGAAACGCTTTGCAAAACTAAACAAGGAGTATAAAGACCTTGCCAAAATCGTCGAGCAATATCATATTTATAGAAATATAGTTAGCAATATTGATGCTAATAAAGATATTTTGGTCAATGAAAAAGACCAAGAGCTGCGTGAAATGGCAAAAGAAGAGCTTGACATTTTATACGTACAAAAAGAGGAAAAGGAAGATGAAATACGGCTTATGCTGATTCCAAAGGATCCGGAAGATGCCAAAAATGCCATTATTGAAATCCGAGGAGGTACTGGGGGTGATGAAGCGGCTCTCTTTGCAGGAGATCTCTATCGGATGTATACTCGTTATTTTGAGACGAAAGGGTGGCGCAACGAAGTCATGGACGTAACGGAAGGAACCTCAGGCGGTTATAAAGAAGTTGTCTTAAAAGTTATCGGAGAAGACGTATATGGACAGCTAAAATATGAATCGGGTGTACATCGGGTACAACGTGTTCCGGACACCGAGACTCAAGGGCGTGTACATACTTCGGCTGCTTCTGTTGCCGTATTGCCTGAAGCGGAAGAGGTTGATGTATACATCAACCCAGGCGATATTGAGATGCAGACGTCTCGTTCTGGCGGTGCCGGAGGACAAAACGTTAATAAAGTAGAGACGAAGGTACAATTAACGCACAAGCCATCGGGCATAGTCGTCGTATGCCAGGTTGAACGATCTCAGCTGGCAAATCGGGAATTAGCTATGGAGATGCTTCGTAACAAGCTTTATGAGCTGGAAGTACAGAAGAAGCACGGTGATGTTGCTGCCAAGCGAAAGACAATGGTGTCTACAGGCGACCGTTCTGCCAAAATCAGGACCTACAACTATCCGCAAGGTCGTGTTACCGAACATCGCATCGGCTTGACCATGTACAATTTACCTGCCATTATGGATGGTGATATTCAGGAAATTATAGATGCTTTACAGTTTGCCGAGAATGCCGAAAAGATGAAAGAAGGCGCTGTAGACTAAGGTTTTTTTACTTTTTTTTAGAAAATATAGAAATAAGAACTATATTTGCACACCTTCTTAAAAGAAGGAAGTAAAGAGGAATTTAGGTCTGGTAGTTCAGCTGGTTAGAATACATGCCTGTCACGCATGGGGTCGCGGGTTCGAGTCCCGTCCAGACCGCTAAAATTCTCTTACAAAATACATAATAATAATAGGTCTGGTAGTTCAGCTGGTTAGAATACATGCCTGTCACGCATGGGGTCGCGGGTTCGAGTCCCGTCCAGACCGCTAACAAAAGGTGTCACAAAACTGTCGACACCTTTTTTATTTTCCATCTGTTTCATGTCTCCTTCTCAATTACTGACACAACTAAAAAACACAACTTTTTTATGGCAATTGTTTAAAAATACTATTACGTTTGAATAAAGAATTTCATATATTAAATTTGAGATATTAAGGGTTACTATTTCCATATTTAAGGTATTAACAAGTGAGTAAGATAAAGCATATATTACCATATGAAGTTTCCGATCAAGAATTGATAACGGGAATAGCACAAGGTGATAGTAGGGCTATCAATAAATTGTATAAATTCTTCTTCCCGTCGATATCTCGTATGATTATCAACAACAACGGGTCTGACGATGAAGCAAAGGATATATTTCAGGATGCTGTGATGGTTTTATATGACAGACTTACTCAAGGTAAATTTGAGCTAAATAGTAAGCTTAGTACTTTTTTGTATGCTGTCAGTAGACGACTGTGGTTGAAGCACCTTACCCGGAAAGGAGTAACCTCGAAAACATCGGATATATCAGATTTTGAGGATATTCTAAAAATAGAGGATGATGTCGAACGACACGAAATTATTGAGAGCAACTTTAGACAAATGAGTTTTGCATTAGAACAGCTTGGTGAACCTTGCAAGACTTTACTACATGACTTTTATATAGTAAATATGTCTATGCAAGAAATCAAGGAAAAGTTTGGTTATACGACTACCGACAACGCAAAGACACAAAAGTACAAGTGCTTGCAGCGGCTCAAAAAACTGTTTTTTAATACAAGTAAATTAGACAAGTAGTCATGAGGCGACAAGATTTTTTGGATTGGGCAGACCAATACATGAGAGGGGAATTATCAAAAGAAGACCAGATTGCATTTGAAGAATATTGCAAAGAACATCCTGAAATAACTGTATTGCTAGAAGAACATACCTCGTTCTTAAAACTCTGGAAAGATACAGAGGAAAGAAAAGCACTTCGTCTTGCACTGGCTAAGGAAGGTAAAAATATTAAATCAAATTCTTCTCTTTTTTCCAGTCAGAAAATACTTTCATTGTGGAGCCGTTTACAGATTAATGCGGCTGTTGCAGCAACCGTTGCATTAGTGTCCGTATTTTCTACATTATGGTTGACAGGATATTTTACAAACATCAAGAAAGCCACGACAGATTACAGTGCTTTACGCCGAGAAATGAATTCGGTAAAGAGAAATGTAAATGAACAAAACAAGGTCATCCGGGATATTAACAATAATAAAACAAAAAACACAACACCCATACACTTTGGTGCGACAGGTTTTATGCTAACAAAAGACGGATATGTAGTAACCAACAACCATGTCATTAACGGTGCAGATTCGGTACATCTTCAAAACAGTAAGGGACAATCGTTTCGCGCGAAAATTGTGTATTCAGATGCCATCAAGGATCTGGCAATCCTCCATATTGACGATACCGGTTTTAAACCGCTCAAAAACGTGCCTTACACCTTCAAAAAGCAAAAATCTGAACTCGGAGAGGATATCTATACAATTGGTTTTCCACGCGACGAGGCCGTATATGGTCAAGGCTATTTAAGTTCTAATACAGGATATGTCGGCGATACTATAGCCTATCAGATTTCTATACCGGTCAATCCAGGGAATAGTGGTGGCCCCGTATTGGATAACCAAGGGAATATTATCGGAATAATATCGGGTAAACAAAAAGGTATCGATGGGGCAGCCTTCGCTATTAAAACAAAAGAATTAATAGAAACCTTGAATCGGATACCTGCCGACTCCCTGAAAGGAAATATTGTATTGAATAATAAAAATACGTTAGCTAACCTGCCTCGGACAGAGCAAATCAAGAAATTACAAGATTATATCTATATTGTCAAAGTATTTTAATGGATACTTTCTCTTTTTCAGGTTGGCCTATGTAAAAGATAGGCTTTGATAATCAGAAAATTAATCATTAACTTTAGGCAATCTTATGCGGACCTTTTGGATATATTTTTTTATCTTTTTGTGTTTGTCGGTCTTGACACAAGCTTTCCTTTATCTTTTTGGCACAGATCAATACAACTTAGACTTCCTACACGGGCTAGGCCAAATAGTTATTATCACATTGATAGCTCTAATTGCCTCTTATACCCTACGAAAAAAGAAAAACGAATATAAAGAGAAAGCCAACTAAACAGCTGGCTTTTCTATTAAATAATACAGTCTAAATACCTTAATTATTTGGCTGTGGGGTAGTACGTAAATAGGACTTGATCTCTTTAAATCCTTTTGGAAATTTTGCAGGAATATCCGCTGTTGGAATAGCCGTCGATATAATAACGTCCTCTCCCTGATTCCAGTCTGCTGGAGTAGCAACAGAATAATCAGCTGTCAATTGCAATGAATCAATTACACGCAAAATCTCATTAAAATTACGTCCTGTTGATGCTGGATAGGTCAGTGTAAGTTTAATTTTCTTATCTGGCCCTATCACAAACACCGATCTTACCGTTGCTGTGGCTGACGCATTGGGATGAATCATATCGTACAACTGTGCAACCTTACGGTCTTCATCTGCTATGATCGGAAATTCGACATTTGTATTTTGCGTTTCATTAATGTCTTTTATCCAATCTAAGTGATCGGGAACACTATCAACACTTAACGCCAATACTTTAACGTTACGCTTTTCAAATTCCGATTTTAATTGTGCTGTACGCCCCAATTCCGTTGTACAAACGGGTGTAAAATCTGATGGGTGCGAGTATAAAACTGCCCAGCTACCATCAATAAAGTCATAGAAATCAATGTCCCCTACCGAGGTCTTGGCCTGAAAATTTGGCGCATCATCGCCTAATCTTAAACTCATATCGTTAATGATTAATGTTAAAAAATATATTAGTCTACAAATGTAGTAGATTAAATTTTATATATCAAATTATACAATATTTTTTAATTATTCTATGACATATCCCCTTGGGCGACTGTGTTACTCATGATTAAGAGAATTATATTTCTAAAATTTCAGTTCGTTATCAATCTTTGCTAAAAACCCATAATCCTCAAATGAGAAGCTCCCACTTTGACGCATATTAAGCTCAAACAGAAATTTTGCTTTTTTCAAAAGGCCGCGATCATCAGATAGCAATCCATCGTACATAAAAAGCTGTGCCAATGGGCGAATTTGCTCAGGTTCGAGCGTAGATATAAAAAGTTCGAGCTCACCATTATCTAATCCAATCAAGTAGGATCTATCTTGTCGGAAGTACTCTTTGTACCCACTCTCTATATCTATTGGTGTGGACTCTTCTTCTAAACTGCCCTCCCACTTATCTACCAAGAGACGGAGGAACTTCCCCATCTCGTTGATCCAATTCAAGATTGTATCTTTCTCGTAACGAATGCCCATATTCTACCTCACCTGTCCATCTCCAGTTACAAACCACTTCTCCGTCACCAGCTTTTCCAATGCAAAAGGACCCCGTGCATGTAACTTCTGCGTCGAAATACCTATTTCTGCCCCTAAACCAAATTCTCCGCCATCTGTAAAACGGGTGGAAGCGTTGGAATATACTGCTGCCGCATCTACCGCGTTCATGAAATCCGCAATATGTACCGGATCGTTAGACACAATACACTCCGAATGCTTCGAAGAATAAGTTGCAATATGCTCCAATGCATCCGCTAATCCATCAACCGTTTTGATAGAACATTTTAGATCTAAAAACTCTTTACCAAAATCCGATTCCTTTGCCTGATTAAGGAAAGGATAGCCGAGCTGTGCCAATAGACCATATAGTTCAGCTGAAGCATAGACCTCCACTTTAGCTTCCTCAAAATGCGGCAGCAATTTAGGTATGAAAGCATCGGCAACCGCAGCGTCAACCAGCACCGTATCCAAAGCATTACATACCGAAGGCCTAGAAATTTTGGCATTGGCAACAATCTTTGCTGCTTTATCCAAATCTGCCGTTTCGTCGACATAGGTATGACATACACCAGCGCCGGTTTCGATTACAGGCACCTTCGCATTATCACGCACAAAGTCTATTAATGATTGCGAACCACGGGGAATGATAATATCGACAAAATCTGTAGCCGTCAGCAATTCCTGAACAAACTCGCGGTCTGTGGGAAGAAGCTGTACAATATTTGGATCTATAGAAAAAGAAGTAAAAGCATCCCTGATCATGTCAACCAAATAAGAATTAGTAAACCATGCATCCGATCCTCCTCTCAACAAACAAACATTTCCCGACTGTAGACATAATGCTGCAACATCTACCGTAACATTCGGACGAGACTCGTAGATAACGCCTACAACACCCAATGCAACTGTCTTTTTCTCAATCTTCAATCCATTATCCAAAATCTTTGAACTCAGTATCTGACCGGTAGGGTCTTCCAGGTTAGCAACATCAATAATACTTTGTGCAAGCCCGTTTATTCTTTCATCGGTCAGTTTAAGTCGGTCAAATTTTGGATCTGTAGGGTCCATCCTTTCCAAATCCTTTTTGTTTTCCTGGATAATAGTTTCTTTGTGATCGAGTAGTCCCTTCGCTATTTTATTCAGGATATTTTTCTTATCCTCCCGGGATAGCATGCGGACGGCTTGTTTTGCCTTCCGCGCATTTAACAATTGTGACTGGATATTTTGCATGGTATTAATAAGTTCTTCCAAATTTATTTACATTCATAGCAACACGATATCATCCGCATGCGCTATTTCTACATTTTTTGTTTTATGGCCATTTTTTAATAGGGCAGAATCAACTTTTGACTTCGCAACCGCCTGTATAATGCCGTCTTCGTCAGCAATGTGAAACACCTCACCGACTTCAAACCCTTCAACGACCTGCGCGATACCGACTGCCAACAGGCTCTTCCTTCTTCTTAAAGCATCAATGGCACCTTTATCTACTTCTACCAACCCCGTAATCAAACTTCCACTGGCCAACCATTTTTGGCGAGATGAAACTTTCTTCTTTTGCGCCAAACAAACAGTTCCCGTCTCACCGTTCAAAGCTTTCAAAATACCATTTTCCGTTTGCATACTAAAAATGACTACTTTTATTCCCATCTGCGTAGCCAACCGAGCAAAATTCAATTTCGATATCATTCCCCCTAATCCTGCAGTAGATTTTTCCTTTCGGGCTAGTGACAATGTTGATTTATCAATTTCTTTGATTTCTGCTATCACTTCACCTTTTTCATCCAATACACCCGGGACAGAGGTGCATAAAAGTAATTGTTCCGCACCAAAACCTACAGCAATTAAAGTTGCTAACTCATCGTTATCTGAGAATTTTAACTCTTTGTTACTTACCACATCGTTTTCATTTGCAATTGGAATGACATTATTTTTCCACAGCGTTTCATACGTGCTTTTCAACTGCAAAAATTGACCTCTATTTGAAAAATGATGTCGTTCACATAAGCTCTGTGCAAGTGCAATCCCGAACGGCTTAAAATATGTTGCATATTTACGCACCAACAATGGATTCCCAATAGCTGCCGCAGCCTTACGTTCAGCCAATGTTCCCTTGTATTTGGGAATATATTTTTTACCTGCCGCTACTGCACCGGAGGAAACTAAAACAATATTATAATTCGATTGTAATATAGAAGTCTGACGGGCGATTTCCAGTATGATGCGTTCATCAATTTCTCCTTGCGAGGTAACAGATGCCGAGCCGAATTTGATAACAAGAACTGGTTTTTTCATCGTAATTATTATTTCTTCATGCGATGAAGCTTGCAAGAATTAGTTATTTTTCTTTTATGGCATTCATGCAGGTTTCAATTTAAAATTTAACAAAGAGAAATTTCACACTTTTAATAACGTAAAAATAGGCAATGTTATCAATAAAATAAAATTCTACCCGTTATGAAAGCGATACATCTAATCCCATTATGGACATTTGGCATTTTCACCTTTGGATGCCAATCTACGAATACGACCTCTTCCGCAACTGCGGATACGCTAATGACCTCGACGGCTGTCGGCAGCGACACTGATTCGCTGGGTTGTAAAGGATCAGCCGGATATATCTGGTCTCAAATCAAAAAGACGTGTATCCGGCCCTGGGAAGAGGGAATCGAACTTCGCGTTATGAACACCTCGTCGTCGTTTCAGACCGCGGCTTATGTTGTTGTGGATTCCATCCAAAGAGAAGCTGAGGTATTTATGGCAGAAGATCAAAACAGCATTCTCCTAAAACAAATGTCAGCTCAGAATTATTCCAATGGAAATTTCAATCTGACAAAAGAGGATCATTGCTGGACGCTGAGTCTCAACGACACAAAGCTTTATCAAGAACCTATTATGTAGCTCCCGTTTACTAGAAGCGTTCCTTATAAGCTTTTTCCAACGAGAACATTTCGTCCCGAAGTTTTGCAGCTTCCAGGAAATCCATGTCTTTGGAGGCTTTCTCCATTTTCTTCCGCACCGTATCGATTGCTCTTTTTAACTCTTTCTCACTCATATATTCAATGAGTGGGTCGGCGGCAATAGAGGTTGTCGGATCCGGTTCTACATACATTTTTGCTTCTCCCGGTCTGTAGTCCGCAACGGCCGTCTGTTCTAATATCTCTTCACGTGTTTTCCCTACGGTACGAGGTGTAATACCATGCTCCTCATTATATGCAAGTTGTTTCTCCCGTCTTCTGTTGGTTTCGTCTATCGTCACACGCATACTATCCGTCATCTTATCGGCATACATAATAACGCGTCCTTTATCGTTCCGTGCAGCACGACCGATAGTCTGTATAAGAGAACGTTCTGACCGCAAAAAACCTTCTTTATCGGCATCCAGAATGGCTACCAAAGTCACTTCCGGCAAATCGAGGCCCTCCCTCAGCAAGTTGACCCCCACCAATACATCAAATTCCCCTAGCCGGAGACCACGCAAAATATCGACACGTTCTAAAGTCTTCACCTCCGAATGGATATATCGGACTTTGATATTTAGACGACTCATATATTTGGTCAATTCCTCTGCCATTCTCTTCGTCAGCGTCGTAGCTAATATACGCCCACCTCCCTTTATGGCTATCTCAACCTCTTCCAGAAAGTCGTCTACCTGATTTATCGCAGGACGCACTTCAATCACGGGATCTAACAGGCCGGTCGGACGGATGACTTGTTCGACGACGACCCCTTCGGTTTGTTGCAGTTCATAATCTCCCGGCGTTGCGGATACATATATGGTTTGATTGGTCAAAGATTCAAATTCAGGGAAATTCAATGGTCTATTATCCAATGCTGCTGGCAAGCGAAACCCATGCTCTACTAATGATATTTTCCGTGATCTGTCTCCCCCATACATCGCCCGTAGTTGAGGTAAAGTCACATGACTTTCATCAATGACAAGCAGATAATCATCTGGAAAATAATCCAACAAACAGAAAGGCCGCATTCCCGGACTCCGGCCATCAAAAAAACGGGAATAGTTTTCGATCCCGGAACAGTATCCCAGTTCGCGCATCATTTCCAGATCGTAGTTAACACGCTCTTCCAGCCTTTTAGCCTCCAACAACTTACCTTCCTCCTCCAACTGTACTTTTCGTTGTACAAGCTCATCCTGAATCGCCCATATAGACTGTGTAAACTTTTCTTTAGGTGTTACAAAGAGATTGGCAGGAAACAGTGACAAAGCCTCATGCTTGAGAATAGTCTTACCCGTCATCGGATCTATTTCACTCAATTCATCGATTTCGTCTCCAAAAAACGAGATCCTATATGCATTATCTAAATATGCCGGATAAATATCCACCGTATCACCTTTGACACGAAAAGTGCCACGCTTGAAATCCGAAGTGGTCCGTGCATACAAAATTTCTACTAGACGATGTAAAAAAGCATTGCGGGAAATGACCGTACCTACGCCAAACCGAAAGATAGAACGTGAGAAATCTTCTGGATTTCCCATACCATAGATACAAGACACGGAGGATACAACGATAACGTCTCGCCTGCCGGACATCAACGCCGAGGTAGTGGCTAATCTTAATTTTTCAATCTCATCGTTTATCGCAAGGTCTTTCTCTATATATGTATTCGACGACGCAATAAAAGCCTCCGGCTGGTAATAGTCGTAATAGGACACAAAATAATTGACTGCATTATTTGGAAAAAACTGTTTAAACTCACCATATAGTTGCGCCGCTAATGTTTTGTTGTGGCTCAAAACCAATGTTGGTTTCTGTGTCTGCTGAATAACATTAGCAATGGTAAAGGTCTTTCCCGATCCTGTAACGCCTAATAGTGTCTGATACTGTTCACCCTGACGAATACCTGCGACCAACTCCGTTATAGCTTGGGGTTGGTCTCCGGTGGGTTTATATTCTGAAGTAAGTTGAAATTCCATGAAGCTCCCGCAAAAGGATAAAGTTACTATTTTTTGTGATATTTTTTTAGTAAATTGGGGGTAACAAAATCTATAAAAGATGATTACTATACTCTCCAAGCAAAATTCCGTTGTCAATGATTTTATCGCAGAATTGCGTGATGTGAATATCCAAAAGGACAGACTTAGATTTCGTAGAAACTTAGAAAGAGTAGGGGCGGCTATGGCTTATGAAATCAGCAAAACATTGGGTTTTGCTAAAAAAGATATTGAAACACCCTTGGGCATAGCATCAATGAGCACCTTGGAGGAACAACCTATATTAGTCACTATTATCCGCTCGGGGCTACCTTTTCATCAAGGTTTTTTGAATGTATTCGATCGTGCCGACAGCGGATTTATAGCAGCTTTTAGACACACAAAAAAAAGTGGGGAATTTGAGATCCGCAAAAAGTATAGTAACATCCCACCATTAGACGAAAAAACGGTCATCATCAGCGACCCATTAATTGCTACAGGTAAAAGTTTGGTTCTCACATGTAAGGAAATACTTAGTGAATATAACATCAGAGAACTCCATATTGCCTCCATTATAGCTACCGAAGAAGGGATGCAGCATATCCGGGCGTATATCCCCGAAGCACATATATGGACAGGCGATGTTGACAATGAATTGACCAGTAAATCCTTTATTGTCCCTGGACTTGGTGATGCGGGCGACCTTGCTTTTGGGAATAAGGAGTAATGAATATCGAATAAGGGAAAGAAAGGCAGATCGGTGAGGAGAAAACAGGAAATTATTAAAAACATAAAACGAAATTAACAGAAAATGAACATTATAACACGAAATTCAATTAAAAATCAAATGAATTATGGAGTGGCAAAAATACAATGGAGAATACCTGCGGTTATCTATCGCCGATGCTGTTGAAGCGGCAATCCTACGAGAAAAGAAACAAGGAAATCTTCTTAAGGTTTTCATCGGAACAGATTCCCAGGTCAAACGTGGTGTTGTCGAATTCGCTACCGTCATCGTTTTTCTCCGACAGCACAAAGGCGGTTTTATGTTTATCCACAAAGACCGCAAGAACCATAACATGAGTATTAAGGAACGCATGCTCCTCGAAGTACAAAAATCCATCGATACCGCCTATCAGCTCTGCCCTCTTCTGGAACAATATCATATTGACCTCGAAGTACATGCAGATATTAACACGAACCCCACATTTGAATCACATGTCGCGCTAAAAGATGCTATGGGATATATCTTAGGCATGGGGTTTTGTTTTAAAGCTAAGCCCGAGTCGTTTGCCAGCACAAATTGCGCCAACAAACTCGTACAATAAAAGGGCTATTTTTCCTTTATCCCACAAAATTTTCAGTATTATTGTCCTGATATGTACAGTAGGGAAAACAGGAACGACTTGTTAAAAATAGCAGTAATAGGTCCCGAGTCGACAGGGAAATCGACAATGGCAACCTATTTGGCTGATAAATTCAATACCGTGTGCATACCGGAATACGCCCGCTATTATTGTCATAATCTTCACAACCAATATACTCTTCAGGACGAAATTAATATGTTCTATGGCCAGCTCGCTTTAGAAGATGCTTTGCTTCCCTTAGCACAAAATAATATTGTGATCTGTGATGTGACAATAATGACGATCAAAATATGGTGCGATTACCTTTTTGGTGACACACCTCGAGAAGTACAACAAGAAATCCTCAATAGGAAATATGATCTCTATCTGCTTATGGATATCGATCTGCCCTGGGAAGACGATCCGCTGCGGGATTTTCCCGAACAACGAGAATATTTTATGCAAGTGTGGAAGCAGGAGCTCCATGCCATCCAAGGACGCTATCAGATTATCTCTGGATTAGGAGAAGATCGATTAGAGCGTGGCTGGCATGCGGTAGATAACTTCATATTAGGAATTTAAACAGCGAACATTAAAAAACGCCTTCCCTGTAGACCAGAAAAGACGTTTTATTACTTTTAAATATTTTAATAACGGTAAGCCTCAGCCTTATAAGGCCCCTCTACGGTCACACCGATATAGGATGCCTGATCTTCCGTCAAAGTCTCCAACTCAACACCAATATGTGCTAAATGTAGACGGGCCACCTTTTCATCCAGATGTTTCGGCAGCGTATATACTTTCTTTTCGTATTTATCCGTATTCGTCCAAAGTTCAATTTGTGCCAACGTTTGGTTTGTAAAGGAATTGGACATCACAAAAGATGGATGTCCGGTTGCACATCCCAAATTAACCAGCCGTCCTTCAGCCAATAGGATAATATCTTTACCATCAATGGTATACTTATCGACCTGCGCTTTAATTTCAACTTTTGTATTGCCATAATTCGTATTTAGCCACGCTACGTCAATCTCATTATCAAAATGGCCAATATTACATACCACAGTTTTGTCCTTCATCGCTTTAAAATGCTCAGCACGAATGATATCTTTATTACCTGTCGTTGTGACGACAATATTAGCTTCCTTCACTGCATCAGCCATTCGCTTTACTTCAAAACCTTCCATTGCAGCCTGCAATGCACAAATGGGATCTATCTCCGTCACGATGACGCGAACGCCTGCGGAACGAAGTGATTCTGCTGACCCCTTCCCCACATCACCATAACCGGCGACTACAGCGACCTTACCCGCCAACATAAGATCGGTAGCTCTACGAATAGCATCGACCAACGACTCACGACATCCATATTTATTATCAAATTTGGACTTCGTCACCGAATCGTTGACATTGATAGCAGGCAAATGCAATGTTCCTTTTTTATACCGCTCGTACAGACGGTGGACACCCGTTGTTGTCTCTTCGGAAAGTCCCCGGATACCAGAAATCAATTCCGGAAATTGATCAAATACCATATTGGTCAAATCTCCACCGTCATCCAGTATCATATTTAAAGGCTCACGTTCTTCGCCAAAAAAGAGTGTTTGCTCAATACACCAATTGAATTCTTCTTCTGTCATGCCTTTCCATGCGTAAACCGGTATTCCTGCTGCTGCAATAGCTGCCGCAGCGTGGTCCTGCGTAGAAAAAATATTACAGGAAGACCAGGACACGTCAGCACCAAGCTCTACTAGTGTTTCGATCAAAACGGCAGTTTGGATCGTCATGTGCAGACACCCCGCGATACGCGCTCCCTGCAGCGGCTTTGAAGCACCAAACTCTTTTCGCAGGCTCATTAATCCCGGCATCTCTGCCTCTGCTAATTCTATTTCTTTACGTCCCCACTCTGCCAAAGAAATATCTTTTACTTTGTAGGGTACGTACGTGGTTTCTAATGATGACATAATTCTTTCTATTTTTTAAACCACAAAATTACTTGAAAGCCAAGTCAATTCAAAACATTCGATCTGCTTTCTGTATTAAAAGTGACATTATCTTGAGGATAACATCTTGATGAAAGAACCTAAATCCCCTATCTTTGTCCTATTCCTCAAAGAGAGAGAATGACTATTTTTTACTTTTGAATTTTAACTTTTTAATTTAAAGAGAGATGTATCCAGAATATTTAGTAGCACCGATGCGTCAAGAGTTAGTTGATGCGGGCTTCCAAGAATTAAAGACTCCGGAAGAAGTAGATTCTGCAATTCCTTCTGAAGGAACTGTATTTGTTGTTGTAAATTCTGTATGTGGATGTGCTGCTGCAAATGCCCGTCCCGCTGCTAAAGCGGCCGTTAACAACGAAAAACATCCGAGTAAATTGGTTACGGTTTTTGCAGGAATGGAAAAAGATGCCGTAGAGAAAGCACGTCAATATATGTTGCCGTATCCACCGTCTTCACCAGCAATGGCACTTTTCAAAGATGGTAAGCTTGTACATATGATTGAAAGACACATGATCGAAGGGAGGCCTGCACAGATGATTGCGGACAACCTTGTAGCTGCTTTTGATGAGTATTGCTAACGATATTATATTTTGATTTTTTGAATAATAATTAAAAAGCACCATTATAGGTGCTTTTTAAATTTATCCTTTCATCACTCCTATCCCCTTGCCGTCCCAATCGGGGAAAAGCATCTTGTTATCTTTTAGTTTTAGATGTGATGTGGCTACTTCAGAGAAGACAGCTCGAAAATCCGTGGTTACGCGCAAATCGCGACCATCTTCCAGATTTTCTTTGGCCAACATATCAACAGCACCATGAACCTTACCACCATCTACGTGATTACCTAATATAAAGTTACACGATGCACGCCCGTGATCCGTTCCATTCGTCCCGTTTTGATGTACTGTTCGTCCAAATTCTGTCATTGTCATGACCAAGACATCGTCCTGATAAGCTTCAATATCATTCCAAAAGGCCATGATAGATTTAGACAGGTCTCCAACATTCCGTGCAAAAATACCAGTATCCTTTCCTTGATTGAAATGTGTATCCCAACCATTAGATTCCGTAAATGCCACCTCCAATCCAACATCCATTTTAACAAGTTGCGCAATCTGCTTTAATGAATTACCCAAACTACTATTCGGATAAACAGCATTATTGGCGGGTTTATAATTCTTAACCAGATTACGCTGTAGCATCTTCATCGCTTCAAAGCTTTCCTTTCCGGTATCTCGTAAAAGATCATTCTTCGTCTTATCATATAGATCCTCAAAAGTCTTTGCATTTTGATTCAATATCTCTCCCCGACCCTGAATTTTAAAATTCTTTAAATCATTGATAGCTAATGCAGCTTGATCTCCGTATAACGATCTTGGCAAGGAAGGTGTCAAGCTTACAGCCGAAAAAGGAGTAGTTACATTATCATGTCCCAACAAACCAACAGCACGGTTTAACCAACCGCTGGTTGTATTTTTCCGGAAAGGAGTTCCCGATTCCATATAATCCTGTGCATCGAAATGCGATCGTGTCGTATTGGGAGACCCAATGCCATGCACTATAGCCAGCCGTTTTTCACGAAATACAGTTTCAAAAGCTTTCATACCGGGATGCAATCCAAAGCGTCCATCCAGATCGATTAAATTATTCCCCGAACCACTTTTAGCGGCATCCATAAATAATGTGGGTCTCGCCTCCCTGAAATAAGGATCTTCAAAAGGACTTACCGCCATTAAACCATCCATAGCACCTCGTTGAAAAATGCAAACAATGACTTTTCTTTTACTATATAAAGGATTGTTTTTTTCACGTGCTACGGCTTCTGCTACAAAAGCAGGTATGCCACCTATCAAGCCTATTCCAAACAGACCTAATCCTGATGATTTTAAAAATGCTCTACGTGTATACATGACTTAACGTCTTTGAAATTCTGGAGAACCGATAATCAAGCCGACCACCTGCGCCAGCATCGCATTATTCGACTTCTTTCCTTTGGCCATAAGATTTTCTTTCTTGTCGGTTTTCTCATAAAAAGTACCTCCTGACGATTTTTCTATCTTTTGTCGCAAATTCTGTGCAGTTAAAAGAGGAGATAACCGGGATTTTAACACCGCGATATCTGTTGAAGGCAACAAGAGACGTGCAAATACTTCCAGGGCCTCTTCCGCACTTTCAGGCTCCCGATGATTGGTCAACTCCAACAAATCAATATCTACACCCGATGCGTTATTGGATATAGAAGCTAAGCCAAAATTCATCCGATTCAATAAAGAGCCGGTATTAATCCAATAGCTCGACTGATCAGGAAAACCTGTGGGTGCTACATAATAATATTTTTTTTCACCCATCCGGGTAACCCAGTTGACTAGACGGTTCGGATTTTCGATCTGTCCATCTAACGCACGTACCGTACTAATTGCTAATTCAAAAGGTGTTTTCACCTTATCATACATATTTCTTTTGTCCCAAAACTCAGGCGAAGAGACCATGACAGTCAACACTTTTTTGATATCTCCCCCCGATTTCAGAAACGTATCGGCCATTTTGTTAACCAAAGCTTCATCCGGCTTATCATTGACGAAACGAATAGCTATCTTTTTGCAGATAAAGCGGGCCGTTTGGGGTCTGCTGGACAAATACGAGATTAAGTCCGCTCCTTCATTATAGCCATCATTGTTAAACTGTTGTCCTAATACTACTTTTCGTCCTTTATCATGTCTGTTAGCGACGAATATAAAATCTCCATCCACGATGTTCTGATTTTTCATCTTATTATTCGTTGCCGTCATACTCTTAAGCATATTCGGATTTCCATATCCGTTCATTGGATAAACCGTCCAGCCCGTAAATATCCGGGCAGCTTCCGACACATCTTTCTGGGTATAACCTCCGTCCACGCCAAGCGTATGCAATTCCATCAACTCTCTCGCATAATTTTCGTTGATCCCCTTTTTATTTTTGGACTTTGGTCTCTCTACTGTACTGGAGGCATTATCCAGATAAAACAACATAGCCGGCGATTTTGCCGTAGCCAATAAAAGACTTTCAAACTTACCTAATGCATAGGGGCGTATAACGTGGTTCTCGTAGGATGGAATATAGGGTGCAGACTGAGGCTTTGTAAAGGAAACATTAAAATGATTAAACCAGAAATCTGTCATAACTTCCTGTAGCTGATTGGCAGAGAATGCCGCACGCAATACCTTTGTAGCTATAAATTTTCTAAACAGCTCCCCTTCTGGCCGGTAGCCTTTTTCTTCCATGTATTGCTTATAGGCCGCTTTATAAAATTTACTCCGGTTATCCACTGAATCTTTGGGGATAAATCCATCATTAATCATCATGCGACGTACACGCGGCCCCCTCGGATATTTTTGCACAATGGATTGGTTATCCATCAACACATCCGCATAGGGTTCCAATAAGAGCTCCAATTTTTCGTCCGTTTGTTCAGCACGCAGCTGTTTGAAAAACCATTTTTCCAATCCTTCCTTCTGCACATCCCGCACATCATTACTGTTGTATCCATAAGTAAATCGACTCAACAGGTGAATAGCCGCCTGTTCTTTACTCAATCCACTTTGTTTATAAGGGAAGCGTTCCGCTTTCTTTTGGCCGTAAGTAAAATACAGACTAAAGGTTGCCAATAAGAACATCCCTATCATTTTACCCTGCTTTTTCATAACTGTAATATTTTACGTGGACTGTGTACAAAAGTTTATAACAGCTATAAAATTAACGAAAAGTTTTATTAAAAAATACAAAATTTTTATTCCATTATCAACTCATTTATTTGCTTCATAAATTTTTCCGAACCATAATTAGCAAAACCTGTATGGTGGTACCTGACAGTACCACCCTTATCCAGTACAACCGTCGTAGGCAACACGCCGGTGTAAATTTCGCTCGGAACCTTGCCTTTTGTCTGATATAAAGGTACTGTATACTTCTCTTTTTGGAGATAGCGATGTGCGATAGCCATGTCATTGTCTTCGTTGATCATTAAAAAGAAAATATCCGGATGATCCTTAAATTTACCGTACAACTTTTCAATCGATGGAAACTCCGCCCGGCACGGTGGGCACCAAGACGCCCAAAAATTGATAAACACGACCTTACCTCTTAGCGATACCGTATTTCGAATATTACCTTCGCTATCGACAAAATCAAAAGCCACGGTCGATAACCTGTCGGTTTTCAGATTGTTTGTTTCTATTTTTGCATTGAAAAACCCCGTATTCATAAGTTGACGGAGCGCCCATGACTTTGCATCCGGACTGACCAATATTACGATGAGGGCAAGTCCAATGAGTATAGAAGTTCCGTTTTTCCGAAGGTATTGTCGAACTGTCGCTATTTTCCCTTTTGAGTTTTCTTTGTTGTTGTTCATAACTTTTTATTTCTTCTGCTTCTTTTCATGAGTTTTTTTATCGTCTACCAATTTACGCAGAGCTTTTATAATCTGTGGTGGTTTCCTTGAGCTTTTGAATGGAGGGCATCTCATAAATGCAAGGTTTATTTACTCACGATCACTGCTTTAATTTCCTCTGATGGTTTTAAAATAACGTTATCTTCCGGTGAGAGATTGCCAAATACTTCGGTTAAGGTATCTAGGCGTATACCCTCATTGACCGCTATCCGTTTTACTTCGCTATTATTCATCGTTAAAACATACGTTCCCGATTGAGTATTTAAGACAGACCTACTCTGTACCCAATGCGAGGGGCTTTTACGTTGTAATTTCAATTTAACCTGTGCGTAATCGCCGCCTTGCAATTCACCCCTCGGATTGTTCACATCAAACTCCAAGATAAGAGAGCGGTCCTGTTGGTCGAGCAAGCCCGATGTACGTGAAAGTGCGGCATCGAATGTCTTTCCGGGCTGTGAGCTGACCGTAAAAGTGGCTATCATATCCTCATTTACCGATGATGCGTGTTTTTCAGGCAGGGATAAGGTCAGACGCAGCTTATTGCCCTGTGCCATCGTAAACAAAAGCGTGTTGTTTCCCGTTCCCACCAATGCACCAACAGAAACATTCCTCTGCGTTATCACACCGTCAAACGGTGCCGTGATACGCAAATATTGCTGTAACTGTGAAGAGTGTGCCGTCCCTGCTTTGGAAGCGTCATAAGCCGATTTTGCACTTTCCATTGCACTTTTGGCTCTGTCCAATTCAATGTCCGCAACTGCTCCCGTGGTTTTGGAAGCATCAACCAATCTGTCATAAGCCTGCTTGGCGTAGAGATAATCGTTATAAACCTTTTGTTCCGATGATTTGCTCGAAAGGTATTGCTGTTCCATTTCGGGAGCTTCCAATACTGCCAAGAGCTGTCCTTTGCGAACATGGTCGCCTCTATCCACGTACAATCGCTGTACAAATCCACTCACCTTTGCATATACCGATAACTGCTCATAAGGTTTCAGTTCTGCCGGAACCGATATTTCGTATTCCGGATTGATGAACTGTACGGGAGCCGTCGGGTAACTAACCGATTTTACCTTTTCGGTCTGCAGCTGTTTTTTTTCGGTCGCTTTTTGCGAACAAGCCGAAAGGACCAATACCAACGAGGCTGCCATAGCCAATAGTGCTACTGATTTTTTATGTATTGAAATGTTGTGATACATTGTCTTATTGTTTTAATGTTTATAATATCATTTGTTTATTTGAATGCTCTACATAATGCTTGCTTTCGTTGTCATCCGGATCCAATGACGGGCTGATAATGGAAGTTCTCGACATTAGAGATGAGAAAAAATGCGGAACCAACAGCAGTATGGTCACTGTGGAAGCGACCAACCCACCGATAACGGCTCTGCCCAGTGGTGCCACCTGCTCCCCTCCGTCACCTAAGCCTAATGCCATTGGCAACATTCCGGCAAACATGGCGGCAGCAGTCATCAACACGGGTCTCATTCGGGAGGATGCCGCCAGACGTGAAGCGTTCGCAGGCTTAAGTGCCAATTGTTTGCGGTAGTATTCTGCCTGATTGACCAGCAGTACGGCATTCGATACCGATACACCGAGCGACATAATAATACCCATATAGGACTGGAGATTTAACGTGCTTCCCGTTAGGAAAAGCAGGGTAAGACTTCCCGCAACCACAGCAGGCAATACAGATAAGATCACTAATGGCACTTTAAAGGACTGATAGTATGCGGACAACATCAAAAATATAACAACAATAGCAACGCCCAAGCCAGCTAAAAGACTACTTAATGTATCGTCCAATAACTGTAAAGTACCTTCTGTCCAGACCGTAGTACCCCGGGGTGGTTCTCCTGCGTCGGCAATGGCCTGATTAACGGCTGCCGAAGCAGTTCCCAGATCTTTCCCATACACATTGGCAACAACAGTAACGTACCGATTTGGTCCTTTACGGTTGACCTGTGCAGGAGCCGTTGTTCGGCTTATGGTCGCCACATCTTCAAGAACCGGACGAAGACTCCCCGCTTTCAAGGGTAAAGAACGCAGTCTTTCTTCGGATTGCATAATCCGTTCGGGTATCTGCACCTGTACCTGGAACACCAATCCCGATACCGGATCGATCCAGAGGTTCTTGTCCGTAAAACGAGTGGATGATGTGGCCGTAACCAAGCTCCGGGTAATATCCTGCATCGTCAGCCCAAACTGTCCGGCAAGGTCACGGTTGACCTCGATTTCCAACGTAGGGTAATCAATGGGTTCCGCAATGCGGACATCCCGTAAATAGGGAACGTTTTTTAGGTTGGCCTCAATCTTGGATGCGTGCGCATAAGCCCCTTTGACCTGTCTGGAGCCTACTTTGACCTCAATGGGCGTCATTGCCCCCTGCCCCATGATCTTCTCGGTCAGCTCCATCGCTTCAAAATTAAAAGCGACTTCGGGATGATTCTCATTGATCTTCTTCCGGATCAGTTCCTTAAAGTCTTCTATCGATCCTTCATACACTTCCTGGTTGACGGATACCTGTAAGACCGCTTCATGGGAAGAGTTACTGAAAAGAAAAATGGGGTTGATGGGTGAGCCCGCTGGGTGCATACCCACAAAAGCAGAAGTAATGTTCAGACCATTTTCAGGAAGTTCTGCTTTGATATCCTCCGTAATATCTTTGACGATCTGCTCGGTTTTTTCGATCCGGCTTCCTTGCGGAGCCTGAATACGTATCTGAAAGTCGCCATTATTCGAAACAGGCATAACATCCGTGCCCACGACGTTCAGCAATAATGCAACGATGCCACCCGCAATCAAGATATAGATAGCAAAAAGCGGCAGTGCTTTCGTTGACCATGTACGCATACGGTAGGAATAATTTATCCGGAATTTTTCAAAGAATGCCCGTTTTCTCGGTGTATTGGCTTCTTTGTTATGCTTGCTCTTCATCATCCAGTTTGCTAAAATCGGAACAAAGGTCTGTGAGGCTAAAAAAGATGCGATCATGGCAAATGCCACCGCCAACGACAAAGGCATAAACATATCTTTCGGAATGCCTGTCATGATAAAGGCGGGAGTCAGCACTGCAAGGATGCAAAGCAATATCAATAGCTTAGGAATAGAAATTTCATACAGTGCATCAATGATGGCCCGTGATTTGGATTTACCCATCTCCATGTGCTGATGGATATTCTCTATCGTAACCGTGGCTTCATCCACCAGGATACCGATGGACAGCGCCAGGCCGCTCAGGGTCATAATATTGATAGTCTGCCCTAAAAGGTGCAATACCGAAACAGCCGACAAAATCGCTATCGGAATGGTAAATACAACAATGATTGCCCCACGGGTATCACCTAAAAATAAAAATATGACCAAGCCCGTGAAGACCGCTCCTAAAATACCCTCCAAAATCAGATTGGAAAGGGCCCGTTCGATATAAGTCGATTGGTCAAACGCATAACTGACCTGTACATCCTCGGGCAATTGGCTTTTCAATTTTGGTATGGAGGCTTTCAGGTTTTCAACAGCTTCCAGTGTAGACGCATCCGCCTTTTTAATGATAGGCAAATAAACCGATCTTTTCCCATTGACAAGGGCATATCCCACAGTCTGGTCGGCTCCGTCTTCCACACGGGCCACATCGCCCACATATACGGTACGGTTATCGTTTGTTTTTATAGGGGTTTTCAATAATTCTTCCGGACCTTTTGCAATCGAATTAATCGGTGCCATCAGGTTCTCATCTCCTATACGGATATTTCCCGCAGGGGATGGAAGACTGTTTTTGGTAATGGCTACCGTAATCTCTTCCGGACTTAATCCATTCGCCTGCATCGCCTCAGGGTCAATGTTCACGATTATCGAACGTATATTTCCGCCAAAAGGAGCCGGAGCCGTAATACCGGGAACCTCGACAAACATCGGCCTTATCCTCGTAATAGCCAACGTCTGCAGTTCATTGACGGATCGCTGGTCACTTTCGAAAACCAATTGTCCGACGGGAAGCGAGCTCCCATCAAAACGCACCACCATCGGCGGCACAGCACCGGGCGGCAGAAAGCCCATTGCTCGGGAAACTGACGTCGACACCTCGCCGGCAGCTTGTGCCATATCGGTTCCGGGATAAAAGGTCAGTTTCATCAGGGTCAATCCTTGTACACTTTTGAAATCGATGTTTTGCACACCACTGACGAACAGGAGTACTTTTTGGAACTCGTTCGCCATAAACCCGTCCATATATGCCGGAGAAAGCCCTCCGTAGGGCATGGCGATATACATCACAGGTAATTCCACTTCGGGGAATATATCTACGTTTATTTTTTTTACGGTATTATAGGAAAAGAAGCCAATTGCCAATACGGCAACCATAATTGCAATTGGCCTTCTTAACGCAAATCTTATCAGGTTCATAGATAATCATTAAAGGTTGTTAAACAAAAAACCAAAATCGGCGGTCAGTTCCGCCTCGTAAGCAAGGAGCATCCAATAATCACGAGAGGCTTCTATATGGGCATTTTCTGCCTGTTCCAGCAAGATGCGGATCTGTAAGAGTTCGCTCAGTCCGATCAGCCCGCTTTTATATCTTGCCAGATACATCTTGTATGCGTCTTCAGACTGCCTTACGGAAAGCCTTGTTTTCCGGAGCTGCTGGTACTGTTGCCCGATCTTGGTCTGTGATGCGGATAAGTCTGCCTGCATTGCCTGTTTATACTGCGTTTTGAGTAATTTGGCACTTTCAGCTTCTTTAAAAAGCTGTTCGCTTTTTAGCCGAGTGGTATGCAGACTGGTGATATTCCATGTGATACCGATACCTGCCAAAAAGTTGTTGGTCATATTACTAAAACCGTCTTTCCACGCCCCAGATACCGTCCCGTTCGGACCAATGCCCGTACCCCGGTGGGCATAACCTCCCAATAGGCTGATGGTAGGTAACGAGGCTCTTTTTTTTGCCTGACCGCTTAACGTGTAATATTCGGATTGTTTATCCAGTGCATCCAAAATGGGATGCGAAGAACCAACGGAGTTCTCCGTATTTTGATAAATAGCGGACGGATTAGTGAACCTTTCTGCAGAAGCCGTATAATTAAGCGTTTCATCGCCGAACAACTCCAATAATTTGATCAAAGCAGCCGCTCTAAAGCCACTCCATTTATTATTTTCGCCCATCGCTTGCATATAGGACGATGAGGCGAGCAGACTGTCGGCTGCGGGTCTAAGTCCTGATGCGGATAGGCCCGAAGTGATTTTGCGAATATCATCCAAACGCTCTGCATTCTTTTCCGTCCAGATCAGTTTGGCATCATTATATAAAAGCGTAATATACCGTTCTGATAATGTCTTTTTCAGATTGAGTATATAGGCATCTTTATCGCTGACCGATTTATCGTACAAAGCTCCGGCGGCTTCGATTTGCTTGCGCAGCTTCCCGAAAGAAAATAATTCCCATTCAATGATGGTAGAACCAAAGGTATTGGCTGCCGTAGAACTGCCGTCTATGGCTACCGATAAACCGCTTACATTGAAAAAACCTGCCTGCGAAAAAAAAGCTCCTGCACTCCCTTCGTAAGTACCATAGGTATTCTGTGCCTGTGCTTTTACCTGTGGGAGCATATTGCTCTTGACTACCTGCTCATTGAGCTTTGCGGCATCCATCGCAGTCATCTTTACACCGATACCCGGATAGTTCTCTTCGACTTTGGGCCATAGAGAGCCCAAAGTATTCTCTTTTGGCTGTTGTCCGTATAATGTGGATGTAACAGCCATGGCAAACCATATAGACGTGTTTACCATAGTCTTTTTTACCATGATTACAATAAAGTTTTAAGGTCATTAGACCTGCGATTATCTTAATTGACAATTGAGAGGATGCCCTTATTCTCGGCATCCATAGAAAAAAGACTAGGCGTAGAAGGGGATGATCAATTTGCGATATTCCAAGAAGAGAGGAATGGGCTTAGGAATTCTTTTACTGTCCTGATAAAGGGGATGATTGTTTTCTTTGTTTTCCCAGCGGAAACTCAACAGAAAAAAGAGAAACGCTGGAAAGAAAAATACAGCTAATATGTTTTGGGAAAACTCAAAGCCGCCTTTTTGTATCGTTACGCTATCCACTACCTGCTCATATTGGCAGCTATTCCATATTTGGGAAACATATTGTTTTCCGTTTTGCTTATGTGGACTTGACGATTGTTCGGTGGTATGTAGAGCCAATAACTGCTTTATACTTGCTTTCACCGCACAGGACGATAACAACAAACACAACATTGCGACGACACGCGTTAAGGTTCGCACGCCCCGTAATCTATATGTATGGTTATGTCTCGACATATCCTGCAATAATAGAGCTTTTGTAGGAGATATGTATGTAAAATTCGTATGACATCTCCTATTACATCAACATTTAGTCTATCTATGAAGGGATATTAACCTTAGCAGGGGTCGTTTCTAATTGTATATTATTTTTATCGGGCAAGTTCAACACTTTCGCAAAGGCATTTGCCGCATTATGCACTTGTACTGTCCAGTCTTCTGCTGCGCCGTCATCGGCACCGTCCGAAATATATTTGAGGCAGAGAAATGGAATATTTTCTTTACTGGCCACCAAAGCCAAGGCGTAAGCCTCCATGTCCACGATATTATAATGTTGCACAGCATGGGCCATTTCGAAATTATCCCCTGTCCCGCAGATAGCTGCAGGCAGTGCTTCCATGTGTAAACCATACTCAAGGAGGGTAGGAATACCGGAAAGGGGCGTCTCGTAGAGTTCAAACCCTAAGGCTCTCACGTCCATGTCCCGTTGGATAAATTTGGTACAGCAGACCACATCGCCTTTTTGAAATTGGCTGCTTCCTGCCGAGCCTAAATTTACAATCAGCTGCGGTCTTTCCTGTCTGATCGCTTTCATCAGCTCGTATGTTGCACTAACCTTACCAATTCCACAGATCAAATGGTTATATGCTGTGAATATATCCGCAGCTTCGGATGCTAAAGCAAAGGTAAATAGCACATTTTCAAGGAAAAAAGAATGGTTGTGGTCTATCCGTATCATACCGCTTTATATAGATCAGCCGTAAAGCTACCTATTTTGTTATTAATATTTTCTATTTTCCACCAGCGGTTAAGCTTATTTTAATGATAACCCGCTAAATGGGCATTTTTCCTCAGTGGTGTAAACTCTTCCACTATACTGAAATATTTCAGAGCGGTCGCCGAAATCAGCAAGCATAGTGTTGACAGATCCAGAAAAATTCATATCTCTTTTTCTTACAATGGCCTTCAGCTTGTCGTAGAGACCTTTTTTTCTCAAATCTTCAAACTGAACATGCGGATTGAAGACTATTGCGGGAGCGGGAAACTGACGTGCGGGGCGGCTACTACCGGGATGTAAGCCGATGATAAAGAAAGCCTCCTGCATCAGACTAAAACTAAAGTTTTCTGACTGCGGATCTTCGCTGACTCTTTTATCGTGTGCAAAATTCTTAGCGTCCAAAGCACGGAGAGCTTTCAAACGCTGAAACAAAAAGATTTCAAACTGTTTCTCGTCGAGGGGCTCCGTGAAGGGGAATAAAACGACCGCACTGTGGAAACCCTTTTCACGATTACGAAATTGTCTTGTGAAATTATATATAAATTCTAAGATTCTTTCATCATCTTTCGGACAAGCGATATGCCCTGCACTTAGAAATTTAATATTATCTTTGTTCAGCGCATCTTTAGCGGCCACACATGGAAATGTTTTATCGGATATCATTTCTTTGAAAGCGTTTATCACATCTGCCATAATTTCCTTATTTTTTGCACCAATTCGCAGCGCAGTTCCTATTCGCCGTTATTTAAAATTTCATAACCTATTGGCTTAAATGAATTGTTATTGGACATTTCGGCCGAACATGCAGTTATTCCTACAATTAGATCCATCTGTGCGTGCAATATCACGTAATCATTAGCTTTGCTCCTTGGCGGATGAACACCTATTTTGCCCGTAAGACCATCAACCGACACATTCATAAAAATGTTAAAGCAGATCGGAATCTGGTCTGGCATGATTCCAAACGGGTGTAATGCCTCACTAAGATTACCGAAACAACCCCTATGTGGATTGGCATGCCCATAAATAATTCGAAAAGTATCCGCGCTACAAGGAGTAAGTAAAAAATCATGTTTACCAACAGTATCTTCTTCCATAGTAAACATGACATTGCTTAAATTAGAATAAAACTTATTGCCTTGCGTTAGAAAAATGGTCTCTTCATAATCAATCGTCCGCCCACTAGATAAATATTCTAACGGATTAGCATGATTAAAGCATATGAAATCCGAGACCTGTTCACCTTTTATATCGTACACTTTTAGACGTTCGTTTTTTTTCAGGATAAATGCCGTTCCGCTACGGGGAGGTATAATATTCATTATTTTAAAATTTTAAAAAGCAACCTATAGATGTAATGCTACCTGACAGAATATAGTTTATATATGTTTGTCAGGCCCTTTCAGAAGAACATCTTTATTCATAAAACAGCCCAAGAAAATAAATGTTTTCGCCCGAGTAAACTCGACGCATCGGAAAACAAAAATGAAGCTCTCCGTCATGGACGGAGAGCTTCATTTTTGTTGATCGGGGTGGCAGGATTGCTTTAGCCCCGCTGGCCCCAGACTCGCCCCCTAAAGCTCCTGCGGATCGAACCACGGTTCTCATCCCGCCACAAACAAAAAAAGTCCGACTTTCGTCAGACTTTTTTTGTCGGGGTGGCAGGATTCGAACCTACGACCTCCACATCCCAAATGTGGCGCGATACCGGGCTACGCTACACCCCGAAAGGTATCACCTTTTTTGTGGCCACAAATATATAAACCATTTTTGTCAACTACAAATAAAAACAATATTCACGTTTTAACTATCTTTGCACTAACCCAGCAAGATTTCGTATGAATAGAACCCTCCCTAAGCCACCGAAGACAGTAGATTTACATGCAGATGCCTTTCTGGATGACTGGGAAGATTACGATAGTAATGAGCTACTTGCTGAGTCAATAACCCGACTTCGGGAAACATTAGATGCTGCTATATATTGGGAATTTCAAGAAATAAGATATATACACGGCAAGGGAAAAGGAATACTCCGCGAAGCTGTATACGAAGAGTTAGGCTATTATAAAGAAAGCGGTTTGATTGTCCGATACTACCCTTCTCATCAAAATCAGGATATCGTTGTTGTAGTCATTGGATTATAAAAAATGTCTGAATTGTGAAGACACAAATAACCTCACAATTCAGACTAAATATCCTTTTATTTTGCAGGAACAATGGTGATTTTCCTAAATTCGACACCTGTATGGTCTCCTTGCAAGTAAATTGGTCCCGGTTCTCCTTCGTTACTATCTAAAGCCCCACCTGTAATACCAGGAATTTCCTGGTTATTGATAATTGTCTTTCCATTAGCAACTATAGTAACCATACGCCCCCGTAATGTAATTTCATACGTGTTCCACTCATTGACACCTAAGGTAGCCAGCTCACTCGGTGACAAAAAGCCATAAACACCTCCAAAATAGAGGGAGCCTGGATGTCTATCCTTCGGCGAATCCTCAATCTGCACTTCATAACGTCCCCGCAGGTAAATTCCCGAGTTGCCACCTTCTGCATAACGGAATTCGGCCATAAGTTTAAAATCTTCGAACTTTTGCTCTGTGATCAGATTAGCTCCAGCTTTCTGGTTAATCAAAATACCATCTTTCACTATCCATTGATTATCATTGGATGAAGTTGTCCATCCCGTCAAATCGTTACCATTAAAAAGTTCTATAGGTTCACCCCACTCCACATCACCAGTCCTTACTAAGTAAGGTGCCTTTACCCCGGTAAAGGCAAAAGTATTTCCTTTATTCGTTTGGATAGTTCCTTTAATCTCCTCACCGACAAGTTCTCCTTGGATAGTAAACACTCCTTCTCCACCTTCCCATTGTGGCGGGATATCAAAAGAAAACTTTCCCTGGTTCAATTTAATGTGTGATACAGGTCTACTACTTCCAGCATCAGAAACAAAAGCTCCTACCAAAACATTAAAGCCTGAAAGCTTAACCTCCAACCATGACGGTGCTTGCTTACCGTTTTTATCAACTGTAATATCCCAACGGCCGATTAGCCCTTTTGCCTCCTCTGGAATTGTTTGTGAAGCAGGGTTATGAATCTCTTCTTTTTGCTTACCATCTTTTTGCTTACCATCATTGACACCGTCGCACGAAATTTGAGTCATGCTAACCATTGCGCCCAATACAATAAATAGGCCAGTAGATTTTTTCATCATGTATGTTTAGTTTTATATAATACAAATCTATAAAAAAAGGCCAATAAATTACTATCTCAAGCTTTTTCTAAAATTTCACCCGTTTTTAACGTACGCTCCTATATGTTTTGTTTTATTTTTCGAAATAAAAATTATAACTTTGCACTCCGACAAAGCAGTCGGAATATCACTTCGTAAAAAAGCATTTCCCCCGCTTTGCAAACTACAATCTAGTATTTTAACTTTTTGAATTAAAAAAATAATGCCTAGAAATTCTTCCATCAATTCCGTTTTAATCATCGGCTCCGGCCCTATTATTATCGGACAAGCATGTGAGTTTGATTATTCGGGTTCTCAAGCTGCCTTATCTCTAAAAGAGGAAGGCATAGAGGTTTCCATTATCAACTCAAATCCCGCAACGATCATGACAGACAAAGTTGTCGCGGATCATGTCTACCTTCTCCCACTCACCTGTGAGAGTATTGAACAAATTCTTCAGGAGCAACAAATTGATGCTGTATTACCTACCATGGGTGGGCAGACGGCTTTAAATCTATGTATTGAAGCTTCTAACCGTGGTATTTGGGAAAAATACAATATCCAGGTTATCGGGGTAGACGTTGCAGCCATTGAGAAGACAGAAAATCGTGAAGAATTTCGTAAATTAATGGTAGATATTGGCATCGGTGTAGCAAAATCCAAAATTGCCAATTCATTTCTGGAAGGCAAGGAAGCAGCCCAAGAAATTGGGTATCCCTTAGTCATACGCCCTTCCTATACATTGGGAGGAACTGGAGGTGGGTTTGTACATCACAAGGATGAATTCGATGCCGCTCTAAATCGGGGTTTACACGCCTCTCCTACACACGAAGTACTCGTCGAACAAGCCGTATTAGGTTGGAAAGAATTTGAATTAGAGCTATTACGTGATGCAAATGACAATGTCATCATTATCTGTACCATTGAGAACTTTGATCCCATGGGTATTCATACCGGAGATTCAATTACGGTAGCACCTGGGATGACATTATCGGATAAATGCTATCAGGATATGCGTAACCAAGCTATCCGCATGATGCGCTCTATAGGTACTTTTGCCGGAGGATGTAACGTACAGTTCTCTGTAAATCCTGAAAACGAAGAGATCATCGCGATTGAAATCAATCCGCGTGTATCCCGTTCTTCAGCGCTGGCATCCAAAGCCACAGGGTACCCCATCGCCAAGATCGCCGCTAAATTAGCTATCGGTTATAATTTGGATGAACTACAGAACCAGATCACTAAAACAACTTCAGCCTATTTTGAGCCTACCTTGGATTATGTCATTGTCAAAGTTCCTCGCTTTAATTTTGATAAGTTCAAAGGTGCCAATAAGGAATTAGGATTACAGATGAAAGCTGTTGGTGAAGTCATGGCTATCGGCCGCACATTCATTGAAGCTTTACAAAAAGCTGCACAGTCCTTAGAAACCGGTCGTGCAGGGCTTGGAGCTGACGGTCGTCAATTGCGTAACCTCGAGGAAATCATGCATAGTCTGGAACATCCAAGTGCAGACCGACTTTTCCATATCAAAGATGCTTTTGAATTAGGTGTTCCCCTGGAATCCATTCGCAAAGCGACCCTTATTGATAAATGGTTCTTGATACAGATCCAGGAATTGGTACAGCTGGAACAGGAGCTTCGCCGCTATCAACTATCGAATATTCCGCGCGACTTTTTCATGACATTAAAGCAAAAGGGATATTCAGATCAACAAATTGCTTGGTTACTCGGTAATGTAACGGAAGACGAAGTTTATGACCGTCGTAAAGAATTAGGCATTCACCGTGTATATAAAATGGTTGATACCTGTGCGGCCGAATTCCCTGCACATACGCCCTATTATTACTCTACTTTTGAAGACGAAAATGAGTCTATCGCATCGGATAAAAAGAAAGTTATTGTATTAGGCTCTGGGCCTAATCGTATCGGTCAGGGTATAGAGTTTGACTACTCTTGTGTACACGGACTATTAGCAGCTAAAGAATGTGGCTACGAAGCGATTATGGTCAATTGTAACCCCGAAACTGTTTCTACAGATTTCAACATGGCTGACAAACTTTACTTTGAGCCTGTTTTTTGGGAACATGTGCGTGAGATTATCGAACTGGAAAAACCGGAAGGTGTTATTGTACAACTAGGCGGTCAGACCGCATTGAAAATGGCCGAACGTCTGGAGCAGTTAGGTGTCAAAATTATCGGAACGTCATTCCATGATATGGATCTTGCAGAAGACCGCGGGAGCTTCTCCGATTTGTTGAAAGAATTAGATATCCCTTATCCGAAATACGGCGTTGCAACTTCTGCAGAAGAAGCGATTAAAGTGGCTAGCGAAGTAGGATATCCCGTATTAGTTCGTCCTTCCTACGTATTGGGCGGACAAGGTATGAGTATCGTTATCAACGATGAAGATCTGGAGAAAGCAGTCGTCAATCTACTACACGCGCTGCCAGGCAACCATATCCTGATCGACCACTTCCTTGATAGAGCCGAAGAAGCTGAATCCGACTCTATCTGTGATGGCGAAGACGTACATATCATCGGTATGATGGAGCATATTGAGCCTGCGGGTATACACTCCGGAGATTCCTCCGCAGTATTACCTCCTTTCAGTTTATCCCAACACGTACAAGATAAAATGGAGGAGTATTCGATCAAGTTGGCAAAAGCATTGAATGTAAAAGGCTTGCTTAATATTCAATTTGCGATAAAAGATGAGAAGGTATACGTAATCGAGGCCAATCCACGTGCCTCACGTACTGTTCCTTTCATCGCGAAGGCTTACGATGTACCTTATATCAACATTGCAACAAAGGTAATGTTAGGTGCCAATACATTAAAAGATTTTAAAATCGAGCGTAAGCTGGAAGGATGGGCAATCAAAGAACCTGTATTCTCGTTCTCAAAATTCCCCGAAGTAGACAAGCAGCTGGGCCCAGAGATGAAATCTACAGGTGAGGCGATACGCTTTATTAAAGATCTTCAGGATCCATTTTTCAGAGAACTCGTTTCGAAGAAATCGATGTTCCTGAATGCACAGTAATAAAGTTATCTTTTACATAAGAAAAGGCTTGCCATTTTATTTCGGCAAGCCTTTATTTTACTTAAATATCCTTCACACATCGGAAACCAACATTATTCGTAGGGCTATTGATTTCACCTTTCCCACGGCTACCTGCTTTATAGCGTTCACAATATTGATCATTACATAAAAAAGATCCACCTCGTTGCACTCGTTTTACCAACCCTGGCTCTTGTGGATCATGCGAGGTTGTAGGTCCTTTTGGATTCTCCTTCGGGCTATGGTTGTAATAATCGGGGGTATAAAGATCTGAACACCACTCCCACACATTCCCTTCCATATCATACAAACCGTATGCATTCGCAGGGAAAGACTTCACAGGCGATGTCGTTTCGAACCCGTCTTCTTTTGTATTTTGCCGTGGAAACTCTCCCTGATAGATATTGGCCAACCATTTTCCTTTTTCAGTTTTTTGATCGCCCCAATAATAGGTTTCCGAAGTATGCTTACCCGCTTTTGCTGCATATTCCCATTCGGCTTCGGTTGGCAAACGCTTACCTGCCCATTTCGCATATGCTTCGGCATCTTGATAGGCTACTTGTGTTACTGGGTGGTTTTCCCGTCCTTTTATAGAACTGCCGGGACCTTCGGGATATCGCCAGTTTGCTCCCGGTACATATTTCCACCACTGCAAATGGTTATGGAGCCCATGCACATTATCCGGAGCCGAAAACACAGCAGATCCCGGCACCAATAATGCTGGATCAGCTCCTGGAAATTCGTTCGGATCTAACTCTTTTTCAGCTACTGTTATGTATCCTGTTGCTTTCACGAACATTTCAAATTGTGCATTGGTCACTTCGTGCTCATCCATATAAAAAGACGACACCTCAACTTCATGAAGAGGAAGCGCATCAGGGAAATTCTTAGATCCCATAACAAATGTTCCTCCTTCAATATAAACCATGGGTGCCTCATCCTCTCCGGTCTGGCGGTGAAGCGAATCAGACTTCGCAACACGACTAAATCTACTTGGAATACTCGACATTGCACAGCTCGCAGCCGAATCCGCTTCCGCCAAGTGTGCACCTTGTCGTTGTGTATTGGTACACCCTAACACCAAAAAGAACGGAAACAGAAAACCTAAAAATCTCACTAACATGCAATAAATATATAAAAACAATTACCGGTATCAAAAAAAACAAGACCCAGCCTCAAGAAAGACCGGGTCTTGTTTTAATAAAACAGAAACAAAACGGTTAAACATTCAATTGTTTACCCTTATTATCTACCTTAGGACGTATTTTGGTATTACCCCCTCCATTCAAAGTCAGGTCAACCGGTGTATTTGTCTTCCATGCACCTTTGGTAAAATCCGGAAAGCTAACCAACTTACTGTTCTTGCCTACTGATTCGACACTCAATGGCACAATAGCACTCCATGCTGCCGCATCATATACATCCTGATCCAACGGAAGACCGTTTCTTAAGCAATCGATCAGTCGCCAGTCCATCATAAAGTCCATACCTCCGTGGCCACCGACTTTCTTCGCTTCTTGGCCAATAAATTTTACTAATTCCGGTGTATATTTCTCGCGTAGTTCTTCCACCATGTCATCGGTCAGGAAACTATGTCCATGTTTATAGCTTTTCAATGATATACCCTGCTTCGGGTACTTTTCGGCAAATCCTTTGGTGCCGCTCAACAAATGTATCCGCGAATATGGGCGGGGAGAAGTAACATCATGCTGAATCATGATGGTCTTTCCTTTTTGGGTACGAATCAACGTTGTATTCATATTACCCCTGTATTTTTTGCCCACAAACGGCGCATATACATCATCCTCTTTGGCCAACCGTTCCGCTTCCTCCGCCATATGAAAATCATCGGTCTGCATAGCAACCAACGAAGTCATTACATCACCACGGTTAACGTTCATACATTGAGCAACAGGACCTATACCATGTGTCGGATAGAGGTTGCCATTGTATTTAATATTTTCCTTCAACCGCCAAAAATCATCGTAATACGTCTTACTGAAGTTTAAATCCAATAAGTCATGGATGTAAGCTCCTTCTGCATGAATTATCTCTCCAAAAACGCCTTCACGGGCCATTTTTAAAGTCAGCATCTCAAAAAAGTCATAACAACAATTTTCCAACATCATACAGTGCTTTTTGGTCTGCTCGGATACTTTTACGACTTCCCAGCAATCTTTTACTGATAGGCCGATAGGAACTTCACAGGCCACATGCGCACCCGCTTTCATGCCCGCGATACTCATTGGTGTATGCCAATCCCACGGCGTACAGATATATAGTAAGTCGATCTGTACATCTTTTAGCATCTGCTGCCATCCGTTATCTCCCGAATAGATCACAGGTTTCGACAATCCTCTTCCCGTTACTAGGTTCTGCTGTTTTAACGCACGATCTTCGTGCCGATCGCATAACGCAACGATTTCTGCTCCTTCGATATAGGTATACCGATCGACAGCCCCAGACCCTCTATTTCCTAACCCTACGATCGCGACCCGGACCTTATCCAATTTCGGGGCCCGATACCCGGACATGTTAAACCTTGGACTTGCCTTTGCTTCTGCATTCAATGTTGGCAAAGTGACAGCCGTTGCGGATAGCAACGATACTTTTTTTAGGAAATCTCTTCTATCGGAATTCATACGGTGAATTTATTAATATAATATAGATTTAAATACTTGTAACAAAAAAATTAAAGGGGACATGAAGCCCCCTCTAAAATCACCTATTTTAAAACAAACTAAACAGTTCTCACTACATATAACCAATCTGGACTTTCAAGGCTTATTGGCTACCGATATAGCGGTACTCATCCGCTTATCTATCACAATATTAATCGATATCAGGGATAAAAAAAAATAAAAAACAAACGCAAACGTTTGTTCTAAAAACGAAATCGTTTGACTTCAACAAAAACGGCCATTACCCCTCTTTAAGCCCCAAACCTTATGGCACCCACGATTTCCTTGAGATAGGTTTCAGATAATTTAGCCTGCAGTTTGGATGAATTATAGCGTGTAACTGCATTAAGATAATTCTCTTGTGCATCTCTAAATTCGACCGAGCTGATTGTTCCTATCCGAAATTTATCCATCGTAATCGCGAGGTTCTGCTTTGCAATCTGAACATTTTTCCTTTCCAATTTATACAGAGCCACATGGGTCTGATAACTTTGGAAAGCCTGCATTAAGGATGTCTCCACAAAATTTTGCTGTTGTGATGCAAGCAGATCCGCATTGTCGATCCGTAACTTGGCAATACGCTCGCTCCTCCTTTGGTTAAATCCATCAAAAATATTTATCGAAGCTGTAACGCCATAGTTAAGGCCCCTGGAGCTGGATTGTGCCACAAAGCCTAAACTTGATTCCGTTTCCGAAAAATTATATCCCCCACGAAGGCGAACCGTAGGATAACGATTGGCCTTTATTGTTTTAAGTTCTAACTCCGCTAATCGTTTCGATATACCTATGGCCAATAAGTCCGGATTGTGTTTTTTCGATTTCTCCAATAACTCGGCAAAAATGAGCTTTTCGTCCACATCTACATCTGCTACAACGTCAAATTCGATATCGAGGTCTCGAGCCAACAGATTGTTCAATGTTATCTTTAAATTTTTAACAATCTCCTCCTGTTTAATCCGAGCGGTCTGATCTGTATTCAAATTCACCTGAACGTTCAAAACCTCCAGTTTTGATGCTTTACCGATCATATACCTATTCTCCGCCGTTTGTAGCCGTTCCTTTGAAATCGTTATACTGGAGTCCAGCGCCAGCAACAGGTTGTTTTGCTCCACTATAGTATAATACGTACTTATCACATCGGACACTTGCGTCAGAACAGCCTTCTTAAGCTGTATATCGCCCTGTTTTTCCAGTTCCTTTAATGTTTCATACCTTGAAAACATACCGAGCCCATCAAATATCGTCCATCCCACACTGACACCATATGTCATACTGTTATTTCTTGCATTATCCAACGCCCGCACAACACCCGTATTTTGGGTCTGCGTTGAGTTTTGGAGATTATTATTTTGCGAAAAATCACCCGTTACGTTCGGTAGCATACCAGCATTTCCATAAGTCACGTTTTCTTGGACAATCAACAAATCATTTTTCGCTAACCTGATATCATAGTTATTCGCTAAAGCAATTTCAACAGCTTGTCGAACAGTCAGCATTTCTTGGCCATACCCTATGCCGATATATAAGCCAAAAAAAATAACTCCTAAAATTTTTAATTTCATCATTCCTCTATATTATCGAACTCTGGCCTATGTACTCTCTTTCTAGACAACATCAAGTAAAATGCGGGAATAACATACAGCGTCAGTATCAACGAGAAGACTGTACCGCCAACAATAACCACCCCCATACCTATACGGCTAACCGATGCTGCTCCTAAAGACAATGCAATCGGAAGAGCACCTAAAGCGATGGCAAAAGATGTCATCAAAATCGGCCGGAGCCGGGCCTCTGCAGCTTTAACAACAGCCTCATATTTTTCATATCCGCTATCACGAAGCTGATTGGCAAATTCCACGATCAAAATTCCATTTTTTGTAACTAAACCGATCAACATAATGGTACCGATCTGACTGAAAATATTCCATGACTGCCCAAATAACCACAATGAAAACATAGCTCCTCCGACAGCCATAGGTACGGTCAATAAAATAATTACTGGATCGACAAAACTTTCAAATTGTCCTGCAAGAATCAAAAATATAAGTAAAACAGCCAGTCCGAATGCAAACATGGTATTGGAACTACTTTCAACGAAATCGCGGGCTTCTCCGCCAAGATCTGTGGAAAATGTATCGTCCAACACGCGATCCCGGATAGCGTCCATTGCTTGTATACCATCTCCCAAACTAACCCCCGGCGCTAAGCCAGCCGAAACTGTCGCCGACATATACCGGTTGTTATGAAACAGTTGCGGAGGACTACTGTGCTCTTCGACTTTCACAATATTATCCAATTGTATAAGGTCACCGGACTTATTCTTCACATAAATCGATGCCAAGTCCATTGGCGTCGCACGATCCTGCTTATCAAATTGTCCCATAACCTGATATTGCCTTCCGTTCATCATATAGTAGCCAAAACGCTGTCCTGAAAGTGACATCTGCAAAGTTTGAGCGATGTCCATCACCGACACCCCTAAAGTTTGTGCCTTCTCACGATCAATCATGACATATACTTCAGGCTTGTTAAACTTCAAATTGACGTCGACCACCGAGAATGTCCTGTCTTTGGATAACTCCTCCATGAATTCCGGAACCTTCTCCTCTAATTTATCAAAATTCTGTGCCTGAATAATATATTGTATGGGTAGCCCCCCTCGCCTATTGACAGAGATAGTAGGCTGTTGGGAAACCGTTATATGTGCCTCCGAATAGCGTCTGGTGAGTCGCGACAAAGAATGGGCAACCTCAGCTTGTGAACGATCTCTTTCACCCGGTTCAACCAAGCCCATACGGACCATACCCGTATTGACCGATGCTGATCCAAAGCTAGGTGATGTAATAACCAAACTTACTTTCTTCTCGGGGATCGAATCGTTAATAAGCATCGTCAGATCCGTCATAAAGCGGTCCATATAATCGTATGAAACGCCTTCAGGTGCAGTGGCACGTAAGGAAACAAAACTCCGATCATCATACGGTGCGGTCTCTTTCGGTAAAATCTGGTAAAACAAATACGTCAAACCAAAACAAAAGAGAATGATGAACACGGCTAACCACTTGAATTTTAAAAAGCTCTTAAGTGACCCTTCATACTCCTTATTCATAATCTCAAAATACTTTTCCGTCCGGCTGTAAAATGTCGATTTATGTTGTTCTCCACCTTTCATGAGATACGCATTTAGCATAGGGGTAAGAGATAAAGACACAAAGGCGGATATCAATACAGCCGAACCGATGACAACGCCGAATTCTCGAAATAAACGTCCAACGAAGCCTTCCAGAAAAATAACAGGCAAAAATACGGCAGCCAGTGTAATGGAGATCGAAATGACCGCAAAGAAAATTTCATTGGATCCCTTAATGGCGGCCTCAATCGGAGACATCCCCTGTTCCACTTTTTTAAAGATATTTTCTGTTACCACAATACCGTCGTCGACCACCAACCCTGTCGCCAGAACGATTGCCAAGAGGGTCAATACATTAATGGAAAAACCACATAAATACATGATAAAAAATGTAGCAATCAACGATACGGGGATATCTATAAGTGGTCGAAAAGCGATGGACCAATTCCTAAAAAACACATAGATGATGAGGACAACCAGTATAATGGCTATAATAAGCGTTTCAACAACCTCCAATACGGATCTCTTGACGAACATCGTATTATCCAAGGCCACGTTTAGCTCAAAACCTTTTGGTATCTCTTTCTCCAAACGTTCATATTCCTGATAAAAGCGCTTAGCAATATCTAAATAATTTGTTCCGGGTTGGGGTATAATATTCAAAGCAATCATCGGATAACCCGAATCGGACATTTTTGTCTCAAAATTTTCCGCTTCAAGCGCTGCATTTCCCACATCCTTAAGCCGGACAATCTTTTCTCCTTCGGTTAGAATGATAATATTATTAAACTGCTCTTCCGATTCTAGGTTACCCATGGTTTTTACAGCTAACTCTGTATTTGCCCCCGTTAACTTTCCGGAAGGAAGTTCAACATTTTGTGCATTTAAGGCCGTTCGAACATCCAAGATCGTCAAACCATAAGAAGCTAATTTCACCGGATCTATCCATAGCCGCATCGCATAATTACGCAGCCCCCATATCCGTATCGAACTAACCCCCGGAATAGTCTGCAAACGTTGGGCGATTACATTTTCCCCATAGTCTGAGAGCTCCAGAACATCTTTGGTCGAGCTTTGTACAGTCATCGTAATGATGGGTTCCGAATCAGCATCAGCCTTGGAGACAACAGGTGGCGCGTCAATATCTTGCGGAAGTCTACGTAAGGCTTGTGACACTTTATCCCGCACATCGTTGGCAGCTTCCTCCAAGTCTTTTTCCAGATTGAATTCAATGCTAATACTACTGCTACCTTGATTACTGGACGAAGAAATATTCCGGATACCATCTATGGAATTGATAGACTTCTCGAGCGGTTCTGTAATCTGGGATTCGATAATCTCTGCATTCGCTCCCGTATAGTTTGTACGCACTGAAATCTGAGCTGGATCTATAGAAGGAAACTCACGAACACCCAAAAATGTATATCCTATTATACCAAATAGGATGAGCATAAGATTCATCACTATCGCTAATACAGGTCTTTTGACACTAAGTGTAGATAAACTCATTCCTCGTAGATTAGCGTAATGAAACTTGAATTGGACTACCGTCACGTAATGACATCATCCCCGATGTCAACACCGTATCTCCGATATTTAATCCTTTGGTTATCAAAACATCTTCATTTGTTCTGGCCCCGGATTCAACGACGATTTCTCTTGCACGTCCCGAGTCGAGGATAAACACCTTCTTTCCGTTCTGAATAGGAATCAACGCTTCAGTAGGGATAAGTATCGCATTTTCTAATGTTTCCAATGGAAAATTGATATTGACAAACAATCCCGGTATCAAATTATGTTTCGCATTATCCACTATAGCCCGGACACGTAGTGTCCGTGTATTGGACTCGATCTTCGGTTCTATCGCGTAGATCCGAGCCTCATAGACCGTAGAGTCACCTTGGATAGAAACCTGGATAAAGGTATTTGTCTTTACCTTTGTGGCATATTTCTCGGGAACTGAGAAATCAACTTTCAACTTACTTGTATTCACCAATTGAGCAATTTCGGTCGTCGGTGTAATATAACTGCCTTTCGATATGTTTCGCAATCCTATTGTTCCCGAAAAAGGAGCTTTCAGTACGGTCTTGCTAAGCTGTGCTTCTATAAGCTGAATTTGAGACTGTGCAGTCTGATACTCCGCCTTCGCTAAATCATATTCTTCCTGGCTAATAGCTTCTTTTTCCAACAATAACCTCGCTCTTCGTTCGTTTTCGGCTGTTAACGATTTTCTGGTATTTGCTTCGCCCAATTGAGCACGTAGCTCTGAATCATTAATTTTCAATAAGACTTGGCCAGCACTAACTTCCGACCCTTCCGTGAAATTTAACGTCTCAACAATACCTGAGATTTCTGATCGAAGTTCAACCACTTCATTCGGTTCTATCGCACCGGTCAACGATAAATAATCTGAAAAAGGCCGTCCTTTGGCGACCGTTGCATACACCGTAGCCGCACCTCTTTCCTTACGAGCTGTCTCTAACTTTCTATTCTTACTATTTTCTAATAGGCGATAAGCAACTAATCCAATAATAATTACCCCTATTGCGGATAAAAAAAACACTATTCTTCGGGTCATACAATGATCTGTCGATGGTAAAAACCACAATATAAAATTATTAACCCAAACTATTTGTAAAAATGTTATGATAGACTTTTATGGCTAAC
>NZ_JAAKGO010000008.1 GCF_011043525.1 Sphingobacterium sp. SGG-5
TGGGCAACCGGATATACCTGAACAACGAGCCTTATTACCAACGATTGGTTCTGGACCAGGGATTCTATCCGGACGGTATCTGGACATCCCCGTCCGATGAAGCGCTTAAACGGGACATTATCTTGGGAAAAGAGGCCGGTTTCAACGGAGCTAGGTTACATCAGAAGGTTTTTGAGGAACGTTACTACTACTGGGCAGATAAGCTGGGGTACCTGACTTGGGGTGAGAGCGCCAGCTGGGGCATGGATGCGAACAACATAGAGGCGGCCCGTAATTTTATCTCTGAATGGATGGAATGCGTGAAGCGGGACCGCAACCATCCTTCGTTGGTGGTATGGACGCCGTTCAACGAACAGTGGTGGCCAGATAAGACGAACTACCCTCGCCTGGCCGGGGATGTCTATCGCCTGACCAAACTTATTGACCCGACGCGTCCTGTTAACGGGGTGAGCGGCGGCGCGCATATCCTGACGGACATCTGGACGGTACACCACTACGAACAGGATCCCGTAAAGCTTAGGGATGTCATCTATAAGGACAGTAAATTTTTCCAGACCCCGAACCGTGCCCATCCGGGCAACAGGAACATCGGATTCAACGAGGTCAAAGACAGTAACAATTATGTGTTCCCTGTCTATGATGGGAAAAAACCCTATTTCGTGGATGAATTCGGGGGCATCAAATGGGTCAGTAACGAAAAGCTCCAGCAGCTGGACTCCAAGACACAGACCTGGGGTTATGGCAGTGCACCTCGTACACAGGAAGAATTTTACCAACGCTTAGAGGGTCAGGTGGATCAGCTTCTGTCACTGTCGGAACATGTCTGGGGCTACTGCTATACACAATTGACAGATGTAGAACAGGAACAGAATGGTATCTATAATTATGACCGATCGATAAAGTTTGATATGGAGAGAATCCGAAAAATATTCTCTAAAAAACCGTGATGTGTGATATCGTCTCAAAGATAGAGAATTATTAATGCTATAAAATAAGATGTATATACTTCAATTAGTTTTTCTTGTACCTGTTTTTATAACCTGTGTCGTATTTGGTAAAGGCGTAGATTATGAAGCAGATGCACAAATTATGCCAAAAATATTTTTTGATGTTCAGAAAGGAGCACAGCAAGACAGGCAGGTAATCGCTCAATTATTGGCGGGCAGAACCCCGATCACCTGGCTGTTTACGGGAAATAGCATTACACAAGGCGCGAAGCATACACATGGGCAAAGATCTTATTCAGAAATTTTTTCAGAACGGGTACGCTTTGAAATGGGGAGATATAGAGATATCGTGGTCAATACTGCCATCAGTGGACATACGACCAAAGATATACTGGAAGATTTTGAATGGAGAGTTGCGAAACTACAACCCCAAGTCGTGGTATTGATGATCGGTACAAATGATGCTGCGACAGCAAAGAACATTTCAGTATCGGAGTATGCAGATAATTTGTCCCAGATTATTATACGGATTAGGGATATCGGCGCAGTTCCTGTTTTAGTGAGTCCTACTCCGATTATTACCGACCTCACACCAGAGCGGAGTAATTTGAAACTGTATGTAGAGGCTATGAAAAATATCGCAGAAGAAGAACAGATCATCCTTGTCGATAATTGGGCAATCTGGAAGATAGATCTGACAAAAAAGTATGATGGACAAGTTTTCCGCCAATTATTGAATGACCCGTTGCATCCGAATGGAACAGGTCATAAGGAGATTGCCATATCCTTGTTCAGGGAGCTTAACATTTTTGATCCGACACAACCAACAGGGGGTGCACCCTATTACGAAGGAGAACATTAGTATGATCAATCCTTATACGATAAATCCCGGACAGAGCGGCCCCCGGGTTCTTATACTGGCCGGTGTTCATGGTGATGAATATGAACCCATGTTGGCCGCTATGCAGCTTTTGGATGAATTGCCTGATCTGCTGATCCGAGGCTGTGTGACTATCGTACCTGTAGTGAATGAGGCGGCATATGTCAATGGGAGCCGATGTGCCTGCGATGGAATTGATATGGCTCGTATATGTCCGGGGAATAAAGAAGGATCTGTCACCGAACAAGCTGCAGATGCTGTAAGCCTATTGATAAAAGAAGCCGATTACCTCATTGATATGCATACGGGTGGTTTGCTGTATGATATCTATCCGATGGTGGGCTATATGTTGCATAGCAGCCCGGAAATTCTGGAGAAACAACAGCAAATGGCCATCGCCAGTGGCTTTCCCTTGATCTGGGGAACGGATAGTCGCCCAAATGGTCGAACCTTGTCCGTTGCGAGGGACCATAACGTTCCGGCCGTATATTTTGAATATGGTGGAGGAACGGGCTTTCGCGAAGAAGTCGTAGAGAGGTACAAAGAGGCCTGCATACGGATATTAGCGTATCAGGGGCTTTTTGAAGAGCCTTTTTCTATTCAGGACAGATATAACTACTGGCTGGAAGATGAGCGACCGGATAGCGGTCACCTACAGATAAAAATGCCGGCTCCTGTGGGAGGGGTTTTTATAGCCTTGGCAAAAACAGGGGAATATATGCGTAAGGGACAGTTATTTGGGGAGATAGCAGACCCCTTGTCCAAAGAGACTCATCCCATATTTGCCGGAGAGGATGGATTGGTATTTCTGTTGCGAACCAATGTACATGTCAAGGCCGGTGAAGCCTTGGGGGGGATATTGGCGGTGGATTTATTTGACAAAAAGACGATAAAAGAAATTGAATGATATGACAGCACATAAGGTCGCTATCGTGACAGGTGCCACACGTGGTATAGGCCGTAGTACGGCCATTGGCCTTGCCAGGAAAGGTTATCATGTGGCTTTGGTCGGAAGAGACAAAAACGAGTTGATGGCATTAAAGCAGTGGATTGAAAAAGATGGTGATACGCATGCTATCGTCTGTGCAGGGGATTTATCGGATACCCATTTTTGGGACGAAATAATCGAAAGTACACTATCTATTTGGAACTGTATAGATCTTTTGGTCAATAATGCGGCATGGAGAACTATAGAACCGATGTCAGACATAGACATTACAAATTGGGACAAGACGATTCGGATATGCTTGACTGCTCCCGCATTTTTGGCAAAGAAAGTATGCCAGAGCATGTTGGAAAAGGGTATAAGCGGGGTAGTCATCAATGTGTCTAGCGTAATGTCACAACGCACGGGAGGCTATAGTCCGGCCTATGCTGCCTGCAAAGGAGGGATGGAAAGCCTGACATACGAGTTGGCTACACTATACGGTCCAGCTAATATCCGGGTGGTCTGTGTCAATCCCGGCAATGTACAAACGGATATGGGTCAAGATTATGAGGACCAGCAGGGCAATAACGTGAGTGCCCAGATAGGTGCTGATATGAACGATCACACTCCCCTAAAGCGAGCCGCTTCTTCCGAAGAAATTGCACAAGCTATTACTTGGCTTTCATCCAAAGAGGCTTCTTTTATTACGGGGACGACCCTTGTTGTGGATGGTGGTTTTACGCACAACTTCAACAGTTATTCCATGAAAAAATTACAATTCCCCCATTTGTTTTGAAAGGTATCTGGAAATATGAACAATTGCTGCCGAGGATTGGTAGCGCATATCAACTCTCTATAGGAGAGGGTGGTACGCCTTTGGTCAGATCCAAACATATCGGTCCGGCTTTGGGGCTTAAGAACCTGTACTTTAAATTGGAGAACCTCAATCCTTCGGGGTCTTATAAGGATAGGTTTGCCGCCATTGCTCTGTCACAGATACAGGAGCAGGGCGTAGGGTTTTGCCTAGCGACCTCCAGTGGCAATACGGGTGCTGCCTTAGCGGCCTATAGTGCCGTAGCTCGCATACCCTGCTTCTTGGCTATTGTGGATGGTGCCCCCGAAGGGAAGCTCACGCAGATGGGGGCCTATGGAGCGGAGACATTGATGGTCAAGGACTTTGGAAAAGACGTCGGAGTCACGCAGGACACTATGGCATTGTTGGAACAAATTGCTTTGTCGTACGATAGCGTGGTACAGGTCAGTGCTTTTCGGTATAGCCCGTCCGCCATGCAAGGGGTGCAGACCATAGCTTACGAGATAGCCGAGCAGTTGGGACAGGAAAAGGCGCAGGTGTTTGTTCCGGCTGGAGGTGGTGGGTTGACACTGGCTATTTGTAAGGGTTTTGATAGATGGGCAGAGGTATTTTCGGACTATGTGAAACCGACCATACATTGTGTACAGCCTGAGGGTAACGATACCATAGCAACAGCTATCCGGAATCAGCTACAACAGGCAACTGCTATCGCTATGAGTACAACTGCCGTTAGCGGTTTGCAGGTCCCTGGTGTGCTGGACGGAGATGAAGTACTAAAATACTGTATGAATAATGCAGGGATGGGGCACACTGTGCAGGATGAAGAGGTATTTGCCTGGCAACAACGGTTGGCACTGGAAGAGGGAATTTTTTGTGAACCTGCAGGGGCTGTTGCTTTGGCTGGGTTGGCAAATGCCCTAAAGAATAAAGAAATCGATACAGCAGCTGCGGCTGTTTGCATCGTGACAGGACACGGATTCAAGGACCCTGTCTCTGTCCAATGTATGGCAGCAGCGTCAGATCTGTTGTATATGGAGAATACGACAGTGTTGGAAAAATATTTAAAAACAAGGGTTAAACGAAAATAAAAGGTCAATATGGAAAATAAATTTAAAGGCGTGTGGCCGGCGATGTTCACACCTGTAGATATTGAAGGTAATGTTGCTGTGGTCGAATTGAAAAAACTGGTAGAGCTATTGATCTCTCAAGGTATGGATGGACTATATATCTTGGGGTCGACAGGGCAGGGCGTACTCTTTACCGAAGAGCAGCGAAAGCAGGTCGTAGAGGAAGTGATGGCTGTTAATGCAGGAAGAGTGCCTATCATGGTACAGGTAGGAGCAATGACGACGGCCGAGTCTGTACGATTGGCACAACATGCTGCCAAGCTCGGCGCTGACGCCATATCATCGGTGGGGCCTATTTATTTCTCGGGCAATCAGGACACCGCATTGGAACATTACCGTCAGATAGCTGCTGCATCTGATTTGCCGTTTTTTCCGTACCAGTTGGGCAATAATACGATGGGCAATATTACGGGGTTTATCGACGAACTGTTGAAAATCCCTACCCTGAAAGGTATGAAACTGACTACCGGTCAACTGTTGGAAATCGGTATTGTCAAAAATCATGTAGGAGATCGTTTGCACCTGTTCAGCGGAGCGGATGAGTTGATGTGTCATGCAGCACTTTGTGGTACTTCTGGTGCGATAGGTTCTTTCTATAACCTTTGGGGGCCGGTTTGTAAGACCGTGAGAGCTTCTTTTAAGGAGGGGAATTATGCTCTTGCTGAAGAGTTTATGCTTGAATTTCAAAAAGTTATCATGTATGTGCTGCCCAATATATGGACATTTTTGAGACAAGCCATGCAGCTTAAATATGGAATTGATATCGGTGCGACGAAAGCACCACTGGGTACGATGCAAAAGGCGTGGGACGATCAGGAAGTACAGTCTATTATAGACAAGATAGAATCAATGACAGAAGTATCCGTAGCGTAATGATGAAAGATAAAAAAGTAATAACAGGAGACAATATCCCAAGAAGTTTTCTTCCTTTTTCGCCGGGCATACAATCCGGGGATTATGTATTTGTTTCGGGTCAGGCTTCGGTAGATGGAGAAGGTAATATCGTAGTAGATACTTTTGAAGGGGAATGCCGGCGGTCGTTCGAAAATGTGCGTACTATATTGGCTGCGGCTAACCTTACGTTTGACGATGTTGTACAGGTCAGAAATTATGTCGGTAGGCAGGAAGACCTGGCACAGTTTAACCAGATCTATAAGGAGTATTTCCAGACACCCTATCCAGCACGCACCACGTTGATTGGTTGCCTTGGTGACCTGTTGAAATTTGAGGTAGATGTGGTGGCACGAATAAAATAGGAAGGAACATGAGGTATAGGGTAGCGCTTTTGGGTATTTATCACGAGTCCAATACGTTTATCGACGATCCGACAACCCTGTTTGATTTTGAAAACGGGCATCTGCTGGTGGGCGAAGCGATACGTGAGGAATACCGGAATGCACATCATGAGATCGGCGGAATGCTGGAGGTGATGGAAGAGGAAGGGATAGATGTTGTTCCCGTTTTCTTTGCGGAGGCTACACCTGGTGGGGTTATTACCGAAGAGACGTATTCTTTCTTGACGGACCGGATGTTTGAGGAATTGGAAAAAGTACTCCCTGTGGATGCTTGTTTGGTCGTTCCACATGGAGCGGGTGTCAGCGAGAGGATAAGGGATATGGACGGGGATTGGCTGATGCGGTTACGCAGACGGGTAGGCACAGCGGTGCCTATCGTCGGCACGCTAGATCTACATGCCAACGTCAGCCAGCAAATGGTTGATGCAACAGATGCTTTGGTTGCTTATCGGGAAAATCCTCATCTGGATCAACGGGATAGGGGGAAAGATGCGGCTCGAATACTGGTGTGTATGCTCAAACAAGGGCTGGAAGTTGCCCAACATTTGGTGCAGGTACCCGTAGCAATCAGTCTGGAGCAACAGTTTACCCAAAGTGAACCTTGCAAAAGCCTGTACGGACAGGTAAGCTTGGCAAACCAAGAAGACCATGTTCTAGCGGTGAGTGTGGTTTTAGGATTCCCCTATGCAGATGTGCCTGAAATGGGGACATCGATCATTGTAGTCACGGAGATAGGCAAGGATCTGGCTAGGCAGGTGGGCAGCATGATAGCGTCCTACATTTGGAAAAATAGAAAGCAGTATGTCGGTAAGAAAAACAGTGTCGATGAGGTTATTTTCAATGTACAGCACTTGAGTACACCTGTTTTGTTTCTCGATATGGGTGACAACATAGGTGGAGGATCACCGGGCAATGGACTTAGCCTGATACGGGCTTTGGAGCGTGATGGAAGATACCGTTATTTCAGCTATGTTTACGATGCTGAGGCTGTTGCCTTTCTTGAAGAACAACGAACAGACGGTTATTTTCCGCTTACTTTGAAAGGGTTTGATGAATCTGGCGATGTACAGCTGACAGTAAACGCACATCTACTAAATCTGACGGATGGTGTGTTTCAGGAAGACACCCCTCGTCACGGCGGGCAGGTGCGGTACGATATGGGTAGGACGGCTGTCGTGCAAACAGACAAAGGTGGTGTGCTGATGCTCTCTACACTTCGTGTCCCCCCTTTTAGTCTGAAACAGGTGACTTCTTTTGGTGTAGCCCCCGAAGAGTTCGATATACTCATTGCCAAAGGAGTAAATGCACCTATTGCGGCGTATTCACCGGTTTGTAAAAGTATTGTTCAGGTGGATACTCCTGGCGTGACCCAAGCGGATATGACACGGTTTGTGTATAAAAACAGGAGACAACCTTTATTTCCCTTTGAGGAAAAAAGACATACGGTGCATATCGAGTGGTCAGCTACAGAAACTAAGCAGCAACCTTTCTATACGGAAGGACCTGTCATTGACAAGCATGGCAATCTGTTCTTTACTAACCTGAAAGGGCAATCTATTTTACGTGTCGATCGAGTAGAGGGAATAAAAAAATGGTTTGAAATGACCTGCCCTAATGGACAAGCTATAGATGAGCAGGGGTTCCATTGGGTGTGTGATAGTGGCCAAGGTACATTGGTAAAAGTGGATCGTGAAGGAAAGCATGTGGAAACATTGCTATCTGACGGATATTGTGGGGGACAAAAGGTTGGTGTACCAAATGATGTGGTGGTGGACAGCAAAGGACGGATTTATTTTACCGATTCGGTTCGACATCAAGGGAGTGTATTTCTTATTGACGAGCATCGTACCGAAAGCGTATTAGCGGATAATCTGGACTATCCAAATGGTATAGTTCTTTCTCCTTCGGAGGATGTATTGTATGTTGCAGAGAGTTATGAAAACAGAATACTTTGTTTCAAACGCAATCAATCTACCCAAGAATGGGAAAAAGAAGTTTTTGCAGATCTGCCTACACATATTTCCGGAAAAGCGGAAGATAATCTGCCAGACGGTATCGCATTTGACAGCGAGGGCCGGTTGTGGGTAGCGCACTACGGTATGGGGGCACTACAGGCCTTGAGTTCCAAAGGAGAGTTGCTGGCGACCGTGTCCACAGGATTCCCTTTGGTCAGTAATGTTTGCTTTATGCCGCAAGATAATAGCCTGTTCGTAACCGGTGGATTTGGAGAACCCGGTCCTGGAGCTATATTGCGTATTGAACTGAACAGAATAAATCAGAGCGTACAAAATGAGGATTAAACGAGATATAACGAATGTATTACTTATGAGCATAGCTTTAAGCAGCAATGGGCTGTGTGTGTCGAAGGCAGGGAAAAGATTTGATTATGATTTGCCCCCATTGCCCCATACACAGGGAAAAGCGGGGATGTTTGCCGGGGTGAGCCATGGCAAGCTGATCTGCCTGGGAGGGGCAGACTTTCCGGATGAGTATCCTTGGGAAGGAGGAACGAAGAAGTGGTACGATGATGCCTATATATGGGAGGAAACTCAGCAAGAATGGCAACATGTCGAGCGATCAATGCCATTGCCTCTTGGGTACGGTGTATCTGCGAGCTATGCGGACAAAGTGTGGATTGTAGGCGGAAGTAATGAACAGGGCCACTTATCGGCTGTCAGGAGTGCGGAATACGATGACGGAAACATCAAGTGGAGAAAATATCCCGATCTGCCACATGCGCTTGCGAATATGTCGGGTGCACTTGTAGGTAGTCTGTTGATTATTGTCGGAGGTATGGAAACACCTGTGTCATCGGCGTTGCGTACCTGCTATGGTTTGGATCTCGACCAACCGGATCAAGGATGGTTTGTATTGCCAGTCTGGCCGGGACCAGAACGGATCTTTCCGGTATGTGGAACATACAACGGAAAGTTGTATATGTTCAGTGGAGAGCATACGATTGAAAATTCCTTGGGAAACAAACAAAGACATATCCTGCAGGATGCCTATTCATTTCAACCTCGTAAAGATGGAAATCTTTGGACCAGGGATTGGATAAGGCTGGGTGATATGCCCCGGGGCATGTCTGCTGCAGCCAGCCCGTCTCCTCTGATTCATAGGGAAAGATTTAGACTGTGGGGCGGAGTGGATCGGGTAACGGCTTTGCATACGGATCCGGTTACGCATCCGGGAATTTCCGCTACTGTGCTTTGGTATTATCCCGAGACAGATTCCTGGAGATATGACTTACAGCAATCTTCAGAAAAAGGTAGGGTGACTTTACCTACGGTTTTGTACCAGGGGAGTCACTATTATATCAGTGGGGAGATCAGACCGGGGGTGCGGACGAATTCCATTATGAGCGTAAGGAATAAATAAAAAATTATTCAGATGATTCAAGAAGTAAGAAGTTTGGTTACGCCTTTGACATTGGGAACGGTACAACTGGGGATGGCCTATGGTATAGCTAACCAGAAGGGAAAACCCGATATGGAGACGGGTCATAAGATCTTAAAAAGTGCTGCAGAACTCGGTGTAACGACATGGGATACTTCCCGACATTACGGTGTCTCTGAAGAAGTGATCGGAAATTTTCTGAAAAACAATACTTCCTATAGCCCATACGTCATTAGTAAATTCAAATGGAGTGATCGGGCATTGGAAAATGAAAAACTTGCAAAGCAAGAGGCATTAGCACAGGTGCGAACAAGTTTGCAGGCTCTGGGACAGGATCAGCTACCGATATTATTGTATCATACCGATAAGGATCAGGATATTCGGCGCGTGATAAGTATTTTGCCGGGAGTATGCCGATTATTGAGAGAGGAAGGACTGATTAAGGCAGGGGGAATATCGTTATATTATCCAAAGGATGTCGCGGCTATTTTAGAGGAGCCTGAAATTGCGGCGGTACAACTACCCATAAATGTGTTTGACCAACGTTTAGTGGCGAATAAGGCTATGGATGAACTGGCCGATGTGGGAAAGTTAGTTTTCGCCCGCAGTGTTTTCTTACAAGGCCTGTTTTTCTTAACGGAAGATAAGCTCCCCTCTTCTTTGAAAGGGGTTGCGTATTATATCGATGAGCTCAAAAAATTGGCGGATCGTGCAGAAATGACCGTTGCGCAATTTGCCTTTTCTTATGTCCGGGATATCAGGGGAGTCAGTAGTATTGTGTTTGGAGCAGATAATGTCGAACAAGTGAAGCAAAATGTTCAATTATGGAACGGTAAATCTATTCCAGACGAAATCAGGGAAAACGCTCATAAAATATTTGGCAATATCGATGAGCGAATCATTACGCCTGGACTATGGAAATCATAATTAAATAATATCAATTGATCGAATAGATGGATAATATATTTAAACGTTTTTCCCTGAAGGGAAAAGTTATCATTGTAACCGGGGGAGCTGGTTTGTATGGTCAGCCCATTTGCACAGCTTTGGCCGAGGCCGGGGCCTTGGTTTTCATAGCATCCCGCGATGAGCAGAAGTGCGCAGAGTTTGCAAGGTCCTTGTCTGAAAAGGGATATCAGGCTATAGGAAAGGCACTCAATCTGGCAGATGAAGACAATATCCGGGATTTTGTAAAAGATATCGTATCGACTTACGGTGGAGTTGATGTACTCATTAATAATGCAGTCTCTCGGGAAGGGTTTAAAAATCTTGCGGATATGGGCAAGGCCGAATGGGAAGCTTCTCAGCAGATCAACTCCACGGGAATGATGCTGATCACGAAGGAAGTCTTGCATTATATGTGTCAACAACAATCCGGAAATATTATCAATATCGGTTCTATCCAGGGGACTGTGGGGCCTAATTTTCCAGTCTATGGTGATACGGGAATGACAAGTCCAATAAATTATACCTATGATAAGTGGGCAATGGTTGGCTTTACAAAATGGATAGCCAACTATTACGGCAAATTTAACATTCGGGCCAATTGCATTAGCCCAGGTGGCTACGGGCCGGGTATAGCCGAAGCTATAGGCGAAAACGAATTTGTACACAATTATAAAAGACTAACACCCCTTGGCCGCTTTGCGGATGAAAACGACATACAGGGGCCAATATTGTTTTTGGCATCGGAGGCTTCGGCCTATGTGACCGGACACAATTTATTGGTAGACGGCGGTTGGACGAGTTGGTAATATTCATTTAAGAGCGATAAAAACTGAAATAATAGATTATGGCTTCAATAGAAAGTAAAACAACACCCCGGGCCTGGCTGGTTGTGGCTTTGTTGTGTGTGGTCGCCTTGCTCAACTACATAGATCGCACGATGATTACGACGATGCGTGGTTCGATTGTGGACGCCATTCCCATGACAGATGCACAGTTTGGCCTTTTGACGGCAGTGTTTCTTTGGATATATGGTTGTTTAAGTCCTGTGGCGGGCTATATGGCGGATCGTTTTAGTAAAAGCAAGGTCGTGCTCATTAGTCTTGGTATATGGTCTTTGGTGACATGGATGACCGCTTATGCCCAGACCTTTGAACAGCTTTTATTGACACGGGCACTGATGGGTATTAGTGAGGCTTGTTATATACCAGCGGCGTTAGCATTAATCATGGATTATCATAGAGGGAGTACACGTTCGCTTGCTACAGGTATACACATGGCCGGAATCATGGCCGGACAGAGTCTCGGATTTGTGGGTGGATGGATGGCTGAAAATCATGTTTGGAATACACCCTTTTGGTTTTTTGGGGCTTTTGGAATACTTTACTCTTTAGTGCTGGTTTTCCTCTTAAAAGATGCTCCAACCAGAATAGAAAATGAAAAGCCGTCCGAACAACAAAAGGTAAATTTTGGTAAAGGTATGGCTTACCTGTTTCGGCAACGTTCTTTCATATTATTGCTTATATTTTTTGCTTTGGTCAGTATATTGACCTGGTTAATTGTCGGGTGGTTGCCCACCTATTTCAAAGAACAATTCGGTTTATCTCAAACGATGGCCGGCGTATATTCGACAGCTTATATTTTTACATCAGCGATCGTTGGCGTGCTATTGGGAGGATTTCTTGCAGATAGGTTCAGCCGTCGAAATCCGAAGGGGAGAATCTGGGTTCCTGCTATAGGGTTATTGATTGCTGCTCCGGCAATTTTTTTAGCCAGTTATACGACAATATTGCCGATGGCTATCGTGTGTTTTATTACCTATACGGTTACGAAGTCTTTTACCGACTCGAACACCATGCCTATACTCAGCATGGTTGTTGATCCCCGGTATAGGGCCACAGGGTATGGTATTCTGAATTGTTGCGGTACCATCGTTGGCGGTATAGCACTTTACTACGGTGGATTTTTGAGGGATGCCGATATCAGTTTGAGCGCAATCTATCAGTTTGCTGTTCTATTTATAATAGCAGCAGCGATTACATTATTATATATCAGTCCTCGAAAAGAGTTTATTGAAAATTAGAGATCTTAAGATATTATGGAAATAAGTTACAGCAAATCGAATGAGATGCTCCAACGGGCGAAGAAAGTATTAGCCTCGGGAGTATCGTCCGAGTTTAGAAAATACAACCATCCTCATGCTATCTTTTATACGCATGGTGCGGGAAGCAGGATATATGATGTGGACGGCAACGAGTACCTGGATTTCACATTGAGCCAGGGACCTTTGATCTTGGGGCATTCCCATCCGGAGGTGTTAAAGGCCGTACATACATATACCGATTTGGGGCAAATATTTGCAGGGCAACATATCAAGGAGATAGAACTTGCAGAAAAACTTAATCAGCTTATTCCTTCAGCTGCATTGATGCGTTTTTGTTTGGATGGCTCGGAGGCGGTGCATACGGCCTTTCGGATTGCCCGTGCGAAAACGGGAAAGCAAAAGTTTTTGCGCTTTGAAGGGCATTATCACGGTTGGTTAGATAATGTTTGTTGGGGGAATTCGGCTCCATCTGCAGAGGCGTTGGAAAGCCGGGAGAATCCAGTGGTATTTCCCTGGTCTGAAGGGTTGTCCCTGAACTCGAAAGATGATTCCATCGTGCTCCCTTGGAATGATCTGGATCTGGTAAAGAAAATATTGGCAGAAAAACACAAAGATATAGCGGCGATCATTACCGAGCCAGTCATGTGCAACAATGGTTGTATACCACCTAAAGAAGGGTTTTTGCAAGGGCTTAGAGGTCTGGCTGATCAGTACGGTATTGCATTGATCTTTGATGAGGTCATTACTGGGTTTAGACTGGGGCTTGGTGGAGCACAGTCTTATTTTGGTGTGACACCTGATGTGTCCATTTTTGCCAAAGCTATGGGCTCCGGCTATCCCATTAGTGCGATTGTGGGAAAACGTGAATGGATGGAAGGTGTAGAGCAGGGAAAGGTCATCCATGCCGGGACTATGAATTCGTGCAATCCTACCGTAGCTGCGGCTCTGGCTACGATACACGTACTGGAAAGGGAAAATCCTTATGAACGTATGTTTTATCTCGGTAGAAAGCTTATGGACGGTATTCGGCAGGCGGCAGAAAAATATAACCAGAATCTTTTGGTTCAGGGATTGGGGCCGATGTTCAATGTGAGTTTTACCGATTTGGATTCGATTGGAGATTTCAGAGATACTTTTCAGACAGATAAGGCTAAATTGGGTAGGTTTGTTGCTGCTCTGCATAATCGCAAAATCCGTGTGATCGGACGAGGTTTGTGGTATATCAGCACCGCACATAAGGAGGAAGATGTAGACTATGCCATTGGTCAGGTAGAGGAGGTCTTAAGAGATTTATAAGAGATTTTTACTTTTCATTCGGAACAGTTTATCAACCTGAAATCGTTCTATATGCATTATGCCAAGCCCCGTCTACAGGACCTGTTCTCGGGTCTGGTATCCTATAACAGGTTCGTGCAGGCTTTTTACCTCACCAAGGGGAATGTTGACGACAGGGATCTAAATCACATGCTGGAAATGACAAAAGATATTTTCGGAAAACTCTACGGGACAAGGGTTATATCTCAAAGGTGCTGGCCAAGGCTGTCATTGAATATATCAATGATGAGTTAAAGAACATCTGTAAAATACAACATGTCAGACACAGATTGGTAAACAATTTCCTGTTGAATATTTTAGGTGCACTTGCTGCTTAAACCGAACTCACGTTATTTAAGCTTATAACTATCTCACTATGATGAACACACTTTCGCTCCAGTCACCAGGGCCTTTCGAATTGATAGCGCGCACTTGGAATTCATACATTTGCCCGGCCTCCAAGCCCGCAATAATATTGCTGCGCGAAGAGCTTGTCATCACGCGGTCGCTCCAGGACCCATCGCCAGAATCTGTTTTTCGATAGCGGTATTCATACATACGTATGTTTGGTTGACTGTCAAAGCTTATTTTGATCTGACCCGACTGCAAGCCATCTGCAACACGTACATTTTCTACGGCCGTAGGGACTACCAGAGTGCTACGCCCGGCCCGGATAGGAATGCCCGAACTGAGTGCGACGGAAGCCTGACCTTTAGCTATCGAATTGACATAGTAAGCCAGTTGTTGAAGACAGACTTCCAGATGTCGACGGCTTTCACGCTTTAGCGCCTTATCCTCGCGAGAACCCGGTTTATAGGCAACAGCCAGTTTAGCAGAATAATCATCCAGTAAGGTTTTTAACTCAGCTAACGAGGGAATGGGTGAAGGAAAATTGCTGTTATCCGTCATAGAATCGAGTATAGTCTTTGCGATGACCTGCAACTCCTTGTCCCGGATTTTGGAAAAACCGATACGTGCTATTTTCTTTATTGACATGGTAATGTAATTATAAATTATTGATTGTCATATTGTTTGCTCTTGTTGTTTGTGTTGATTTCAGTGTATAAATGGACAAAAATACTAATAATAATGTGACAATGACAACAGGGAATGGGGCGATGATGATAGGGAGTGATATAGACACAACAGGGAATGGGGCAATGATAACAGGGAGTGATACAGACACAACAGGGAACGACGCAGACACAACAGGGAATGGGACAATGATAACAGGGAATGACGCAGACACAACAGGGAATGCGGCAACGCTAACAGGGAATGACGCAGGCACAATAGGGAATGTGGCAATGCTAACAGGGAGTGACACAGACACAACAGGGAATACGGCAACGCTAACAGGGAGTGACACAGACACGACAGGGAACGCGGCAATGATAACAGGGAATGACGCAGACACAACAGGGAATACAGCAATGATAATAGGGAATGACGCAGACACAATAGGGAATACGGCAACGCTAACAGGGAGTGACGCAGACACAACAGGGAATGCGGCAACGCTAACAGGGAGTGACACAGACACGACAGGGAACGCGGCAGAGACAATAGGGAATGACGCGCCGACGGTAGCATCCCACGAGGTGTGTAACTACCACAATAAAAAAGAGGCTGTCCTTTCGAGAAGAACAGCCCTTTTAAACTAAACTAACATGAAAACCTTATAGCTGCTGTTTGACGGTATGCGTTTTCCCGTCGATAACAATCGTGAAGTGAATGAAGCCATTTTGAGGGTCATTGCCTGCTTCTTCTTTATATTCGATTTGAGGAGCCACATTTCCATGAAATGGATAAAGCACTGTTGCAAATGTTACGGCATTACCGCTGGCTTTATTTTGCTCAAAAACAAAAGCCGGGCGTTCGACTTCTTTTCTATAGGAATAGGAGACTTTACCTTCCTCTTGGGCGAATGTTGCTTGGCCAGCATTGAAGTTGCGGATAAATAGATTATTCCCATCCGCGTACCTTGTCGATATGCTATTATCTGTTGTATTGTAGATCGGATCGCAATTTTCAGCCAGTTGAAAATGTATACCCACATTGCCTGTGGCATCACCTTCAGCTTTATCGAGGATAACAAAATATTTTTGATCGACAAAAAGTACAGTGCGGATATGATCTAAGTTTTTATAGCTCGGATTTTTATATACCAATATATCCAGGTTATCCGACGTCTGCCAGCGTATCAATTTGGCATCGCAAATTTCCATATCCGCATTGTTTAAGGTCAACGTCTTGTGGATTTTGGTCTGACGATACCAGTTCCGCAACTTCATGATTTCCTCATCACCACCGTAGACAAATACACCCGCATCGGGCATAAAATTGCGGCCTTTTACCCACAGTTCAAAAGTGCCATTGTCAGGTTGGCTATGCCAGAATGCCGGAGGACTTGCTTTCAGTACCATCACGGTTGCTGTATCTTTCCAGCTATTCCTAAAGGTATAGAAACCTCCGGTTGTTAAGCCTTTTGACAAATACGTGGGTGTTTCACCCTTTTTTCCTTCTGTTGCATAGTAGGCTATGATCTTGTTGTCTGGAAAAACCTTTGCCCAGTCTTTGAAGTTTCTTACACTATTTTTTTTATCGTTATTCCATGCATCGCCGAACATCGGATGCGTATAGTCCGGAAAAGAATAATTTACCTGTGCCAAAATCATTGATTCGATGGTGTTTTTATACGAAGCAGGAAACTCTTTGTCTACGCCCGCTAATTGAGCCATCGTCAGCGCTTTTAGGAAGATATTCGCGGCAGCCGTATGATAATTTGGTGAAAGCTCAAACTGTAGGCCGTCATCGTATATTTGTTTTTTGATTTCGGTATTCAGTACGTCAATACCACTTTTTCGCCATACCGGAGCATCTTTTAGCTCAGGGAAAAATGCACCGGCATAGATTATCCGTTGGGCTTCAAACAGCAGGTGATTGCCTTTTTCCGAATAATTGTGCAGGATATGGTCGGCATGTTTGGCATAGTTGTTCAAAAATACCATCAAAAACTCGGGTGTGAAATACGGCGAAGTCACGAACATATTGAACAAAGCTGTTTGCTCCTGAAGGCGGTGGGAAGTCTCTAAGGGTCTCCAGGCAAAGCGGTCATTATCTTTTGAAAGTCCCTTAGGGTTCTTCTTTACCCAATCTATGTATTGGTCAACCCATTCCTTAGCGTATTTTTCGTCGCCTGTGGACCAATAGGCCAAACCCATAGGCGTCCACCAATACATACGATGCAGCTGCCACCGGACCTCATTGTCCTTCACCGGCCAATGTTGCCAGTTGATATCTTTGCCGTAGTCAAAAAAACCGTAGCCTTTATGTACGTAGAACTGATGTTCCAGGCCTTTGTCGGCTTTTTCCTGATTATCTTTGGAGAGCTTTTTGCCAAAAAAACGGCCTTTGTCCTCCATATTATATTCGGGATGCCGGATATCCGACCGCTTTTTGTAATAACTTAATAAAGCGTTAGCGGCCTGATCGTATTTCTTTTTAGCGACCAAACTCTTCACTTTTTCTAAACCGGGATAATCCAGGTTTAGCGGTGCAAAGTCTTCTTGTACAGGTTTTGATGTCGGTTGTGCTATTCCCAAAAATGGAATAAAAACAACGAAAAGATATATTAATTTAAGTTTCATCGGTATCTTAATTTAGTGTTTTTAAATCGATGTTTTTTGCATCAGCATAACGCAAGAGCGCTTCTAAATAATAGTAGTCTGCATAGTTCAATGGTGTATCTATTTCCGAGTTATATAAAAACGCACCTACACTATGTTTCAGGATAAAGTAAGCGTTGTCATCTTCTGCGGCTAAATAGGCCGGTGAAGATAACGATTTCAGCATATCCTCCGCATAGCTGAAGTAAGAAGGATTATCGGTAAATTTCGCCAAGTCAATCAAAGCAGATGCGATAACTGCTGCAGCAGAAGCGTCTCTGGGAGCCCTTTCTCCACCATTGTGGATGTCATAATCCCAGTAGGGAATTTTATCCTTGTCTACATTTGGATGTTCCATAATGAATTTAGCAATTGCGATAGCATGGTTTAAGAAGACCTTGTTTCCAGTCTCCTTAAAGGCCATAGTATAGCCATACAGTCCCCAAGCTTGTCCTCTTGCCCAAGCAGATTCATGTGTTAAACCCTGGTGGGTTTCTTTCTGTATGGCCCGTCCGGAAAGCGTGTCATAGCTGATAACGTGATAAGAGCTGTTGTCTGCACGGAAATGGTTCTTCAAGGTTGTCATGGAATGCTGTACAGCTGCGTCGGCATATTCAGGCTTTTTGAAGTGATCTGCGGCCCAAAAAAGAAAATCAAGGTTCATCATATTGTCGATGATGACAGGGAATTCCCAATGTCCAAAATCCCAAGAACGTATAGCACCGACAGTTTTGTTATAGCGACCGTAGAGATGCGCCGCACCGAGCTGTAAGGTAGGCAAGTAAGCTTTGTCTTTGGTTAAGCGGTAGCCATTGCCAAAAGAGCAATAAATCATGAAACCAAGATCGTGTGTATGGGTGTAGTCTTTCAGCGAATCAAGAGCCAGTGTAAATTTACGTGCGTCCTTGCCCAATTGATTGTCGCCCGATAACTCGTAGCCAAACCACAGTGAACCCGGAAAAAAGCCAGTCGTCCAGTCTTCCTGAGGAGCAAGCCGTACCGTGCCGTCTGGATTGATAGATCGAGGATTCATGCCTGGGTGGTATACCTCCGCCGCTTTCTTGAGCTGATGAACAGCCGTTTTTTTAGCATGTTTTAACCAATTAAGGTCTTCCTGTGCTTGTGCGCGATACCCCGTAAATGTAAGCGTTATGCAGCAGATTAGAAGGCCGATAATTTTTCTCATAATAATTTCGATTTTTTGATATCTGTAAAATTAGCGTCCCCTCCTTTTTAGCCGTTTCAATTTTAGCCAAATTTATTTTGATTTTGATGAATGTCAACGATGTGTTACCAAGCTCAAGTCGGGCACAGAGTGAGCAATTGTGGATGAATCAGTTACGTGTTATGACTTATTTGTTTAAAACCTAAAGTATTTTAACGAAATTCAAAACACTTAAGGTGGAAAGGATTCTATTTTTGGACTATAACTTTAAATCTAAAATGATGATAAAAATTCTATTCACATTTTTGTGCATTCAAATGATTGCCGGTGAAGTCTGGGCACAGTCTACTATACATCTTGAGGAGGAAACACTGATGCACGAGATGCGGGCCACGCCATTTCCATTGGATGGTGCAGTTGTCAAGAACAGGAAAGTGCCGTTTATGTGGCCATTGGAAGGAAGTGCCGAACATAGGGCCGCATTGGACGGGTTTGAGGAGGAAGCAAAGAAGAAGCTGGACCCAAATCAAATAAATTACAGGCTACGTATTGCTCGGGATAGTGCATTTACAAAAGAAGTAAAGCACGTGGACTGTAGATGGGCTTTTTACAATGCGGACGAGCTATATGCCGATGGGACTTGGTTTTGGCAATACGGTTATGTGACGGGAGGAAAAACGAAGTGGTCTGCGTTGCTTCGTTTTACAGTAGAAAATAGTGCAGATCCTTTTGATCCGCCGTCTTTTCCTACATTCATAAAAAAACTACCTTCCTCACATCCCAGAGTTTGGCTATCTGAAAAAGAATGGGATACGTTTATCGAAAAAAGCAAAAGTAAAGAAGAACGGAACTGGTATCTCCAACGGGCAGATAAGGTCGTGAATGTGGCTATTAAGCCGATCGCGCAGACGATAAACACGAGCAAACTTGCCGAGTTGGATTCCGAGGTGAAGAAGGGAGCTTATTTAGTGCGTGAGGGACGGCGTGTCGTCGATCGGGAAGAAGCCAATACCGAGAGCCTGACACGAGCTTTTCTGTTGACCAAAGATAGGCGCTATTTTGAGGCTGCTATGCGTAGAATAGAAGAGATGGTGAGCTGGAAAGGAAGCCCTTATCTGAAAGGGGACTTTAATGAGTCTACCTTGCTCTCCCTGAGCGCGCTGGCTTATGATTCTTTTTATAGCCTGCTGTCCGACGGGCAGAAAAAAATGTTGCTGAAAGAGATTAAAGAAAATGGGGGGAAATTCTTTCAACGTTTTCAAAATCATTTTGAGGCACATATTGCGGATAATCATTCTGTGCAGATGACACTGCGTATATTGACTATGGCGGCTTTTGCAGCCTATGGTGATCTGCCTGAAGCGGCGACATGGGCCGATTATTGTTATAATGTGTGGATCGTCCGTTTCCCGGGAGTCAATGATGATGGTGGATGGCACAATGGCGATTCCTATTTTCATGTGAATATCCGTACCTTGATTGAGGTGCCTTGGTTCTATGGCCGGATTAGTGGTTATGACTTTTTTAAGGATCCCTGGTACAAAGGGTCGGCGATGTATGTCATGTTCCAACAACCCCCATTTTCCAAGTCTGCAGGAAACGGAAGCTCACACCTGCGGGTCGTTAAGCCGAATGGGCCCCGCGTGGCGTATGCTGATGCATTGGCCAAGTTGACAGATAATAGCTATCTGGCGGATTATGTACGGACCATTCAGACGGCCGAACCCGATATTATGAAAAAAGGATTTATGTCCAAACCCGGAGATTTGTCCTGGTTCCGGCTTCAGGACGATACACCATTGCCGAAAGGTAAAGGTTTAGCAGACCTGCCGCTGTCTTATGTTTTCCGGAATACAGGTATTGCAACGTTCATGTCCAGCTGGAAAGATATTAAGAGAAATGCCATGTTGACATTTCGTTCGAGCCCATATGGTTCTACTTCGCACGCCTTAGCCAATCAGAATGCCTTTAACACGTTCTATGCCGGCAAGCCGTTGTTTTATAGCAGTGGTCACCATGTCAGCTTTACCGATCAGCATAGTATCTATAGCCATCGAAGTTCGAGAGCACACAACACGATTTTAGTTGACGGGATGGGCCAAAAGATCGGTACAGAAGGATATGGCTGGATACCGAGGAGTTATTCAGGTGATGTGGTTTCCTATGTCTTGGGTGATGCTTCTAATGCCTATGGGAAGGTTGTTTCTCCGCTATGGCTGGAGCGAGGTCGTGTTTCAGATTTGGAGTATTCACCGCAAAATGGATGGGATGAAAATCACCTGAAGACTTTTAGAAGGCATATTGTACAATTGGGCGGTGCGGATCTGGTGTTTATTTATGACGAATTGGAGGCAGATAGGCCCGTTGAATGGGATTATCTATTGCATACCGTAGTGGATTCCATGCAGATAACACAGCAGAAAAACAATACACTGGTGCGGGCGACAAATACAAACGGTATATCAGATGCCTACATTTTTGCACCGGAGAAGCTTAAGGTAACACAAACAGATCAATTCTTCCATCCGGCGGTCAATTGGTTGAGAGCAGATGACAAAGGTCATTTTGCACCTTATCCAAACCATTGGCACGTAACAGCAAGTTCATCCAAACAAACGACATACCGTTATGCAACTATTATCCGAACGCATAACAAAAAGGAGGAGCCGGCACAACCAAAGTGGATAGGAGATCATACGATACAAGTCGACGATTGGATAATTAAAGTCAATGTGACGACTGCGGGTAAACCTTCTTTCTCCATAACGAACAGTAAGAATAATGTTTCGGTGCTGTATGAAGATTCGACAAAAATTATAGAAAATGGTAAGGAAACGGTATTGAAAGATCAATTGCCGGATTTAGAAATTTGAAAGGAATTATGAGAAAAGAAAAGACGTTATTGTTTATTGGGCTGTTAGCGCTGGCCGCAGGGGTCAGTTCCTGCACACAGCAGAAAGCGACAGATGGTAAGAAGCCGAACATCATTTTTATTATGACGGACGATCATACTACCCAGGCCCTGAGTGCGTATGACAAACGCTTTATTGAAACACCTAATTTGGATCGATTGGCGGATGAGGGTATTAAGTTTAACAATTGTTTTGTGACCAATGCTGTTTGTGGGCCTTCCAGAGCGGTGATTCTTACAGGTAAATACAGTCATATTAATGGGTTGACGGACAATCACACAGTTTTTGATAGTACACAGACTATCTATCCGCAATTGCTGAAGGAGGCTGGGTATCAAACTGCTATGATCGGCAAATGGCACCTAGGCTCGACACCTGTAGGTTTCGACTATTACAGTATTCTTCCCAATCAAGGGGAATATTACCAACCTGTTTTTATCGAAAATGGAAAAGAAGTGCAGGAGAAAGGATATGTTACCGATGTTGTAACGGACAAAGCTATTGGTTTTTTGGATGAGCGAGATAGAGAAAAGCCATTTCTCCTGATCTATCAACAGAAAGCACCACACCGCAACTGGCTTCCTGCACAACGGCATTTGGGTATGTTTGATGATACCGTATTCGAAGAGCCCTCTAATCTATTGGACGACTATGCTCACCGTGGGCGGGCGGCCAAAGAGCAGCTGATGGCCATATCCAAAGACATGTGGAATGCCTGGGATTTGAAGTTGATGTCATCCGAAGATCTGGAGGCAATGGCGAAAAAGCCGATAACGAAAATTGCAGACGCGAAAGATGATGATTTTACACAGGCGAACGATAAAAGTTTGGATCAGCAGCGATTCTTTCAGGTGTTTAATCGGATGACATCGGAAGAAAAAGCAGCATGGACAAAAGTATACAATAAAAGAGTGGCTGAATATAAGCGATTAAACCTCAAAGGCGACGATCTTGTGCGGTGGAAATACCAGCAGTATATGAAAGATTATCTGGCCTGTGTGGTTGCGGTGGATGAAAATGTAGGCCGCCTATTGGATTACTTGGAAAAGGAGGGCGAGTTGGATAATACGATTATCGTATACACATCGGACCAAGGCTTTTTCTTGGGTGAGCATGGTTATTTTGATAAACGCATGATGTACGAAGAATCGCTGCGGACACCATTGTTGATCCGGTATCCAAAGGGTATCAAAAAAGGGTTGGTTTCGGATGCATTGGCGATGAATGTAGATTTTGCGCCGACATTGCTGGATTATGCAGGGGTGACTATCCCTAAGGATATGCAAGGGGTATCCTTGAAGCCGGTGATCGACAATGAAGGTAAAGCCCTTCCGGATTGGCGTGATGCGGTGTATTACCATTATTACGAATATCCAAGTTGGCACATGGTAAAAAGGCACTATGGCATTCGTACAGACCGTTATAAATTAATTCATTTTTACAACGATATCGATGAGTGGGAATTGTACGATCTGAAAAAGGACCCTAAGGAAATGCGGAACGTGTACGGTGAAGCTGATTACGCCGAAGTCGTACAGCTTATGCATACCCAGTTGAAAGCCCTACAGCAGCAATATGGTGATACGAATCCTACGGAACAATAATAAATTATCAGATGATGAATAAGACAGTATATTACATGAAGAATATTTATTTTGTGGCGATAGCTTTCATGCTATTCTCCTGCCAGACAAAACAAGAACAAGATCGACCGAATATCCTTTTGTTGATGTCGGACAACCAGTCCTGGAATCATGTTGGTGTATATGGTGATCCAGTCGTAAAGACGCCGAATGTGGATAAGATCGCAGCAGAGGGTGTCCGCTTTACGCATGCTTTTTGCAATTCTCCGTCTTGTACCCCTGCGAGAGCAGCCTTGCTCACCGGACAGGATATCTGGCGCATCGAAGAGGGGGCTAACCTTTGGGGAGTTTTACCGACAAAATTTACTGTTTTCCCGGATCTGTTGGAAAAAGCGGGTTATAAAGTGGGTTACGACGGCAAAGGTTGGGGCCCCGGAAGCTATGAAGCCAATGGACGTACGCGTAATCCGGCGGGCGATAAATACGCGAATTTTGCAGAATTTATAAAGAAGACTGAAAAAGGCGAACCCTGGAGCTATTGGTTCAATAGCTTGCATCCCCACCGCCCTTATGAGGTCGGATCGGGCGAAAAAGCGGGTATCGCTCTTGAAAGTATCAAGGTACCTGCCTATTTGCCTGATACGCATGATGTGCGTATGGATATCGCAGATTATTATGCGGCAATCCAGACGTTTGATACAGAGGTCGGTGAAATTATGCAGCAGCTTAAGGAAAGTGGGCAGTTGGACAACACGATTGTTGTCGTCTGTAGTGACAATGGCTGGCAAATGCCACGAGGCTTGGCGAACTTGTACGATTTTGGAACACGGGTACCCTTGATTGTGTCGTGGCCGGAGCGTTTCAAAACGGATGTGGTAACCGATGAATTGGTTACTTTGTTGGATCTGACACCGACCTTTCTGGCATTGGCAAAAGCCGAAGTGCCCGATGACATGACAGGTAAGAGTTTGTTGCCCATCGTTGAAAAGGACGCAGAAACGTTTCAATCAAGAGAGTTTGTGGTCTTCGGACGTGAACGGCATGCCTTTGTCAGGCAGCATGGCTTGGGCTATCCCGGCCGGGCTATTCGCACAAAACAGTATCTGTATATCAAAAATTATGAAGCAGACCGTTGGCCGGCAGGAGATCCTCCGCTATACGGAGACGTCGATCCTTATATGTTGAATTATCCGGGGCCAGCGAAATTTTTTATCCTGCAACATAAGGATGAGCCGGAAGCACAACAGGCTTTTCAGCTGGCATTTGCTAAACGCCCCACAGAGGAGCTGTATGACGTTATAAACGACCCTGATCAGTTGCATAACCTGGCTGCTGACAGCAAATATCAGGAAGTAAGGGCGAAACTGGCCGAGCAAATGGTCAATTATCTGAAAAAAACAAATGACCCACGGGAAACAGGTGGTAAAATAATCTGGGACAGCACAGATTATTTTAGTGAAATAGACAAAACACCAAAGCCAAGCCAAGAAGCAATAGCTATATTTGACTTGGATACGATGTATAATTATTTGAAATAGAAGGAGCTATTACGAATGAAAAAATATATCATCATCGCAGTTGCATGGATGACGTACCTGTCGGGTTATGCACAAAGTAAGCAGGCAGATCGTCCGAATATATTGATTATCATGACCGATCAGCAGACGGCGGAAGCGATGAGCTGTGCGGGAAATATAGATCTTCATACGCCGGCGATGGATTTTCTGGCCGCACATGGTACGCGCTTTACGGAAGCGTATTGCGCGCAACCGTTGTGTACGCCATCTCGGTCCTCGATTTTTAGCGGTGTGATGCCCAGTACGAATGGTTTTGTGGGCAATTACTCCGAAGAGGACGGTCAATGGCCGGACTCGTTGTTGGTTATGGGGAAAATATTTAAGGATGCGGGCTATAAGACGGGATATGTCGGAAAATGGCATCTTCCTTTGCCACCGGCCAAGATTGCCCAACATGGCTTTGAATATATTCACAACACCTGGACCGGCGATTTTATGGATGCGGCAAACCCGGCCTACTGTGCGCGGTTTATGAAAGAAAACAAAGACGAACCATTTCTATTGGTCGCTTCCTTTCTCAACCCACATGATATCTGTGAATGGGCGAGGAACGATTTCTTAAAAATGGACTTTATCGATCAGCCGCCAGCGCCCGAATTATGTCCTGTGTTGCCCTATAATTGGAGAATTTCGCCTCACGAACCACCCATCATCCGTGAACAGCAGAAAGTAAATCCAAGGACGTATCCGTCTACAGATTGGGAAGCCGGTAGATGGAGACAATACAGATGGGCATACAACAGGTTAGTGGAGAAAGTGGATGGGTATGTGCAGATGCTTCTGGATGGACTTAAGAAATATGGTTTGGAAGAAAATACAATTATTATCTTCACGAGCGACCATGGCGACGGCTATGCGGCCCATCAATGGAACCAAAAGCAGGTATTGTACCAAGAGTCGGCGAAGGTGCCTTTTATCGTATCGAAAATAGGTTCTTTCCAACCGAAAGTTAACAACAATTTGATTTGTAACGGGACGGATATCATGACGACAATTTGCTCCTATGCGGGTATAAAAGCTCCCGCATACCTGCAAGGGGCTGATGTGAAGAAAGTCATGGATAATCCGCAACATCGGTTGCGGGATACGTTGGTCATCGAGACCGATTTTGCGGATAATACGGTGCTACTGGGAATACGTGGACGGGCGGTGATTACGCATCAATATAAGTATATTGTGTATGATAAGGGCGATTTTCGAGAGCAATTGTTTGATCTGGAGAAAGACCCCGGTGAGACGAGAAATCTGGTCGTGGATACAAATTATAAAACCGAGCTAAAAAACATGCGTGATTACCTTAAAGCATATTTACGCAAAAGTGGAGATCCGTTCACTCCGTAAAAATTTAGCTATAATGCAGAGGTTCAACAAGATGATCGGTTAAAAATGCTAAATTTGCATTTGAAGCGAGCTTGAGGATAGGAAAATAGAAAGGCTATTAACGATGAAAAGAGATGTGAGACTGTTGGTGATAATATCCTGGATGTATATCTTATATCCTGTTGTGCTTTCAGCGCAATTTAATCATGAGCTCAAGCATCAGTTCAGAACCATATCTATTGAGCAAGGGCTTTCTCAAAGCACCGTATATACCATTATACAGGATAAACTCGGATTTATATGGATGGGGACACAAGATGGCCTCAACCGTTATGACGGGAGAACCTTTCAGGTGTATCGGCCGTTAAAAAATAATCCGGCTTCTGTTGCGTCGTCTTATATACGCAGTCTATTTGTAGATCGTCATGGCGTATTGTGGGTGGGTGGCAATAAAGGGATAAGTTCCTTCGACCACGTCAAGGAGACATTTCACAACTATACGCTAAATGTAAAACCGGGTGAATGGTTTGTCTCGTCGATTCAGGAAGATGAAGCGGGCCGGATCTGGCTGGCGACCAGTGGGGGAGAGTTATATGTATTCGATAGGGAGCAACAACAGTTTCAGCAGGTGAATACGCATGCCACTCCGGACGATGTAGGTAGCATTTGGCATATCGCCAAAGTTGGTAAGCTGTTTCTATTGGGTACCGATAAAGGTATATTCCAGTTCGATCCTTCGACGGGAAAATTGAGCCGACATGCGATAAATAGGAAGGTAAAGGTCAATTATATTTTTATAGACGACGACCATATATGGGCGGGTACAGAAGGTGAGGGGCTACTGGAGTATAATCGATCAACACATGGCATACGATCCTACAGGCATATTGTAGGTTTGGCATCCAATAGCTTGGCTGACAACGACGTCCGCAGCCTGGGTAAAGATGAGCAAGGCAATCTATGGATTGGGACCTTCAAAGGCTTATCCATTTTGGATGTTCATCAAGCGACCATCCAGAATTATTTTCAACAATATTCGGTGCCGCATACATTGAGTCAAAACTCCGTGCGCTATATTTTTCGGGATAAGCAAAATGGCATGTGGATGGGAACCTATTATGGCGGGGTTTCCTATCATCATAGCGACGATGTCCGATTTAATTTTCTCAATAGAAATACGGGTAGCTTGTCTTTAAATGATAATGTGGTGAATGTCATTCAAGAAGATGCTCGTAAAAATATATGGATAGGCACCAACGATAAGGGGCTGAATTTTTGGGATCGGGAGAGAGGAGTAGTCAGGCATTTTTCACACAGTGAAGGAGATGCAAATTCGCTCGGCTCCAATAATATCAAGGCGATTACCTTTGACGACCGGGGAAATGTGTTAATCGGGACACACAACGCCGGGTTGAGCCTGTTTAATCCGAAGACCGGAAAAACGGTGAGCCTAAAACATGATCCCGAGGATGGCGCATCGATAGCCGGTGACATGGTTTATGCGTTGCTGAAGGACAAAATGGGGCGCATATGGGTGGGTACGCGCTCCGGCTTAGATAGGTTTAACGAAACTACCCGGAAATTTTCACATCTCTACCTGGATAAAAACGGTGTACGGCTTTCATCGGATGAGATTACGACATTGATGGAAGATCGTAAAGGTAGGATCTGGATAGGTACGACGAATGGAGTGAATATCTTAGATCCCGATCAACTTGTTTTTGATGTTTTTCCAGGTTCCCATCTGAGTAATGACGTTGTAACATCGATCGCTGAAGATAAAAAAGGTCGTGTATGGATCGCCACGCGCGATGGTCTTAATCAATATGATGAGAAAAGGAAATCTTTTATTGTAAGAAATGATGAGAAGAACCCTATACAAGGTATTATCTATAGTATAGTAAGCGATGAGGAAGGATATTTATGGCTGTCGACTTCTAAGAATTTAATTCGGTTTGATGCGGACAATGGATTGTACCAACAGTTTGATGTAAAGGATGGCTTGCAAATAAGTCAGTTTAACTTATCTGCTGTAGCGAAGACGACTGATGGCATGTTGTTGTTCGGTGGCATCAATGGATTGACGTTTTTTTATCCCAAAGAAGTCACACCCCAAAAGCTGGATTTGCAGCTTACATTTACCGGACTGGAAGTGCTGAATAATCCTGTTTTCGCAGGGGATGCCCACGGTATTTTGGAACAGCATATCGACCAACAGAAGCTATTGAAGCTGGATCATGACCATCGACAGTTTACCATATATTTTAACACATTTGACTATATCTCGCCCAATAAGATAACATATCGTTATAAGTTGGAGGAGTATGACAACGATTGGATAGAGACAACCGATGTATCAAGTGCCACATATACCAATCTGAAGGCAGGGTCTTATACGTTTCGTGTCACCGCCGTAGGGCCTTTAGGGGAGAGTAGCCCCGAGCGGGTGATCGGTATTAAAGTATTACCCCCCTGGTGGAAGAGCGACTGGTTTTTCTTGATCATAGGTCTCTGTTGTGCCGCTGGTATATATGTAGCTTATCTGGTGATTACGGAACGGCTGCGAACGTTGCACCAACTGAAGATGGAACGCTTGCAAAGGGAGTTTACGACCAATAAGCTGAATCTTGAACGTGTGGAACGGGAAAAAATCGATTCGATCAATCAAATGAAGACCGATTTTTTTACCAATATTTCGCATGAGTTTCGTACACCGCTTACGCTGATTATATCGCCTTTGGAAGAGCTTATTGATCAAGAGGTTTCGGATAAGACGACAAAAAAATATTACGAACTGATGTTGCAGAATGCCAAGCGGCTCTATCATCTTGTCGATCAGGTTTTGGAATTCAGAAAAACAGAGGCAGGAACGAAAAAATTGCAGATAAGCCAGGGTGATATTGTAGCTTTTGTGCGGGATATCTATGATTCATTTATGGCTTTAGCACAGAAAAATACAATCCATTATGTTTTTGAATCCAATGAACAGGAGCTGCCTGGATTCTTTGATCGGGATGCGATAGAACGTATCTGTTTCAACCTGCTATCCAATGCCTTTAAATATACACCTGTAGGAGGAGACATTTCAATAACTATCGATAAAAACGGATCGGATGTTCTTATCCAGGTGGAGGATTCGGGTGTTGGTATTTCAAAGGAGGAACAAAAACAAATTTTCGAACGCTTTTATCAGGTCGATTCACGCGAAATGAATCTCGGGTCCGGAATTGGTTTGGCTTTCACCAAAAAATTAGTCGAGCTGCATCATGGAAGTATCGATGTAGAAAGCGAAAAAGAGAGAGGTACACAATTTACGGTGCGTATTCCTATTTCGGATGAAAGTTATAAACTTGAGGAGTTATTGGAGAACCAGCTTATTATTGAACAAAGGGAATCTGGTCCAGAGCATGATGATCTGGAAAGTGAGATAGGGGTTACTATCGGAGAAGAGTCTGGCCGTGAGTCACTCCTGATTGTGGATGACAATCACGAAATCGTGGATTACCTGCATCATTATTTTGGTAAGCAATACGATATCAAGGTCGCTTTCAATGGTAAAGAGGCGTTGCATCATTTGGAAACAGAGACTTTCGATCTGATTATTTCAGACGTCATGATGCCTGAGGTGGACGGTATTCAGCTATCGAAGAAAATAAAGCAAAATATCACGACCTGCCATATCCCTATTATACTGTTGACCGCGAAAAGTGAGACTGCCCATCAGATTAAAGGTCTCGAGGCGGGGGCAGATGATTACGTCGCCAAGCCTTTTTCGATCGCTTTGTTGGATGCGAAGGTGCAGAATATCCTGAAATCACGGAAGCGGTTGAAGGAATACTTTTCTTCCTCCAAGGAGATTGTTCCCGAAAATATCGCTTTCAATGCGCTCGATGAGGAGTTTTTGCGCCAAGCTATTAGTATTATCGAAAAACATATTGGCGATTCGGATTTTTCGGTAGATAAGTTTAGCCGGGAAATCGGAATGAGCCGATCGAATTTGTACTTAAAGCTCAAAGCGATAACGGGCGAATCTGCCACAGATTTTGTCAAACGTATACGCTTCAATAAGGCTACCGAACTATTGGAGACCCGACAATATACGATGGCTCAAGTGGCCTATATGTGTGGCTTCAATTCTCCTTCTTATTTTTCGACAGCATTCAAGCAATATTACGGTTGTATGCCTACAGAATACCTGGAAAGGAAAGAATCTGGGCTAAATTAATCTTATTCCTCGATTTTAGTCAATTCTAAAACAATATTAATCAAAATTGAAATCCTAAAAAGGCGATCTACACTAAATTCGCTACATCATTGATACCAATTTATGACTTGGTAAATGTTATGATAAGGGGGGATGATACGGTGAGAAAGAAACCTAAATGTTAACAACGATACTTTAATCGATGATGCAACGAAGTAATTTTTTAGTAGGGGTGATATTGGTGATTTGGTTTGTAATTTCCTTTGTGACAAACATTATGGGACCTTTGATGCCTATAGTTATCGAAACCTATAAGCTAAACCTCACCATGGCTGCTTTTTTACCCTTTTCCTTTTTTCTGGCTTATGGTGTTATGTCTATTCCAGCTGGTATCATGACGGAGCGGTTGGGGGGAAAAAGAGCAATGCTCATAGCATTCGCACTTAATTTTATAGGTGCGCTCGCCATTGTTCTATATCCGGTATATGCTGTGGCGTTGGCATCACTCTTTATCATTGGCATTGGTATGGCCATGTTGCAAGTGATTATCAATCCCTTAATGCGCGTGGCAGGAGGTGAGGAGCATTTTGCCTTTTATTCTGTCCTGGCGCAGTTGATTTTTGGAGCGGGTTCTTTTGTAAGTCCATTTGTCTTTACCTATATGATGGAGGGTTTATCATCGCCTGTACAGGGCAACGGATTTCTAAATTTATTTTCGTCTTTAGTGAATGGTGATATGCACTGGACAGCCCTGTATGGGCTGTTTACCATGATCTTTGTCCTGATTTTTGTATTACTTTTTACGATTAAGATACCCAAGGTTGAGCTTAAAGATGATGAAAAATCCGGTACCGGAGCTGTTTATCTTGATCTGCTCAAGGACAAGAAGGTGATTTTGTTTTTCTTCGGTATCGTCGCGTATGTAGGTACAGAGCAGGCTATTGCCAATTGGATGTCGCAGTTTCTAAAACAATATCACAACATAGACCCAACCACACAAGGAGCTACAGCTATTGCTTGGTTTTGGGGATTGATGTCAATAGGATGTCTATTAGGCTTGGTATTTCTTAAACTTTTCGATTCCAAATGGGTACTTAAAACAGCGGCTGTACTCGCGCTGACTGCAATATCGTTAGCATTGTTTGGCAGTAGTGCAGTTTCCTATTATGCCTTTATGACATGTGGGTTTACCATATCCGTTATGTTTTCGATTATCTTTTCATTAGCACTCAACTCCATATCGGCACATCATGGCTCTTTCTCGGGAATATTATGTTCAGGTATCTTCGGCGGCGCACTTGTTCCCTTACTGGTAGGCGCGCTGGGTGATTGGGTGGGCCTACGTTATGCGATGATCATCCTTTATGCGACAGTGGGGTATATTCTATATTTAGCCTACTACGCCCAGCCCTTGATTGCCAATAAGACTGTAAAATTGAAAGAACTATTCAAATTATAACCCATTAAATTATAGAAAACATGAAGTACTTCTTTTATATACTCGTAGCCATTGCGCTTTCTTCCTGTAGTAAGGAAGTTGAGCCCGGCAGTACGGGTGGCCCAGAAAATGGTGGACCTGCCAAGCCAAACGGTGTGATCAATGCTGCCCTTTTTGAGCAGATCAATTTGGATTATCCGGGATTGGAAAAGGCTAAGGCACTTTATGAGGCGGATATGTATTACGATGCGGTCAGCGCCATCCTTACCTATTATCGGTTGAGAAGCGGTATTACCAATACCAGTGTTTCGCTGCTTAACGTAACAGCGACGGAAGATGATAAGTCAAAAGCGAATTACGCATTGGATAATAATCGCTTTTTTGTCAATAACTATTATGAAGATGGAGCGACGAAACAACCCTATTCGTTAACCAAAGATGGAGCGATAAATTGGTTGTTTGAACCAGCAGGTGCAGATAATGAATACCAAAAACAGTTGCACCGCCACCAATGGTTCGTTCCGCAGGCTAAAGTATATCGGGTCAGTAAAGATGAGCGGTATATTCAATCGTGGATCAGTGTGTATAACGATTGGTTGAAAAATAATCCCATGCCAGCAAGTGGCACCAATACGACCACGTGGTGGCAACTTCAGGTTGCAGAACGCGTGTTGGGACAGACACAGCTGTTTGATTACTATAAAAACTCTGTAAATTTTACGCCAGAATGGTTTTCTGAATTTATGGTTCATTTTGCTGAACATGCTGATTTCTTAATCAGATATCCGTATTCGGAAGGAAATATTTTAATAGCACAAGCGAGTGCGCTTGCCTTTGCAGGTGTATTGTTTCCCGAATTTAAGAATGCATCGACATGGATGGAAACGGGATTTGAGACGTTAGGGACAGAAGTGCAAAAGCAATTCCTCGATGACGGGATGCATTATGAATTGGATTTCAGTTATCACATTAGTGCTATTGCTGATTTTTACGAGGTGATGAAGCTCGCAGACGCCAACAAGCATATTGTAGGTCCGGTAGCGGCCGATTTTAACCAATATCTGCATAAGGCTGCACAAGTAGTCATGCATTTTACGTATCCGAACTATTTTACGAATCCGAGCAACGGCTATCTTGTACCGGGTTTTAACGATACCCGCCAAAGTTCTTGGACCAGATCTGTACTCAACCGTAACTACACACGGTATAATGAAATGTTTCCCCAGGACATGGAGTTGTTGTATATGGGCACCTACGGGCAACGTGGTACGAAACCCTCGACGGCTCCGAAAGCTTTTACGACATCGGGGTATTATGTGCTACGGAATGGATGGGATCGTCTGTCGACCATGCTGATTCTCAGTAACAATTATTCAGAGAACTCCATGGCTGTATGGAGCCACAATCAACCGGATAATGGCACTTTTGAACTTTATCATAAAGGGCGAAACTTTTTTCCTGACGCAGGTGTATATGCCTATACCGGCGATGGTGATAATACAGATCGGCTTTGGTACCGTCAGACAAAGGTGCATAATACAATGACACTGGGTGGCCAGAATATTGCGAATGCGAAGGGCAAGTCTCTCGCTGTTGTCTCTAACGGCTCAACTGAAATAATAGCGACTGAAAATCAAGGTTATAATAACTTGAAACATCGCCGTTATGTATTCTTTGTCGATAAGAAATTCTTTGTGTTGGTCGATGAAGGGATAGGGACGGGAACAGGTACAGTAAATCTGAATTTCAATCTGTGCGAAGGTGATAGCGAAGTCATTATCAGCACCGACAAAAACGGCGCACATACGGCCTTCGCAGACGGTAACAATATACTGGTTCGTACATTCGGAAATGGAAGTTTGACGACAGTTCCTTTCAATGGAAAAGTATCTTATACACCGGGAGTATCCTTCGACCGTAAGGCTTATTCGGTAAATATGATAAAAAATGATAACCAGACGGTGCGCTATATTACCGTCTTGTATCCTGGCGAACAGGCTGGAACAATTCCCGTTACCGCAGCTTTTACACAACCTTTTCGGGACTCAGGCGTTGATCTTCAAGTCAGCGTCGATGGCATTGCCTATAATCTTACTTGTAATTTATAACACATTTTATTATGGACCTAATACATATAAAACTTAAATTAAAACAATGCATGTCATGGGGATTGATCCTTCTGTTTGTCACGACAGCGTGTAAGAAAACGGAAGTCGTGGATAGCGCAGATTTTACACTGTACTACACCGGTATGACAGATATAGGCCCGTCGATGACGGGAATAATCAGTTCACCTTCCTTTATTGGTGGTACACCTTCTGACTTTAAAATTGTCCGCATCACGCTGGATGACGTAGCATATTCGGGCGGTGGTTTTGAGATCGATCCGGAAAAAGGTGAAATCAGTGTACGTGAAACAGCCGGTATGCCAGTAGGGTTGTATAAACTGACCATCAGTTGTTCTGCGAACGGTATCCAGCATGAGTTTGCCGATATTGTCGAGGTGAATATGATGAAACCTGTCCCGGATGGTATTGCCGTTGTGCCGAATAAGCTCACTGTAGACTATGGTGATGTCATCGATGCTACAAGTGAGGTAGAACTACCTACGGCGCAGGTTACAACCGACGGCGACCACGTGTCTATTCGCAAATATGAGATTGCACAAAGTGATTTCTCCAAATATTTTGATATTTCCTCTACTGGACTTATATCTATTGTACGTGGAGACAATACGCTTGTGCCCGGCAAATATGTGCTGTCGCTCAAATTGACGACAGGCGCATCGGGAGAGGACGAAGGCATCTTTGAAAATGCAATCGAGATCAATATTACGTCCAAACCTTTAGCGTTGACCTATGCCCCTGCATCGGGCAAGATCGAGGAAGAAACGGCCTTAAGTGGTAAAACTACCTACACCAGCACCGTACCGGTGCTTAAAGGTTCTCCGGATGATTTAGTGTATACCCTAAAAAGTGTAACACCTGCGACCGATAAAATAAAGATTGACCCCCAAACAGGTGTTATATCCGTAGCGCAGGACCATGGTCTAGTAGCTGGAGAGGAGTTCCAGGTCTCAGTGAATGTAAAGAATATCTATTCCGCAGAGGGCGTAGATTTTGAAAATGTATTCCTACTGCAAGTGGTTGAGTTTATCGAGCCCATACAAGGTTTTGCTTACCCGAATGTGCAGGCGATACAGGCTGTTCCCTTTGATAATGATCTGAATCCTGGATTCAAAGGGGACGAAGTGCGTTTTGAATTTGTAGACTTACCGGCAGCATTACAGGGGAATATTTCTATCGATCTTCAAGGAAAGATCAGTGCCGAAAGAGGAAATACTATTCCAATTGGTAGTTATACGGTACGTGTCAAAGCAACGAATCCGAAGAGCGAGGAAGCCAATCCGACTATCGCGTCATTTACGCTGACCGTCAGTGCAAATCCGAATTTCTTTACATTTGTGCGGTATGGCAATAATCTTGGTCTGACACCTGCGGAAAATTATGCAAATCAATTCCGTATTGCGGCGGGTACTTCTACGGCCGGATTTAGCAGTGGTGTGGCGGAAACAGATGCAACAGTGTCCTTAGTTTATGAAATTAGCCAAGTTCATCAAGCAGGCGGAGCAAGTATCAATTCAACCACCGGCGAAATCACATTAGGCGGTAGTAATCCGAAAACGAGTCAATGTGCTATTATCATGGTTACAGCGACAGCTGGTAAAGGGACGCCATCGGAGTATTCGGTGAAAACCCCGATCTTTTTTCATAACTCAGAACCGGTAAATTCGGTGTTGGTAGAGTATTCACCTTTTGTTTTTCAGGTGAATCCTAACTCAGGGGGGCACTCGGCAAATCCGGTAATTACCGGTGTTAGTGATATGTCTAATTTTTTTATGGATTACAGACGGACATTCAATTACTATAATTTCTTTGGTACGCATATGGACGGACAGCCGAGTGTTGAGGGTTCGTTGATGCGCCAGCTTTTCAAAAATTACGCTGATTCTAAAGGCACTAATCCAAACTACGGTTCTAAAGATGCCCTTTCCTATTATAGTAATACGGGGAATCTCAGTTTGCCTTTAGCCTATGTTGATCCGAATACGTATAGCGTAGTAGTCAATCCGAATAGATGGATTGCGGATGGTGAGCCGGCAAATGGTACTATGATCGGCCAGATTACATTTTCATCTGATTTAACGACTATAAATAATGGAAGTCAGATATTCCCAATTGTTTTATGGTTTGACACGAAATTTTAAATAGAACAGACATGTACAATATGATAAAAAAGATAAGTATAGATAAGGGTAACATCATGTTCATCTTGGCCCTACTGTGGTCTGTAAGCCTATATGCACAACGCGTCACGGTAAATGGCACCGTCCTGAATGAAGCGGATGTTCCGTTGAAAGGAGCTTCGGTGTCGGTCGTCGGACAGTCAGCCAGTACGACAACGGATGAAAGTGGAAAATTTGCTTTGCGCATCAACCAGGGGCAGACTTTGGAGATTAGCTATTTGGGCTATGTGGCTCAAACACTTCGTGTCAGCGGTCAGAATGATTTTATCATTCGCCTACAGCCCGAAGCGTCTGCTCTGGAGGAAGTCGTCGTCGTGGGGTACGGTACCAGCAAGCGTAGCGATTTGACAGGCTCTATCGCATCGGTCAGTGGCAAGGAAGTCGAAGGTTTCAAGTCAAGTTCTGTGCTGGAAGCCATGGGCGGAAAAGTTGCCGGGGTACAGATTACACAATTCGATGGCGAGCCCGGCTCTGGGTTTTCGGTCAACATCCGTGGTGTAGGTACATTGACAGGTGATGGATCTCCGTTGTATATTGTAGACGGTTTTGAAGTCAGTAGTTTGGATTTTCTATCCAACACGGATATCGAGACAATCGACGTACTCAAAGATGCATCGGCTTCGGCGATATATGGTGCTCGTGCAGCGAATGGCGTGGTGCTGATCACGACCAAATCGGGTAAGATCGGCAGGCCGCGGATCACGTATACCGGTTCGAGTACCAATCGTCGGATTTATAAGGAAATGGAACTATTGAGCCCCTATGAGTTCGTCAAACTACAGGCAGATGTCAACAGCAATTATGCCAATACATACTACCGTGAGGGAGAGGATGACGAAGGTGTTCCCTATCGTTATCAGACAGCCGAAGATTACATCGGTGTTTCCGGGATAAACTGGCAAGCCGAAACGTTTCGTCCGACCTGGTCCATGGATCATAATGTAGCAGTCAACGGCGGTGTGGAAGCAACGAAATACAATTTTTCGTTTAATAAATACAATGAAGACGGAATTTTTAATAACAGTGGTTTTGACCGGACAACGGCCAACATGCGGATCAACCAGAAGCTGACCAATAAGATTACCTTGGATGCTCGGGTAAGTTATGCAAACGTTATGCGGTCTGGTGTAGGTACTACTGCGGACAATGGACGTTTTAATATGCTGGCACAGATTTTCAGTGCACGTCCTACCGGTGGCTTACGGATTGATGATTATACATTGTTAAATACCGCTATAGACCCCGAAATGTTGGAAGATGGCCAGAGTTTGGCACAGGTCAATCCGGTTTTGCAAACACAATCGGTAACCAATAATAGGGGACAGGAACAATGGGTTGCCAACATGTCTGTCAACTGGGAGATCATCCGAGGCCTTACGTTTCGGTCTGCGGGAACATACAATACGACCAACAGACGAAATGATCTGTTCTATAAAACTGATTCGAAAGAAGCCTACCGGAATGGGCAGAAACCCTACGGGCAGACCCAGATGGGCAAAGATGTGCGATGGGTCAACTATAATAACCTGACTTGGAAAAAGAAAATTGATGACAAAAATCAATACGATGTCATGATCGGGCAGGAAGCTTCCTACCGTAGTTCGGAAAGTCTGTTAGGGCAGTCAATGGATTTTCCTTTCGACAATCTGGGCAATGATAATTTGGGTGTTGGTGCTACCCCGAGTATTGTCACATCGGACTTTTTCGATAAAAAGCTCTTATCCTTCTTTGCACGGGCCAACTATAATTATGACAGTAAATATTTGTTGACGGCAACAATGCGGGCAGATGGCTCTACTGTATTTTCCAGTAAAAATAAATGGGGATACTTCCCTTCCTTTGCAGCCGCTTGGCGTATCTCGGAGGAGGGTTTCATGAAAGACATCCGGGCTTTATCCAACCTGAAACTTCGTGCCGGGTGGGGCGTCGTGGGGAATGACCGCATTTCGAACTTCCTTTCGTTAGACCTCTATGAACTGAGCAAATATGGCATCGGAACGACTACCTATATCGTATTGACACCCAAACAGCTCAAAAACGAAAATCTAAAATGGGAAGGTTCTTCGACAATCAATCTGGGGCTGGACTGGGGATTTTTCAACAATCGCCTAAGCATGGTTACGGATTTCTTTATAAAAGATACAAAAGACCTTTTATTGGCACAGGCATTGGCTGAGGTAACGGGCTTCTCGTCTCAATATCAGAATATTGGAAAAATCCGGAATAAAGGTATAGAATTGAGCATCACAGGTAAACCCATTCAAAAACGGGATTTCTCCTGGGAGTCGGCTTTTAATATCTCCTTTATCCGGAATGAGCTGGTATCACTGCAGTCGGGGGTAAACGCCATGTATAGTCGTTCGGGTTTTGATGGAAATGTAACCGACAACGATTATGCCGCTATCGTCGGCCAGTCCTTAGGGCTTATTTATGGTTATGAATTTGATGGGATCTATCAATACAGTGATTTCAATACGACACCGGATGGTACATTAATGCTGAAAGAAGGAATAACCAACAATACGCGTTTCTCCAGTATAGAGCCGGGTATGGTAAAATATACAGACCAGAATGGAGATGGTATTATCACGACAGATGATCGCACGATCATCGGGAATGCAATACCGAAATGGTTTGGTGGTTTTACTAATACCTTTAATTATAAGGGTATTGATTTGAGTGTCTTTGTGCAATTTAACTATGGCAATGATATATTCAACGCTACGCGGATGTATGCGACACAATCTCGTTCGGGACGTCGAAATATGTTGGCCGAAGTGGCGGATAGATGGACGCCTACGCATGCCTCCAATAAAGTGCCGTCTACCAATGGCTATGTGACGAACGATATTTATTCACGTTTTGTAGAAGACGGCTCTTTCTTACGGTTAAAAAATGTAGCTTTAGGTTATACCTTGCCAACTTCATGGACAAAGAAAGCTTATGTATCTAGTGCCCGTCTATTTGCTTCCGCACAAAATTTGGTGACCTTTGCAGGATACAGTGGCTTTGATCCGGAGGTCAGTAGCTTTGCACGTAATCCGATGACTCCGGGTGTAGACTGGGGAGCCTATCCTCGAAGTAAAGTCTTCACGTTTGGATTGGAGTTTCAGTTTTAATTAAAAACAAAGAAAAGATGAAAAGAATAATTTATTATATCCTTGTACCGGCGTTACTTTTGGTACATCTGTCCTGTTCAGATTATTTGCTGGAAGAGTCAAGAACAGAAATCGATAAGAGTACGTATATGCGCAATGCTGCTGAAGCCGAGAACGTCCTATTGGGAGTTTATCGGAATATGGTAACGGATGATATGTATGGCTATCATCTTTCTATCCTCTTTACGATGGGAACAGATATTTCTCAGGTAGAGGGTAGCTCGAATGAGAACTTCCGTATCATACCGACAAATTCGTTTTCTGCCAATCAGGCCGAGATACAGGAGACATGGGGCATGTTATACAACTCCATTTATAATGCCAATGATTTTCTGGAAAGTATAGAACAGAAGATGGTAACCTATTCGCAGGTCGATCAAGAGTTGGCTACAATCTATATGGCTGAAGCGAGAGGATTGCGTGCTTTATATTACTTTGAATTATTGCAACGGTTTGGGCATATCGCTTTGATTACGAATACGAGTATGTCGTATCAACATCCGTCGACGTTTGTGCAGGAAGATCCTGTCAAAGTATACGAATTTATCGAACAGGATTTGCAGTATGCGGCGGAAAATCTCCCTTACGCAGTGGATGATACGTATCGAAGCAACAGTAGTTACCGCTTCTCTCGTGGATCGGCATTGGGATTATTGGCCAAGGTATATGCGACATGGGCCGGTTACCCGGTTCGGGATGAGTCAAAATGGGAAATGGCTGCTAAAACCGCCCAAATATTGGTCGAATCCAATAAGCATAGTCTTTTAAGCGACTATGAGCAACTGTGGAAAAATGCTGGCGCAGGTATCTGGAATCCGCAAGAAAGTTTGATCGAAGTTTCATTTTATTCACCTACAGCTACGCTTGGGTCTGATCCCGTCGGACGTATTGGGAAATGGAATGGTGTGAAAACTTCAGCCATTGCTGGTGTGCGTGGCCGGAATGCAGGGAATGTAAAGGTAATACATACTTTTGTGCTGGATTGGCGGACTTATGCGGAAGACTTGCGCAGGGATATTTCCGTAGCAAATTATCAGTATAATGATGATAAAGTGCTATATGCGAAAGGAGCAAGTGATAGTGAGGAGACCGCACAGGCGAACGATGCTGATCCGACCAAACGGCAAAAGGAAAAGCAAAATTATACGCCGGCTAAATGGGATACAGAGAAATATGTCCCGCAGAGCAATAGCCTGATTAATAATGATAAATCGAATGTCAACTGGTATGTATTACGTTATGCAGATGTGTTGTTATTGTATGCCGAAGCTTTGAATGAATGGAAACATGGGCCAACGACTGATGCATATACAGCTATTAACATGGTGCGTAGAAGGGGGTATGGACTCCCTGTTGAAGCGGCGAGCAATTTGGCGGATATACCTGCTGGTCTGGGAGAGGGTGCTTTTCAGGAAGCTGTTCATAAGGAACGTGCCTTTGAGCTGGCTTTTGAAGGACATAGAAGGCTTGATCTTGTACGTTGGGGTGTATATTATGAAACCGTAAAGGCTACTGCTGAAGCATTGGGGTCGTGGTGGGAATCTGCTGGATCACCAAATTATGTTGTGGGACAGCCTGGTTATACGACAAAGGGCAAGCACGAATTGTTTCCCATTCCCCAACGGGATAAAGATTTAATGACGCAGTTTGACCAAAATCCACTCTGGGAATAGTATATTCTTAATAATATGCTAGATAATATCTTCATTCAACTCTTCAAGGCAGCCAAGATCCTTGAAGAGTTTTTTAATTAAATACCATATGGAAAATAGAATTAAAAATTATCTATTGGCGATTTGCATACTATTAGCCATAGCCTGTTGCGGAAAGAAAGAAGTAGCCAGTCCGCCAACGGATAAAAAAGAGGGTACAAAAACTTGGCTTCCGAAAGATGAAAATCCGGTTAATGATACTATTCTGAACGTGGATTACGAGTCGGGTACACTCAACTCGGGAATTGTCGGTATACGGGGTACAGTGGCTCCGGGAGCCGATGCGGCATACATCATTAGTCCTAGCAGAAACAGTACCCGGGGGATTGCCCATAAAGTTACGTTGGGCGAAGCCGATTATTATTCTGCGGAAGCCTACAGAAGCGAAGCCGACGCGCTGGAGTACTTGCCTGCGCTGTTTTTTCCAGGTATGGAGCGTCGTTATGAATTTAGCGTTTACCTAAGAGACTGGGAGCCGTGGAATACAGTCGATACACCTTATGGAGACAATATTTTTCAATTGAAAGTCTCGGGGGGTGACCCTGTGCCCGTCAGGCTTCTGACCAAACGACATGCTATTACCGTTCGGTTTGGACCAGCTGGAAACGGCATCGTGATAAGCGATTTCAGACCTAATATCAACAGATGGATAGATTTTAGGATAGACGTAAAATGGACTACGGACAATACGGGTTATTTTAAAATTTACACCAAATATGAAGACGAAACCGCGTATGTTTTGCGTTTTCAGCAAGATAATTTGGTAACCTTTACGGGTACCCAGTTGAATAATGGACAAAAGGGTTATATCAAATGGGGTGTATATCGTGAAGCAGGAAAAGATGATGAGGGGAATGTTATATTAACGGATAATGTGCTTACCCGGATTGCCTATCACGATAATATCCGTATTATTAAATTGGATGATTAGACCTGCCCGAAGAAAGAATCTTTTAAGCGTATATTAACTCAAAAATATCTTTTCCAGCTCGAGCGGTGGTATATAGGTTCCACCTTGATACACTCGCATATTTCCCCCCGAAATCTCGTCGATCAAAAGAAGTTGGTTGGTGGCTTTGTCGTAACCAAATTCCAATTTAATATCGTATAGCTCCAATCCTTTCTTTGCCAGCTCTTCTTTTACGATGTCACAGATCTGTCGGGTCAATTCCTTAAGTTCCTGATATAAAGCGTGCGGTAGAATGCCTAATTGGGCAAGTGCATCGTCCGAAATAACAGGATCCCCGCGTTCGTCATCTTTGATGGTAACTTCCACGAAGCGATCCAGGTCCTGACCTTCGGTACAGTAAGCCGCATAGCGCCTATAGAAACTGCCGACAGCTTTATAACGGCAGATAACTTCCAAACCTTTGCCCAATACCTGTGCTTCTTTTACGGTCATGGATACCTCATCGAGATCCGCAGCGATAAAATGTGTGGGGATGCCGCGGCTATTCAGTAATTCATAAAAAAATTTGGTCATCTTCAATCCCGATTTTCCGGCCCCTTCAATAGTTAGTCCGACGGTATTGGCTCCCGGGTCGAATACGCCATTTTCACCTGTGACATCATCTTTGAATTTTAATAGAATTTGGTTGTTGTCCAGTTTGTAGACATCTTTGGTCTTACCTTGATATATCAAATGCATAGTTGTAACGTTAAGGCCCGCAAATTACCAAAAATAGCTTTACTATGCGTAAAAAAGTATAACTTTGATCATGCTGTATTTAGTTCCTACCCCTATAGGCAATCTGGAGGATATGACTTTCCGAGCCATACGTATCTTGAAGGAATCGGATGTTATTTTGGCCGAAGATACGCGCACCAGTGCACCTCTACTCAAACATTTCGGTATCGACAAGAAAGTATTTGCCCATCATCAACATAATGAACACAAGGCGGTATCGGAGATTATCAAATTTCTGAAAGAGGGTCAGCAAATAGCCCTCATATCGGATGCGGGTACTCCCGCTATTTCGGATCCCGGATTTTTGCTTGTCCGGGAAGCTATTAAAGAAGGAATTACGGTACAGTGCCTGCCGGGCGCCACAGCTTTCGTTCCGGCATTGGTCAATTCCGGATTGCCAAATGACCGATTTTGTTTTGAGGGTTTTTTACCCGTCAAGAAAGGTCGGCAGACGCGATTGAAAGCGTTGGCGACTGAAAAACGTACCATGATTTTTTACGAATCGCCTCATCGCTTGTTGAAGACCATCGATGAACTGATCCATTATTTTGGTACAGAACGGCAAGCATCCATTTCGCGGGAACTCAGTAAAATCTATGAGGAGAATGTACGCGGAAGTTTGCTTGAACTGAAACAGCATTTTGAAAGCAACGTCATCAAGGGTGAGTTTGTGTTTTGTGTGGCCGGATTAGAATAGTTAACTTTACGCATACGATTTAAAGAAGGAATATGGATAAATTCATACAGGATGGTCAGGATCCCAAGGTTGTTGAAAAGATATATAAGAAAATCATCGATATGCTGACCCATGGCGAAGCAATCAATTATATCGCCATACAGAAGAAACCGGCAGTGACCTTGTTTCCGGATAGCATAACGATCAGTAATAAGCGGATTTTTTTGTGTGAGTTTACCAAATTGGGGCTGGCCACGAATTTTGAGATTTTCTCCTGGACAGACATTAAGGATATCGCCTTTAAAGAAGAAATATTTGGTTCCAAAGTGACCGTCATACCCTTTACGGGAGAGAATTTGAGCATTGACTACATTCCGAAGGTGCAAGCCAGAAAGTTATACCAGCTCATTAAGGATGCACTGGAAAACGGTAAGGATGTGGTAGTCAAAGAAGGACATCACGCTCCTGTCGCTCCTCCCGTGATGTCGACAAATGCAGAAGGCAAAGTGCCTTCAATCAATGATATGTATCGCCAGCGGGCAGCAGATAAAGAAGATTCTACCGAGCTAACGGAAGCAAACGATGATGATACCTCAGTAGAAGAAGAAAAGTTTCCAATCGAGGATGCGACGGCGGTAGATGTGGGTGCTCCGGATCCTCTTGTTGAGAAGGAGGAAGCGCCTATTGTAAATCAGCCCTTGACAGAAGAAGATGATGAACTGACGTTGAAACTTAAAAAACTAAAAAGTCTCTACGATAAACAGCTCATAACGAGAGCGGAATACGAAAGCAAAAAATCTGAACTTCTTTCTCAATTATAGTATACGTGAAAAACAACTATTTATTAGCGCTGCTGAGTGCCTTCATACTGTGGTTGGCCTGGCCACCTATACCCTACAGTAGCTTTCTCCTATGGATAGGTTTTGTACCGTTACTGGTCGCTGTCGAACGGGTTATGCGTAGCGATGTTGACAAGAAAGGAAGAAAAATATTTGGACTGGCTTTTCTGACGGGAGTCGTCTGGAATACCGCTTCGATCTATTGGGTATTTCATGCTATGCATGCCTATTTGCCGACGGTGGTATCTTTACTGATTGCCTTAATACCGTTTTGTCTGGCACCCCTGCTCATGGCCACGGCATTTCGATTATACTATCAATTGCGTAAACGTTGGGCGATAGGATGGAGTTTCATGGGGTTGGTCTCCTTTTGGATCGCCTATGAATACCTTCATCAGTCCTGGGATTTGGCTTTTCCTTGGATGACCTTGGGCAATGGCTTTGCCAATTTTCATGAAATCGTGCAGTGGTATAGTATTACGGGCGTATATGGAGGTACGCTGTGGATCTGGGGAATTAATATTCTGCTGTTTCTTTTATATTGGCAAAAGACACAAAAGGTATATATTCTGCCCCAACGTAGACTGGCGATAGCAACAATCGCCGCGATTGTTATCCCTGTGACGGTATCTTTGGTTCAATACTCCGGCTATAAGGAACATGTTAATCCTTCGGATGTGGTTGTTGTGCAACCTAATATCGATCCTTATGGAAAATTCGGTTCTATTCCTCCTGAAGAGCAGTTGCAACGGCTTATGGAACTTTCCGCCAGCGTAGCTCGACCGAATACCGAGTTTTTTGTCTGGCCGGAGACTGCTATTTCCGCGCGTGGGGGAATTAATGAAGAGGAGTTCCGGTCTTATCCGAGCTACCAGTCCATCGTAGACTTTTTAGGCAATTATCGCAACGGCAATGTCTTGTCCGGAATAGAAAGTTATGCTTTGTTCCCGGAGCAACAGACACGTACGGCCCGATCTTTTGCCGGGCAGTATGTTGATAGTTACAATGCTGCGGTGCTTATCGACGGCTCGAGCAAGCTTCAGTTTTACCATAAGTCTAAGTTGGTACCGGGTGTCGAGCAGATGCCATTCGGTGGCGTTCTGGAATTTATGAAGCCGCTTTTTAAACATTTTGGTGGTACTACCGGTGGATATGGACGAGATACTGAACCTTCAGTTTTTTATGCCCAAAGTGGGATAGGAGCGGCGCCGGTCATTTGTTATGAATCGATTTGGGGTAATTATGTGCGTCAGTATGTGCAAAAGGGAGCCCAGTTTATTGCGGTTGTCACCAATGACGGCTGGTGGGAAGATACATCAGGAAAAGACCAGCACTTGGATTACGCCCGGTTACGTGCGATCGAGAACCGTCGTTGGGTGGTTCGTTCAGCTAATACGGGTATATCAGGATTTATCAACCAACGTGGCGATATCGTCCAGCGTACCGAATGGTGGGTGCCCGCAGCGCTTCATCAGGAAATTAATCTTAATGAGGAACTGACTATTTATACAAGGATAGGGGATGTAGTGGTGTATCTGGCATTGGTAGGAGGAATATTATCACTTTTCAGTTTATGGTTGCCTATAACAAAATCGAAATAATTCCATATTTCGTGGGCAAATCCCTAATTTTGCATCATGCAAATATATTTAGACAATGCCGCGACCACACCCTTAGACCCAGAGGTTATTGACGTGATGGTCGAGGTCATGAAGGACGACTTTGGTAACCCTTCTTCTATACATGCGCATGGCCGCCGTGCGAAAACAATTGTCGAAAAAGCGCGTAAAACCATTGCCCAACTGCTCCATGCTTCTCCTGCAGAAATTTTCTTTACGTCGGGTGGAACAGAAGCGGATAATATGGCAATTGTTCGATCTGTGGAAGATTTGGGTGTTACGAATATCATCACTTCTGCAGTAGAGCACCATGCTGTTTTGCATACCGTGGAAGAACTGGAAAAGACGGGAAAGGTGTTTCTCCACCTGGTGCAGTTGGATGCGACGGGTAATGTAGATTATGAACATCTGGAACAGCTATTGGCTGCTCATCCGAAAGCATTGGTGTCTTTAATGCATGCAAATAACGAATTGGGTAATCTCACGGACATTCAGCGGGTGTCTGAGCTGTGTCAACAATATAACGCTGTATTCCACTCGGATACCGTGCAGACCATGGGGCATTATCCGCATGACTTATCGCAATTGCACATTGATTTTATTACCGGCGCGGCGCACAAGTTTCACGGTCCGAAGGGTGTAGGCTTCTTATATATCAATTCAAAAAATAAGATTAAACCTTTCATCTACGGGGGAGCGCAAGAGCGTAATATGCGAGGTGGTACCGAGAATGTATATGGTATTGTCGGCTTGGCGAAGGCTTTGGAAATCGCCTATCGTGATATGGAGGAACATCGGGCTTATATACAGGGATTGAAAGATTACATGATAACACGGCTTCAGGAGGTTATTCCGGATGTCCGTTTCAATGGTAATGTCGATGCGGATCAATCCTTATACACAGTGCTGAACGTGTCTTTGCCTTGTACGGATATGGATGATATGTTGTTGTTTAATCTGGATATCGATGGGATATCGGTGTCGGGCGGCAGTGCTTGCAGTTCGGGGTCGAATATTGGTTCACATGTGCTTCAGGCGATACAAGCAAAGAATGATCGGCCTGCTATCCGCTTTTCTTTCAGTAAAAACAATACGCGAGCGGAGATCGATATTGTGGTTGCGAAACTGCAGGAGATTTGTAGGGGATAAATTACCCACGTTTTAGAGCCCGAACTTCCTGTTGTAACTGTTCGATACGCTCCAAAAGGCGTGAAACTACTTCAATACCTTGCATGTTGAGCTCTAGATCGTAATGCCAATTGGAGAACTTTTCAATCAAGGGTAATTGCTCTTCATCGATGCAATCCTGCTCATTCTCGAGGATGATTTCAATGAGTCCATTACGATAGAGTTCGTATATAAAGGTTTCTTCGAGTCGATGAACTCGACAGATGTCGACGATTTTGAATAAAGTACGTTCCATAGCGCTACTTACTGATGTCTGCTAATTGTTGTATAAGTTTCTTCTGTTCCTCGTTCAGATTCGTCGGCAGCTTAACCAACACCTCCGCATAGAAATCGCCGAAACTATCCTCTTTTTTATAAACTGGAAAGCCTTTTCCCCGAAGCCTGATCTTGGTGCCACTTTGCGTTTCCGGTTTTATTTTAACTTTGATCTTCCCCGACAACGTTTCTACGATGGCCTCGCCCCCCAAAAGCGCCGTATAGAGGTCAATTTCTACTTTGGAATAAAGATCATTTCCTTTCCGTTGAAAGCGCGGGTCACTCTTTACGAGAAAAGTAATGTAAAGATCGCCTTTTGGTCCACCATTCGTTCCTTCGGAACCCTGACCTTTCAGCCGGATCTTTTGGCCGTCTTCCACACCTGCCGGAATGGTGATACGGATATTTTTGCCATTAATCGTAAACGTCTGTTGGTGGGTTGTTGCAGCCTGGGATAACGTCAATTCGACTTCAGCCTGATAATCTTGTCCGCGATAGGCACTTCTCCGTCCACCACCAAAGCGTGAGCCGAACATCTGTTCGAAAAAGTCGGAGTACTCGCCCGTATCGTAGTTGCCGCTGTAGTTGAAGTCAAAACCCTCGAAAGGATTTTGGGTACGGCCACCACCTGACTGTTGGCGATACTGCTGCTGTGCACGGTCGTATTCTTCACCATGCTTCCAGTTTTCACCATACTGGTCATATTTTTTTCTCTTTTCCGGATCGGTCAATACTTCGTTCGCTTCATTGAGTTCCTGGAACTTCTTTTTCGCCTCTTCGTCATTGGGATTTAAATCCGGATGATATTTACGTGCGAGCTTGCGATACGCTTTTTTGATGTCGTCCGGACTGGCCGACTTGTCAAGTCCTAATACCTTATAATAATCTAAAAAAGCCATATTGTGTTGTTATCTCCTGTTAATTTACGGCATATCATACAACAAAACAAAAGCGGCTTTAGTTTTTCTGCCAAGAAAACGAAAAAGTCCTATTTGTTTTCGTAAATTTAATGTGCGAAGAATGGCATATTGAGAAATGGACAATGAAACTTTATTTGTAGAAAGACAAAGATTTAAGCAATGGTGGATTTGGTTAATCCTGCTGATCCTTAATGGGTTTTTCCTCTACGGTGTTTTTAAACAAGTTGTCGGTGGACAGCAATTTGGTGATAAGCCGATGAGCGACACTGAACTTTTAATAGCTACGGGACTGACCATCATATTGACATTGTTATTTGTTAGCTGTCGTCTTGTCACCCAAGTTAAAGTAGATGGAATATATGTTCGTTTCTTTCCTTTTCACCTCAAATATAAACGTTATCCTTGGGATATCTTGACCAAGTGTTATGTCAGAGTGTATTCGCCGATAAGCGAATATGGAGGTTGGGGATTGCGGTTTAGTTTCTTTGGAAAAGGCAAGGCATATAATGTTTCGGGCAACAAGGGGTTGCAGCTTGAGTTTACCAACGGTAAGAAACTACTTATTGGCACAAACAAATCAGAAGAACTTATTAAAATATTACATCAGATTGGCCAATTGAAGTCCTAAGAAGCTTCCAATAAAACCAAGAGATCGATTTTGCTGTTAAGCATACGTGAATATAAAGCATTTTATGTAAGTTTGCAGCAGACAAAAAAGGAAATGGTGTTCTTCCTTACCCAACCGCTCCAAAAAAGCTGATGACGCCTGATTAATTAAATGTTGACAATTTAATCAGGTGCGCCATGTCTAAATACAAACAAAGTACAATTCGTAGAAAGATAAACCTCTCCACTCGATTATTCTTTCGTAAATACCCCGCCATTTCTTATATCATTAGGTGGTTTTTCATCAGTTTGTTTATCGGCGCGTGTATTGGCAGTGCTTCGGCCGGCTTTCTGATTTCGTTGGATTGGGCAACCGATTTTCGGGAAAATCATCTTTGGTTGATTGCCTTGCTTCCTGTTGGAGGTCTGCTCATTGGACTCCTCTATCATTACTTGGGTAAAGATGCCGAACAAGGTAATAATCTTCTGATCGACACTATCCATCAACCGAAACGGATCATACCTTTCCGTATGGCCCCGTTTGTGTATATCGGAACTATTGCTACCCATTTCTTTGGAGGTTCAGCAGGGCGGGAGGGAACGGCCTTACAGATGGCTGGGGCGATTGCGGACCAATTTTCAAAACCATTCCGCCTCTCATCCCCGGACAGGGTGATACTCATCATAGCGGCGATTGCTGGGGGATTTGGATCCGTATTCGGTACACCCTTAGCGGGTGCAATTTTTGGTCTGGAGTTTTTTCTTTTGGGGCGTATCCGGTATAACGCTATTTTCCCGGCTTTCATGACGGCGATAATCGCCGATTTGGTCACAAGGCTTTGGCAGGCACAACATACGCATTATCATATTGATGTCGTTCCCGATATTTCACTCCTTCCAGTCGTTTATGCTGTTATAGTTGGGGTTTTCTGTGGGCTATGTGCTGCTACATTTAGCAAGATGGTTCACAAAGCAGGCCGTATATTTAAGTCTACGATTGCCTATCCGCCATTGCGGCCTTTTGTCGGAGGTATTCTTGTTGCGTCTGCCGTGTGGGCTATAGGTACTACAAAATATATCGGCTTGGGCATTCCGACAATTGTTGATTCGTTCGAGCAGCAACTGCCGGCGTATGATTTTGCGGTGAAAATGATTTTTACTATTGTCACGCTTTCGGCAGGGTTTAAAGGTGGGGAAGTGACACCATTGTTTTTTATTGGAGCAACTTTGGGGAATGCGTTGGCCTATTTTATTCCCCTGCCCGTAGATCTCCTTGCTGGCATGGGTTTTGTCGCCGTTTTCGCGGGAGCTACGAATACACCTTTAGCATGTAGCATCATGGCGATAGAGCTTTTCGGTGCTGATTGCGGCATGTATGTGGCTATTGCCTGTATAGTTTCCTATTTGCTGTCAGGGCATAGCAGTATTTACCGAAGCCAACTTATCGGTGAACCTAAAAATCGGCGGTTTTGGCACCATGAAGGTAAGCGGATAAATGATCTTCCCTCTTAATCGATATCTACCCGAGGTCTGTTTTCGCGATTGGCGATATCCCATACCACATGAAAAATAAGTTTCTCTCGTTTGACCATCATTGGAAAATCGATTTTATCCACGGTATCTTCGGGGGTATGATAATGCGGGTGTAACCCCGAGAAGAAGAAGAGGGAAGGGATGCCTTGTTGGGCAAAATTATAATGATCTGAGCGATAGTATAGACGTAAAGGATCCTTGGGATTATTATACATGTCGTCCAATTCGAGTTGGATTGTACGGTTGGCGTCTTGGAGGATAGGTTTTAGGTCTGTACTTAATTTGTTTGTTCCAATAACGTGTATGTAATTATGATTGCCATTCAGATGCTTGTCATCAATACGACCGATCATGTCGATGTTAATGCAGGCAACGGTATTGCGCAAAGGTAAAACAGGGTTTTCGACGTAATACTTGGAACCCAAAAGGCCGCGCTCTTCGGCAGCCCATGCGACAAACAGTATACTCCGGCGAGGACCGTGACCTTCCTTTTTGGCTTGAGCAAAAGTCCGTGCCAATTCCAACACAGCTACAGTACCACTACCATTGTCGTCTGCACCCGGGAAATATGTACTGTCGGGAAGTATGCCGTCATGGTCATAGTGTGCACAGACGACGATAATTTCCTCTTTCAGATCTGTTCCTTCAATCAACCCTAACACGTTTGGATCATGCAACTTTTCGGATAGAATACCCATGCGAGCGTGCAGACTTAACGGAATGTTGGAGATTACTGGTTTAAGTGTGCTGGTTACGGTATTTTTGAACTCTTGTAAAGAAGTTTGTGCCTGTTTTAGCATTTCATCTGCAATGGACTCCGTAATATAGACAACGGGCGCTTCTTGTGAAACATCTTTGGGTTCGACTGTTCCCTCATCCAGCTGAATACGACCGAGCAAATTGCGGTTATTACCCTGCTGTATGATTTGTTGGGCCATTTTCCCTGTTGCCAGAATGAGCTGGGGTTTATGTTTGAGCAATGCTTGGATACGTTTGAATCGGTTGACCGACCATTCCGATTTATATTTTTTACCGGTTATCACCGAATGTCCATTACCGTCCATGGGTTCGTCTTCGTTGAGCAGCAAGACGACTTTTCCCTTGATATCAATTCCTTTTAACTCATTGTATTTGGAATCTTGTATACCGTAGCCAATAAAAACAATTTCTTTGGCTTGGAAATCCTGAAAGGTGTTGTCACCTTGTACGAAATATTCCCGACCATATGCCAGCGGTATATTGCTTATTCTAAATTCATTGACCTTATAAGATGTTCTTCGTAAAGCAACGGGCTGGAAGTAGGAGTCCTTAACTATGGGTATAAGCCCATAGTCCTTAAAATGATCCGCGATATAGCGCGCAGCCTTTTGACCTCCAGCTTGGCCTGTTCCGCGTCCTTCATAGGATTTAGAAGAGAGTACGGTCAGATGTTCTTTTGCCGGCTCCTCCTTTAATTCTTCCACATAACGAGACGGACTCTGCGCTAACGTGCAGCTGTTCGTCAGGAACACAATAAAGAATAAACTCAGAAACGGCTTCATAATCTACGCACAGGAAATCTTATTGACACGGTTAGCATGTCGACCACCTTCAAAATCAGTAGTGGTGAAGGTCGTCACAATCTTTTTGCTCAGGTCCATGTCTATAAACCTTGCTGGAATACATAAGATATTAGCATTATTGTGCTGACGGGCCAAAGCTGCAATTTCATTTTGCCAGGCTATGGCAGCGCGTACCCCTTGATGTTTGTTAGCCGTAATGGCAACACCATTGGCACTGCCACAGATCAATATCCCCAATGTATGTTCACCATTTTCAATAGCACTGGCGACCGGATGTGCATAATCCGGATAGTCTACTGAATCGGCATTCGACGGACCATAATCCTGCACGTCGTGTCCGAGATGCTTTAAATGATTAATGATTTCTGTTTTATAATCAAAACCGGCATGGTCGCTTCCAATGGCTATTTTCATGATTTTTAGTTTATGTGTTATAAAATTCTTTTTCTTTTAAGTCTCGTTGCTTTTTGACCCGTGCGGACACCATGATGCTAAGTTCGTAAAGCATGAACATAGGAGCACTGACCGTAAGCAACGTTATGACGTCGGCCGTAGGGGTAATGATAGCGGCTATAATCAAAATAATAACAATGGCATACCGCCGGCTTGCCCGCATAAACTGCGGTGTCATCAAGCCTAGTTTGGACAGGATGAATATCAAAATGGGTAAGAGGAAAATAATCCCACACCCCAATGTTAATGTAGCGATGGTAGATAGATAAGAATCGATTGTAATTTGGTTCGTTATTTCATCGCTTAGTGACACGTTGGCTAAAAAGTTGACAGATAGCGGAACCACAATATAATAACCAAATAGCGCGCCAATAACGAATAGAAGAGTGGCGTAGAACACAAATCCATTTGCCGACTTCCGTTCGATATCGGTCAGTGCAGGTTTGATGAATAACCAAACTTCGAACAGTAAGTAGGGGAATCCTAATGCAACGGCCATCAACAGACAGGAGTTGATTTGTAGCATAAATTGCCCCGCCAGTTCTGTATTGATAATATTGAAAGGAATCCGTTCAACACAAAATCCATCCAAATGGAGCACATCTCCCATTTTGCACATCATGCGGTAGGTCCAAAAATCAAGACTTTTAGGCCCCATGATGATTTGGTTGAAGATAAAATCGTAAAAGCTAAACGATAATATCGCAAAAACCGTGACAGCGATGACGGCCCGGATGATATGCCAGCGAAGGACTTCCAGGTGTTCAAAGAAAGACATTTCAGCCTCAATACTTTTCCCTTTTTCCTTTATGGCATTTAATAATTTTCTACTAGACATATACAGATGTTACTCGAATAACAAAAATACCATTCTTTGTTGTAAGAATGGTATCTTTTCAAATGAAAACAAAATTTTTACGCTTCCTCTTCGTCCGGATAAGCAGTCAGATCGAAAGTTTCCATAAACTTCGTGGTAAAATTTCCTGCTCGGAAGTTTGGATCACGCATCAATCTCAGATGTAAGGGAATGGTTGTTTTCACGCCTTCGATGACAAACTCACTCAAGGCTCGTTCCATGGTGGAGATTGCTTCTTCGCGTGTTTGTGCCACACAGATGAGCTTTGCAATCATCGAGTCGTAGTTTGGCGGAATAGTATATCCAGAGTATACATGTGTGTCTACACGGACACCATGCCCTCCCGGAGAATGGAAGTTTGTGATCTTACCCGGTGAAGGGCGGAAATTATTGAATGGATCTTCCGCATTGATACGGCATTCGATAGCGTGCATGGTCGGTTCGTAACTTTTCCCTGAAATAGGAATACCTGCGGCTACTTTGATTTGTTCTTTAATCAGATCAAAATTGATGACCTCTTCCGTAACGGGATGTTCTACCTGGATACGCGTATTCATTTCCATAAAATAGAAATTGCGGTGTTTGTCCACGAGGAACTCGATCGTTCCGGCACCTTCATATCTTACCGCTTGTGCTCCTTTGATGGCTGCTTCTCCCATCTTGGCTCGTAGCTCTGGTGTGATAAAAGGAGACGGGGCTTCTTCAACCAATTTCTGGTGGCGGCGTTGTATGGAACAATCCCGTTCTGATAAGTGACATACTGTACCGTATTGGTCACCGATGACCTGTATCTCAATATGGCGAGGCTCTTCAACGAATTTTTCCAGGTAAATGCCATCATTGCCGAATGCGGCAGCAGCCTCCTGGCGAGCTGAGTCCCAACTCGGTTCAAACTCTTCGTCTTTCCAAATAATCCGCATACCTCGGCCACCACCACCCGCCGTAGCTTTGATGATGACAGGATAGCCGATTTCGTTGGCCAATTTGATGCCTGTTTTGACGTCGGGTATCAAACCGTCCGAACCGGGAACTGTCGGTACGCCTGCATTTTTCATGGTGTCTTTTGCAGACGATTTATCACCCATTTTTTCAATCTGGTCTGCCGTAGCACCGATAAATTTAATGCCATATTCGGCACATATAGCCGAAAACCTTGCATTTTCGGATAGAAAGCCATATCCCGGATGGATAGCATCTGCGTTCGTTAATTCAGCTGCTGCTATGATGTTTGGGATATTCAGGTAAGAATCTCTACTGGCAGGAGGACCTATACACACGGCTTCGTCAGCAAATCTCACATGGAGGCTATCCCGATCAGCAGTAGAGTATACGGCTACGCTCTTGATACCCATCTCCCGACAGGTGCGAATGATTCGTAGGGCTATTTCCCCTCTATTGGCAATTAATATTTTCTTAAACATCTATTGTAATTTTGACTAGATAAGTCTATTATCTCAAATCTAATATCTAAATACTAACATCTAAATACTAATATCTAAGTTAAGAGGGGTCTACTAAAAATAAAGGTTGATCGTATTCGACCGGTTGTGCATCATTTACTAATATTTTCACAATTTTCCCAGAAACTTCAGATTCGATCTCATTGAACAATTTCATCGCCTCTATAATGCACAATACTTTGCCTGGTGCAATTTCATCGCCTACATTTACGAAAACAGCTTTATCTGGCCCAGGTGAACGATAGAAGGTACCGATCATGGGCGACTTGATTGTTATCAAGTTCGCGTCGTTGCCCGAAGCGGATGCGGGGGCAGCAGGTGTCGTCGGTGCTGCTTTTTCGGGTGCGGCCGCAGTAGGAGCAGCAGCTACAGGAGCTGGCATCGCCGCAGGAAGAGTAGCCGTGACATATGTCGGTTCCTGATTTGTCTTTATTGTAATCTTGAAGTCCTTTTCTTCGATTGATACTTCATTCACGCCTGATTTTGATACAAATTTAATCAGATCCTGAATTTGCTTGATATCCATACTCATAGCTAGTAGGTTTTGTTTTAATTTACGTTAAAATTTAATGTCTTAAAATACCCAAAAAGCGGAGGATTTAATACGCCCACTTCAAATATACGGAACCCCAGGTAAAACCGCCACCGAAAGCGGCTAAAATGAGGTTATCTCCTTTTTTTAGTTGTTTTTCCCATTCCCAGAGGCAAATCGGGATTGTGCCGCTGGTCGTATTGCCATATTTATGGATGTTGACCATAACCTTTTCTTCCGGAAGACCCGCCCGTTCTGCCGTAGCGTCGATAATGCGTTTATTAGCTTGATGGGGAACCAGCCACGCGACATCTTCCGATGATAAATTGTTGCGCTCCATGATCTCTGCGGCAACATCGGCCATATTGGTAACGGCAAATTTGAATACGGTACGCCCCTCTTGATAGGCATAATGTAAGCCTGCTTCGACTGTCTCATGAGAAGCTGGATGTAAAGATCCTCCAGCTTTAATATTGAGATACTGTCCACCTGAACCGTCTGTTTTGAGAATAGCATCCTGGATACCATTGCCTTCGGTATTAGGTTCTAATAACACAGCTCCACAACCGTCCCCAAAGAGGATACAGGTGTTTCTGTCCTTGTAATTGACAACGGATGACATTTTATCTGCGCCGATGACGAGGACTTTGCTGTGTCTCCCTGATTCGATAAATTGCGCGGCTGTAGTCAGTCCAAAAAGGAAGCCTGAACAGGCCGCTTGCAGATCATAACCCCAGGCGTTCGTCGCACCTATTTTGTCTGCTAAGATATTGGCTGTGGCCGGGAATAGCATGTCGGGTGTACTGGTGCAGAAAATGATGAGTTCAATTTCTGTGGCAGCAATACCTCTTTTTTCTAATAAGCCTTTTACAGCGGGTACCGCGAGGTCGGATGTCGCTAATCCTTCTCCTTTTAGAATACGTCTTTCTTTAATACCCGTACGTGTTACGATCCATTCGTCATTTGTATCAACCATTGTTTCCAATTCGCTGTTGGTCAATACATAATCAGGAACGTACCCGTTTACCGCTGTAATAGCTGCATGAATTTTAGACATAGAATGTTAGTTAAAAGCCGATTTAATCTTGTCAATAAATTTTGATTCGATCATTTCTTTCGATAGTAATACCATATTTTTAATAGCTTCAGGAGTGGAAATACCGTGTCCGATGATCACCGGGGCATTGACTCCTAATATTGGGCTTCCTCCATACTGTTCGTAATTGAATCGATCAAAGAACTCGTCTTTAAAGTTTTTCTTGCGCGTAACGATGTAAAATGATTCGGCCAACTTTAAAACAACGTTACCTGTGAAACCATCACAAACAAATACATCGGCATGGTCACTGAACAAATCGCGGCCTTCGGCGTTGCCGATGAAATTAATTTTTGAATTTGCTTTTAGAAGGGGGTAGGTAGCGATGGTGAGGAGATTTCCTTTTTCTTCTTCTTCACCTATATTGAGGAGAGCAACTTTTGGATTGGATTTGCCGGATATATGTTCGGCGTATAAGCTTCCCAGTAAGGCAAACTGATTCAGCGTTTCGGGCTTACAATCTGCATTGGCTCCCACGTCCAACAGAATGCCGTACCCACTTTTTAACTTGGGAACGTTGGTCGCTATGGCTGGTCTTAGGACGCCTGGAACGGTTTTGACACTGAACATAGCCCCCACTAACATGGCACCGGTATTTCCTGCTGAAGAAAACGAGTCTATTTCACCGTTTTTTAATAATTCGAACCCCTTAGCCACACTGGAGTTAGGTTTTTGTGTGATTGCTTTCGTGGGGTGTTCATGCATGGAAATGTTTTCGGGGGCGTGGATGTAATCAAATAGAGATGGGTCTGCTCCAGCCACTGCTATACTTTTTCTTACCTCTTCCTCATCGCCGAATAGAACTATACGTTGATCGTTTTGAAGGACTTTTTGCGCTTCAATAGCGCCTAATATTGTAGACTTAGGAGCATAATCTCCTCCTAAAACATCTAAACCAATCTTCATCCGTTATTATTTTTCGAATTCAATAATACGCAAAAAACATCCCAAATTAAAGCAAAAAAATAATTTAAGATGCTTATTTGGGATGTTTATTTCAAAAGATTCGCTTAGACAGCTGCTGTATTCTCAATAATCAATTTGCCGTTGTAGTACAAATTACCGTCTACCGTATATGCACGATGAGGTGTGTGAACTGCACCAGTTTCTTTACAAACTGTCAAAGTAGGTCTTTCTGCTTTATAATGTGTTCTTCTTTTATCTCTTCTTGATTTCGAAGTTTTACGCTTTGGATGTGCCATCTCGTATTATTTTTTAATTGTTCCTAATATTCTTTAACGTTGCCCAACGTGGGTCTATATTTTCGCCTTCAACTGACGATTGTTCAATGTTGCTTATCCTCGCAATCATCTCCGGGTCGCATGTAATACCGATACCTTGCTCTTCACACTTGGCATAATAGGGGACTCTTACATTGATATACTCATAGAGTAATGTCGAAATGTCGAGCTCATAGTCCGTTTTGCTAAGAATGATAACTTCTTCTGTTTCTTCATCCCATTCTTCTTGGACAAACTTAACAATGACCCGCTCTTGGAAATCCAGCGGCGATTCAAATGCAGACAGACATACGTCACAAGTGAGTTGTATGCTTCCTTTGATGTCAAAATGGACAATCAGCATATTCTCTTGCTTATGCAACTGTACAGAAGCTGTTAATTTGCCCTTCTTGACTAAGGAGTGTTCAAAGCAATCAAAGAACTTATCATCAATCTCAAATTTAAAATCGTGTTCTCCTGCAGCTAAGCCTGAAAAAGGTATTCTATATTCTCTGAGGTACTTCACAATCCTGTATTTGAGCCTGCAAAATTAATTCTTTTGTGTGAACAAAACAATACTTTTGAAAAATACTTTTACTCCTCGTCTCCGTAGTATTTTGTGCCTAATTCAATTTTCTCTCGCCCATTGGCCATACGCCACTTGTTCGTGTCCCGCAGGGAATAAGCGCATCCACAATATTCTTGCATGTAGAATTTTTCACGTTTGCTGATCTCTAACATACGAGCTGATCCTCCTTTTTTGCGCCAGTTGAATGTCCAATAGGCTAAGTTGGGATAACGGGAGGCTGCCCGCAGCCCACAATCGTTGATCTGCTCCATGTTTTTCCATCGAGAAATACCCAGCGAGCTGGAGATCACATCGAAACCGTGTTTAGCGGCATATTCGGCAGTTTTTTCAAACCGCATATCAAAACACATGGTGCAACGTATACCTCGCTCAGGTTCGTGTTCCATGCCTTTTGCCAGTTCGAACCAATGGTCTACATCGTAGTCTGCATCGATAAAAGGTATGTTGTGCTTTTCAGCAAAGCGGATGTTTTCTTCTTTGCGGATGTCGTACTCGTTGCGTGGATGGATATTCGGGTTATAAAAATAGATGGTAAAGTCGATATCCGAGGCAATCAAAGCTTCCATGACTTCACCCGAACAAGGGGCGCAACAGGAGTGCAACAATAGTTTTTGTCCGTTGTCCGGTAATATAAGCGTTTCTCGTATCAATGTTTTCTGTTCCATTCTCTTTTGTAGGAATATGCAATTTTACAGAAATCGACGGATAATAAAAAGTTAAATATTTTTATCTAAGTTTGTAACATATAATAATTGTCAGTGCATGAAAGTGACGAAGTGTCTTCTATATATATGTCCTCTATTGCTATTAGGGGCAATGATGTGGGGTTGTGAAAGGGATGATGATGAGCCTCGTAAGGCCAAAAAGCCAATCTCACGTCTTTATATATCGACTTCAGAATATACGCCAAATTCTGCGGATGCACAGATCAGAAACGTCTTTGTCATAGATCCCGCGGACTCTAGTCTTTTTAGTACAGAAGGAGGGCTTTCCTATAGATCGGGAGCATTAGGCGGGAATGTTATTCATTTCAGCCCCTTTGCAAGAAGCATCTTCCAGAGCAGTATAAATACACCTTCTTATCTGGATACCACCATTCAGGTGATGTCTGTCAACGATAAGGGGCAGCTCGCCTCCTCGGGTACTATAGGTAACCGCAAGTTTAAAAATATTACGGGTCTGTGGTACAATAGTTTTGACGATCAGCTTTTTGCAGCCGACTTAAACTTGGGAGGTGAGAAAGATACTATGAGTATATTCGTCATAGACCGACCAAAGACACGTCGGGGCTTTGTCCGTCCGGCTTATCAAGTCATATTGAATGACCGTATCTGGGGAATGCAGTTGGATTCGATGGATATGTTGTTGAGCAAAACGGGTGTAGATGGTGGAATATTGGTGTTTAAGAATTTTGTAAATGTCGTGAATGCGAAAGCGGATACATTGGTAAAGGACATCGGACCAACTTATACGTTGACGGTTCCGGGTACATCGAATATTCGTGGTTTTTCCTATGCGAACATATCGGACGTTTTGGTAGCGAGCGATTATACGGGCAACGGCGTCGATGGGAGAGTTTTGATTTTCGAAAATTTTTCCAAAAATACGAGTAGTACTACCCTTACACCTACGCGTGTAATATCTGGTGCTTCCACCAAGTTGCAGCAGCCCTTGGATGTAGCTATTGATTCGCGTGAAGGAGGTAAGTATATCTATGTTGCCGATGCTGGAGCAAAGAAAATATTGCGGTTTCATCTGACAGATAATGGGGATGTCGCACCTGATGCGGAACTAAGTGTGGGCAGCGGGTCGGCATCTTATACTCCACAATCGATCTTTCTGGATTCAAGGGGGCCTTCTGAATATTAGATTAGCTATTCGTCGTCTAAGAGATTTAATAATATAGCGATTTCCTCTCTTTTTTCTAAATTGCCTAAATTGTCATAAGCCGTCATTAAATTGCGAATGATACGCTTGAGGATGGCAACATTGGAGCATGGCAAGATAAATTCCTCCCGGGGTGGTAGATTGAGTTGTTTCAAAAAAGAATAGATATCATCGTGTTTCATGATCTGCCCTCTATTGAAGACATTGATGTAAAATAGGGGAGTCTGAAGCTCTTCGTCAATGTAGGCAGCGATAAAATGTTTAGGTAAATTAATACCCAGAACGGGAATATCCAATTTTTGTGCAACAATACTGTATATACAGGCTAACGACAGCGGATTACCTTTTTTAGTTTCTAATACTTTATGGATAAACGAGTTCTGCGGGTCGTGATAATTGGCCGTATTGCCAGATAAGCCGAATTCTTTGAAAAGGATATTGTTCAGCAACTTGACTTTTTCCATCGGATTCATGTCATACATCAGGTGAAGCCAGATATTCCGGCGCAGCTCGGCGAGTTGCAGGTGTACAATGTCTTCATCAAGATTGGGGTATTGGTATCGATTGATGATAAGCATGCCCGCTAATAAATCGTTGCTGTTTTGTAACATCCATAACTGGAGGTCGTTTTTGATCTGATCGAATTGTATGCGATGAATAATGTTTTCGATGCGAGTCTGGGAGAGTGGGTCAAAGGATGATTCCCATGTTTCCTCCAATATCGGAATCACTTCTGGGCCACATGTAATCAAATGCTGTTCTACGTGGTCGAAAATTTCAGTGTCTGGGTCGTCCAACAACGATATCAGTGCTCTTAATTCATTTTCCTGCATACGAATACCCTCTTTCTCCATTCTAAAATACGAAATTTTACTGTACAAAAAAAATATTATGTTTGCGTCGTGAATAAGCTCTTGTCTGTTTTTTATTGTTTTCGACATTTTTTGATAGCACATAGCCGACACGGTACACACTCTCCCTTTGTATATGCGTTGGCCGAGAACGTGATCTATAGTTCATCAGAAAAAGGAGAAAGAAAGATCCGAAAAAAAGATCGGCTGATAGGTAAGATAGCTGATTATTTTGGTGTGGTGTATACGTCATCTCCCCAAAATACGGGTAATGCCAAGGCTTTATATGTGCAGGATTTTACTGTTTCTGTAGCGGGTATAGCAACCCTGCAAAAGCAGTTTCGTTACATTGTGCTTACTGATATTTACAGGAACAAAAGTGATAGAAAACGCTGGCGTACTATTTGTCAAGATGAGCGCTTCATCGTTACCATAGATCTATTCTTCTTTGGCTTGCTGTTTTACCGTCCTAAACAACCTAAACAAAACTTCCGATTACGGTATCCTTTTTGGAGACGTTGAAGCAAACCTGTCTTAAAAAGCCTCACTCAGACTGAGGTAAAAGCCTGACTGTCGTTTTTCGCTCGGTCTTTTTTCGCCGATAGCATAATCCAAGCGAACAGTACTTTGGTGTTCGAGACTGAAAAAATAGCGAATACCCAACCCATAACTTGGTAATGTACGGAAAGGATATTGATCTGAAAATGTGCTGCCCAAGCCTCCGAATGCTACAGCACCGACACGGGCTAATGTACGGAAGCGGATCTCCGATTGTATAGTTGCATAATTTCTGTCACGGTATCGCCCGAGGTAGTAACCGCGCATGGCACTGTCACCGCCAAGTTCTCTATATATATAATAAGGTATATGTTTGCCAAAAGAGCCTTTGTATAAAGCTTGGATTGCAAAGGTCAGTTTTGGTAATGGAGAGATGAAGTATCTGCTGTCCATTTCGAGGAGACCTCCTGAGAAATGGTCTTTCTTCCAAAAGTCAGGGGCATACGCATATTTCAACCGCAAAAATGAACCTTTGGTCGTATAGGTTGTGACATTGCGATTGTCGAATAGGAGGGATGTGCCGAGAGCCAAATAATGGCCTCCTTCTTTTCCTAATACCGCGGGATCTTCGAATATGCCTCCCTTTTCGATATCTTCCAGATTAAAGTGGTCAAAGTGAGCATTTATCCCAGCATATAGATGGGGAGATATCTTTCTTTCTACATCGACCTTTGCTCGCACTAATTTCTGACCGATGTAATCTTTGTCTAGAGTATGTGTCTTATTCCCTAAACCATAAAAATAAAGGGGCCAGTCCCGGTATCGGATTTCGGCCATAATATGATAGTCATTGTCGTTCGTCCAGATATCCGTGTTTAGCTTTATATTCTTTTGCTTGTTGGAAGTCAACGTTGCCATGAATGTCATATTCGAGGTTCGGCTTGCTACATTTTGCGGGTCCATATAGAAATCGTAAGTTGACGCCAGTCCAAATTCTACGCCTGTTTCTTGGGCATATCCCAATGCGGGCAGTATCATCATACTCCCTCCACGAGAACTATCGCTTGTAGCCGATAGATATTTTTGAACTATTTTCTGGATAAATCCGTTTTTTTTCTGCGCATGAGCTGATATAGTGCATGAAATAAATAAAATAAGAATAAACGCCCGATGCATAGATTTAGATAGGATATTTCATTTCAAACATAGATAAAAAGCTCGGTATTCACGCACTCCAATGTTAAAAGAGTTCATGCCTGCTGTTAAAATAGGTGAAAAGACATGGAGAGAAGAAGGTAAGAAACAGGAGAAATGGACCTGAGATAAAACTATTTGCTTGCATATCAATATAATGTATGTGAGCGGGTAAAAAAAAGTGAAAAATATTTTTGTAAAGTCCTTCAAGTCTATATCTTTGCAACATCAAAATTCAGGGTGCTTTGATGACAGGGGTTTTGAGTTCGTTCTTTTACAGGATAAAAGCAAAAAAAGTTTTTCAGGTTCGCTTGCAAAATTCAAATTAAATCGTGATTTTTGCACTCTCTATAGAGATGAAGTGTTCTTGAAAAAATTAAAGAAAATATAAGCCTCCTTAGCTCAGCTGGTAGAGTCCCGATACTCGGGATAATCAGCAGGTCACGTTCAGAATAGTTGAAAGTGGCAGGTTTAGGATAGTTGAAATATTAAAAGGTAATAGCCTCCTTAGCTCAGCTGGTAGAGCAACTGACTTGTAATCAGTAGGTCGCTGGTTCGATCCCGGCAGGGGGCTCACAACGTAAGTTGACGGTTTGGAGGGGTTCCAGAGCGGTCAAATGGGACGGACTGTAAATCCGTTGCTTCGGCTTCGAAGGTTCGAATCCTTCTCCCTCCACAGTAATCCAACTATGTTAGCGGAAGTAGCTCAATTGGTAGAGCGATAGCCTTCCAAGCTATAGGTTGCGGGTTCGAGACCCGTCTTCCGCTCTTTAATTGTCAAGATTATAATAGGTCTCTCTCTTTCAAGATATCGTGAAGGTGAGGGCAATAATCTGTAGTAAGCTTTTATAAAAGCCGAAGTAGCTCAGGGGTAGAGCACTTCCTTGGTAAGGAAGAGGTCGTGGGTTCAAATCCCATCTTTGGCTCGATAAAATAAGTTTATTATTTTTGTAAAATTTTAACAAAGAAATATTTAATAATTACTAATTCGCATAAACATGGCAAAAGAGAAATTTGACCGTAGTAAACCACACTTAAACATTGGTACGATCGGTCACGTTGACCACGGTAAGACAACTACAACAGCTGCTATTACTAAAGTATTGGCTGATAAAGGGTTTTCGGAAGCTCGTTCATTTGATTCAATTGACTCTGCTCCTGAAGAAAAAGAACGTGGTATTACAATTAACACTTCGCACGTAGAATACCAAACTGCTAACCGTCACTATGCGCACGTTGACTGTCCAGGTCACGCTGACTATGTGAAAAACATGGTTACGGGTGCTGCACAGATGGACGGTGCTATCATCGTAGTCGCTGCGACTGATGGTCCTATGCCTCAAACTCGTGAGCACATTTTGTTGGCTCGTCAGGTAGGTGTTCCTGCGTTAGTAGTTTTTATGAACAAAACTGACTTGGTTGATGACCCAGAGTTGTTAGACCTTGTTGAAATGGAAGTTCGTGAATTACTATCTTTCTATGAATTCCCTGGTGATGATATTCCTGTAATCAGAGGTTCTGCTCTTGGTGCATTGAACGGTGAGACAGAATGGGTAGACAAGATTATGGAATTGATGGAAGCTGTGGATAACTATATTCCAATTCCTCCTCGTTTGACTGAATTACCTTTCTTGATGCCTATCGAGGACGTATTCTCGATCACTGGTCGTGGTACTGTGGCTACAGGTCGTATCGAAAGAGGTGTTATCAACTCTGGAGATCCTGTTGAGATCTTAGGTATGGGTGCTGAGGATTTGAAATCTACTGTAACAGGTGTTGAGATGTTCCGTAAAATTTTGGATTACGGAGAAGCTGGTGATAACGTAGGTTTATTGTTACGTGGTATTGAGAAAACTGATATCCGTCGTGGTATGGTTATTTGTAAGCCAGGTTCTGTAACACCTCACACAGACTTCAAAGCTGAAGTATACGTGTTGTCAAAAGCAGAAGGTGGTCGTCACACGCCATTCTTCAACAAATACCGTCCACAATTCTACTTCCGTACGACAGACGTAACTGGTGAAATTACGTTGGCAGAAGGAACTGAAATGGTAATGCCTGGTGATAACGTAACGATCACTGTAAAATTGATCAACGCTATTGCGATGGAAAAAGGTCTACGTTTCGCTATCCGTGAAGGTGGTCGTACCGTAGGTGCTGGTCAGGTGACTGAAATTTTAGCGTAATCTGTTTAGATTATTTTAAGATAAAAACAAGCTAACTGGCGATGCTGGTTAGCTTGTTTTTTTATCTTAATTCCACGTCGCAAAGCGCTAAAAAAAGATAAATATTATTTGTTGTAATAGGTCGTAAACGCTATATTTGCAGCAATAAAATTAGGGGCATAGTATAATGGTTAGTATAGCGGTCTCCAAAACCGTTGGTCTGGGTTCGAATCCTGGTGCCCCTGCTCATACTTAAGTAGACTAAAAATGGCTAAAGTACTTAAATTTATAAAAGATTCGTATAGTGAAGTTACACATAAAGTAACTTGGCCTACGTGGTCTCAACTTCAAAATCACGCAGTAGTCGTACTTGTGGCTTCTTTGATTATCGCATTATTGATTTTTGTTATGGACAAGGCGTCAAGTAATGTGTTAGAATGGATTTACAGTACGGCTTCTTAATTATATCCTTATATTATTATGGCTGATCAAAGTTTGAAATGGTACGTAGTTCGTGCCGTGAGTGGTAAAGAGAAGAAAGTAAAGCAATATATAGAGGCAGAAGTTAGTCATTTGGGTATCCAGCATCTGGTGCCTCAGGTGTTGATTCCTATGGAAAAATACTACCAGATGCGTGATGGAAAAAAGGTCGCCAAAGAACGGAACTATTATCCAGGCTATGTATTGATAGAAGCCGCATTAGACGGAGAGATTGAGCATGTTATCAAGAACTTGAACAGCGTGATAGGTTTCCTCGGAGATAAATCGGGTGTTGCTATTCCTTTGCGTCAAGCTGAAGTGAACCGGATTTTAGGTAAGGTCGATGAGATGGCGGAGCAGGGTGAAAGCTTTAATATGAGCTATCTTGTTGGTGAATCTGTGAAAGTGATTGATGGTCCTTTTAACGGATTTACAGGTGAAATCGAAGAGGTACATGAAGATAAAAAGAAGCTGACGGTCATGGTCAAAGTGTTTGGCCGGAAAACGCCGTTGGAGCTTAATTATATGCAGGTAGAAAAAGAATAATATATCTTACCATAAAAGATACTCGAAAGCCTTCTCGTAAATATATGAGAGGGCTTTTTTTTATTACCTTTGCTGTATTAATGATAATCAATATTTATGTTGCAGTTAAATTATATCCGTGAGCACCGAGATGTCGTCGTCGAACGATTAGGCGTAAAAAATTTTAAAGATCTCCGTCTGGTTGATGATATTATTACGTTGGACGAAAAACGGCGTAAAATTCAGGCTGAATCCGACGCAATAGCTGCGGAAGCTAATTCTTCAGCAAAGAAGATAGGTGATTTCATGCGTCAGGGTAGGAAAGAAGAAGCTGAGCTAGTGAAAGTACAGTCGGTAGGATATAAAGAACAAATCAAGGACTTGCAAGCCGAATTGGAGGAGACAGAACGTTCACTTCATGAGAAATTAATCCAGCTGCCCAATCTTCCACATCATTCGGTGCCAAGAGGGGAAACGCCAGAGGATAATGAAGTTGTTTTTTCGTATGGTACACTCCCTTCATTGGCAGAAGAGGCTCTTCCACATTGGGAATTAGCTGCAAAGTACGATATTATCGATTTTGAATTGGGTACAAAAATTACGGGCGCAGGATTTCCTGTATATAAAGGAAAAGGAGCTCGTATTCAGCGGGGGCTGATTAATTTCTTTTTGGATGAAGCGGCGAATGCAGGTTTCCAAGAAGTGCAGGTTCCGGTTGTGGTGAACGAAGCTTCAGCTTACGCTACCGGGCAGTTGCCGGATAAAGAAGGACAGATGTATCATGTAACAAATGACGATCTTTATCTGATACCTACTGCTGAGGTGCCCGTGACTAATATTTATCGGGATACAATTGTTAACGAAGCAGATTTTCCGATCCGCCACTGTGGATATACGCCATGCTTTCGTCGTGAAGCCGGGTCGTACGGTGCCCATGTACGAGGGTTGAATAGACTGCATCAATTCGATAAGGTCGAAATTGTACAAATTGTCCATCCGGATAATTCATATGAGATGCTCGAAGAAATGAACAAATATGTTCAATCCTTGTTACAAAAATTAGAGCTGCCGTATCGCGTATTACGATTGTGCGGTGGAGATATGAGTTTTACGTCAGCACTAACGTACGATATGGAGACATATAGTGCTGCTCAGAAGCGTTGGCTAGAGGTCTCCTCTGTCTCCAATTTTGAAGCATATCAGGCTAATCGTCTTAAAGTGCGCTTCAGGAATGCGGAGGGAAAAATGCAATTGGCTCATACATTAAACGGATCGGCATTAGCGTTACCTCGTATTGTGGCAACGCTGTTGGAAAATAATCAGACGGATGTCGGAATTAAAATACCAGCCGTATTGGTGCCATATGTCGGATTTGAATATATCGATGATAAGGAGTTAATTTAATTACGCAAAATTTGTTATATGCAGAAAAAAGTAGTCTGGGTCATTGTCATCTTTATCATGAGCGTTCTTACGGTACGGGCGCAGGAACAGGAGAAACCTTACAAAAAAGCGTTAGAAGCCGTAGAAAGTAAGTTAAAGATAGGTGATTTTAGGGGTGCCGTAGCGGATCTGGATCAAATATCCCTGCAGTATCCGGATGCAGCAGATGTCTATTATGCGAAGGGACTGCTTTTAGGGCAGATGGGTGATTACCAAGGCGCAATTTCAAGTGCTGAAATGGCCTATAGCAAAGATGGTAGCTTGCAGAATTTAAACTTTTTAATGGATTTGTACCGAGCCAGTCAGCGTTGGGATGATATGGTGAAGATGTTACAAGCCTATCGAAGCAAACACCCCATGCAGACATTTATCAGTCGCGAGCTGATGATGACGCTGGCGGGGCTTAAGAAATTTGACGATGCCTTAACCGTATATGAGGAAGAAGTCAGGGAAGGCAGGCGTTCGGATACATTGGATGTGGCCAAAGCTGAAGTTTTAATCCATCAAGAGAAGCTTCCTGCTGTTTTGACGTTGCTCAAGCCTTTGGAAGGACAATCGTCGTTACGTCAGGTTTATAGTATTTTAGGGTATGTCTATCTCCATCAGGGAAAGTCAAAACAGGCTGTAGACGTATTGGAGAAAGGACTTAAGATAACGAATGATCCTGTTCTGTACCTGGATCTCGCGGATGCTTATAGAAAGGAAAAGAAAATCAAGTTAGCCTTTGATGCATTAAAATCTGCGTTTGATTCAGATCATGTCAACTTTGGCGATAAACATCGGATTATGCTGACCATGATGGACGCCGGTTTTAAAGATTTTTCGTTAGATCAGATACAAAATCTCGCCAACATCTTGGTGCTGCGGCATCCTCGTATTGCGGAGAGCCATGTCATCAAAGGAAACATCTTATGGAGAAGAGGCAATATGCAAGAGGCCAGGTCCTTGTTTTTGACTGCCGTAGGTATTAGCCCGACGCATGTAGATGCATGGCGGATGTTGATTAATGCTGATATTGTACTTCGTCAGGTAGATGAGGCTATTCGTCATGGTAACGAGGCACTAGCTGTTAATCCGGGTAATTCAATGTTACTCTATTTTACGGGCTTGACCTATTTGATGAAAGAAGACTACGAAAATAGTCGAAAAATGTTAGAAGCGGCCTTGGATCATAGCGGCGATGAGAATAAGTTTCTTCAGTCGACGATATATGGAGCGTTGGGTGATCTCTATCACCAATTGAAAATGGATGCGGCTTCGGACGTGGCATACGAAGAGGCGATTACGTTGGATAGTACGAATGTCGGTGTCTTGAATAATTATGCCTACTATCTGTCGCTTCGAAAAAAAGACTTAGATAAAGCAGCGACTTACTCCAAGTTGTCCAATGAGTTAGAGCCGAATTCTGCTACATTCCAAGACACGTATGCTTGGGTTTTATTTCAACAGGCCAAATATGCCGAAGCTTTAATATGGATCGAAAAGGCCATGAAAGAGCCTCAACCCTCTGCTGTATTATTGGAGCATTATGGGGATATTCTGAGTATGGTAGGTAGAAGTAAAGACGCTGTTAAACAATGGGAAAAGGCATTGGCCGCGAGCAAAGAGAAAGAGGGTGATCAAAAGAGAATCAAACTCAAAATCAAAGAAAAAAGATATGTGGAATAGGGGAATAATTATCCTGTTTGTCCTGCTGTTTGTGACAGCTTGTGGCACAAAACGAAAAACGATACCCTCGGGAGAAGATAAAAATATGTCTGTTGGGCACGTCGGTACGATGGAGATTAATAATCTTGATTTTCTTTCTTTTTCGGGGAGAGCTAAGGCACAGGTTGAATTTGACCGCCAACAACAGGATGTGACATTAAATTTCCGTATAAATAGGAATAAGGCGATATGGATATCTGTGACGGCCTTGTTAGGAATAGAGGTAGCGCGTGTGCTTATCACACCTGATAGCGTAAAAATACTAAACAAGTTGCGGGGAGAATACATCAATAAACCTTTTGACTATATCCATCGCTATACCAGTGCCGGCGTTACCTTTCAGATATTGCAAGACCTCTTAATGGCAAATGTGTCGACGTCTTTGTTGCAGACGGATCAGTTGACAACGGCGACAAGCGGGGAGGAGTTGCAACTGGTGGGGGTGAAAGATCAATTATCTTTTCAATATAGCTTGAACCCAAACCGACGTCCTAAAGTTTTTCGGTTATTGCCTATAGGAACTGACCAAAGTGTAGAATCATATTATGGCAAATATGCGGATATCGGCGGATATGAATTTCCGCAAAATCAAAATATACAACTTCAGGCCGGAAATATTAAAGTAAATGCTATTTTGGAGTATACGAGTGTTCGGTTTAATGATGTATTAGAATTGCCTTTCTCTGTTCCCGCCCGTTATAAGGTAATAGAATAAAAAGGTGTTAAAAAAATCTAATTTATTAGGCAACTCGTGTAGATATGTTTAATTTTGAGCGATTGGTATAAGGCCGATTAATGAAGGAAAGCAATTCATGGATTTGAAAAAAATAGTAATCAGCTTACTTTTTATAGTTGGTGTTGGACAGTATAGCTTTGGCCAGAGCAGTGCCCAGCTAAAAAAGAAACTGGAACAAATTAATGCCGATATCGCGATATTAAATAAAGAGTTAGCTGCAAAAACAAAAGAAAAACTACTTTCCCAAAGAGAAGTTACTGCATTAAGTCGACAGCTTAATCTTCGTGAGGATAAAATTACGCTCATTAATCGTGAGCTCGGCAATCTTAGTAATCAAATCAGTAAAAATACGAAGGCTGTCAATTCCCTCAAGGCGGAGTTAGAGAAAATGCGAAAGGATTACGAAAAGATGATCATGTTTGCTTTTCGTAACAAGAACGCTTATAATAAAATGATGTTTGTTTTTGCATCAAAAGATTTTAACCAGGCTTTTAAACGCATAAAATATCTTCAACAGTTCAGTGATGCCCGAAAGATTAAGGCAGCGGAGATCGAGGGCACAAAGAAAGAAATAGAATTAAAGATCGCGCAGCTGGAGCGCGATAAGCAAACACAGACTGAACTTTTGCGGGAGCAGCAGAAAGAACGTGATATTATTGCGAAGGATCGGAGTGCGCATGCGAAAGAGCTGAAACAGATTGTACGGGAGGAGCAATCCGTCAAGGGACAATTGTCAAAGAAACAGCAAGAGAAAAAGCGTGTGGATGCACAGATTAAGGCCGCCATTGCCCGGGAGATTGCTGAAGAGCGCAGAAAAGCCGAAGAAGCCCGGCGTAAAGCTGCCGAAGCCGAAGCTAAACGTACGGGAAAATCGGTAGCAGAGGTTGAAAAGACTATGCCCAAGAAAACGGACAATGAAATTCTCCGTTCGACACCAGAAGCTGCTCGTTTGTCGGCAGATTTTAAATCGAACAGGGGTAGATTGCCATGGCCCGTTTCGCAGGGTAATATTGTGAGAGGGTATGGTAGACGTGTCGTTGAAGGCGTACCGATTAACGAGCCGGACATTGCCATACGAACGGCGACGAATGCGCCGGTTAAGGTAATCTTTGATGGGGAAGTTGTCCAAGCATTACCTGGTGTTGTCGTTGTGAAACACGGCGAATACTTTAGTTTTTATTCGAATCTTGGTAGTGTGTCGGTACATAGGGGACAACGCGTGTCCAGAGGTCAGCAGATAGGTACAGCGGGAGAAGATGCCGATTTGGGCTACTCCTTTGTTAACTTTGGACTTTCCCAAGGCCAGAATGATTTTGACCCATCTCCTTGGATAGCAAGATAATTACAATGTATTAAAATATTTATATATATATTTGTAAAAAGCGAATTGTTAAAGATTTATTTTTAAAATATGTTATCATCATTATTATTTATTGGAACAAATGAGATCATTATCATTGTCGTATTGGCTCTTTTGTTATTCGGAGGAAAGAAAATTCCCGAATTAATGCGTGGATTAGGAAGAGGTGTGAAAGAGTTTAAAGAAGGACAGAAGGAAGAAACCCCAGAAACCAAATCTACTTCGTCTAATGAGAATACAAGTAATCCGTAGATGATTGTTCTATATCTATAAGGGAAGTTTCGTTATGAAAATATAAAAACGAAACTTTTTTTATGGGTTCAATTATAGCCGTGCGAAGCTCATCAAACGACCATATATGAGATTAAACAACTGTTTGTTTATACTATTCGGATTGTTTAGTACTGTTGGGTATGCCCAAGACATAGCTATTGACAGTCATAAAGAAGAGCTCCAAAGCTCTATGATAAGCTATATTGAGACTTTAAATGACAGATTAGCTGCCGAATTGGATTCGATCCGCGAATATGTAGATCCTTCGATAGCAAACGACGACGAAGATGTCCAGATCTTCAAAAGGTTAAAAAGTATCATAAAGACCATTCCCTTGGCATATAACTCTCAGGTTCGGGAATATATCGATAAATATACCTCGTCAAACTATCGCCCTTATATGCGTAGCTTATTAAGTCTAAGCCGCCATTATTTTGCTATATATGAACAGGTGTTTGAAGGAGCAGGTATACCTGAAGAGGTAAAATACCTTTCCTTAGTCGAATCTTCTTTGAATCCTCATTTGGTATCTCGATCGGGCGCTGTCGGACCATGGCAATTTATGTATGCAACGGCCAGGATGTATGACCTGGATATGAATAGCTATGTAGATGAGCGTAAAGATGTCTATGCTTCTTCATACGCTGTTACACGCTATCTGACTGAAGCTTATGATCAATTTAATGATTGGCTATTGGCGATAGCGTCGTATAATTGCGGGAGAGGATGTGTACAACGGGCTATACAACGATCCGGACTATCAAGTCCGTCATTTTGGGAGCTGTCACCTTATCTTCCTCAGGAGACCAGAAATTATGTACCGAAGTATATTGCGATGACATATGTCATGGAGATGGCTGATTTTTATGCGATATATCCTGTGGAAACAGATCTCGATTTAGAACATGAAGTGTTGATGGTGGATAGAGTGGTAGATCTAAATCATATTGCTCAGGCTATTGATATCCCTATAGAAAGATTAAAAAAGTACAATCCGGCTTATAAGCATACGATAGTTAATGGCACTGCTGAAAAACCGAAGCGGTTATTATTGCCTTTGACAGATCATGTTAACGACAGTCTGTTGTATGTGGCATTACATAACGGCAACTCCGCTGAGGTCGATGTTATAGCAAGAGAGACGACAAAGCAATATCGTGTAAGCCGTCACGAGACCATCTATGATGTCGCGAAGAAGTTCGGCGTATCGGTTCAGAATCTAAGAGCCTGGAATGGACTGACTGCAAAAAGTACGGTATCAGGAAAGACCTTGCTCGTTGATCAGCCTATCAGTGAGAGGTTGGCTTCTAATATAAGTAAAGTTGCGTCCAATAATGGATCATCATCTCAAATCGCTTACTATACGGTGAGGCGAGGGGACTCATTAGATCGGATAGCCAAAAAATATAGAGGAGTATCGGTGTCCAAACTAAAAGCCGATAACAATCTGAAATCGAACCTTATCAAGCCTGGTATGCGATTGAAAATTACTAAACAATAAATAAGGGAGAGATAACGCAAGAACTTCGTGCTTGTTTAACGTAGCCAGGCGGCATCTTCATTTTTGTCCAATTCTTCCAAACAGACCTCCACATGTTCTTTCAGAATAGTTGATAGCTTTACGCCGTAAAAGTCGCTAAATATAGGGAATAAATGGTGGCTTCGGTCTACTAATACAGCCGTACGCATCTTTTTTAGAGGAACATCCATAAATGCACCTAAAGCATAAGCTAATGTGCGTCCGCTGTTGAGCACATCGTCTATGACGATAACGGCCTTGTTTCGAGCGATCTCCACAGCTTGATCAGTCTCAGCTTCCAGATTACGTTTGTTTTTTTGAATAGAAACTTTGATAAGTTCGATCTCTTTGTCTTTCGCAAGTTCCTGAAGTATTTGTTGTAAACGCGTGGCAAATACATATCCTCTATCCGCTATGCCAACCAATACAATGCTTTTCTCTTCAAAATTGTCTTCTAAAATCTGGTACGCTATACGGCGAGATTTCTGACGGATTTGTTCCTTATTTAAGATAAGCGTTTTTTTAGTAGGCATATTATCAAATTTACGACATCTAGTCTACCTCACTATTCTCAAAAGAGCTTACATCCGCCGTCATAATTCGGTTATCTGAGGTCTTCGGGCGTCCACCTTTATAGTAATAACGCTTCCAATAAGCCTCATTGAGATTGCTTACCATGACACCCTTGCTCGAAGATGCGTGGGCGAATTTATCGTCACCGAGATATACACCTACATGTGTTATATGCCTACTTCTGATTTTGAAAAAGACCAAATCTCCCGGTTGTAGTTCATTTTTAACGATAGGTGTTACGTTGGCAAATTGGTTACGGCTATTGTATCCAATAGTTGTGTTAAAGACATTTTTATATAAGGCTAACGAAAACTTTGAGCAATCGATACCTTTTTTGGAACTACCGCCCAATCGATAGGGAGTGCCTAACCAGTCGTACACAAATTGATATAACTTGGTACTTGCTGTTGCATTTATAGCGACTCCCATGATTTGAGAGAAATACTCTTTAGCCAGATTTTCCTGGTCCGGTACGGACTTGCTATTGTGGGTTGATTGTGCTTGCGAGACTAGACAAAAGCCTATGAAAAGCATTGCTGCTACTAGTTTCTTTGTTTTCATTAAACCGCTTTGTGATGAACAATTTCTTTATTTAGGTGTTTATTTAAAACAAACACTGCACGAAGATAGTAGATAGGTTTTGTTTATCCAAATTTTCAATACCATCTTAACATTCTTTTGGGATATTTAACATATCTGTATAGACTGTACCAAATTATTTTTTTATTTTTTTTCGTTATATAAAACAAACTCTCTATATTTACGAAAATTTTAAAAAGACAGTGAATTACAATACAATTATTTCAACAATTATTATTACCACCGGTGATACAATTCGGAGGAAGTAAGCTGTTGTCATAAGTTATTGTACAGTGGATATATAAAACCTTCCTCCGAAATGAGGGAGGTTTTTTTGTTGAGCAACTATTTTAAAAGATATAAACTAATTGAACAGAATGAAAGTATTAAAGTTCGGAGGGACATCGGTAGGGACAATAGAAAGTATAAAAGCTGTACTTGATATCGTGAAGACGTCCTATGACAATCAGGAAAAGCCTTTGGTCGTGTTGTCGGCTATGTCGGGAGTGACCAATTTGCTAACGAAAATGGCTGAAGACGCTGCGGAACGTATTCCTTTTGATGCAGATTTGAAACAATTGGAAGAAAGACATTTTGAGGTTGTGAAAGCGCTGATCGCCGTCAAATATCAAAATCCGGTTTTTACGAAATTAAAACTGATGCTCAATGAACTTGACGATATCTTGCAAGGTATTGCAGCATTGAAAGAATTAAGTGCGCAGAGCAAAGACCTCGTGGTTTCATATGGAGAACGCTTCTCCAATTATATGGTCGCTAAAGTTATGGAACAATATGTCCCAGATACGGATTATATCGATGCTTCACATTATATAAAGACAGATTCTAATTTTGGAAATGCTCACGTGGATGAATTGCTGACGCAGCAGTTAATTCAGTCATTGGCGCAAACGCACGGGGACAAATTGTTGTTTGTGACAGGCTTTATCGGATCCAATGATAAGGGGCGGGTCACCACGCTTGGGCGAGGCGGTTCTGATTTTACAGCAGCTATTTTCGGTAGTGTATTAAATGCTTCTGTAATTGAGATATGGACGGATGTAAACGGTATACTTACAGCAGATCCCCGTATTGTAAGAAAGGCGTTTTCCTTGCCGATATTGTCCTATATAGAGGCTATGGAATTATCTTACTTTGGCGCAAAGGTTATTTACCCGCCGACAATGATTCCGGCCTTTCTCAAGAAGATACCCATCGCCGTACGAAATACTTTCGCACCCGAATTTCCGGGCACGGTAATTCAATTCGGATCGGATGGTTCTAAGTATCCGATCAAGGGCATATCCTCCATTTCGGATATTTCCGTTATCAATTTGACCGGCAGCGGTATGATCGGTAAATCGGGTTTTTCGGGTCGATTATTTACCTTGTTGGCCCGTGAGCAAATCAATGTGGTTCTGATTACCCAGTCGTCCTCAGAACATAGCATTACGTTTGCGGTACACCCCCGTGATGCAGAGAAAGCATTACGACTTATCGGGCTTGAATTTGAGCTGGAGCTGGAAGCGAACAAGCTTGTTATGCCGGAAATAGAAGAAAACCTGTCGGTATTGGCTATCGTGGGTGAGAACATGAAACGTACACCGGGTATTTCGGGAAAACTGTTTCATGCCTTAGGCCGTAATGGTATCAACGTACGTGCTATAGCCCAAGGGTCGTCAGAGTTTAATATTTCGGTTATTATCGGTAAAGATGATTTGGCCAAAGCATTGAATGCCGTGCATGATGCCTTCTTCGCGGAGCTGAAGAAAACACTTCACGTATTCAATCTCGGTACCGGAAATATCGGATCGACCTTATTTAGACAACTGCATGAACAGCACGATTTCCTATTGGAAAATAACGATATCGAAATTAAGGTTGTCGGTGTTTCGAACTCCAAAAAAATGTATTTCAACGGCGATGGCGTTGCACTGGATACATGGAGAGAAGAGTTGGAAGCAGAAGGTGAAGTGGCCGATCTGTCGGGTTTTGTGGAACGCATGAAAAGGATGAATCTACCGAACTGTGTGTTTATAGACAACACGGCAAGTAAATTGCCTGCGACCTATTATGAAGACATCTTCAAGGCCAATATTTCGATTGTCACCTGTAACAAAATCGCGAATTCGGGAGACTATGCACAATATCGGTTGTTGCGGGATACCGCCCGCCGGCATGGTGTAGATTTCTTCTACGAAACCAACGTAGGTGCCGGGCTGCCTATCGTTCGTGTCCTGAAAGATTTGATGATGAGTGGGGACAGACTGGTGAAGATCGAGGCCATCCTATCGGGAACAATATCCTATATCTTCAACAACTTTGTCGGCGATGTGTCCTTCTACGATGTGGTAAAAGAGGCGCAGGAACTGGGTTATACAGAACCAGACCCACGAGATGATCTAGGTGGCATAGACTTTATGCGGAAGATGTTGATCCTGGCGAGAGACGCAGGGTTTGAATTGGAGTCCTCCGATGTGGAATTAGGTGCTATTTTACCACAATCCTGTTTGGATGCTACTTCAGTGGATGACTTCTATACGGAACTGCTAAAAGCCACCCCATACTTTAACAGCTTAAAAGAAAAAGCACAGACAGAAAATAAAGTTATACGTTATATCGGCAAGCTGGTAGACGGAAAAGTCACGATAAGTTTGGAGATGGTTGACGAGACACATCCGTTTTATGCATTATCCGGAAGCGACAATATTATTTCCTTTACCACGGAACGGTACAAGGAAAGACCTTTAGTCGTAAAAGGCCCCGGCGCCGGTGCAGAAGTTACTGCCGGTGGCGTATTTGCAGATCTTGTAAATGTGGGAGCGTAGAGGTATTGCGTATTGTGATATGCGTATTGCGATCTGATCACTGACAACTAATAAAGAAATGGTTCAAGATAAAATAAATAAAAAAATAGATTTCGATCAAGTGCTGGATGAGGTCCGTGTATTTGCTCCTGCTACAGTAGCGAACATGATCTGTGGTTTTGATATATTGGGCTTTGCAGTAGATAGCCCCGGCGATGAGGTGAAGATGTACCGTGTCGCGGAGCCAGGCGTCCGTATTCGTTCGATACAAGGAGATGAAGGGAGACTACCCCTTGACCCGGATAAAAATACCGTAAGTGCCTGCGTGGCGATGTTACTCCACGAACTTGGCGTAGCCAACGATATTGGTGTAGAGATTGAACTGATTAAGCATATGCCGATTGGAAGTGGTCTGGGTTCGAGCTCAGCAAGTACCGTTGCCGGTCTTTTTGCTATCAATACATTGTTAGGTAATCCTTTGACAAAAGAGGAGCTTATGCCCTTCTGTGTGGAAGGAGAACGCTTGGCTTGTGGACACGGGCATGCAGATAATGTTGCTCCTGCATTAATGGGCGGGATTACCTTGATCCGTGGCTCTGAGCCGTTAGACATCATTAAGTTGCCCGTTCCCGCCAATCTATTTGCGGGTATTGTATTCCCCCAAGTTGATGTGCCGACACGCGATGCCCGCCAGTTGATTAAAGAAAAGGTCTTGTTGAAAGATGCTGTCGTACAATGGGGCAATATCGCGGGACTGATAACAGGTCTTTTCAAGAGTGATTACGATCTCATCAGCCGCAGTATGCATGATGTGCTGATCGAGCCAACGCGTGCCATCCTTATTCCTGAATTCTATACCATGAAACAAATTGCGCTGGACAATGGTGCGTTAAGTTTTGGTATTTCCGGATCCGGGCCATCCGTCGTCGCGATTACCCAGGGAGAAGCCATTGCTCAGGAAATCGTAGACAAAATACAGGCACATCTGTCGGCAAATGGGATCGATAGTTTAAAATACGTTTCTTCTGTCAATGAAGAAGGACCAAAAGTGTTGTAAAGGCTTTGGCGATTAATTTTTGCGTTTTAATTTTGATTTTTAATGAAACTATACAGTACAAACAATAAAGACTTGAGGGTATCGTTCCAAGATGCCGTGTTTAATTCACTACCACAGGACAAAGGCTTATACATGCCCGAGTATATCCCACAGTTGGATCCCCTGTTTATCAAGAATATCCAGCAGTATTCTCTTCAGGAGATTGCCTTTATTGTAGCGAATGCGCTCATTGGCGATGATATTCCGGCGGACGATTTGAAGGCCATTATTGCCGATGCCATCAACTTCGATGCACCGGTCAAGTTTTTAAGTGCAGATACAGCCGTGTTGGAATTGTTTCACGGACCGTCTTATGCGTTTAAAGATTTTGGTGCACGGTTTATGAGCCGTGTGATGGGGTATTTCTCTAAGCAGGACGATAAGTTGCTGGATGTGTTGGTGGCTACTTCAGGCGATACAGGCGGAGCAGTTGCTCTAGGTTTCCTACGGGTGGCCGGTACGCGCGTTACGATTTTATACCCTAAGGGTAAGGTTTCCAAAGTACAGGAAGAGCAGTTGACCACGAATGGGCAAAATATCCGTGCATTGGAAGTGGATGGTACTTTTGATGATTGTCAGGCGCTGGTCAAGCAAGCTTTTAACGATCCGGAACTGAACAAAGAATTACGTTTGACTTCCGCGAACTCCATCAATATCGCCCGTTTGATACCACAAACCTTTTATTACTTCTGGGCTTATGCGCAATTGAAAGCACAAGGTGTTCAAGAAGTGGTGTTTACTGTACCGAGTGGCAATTTCGGCAATATCGGAGCGGGGCTGCTGGCCTATAAGATGGGCTTACCCGTGAAACATTTTGTGGCCGGTACCAATGTCAACGACACCGTCCCTCGTTTCTTGCAATCCGGTCAGTATGAACCTAAGCCTTCCGTACAGACGTTAGCTAATGCAATGGATGTCGGTAATCCAAGCAATTGGGTGCGGATACAGGATATGTTCCATAACAACTTGGATGAATTGAGATCGATCGTTTCGTCGTACACCTACAACGATGAAGAGACGGTAGCAGCGATGGGTGAATTGTACGACAAATTTGGCTACATCGCCTGTCCACATACAGCTATTGCATACTTAGCCGCACAGGCATACCGGCAGGATAACCCCGGAGAATATGCTTCGGTCTTTTTGTCGACAGCTCATCCCTGCAAATTCCCCCATGCGATTTCGGAAGAAGTCTTTGCGCAGATTGTGCTGCCTAAAGGTGCGGAGGATTTAGCCGGAAAACCCAAATTAGCCACGGATCTATCCGTAGATTGCGAGGCTTTCAAGGCGTATTTGTTGGCGAATAAATAACCCTTTTTAACTATTAAGGAGTTAGGTGGATAAAGGATTTTCTTTATGTTTCTTAGCTCCTTAATGATTTTTACTATGCCCTAATTAAGAAAGGATATTACTTTTGGAGCGTAGCATCCAGGCGAATAGGAAGGGTGTAAGCCACACGTACAGGACGTCCGCCTTGTAGGCCGGGATTCCATTTGTCGACTTGTTTTAAAAGGTTGACGGCTGCCTTCCCGGTGCTATAGCCAATATCCGTAAGTGCTTTGATGTCTGTCAGCTGACCATTTCTCTCTACGACAAATGAAACGGTAACCGTTCCTTTTACCTTTGCTTTGATAGCTTCTGCAGGATATTGGTAGTTGTCTGCTATCCATTTTCTGAATGCATCCATACCTTTTTTTGGCGAAGGATTTATTTCTACGGCTTCGAAGACAGGGGCTTTCCACTGCTCCCGATCTGCGATTACCTCCCATCTTTTGTCCGATATAGCGTTTATCCAATGAATGGAGCCTTCGGTCATCTTCACGCCTTTATAAATTGGAGGGTTGTTATGTAGAGATGATTGTACATCTGCTATCCTAATCTGCATTCTATCCCCTTCTGTCCTTTCGATATAAGCGATGACATTTGTCGAGTAATAAGTTGTGTATTCATTCTTTTCATTCTCCAAGGGTCTTGGGTTCTGTTCTATAAATTTTCCTCTTTGCTTGAAACGAATGCGGTCGCCGATCTGGGCTGCTTTGATTTTTGCGATTCTCTTTTTTTCAAATTCTAGATTTGATGCTCTTCTCTGTTCTTCTCGTTTAGCCCGTACGATCTCTTGTTGTTTCTTGTCGTAGGCTATCAGGGCTTCAGGACTAAGGAGAGCAACTGAATCTATGCCCAATCCTTTTCCATCTTTGATGAGTTTACCATTGACGAAGTACCCCTCTTGTTTCTTTCCATTTGCTGAGATCAATATGCCTCTGCCTGTGCGTTTACCCTCTAAAAAATCTCCCTCGTATTTGTTGCCATTTGCCCAGGTGTATATGCCTTTGCCTGTACGTTCGCCATCCACATAGTCTCCTTCGTATTTATTTCCACTTGGCCAAGTGTATACCCCCTTTCCTGTACGTTTGCCATTGACATAGTCCCCTTCATACTTGTGCCCGCTTGCCCATGTTTTTACACCTTTGCCCGAGCCTTTTCCGTCGACAAAATCCCCTTCGTATCTACTCCCATTTGCCCAAGTGTAAATACCCTTACCTGTGCCTTTGCCATTGACAAAATTTCCTTCGTATTTGTTCCCGTTTGCCCATGTGTGTACACCTTTTCCTGTGCGTTTGCCGTGGACAAAATCTCCTTCATACTTGTTTCCGCTTACCCAGATGAAAGTACCTTTTCCATGGCTGTCGTTGTCTTGCCAATGGCCCTGATAGGAGCCAATCTTATTGCCTTTAGCGAATAATTCTGCTTTTCCCTGTCCATTAGCCTTACCTCTTTTTACCTTGCCTTTGTACTGGACGGTGACGGTCGTGTCCGAAGGAGGGGTAAATTCCAGTTTCTTTTGTGCAAAAAGGGTGTGTACCATTGCAATGAACAAGAATGTAAAGGTCGCTTTTATCTGATATTTGTGCATGATAGTAGGTTTTCTTGCCATGGCTTTGTGTTAAATCTATACTAAGATAGTTAAAAAGTCTTTATGTGGCAAAATGGATGTCTTCACGTTGTTTGTCTTTTTTGCAGAGATAGAGATAAATAAGATAATCCTTCATAAAGCCAAAGATAAACGTGTGTTGGATTGCTTCTGTTAGACGGGAGGGTTTACAATGAGTGTGCTGTGCGAAGGTACGGTACATGTGACAGCAGTGGACAGTTCGGCATTGGTATTGGAAATATTGAAAAAAATGTAGCCTTAAATTTCTCAACCCGAAGATCATCCTATTCGCTGTTTGCTATAAGGTCCGATAAGATACTTTTGTCTTTTGGGACAAACCCCATGAGGAAAAACAGGACTGCCATGAGGTTACAGAGGGAAGACTTGTTTTTTTCGGATAAACCTTATGAAGAGTGCGGCTTTTCTTCTCTATTTAGACTAGGATCTTTATTCAGAGGTCGATCTGTTAATTGCATCCAATCGTGATTAAAGGAGATATCTCGAGTTTAACAAAAAGCTAAAAGAGGTGCTAAAATTGGATTAGTGAGGGGGATGTTAAGATCCTTTACCCTTACTATTTGTCCAAACGACGACAGCAAGGATACCGACAACACCGACCCACTGCAAGAGCGATACATTTTCGGAAAGGATGGTGTAAGACATCACCACAGCGACAGGCAATTCTACCGCACTGAGGATGCTTCCGAGAGAAATACCGATCTTCGGCATGCCATACGCAAAAAGTAGGGGTGGAAGTACGGTTCCAAATAGGGACAGCAATAGTCCGTAATATATAATGCGGCTGTTGGTTTCCAATAAGATGAGGCTGATCGGTTGTAATACCGTAAATACAAGTATACAGGCTCCGGTAATCATCAACGCGCTTTTTTGGATAGCCGGATAGTCGTTGCCGATTTTACCGTTGACAATGATAAAGATCGCATAAGCGATAGCGGCCAGCATACCATAAAGGATACCCAGCGGGTTTATCGTTTGTATGGTAGCCTCAAAGACACCGGTAGCCAATAACGTGGCGACCAATATGCCTATGATGCTCAAAAGCTGTTTTCTTGTAATCTTTTGTTTGAACACCACCAAGTCGATAAGGGCGCTGACCCAGATAAACTGCATCAATAAGACGATGGCAATGGATGCCGGAACTAACTCGACACATTTATAATACAGAATGCTGACTGCTCCGGTAGAGATGCCTGCGAGCAGTATTTTTACTTTGCTTGTTCGCTTCGTATGTGTTTTGGTCTTTTTTAAAGAGATAACACCGTAGAGTAACCACAAGATCATGGCCCCAAATAAAACCTGTACGCCGGTTACCTCAGCCAGGGTGAAATTTTCGGCGTAAGCCAGCTTAACGAATGTAGACAGTATACCAAAACTTGCTGCGCCTATAAATACGGCAATTGCACCACGAAGTCGTTCCATGTGGGCAAAGTAAATAACAAATGTGGAAAAAAGATAATTTTAATATGTATTTGAGCGGGCTACATTTGTGGCGGAGGTATGCTATGTTACTATGGAGTAGAATACAGACCGGATTAGCGATTCTTTCGGTCCTATTTTTTCTGGCTTCCTGTGGCGTGAAGAAGAAGACGGCGTCATATGAAAAGCCAAACACTAAATCGAGTTTAACGACGTACTATGCCGATCTGCTAGGCGTGAAGCCGAACGATTTGAATAAAGATCTGTATGCTTTTATCGATTCGTGGATGGGTAGCCCGCATCGCTTAGGGGGCATGAGCAGAGCGGGTATCGATTGTTCGGGCTTTGTAAATTTAGCTTTTCGGGAAATATATCACAAGAACTTACCCCGTACATCGCGGGATATGGCTGAGGTAGTGAAAAGGAAATACGATAATCAGCTTCGTGAGGGAGATCTGGTGTTTTTTTCTTTTGGCGGTAAGGGGGTCGATCATGTGGGGATTTATCTTCACAACGATCGGTTTGTCCATGTTTCCACCAAGCAAGGTGTCGTAATTTCTAATTTGAAAGATGCCTGGTATTACAAATATCTTAGTCGTTGTGGCACACCGGAAATTTAAGGATTTCTCTGAAATAAATGCTATTTTTGCGACAAAATATCTTAATTCACATGAGCGCCAAGTCAAAAAAAATATTCCTCGCAATTTGCATTATCCTTCCCTTTCTTATCTATTGTTATGTGTATTATGCATCGATGATTAAAAATGCACCCTTTCGTTTTGCAGACTTTGAATCCATAGAAATTACGTATGGAACACCCGATGAGATGGTAAATACTTATAACTCCAAGACCCGACTTTACCAGTATCTGACGAAAGACGATAAGCTGGTGCGGGATACCCTGAAGATGCGTGATGATGATTTGCTGTATCTACATCGAAAGGCGCAGGAACTGGGGTTTTGGAATGTGGACAACGATATGACGACACCACGAAAAGATGCGTCAGAAGGAAGAGATGTACCTCGCTTTATTTTGAAATATACCTACAAGGAGAAGTCTAAGGAGGTGACGCTTGACGCGGACTATCAGGGTCATCCGAAAATGAAAGAAGCTGCAAAGTCAACTATCGATGCGGTGATGACCATGTTGGCCGAAGTAAAAGCGAGATAATACAATTTATCAGGACGTCCGTCGCCCTATTTCATCACGGATTTTGGCGGCAGTTTCATATTGTTCGTTTTCAATAGCCTTTTTTAACGTACTTTCGAGCTGCTCGAGCGAAAGTGATGCATAAGGAGAAGCTGCTTTCGGGGCTTCAGCTTCCTCTTCTTTGGAAGGCTCGTTGCTTGCCGGTGTCGTTATATTCTCTAAAAAAGCAAAGTCGTTGCTTTCGATGACGATACCTGCCGATGACATGATAAAGTCATACGTATAAATAGGGCAGGAGAACCGTATAGCTAACGCTACTGCATCAGAGGTCCGCGCATCCAGCTCGATAGATTTGCCTTTATTCTTACACGTGATTTTCGCGAAAAATATACCGTCAACGAGATTGTAGATTAATACTTCTTCAATATGGATGTCGAATGAGGATGCAAATGCCTTGAATAGATCGTGTGTCAGTGGTCGGCTAGGTGTCATTTTTTCAATTTCGACAGCGATAGCCTGCGCTTCAAAGCCACCGATGATAATGGGTAACCTACGATTGCCGTTCACCTCGCCCAGAACCAATGCATATGCGCCCGACTGTGTTTGGCTATATGATAAACCCACGATATCTAATTGTATTTTTTTCATCCTATATCTATACCTCCGTATTACAAACTTAGGTAATTCTTTTTATATGCGATATAATGGGGTGCATATAAAAAGGATTTAAGATGTCATCTTGTATGTTTTGAGGGCTTCTATTAATTGAGGGACGACCACAAAGGCGTCGCCGACAATGCCATAATCGGCCACTTTAAAGAAAGGAGCCTCCGGATCTTTATTGATAACGACTATCGTTTTCGAGGCGCTGACACCGGCCAGATGTTGAATTGCTCCGGAGATCCCTATTGCAATGTAGAGGTTGGGGCTTATGGTAATACCCGTTTGCCCGACGTGTTCGGCGTGAGGCCTCCATCCGGTATCCGAGACGGGTTTTGAACAAGCCGTGGCCGCACCGAGAACCGCAGCCAGCTCCTCAATCATGGGCCAGTTCTCCGGCCCCTTAAGTCCGCGGCCTGCCGAGACTACAATTTCGGCTTCCGGCAACGAAATTTTATCACTTGCCCGCACAATTTCTTTGATGGTTGTGCTAAAATCCGAAACAGGGAGGTCAGGCGTGTAATCCTCAATCGTGACGTCCACGACCTGCTCTGTTGCTGGGTAGGTGTTGGGATTAATGGAGAGCACCTTTGTGGCCGCTTGTAAGGAAACGGACGCTATAGCTTTGTTGGAAAAAACAGCCCTTTTCACATCGAATGAGTCACCAGATACCGACGGTAGCTCGAGAACGCCTGTGGCCAGTGCGGCTTCCAGCTTGACGGCGACACGGGGTGCTACGGCTTTTCCGCTGAAGGTATTCGACAGGACGACGATATGCGCTTGTTCGCTTTTGGCGACAGTAGCGATGATAGATGCATAAGCCTGGTTAACGAATGTCGCCAGATTTGTTGTATCTACACGTACAACTTTCGGGATACCGTAGTTGCTCAGCTTTTGCAAGGTGTCGGAAGAAACGTTACCTATGGATAAGGCGACGGCGGTAGTGCCCAACTGGGCAGCAAGATCCCGAGCATAAGAAGCAGCCTCGAAGGCAGACTTTTTCAAAAGCCCTTCGGTATTTTCTATATAGACAAGTACAGACATGATAAAATTCTTTTACTATTTAGATGACTTTAGCTTCCGTATGTAGCAGATTGACTAGCTCTTCTACCGCATTCTCGTTGATTAATCGAACATTTCCCTGTGGAGAAAGTGTGTCGAAGGTCTCGATCTTTGTTAATGCTTCCACCGCTGTAGGTTCGATGACTTCTAGGGGTTTGGTCCTTGCGCTCATAATGCCCCGCATGTTGGCAATTTTGGGTTCGGCTACACCTTCAGCAGTACCGACAACCAAGGGCAAGGAGACCGAGATAACTTCTTTTCCACCTTCGATCTCCCGTTCGACGTAGGCCTGATGATCTACAATAGAAATTCCCTTAGCGATAGATACCGATGGGATATGTAACAATTCGCCCAACATAGCGGGTACTTGAGCACCATTATAGTCTATTGATTCACGCCCCGTTAAAATAAGATCAAAATCATTTGCCTTTGCGTAATGCGCGATCTGGTTTGCTACAAACCAGGCCTCCGTCGGTTCTGCATTTACGCGGACCGCATTGTCTGCACCTATGGCGAGGGCTTTGCGGATTGTCGGATCCGTGGATGCATCTCCGACGGTTATTACGGTGACTGTTCCTGCATGTGCGCTTGCCAGATCAATTGCCTTGGAGAGCGCAATCTCATCATATGGATTGATGATAAATTGTATGCCTGCCGTGTTGAATATGGTGTTGTTGTCCGTAAATGTTATTTTAGAGGTCGTGTCGGGGACATGACTTATACACACTATTATTTTCATGATTGCAACATTTAAAGGTACGATTTGCCAATGGTGTTATTTGTATGCACATAAAGATACCCTAAATTTATAGGCTAACATAGTGGTTTTTTGATTTTGAGATTCTTTTGACTTTCTTTGCTGCACGAAACATTAGACTATGACACGGATAGCGCAACTGCAGCAATTTTTACAGGAGACACCGAATGACCCGTTCCTGCACTATGCCCTGACGATGGAGTACATCAAGCTGGACCGGAATGGGGAAGCCTTGGAAAGTTTTGAAAAATTGGTTCGGGACTATCCGGACTATTTAGGTACCTACTACCATTTTGGTAAACTCTTAGAGCAAGAGGGGCAGAAAGATCGGGCGGCTGAGATCTATACGCAAGGGATTCATTTAGCCCGGAGTAAAAGAAATATGCATGCTTTAGGAGAGCTTCAAGGGGCTTTAAACCTATTAAATGGTTTCGATGATGATGACGACGAATATTAATTTCATCTAAATCGGTGTCTTTTTATAAGTTTGGTATTTTTTTTGAGTAGGTATGGGAAAAATATTTCCATGCGTGTTGGTTTTTTCATATCGATCGTTGTTTTGTCCTTTATTTTTACATGGGCCTGTATCAACAATCAGAAAACTTCTGACGTCAAGGAGCGAAGTGATAATATGGAAATGCTATCGGCTAATGTTATAGGAGAATATTTAGGGAGCTTACCTTGTGTGGACTGTGAAGCCATCAATACATTGTTGGAAGTGCGACGGGACAATTCGTATAAATTGACTTATACGTATGAGGGGAAGTCCGATGACACCTTTGTTAAGCAAGGCTTTTGGAAAATTAACAAAAACCGTTTGATTCTTCATGGTGTAGATTACAGGTATAAGATAACAGACGATAAATTGTTTCAGTTGGATCTTGCGGGCAATGAGATAACCGGCGACCTGGCTGATAAATATGAACTGGCTCGGATAAAATAGACTTTAGCTTCCTACGATTTTCTGGATTTCAAGACCTATCCTATTGACTTCCTCATCCATACCGAATAGGGGTAAATTACTGTCAGGATTCAGTTTTAACCAGGATGTATCAGTGTCCTTAATAATCTGTACGTATTCCTGCCCCTCTTTAAAGATCGTATATGTATCTTTCTCCTCCGGAAATACGGAGTAGGTAATGCCGGCAATTTCAATGTCAAAAGGTTCTTGTATGTTCATCTTTTCCATCGTGCAAATGTACGTAATAAAATTTTTAAGTTCTCGGTAGCCCTGTTGTGAATAGATACTTTTCAGAAAAAATAAAAGTAATGTTGCAAAAAACCAATCCTATTTATATCTTTAGTCTAGCCACTTATGGACATATTAGAAAAAATTGCTTTAACAAAAATAAAGGGAGTCGGTCCAAAAACCAGCCGGCTGCTTCTTCAATATTGCGGATCTGCCGAATCGGTATTCCGTAGTTCGCGGAAACAGCTGCTATCCATCCCGGGTATTGGAGCCAGTACTGTAGATGCCATTCTCTCGAAAACATATCTTAATGAAGCAGAAGCGGAGCTTGCTTTTGTCGAGAAGCATCACATCGAAATGCTCTGGTTAGACGATGCAAATTACCCCCGGCGACTGAAACATTGTGAAGATGCTCCCTTATTATTATATTTTAAAGGAAAAGGAAATCTCAATCCACAAAAGACCGTCAGCATTGTCGGATCTCGTAATGCAACTTCGTATGGGAGACGTATCTGTGAGGAGTTTGTACGGGATTTGAAAGCTTGTGGTGTTCAGATAGTCAGTGGATTAGCGTACGGAATTGATATTCAGGCGCATCGTCAGGCATTAAAGCACGATATATCGACCATCGGCGTTTTGGGCCATGGCTTAGACCGGATCTATCCCGCAGCTCATCGAGATACAGCTCTTAAAATGTTGGAGAAAGGTGGTCTGTTGACCGAATTTCCTTCGGGGACAAATCCGGATAGGCAAAATTTTCCCATGCGTAATCGTATCATCGCGGGTATGGCGGATGTGACGGTTGTCATAGAAGCTGCTATAAAAGGAGGGGCATTAATAACAGCCGAGATTGCCAATACCTATAATCGGGATGTCTGTGCGTTCCCCGGAGGCATAGATCAGGAGTACTCTGCCGGCTGTAATTATCTTATTAAAACCCACCGTGCTCATCTCATTCGCCATGTGGATGATCTATGTTACCTGATGAACTGGGAATTGCAGGAAAAAAAATCAAAGGAAAAGCAATTGCCGCTGATCTTGGAAGGGCTGAGTACGGACGAAAAGAAGATATATACGTTTTTGGAGGAGCGGGAACAGGCAACGATGGACGAGGTAGCCATCTATTTCGATTGGCCGCAGAGCAAATTAGCGATTATTCTCCTCGAAATGGAAATGCAGGGATATCTCTTATCCTTGCCCGGAAAAATTTTTAAATTAATCTAAACCTATAATAATACGATGCAAACACAAACACAATCGACCAAGGGGATTTGGAAAGTCATTGGTGCTTCTTCCTTGGGAACATTAATTGAATGGTATGACTTTTTTATCTTTGGGAGTTTATCTGTTGTCATTTCTACCAAATTTTTTCCGGCCGATAATCCAACAGCTGCCTTTTTATCAACCTTAGCGACTTTCGCTGCTGGTTTTGTCGTTCGTCCTTTCGGGGCATTGTTTTTTGGCCGGTTGGGGGATATTATCGGTAGGAAGTATACTTTTATGGTCACATTGGTGCTTATGGGGGGAGCGACGTTCCTGATAGGCTGTATTCCGAGTTACGAAACTATAGGCTTTTGGGCGCCACTTTTGGTATTGGTGTTGCGGCTCTTGCAAGGATTGGCTTTAGGGGGTGAGTATGGCGGTGCGGCCACCTATGTTGCAGAACATAGTCCGAAGGGGCAGCGCGGCTATTGGACTTCATGGATACAAACGACGGCGACATTCGGTTTGTTTGTGTCGTTGGTTGTTATTCTGATTACACGGGCTTTGATGACCGATGCGCAGTTTGACGTATGGGGATGGCGCGTTCCGTTCTTATTGTCTATTTTTATGGTCTATGTATCGTATCTGATACGTAAAAACATGGATGAATCGCCCGAATTTAAACAAGCTAAATCGGAAGGTAAAACATCCACAAATCCGCTAAAGGAGAGTTTTGGTAACAAATACAACCTAAAGTTTGTCTTATTGGCGCTCTTTGGAGCGGCGATGGGGCAGGGTGTAGTATGGTATACGGGACAGTTTTATTCCATGAGCTTTATGAAAACGGTCATGTTTCTCGACTCGGATCAGGCCGATATGATCTTAGGAATTGCTTTAATCTTCGGAACGCCATTTTTTATTGTTTTCGGACGGCTTTCGGATAAAGTAGGACGGAAATGGGTGATGCTGACGGGAATGTTGCTGGCCGTGCTGACCTACAGACCGATATATGAAGCGATGTATCAATTGACAAATCTGGAGCATAAAACGGAGCTGCGTGACCTGTATACGTCAGATAAGGCACGTGTGGAGACCGAAAAGGGGCAAGATGAAGTGATAACCGTGACGAAGGTATACGATGACGGCACGGAGGTGCGGGATATACAGACTACCCATTTGGACAGTGAGGGCAACCCGCTTTTAGCAGAGGGGAAGGTATTGACCTCTCATAAATCGATTGTGCATATCAGTGGTAAAAATTATATCGCGCTTATCGTGCTGATTTTTATTCAGATTATTTATATCACTTTGGTATACGGACCTATTGCAGCCTTCTTAGTTGAAATGTTCCCCGTCAAGATTCGGTATACCTCGATGTCGCTGCCTTACCATATCGGGAATGGTGTTTTCGGTGGCTTGCTGCCTGCGGTATCTACTTATTTGGCGACAAATGCACATGTCGCAGGCAATGTTGAATTTTACTTAGCGGGATTATGGTACCCTATCATTGTATCTGCGGTGTGTTTCCTTATTGGAGCGATGTATATTAATAAATCTATGGTTTCAAAAAATGACTTATAATGGAAGGATTAAAGAAAATATTAGGTATCGTTTGGATTATTCTGGCTCTACTGGCTGCCTATTTTTGTATTGTTAGATTTGGTGTTCCTAAACTTGGGACGGGCCATCAGGAAGATTTGGTTTTTGGATTGATCATTGTCTTTATATTGACGCCGATTATCTCCATTGGCTTGGGTATATTCGGTTATTACGCGTGGAAAGGTGAGTATGATAAGGACAAAATTTAGTAGCTGAATATCAATTGACTATAGCAAATTCGGAGGAACAATTTTTTTACATTAAAAAAAATGCTATTTTTGCGGTGGGTAAGTCCTTTACGACCAGCTCCCTTTGACTCCCCCAGGTTGGGAACAAAGCAAGGGTATTAGGTTGAGCGGTGCGATAAAGGGAGCTTGCCCATTTTTTGTTTATTGCAGTCCTCACGTGCATTTTAATTTTAACTTTCTACTTATCTTTCGTTTATTTGTAAATTGTATTAAAGCGAGTATATGAGTTGGTTTAAAAGAAATAAGGCAGGAATTAATACTGCGACAGAGAACAAGAAAGAGGCCCCTGATGGAATGTGGAACAAATGTCCTTCCTGTAAAAAGCCCCTTTTAAACCTGGAACAAATTGAAAATAAATACGTTTGTCAATATTGTGGATATCATCTGAGAATAGGTTCAGCAGCCTATTTTTCTATATTATTTGATGATAATCAATTTAAGGAGCTGTTCGCTGACCTCACCGCAGGAGACCCTTTGCATTTTGTAGACAATAAGCCCTATCATGAGCGATTGGTAGAGAGTCAGGCGAAGACTGGCCTGAAAGATGCTTTGCGGAGTGCGCATGGAAAAGTTGACGGACAGGAGCTTGTCATTGCATGTATGGATTTTAATTTTATCGGTGGATCAATGGGATCAGTAGTTGGTGAAAAAATAGCACGATCTATTGATTATTGTATACAACATAAGTTGCCTTTTATGTTGATTTCCAAATCGGGCGGTGCGCGTATGATGGAGGCCGCATTTTCACTTATGCAAATGGCGAAGACATCGGCAAAATTAGCCTTGCTCAGTCAGGCGAAGTTGCCTTATATCTGTCTTTTGACGGACCCTACTACCGGCGGTGTTACAGCTTCCTATGCCATGTTAGGAGATATCAATATTGCGGAGCCTGGTGCCTTAATTGGTTTTGCAGGGCCTCGTGTCATTAAAGAAACGATTAAAAAAGACCTGCCAAAAGGATTCCAGACTTCGGAATTTGTATTGGAACACGGATTTTTAGATTTCATTGTCGACAGACGCCAACTCAAAGAAAAAGTATCTACCTTCTTGCAGTTGGTAAAATAAAAGCATAAATTCGAATATAGGTTGTATATTTAGTTGTTATAGACATAAATTCGAAAGGTATGCCTTACAAAGAGCGAGAAATAAATAAGCTATACTATACGATGGGGGAGGTCACCCGTATGTTTGGTGTAAATGCCTCTCAGATTCGTTTTTATGAACGTGAATTTGATATCCTTCAGCCCAAAAAAAATAAGAAAGGAAATCGGCTCTTTACGCAAGATGATATCGCTAACCTAAAAATTATTTTCAACCTGGTGAAGGAAAAAGGCTTCACGCTACAAGGAGCAAGAGACTATTTACGGTCCAATAAAACAGAAGCAAAGGAGAATCAGAGAGTCATTGATTCGCTCGAACGGTTGAAATCCTTCTTGTTGGAGGTGCGCGATAGCCTATGAGTCCTTGGACATAAACTCCAAAACTTTATCCACCATTTCTGTACTGCCCATAATTGCCGGAACACGTTGATGTAAATCATCAGGTTTGATTTCCATGATACGTTGTTTACCGGTAGATGCCTTGCCTCCTGCTTGTTCAATGATGAAAGCAATGGGGTTACATTCGTACATCAATCGCAGTTTACCGAGCGGTTGGGTTGCCGTCTGCGGATAAATGAATATGCCCCCTAATAAGAGATTGCGATGTATATCAGCAACCATCGAACCGATATAGCGCGATGTATAGGGTCGATTGGTTTGGATGTCTTCCTCTTGGCAGTATTTGATATAACTCTTAATGCCTTGTGGAAATTTTAAATAATTTCCTTCGTTGATGGAATATATCAGTCCTTTTTGTGGTATTGTCATGTTGGGGTGCGAAAGGCAAAATTCGCCTATTGACGGATCTAGTGTAAAACCATTGACACCTTTTCCGGTGGTATAAACCAACATCGTAGAGGATCCATAGATAACATAGCCAGCGGCAACTTGGTCGACGCCGGACTGTAGCAAATCTTCATGCGTCAACGGGTTGCCGACTGCACTTTTCCGCCGGTATATAGAAAATATGGTGCCGACAGAAACATTGACTTCGATATTGGAGCTGCCATCCAAGGGATCTATACAAACGATATACTTGGCATTTTTGGAGATACCCGTATCTGTCAGTTCAACACCGTCCTCTTGTTCTTCAGAGGCAACAAAACAACATTCCCCACCACTCTTCAAAGCTTTGATGAACTGCTCGTCCGCATATACATCTAGTTTCTTCTGTTTTTCTCCAAAGATATTAGTGTCGCCCACCGTTCCTAAAATATCGACCAGCCCGGCTTTGTTTACTTCTCGGTTTACAATTTTAGCAGCGATTCCGATGTCGCGCAATAGTCGGGACAATTCACCTTTTGCGTAAGGGAAGTCGGCTTGTTTTTCGATAATAAACTGGCCAAGTGTTTTCAGGGGATTCATAATTTTCGTTTATATTTTGGGGCAAAAGTATAAAATATATTATCGTATCCCTAATTCTATCACTTCAAGATCAAATATTTTTGTGCAATCGATTGAGAAACGCATTAATGTGCGAATTTTATGCCAGCCGTGTCTACCTGCGGCGCCCGGATTCAGGTGTAATAGATCCAGTTTCGGATCGTGCTGTACTTTTAAAATATGGGAGTGTCCACAGATAAATAGTTGAGGTGGGTTGATGCGTATTTCGGGTCTCACTTGTGGGGCATATCTACCCGGATATCCTCCGATATGAGTCATCCACACGTCTACATCTTCGCAGTGAAAACGTAGATGTTCGGGACATACTTGCCGCACGTCCTTTCCGTCAATATTACCGTATACGCCTTTGAACGGTTTGAAAGTCTCCAGCCTATGGATAATGCCGATGTCGCCGAAATCTCCAGCATGCCAGATTTCGTCACACGCTTGGAAATAGCGGAAGACAGCGTCGTCGAGATAGCCATGGGTGTCAGAAAGGAGTCCTATGTGTTTCATATTTTTAAAAAGCTAAGAAAAAGGGTTTTAACAGTTGGCGATATTCGTCAGAATAGATGCCTTTATCGGCGTATATGACAAAGTTTTGTTGATGAGGAAGGATGGGCGGTATATCTTTTTGGAAAAAAAGGATTTGGCGGAGCGCTCTTGTGTTTTCGAATGAGCGTATCGCGATCTCCTGTGTTGGATATAATTTGTGCTTCAACGCTTCTTGTTTGATTTCAACGGATAATTCGGTAGGGAGAATAAGCTGTAACATGCCCCCGTCTTGTAATCGGCAATATGCGAAATTCAACATACTTTTGAAAAAGTGAATATCGGTATGTTTGGCTACCTTTTTTCTTTCGTTGGGTGCATGCAGTGAATTGATGTAGAAAGGAGGGTTGGATACAATCAGATCATATCGGCTATCTTCACCGATCACTTCAAATGAACTATTAAACACGTTGATCCGATTGGAAAAGGTTGAATTTTGAAAGTTTATACCGGCTTGGTGGGCGGCTTGTGTGTCGATTTCTACGGCATCTATCTTCGCGAAGGGGAAACGTTGTGCCAGCATCAAAGCGATTACCCCTGTGCCCGTTCCTATGTCCAGTATCTCCTGCGGATCGTCATGGGATACCATGGCACCCAGTAACACCCCGTCAGTGTTGATCTTCATCGCACAACCGGCCTGCTCTACGTTGAATTGTTTAAACTGAAATGTCGATTTTGCCATGTAAGGCAAAGATAGAAGTAAAAAAATAGAGACGCTAAAAATATAGCGTCTCTATCAGGAATAAATGATGTTATTGAGCGGTTATGGCAGTACCGCTCATAACCTTTCAAAACCGTTAGCGTGAAATCTCCAGGATTTCGAATTCCAACTCACCTGCTGGGACATTGACCTTAGCAATGTCTCCCACAGACTTCCCTAATAACCCTTGGGCGATGGGGGACTTCACCGAAATCTTTCCGGACTTCAGATCAGCCTCTGTCTCTGAAACCAGCTGGTATTTCATTTCAGCGCCGTTCTTTTTGTTTTTAATCCGTACGATAGACAAGGCCAATACCTTTGAAGTGTCCAGCTTGGACTCATCGATAAGACGAGCACTTGCCAACACATTCTCTAACTTGGCGATCTTTGCTTCATGCAGTCCTTGCGCATCCTTAGCTGCGTCGTACTCTGCATTTTCAGAGAGGTCTCCCTTGTCTCTCGCCTCCGCAATTGCGCGGGCGATGGAAGCTCTACCCTCGGTTTTTAAATATTGTAGCTCCTCTTTTAGCTTCGCTAAACCTTCCTCTGTGTAATAAGTTACTTCTGCCATAATTATTTAATTAACTTAAACTAATACTAATTTTTAACCAAAAAAGAGACAAGACCACATTCCCTATGTCAGGGATGCGGTCTTGTCTGTCTCTTACGAAGATAAACTAATTATTTAATATTTCCAAATACTGTTATTCCTGATTGACGAATTTATACCCCAGACCTCTGACCGTTTGGAGATACATCGGTTTGTCGGGATTATTTTCTATTTTCTTCCGTAGACGAACGACATGCATATCGAGCGTCCGGGTATTGACGTTGGAGCTGTACCCCCACACGACTTCCATCAGTTCTTCCCGCGTAATCTCCCTTCCCATATTTTGTAAGAAATGCAGCAATATTCTGTTTTCTAATATAGTGAGTTCAATCTTCTTACCATCGCGGACTAAAGAGTGGATATTAGGATGGTGTTCGGTGTCGCCGAAAGTATAGACGTCTTTGCTGTTTTTGGGAACAAAAAAGCGGATCTTATTTTCGATCATGGCCACTAATACATCCATATTAAAAGGCTTTGTGATATAGTCTGTTACGCCATAGCTATATGCATCAATCTTATCAACGTCCTGTGACTTCGCGGTCATCATGATAATGATCTGTTCAAACCCTTCTTTCCGTACGCTTTCACAAACTTCGATTCCTTCCTTTCCCGGCAGCATCCAATCTAACAGGACAATATCCGGTGTTTCGCTAAGAATTAGTTTTTCGGCTTCAATGCCATTGCCGCTTTGGATAACATGATAACCTTCCGTTTGCAATCGGTGACTGACTAAGAACCTGAGGTTCTCATCGTCTTCTATGACAGCAATTGTTACTTCTTTGTCCATAAATATTTATTTTACTTCTATCGGAAAAATTAACGTAAATATGGTGCCTTTTCCTACTTGACTTTCCACCTTGATTTCTCCATGCATAAATTCTGTAATCTCTTTACAAAACGCTAATCCCAATCCAATGCTTCCTTGTTGATTAAATTGGTTCTTTACACGATAAAACTTCTTAAAGATACTATTAAATTCTTTTTTATCTATACCTATTCCTTGGTCTCTGAACACAATAACAAAGTTTTTTTTGGTTTGTTCTACTTTGATGTCCAATATCTTTCTGTCTATAGGCGAATATTTATAAGCATTGTCTACGAGATTCTGAAAGACACTATTCAATAATACCGGATCGGCAAACATCTCCTGCGTGGCGTTTGTCATGAAGTTTAATTTCAGATCAGGATACTTTAGCTGGGAAGCATCGATTATATGTTGGCAAAACTCATTAATATCGATGTATTCGCCGTTGAATTTCAGTGATTTATTCTCTATCTGTGCGAAAGAAAGGAGCTTATTCATGAGACTATTCAACTTATCGGCCTCCTGATCGAGTATCCGTCCGTACATGGCCCGTTCGTCATTGGACAATTTATCGGCGCTCTTGATATTGTTTCCGGCTATTTTAATAACGCTCACCGGCGTTTTAAATTCGTGTGTTAAGTTGTTGATAAAGTCATACTGCAATTGATAAAGCTTGCTGTTGATCATGACATTCCGGTAGATCATATAGACAAATCCGAGTAAGATCAAATAGATGGCGATCAGCCCACTGATGACGGGGAAAAAGCGCTGGTTTATATTTTTGGAGATAAAATAATCGGAAGATTCGAATTGTAATTTAAACTCCGATAAAGCCCCGGGTAGGGGGAGCTCTGTCGTGAGATAGGGCGCATGATCGCTTACGGTCTGATCCACAACGGGCTTGATGCTAATATGCTCATACAAGTCGGGGTATTTATTGGTTATTTTTAGTTTTCTCGGATCAATATCAAATATAAACAGATCTTGATTGTAGGAGGTCAGTTGAAGATTTGGCCGGTTCATCAGTGCCTGGTATGCAATAAGATCTGAAGTTCGGGGAATATTGAGGTAAGACACTTTGCCAGGCTGAACGCCATAAAAAATCTTATAAAAATCGATATCCGTCAATTGGAGCGAATCTTGTGATTTATCCAGATAACTGATAAGCTTTAGCATCATATTATTAAAATCTTCTGAGATTTTAACTCTATTCGTCGTTTGGTTATCAATGAGCAGCTTATGCTCCTGATTGAGTAGGTAGCGGATCTTGGTTTTAACCAATATACTTAGGTTTTTGGCTTTAAGCCCTTCGCCGACAGAATCTTTATTGGTCAAAATAATATCATAAAAGGTGATATCATGTATAAAGGGGTATTTCCGTAAGAAGACATTGGCCATATCCAATGCCTGTACCGAATCGATATAGCCCTGATAGTAGGATATTTCAGGTATTTTTTCTGTGAAAAATTCGGTGAACTGCAGAATGGACTCATCAAATATTTCGACTTTTTTATTGTTGAACTCGGTTTCTACAAAGTTGATCGTCATGACACGCGCCAAGTAGGCCACTACGGCAAAGAGAATAGTCACTAACAACGAAAACGTTATCAATAATCCCCAGTTTTTTCTATATCTCAGCTCTTGATTGTGCATTATTTGAGATAGGTCTCAAGAAATTGCTCTATTTCCTGATAATAAGCGATGATATTTTCTTCTTTTCGAATCCTTTTGCCTTCTTCTTTGTTATAAATATAACGAACCGGGACGTTGTTGTTTTTCACACGCTGTACGAATTGATTGACGTCGGTCGTACTGTTATATCGGTCTTTTCCTCCTTGAAAGATCAGAAGAGGTGTTCTGATCTTTTCTGCATGGAATAGGGGAGATATGGCCTTAAATAAATCTGATTCTTTATGTGGATTGCCAATGATGCGGTGATAAAGTCGTGTATATGATTGATAGTAAGGTGGAATTTCCTTGAAATACGTGAACAGATTGGTATATCCGGAAGAAGATATTGCACAAGTATATAATGTCGGGCTAAAACAGGATGCATACAATGCTGAGTAACCACCAAAACCTGTACCCATGATGGCTACCCGTTTGGGGTCTGCAATTCCTTCATTGATCAACCATGTCACGCCGTCGTTAATGTCGCTTTGGATTTTTCCACCCCACTGTTTAAAGCCGGCAGTATAAAACTCCTTGCCGAAGCCCACGGAGCCGCGGTAGTTTATCTGAAATACAAGATAACCACGATTTGCTAAAAACTGTACTTCGGCATTAAAGCCCCATACATCTCTACGGTTGGGCCCATCGTGTACCAGTACAACCACGGGATATTCTGCTGTTTTTTTATGGGGATAGGTTAGAAAGCCATGAATAAGCTTGCCGTCTCTCGCATTGAACGTCACTTGTTTCATGGGTGAAAGAGTCTTGTCTGCCAATAAGGGATTTTGCGGCGACAGTTCTACGATGGTATCCTTTTGCCGATAATAATAGTAGATACTGCCCGGGTTAGTATCGGTGTAGGGTTTAAATATAACGGTATTAAAAAGACTGTCAACATCTATAATATCCAACGTATAGTCTCTAAAGCGTTCTCTGATTCGTTCATAAATTTTTGCCAATTCCTTATCATGAATGAGGGTATTCTTCTTTTCGTTATAGATTGAGCTATATAATACCGATTTGCGGCCCGAAGAGTATCCTTCCCAATTGATATCATTGTTGGGATCGGCATAGAGTATTTCGGCTTCCCGTCCGGTATTTAGATCAAGTGTTACTAACGCTAATTTATCTCTTCCGAGATTCGAAAGTGCATAAATCTGGTCTTTCTTGTTTTTAACAGGGCCTAAATGTATGATTTTTGATGATGAATCGGTCTGAAGTACGTTATGGTACTCTTGGTCTTCTTCTTCCCGATACCACAATGTTTCCTGCACACTGTCACTGGACATCGCCATCCTTACCTTTCCGTCAAAGGAAGCGTACCAAGACATGAAGCCTTCGGAATTTTGCTCCATAAATTGCGGACCTGATCCATCTAACGGTATTCTATATAAATCGAAAACAGAGGAATCCCTCAAATTCATCATGACATGAAGGTGTCCGTCTATTGCCTTGGCGGGGTGAACCCATCTGAGCTTGGTGTCAACAGGTTCCATAAGGGGAGAAGACGCTTCGGTATGAATGTCGATAGTATAAAGGCGGATACGATCGTCAGACGATTGACTGTTAGAATACACCAAAGTATCATTCGTCGCCCAGAAAAAATACTGGACGTTCATTTGGTCTTGATAGGTTAATTGTTTGGACGAATCCGTATGTTCCAAATCGAGGATGAAGATATTACGGCAATGCTCGTCCAGGCCGATATAGGCTATGCGTTTTCCGTCGGGTGAAAGTTTAAAACTTGATTTGTCCGGCTTTTCAAAGAAATCTTCAATAGGTATACGCTGATAATCACCGGTTTTTCTTTTACAAGCCCATGCTAACCCCAACATGCCAACCAACACTATATATATATGTATCTTCAACCTCATCGTAATTATACCACTTGGATTCAAAGATTAAAAATTTTTAACATTTAATAGTCTTTGCAACCTTATTTTTACACCTACCCTCGGTAGGGACCGACTTATTTCCTAATTTAGCGCCATGTATTTATACAATATCTCTATCCTTGTGGAAAGCCCGGTGCACGATACGTTTTTGCATTGGCTACAAAGCGAGTGGTTGCCGTCTATCCGCCATGACGTAAAATTTCTTAAAATGTTGGATACACCCCATGAAGGTCATACATACTGTGTACAGCTTGTCGTAAACAGTGAAAATGATATCCGGATTTTTAGAGATGACCATCTTGTAGCCCTTCAACAATATATCGGGACGCATTATGGGGAAAAGGTATTTCTATTTGACAGTACGATGGAATATCTATCCGGGCAATAACTACAACACAGATGATTTAGCTTCTTTATGCCGGAACTTCGTATACCATAGAATACCGACTCCGGCACCAATAAGAAAAGGCATGCTCAAAAGAAATAATATGCCATTGTTGAGGCCTCTACCTTGTGTATTTTCTCCTTTTATGCTATTCTCGGCATTTAAGGAGCACATGGCACACTGTGCATAGGAAACCTTCGGATTTACCCAACAAAACGAGAAAAATATCCCGAACGTAAGTACTATTAAACGGCTAATTCTCATCCTACAAAGATACATTATAAAACTTTTAAAAAGTATATATTGAGCAGTCAAAGTAAAACATTGAATCGTTCCCAGAAACCATCGATAGGTAACGGAGCCTCGATCCGGGTTTTTTCCTTTTTGACTGGGTGCTCAAATGTAAGCGATCTGGAATGCAGGCAGATTGTACGTTTTAATGATCCTCTTGGATAACCGTATTTATTGTCACCTACGATCGGACAGCCCATAAAGCCTAATTGACAGCGGATTTGATGCGTTCGTCCCGTAACGGGAGTGATTTCCAGAAGGTAGTAATCATGTAAATGTCCTAGGATTTCGTAGCTCAGTTCGGCGTAGCTTCCATTTTTTATCTCTCTTTCGTACGCTTTGGTTATCATTTTCTTTCGGTCGCGGAGCAGCCAGTTCTGAAGTACACCGGAGGAATGTAGGGGGCGGTTTTTGACAATAGCTAAGTAAGTCTTTTGAACCTTGCGATCATGAAACAGCTTGTTCATGCGATCCAGACTTTTGCTGGTCTTCGCCATCAGGATCATACCGCTTACCGGGCGATCGAGACGATGTATCACACCGAGGAAAGCACCGTTAGGCTTGTTGTACTTTTTTGTTAGGTACGCTTTGACCATTTCTTCCAGCGAGAGGTCGCCGGAGACATCCACCTGTACAATGTCACCCCCGCGTTTGTTGATCGCTATCAAATGGTTATCCTCGTAGAGGATATCCTTATCGGAAATTCTTTTGTCCATGATCTGATTGCTGTCGAAGACCACTACTGTATCGAATCCTTTGCCCGTGCCGCTTCCTCCTTCGCTTTCTTTTTAAAGAATCCTCTAAATAGAAAATTGCTTTGCAGAGCTTCCATATTCTGGTCAAGCTTATGTGTGCCTGCATTCAGGTTTTCTAAAATCTGCTTGATTTCTGCCGCCGCTGCATCATCATTTGTTAATACACCTATAACATTGTTTTTGTCGTTCAGACGGGCAGAAGTCTGATTTAGGTTTGCCATCAGTGTATTCGCGGTTGCGGTTATATTTTGCAGTTGTGCTGCTGACTCGCGAAGACTTGCAAAGACGGTCGTGTCGGTCGTCAGATCATGTATAAGACCTTGATTATTATTCAACTTGTTTGTCAGCGCGACGACATTATTCATAGTTTTTTGAACACCGAGCATAATCTGATTCAGCGATGCAGTCGTTTGTTTTAAATTATTAGCGATAGCATCGTCCGTCATCAATGCTCCTACAGTACCTTTACCTTCAACGATTTGTCCCGATAATAAAGCAAAATTTTTGGTGATTTCAAGAAGGTTGGCGCCATTGCTTTGTAGCATATCCAACATTTGGTCCATTCCCCCGCTTGGCCCTGATTTAATCGTATCCCCGTCTTCTATGGCAGGAAATGTAGAGGTTCCTCCTAATAAGCTGATGATCGCATTCCCGATGAGGCCATCCGAGCCAAGTGTTGCGGTAACATCTTTGCGGATAAATTCGCTGGATTTTTCTTCGATGCTCATGACCACACGTACATCGGCTACATCTTCAAACGCGACCTCCTTGATAATACCTACCTTGACCCCGGAAAACCATACGTTATTACCGACCTTAAGACCTTTTACGTCCTTAAAGTACGTGGTTACCAATAAGTTTTTACTAAATTTATTCTGTTGAGTTCCCAATACTAAAATCCCGGCAACCAAAATAATCAGCCCGATTAGGACAAAAAGTCCAACAATAATGGAACGTTTATTTTCCTTTGTATTCATTGTATATTATACTATAAAATTATAATCATAAAACGGTTTGACACGCTCGTCATCTGTATTAAAAATTTCTTCAAAAGTACCTTGGCGTTCAAATTTGCCATCTAAAAGCATGACCGTACGGTCGCCTACCATTTTGGCGCAGGCCAGGTCATGGGTGATAATGATGGAAGATGTCTTATAACGTTCTTGTACTTCATTTATCAACCCGTTAATGTCCAAGCACGTGATTGGATCGAGACCCGCTGTAGGTTCGTCATACAACATAATATCTGGTCGTAATATCAGCGTCCGCGCGATGCCAATGCGCTTCCGTTGCCCGCCTGACAGCTCGGAAGGCATCTGGTTGATGGCGTGCAATAGACCGACACCGTCCAGCACATCTTCTACTTCTTTGTTGATTTCGGATCGTGTTAGATTGCGCTTATTCCGTACCAATGGAAACTCTAAGTTTTCCCGTACTGTCATACTATCATATAAAGCACTGTTTTGGAAAGAAAAGCCAATACGTTGACGCAATATACGGAGCTGTCTTTCATTGAGTTCGTTGACAACCTCTCCTAGGACATCAATGTTACCCTCGTCAGGTCGCAACAGACCGGCAATAAGTTTTATCAATACCGACTTTCCGGTTCCAGATCGTCCCAATACGACCAGATTTTCGCCATCATACAACTTGAGATTGACATGGCGCAATACATGTAGGTCACCAAAAGATTTGCTGACATTAGCGACATCGATAACACAACGTTCATAATTAATAGTGACTTTATCCTTTTCCACGTGCTTAGAATTAGAGGAGTGACAAAACCTGAACAATTAACAACTCCTCGATAAATACGATGAACATGGACGCTACAACGGCACTGTTCGCAGCTTTACCGACTCCTTCGGTACCTTTTGAGGAGTAATAACCGACATACGTACTCACAAAACCTATAGTAAACCCAAATACAACGGCTCGTAATACCATAGCGAATACGTCGATCATCTTTATCGCTTCGAATACCTGTGTAAAAAAGCTCAACAAGCTCAGTTGATCTTTCGAGATAATGCTTAAATATCCACCGAATAAACCAATGCCCGCCACATAGAAACAGAGTACAGGTATCATGACAGTTGTTGCCAGGATGCGGCTTACAATTAAAAATTTGTAAGGATTCGTACCGGAGACTTCCATGGCATCTATTTGTTCCGTAACATTCATGGAGCTTAATTCAGCACCTATTTGCGAACCTACTTTTCCGGATGCGATAAGTGCCGTCACTAAAGGAGCTAGAGCACGGACGATAGCGATGGAAATCAGATTAGGCAGCCAGGAGCTGGCTCCGAAATCTTCTAAGGAAGGTCTGGATTGTTTCGTGAAGACGAAACCTACGATAAATCCCGTCAAGCTAATGAGGGGGAAAGATTTCCATCCTACTTCGTAACACTGGCGTATGATTTCTTTGAACTCGTAGGGAGGACTTACCAACTCACGTAAGAAACGTAAAAAGAAACGATGGATGTTTGCGAACTCCAGTAATAAGCTTGTAATTTTTTTCCCCATTAATGATTTCTTTCAAATATCGTTATTGGTGTCATCTTGAATAAATCCCGGTAAAGGTACAAAATTTTAATTTTTCCTTATTCTACATGGACCATATCCGGTATTATAATATGAATTCGTTACAAAATGTTTTTAAGAATTGGCTCAAAGAAGAATAGCGGGCCCAGACCCGCTATTCATTGCTAAATAAGTTTTATATGCTATAAATGAATGACTTCGCCATAAGCATCAGCCGCAGCTTCCATGATAGCTTCACTCATCGTAGGGTGAGGATGTACCGACTTGATGATTTCATGACCAGTTGTTTCCAGCTTACGTGCGACGACCGCTTCGGCAATCATTTCTGTGACGTTGAAACCAATCATATGTGCACCTAAGAATTCACCATATTTTGCATCAAAGATGACTTTTACGAAGCCGTCTTTTGCACCGGCGGCAGAAGCTTTACCGGATGCCGAGAAAGGAAATTTTCCGACTTTGATGTCATAGCCTGCTTCACGGGCGGCCTTTTCGGTGTATCCTACAGACGCGACTTCAGGTGAACAATAGGTACACCCCGGGATATTATTGTAGTCAATAGGTTCCACATGTAAGCCCTTTATTTTCTCCACACAGGTGATAGCCTCCGCTGAAGCGACGTGTGCTAATGCCTGTCCTTTTACGATATCACCGATAGCATACACACCTTCTATGTTGGTCTTGTAGAAATCATCGACAATGACCCGACCTTTATCTGTTTTTACACCGACTTCTTCTATACCTATGTTTTCGATGTTTGGTGTGATGCCCACTGCGGAAAGAACAACTTCTGCCTCGATGACTTCTGTGCCTTTTGCCGTTTTTATATTTACCTTCGAAAGTGCAGATTTTGTGTCTACGGACTGGACTTCCGATTTGGTCAAAATGTCAATTCCTGCTTTTTTAAGTGATTTTTCCAACTGCTTGGAAATTTCTTCGTCTTCTACAGGTACGATGCGGTCCATAAATTCCACAATGGTCACTTTAGTGCCCATCGCATTATAAAAATAGGCGAACTCAACGCCTATAGCCCCTGACCCAACAACAACAAGAGATTTAGGTTGTTTTGGAAGATTCATTGCCTGGCGGTAACCGATTATTTTCTTTCCATCCTGTGGTAGATTAGGCAGCTCTCTTGAGCGCGCGCCTGTAGCCAAGATCGTATGTTTGGCTGAATATTCTTTAACGCTGCCATCACCACCTTTGACCTCGACCTTTCCGCCCTTTTTTATTTTGGCCGTTCCCATGATGACATCGATTTTATTCTTTTTCATCAGGAACTGGATTCCTTTGCTCATACCTTCAGCTACACCACGACTCCTTTTTACAACTGCACCAAAGTCAGCTTCTGCACCTTGCACTTTGATGCCATATTCCTCAGCATGATTTAAATATTCGAATACTTGCGCACTTTTCAGTAATGCTTTGGTAGGAATACATCCCCAGTTTAGGCAGATTCCGCCTAAAGATTCGCGCTCCACAACGGCAGTTTTGAAACCTAATTGAGCCGCCCGGATAGCTGCAACATATCCACCAGGGCCGCTTCCAATCACGATGATGTCGTAGTTCATATATTTTCTATATTTATTATTTTAAAGTAATTCACAGCCAAAAATACATTTTTTTTTTGGTAGGTCGAATTCAAAAGGAGGTAAAGTGATGAATTGCCTGCCATGCTGCGGGCAGATAAGAAACTATGTCGGAAGCGATAAGACTCTTAGGATGGATGCTTTGTGCTGCCAGATCACCTGCTAAACCATGAAGATATACGCCCATGATAGCTGCTTCTTTTTCCGTGAGCCCTTGTGCCAACAACGATGTCAATACACCTGTAAGTACATCACCACTACCTGCTGTTGCCATTCCCCAGTTGCCCGTAGTGTTGACGTACACTTCGCCATCGGGGCAGACGATAGCCGTGTTCGCACCTTTAATCAGTATAATTATTTTGTACTGCTTGGAAAAATTTTTTGTCTTATCCAGCTTCTCAAAATCATTTTTCCACGTACCTATGAGCCGTACCAACTCTTGAGAATGGGGCGTGAGGATACTGTCTTGAGGGACAGCGGGGAGCCAATCTGGTTTTAAGGAAAGAATGTTTAATGCATCAGCATCGAGGACTAAAACAGGCCTGTTCTGTGTTTGTACCAAGGTATGAAGCAATGTATATAAGGCTTGTTGGCTGTCTGCAGACGTTCCCATTCCCATACCGACACCTATTGCACGGAAAGAAGACAGGTCACTGGGAAATGTCGATAATGTTTTTTCATGTGGATCGGTCAGTACCATCGATTCGGGAAAAGAGCTTTGGAGTATGGAATAGCCACATTCAGGGACGTAAGAAGTTACTAATCCACAGCCTGTCCGCAATGCAGCACGACTGCTTAGAATAATTGCCCCCATTTTTCCATAACTCCCGCCCGCAATTAACGCATGGCCAAAAGTGCCTTTATGTGCATATTTGTCAGGCTCACGAACAAATTTGCGCACATCGTTTAATTCGACAAAGTGGGAGTTTGAGTGCATGCCATTCATGTTAGCGCTTTTAAACAAATTTAATAAAACTTTCATGATCTCTCATAGAGATCAGCAGAGCAAAAAAAATCCCGAAGCGGGGAGCTCCGAGATTTTCTAACTAACCAATTATTAACCTAAATTATGAATTACATCTATAACGTGATTATTAGCGTATATATTATTCATTCCGTTGTAATATTTATTTTACAATTCGGATTCGATATATATTCCTGTGTAAACCGCCATAAGAAGACATAAAAAAAGGCGCTTGTTTTAAGCGCCTTTTTGTTCATTGTTTTCAAAGGATTATTTTTTGCCGTCGTTCTTTTTAGCGGTGACTTCATTACGGATGTCCTGTGCTAAAGTTTTGATTTCTTGCAAACCTTTACGTACGCGAGTTCCTGCTGCAGAGTTACCATTGTTGAAGAATTTTTCTGCATCTGCTTCAATAGAAGCTACTAGTTCTTTTAATTTAGTGTAGTTTTTCATTTTATAATTACAATTTAGTTTCTCAAATTATTTCTCTAAGATGTAATAAATATACAAAACGAACAAATATAAAAACAATAAAATCGTGTTTTTTTATAAAAAAAAGTGATTTTTTAGAGATTATTCTACAATTGTGAGTTCGTTGATGATATTTTTGGCTCCTGCAAACTTGTCAATGATAAACAAAACATACCGAATATCCACCGAAATAGTCCGTTGTAATTTAGGATCAAAGATAACATCGCCGGCCATCGCCTCAATATTACCATCAAATGCGAGACCTATTAATTCGCCATTACCATTTAAAACAGGAGAGCCTGAATTGCCTCCTGTAATGTCTTGATCACTTAAAAAGTTTACCGGCATATAACCATTTTTATCAGCATAACGTCCATAATCCTTTGTTTCGTATAATTCGATCAACTTTTTAGGTAAATCAAATTCTTGATCGTTGGGTTTATACTTGGCAATAGTCCCTTTCAATGTCGTATAATTATTGATTTTAGCATCATTGCGGGAATCTTTCGGTAGCGCCCGAATTGTCCCGTACGTCAATCTCAGCGTACTGTTTGCATCGGGATAGTATTTGGCTTTTGGATTCATTTCCAGAAAACCAGCTATATATTTTCTATAAGCGGCCTGGAAACTGTCTTCCAGTTGCTCCTGTTCGGGGCGTTGCTCCCGATACTTGTTCATCAACGCCTCCGAAATCTGGAATAAGGGATCTTCATCGACAGCCTTTGCAGACGGATTAGCTATAAAGGATTCTAATTTTTCTTTCGAACCGAATATGCTTTTAGCGAAAGCTATCTTAATAAGGTCCTCGAATTTGCCTTTATTTTGTTGTGCGAGCTGTTGGATATAAGGTGCGATGTTTCCGGCTTTGGCACTATATAAATCCAATTCGTCCGAGAGTACGTCTATTTCTAAAGGAATGTAGAGCTTTTCATACGTATCCTGTAAGGCTGCCTCGAAGCGAGGTAGTATCTCTTTCCTTTTTGCTTCATTAGCATCTGCATATTGTTTTAACGCATTGCCGAGGCTATAGGGCAGTGCCGCAAATGTCGCAGAACGCAGCATCCCAATGAGGTAGTTATCATGGCGGGCTTTTTCATTGGTAGCAGCATAGTAGGTGTTGATCGTCGGGATGACATCCCCATACTTTTCCGAATTAGCTTTTTTATTCGCCCATTTAGCGAATTTATTTTCCAGTTTGCGTTTTGTTGCGGCTGTTTTATGCTGAGATAGTGCATCGATCATACCTTGACGGTTTTTCCAATAATTGGCGATGCGTGAATATTGGGAAGCATAATTGATGTGTACGGCTTGGTCACCGTCCATGTGTTTTTTCATGGCATCCATACCTACTTTCGAGGCCTCGACCCAGGCGGGGTAAGCGTAATAGACGTTTTGATCAATTCCTGCCGCTGGCATCCAACGGTTGGTCCGGCCTGGATACCCCAGAATCATGGAGAAATCACCTTCTTTGAATCCCTTAATGCTTATCGGGAGATGATATTTGGGTTTTAAAGGGACGTTGTCGACGGAATAGGGAGCTGGGTTACCTTCCTTGTCCGCGTATACGCGGAATATTGAAAAATCACCGGTGTGTCTCGGCCATTCCCAATTATCGGTGTCGCCGCCAAATTTACCGATACTGTTTGGGGGCGTGCCGACCAGGCGTACATCCTCGTAATCCTGATAGACAAAATAGTAATACTCATTGCCATTGTAAAAAGACTTTACGGATACGATATATTTGCCATCTTCATTGTTTTCTTTTTCAATCTTGGCAATTTCACGATTGATGACCTGTTGGCGTTCCTTTTCGCTCATGTTATCATTGACGAGGTCTAATATACGTTTGGTGACGTCGTCCATACGTATAAAAAAACGAACCGATAAAGATTTTGGTTTCAGTTCTTCTGTATGATTTTTTGCCCAAAAGCCATTTGTCAGATAATCATTTTCAGGTGTGGAAAGCTCAGCAATCGCATCGTATCCGCAATGATGATTGGTCATAACCAAACCCTGGCCAGATACGATTTCAGCGGTACAGCCACCATTGAATTGTACAATAGCGTCTTTAAGGCTGGAGTGATTGATGCTATATATTTCCTCCGCTGTAAGTTGGAGTCCTTTTTTTTGCATATCGGCTTCATTAAGCCGTTTTAGGTGCATCAGAAACCACATGCCCTCATCTGCCAGGGTAGTCAGGCTGACTACACAAAGCGCGAACAATAATACTATTCTCTTCATATTAATCCTTTAAATTCAAAACAAAATTGGGTTAAATTGCAGGTAAAACAAAATTTTGTTTGAGAAAAAAGATATCATCTTTTCCCTATCTTTGCAGGATGCAGGTATCTTTTGAGGACTTCAAATTCAATAAGCAGCTATTAACAGCCATCGCCGACGCGGGATACACCATGCCGACAGAGATTCAGCAACGTGCTATTACACCGATACTTGCGGGACAGGATGTGATGGGAGTTGCACAGACCGGTACAGGTAAGACCGCCGCTTTTGTTCTACCCTTGTTGATGAAGCTCAAATATGCACAAGGACAGGATCCGAGAGCATTGATACTAAGCCCCACGAGAGAGCTTGCTCTGCAGATCGAAGAGAATATCAAGTCTTTTTCCACGTATATGGATTTGCGTACAGTCGTGTTGTACGGTGGGTTAGGACCTAAAACACAGAAAGAGCAGTTGAGTAAGGGTTGTGATATTATCGTTGCCACACCCGGGCGTTTCTTGGATCTCTATCTCGCCGGCGATATCCATACCAAATCCCTAAAATTTCTGGTAATGGATGAGGCAGATAAGATGATGGACATGGGATTTATCGGGAAAATTCACCGTATTTTGGAAGTGGTGCCCCGTAAACGTCAAAACCTCCTTTTCTCCGCGACCATGAGTGAGCTGGTGCATAAGATTGCGGGCGATTTTCTAGCTTTCCCGACGTTGATCGAAGTGACGGAACAGGCAACGCCAGCATCGACTGTCGTACAACGGCTATATGATGTGCCCAACTTGAAAACGAAAATCAACCTGTTGCAACATCTCTTTATGGATGACGAGGCCTTCCATCGGGTGATCGTTTTTTGCAAAACGAAGACGGTAGCCGATCATGTCTATGCCTTTCTGGAAAGGAAGTATGGAGGGGAAAATGTCCGTGTTATCCATGCCAATAAGGGGCAAAATACACGGATTAATTCGATAAATGCGTTCAAATCAGGAGAAGTCCGTTTTCTGGTTGCTACGGATGTGGCTGCGCGAGGGTTAGATGTTTCGAACGTTAGCCATGTTGTCAATTTTGATGTCCCCATTGTCATTGAAGATTATGTGCATCGGATCGGAAGAACCGGCCGGGCTTTCAATGAGGGCGTGGCGATTACATTCTGTAATCCGGCAGAACAATATTATATCAACAAGATTGAAAAGCTAATACGGCAATCTATTCCGGTTGAGAAGTTGCCCCAAGAAGTGTTTATTGAAAAAACACCATTCGATGAGAAGCAGGCTATAGCCAGGGAGATTGACAATCAGAAAAGAAAGGAAGATCCTGATTTTAAAGGAGCTTTTCATGAAAAAAAATATGCGCCGAAGCGAGGTGCGACAAGGAAGAAGAGAAGTAAAAGATAACTTTGTGAAGTTTACACCATTAAATATTACACTTGCCTGCATATTGGTGTGGTTTATCTCCGAATTGAATCTGGAAGGAGCACAGTTATTTTCCTTGGGTTGGCTTATCGTCCTTATCGTTCTCTTGGCACTCTTAGACTTAGGTTTTAGATTGATCTTTAAGGACATTAAACGGTTGTGGTGGGCACAATGTGGTTTCCTATGCGTTGTGGCTTTAATTGTAATAGTATTGAAATTGACATAGATGAATCGATATAGATGATGAAAAAAGCAGAAATCAAATTAAATATTGAACTGGACGAGAATAATGTTCCCGAAACAATTCAGTGGTCGTCCACCGATGGAGAGAATCAAGAATCGCTGCCCGCTAAAGCCCTGTTTTTGGCCTTATGGGATTCGCAATATAAGAATTCCTTGCGTATTGACTTGTGGACCAAGGATATGCCTTATGATGAAATGAAACGTTTTTTTTATGAAACTTTGCAAACCATGGGGGATTCCTTTTTAAGAGCATCAGGTGGAGACCCTATGGCGGAGAATGTTATTGGAGATCTTCGGGATTATTGTGCGCATTTTGCGGATAAAATGGAAGTGTTGGAGTCTAATACCTAATTTATGCAATATTTTCTAGTAAAATCAGAACCTTTCAAATACAGCTGGGAGCAATTTAATAAGGATGGACGGACATTCTGGGATGGCGTGCGTAATTATCAGGCACGCAATAACCTTAAAGCAATGAAAGAAGGCGATCTTGTTCTTTTCTATCACAGTAATGAAGGGAAAGAAGTCGTCGGAGTGGCTAAAGTCGTTCAAGAATTTTATCAGGATCCGACTACGGATGATCCGAAGTGGGTAGTAGTCGACTTGGTTCCGGTGGAGATGTTCAAAAGGCCGGTGACATTGGAGACGGTGAAAGCAGACACCTTGTTACAGGATGTGGCCTTAGTACGACAGGGACGATTGTCTGTGATGCCGTTAAAGCCTGAAGAATTCGATCGGATAGTCGAGCTCGGAAACGGATAAGGGATATTTATTTAGTCACGAGGCTTTTCTTTTTGAAAAGTCCGTACGAGGCTTTGTAATTCTTGTGCATTCTCCGGTTTGAGTTTGCCGGCCAGTATAAGACGGAGTTCTCTCCGTTGCAGCGCATCTTCGTACAATTGTTTTTCTTTATCCGTGTCCGGTATTAAGACTGGAACAGGTATAGGTTTTGCATTCGAATCAATAGCTACAAAAGTATAGTAGGCTTCATTGGATTTTTCTTTGGTGCCTTTAGGTAGGTTCTGAGCGAATATCTCCATACGCACTTCGACTGAAGTGTTGAAGGACCGGGTAACTTGAGCCTGTATAGTAACTACCTCACCTAGTTTGATCGATCTTTTAAAAGATACATTATCTACTGAGACTGTGACAACGGGGCTATTGCAGTGTTTTTGTGCCGCCATCGCGGAGCAGATATCCATCCAATACAATAACCGCCCACCCATCAGGTTTCCAAACGTGTTGGTGTCGTTTGGTAATACCAGCTCGTTCATTTCAGTGTAGGATTCCTTGGCGTGTTTGCCCATGATCGGTAGTGATATGTTGCTTAGTCTTCCAGAATTTCGCTATGTACGCTCTCTATTTCCTTGTGTTCTTCTTTAAAGTACCTTTTTTGAAAAATCAGTATCAAAAAAACTCCGATAGAAATCGCCGAATCGGCGATATTAAAAACTGGCCTAAAGAACAGAAAATCCTCGCCTCCCCAAAGCGGAAACCAAGAAGGGAAAGTACCCTCGATAAGGGGGAAGTAAAGCATATCGACAACTTTTCCATGAAGAAATGTTTCGTAACCGCCCCCTGGTGGAAACAAAACAGCCTTATCATAAAATGTGCTTTCACTGAATATCATCCCATAAAAGGCACTATCGATAATGTTGCCCATAGCACCCGCAAAGATCAAAGCCACATTGAGGATAAATCCCCGGTTATATTTGTTTTTGATCATATAATGCAGACCATATCCTATACCGATAACGGCAATGATACGGAATACACTGAGGAACAATTTGCCATATTCGCCACCGAACTCGATGCCATAAGCCATTCCCGGGTTTTCAATAAAATGAATGAGGAACTTATCGCCCAGAACCTTAAAGTCCTGACCAATAGTCATGTTAAGTTTGACCCAAAACTTTGAAAGTTGGTCGATTAATAAGACAATGACGATAAGTGAAATCGGTCTTGTATAGCCTTTCATATGATCGGTTAGACGGATGTTATCCTTAGTATTGTTTATTTTTCGCTTCGATACTTAAAGTCGTATGCGGAACAGCTTTCAAACGCTCCTTTTGGATAAGTTTGCCTGTTTCGCGGCAAATTCCATACGTTTTGTTTTCGATGCGGACCAATGCGGCTTCTAGATTGTCGATAAATTTCTTCTGCCGTGCGGCCAGTTGATTGGTTTGCTCCTTTTCTAAGGTAGCAGAGCCATCTTCTAACGTCTTGAATGTCCCAGCTGTGTCATCCGTACCATTTGCATTGCTATTGCTCAATGTCTTAGTTAATGCAGAAAGCTCTTCTTTCGCAATCCGTAACTTTTCCAAGATGATCGCTTTGAACTCCAATAATTCGGAGTCACTGTAACGGGTTTTTTCTGTATTCTCTGCCATAATCTAATTTTTTTCGATTAACACCTCTAGCTTATGCTCATTAATTTCAATACTGTCTGCCGACGATAAATGGCTGTCAAAAATAAATGAATTAGCCAATATTTCGGTGCAAATATACGATAAATTATGATGTGCAGCTTTTTCTATCTCAATATTTTGACTCAGCTTCACCCGGATACGATCGGTGACTTCAAATCCCTTTTCTTTGCGTAGGTTCTGAATCCTGTTGATCAGCTCCCGTGCTATTCCTTCATCCTTTAAATCTTCTGTAATCTGTACATCCAGTGCCACCGTCAGATTGCCCAGATTGGCCACCTGCCATCCGGCGACATCCTCAGCGATAATCTCTACGTCATCTATTGAAATGGTGTAAGCTGTACCTTCCAAATGTATTGTACTATCTCTCTCCAATTGGGAAATGCTATCAGCATTCATGGCCTGAATAGCCGTAGCAACCAGCTTCATATCTTTACCGACCTTTGCGCCGAGTGCTTTGAAGTTAGGCTTTATCTTCTTTTTAATAATTCCTGTGGTATCTGTAATAAATTCAATCGATTTGATATTGGTTTCAGACAAGATCAGGTCTTTTACCTTTTCGACTTTTTCCTGAAAGGCATTGTCCAGTACCGGAACTAATATCTTATTTAATGGTTGGCGGACATTGATTCCTGTTTTCTTACGTAAGGATAAAGTTAGTGAGGAAATATCTTGGGCCAGAGCCATTCTTTCTTCCAGTGCCTTGTCGACCAGATTTTCGTGATAAATAGGATAGTCTGCCAAATGAACGGATTCGGTGTTCTCTTTTTGCGTGACTGTATTTAAATCCAAAAACAGTTGATCGGCGAAGAAGGGCGAGATAGGTGACATCAGTTTTGCAATCGTCTCCAAACAAGTATACAAGGTTTGATAAGCGGATATTTTATCCACTGTATAATCTCCCTTCCAGAAACGGCGACGACACAGGCGTACATACCAGTTGCTCAGGTGCTCATCGACAAAGGTTTGAATAGCACGTGTAGCTTTAGTGGGTTCGTAGTCGGCATAATAGGTGTCGACCTCCCGGGTCAAACTATTTAATAGCGAGATAATCCACCGGTCAATTTCCGGTCGCTGTTCAATTGAAATCTCCGGTTCCTTATAACTAAAATTGTCAATATTTGCATACAATGCGAAGAAAGCGTAGGTATTGTATAAGGTGCCGAAAAACTTGCGGCGTACTTCGTCCAATCCTTCTTCGTTGAACTTTAGATTATCCCAAGGGGCTGCGTTGCTAATCATGTACCAGCGGGTAGCATCTGCGCTGTACTTGTCTATGGTAGCAAAAGGATCAACAGCATTGCCTAACCTTTTTGACATTTTGTTACCGTTTTTATCCAGAACTAAGCCATTGGATACGACATTTTTGAAGGCTACAGAACCACGGAACATGGTTGAAATGGCGTGAAGTGTGAAGAACCAACCACGGGTCTGATCCACACCCTCTGCGATAAAATCTGCCGGAAAAGCATGGTTATACTCCTCTTTAAATGGAAGAGCATCGCCCTTTTCGAGTTTTTCATAATCTAAGCCCCATTGTGCATAAGGCATGGCGCCGGAATCAAACCAGACATCGATCAAGTCGGGCTCACGGTACATCTTTTGTCCGCTGTCGGAAACCAATACGATGTGGTCGACATAGGGACGGTGCAGGTCAAGCTGATCCGTGCCGAACTTATCCAAATAAGCTTTATTTGTGGCTTTCTCATCGTCAGTAAGGACATAAGATTGCAGTGATGCAGCTAAATAGGATTTTAATTCAGCCATGGAGCCGATACAGATTTCCTCGTTTTCATCTTCTGTACGCCATATAGGCAACGGTGTCCCCCAGTATCTCGAACGGGAGAGATTCCAGTCGACTAAATTTTCCAGCCAGTTGCCAAAGCGACCGGTTCCGGTTGCCTCCGGTTTCCAGTTGATGGTCTTGTTGAGTGCGACCAATTCATCTTTTACCGCGGTGGTTTTGATAAACCAACTGTCGAGCGGATAGTAGAGCACTGGCTTGTCGGTACGCCAACAATGGGGGTAGGTGTGTTCGTATTTCTTAACGTCGAACGCTTTATTTTCTTCTTTGAGCTTAATAGCAATAAGAACGTCAGTCGGACGGAAGTCTTTGTCGGCCCGCTCTTCGGCGGTATAGTATTCTTCTTTGACAAACCGTCCCGCAAAATCAGTAATTTCTTTGACAAAGCGACCAGTACGATCTACCGTAGGCACTTCTTTTCCGTTTTCATCTTTCACTAAGATGGCTGGAACATCATTTTCCTTGGCTACTCTAAAGTCGTCCGCACCATAAGTAGGAGAGGTGTGTACGATACCTGTACCGTCTTCGGTAGTCACGAAATCACCTGGGATTACCCGGAAGGCTTTTTCCAGCAGCTCCTCGGAGGTGACGTAAGGCAATAATTGGTGATACCGTAAACCGACCAACTCAGCCCCTTTGAATTCGGATGTTTTTTCCCAAGGGATGATTTTATCACCGAGTTCGTAGTCTTGAAAGGAAGTATTTTCACCTTCGGCCTTGAAGTATTTACTGATTAGGTTTTTCGCCAATACAACGGAAACAGGTTCGCCTGTGTATTGATTGAATGTCTTGATCTTGACGTAGTCGATATTCTTACCTACCGTCAAAGCCGAATTGCCGGGTAGCGTCCAAGGTGTGGTCGTCCAAGCGATCAATGCCACATCTTCCTCCGGATCCTCCACCAGCGTATCCATGAGTGGGTGAATTTGAGACTTATCAACACGGAATTCCGCGACTATAGTGGTGTCTTTGACATCTTTATACGTTCCCGGCTGATTGAGCTCATGGGAACTTAGTCCAGTGCCGGCAGCAGGGGAGTATGGCTGTATGGTGTAACCCTTATACAGCAATCCTTTTTTATAGAGATCCTTTAACAGAAACCAAAGTGTTTCGATATATTCGTTTTGATAGGTGATATAAGGATGCTGCAAATCTACCCAGTAGCCCATCTTTTCGGTCAGGTTATTCCATACGTCCGTATATTTCATAACCTCTTTGCGGCATGCTTCGTTGTACTCTTCTACAGATATTTTTACACCTATATCTTCTTTAGTGATGCCCAGGGTCTTTTCAACGGCCAGTTCGATCGGAAGCCCGTGTGTATCCCAGCCACCTTTACGTTTTACCTGATAACCTTTCAGAGTTTTATAACGACAGAAGATATCTTTGATCGTACGGGCCATGACATGATGTATACCAGGCATGCCGTTGGCGGAAGGAGGCCCTTCATAAAACGTGTAAGGCTTGCTTGCGGGCCGGTTGGAAATACTTTTTTCGAAAATATGTTCTTCGCCCCAACGCTTCAACACTTCTTTTCCGATTTCTGATAAATTTAGCTGCTTATACTCCTTATACATAGTGTATGACCTCTGTTTTTTTTAAGGACACAAAGTTAATGATTATAAAAGAAAATCAGTAATAAGTGTTATATTTGGTAGTAATCGTATTCATGAAACGGATTTAAACGGAACGTTGTAGATGGCTTGTCAACCCAATTATTTGCTATATCTGCTTATATTATTATTTTCTTCTTTCCGTTTGACGGCACAGACGGGGTTTACGCTCCACGAATCGTTGAAAGGAAATCAGGTCGTGGGGATAGTCTTAGGAGGTCAAGCAAGATTGACGGGAGGGATAGAGGATGCGCCTGATGATGGTTGGCTACGGTTGACTGATGCGAGGGAAAATCAAATTGGCTATGCGGTAATCAACGAATCTTTTCCTTCCAGTTTAGGCGTAGAGATCGATTTTGAGTTTGTTATATGGGGCGGAACCGGTGCCGATGGCTTTTCAATTTTTTTGTTTGACGCAAATTATGATCCGACGTTACAGGATGACAGTGATCCGTATAAATTTAAAATAGGTGCTGTGGGAGGTTCTTTGGGTTATGCAAACAATGCGACTACTTCAGGGCTTTCTGGAGGGTATCTTGGTGTCGGCATCGATGAATGGGGAAACTATACCATCAGTAGCGGAAGTAAGCGCGGAGGAGCTGGAGGAACTGCATTATTGCCAGGTATAGGAGTCCGGGGCTCAGCAGAATCTGATTATGCGTGGCTAACGGGGAATGTTACTCTTCCACAAACTCTAGGTATTAGTAACTTTACGCTCGATTATAAAGGGCCTATAGCACCCCGCCCAGATCCAACAGGTTATTACCGGCGAATTTTTCTCACGATTGATCCGGTTTATGAGAATGGACAGATTACACATTATGAACTTTCAACAAAGTTACAGACTGATATTAATACGACCCCTGCGTTGATCTTGGACAAAGTCAAAATTAACCAAATTCCCCCAGATTATTTGAAAATTGGGTTTGCTGCCGCAACTGGAGGAAGTACACATATCCATGAGGTTCGGAATTTGAATGTCACGACACCGGCGGATCTTTGGGTGCGTAAAAGTGTGAATAGGGAAGAAGCCCATGTAGGTGATGAGATGATTTATACCGTTAAAGTGATGAATCAATTTGATCTGCAGGCGGATTATCTGGAACTGAAGGATGTACTTCCCGATCATTTTCAAGTCGAGCATATCACCTATGCCGACGATGGGAAACCCGGAACGGGAATCGTAAGTGGATGGACACCCGGAGACTTGGACATAGCGCATGTAATCCTGAATTTAGCACCTTTTAGCGAAGCCGTCTTTGAGATCAGGGGGCGGGTAGCGTCCGTTGCGGAGGACGTTATACTCGTGAGTACAGCAACATTTGACGCCACGGATCAAACAGGTTTTTCGGATACCAAGAAGGAAAATAATACTTCTCTGGTGACGACCCGTATTATCGTGCCTAAGATCGTCATCGAAGATGAAAGCTTCGATATGAAAATGGGACTGCCTTTGTCATCGGAAGAAATGAATGTGCTGGAGAATGACCGGATCGATGGCGTGCCTGTGGATTTGCTGGCATTTGAGCTGCTTGTCGTTCTTCCTGCGCAAGCTGTGGATGGAGGAGAGGTGCCAGAATTGAATGTGTCGACAGGAAATATTCAGCTGCCGTCAAGGATGACCGTAGGAGAATACAAGATCACATATCGTATTGTAGAGCGGATTAATCCGAATAACTATCAGGAAGGCACTGTTAGTGTACGGATAGAACCTAATATTGTAATCGCAGAGATGGATGACTTTGGGTTTTTCCGTGAGGGACAGGAATATCGGACGGCAAATGTGTGGGATAATGATACGTGGAATGATACGCGCTTAGATCCTCAAGAGGTGCAGCTTACGTGGGTCAGCACTGCTCCACCCGGTATGGTATTGCACAACAATGGCACAGTCGAAATTCGCTCATCCACTAAAGAAGGTGATTATATTTTGACGTATAACATATGCGACGTTAACCATCCTGCCAATTGCAGTGAAACGACAGTGACGATGCGTATCCGAAATGTGTTAGCTGCACAGGATGATTATTACGAACTGGTCATCGACCGGGGTAGTGTCGTGACACCGAGCGTACTGGAGAATGACGTTTCCGCCGAACTGTCTGCTTCGACATCGGAGCTTCGGCTTATTCCGGGTAAGCCGAGCCATTCTTTTATGAAAATGGATGCAGACGGTGTGATTTTCTTTCCAGAGGGGACAAGAGTAGGGCGCTATACCTATCCTTACACGGTTTGTGAATTAGGTAGGCCTGGCAATTGTCAAAACGTGGTAGCCGTAATTGATATCAAGGCAAAGGAGCTATTTGCTCCTAATATTATCACACCCAACAGAGACGGCTTTAACGATTACTTTGAAGTCGTGGGGTATGAATATTACGATAAAATGGAGTTATTGGTATTTAATACAGGTGGAATAGAAGTGTATCGAAATGTGGATTACAAGAATAATTGGGATGCAGGCCACCTCCAAGAGGATACATATTACTATATTCTCTACATGAAGAAAGGAAGTCAGACCACAGTTTATAAGGGTTATGTACTCGTTAAACGATAACCTTTGTATTAAGCCGAAAAACTGCTTCCGCAGCCACAGGTGCTTGAGGCGTTGGGGTTATTAAAGGTGAAGCCTCGGGCATCGAGTCCGTTTTTGAAGTCAACTTCCATACCGGCCAGATACATCCCGTGTGCTTTGTTCATAAAAACACGAATGCCGTCAATTTCATACTCCGAATCACCTTCTTTTTTTTGGTCAAATCCCAGTATATAACTCATTCCGGAGCAACCGCCTCCTTCTACACCCACACGTAAACCAAAATCAGGCCCTATCTCCTGCTGGTCTATTAATTTTTTGAGCTCAGCCAAAGCTCCTGCTGTCAATGTTACCGGTGCGGGGGTTGTAATGTTCTCTGTACGCATAATCTTTATTCTCCCAACTTGTAATATAGTAAGGCAAAAATACGTAATTTTAGCCACAAAATAGGATAAAGGTGATTTTTTACACAAGGTAAACATTCGATATACATGGAGTTCATAGCATTTTTTAAGCAGCTTTTCATACTCGTTTTCGGCGTTTTTGCTGCGTTGGTATTGGCATTTTATATGATCTGGCCAAAGCTCGAAGGTTATATGCTTAAAATAAATAACATGAATCAGCATAAAGCCCGGACAAAGGATCAGCGTCAGCTTGTATTTGCGGCCTATGAACGGTTGATATTGTTGATCCACCGTCTTTCGCCGCAACAGGTTATGCTGCGCCACCATGATATGCAGAAATCTATTGCACAATTCAGGCAAGCTGTGATTGCAGACATAGAGCAAGAATATCAGCATAATTTTACACAACAACTGTATGTGTCGGATGCTGCTTGGGCTACTGTTAGGGAGTTAAAGGATAGCACCATTGCCTTGTTACGGAATGCAAGTAAGGGATTAGGTGAGCATGCAGGTTTGGATGATTACATTGCCATTGTATTGCGCCATGTCAGTGCGTTAGATACCAATCCTTACGATGCCGCCCAGATTCTTTTAAAAAGGGAGTTGAATAGCTATTCGTAATTCTTCTGCAACAAGGAGTTACTCCAAAATAATTTTTGCTATTGGCATTCGTAATGCAAGGCATTTTATGTAAATTTGCAGCTTATTGAAAAAAGCAACGTCCTATTTAAAAAAATAACAAGAATAATGGAAAGAGATCAAGCAATCTTTAATCTGATCGCTGACGAGCAAAAACGCCAGGAAGAGGGTATCGAGCTCATCGCGTCGGAAAACTTCGTAAGTAAACAGGTCATGGAGGCAGCAGGCTCTGTATTAACCAATAAATATGCTGAAGGCCTGCCAGGGAAACGTTATTATGGGGGGTGTGAAGTTGTGGATCAGATCGAAAGCATTGCGATCGACCGTGCGAAGAAGCTTTTTGGCGCAGCTTGGGTGAACGTGCAGCCCCATTCGGGAGCACAGGCCAATGCCGCTGTTTTTCTAGCAACAATCAAACCAGGCGATAAAATTTTAGGTCTTGATTTGTCGCATGGTGGCCATTTAACGCATGGCTCTCCGGCGAATCTTTCCGGCAAAATATACGAGCCGCTATTCTACGGTGTAAAAGAAGATACCGGACTTATTGATTATGAGCAGCTGGAGGAAACCGCACTTCGTGAAAAACCAAAGATGATTATCTGCGGTGCTTCTGCTTACTCGCGTGATTGGGATTATGCCCGTATCCGCAAGGTGGCAGATGAAATTGGTGCACTTGTTATGGCTGATATTTCACATCCCGCAGGCTTGATTGCTAAAGGATTGTTGAGCGATCCGCTCCCCCATTGTCATATTGTGACAACAACGACCCACAAGACACTTCGTGGTCCACGGGGCGGTATGATCATGGTGGGTAAAGATTTTGAAAATCCTTGGGGTATCAAGACACCAAAAGGTGAGATTCGGACCATCACACAACTGTTGGATCTGGCGGTTTTCCCGGGTACACAAGGTGGTCCGTTAGAACATACGATTGCAGCTAAGGCAATTGCTTTCGGAGAAGCATTATCAGACGATTATCTGGAATACGCAAAACAGGTGCAACGAAATGCACAGGCTTTGGCAAAATTCTTTGTCGATCGTGATTATAAAATTATCTCGGGAGGTACGGACAATCACCTGATGTTGGTTGATTTGAGAAATAAAGATGTCTCGGGTAAAGAAGCCGAGGCCATTTTAGGTGAAGCCGGTATTACGACCAACAAAAATATGGTACCGTTCGATACGCGCTCGCCTTTTGTCACATCTGGTGTGCGTTTTGGAACTGCAGCGATTACCACACGTGGTGTTAAAGAAGCTGAGATGATACAGATCGGTGAGTTGATCGATGAAGCATTGCAAAATCGTTCGGATGCAGCGAAGCTGGCGACAATTCATGATAAGGTGAAAACGATGATGGCTAAATTTCCATTGTACAGATAATATAATAAGTACATATACATCATTTTGAGCCTCAAGGGAAACCTTGAGGCTCTTTCTTTGTTATCTTATTGAAGTGTAAAAAATGTAAATTAGTGTTAAATAATAAACGAAACTTTGATAAATACGAATTTTGACTTATTTTAGAACACATAAATAAATATTTTGCCTATCGGAACAGCATTACTCTTATTCAACACGTAGTAAAATCCTAGCTTAAATTAGGTACATTATGAATTTATTGAAAAATAAGAGTGATCAAGAGCTTATAGAAGCTTATATAGCCGGTAATGAAGAAGGTTTGCGGTTCTTAATAGAGCGGTACAAGACCAAAATATACACGGCAATATATGTCCGCGTAAAAGATGAATTCCTCGCTGAAGATATATTTCAAGAAACCTTTATTAAAGTAATCAATACGTTAAAGCTTGGTCGATATAACGATGAAGGCAAGTTTTTACCTTGGGTAATCCGTATTGCGAATAACATGGTCATTGACCATTTCCGTCGTGAGAAAAGGAGTCCGACAGTAGTCGATAGTGACGGGTATGATATATTCGAATTGTTGGATTTTGCGGAAGAAGGTACCGATGATAGAATGGTAAAAAAACAACAAGACATCGATTTGAAGAAGATTATACAGATGTTACCTGACGATCAGAAGGAGGTGTTGATTATGCGCCATTTCTGTAATATGAGCTTTAAGGAAATTGCCGAGGTTATGAACGTCAGTATTAATACGGCTTTGGGAAGAATGCGCTATGCCTTGGCTAACCTTCGTAAAATGATCGAAGAGCATAATATTGCTTTTCAAATTAGCTAATCTTTCCTTTTATTCCCCACTTTATTCGTAAACCTCTTTGGTAAAAAATAATAAAGGACTTTTTTGTCTTTTATTGTTTTTTGTCGTTACTTTGTGCTGTCATTATAATGGGGGATTAAAAATTACAACCGGACATAATTGTATGAAAAAAACATTCATGTTAAAATCTGTTTGCACCGCCTTGGCTATTTTAAAAATAAATGCCTTACTAGCGGTAGAACGTACGACTCCGTATAGTTATCAGCTAAAAGGTACTGATCTTTTTCTGTGGATAGCTTTGTTTCTTGTTGCTGTTTTATTCATTGCAGTGCTTTTATTGGGGGAGAAGATAGGTGGTATTTCTAACCTTCTGAAAAAGGAAGGTCCGAAAGAAGAAGGCGATAAATTGCGGACGTATCTACATCGGCTGAATAGTCAGCAGATCAACCGGATACTTCAATATAAAAAGAGACAAAAAATGAATTTACCAGCTGTCATAGTAGGAGCATTGGGTGTTTCGCTATACTTGCTTCCGTCAAATCTTCTGGCTCAACAAGGAGACACTATAAATCGGAGTAATATCTTTACCCAAGGCGGTGTAATCATCACGCTGATATTATTATCCATTCCGGTCATACTGGCTGTGTTTATTTTATTTATGAAAATAGGGAAAAGACTGTATACTATAAATAATCAGGCACGGGGTGAAGAAGCGGAAGAGATAGCGAATCTGATCGATCAGATACCGCTGAGTGATATAGAGGAAGAGCTTGAAGAGCAGAAGTCGGCTCTGGATTACCGTGTTGACCAAAACAGTCTTTCTGGTAAGACGCAGGCGAAGGATAACCGGGGAATTTTGAAGATTGACCCTAATGCAGGTATACAGATCGTATCGGTAAAAAAGAAAGCGGTACAACGGCCTAACGTGGATCCGGCATTATCCCGGATGGTCACCTGGTATCTTATTTCCGCAACATGTTGGCTCTTATTCGGTACCACCGTAGGTGAATATGTCGGAATCAAATTTGTCGCTCCCGATGTCGATGCGGTGAGCTGGTTGAGCTTCGGTAGGCTTCGACCCGTACATACCAATGCGGTATTTTGGGGCTGGGCTTCGATAGCGATGATCGGACTCGCCTATTATGTCGTGCCCCGTGTTAGCAATACTCCAATATTCAGCCTAAAGTGGGGCTGGTATTCACTGCATTTGATCAATGCTTGTGTGCTGTTGGGAACCGTGTCATTGTTAGCAGGCGTAAATAATGGTGGGGGAGAGTACCGTGAATATATATGGCCCATTATGCTGCTTTTTGCTATTGCATTAGTCTTGACCCTTATTAATTTTTACAAGACGATAGGTAGGCGAACGACCCGGGAGATCTATATATCGAACTGGTATATCGTAGCAGCTATCATTTTCACCATAGTCATCGCATTGGTAGCCTATATACCCTTTTGGCAACACGGGCTGGGTGAGACTATTGTACAAGGGTATTATATGCATCAAGGAGTGGGAATGTGGTTCATGTTATTTACGCTGGGGTTAGTTTACTATTTTCTTCCGCAACAACTTAATAAACCGATTTATTCCTATAGTCTCGGTGTGCTGGCTTTTTGGTCGCAGATCTTGTTTTATACCCTGATTGGAAGTCACCATTTTGTTTTTAGCTCCATACCGTGGTGGCTGCAGACCGTTGCTATTGTAGGTAGTGCCGGTATGGCGATACCGGTTATTGCCGGTACGACTAATTTCCTGATGACATTCAACGGGGCATGGTTTAAAATAAGAGATAGCTATACACTGCCTTTCTTTCTGGTGGGCACGATCTTTTACTTCACCGGATCACTGCAGGGGACGGCCGAAGCCTTCAGGTCTACAAACCTCGTGTGGCATTTTACAGACTTTACCGTAGCACATTCTCACCTGACCATGTACGGTATCATTTGTTTCTTCTTATGGGCATGTATATACGCGATAGTTCCTCGATTTACCGGTCAGGAAGCACCACAGATTTCTATCGGTGCCCACTTCTGGCTGGCTTTGATCGGCATGATGTTTTATACCGTGCCATTGATGTATGGCAGTACACTTAAAGGATTGATGTGGATAGAAGGGAAGCCTTTTATTGAAGGTGTCGTGGCTATGGCACCGCATTGGTTATGGCGGGCTATTGGAGGAAGTTTGATGTGGCTTTCCCATCTTTTCTTTGCGTATAATATGTACAGGATGATATCGATACAGAAGAAAGTAGATGTCCCGGAAGAAATAATAAAAAGGCTGGAAGAGAAAAAAATATCCGAGTAAGGAGTTGTTTAATTACGGTATATAGATATGAACTTTTTTGATAATCATAGAAATTTATTTTTGACGGCAACGCTATTCTTTGTTGTGCTCACGATTTTTGTCGCGATAATACCTGCGCTGCATAATCAGGTCGTCAATGCGCCACTTCCTTCCGCTGTGCCGCTGTCGGAAGATGCGATCCGTGGTAAAGCTTTGTATGTATCGCATGGTTGTGTCGCCTGTCACACGCAGCAGGTGCGTAACTTAGATATGGACAAGATGTGGGGAAGTCGGCCAAGTATGGCGGCAGATTATGCGGGTACAGGTCGGACAGATGTCTGGAGAAATACGGCCACGTTGATGGGGACAGAACGTACAGGCCCGGACTTGACAGACGTTGGCAACAGGCAACCAAGCCAGGATTGGAATTTGGTGCATCTCTTCAACCCTCGGATCGTCGTTAAGGAGTCTGTCATGCCTGCATATCCTTTTTTATTTGAATTTAAACAGAATCCATCCAAGAATGACGTCGTTGTTGCTGTGCCCGAACAATATGCGCCAAAAGACGGTAGCCAGATTGTGGCGACACCAGAGGCCTTGCAATTAGTAGCCTATTTACAATCATTGAAACAGGCGCCTCTTCCGGAAACAATGGTTGCTCCTGACTTTCTATATAAACGGGAGAAAAAGAAAGCGGATGCGGCAGCGGGTGGAGGAGAAGCTTCGGAGTTGGATGGTCAAGCGTTATACGTTGCGAATTGCCAGGCTTGCCATCAGGCTGATGGGATGGGGTTGCCCGGAGCTTTTCCTCCGCTAAAGGGAAGCCAGGTCGTAGATGACGACGACAATCTGGAACTGTACATCGATATTATCATGAATGGTTATGATAGCCGACCAGAATATGGTGCGATGGCGGCTGTAGGTGTGAATGCCGGTTTTACGGAACATGAAGTTGCTGCTATCATCAATTTCGAACGGAGCAGCTGGGGCAATAATGGTAAGAAAGTAGCCGCTGAAGAGATCAAAAAAATTGTAGATTTTGTCAAGCTTCAAGCAAAATAAAAAAACAAACATGAAAAAGAGATTCATACTCCTTAGCTTTGCATTACTGACCTTAGGCCAGTCGTTTGGTTGTCCTGTTTGTGATCGTAACCAGCCGAAACTGCTGCGCGGATTAGTGCATGGGTCGGGACCGGACAGTAATTGGGATTATTTCATCGTCATCATCATGGTTCTTGTTTCGTTGGTGACTCTGTTTTATTCCATCAAGTGGCTTATTAAGCCCGGTGAGAATAAGCAAGATCATATTAAAAGAATGATATTAAAATCGGAAGAATATGAGTGAAAAAAGTAAGATCTACATTTTTATAGATGACGATGAAGTGCCGGTCGCTGAAGTTTTTTCACCCGTCACTTTTGAGCTGGATACGCAGAAATTAGTGGATGGCCAACATCATTTACGAATTGTCAGTAAAGATCCTTCGGGTAAGGAGGGGCTTCGCGTCATACCTTTTGAGGTACGCAACGGGCCCGCAATCGATATTATAGGTATTAAAGAGGGTACGGTTGTTGATGGTAAAATACCGATTATGATTAATGCGTATGGTAAAGGTAACCAAAGTACGTTTTTGATTGAAGGTAGTGAGACGCCACAAGGTATACCGTGGTGGGTATGGATACTCATCATTGGCTTTGCGGGTTGGGCTCTTTATTATCTGATCAGGTATATGAATATTGGTATATAGTGAAAAGGAGAAAATGAATAAAAAAGATATCACATCGATCGAAGATATACAACTTCTTGTAGACACTTTCTATGGGAGAGTCCAGGAAGATGAGCTCATAGGGCCAATCTTTAACGAGGTTTTGGACGGAAGATGGGGCGAACATCTGAAAAAAATGTATACGTTTTGGCAGACCATTCTGTTGGATGAGCGGACCTATTTTGGAAGTCCGTTCCCACCGCATGCCTTCCTTCCGATCGGTGCTGCGCACTTTGAACGGTGGTTGGGACTATGGAAACATACCGTAAGTGAGTTTTTCGAGGGAGAAATTGCCAAAGAGGCCATATGGCGGGGTGAAAAGATGGCGGAGATGTTCCAATATAAAATTGCTTATATACAATCGGGTGATTCTAAACCCTTATATTAAAATGGTAGATTTACTCGTATTGACGAGGTGCTTGCTTGTGAAAATGACAATAAAAGGATAGCACAAGTAGCCGACACTCTATAGACTTTTTATTATATTTGCTTTTTATTGAAGCAAAAATAGACATGTCTACAATATTTTCTAAAATAATATCTGGCGAAATCCCTTCCTATAAAGTAGCTGAGAGTAATGATTATTTGGCTTTTTTGGATATCAATCCATTGACACGAGGACATGTACTTGTAATTCCAAAAAAAGAAACAGACTATATTTTCGACATTGACGACGACGAATATATGGGCATGTGGGTGTTCGCCAAAATTGTAGCTCAGGGAATTAAGGAGGTTTTTCCTTGCCCTAAAGTTGGCGTCGCCGTAGTTGGTTTAGAAGTGGCGCACGCCCATATTCATTTGATGCCACTTCACCATGTTCATGATATGAACTTTGAAAAACCCAAGTTGTCACTATCCGCTGAAGAAATGAACGTGATAGCAGAAGATATTCGTAAAGCTATAGCCGTGATTACCAATGGACACTCGTAATATAGTCGTCTCATACGTTTAATCCACAATATATGCAGGAATTTTTAGCCAACTTCCAACAAATGCTGGATCCCGAATACTTATTAAGTCATGGCGGATTCTATATTGTTTGTTTGATTGTATTCGCAGAGACGGGTATGTTTTTTGGCTTTTTTCTTCCCGGAGATTATTTGCTCTTTCTGGCGGGTCTGTTCTGCGCTCTAGATAAAATTGATGTCGATATTGCCACTATGTATTTTGGTATCCTATCTGCGGGAATCTTGGGTAATTTTGCCGGATATTGGTTTGGATACCGTGCTGGGCCTATGTTATTTAAAAGAAAGAACTCCTTGCTCTTTAAACGAAAATATGTTGTGATGGCTGAGGAGTTTTATCAGAAATATGGAGGTACCGCACTGATTATTGGCCGGTTTGTTCCAATTATTCGTACATTTGCCCCAATATTCGCAGGGGTCGTCAAGCTCAATTTTAAAAAGTTTGTCCTCTATAATATTTTCGGAGCTTTCCTTTGGGTTTCCTTGTTAACATTGACAGGCTACGCATTAGGGGTGAAGGTTCCGGAAATCATTAATTATGTTGAATATATCATCGTCGCTTTAATTATTATAGCATTCTTACCTATTGCTATCGCATTATTAAAAAGATGGATAAGGAATAAAAAAAACAAAGCAAACAACAGTATATAAATAGGTTAATGAGTACACAACATCCTTGGCATGAAGTCTCTCCTGGAGAGGATTTGCCTAATTCCGTAAATGCTATTATTGAAATTCCCAAAGGCTCCAAAGCAAAATATGAAATAGATAAAGACAGCGGGCTGCTAAAACTCGATCGGGTTTTGTTTTCTTCGGTTATGTACCCCGCAAATTACGGATTTATACCACAAACCTATTGTGATGATAAAGATCCATTGGATATTCTCGTCCTTTGTTCAGTGGACGTATTTCCGATGAGCATGATAGAGGCTAAGGTCGTAGGCGTTATGCATATGATAGATGGCGGAGAGCAAGATGATAAGATTATAGCCGTGGCAAAGAATGATATGTCTGTAAATTATATCAACGATTTGTCGGAGCTGCCGCCGCATACCATGAAAGAAATTGTTCGTTTTTTTCAAGATTATAAAGCTTTAGAGGAAAAGAATGTAACAATTGAAAATTTATATGGGCGTTCTTACGCACAAAGTATTATATTAGAGAGCATAGAACTTTATAATAAGGATATCCGTAACAAAGTAGGCTAGATGGCTCTGGATGTTTTTTGGACAATATTTTTGGTGCTGGCTAACGGTTTTTTTGTAGCGGCTGAGTTTGCTATTGTGAAAGTTAGAGCCTCTCAGATTGAAATTCAGGCAAAATCGGGAAGTAACGTAGCGAAGATAGCAAAGAATATTACGGAGCATTTAGATGGTTACCTTGCTGCAACGCAACTCGGCATTACATTAGCATCCCTGGCCTTAGGCTGGGTGGGTGAAGCTGTCATGACGGAGATTGTTTATAAGACATTTGGTCTTTTTAATGTAGAGTTAACCGGCGCGGTATCCAAAAATTTAGGCTTGGTATTGGCTTTTAGTATCATCACTTTTCTTCACATCGTTTTTGGAGAATTAGCCCCCAAATCTATTGCTATTCAAAAGCCTATTGCGACGACAATGAAGATTGCCTTTCCGTTGCAGTTCTTCTATGTTATTTTTCGTCCTATTATATGGGTTCTTAACGGCTTTGCTAATTTCCTGTTAAGATTAATAGGTATTGAGCCTCATCCTAATGAGACCACGCATTCGTCGGAAGAACTGCAGTACCTGCTTGATAAAGGTAAAGAAAGCGGAGCTATTAACAACTCCGAACACGAGCTGATCAAAAATGTGTTCGATTTTAATGAGCGGATCGTAAAAAATATTATGGTTCCACGTACCAAAATTATTGCCGTAGAACTTTACGATTCGGCAGAAGACTTTATCAATACGGTGACAGAAGAGGGGTACTCACGCATTCCGATTTATGATGATAATATTGACCAGATTGTAGGGGTCGTGCACACCAAAGATATTCTCCCTTTGATTGTCAAAGGTAAAGACGTGGTGCTGAAGAATATTATGCGTAAGCCTTATTTTATTCCGGAAACGAAAAAGATTAATGATCTCATGACTGAGTTCCAGCAAAAGCGCATCCAGATTGCTTTTGTCTTGGACGAGTTTGGTGGGACGGCCGGTATGGTCACTTTGGAGGATATTGTCGAGGAATTGGTAGGAGAGATCCAGGATGAATACGATGAAGAAACTCCAGTAGTAGAGCAGATATCGGATACCGAATTTATGGTCGATGCCGGAGCGAGCGTACACGACGCCAACGGTTATTTGCCGATTGAATTGCCCGAAAGTTCGGATTATGACACCGTAGCGGGTCTGGTGAGTGATGTATTTGAGAAGATACCTGATGTGGGTGAATCGGCAGAAAAATTCGGTTACGTCTTTACCATCATGCGAAAGACACAGCAAAATATCGAATTTGTAAAGCTGGATCTGATAGAGCGTGCTTTTGACGAAGACGTCGAATAAAAATATACGCGATATGCAGCTGTTTTTTACACCTACTATTGAACCGCATCATACTGTCTTTTTATTGAATGAGGAGGAAAGCAAACACGCTATACGCGTACTCCGGCTCCAACTCGGAGATATACTGCATTTGGTAGATGGGCGTGGCGGACTCTATAAAACCGAACTTATCGATCCGCATCCGAAACGTGTCGGCTTACGCGTATTAAATGTGCAGACCGAATATGGTAAGGCACGTTATCACCTGCATATCGCCGTGGCTCCGACAAAAAATATCGACCGGATAGAATGGTTTTTAGAAAAAGCTACAGAAATAGGACTACAGGAGATGACGCCGATTATATGTGAACATTCTGAACGTAAAGAAGTCAAGATCGGACGTTTGGAAAAAATAGCAGTATCGGCTATGAAACAATCGCTTAAGGCTTATTTACCCCAAATAAATCCAGCGGTGACTTTTTCGAACTTCATAGCGTCGATAGCGGAAGACGAAACTCGCATCAGAGGCATTGCGCACTGTATCGACGATTCGGAGAAGAAATACATATCATCGTCTTTCCCTGTGGGAGACAAATACCTGATTTTAATTGGGCCTGAAGGTGATTTTTCCGAAAAGGAAATACGCCAGGCACTGGCGGCAGGTTTTATTCCTTTATCCTTGGGAGAAGCACGTTTACGTACCGAAACAGCAGCCTTAGCCTCCTGTCTGGAAGTAGCCCTGCTGAATCGATAATACGATTAGTCGGCTTTGTAAGGAATTAGCTCCGCATCGACGATTTGAATTTCGGCATTCCCTTGTAACGGTTCGGGATTGAATTTCATTTTTCCTTTGATCTTAATCGGGTCTTCCGTATATCGAACGGATTCTTTCTTCATAAAAATTTCGACCATGGGAGGGATTCCATTTGTACCACAAAACTGACATTGTGTAATAGGGAGAACAGACAGCATGAAAGTTTTATGATTCCTTCCACTCGTTAAAGGAACGAGATAACCCGGTAATTCGACCGTTTTGTTTTCCAGCCGTTTTAATTCAGGAGGGTAATGCGGCGTGTAAATCTTTTTGTTGTCTTTTGTAGTTACCTGGTACATGAGTTTATCAATAGCCTCCCATGTGCTATTCATCATGGGTGTATGATCAGCTGTGGGCATGTTCGGATAACTCCCTATCTGTGCATGGGAGAGCATAGTAATACTAAAGGCAATGACTGTTAATATATATTGTTTCATCTGTTTATTTTTACTGCGATGCTAATATTTTAGAAATAGTGGTACGATAAGCTTTAGATGCAGGAATTGTAGCGGCCAATATACCCAAGATGATGGCTCCGATCAGAATCCATATTTCTTGTGGATATACTTTGAAAGCCTCGATGAAATCGGCGCTTTCGCTCGTCTGTGTGCTGATGAAGTAAAGCATGCTATGCCCAAACAGTAATCCTATTATACCTCCTAAAGCTGTAATAACTATACCTTCGACGATAACGAGAGTGAAAAGTTTAATCTTAGTGGCCCCCATAGTCCGCATGATTGCCATGTCATACTTTCGGTCTTTCAGCGCATTATATAAGCTGATGAACACACTGAGACCTGCAATGACCATAATGATATAGGCCAATACAGCAAGCGAATCCAACCCTATTCCTAATAACGAAAAGATTCTCGAACTCTCGATCGCCGGCGATGCCGCTTGCATGTGTGTACTGTCATTAATCAACCGGGGAAGTAACGCAATAGCAGCAGGGGAACTGTATTTGATTAAAAGCGCCGTAATTTCCACACCTCGATTTGCTCCTAATCCGCCATCTATACGTTCTACCAGTTCTCCCTCACCCCCATGGTCGTGATCGGCATGCGCGTGTTCATTTTCCGCATGCTCATGATCGTCATGGTGGTGTTCAGCATCGTGCAGCGGAGATTTTTCATGATGATGTCCGTCGCTGTCTGTATGCTGTTCATTGGCGTGGGCATGTGCAATTCCATGGACGTCCCATACGCTTTCCAGGTTGCATAAAATCAAATTGTCGACGATGCTGTTTGATCGGTTCAAAATACCGACAACGGTAAATGGATGATCGTCATGGATATGTGCATCCGCAGATAAGCCATGTGCGCTATGGATATGATCGCCTACTGTCAATCCTTGTTTCCGGGCCACCTCATTTCCGATGACGATCTCGAAAGATTTATCCCATAACCGACCTTGCTCGAGTTCCAGTTCATAAAGAGAAAGGTAAGAGGTATCCGTTCCGATGATACGGTGTCCTTTGAAATTGTCCCCCAAAGAGATGGGTACCGCCATTTGAATATATGGATTTGCAGCTATCTTATTGGCCTCTTCCAAACTGATATTTCCCGTGGGATTATCCACGTGGTACAGTGTGCTTAATATCAATTGCAACGGGCTGCCCTTTGCCCCAACGACGAGATCTATATTCTTGCTGTTATTTTCCAGTTGTTTTTCGAACGTGTCACTACTGATGTAGATAACCGTAAGAATAGCCACGCCAAATGCAGTAAGGAGGATACTTAATAGCGTAGCCCCCCACTGCTGTGTGATGTTTTTCCAAACCAGACTTATATTGTCCATATCGTACTATTTAAGCGTATATGTGTTTGAGAAATGATCCTTTAACCTTTTATCGTGTGTCGCAATGAGTAATGTTGCCTGATAATTTTGAGCAGTGTCCAAAAGTAGGTTGATGACATGCGCCGTATTTCGGTCATCCAGGGCAGCAGTAGGCTCATCGGCGATGATCATACCTGGCCTGTTGATCACAGCACGAGCAATTGCCGCTCTTTGCAACTGTCCCCGACTCAATTGTCTTGGATAGCTGGCCGATTTATCTGCAATCTGAAGTTGTTCTAGTACCTCATGCACTGCTGATCGATCTGCTTTACCTTTAGCTAAGGATTGGGCCAGCATAATATTCTCCGCTACAGTTAAGCTTTTTAAGAGGTGAGCTTCTTGAAAAATGAAGCCTATATTCCGTGCCCGAAAGGCATCAAGCTTCGTGTCCGTCAATGTATATATTGCTGTTCCGTTAAGATGTACGTCGCCCTGTAGGGGGCGGGATAAGCCACCTAAAAGGTGTAATAATGTTGTTTTACCTGTGCCCGAATCGCCTATAAATAAGGTATGCTGCCCTTGAGAAATACGCACGTCATCAAAGGTGAGCTCCTGCCCATGCCCGCCGTATTTAAACCGCAAATTTTTCGTGTGCAATAAAACTGACTCCATAAGCCGTATATCTAATATCAATTGGGTGCAAATTAAGTATTTTTTGACGAAAAGGAATGGGAGGAGTGTATCAATTCTGTTTAACATTAAATTAAAATAGAACTAACATATATATAATGTAGGGTTAACGTTAGTGTAATAGTTACGTGATAATATTGCAACATAAATTTAACACGAGTATGAAGCGTATTAATCATGTTTTATTGCTATTAGGAAGTTTCTTTTTGATTTCTAATGCAATGGCGCAGTCCCTTCAGGGGATCAGAGGGAAGGTCGTCGATATCGAAACATTTAGGCCTATTATAGGTGCTAACATTTCTATTTCTCATATCACAAGTCCGGTGACGACCGATGAGAAAGGTGAATTTACAGTGTCCCTGAAGGAAAAAGGATCCTATAAAGTGGTGAGCAAATTTGTGGGGTATGCTTCGGATACAACAATGGTCGAGTTTGGCGAAAGAGAATGGGAAAATCTGAATATCATTTTGGTCGCCGAGAACTCCAGTATTGATGAAGTCGTGGTCACGCGTCGAAGAGCACAATTTACAGAATTAGCTTTATTAGAAGAACGTAAAAAATCCAATCTGATGTTAGAGAAAATCGGTTCTCAGGAGCTAACCCGTAAAGGAGTAAGCGATGCAGAAGGTGCGCTGACCAAGATGAGTGGTGTAACCAAATCGGCAAGTGGTGCCAATGTTTTTGTGCGTGGTCTGGGGGATCGTTATAATAGTACCACATTAAACGGATTAGCATTACCATCGGAAGATCCATTGAACAAAAATATTTCATTGGATTTTTTTGGTACTGATATTATTCAGAGTATCGGAGTGAATAAGACGTTCAATCCGACATTGGGTGGAGATGTCGCCGGTGCGGATATAGATATTGTGTCCAAGGAACTCACTGAAGATGCTTTCCTTGAAATAGGGGCATCCACAGGGATCAATACCGAAGCCATCAATACTGACAATTTTAAAAAAATATCGGGTTCAAATTGGTTCGGGAAGTTGAAAGAATCAAAAAGTTCCATTACCAATGGAAACACCTATGCGTTTCCCAACACATGGAATCCTATCCCTATGGAAGGCTCTCCGTTGAACTCGTCATTCTCATTGTCCGGAGGAAAGAAAGTTAGGATAGGTGAGAATAATCTGAACGTATTTTTGTCGGCTAACCTGAATTCGGATTATAAATATTATGATGGTGTTGTTCGTCAAACGCAAACGGATGGTAATGTTACCTTAGATCAGAAATCAACGCTTTCACAGTATAATGTCGATAAGACAGCTATTGCAAATCTAAAGTACTCCTTTGGTAAGCATTATGTGGCATTCAATTCGTTGTATATCAATAATCAAAGCCAGACGTTTGAAGAGAATTATGGACTGACCAACGATCCCGATCCGAATGACAAAGGTTTGTTCAGAAGACAACATATTGTGGACAATAACTTGTTTGTGAATCAACTCTTGTCAAAACTTGTTTTGGATGATGTCTTGAATCTGGACCTTGGAATTGCGTATAACCTGGTAAAAGGAAATGAACCTGACCGTCGTACCATCAGATTGACAGAAGAATTTGATGGCAGTGGAAATAGTGATTTTTATTTATTGTCGGAGCAAAACTCAAACGAGCGGTATTATTCCGATTTGACAGAAAAAAACTGGGTGGCGAAAGCTATAGCGACGTATAATCTGGATAAGGACAATGCGTTTGATCGTAAAATTAGTTTTGGGTACAACGGCAACATGACGGACAGAGATTTTAATGCGACGTTGTATACGCATGAGATAAATGGTTCGCGTCAACTGGATCCAAACAATGTTTATAACATTGATAATGTGTTTAACGATAATACCCTACAATCCGGATTTTTCGATCTGAGTTCACGCTTTGGCAATTTTGATCCGGAATGGTATACAGGAAAGAAGCATGTACACGCTGCATTGCTGTTAGGCACGTACCAATTCACGGAGAAGTTTACGGCCTTATTGGGTGTGCGGTATGATAATGTATTCCAAGAGGTTGTATACAAAACTGCTTTGAACGATTCGAAGCTGAACGGTAATAAGCCATTGGAGAAAAACTATGTATTGCCGAGCTTAAACTTGAAGTATGCATTGACCGATAAGAGCAATCTGAGAGCATCGGCGAGCATGTCTTATACTTTGCCGCAATTTATCGAGATGGCCGAGTTTCTAAACGCGTTTTCAACCTATACCACACAGGGTAATCCAGACCTTAAACCCGTTCAGAATATGAATTTTGATGCCAAGTGGGAGCTTTTTCCTACTTCTGGAGAATTGATTTCTGTCGGTGTTTTTTATAAACAGCTGAAAGATCCGATCGCACGTACCGAGATGAGCGGCAACGTGATGACCTATCATAATGTCGGTTCGACCGCCACTGTTGCCGGAGCCGAGTTGGAATTGAAGAAAAACATCCTCAAAACAACAGGTGCGTACGGAGACAATGTGCTTTCAGGAGGACTAAACCTGTCATATCTATACAGTAATCAGAAACTTGAAAACATCATACCAAGGTTTACAGCAGAAGAATCTGCACTGCAAGGTGCATCGCCGGTACTGGTCAATGCTGATCTGACTTACTTGTGGAACAGACAACACTGGAACCTGACATCGACAGCAGTGTTGAACTATTTCAGTGACCGTATTTATTCCCTTGGTGGTAATAACGCATATAAAGATATTATCGAAAAAGGAGTTCCAACGCTTGATTTTATTACACAGGCTAATATTAAGAAGAACTGGGGTGTCAACGTGAAGATGCGTAACCTACTTAATCCGGCATTTAGTTTGGAACGAGAATCTGACAGCAATAATGCTGTAGTACTAAGATCATACAAAAGGGGGATAGATATGAGTGTAGGGTTGTCTTATAAGTTTTAATGATTTGGTAACATTCACTTAATCATTTAGTTGCTTTCATGAATTAATATTGTAATAAATAAAAAAGAGAAAAAATGAAAAGAAAATTACTTAGTATTATGACCGTTTCGGTACTATTGTTTACGGCATGTTCGGACAAAGAGGGAGATGGTGATGGTGTAGATAATGGAGAACCAGTTGAATTGACTGAGCTGTTGGGAAGTATCACGAGCAAGAATGCCGTAGTTAAAGGCAGTTCTATCAATTTGGTGGGTGCAACAATCGTTCGTGAAGGTGCAACATTAACTATCCCTGGGGGTACGACGATCACAGCAAACGATAAGGGTGCGTATCTGTTGATCGAAAGAGGAGCTAAGATTATTGCAAAAGGTACTGCTGCTAAACCGATTAAATTTACAGCTGGTGACAAAAAATCCGGCGCCTGGGGAGGTTTGATCATCAATGGTAAAGCTCCGCTTTCCCGTGCTACCGAAGCTTCGCCAAGTAACTTTGAAACGGAAATCAACACCAATATATTCTACGGTGGTAATGATGTGAATGATAACTCCGGTGAGTTGGATTATATCACCATTGAGTACTCAGGAGCAAATATATCGGATGACAAAGAGCACAACGGTCTGACACTGAATGGTGTAGGTAAGGGTACTAAAATCAGCAATATCTATATCAAAGACGGAGCCGATGACGGTATTGAGTTCTTTGGTGGCTCGGTTGATGTCACTAACCTGTTGGTTGTCAATTCTGAAGATGATATGTTCGATTTTACCCAAGGATATACAGGGACCTTGAAAAACGCGTATGGTATTTGGGAAACGGCTTTCAAAACTAATGAGAAAGATCCTCGTGGTATTGAGGCGGATGGTAACCATGACGGAACTTTACCGGATGCGGTTCACCAATCAAATTTCAAGATCGAAGGTATGACTATTGTTCATAAATCAACTACAGCTGGGGTTGAAGGAACAATGGTCGATATTGTGAAAATCAGAAGAGGTGCTACGGCAAATATTACGAACCTGCTGATTGATATCGGTACAACTTCACTTTTTAGTGATATTATCGATTTTACAGATGATGCAGGTAAAGGAAATGCTGCGTCAAAAATCGAGTACACATTTAATCCTGAAACTTTGTACAGCGATGCAAAAGTAAAAGCAGAGGGTGCTACTATCACCAAAAACGACGCACAAACTGGAGCTACTACCAGCGCATTTGCTTGGACAGGCTACTCATTTAATTAATTATTGTTTTATAAGCTGCTGTAATTTTATAATTATTAGACCAGGGGAACCGTAAAGGTTCCTTTTGTTGTTTATGGCTAAATACCTATCTTTGTCCTGATGGATAACTTCATTGTCTCGGCCCGTAAATACCGTCCTGTTACCTTCGATTCTGTCGTGGGGCAACAACATGTGACCAACACACTTAAGAATGCTATCCATAATAATCAACTGGCGCAGGCCTTTTTGTTTTGTGGACCACGGGGTGTAGGCAAGACCACCTGTGCCCGCATCTTGGCCAAGACAATCAATTGTGAAGCGATCTCATCGGGAACAGAAGCCTGTGGTACGTGTTCGAGCTGTCAATCGTTTCAGAACGGTGCTTCATTCAGCATTCATGAACTGGATGCAGCTTCCAACAACTCTGTCGAAGACATCCGGAGTCTGATCGAGCAGGTTCGTATTCCTCCTCAGTCGGGAAAATACAAAATTTATATCATCGATGAGGTACACATGCTTTCCCAAGCTGCGTTCAATGCTTTTCTGAAGACATTGGAAGAACCGCCTTCTTATGCGATTTTTATCCTGGCTACTACAGAGAAACACAAGATATTGCCGACTATATTGTCTCGCTGTCAGATTTTTGATTTCAATCGTATACGCGTAGATGACATGGCTAATCATTTGGCCACCATAGCCGATAAGGAAGGGGTTGCGTATGAACACGATGGTCTCCATGTTATTGCGCAGAAAGCGGATGGAGGTTTGCGGGATGCCTTGTCGATGTTCGACCAGATTGTCAGCTTTACTAATCGTCATCTGACTTATGAAGCGGTTATCGAAAACCTGAACATTTTAGATTATGAGTACTATTTTCGGTTGTTGGATGCGATTGCAGGAGAAGAGGCGGATGAGACTTTATTGATATTTGATTCCGTACTGAGCAAAGGATTTGACGGAGGACATTTTATGGCAGGCCTCGCTAACCATTTGCGTAATCTTTTGGTTTCCAAAGAACCCAAAACGTTGCGGTTGTTAGAAGTGGGAGAAAATATAAAAAAACGTTATCTGGAACAATCTTCCTCTATGAGTTCAGGACTCCTGCTATCTGCTCTGAATATTGCGAACCAGTGTGAAATTAATTACAGAACGAGTAAAAACCAACGTCTTCAGGTGGAACTGGCCTTATTGAAGATGTGTCACCTCTCTACAGCCATTACATTATCGCTGCATCCGCCCACAGCTGCTCCTCCTGTAGAAGGACAAAAAAAAAAACTAATTGAGTCTATACCTCGTCAGACGGAAGAAGCTACTGCGCCGGTTGCCTTAGCCAAAGCCGCTGACAAAACAGTCGCCCCTCCTGAATCACCACAGCAGAAAAAAGAAGAAAAGCCTTCCTTTACCTCAGGAAAGGGCTGGGGGAACATACAGGTGGCTGCGGCGGTACCAAATCTAACAACTGTTTTTGAAGATAAACCTGTTGTCGAAACGGCAAAGGATGATCTCGTTGTAGGGAATGAATATCAGGAAATTACAGAAAGTGACTTCTTAAACAAGTGGAATGCCTTTGCGGAGAAGATGAAGGCAGAAAGCCGGATTACTATTTTCACCATCATGACGGCATCAACACCTCGTCTTAAAGGCGCTCAAATAGAGATTGATGTCGATAATATGGTGCAGATGGAGCAGATACGCGAATATAAAATCGATATCTTGAATTACCTACGTGTAGAGCTGCGCAATTTCTCGCTGGATCTCACTGCCATACAAGTAGAGCAGAACCGTACCTTAAAACCCTATACCTCACAGGAAAAATATCAGGCCATGGCCGTTAAAAATCCAGCCTTGGAGACCTTGCGCAAAACCTTTAATTTAGGGTTGAGTTAGACCTTTGACATTTTTACAAACTACATTTAATATACATGCAACATTTTCAACGGAGAGATCAAGGCGAGAAGCGAGAATCCAATCAGATGGTTTTCGGAATCCGCGCTGTCATAGAAGCGATAGATAGCGGAAAAGAGATGGAGTCGGTTTTCGTGCAACGCGGGCTGAGTGGAAGTCTTTTTATGGAGCTTAAAGCTTTGTTGAAAGAGCATAACATAGGGTTTCAGCAAGTTCCTATTGAAAAGCTGAATCGAATTACCCGCAAAAATCATCAGGGTGTTATTGCGGTGATTTCACCCATTACTTATCAGAATATTGAAGACCTATTGCCGCTTATCTACGAGAAAGGTGAAGTACCCCTTTTGTTGATGCTGGACGGTGTCACCGATGTGCGGAATATGGGTGCGATTGCCCGTACGGCAGAATGTGCCGGCGTGCACGCTCTTATTGTTCCGAAGAAAGGCTCTGCTGAAATCAATCCCGATGCGATTAAAACCTCTGCCGGAGCGCTGTATAAAATACCGGTGTGCCGTCAGGACGCTTTAGGTAAGACCGGACGTTTTCTAATTGATTCGGGGGTACAATTGGTCGTTGGTACGGAGAAGACAAACGATTCGATCTACGACGTTGATTATGCGGTGCCTACGTGTATCGTTATGGGAGCCGAAGATGTAGGCGTTTCAGATGATTTGATACGTATATCCGACAAGTTGGCCCGGATACCCATGTTTGGAGAAATTAAATCGTTAAATGTATCTGTTTCGGCAGGAGTTATACTTTACGAGGCCATACGGCAACGGCAGCTCGGTAAATAAGTCATAAAAAAAGGTGGGTTGATGCCCACCTTTTCTATGAAACTTTAAGGATTAATACCTGCTTTTCGATTCGCGGCGTTTGCCCGAGAAATCACGAAAATCCTTGTTGTAGCTTCGGCCACGGTCACTGCCGCCTCTGCGATCTCTGCTATGGCTTTTTCCGTATCGATCTCCACCTCCTCGAGAAGAACGGCCACCTCTGTCCGAACGATCCTCACCGGATGATCTCTCAATACGTACTTGCCTTCCATTGAAGTCTACGGCTTTGAAGCCTTGGAAAACGTTTTCTACATCATGGTCTTGTACTTCGAAGAAGGTAAAGACGCCTTTCATATCGATTTTACCAACAGATTTTCCCGGGATATTTGCATTGTTGCAGATAAAGCCCAGCATATCGCCTCTGCTGAATTCATCTACGGCTCCTAAGTTGATAAATAAACGGGTATATCCAGTAGATGCCGACCGGCTTCTATCTCTATCTCTATCCCTATCGCGTCCTCTATCTCCTCTTTCACGATCACCTCTGCCACTTTCGCGGGCATCGATGTTTAAGTCCGGTGCATTCTGGTAATAATCAAGGAAACGGTTAAACTCCAATGAAGCAAAACGTTTGATGATGTCTTCTTTGGATAGATCCTGCAACGATTCAACTATTGCGGGCATATACGGTGATATCTGATCATCGTTTACCGATACATGATTTATTTTATCCACGATCGCGAACAGTTGCTTCTCACAGACCTCACCGCCTTGCGGAACTTGCTTTTTCTCGAAAGTTTTACCGATAATTTTCTCGATACGGCGGATTTTACCCAATTCTTTTACATTGATCAAAGAAATAGATATTCCTGTTTTACCGGCCCGAGCGGTACGGCCTGAACGGTGGGTATAGTTTTCCACCTCATCAGGAAGCGAGAAGTTGATCACGTGCGTTACATCATTCACGTCAATACCACGCGCCGCGACGTCCGTTGCGATCAGTAGCTGTAAATTTCGCTCCCGATAGCGCTTCATGACCTTGTCACGTTGCTGTTGTGAAAGATCTCCGTGCAAAGAATCGGCGTTGTAACCATCTTTGATGAGCGCTTCCGCGATTTCCTGTGTTTCTATCTTGGTACGACAGAAGACGATGCCAAAAATTTCAGGGTAGTAATCAACAATGCGCTTGAACGCTGCGTATTTGTCGCGGGCTTTAATCAAATAATATTGATGTTCAATATTCGCGTTTCCCGTGTTTTTGGTGCCTACGGTTAGCTCGACCGGATCTACCATGTACTTTTGAGCAATCCGACGGACTTCTTTAGGCATCGTGGCTGAGAACAACCACGTTTTTTTGTTTTCGGGTGTTTCGGAAAGGATATTGTTGATATCCTCTTGGAATCCCATGTTCAACATTTCATCAGCTTCGTCCAAGACGACATAGCTGATACTCGAAAAATCAATAGCATTACGATTGATGATGTCCAACATCCGGCCCGGTGTAGCTACTACGATCTGCACACCACGACGGATTTGACGTAGTTGGTCAGAAATGTTTGCTCCACCATACACCGCTACCACACGAGCATCATCGAGATACTTGGCATACTTTTCCAAATCCTTGGAGATCTGTAAACACAGCTCACGCGTAGGACAAAGAATTAATGCTTGCGGATGTTTTTGTGAAAAATCAATCTGTTCTAACAATGGGAGACCAAATGCCGCGGTCTTCCCTGTACCGGTTTGGGCTAATCCGACAAAATCGTCGTTACCAGTCAATAACACAGGAATGGCTTTTTCCTGAATAGGAGAAGGTTTTTCGAAACCTAACTCAGTGATGGCATTAACAATCTCATGACGGATCCCCAGTTCTAAAAATGGGTTCATGAAATAAATTATACAATAGGCACTATTGCCTAAGGCGGTGCAAAGATAGTGATAGTAGTTGATATTTCCTAATCTAAAAAAAATGAAATCAATTTTTCATAATCCTCTTATTTTTTATAGGTTTGGGCTGAAAAGAATTTAGATCTAAATTATGTGGTATAAAAAATCTGTTGCAAAACTTGTTGCCGAAGCCCAGGAAAGCGGTGAAGGTACGCTGAAAAGAACCCTGTCCAGTACCGGCTTGGTCGCCTTAGGTGTGGGTGCAATTATCGGTGCAGGATTATTTTCTTTAACCGGAATAGCTGCTGCTGAAAATGCCGGACCTGCTGTCATGTTGTCTTTTGTCATTGCCGCGGTAGGTTGTGCATTTGCCGGGCTCTGCTATGCTGAATTTGCCTCCATGATCCCCGTAGCAGGCAGTGCTTATACATATTCCTATGCGACGATGGGTGAATTTATGGCTTGGATTATAGGATGGGATCTGGTGTTGGAATACGCTTTAGCGGGAGCCACCGTGGCTGCCAGCTGGTCTCAGTACTTCAATCAGCTGTTGCGTGTCTTTGGTTGGGAACTCCCTCCCGAGTTGCTGACAGGGCCTTGGGAGGGCGGTATAGTCAACCTCCCTGCTATCATTATTGTCTGTCTGCTTTCGCTGCTTCTGATGCGGGGTACACAAGAGTCATCCTTTGTGAACAACGTATTGGTGATTTTGAAAGTAAGTGTCGTATTGCTGTTTATTGCCTTAGGTTGGCAGTTTATAGATCCTGCAAATCATACGCCTTTCATCCCTGTCAACGAAGGTGAAGAACTGCTGAAGCAAGGCAAGATCGGGATGTTTGATTTCTTTAAAGAGGGGTATTTCGGTGAGTTCGGTATAAGTGGTGTATTACGTGCCGCAGGTGTGCTGTTTTTTGCCTTTATCGGCTTTGATGCGGTCAGTACTGCCGCTCAAGAGGCTAAAAACCCGAAAAAAGGTATGCCTATCGGTATCATTGGGTCACTTATCATCTGTACCATTTTATATGTATTGTTTTCGTATGTTATGACAGGTTTGGCTCCTTATACGGTTTTCAAAGGCGATGCCAGTCCGGTAGCGACGGCTTTTGCCAATACAGGTTACCACTTTTTGAATACCGCGATGACTGTTACGATTATAGCGGGGTATACGTCCGTTATTTTGGTCATGTTGTTGGGACAAAGTAGGGTATTTTATACCATGAGCAAGGACGGGTTATTACCCAAGATTTTTTCGGATTTATCTAAACGGCAGACACCATGGAAAACAAATTTAATATTCATGGTCTTCGTCAGCATCTTCGCTGGTTTTGTACCTATTTCAGATTTAGGCCATATGGTCAGTATAGGAACATTATTTGCGTTCTCACTCGTCTGTATCGGCGTGATTGTGCTACGGAAAAAGAATCCTTCTGCGGAAAGACCTTTTAAGACACCTTTTGTGCCGGTGATACCGATATTGGGCGTGATCGTCTGTGTACTGATGATGGCTTCCTTACCGGTAGAGAGCTGGGAACGACTGGCCATATGGATGGCTATCGGCATCATTATCTATTTTGCTTACGGTAGAAAACATAGTATGCTCCGAAAAGAGGTCGAAGGAAAGGAATAAAGATAAAGCCGCCTAAAAAGGTATAGCTGTTTATTTAATCGTCATTTCGAACGAAGAGAGAAATCTATGGATAAATTTGAATACTAATTTTCAATCAGTTGAAAAATCGCTTAACCATAGATTTCTCGTCGTTCCTCCTCGAAATGACGGTAATGTCTTAATATAACGTAAACTCTACGCGTCGGTTTTGCTGACGACCGTCGGCGGTTGCATTTGTGGCTATTGGCTGATCTGGGCCATAGCCTGTAGCTTCTATCCGCGATGCATTGGCACCTTTAGACACCAGGTACGCTTTTACGGCCTCTGCCCGTTCTTTAGATAACCGTAAGTTAAGTTCCCGTGAACCGGTATTATCAGTATGTCCAGCCAGTTTTAAGCTGAAGTTTTTCTCGATAAGTAGTGCAGCAACATGGTTTAAGGACGAGAAGGAGTTTGCACGTATTGTCGCTTTGCCCAAATCAAATTCAAGATTTCGGATCGCTTCGTCGACAACCTTTTTGTCTTCCTCCGTAACGACAATCTTTTCGATTACCTTCGTTTCGTTTTTCATTTCCGGAAGTGGACAGCCGGCACCATCGACCTGCACACCAGCAGCGGTATTCGGACACTTGTCGTATTTATTTGCTACCCCATCGCCATCGTCATCTTTCAGCTCGTTGGCCAATGTGTCGAGCTCATCTTTCAATGCTTTGTTCGAAGCGACCAGTGCATCACGTTCCGACTTCAGCTCATCATATTTAGCCGTATAGTCGTTGATAAGTGTAGCTACAGGGTTACTGTTGCCGAGGTAAGGTTTGCTTCCGCTCCCTAATGCGATCTCCAATCCGGCGTGGGCATAGGAAAATAGGTCATTTTTGTACTGTCCGCCCATTACCCCATCAAACCGCTGGTTGGCCCAATTCAGCTGATAACCCAAGTCCAGGTTGATGCCTTTGGCGACAGCGAATTTAAAGCCCGCATCAGCTGGCACGTATAGTTTTGTTGTTGCGCTGTGTGCCGTCTCATTGTCTCCTGCATCCGTTGTCGTCGTTTCGAAGTTCAGCGCACCTAATCCGATGGCGAAATAGGGTTTAATGAAGCTGTTAAAAAAGCGCCAGTTAGTGTTGGCCAGCGTCCATTCGCCTGACAATGCAGCCGACCAAGGGACATTGGTTTCAAATGCCGCGACCGTTCCCGGTGTGGCGGATGCATTCGCTTCGTTTGTGCCTCCGACTTTTCCACCCAGATATTGCGCTTTCAAACCAAAGGAAGGTGACAATTGCTTTTTGATATAGGCACTATAACCCAGATTGTGGTCCAGCTTATCGAAGCCCGCACGGTTGAACCCTAAAATATTCGTTTGGTTTAAGACACCGGCATTGACGCCGATAGACCATGTCCGGTATTCACCCGTAGAACCTAAAGGTGTGGTTCCCTCGATAGTTGCGGTGTTCTGTGCGAAAGCTGTTGTCGCGATAAGGCCCGCTCCGAGGAGCATACTGATTTTGAGTACATGTTTATTTTCCATATAATTTTGTTTGATATATTATAATCAACCAAAAGAATGCCATTTTGTTTAGAAATTAATCTGCTTCTTCGTGTAGAGCACAAAAAATAAATAGTTGTAGCGGATATTCTACGTGGTCTCTTCATCCAAGGTGTAATCGCCCGGATTTTCTGAATGCAAGTGATTGCTTGCGAACGGGAAGTAACAGGTTCCCCCTCGCAAGCAACGGCTTCCGTATGGGGAGCAACAGGTTACGGAACTTGAGCGATTGCTTAAGCACTGCAAACGATGGCTTGCGCTCCGCAAGTAATTGCTTGCGAACGGGAAGTAACAGCTTACGTCCCTTAAACGATTGCCTAAACTTTGTAAACGATCGGTTCTACTCCGCAAGTAATTGGTTCCAAGCCGGAAGCAACAGGTTACGGAACTTGAGCGATTGCTTAAGCACTGCAAACGATGGCTTGCGCTCCGCAAGTGATCGCTTGCGAACGGGAAGTAATAGCTTACGATCCTTAAACGATTGCCTAAGCTTTGTAAACGATTGGTTCCACTCCGCAAGTAATTGGTTCCGCTCTACAAGCAATAGGTTCCGAAGCGAAAAAAGGACAATGTACGGGCCAGATTACGACAAAATTTTTTCCATAACGCGATTTACCATTGCATCACAGTAGATCAGGTTAAACTCGTAGAGATCCACCGCGGTATAAGATCGTTCAATTTCTTTGCGCAACATCGATTTGGCTCTATGGAGCTTGATTTTTACATTGCTTTGGCTGATATGGAGTGCTTCTGCTGTTTCAGCTACATTGAGGCCGTTCATTTCCCGGAGCGCAAAAACAATACGGTAGTCCTCGGGAATGCACGAGAGTGATTGTTCAATGATATGACCCAGCTCGCGGTTGTTTATCTGTTTGGTAGCATTATTGTCCGCGTTATTAAACATTGGCGTTAGGTTTTCATTTATGTTGTCCCGGGCTCGTTCATTTTTAAAGCTGGATTTCTCTTTTTTATGGTAACAATTGTTGAGCATAATACGGATAAGCCATGTTTTGAAGTTTGCGCGTTGTTCAAACCGCGACAAATTCCGGAACGCGTCAATATAAGTGTCCTGCATCAGGTCTTGTGTATCTTCATGACTGAAATTATAAGATCTCCCAACTTTATATAAATAGGAGTTAAACCGTCTTACAATTAATTCATAAAGCGGTTTTTCTCCATTCAGAATGCGATTGATGATATCTATTTCTGTCAGGTATTTCTTATTCTCCATTATCCATTTACTATTTTAGACAATTGTGCCATCGAGAAAGCTGCTACGGCCATAACCAGATCACGGACTGCTACATCTAGGTAATTAAAACTTGCTAGTAAACTCAGGGCAATTAATGTAAGCCAAGCCGCTACCAGATAACCACCAAAATACGATTTTTTCAAAACAATAAGGCCAGCAATGATCTCAATAATTCCTACAATTGCCATAAACGTAGCACCGGAGAACGGCAATAGATTAATTATAGCGGGGTTTAGATACTGCTCCCAATCGGTCAGTAAATTTGTGAATTTATCTGCCCCTGCTACGATAGGTACGATAACAAACACATATTTTAATAAGCGCTGTGTTTGTTTTAATTGTTGTGTTTGATTGTTTTCCATTTTTATATAATTTACTCTTTATATTCGATTAGAGTAAATGAGAGGAAGAATGGTTACATTTATACCTTTATCCAAAGTATATGAACTTAACCGCAATAAAATGGAAGAGATAGTTTTTATTTTCGGTAACCCAACGATATTGATAATTTTTTTGATTTCTCTTGCTTTTAAATCCTTTCCTCCGAAGGGAATTAATAGTTGGTATGGTTACAGAACGCCGAGATCCATGAAAAATCAAAAGCGATGGGATTTCGCACAGAAGTACAGTGCAAACATGTTTTTCCGTGATGCTTTTGGATTATTGATTATCCAGATTGCTTTGAAAATAGGATTTCCACAAGAGTATTACATTGATTTAGGTTTACTCCTGTTATTGTTAATCTTATCTGTAATCATCATATATAAAACGGAAACAAAGTTGAAAAAGATGGATTAAGATCGCCTTGCCATGCGTCAAAATCAAAGCTTCGCAAAGAACTTTGGTATCTTAATCTCATGTGCCATTTTCCGAACCACATTTTCCTCAATGATTTTTCGGAAAAAACCTTTCTTGCTCTTGGTGACCAACAGCATATCGATCTGTTCATCGTCAATCACAGACTGGATAGACTGGGTAACATCTGCTTTATATTGAATGAAAAACGCCTGGTTTTTAATAATATAAGAAATGTCGTCAATGCCAGTTTCCTGGATAACTCGGTCAATAAAGGTTTTGAACTTGCTGTCCAGATCCTTGATGTCACTGTTGTCGGTGTTGATGTGGATGAGGACGAGTTCAAAATCTTTCCCGAGCAGTTTTATGGCCTGCTTTAACACATCGATCTCACCGTCTTTGTAATTGCACAGCAGGCCCACCCGGTTCATTCGGAACTTGCGATCGGTCAGAGGCACAGCCAGTACCGGAACACGGGTGTTTTCAAACACCTCATACATATTGGAGCCTGCTAAGAGCGCGTTGAGACCGGATGCTCCTTTGGTGCCCATGACAATCGCGTCATATTCGTCGTTTGTAGCCAGCTTCTTAATTTCCGAATAGACATTCCCTTCCTTAAAGATGACGTTGACATTGAGTTCTGTGTCCATTTTAACCAGCTCCGATACGATCTTTTGCATATCGCTCTTCGCAGAACCTACCTTCGGGTCCATCAAATTTTGCTCGTCTGGTCCGGCGAGGACGTGTACCAGATCAAAATCATGGTATACGAGTTTGTTGAGCGAACAGGCGTAGGTGATCGCTTTGTAAGAATGTTCAGAGAAATCTACCGGGATAAGTATTTTTTTTGCCATGGTGCGTTAGTTATTGTCAAAAAATGCAGGTCTGTTGAGGTGTAAAGCAATCTGTTTGGAAACCGAGGTACGGAAAAGCCGTTCAAAAAAACTTTTTCGTGTTTTCGTCACCACGATCATGTCGTAATTCTGTTCGGTAACGATATGTTGGATAACCTCCGGCACTGAGTCGGCGGTTTCATCTTCTTTATCCAACGCTCTTAAAAGGGTATGGACGGATTCGATGCCATTGATTTCCTTGATATTGAAAGACCAGGATTGTAGCGAATCGGCGACTTTGTCCTTATCATTTTGATCTTTGTAAACATGGATGAGTGTCAACCGGGGTATGGTACTGATCGCCGTCACATAATCGTTGAGGGTTTCGAGCTCTTCGGCTTTGAAGTTCGTCAGCATAGCGATATTGTCGAGACGGAATGTGTCATATCCGTTGGGGATGGCCAGCACGGGTATAGAAGATTTGGATACTATACTACTGGTATTGCTGCCCCATATTACCGGTTTTCCTTTTCCCGCTCCGGTTGTACCCATGACGACAAAAACATAGGATCCATCTTCGGTCTTTTGCGGAATACGCTCGGTCAAGAGACCGGATACGCATGACGTTTCAATGGTTATGCTCGGAAATTCGCGGGATAATTTCTCTTTCCATTCCACGATTAATAGATCGGCCTTCAGCACGGGAGAGGTGTCATTTTCTTCGTCGAATACGGTGGATGTTGTGGTGTAGCAATGGAATAGCTCAATCTGCAGCCCGTTTTTTGTAGCAAGCTTGCAGGCATATTGACTGGCAAAAAATGCGTTTTCGGAGAAATCTGTCGGAACTAATATCGTTTTTGTCATGAATTGAAAGTATAGTATTCTTCTCTCACTAAACTTAGCGATTTTTTTATTTATATGCAAGTCTAAGTCATGATGAGGAGTCCCGATAAATCGGGATGATAATCTGTGTTTTTGACTGTTTAATACGTTTATATCGATAGATTTCTCGTCGTACCTCCTCGAAATGACGATAAACCTACTTTTCACAGTCTCCTATAAATATTTCAGATTTTGAGTAGCTTTGTAACTTCATTAAAAATTAACATGACCAGCAAAGAAATACGTACTGCATTTTTGGATTTTTTTAAAAGCAAATCACATCATATTGTAAACTCCGCTCCTGTTGTAGTGAAGGATGATCCCACGTTGATGTTCACCAATGCGGGAATGAACCAATTTAAAGATCTTTTTTTAGGCGAAGCGGCTGTGACGTATCCGCGGATTGCAGATACCCAACGTTGTTTGCGGGTATCGGGGAAACACAATGATCTTGAGGAGGTGGGTATAGATACGTATCACCACACCTTATTTGAGATGTTGGGCAACTGGTCGTTTGGTGATTATTTTAAAAAAGAGGCTATTGCCTGGGCGTGGGAATTGCTTACCGACGTGTATCAATTGGATAAGGACCGGCTGTATGTGACGATCTTTGAGGGCGATAACAACGAAAACTTGGCACGAGATGAGGAAGCGTATGCGTTTTGGAAAAACCATGTCGCCGAGGATAGCATATTATTGGGCAACAAAAAGGATAACTTCTGGGAAATGGGGGATACCGGCCCGTGTGGACCTTGTTCTGAAATTCATTACGATATGCGTCCTGATGGGGAACGCCAGTTGGTAAAAGGACAGGAACTGGTCAATATGGATCATCCACAAGTTATTGAGATATGGAATTTGGTTTTCATGCAGTTCAACAGGTTGAAGTCGGGCGTGTTGGAACCTTTGCCGGCCAAACATGTGGATACCGGAATGGGGTTCGAACGGCTGGTTCGGGCTATACAGGGGAAGACGTCCAACTATGATACGGATGTGTTTCAGCCGTTGATTTCTTTTATAGCTGATCGGGCCGGCCTAAAGTACGGGGACAACGAAAAGACAGATATCGCGATGCGGGTGCTGTCGGATCATATCCGGGCAGTGAGCTTTGCTATAGCAGATGGGCAGCTGCCGTCGAACAATAAGGCGGGGTATGTTATCCGGCGAATTCTACGTCGGGCGGTGCGCTATGCCTACACGTTCCTGGATTTCAAACAGCCCTTTTTTCATGAACTGGTGCCTTTGCTGGCCAATCAGTTCAAAGGCGTATTTGATGAATTATTTCAGCAACAGGATTTTGTGAAGAAGGTGATTCTGGAAGAAGAGGTTTCCTTTTTAAGGACATTGACAACGGGTATACAGCGCTTTGAAAACTATGTGCAGCAAAATCAAGTCATTGATGGCGAATTTGCGTTTGAGCTTTTTGATACTTACGGCTTCCCGATAGACCTGACGCAGTTGCTTGCTCGGGAAAAAGGGCTGGAGGTGGATATGGATGGGTTCCAGAAGGCACTCAGCAGACAACGGGAGCGCTCCCGCGCGGCGACGGCTATAGATACCGGCGATTGGGTGGTGCTGAACGACGACGAGGAGGTGGAGTTTGTTGGCTACGATACATTGACGGCGCAGACGACAATAGTTAAATACCGTAAGATCAGTGCGAAAGGTAAGGATCAACACCAGCTGGTATTAGCAGTGACGCCCTTCTATGCGGAAGGTGGGGGACAGGTGGGGGACAGTGGTGTGCTGATTTCCGAAACGGGTGAAAAGATTATGGTCACTGATACGAAAAAGGAAAATGGTCTTATCGTGCATTTTGTGGATCGTCTTCCCTCGAGCCCGGATGGTGTATTTACAGCACAGGTAGATGTCCGTAAACGTCTGGATACGGAAAGTAACCACTCGGCCACGCATTTGCTTCATGCAGCTTTGAAGCAGGTGTTGGGCGAGCATGTCAATCAAAAGGGTTCGTTGGTGTCTCCAGATGTGCTGCGTTTTGATATTTCGCACTTCGCGAAGATGACGTATGACGAAATAAAAGCAGTGGAAGATATCGTCAATGAGAAGATCCGGGCGAATATAGCTTTAAAGGAAGAGCGTAATGTACCTTTCCAACAGGCCATCGATTCGGGCGTGACGGCGCTGTTTGGTGAAAAATATGGAGACCATGTACGGGTCATTACGTTTGATGACAGTTTTTCGAAAGAATTGTGCGGCGGTACGCATGTTGGGGCAACAGGGCAGATCGGCTTTTTCAAGATTGTGGCGGAGTCGGCTGTGGCAGCAGGTGTGCGTCGGATAGAAGCAATCACCGGGTCGAAAGCAGCGGCGGTTATCCGGGAGCATTTTGAACTCTTCCAAAACGTCAAAGAGCTGTTGAATAGCCCGAAGGACTTTGTTTCTGCGGTGGGAAAATTAATCGACGAAAACGCTTCGTTAAAGAAGGAGATTGAAAACCATATTAAAGAGAAGTCGTTGGCGTTGAAGAAGGGGCTGGAAGAAAAATTTGAAACGATAGACGGGGTTCATTTTCTGGCGACTGTGGTGGATCTGCCGCACCCGGATGCGGTGAAGACGTTGGCTTATGCATTGAAAGGGATGATGGATAACCTTTTCTTGGTGTTGGGCGCAAATATCGACGGAAAACCAAGCTTGACCGTTGTGGTTTCCGAAGATTTGGTCAAGAGCAAAGGGCTGAACGCCGGGACAATTGTCCGGGATCTGGCTAAAGATATACAAGGTGGTGGGGGTGGACAGCCTTTTTTCGCCACTGCGGGAGGAAAAGATGTGTCGGGCTTAGAAAAGGCTGTAGGTAGAGCAAGAACATTTATCGAATAATAGGATTTCTTATGCATATAGTTCAATATATATATTTATTTTTTACGATACTATTGTTATCTGCATGTGGTGGTTCGGATAAAATTGTCATTGAAGGAGATATTGCTAATCCGGGCAACGTAAAAGTCGTGGCTTTTTATGAGGGTGATCGCAAATTGGATTCGGTGTATTTGAGTGATTTGGACAAGTTTAAATTTGAGCGCCCAGCGACGCAACCGCGATTAATCACAATAACCGTCGGAAAAAACAAATATCCGGTAATCGTCTCGCCGGGCGAAGTACTGCACTTCACGATAGACCTGATGAATCGCCCTGAGGATTATGTGGTCAAAGGCTCGGATTTGTCGGTAGCACTCCAGGGTTTCCAACCTATTGAACAAAGAAAGCGTGCTGTCGAGGATTCGTTGCAGCGTGATTTTATTCAACAGACTATAGGTAAGTCGGATGGGGAAGTCGATTTATTGCGGACGGCCTATCTGTCGAGATATAAAGTGGTAGCTCGATCGTATACCGATGAAGCTGTCGCATTTGCGAAAGAACATCCGGATCTGGCGGGATTTTATGTCATGAGTACATTGGACCCTGAACTCGCTGAACAGGAACTTATCGCCTATGTCGATGCGATCGGCGAACAGTTTGGAGACAACCGGATGGTGACACTCTTTAAGGAAGAGATTGAAAAGCTTAAAAAACTGGCAGTGGGTCAGCCTGCTCCGGAGATCGTGGGATATACGCCGCATAACGAGACCGTAAAGCTGTCGGATTATAAAGGTAAGTATACCTTGGTGGACTTTTGGGCGTCCTGGTGTGTGCCCTGTCGTAAAGAGAATCCAAATATTGTACGGTTATATCAGATGTACCATGACCAGGGATTCGAGGTATTGGGGGTGTCATTGGATGATAACCCCGGGTCCTGGATGCGTGCTGTAGCGGATGATAAGTTGGAATGGACAAATATCTCGGATTTAAAAGCCTGGAGCTCGGACCTTGTTTTGGATTATCGGATAAAGGCTATTCCGGCGTCGGTACTGGTCGATCCTCAGGGAAATATCTTAGCAAAGAACTTGCGTGGGGAAGAACTAAGTGCATTTCTCAAGACGCTTTTTGATTGACAGGCTGTTTAAAAAGTGTTAAGTTATGTTTATGTGTTAACAATTTAATAACATTGGGTTAACTTTATAGTACCATAAAGTACATAATTTAGCAAAAAAATCAACGATGAGTGTCAATCAAAAAATACTGGTGGTGGATGATGAACAGGATATACGCGAACTGATTTCGTATAACCTGACGAAAGAAGGCTACCAGGTATTCACTGCGGCGAATGGTAAGCAGGCTATCCAAAAAGCAAAGGAGGTGAATCCCGATCTGATCATCTTGGATGTGATGATGCCGGTCATGGACGGAATAGAGGCCTGCCGTATCATGCGGGCTATGCCGGAGTTCAAACAGACTTTCGTGGTGTTTCTTACTGCCCGTAGTGAAGAGTACTCGGAAATCGCTGGCTTTCATGTCGGCGCTGATGATTATATCGCAAAGCCAATCAAGCCACGGGCATTGATGTCAAGAATCAACGCCATCCTACGGCGAAATGCGGCGGAGCCTGTGGAGGAGGTGGCGGACAAGTTAGAAATTGCCGATTTAATCGTGGATAGGGACTCGTTTATGGTCTATCGGGGTACAGAAAAAATTGTATTGGCAAAGAAGGAATTTGAATTACTCTACCTATTGGCATCCAGACCGAATAAAGTCTTTACGAGAGATCAGATATTAAAGGCCATCTGGGAAGACTCCGTTGTCGTAACCAATAGGACGATTGATGTACATATCCGCAAATTGCGGGAGAAGATCGGAGACCATTATGTGTCTACTGTCAAGGGAGTTGGATATAAATTTGACCTGAATTAGCGGATACTGGCCCTATAATGGGATAGTTCGCGCATAAAATCACGAAATTTTGCGTGTAGGATATTGAATTTTTCCACAATATCTGCACGGTCGGCCGTTGTCGCTACACATTCCAATTCCTGAAAATCCAGCCGTAATGCTGTCGCACCTACATATTCCATGGTAGGCTTCATGTGATGTGCCATGTCTGCAATGCCTTGACGATCATTCTGTTGAATGCTTTTGGATAACTTGTCGAAATCAACGGGACATTGTGCAGTGTACATGTCAACAAATTGTTGTATTAAATCTTTGTCGTTCATCATCGACTTGACGATCACGTTGGGCTGAATGTATATATAGGTCATTGCGGCATAAACTTTTTTACAGATAACGGATCTTCTGTAGAAGCCGCTACAAGCAGCTCTTTATTGGATAGGTGTAATAATGGATGTATATAGTCCTCCGCGATTTCACAAAGTGGAATAAGTGTAAACTTGCGGAGATGAATGTAGGGGTGAGGGATGACCATATGGGGTGTCTCTATCCGCTCATCGTTAAAATAGAGTATATCAATGTCGATGAGACGTGCTCCCCATTTTTCTTGACGCACACGGCCTAACTTGCTTTCGATCTTTTGGCAGCACGCCAGTACAGCAGAGGCGTCTAAAAGTGTCTCGACGAATATCACCTGATTGAGGAAAACAGGTTGGTCTTCGATACCCCAGGCCTCAGTTTCATAAATGGATGATTGGACGATGATTCTTCCAATATCGTGGTCAATATGTGCTCGCGCATCCTGAAGTTGCTTCATGGGGTTTCCAAGATTGGCGCCCAGGAGAATGTAAACCTTGTTCATCCATGCAATTATGAATAAAATATAGTACAAAATCAAATAATTCCCTTAATTTAGGCCTATCAATCGACGTGTATTATGGGATTTTTAAAACAAGTTTTAGCAACTTTTATTGGTGTCTGTATAGCAGCAGTAGTATTGTTTGTGATCATGCTGATTTTTATCGGCGTACTCATTCAACAAACTACTTCACCTCAAAAGGCAGCTGCTGTTCCAGCAAATTCGGTATTATATATTAGTCTGAATCACGCCATCGTAGAAAAAACAGAAAATAATCCGTTTGAAGAATTAAATATTCCGATATACGGTGGAGAACGCTCGATTGGACTAAATGATATTTTAAGACGTATCCAGTCGGCGAAAACAGATGATAATATTAAGGGAATCTACCTGAATCCCACCACCGTGGGTGTTGGTTTTGCGACTTTGAAAGCTATCCGGGACGCATTGGCAGATTTTAAAGAATCAAAGAAGTTTATTGTGGCTTATAGTGATGCTTATTCCCAAAAAGCGTATTACCTCGCTTCCGTAGCAGATAGTGTATACTTAAACCCGCAAGGTTCTTTGGATTTCAGGGGACTTAGTTCTTCGGTCGTGTTTTTGAAAGATGCGTTGGATAAGCTTGGGGTGGATATGCAGGTCATTAAGGTAGGGACGTATAAGTCGGCCGTAGAACCTTTTTTACGCAACGATATGAGTCCTGAAAACAGGGAGCAGGTAACTTCTTATCTTCAGAGCATTTACGAGAACTTTTTGCTGGGTATAGCGGACGGGCGTAAGTTGGAAAAAGATAGCCTGCGTACCCTAGCTGATGCGTATTTGATCCGGAATGCGGAGGATGCGTTGAAGTATCGGTTTATTGACAAAGCATTATATAAAGACCAGCTCCTGTCGGAGTTGAAGCGCCGTTTAGCTGTGGATGAAGATAAAGACATTTCTGCCGTCTCTTTACTCTCGTATACCGGGGGGCTGGAGACAAGTTCTGCAAAAGATAGAATTGCTGTGCTCTATGCGTATGGTGAAATAGTAGACGGAGAGGGCAATTTTTCCAACATCGGGGGCGACAGGATATCCAGAGAATTGCGTAAATTGCGCAGGGATAAAGATGTGAAAGCCGTCGTTTTTCGGATCAACTCGCCGGGGGGATCTGCATTAGCATCGGATATCATATGGCGGGAGGTCGAGCTGACCAGACGGGAAAAACCCGTTATCGTCTCTATGGGAGATTATGCGGCGTCAGGAGGATATTATATCGCCGCCGCCGCCGATTCGATATTTGCAGAGCCAACAACCTTAACAGGGTCTATCGGCGTGTTCGGGATCGTACCTAATTTCAAAGGCCTGCTCAATAATAAACTGGGGATACATGTGGACGAGGTAAGTACGGGTAAATTCTCGTCTTTAATGACCGACCCGGACCGACCGCTTACGGCAGAGGAGCGGGCTTTGATCCAAACGGAAGTCGATCGGGTATATGCTACATTTGTGGCTCGGGTAGCGGACGGGCGCCAGCTTAGTACTGCGGGAGTGGATAGCATCGGTCAAGGACGAGTCTGGTCCGGAGCGCAGGCGGTGAGCATTGGGTTGGTGGACCGTCTGGGCAACCTGCAGGAAGCCATTCTGGCAGCGGCGACAAAAGCGGATATCACAAATTACAAGGTAGTGGAGCTTCCCGAAAAGGAAGATCCTTTTGCGCAGTTGTTTTCGACATCGAAAGATAAGATCAAAAGTTGGATATTAAAAGATAAAATAGGCGAGTATGAAAAATACTTGATAGATGTCAAACAACTCTTGACAAACACGGGTATACAAGCGAGGATACCTTATACCGTAGAAATATATTAATATTATTTAGATAGAACAGATGAGAACAATAGACAATTTGAACTTTAAAGACAAAAAAGCATTAATACGTGTGGATTTTAATGTGCCATTGGATGCTGAATTTAATATTACCGACGATAACCGGATTCAGGGTGCTTTACCCACTTTGAAGAAAGTGTTGGGTGATGGCGGAGCTGTAATCTTGATGTCGCATCTTGGTCGGCCGAAAGAAGGGCCAACCGAAAAATATTCTTTAAAGCATATTGTACCTTATCTGTCCCAGGTATTAGGTGTGGATGTGCAGTTTGCCGACGACTGTATCGGAGTAGAAGCGGTCCAGAAGGCAAAGGATTTAAAAGCTGGAGAGGTTCTGCTGTTGGAAAACCTGCGCTTCTACAAAGAGGAGGAAAAAGGAGATAAGGACTTTGCCGAAAAGTTAGCTCAACTCGGCAATGTATATGTAAATGATGCTTTTGGTACGGCGCATCGGGCGCATGCCTCTACGGCTGTCATTGCACAGTTCTTTCCACAGGCCAAGTACTTTGGATATCTGATGGCGGCAGAAATTAACAACGCAGAGAAGGTGTTAAATCATCCGCAACGGCCTTTCACAGCTATTATGGGGGGTGCCAAGGTTTCTGATAAAATTGAGCTTATCGAAGCTTTATTGGATAAAGTGGACAATCTTATTATTGGTGGGGGAATGGCCTACACTTTTGTGAAGGCGCAAGGTGGTGAAATCGGAAAATCGTTAGTCGAACTGGATAAATTGGATTTGGCGAATGAGCTGGTGAAAAAGGCGGAGGAAAAAGACGTTAACTTAATTTTACCTACTGACGCACAGATTGCCGACCAGTTTTCGAATGATGCAAATGTATATGATGGTCCGAACGATCAGATTCCGGCCGACAAGGAAGGGCTGGATATCGGGCCGGATTCTGCTGAGCATTTTGCCGAAGTGATAAAAGCTTCCCAAACTTTATTATGGAATGGCCCAATGGGCGTTTTTGAGTTCGATACTTTTGCCAAAGGTACCAAAGTTGTAGCTGACGCTGTAGTGGCAGCAACGGAAAAAGGTGCCTTCTCCCTTATTGGAGGTGGGGATTCTGCCGCAGCTGTGGCCAAATTCGGTATGACCGAGCACGTAAGCTATGTGAGCACCGGTGGTGGCGCCTTATTGGAATATATGGAAGGTAAAGTCCTACCTGGCGTACAAGCTATTGAGGAATAAGTTAGACGCGGTGCAATTCTATATTTTGGGTATTCGGAATATTCAGCGGAACACGTTCCAATGTGACGAAGCTGCTGTCTAATCCGAAACCCTTTTCTTCGCTCAAACTGAAGTGCTTGAGTACTTTGTAATATTCCATAATAATCCTTTTATACCAGCTTAGATCGGAGGTCTTGGTGAATACTTTCTCCAACACGACAAAGTTGAAGTCACCGGGGATCCGATGCTTCTTTAGGGTGTCGTATTGACTGGTAATGTCTATTTCACCATTCTTGACCATATCTTCCACCACCTTTCGGAATAATAAGCTGATTTTCTGCTCTTCCCGAAAACCTAATTTAAAATCGATACGAATGAGCTTGCCCGGAATAAGCGGTGTGACGTGATATTCTTTAGCATGGGGTACATCCATAACGTCGACATGGACCAGCCAGTAGACATCTGCCCGTTTAGGTTTTTTATTCAATATGGAATAGATGATCTTCGTTTCTATTTCCTCTCTATTGTTAGCACTTGTCAAATATACCAATTGCGAAGCGAAGGTCGGCACAGAAGTGTCGTTACTTAATTCCGATATAATCGGATAATATTTCCGAATATCGACGAAACGCATATATGTATTTTTAATTTTCCGGGCAGCATACCAACTGTACATCGTTCCGAAGAGAGATGCAGCCAGTATTAATGTTAACCATCCGCCATGACTTATCTTTACACTATTTCCTGCCAGAAAGATAAATTCTAAACTGAAATATATTATTCCGAATAATGTGATCCAAAGTATATGGACATGCTTCCGAAGCAAGAAGAAACACATCAGTATCGTTGTGGCTATAAAAGTTAAATTAATAGCAAGGCCATAGGCTGCTTCCATATTACTTGACTCCTGGAATATTCCGATGATGAGCATACAGCCTATATACAAGATCAAATTGATGGAAGGTACATACAGCTGTCCTTTTTGGTCGCTGGGGTAACGAATAGAAACTTTGGGCCATATGTTGAGACGGACGGCTTCGGATATGAGTGTAAACGAACCCGATATCATGGCTTGGCTGGCAATAACAGCCGCTACTGTGGCTATCAGTACCCCATAAAGGACAAACCAATCGGGCATGATCGCATAGAATGGATTTTTCGCACCGATAAATTCTCCCTCATGTAAAATCAGCCAGGCACCCTGTCCAAAATAGTTGAGAATTAATGTCAGCTTGACAAAGATCCAGCTGATGCGAATATTCATTTTTCCACAATGGCCCATATCTGAATATAGCGCTTCCGCTCCTGTTGTACACAGAAAAATAGCACCGATGATGAATAGCGCATTGGGATAATGGATCAGGGTCTGGACTGCATAATAAGGGTTCAACGCCTTAAAGACTTCCGGTGCCTGGTCTATATAGAAAAAGCCGACTAATCCGATTGTACTGAACCAGATGAACATCAAAGGTCCGAAAACGCGTCCTACAATAGATGTGCCGAAGCGTTGGATAAGAAATAAAAGAGTAACAATCGTGATGACAAGTGGGATAACGGGGAAGCCCGGATTACGGATCGCCAGCCCCTCTACGGCGGACGATATAGTTATGGCGGGGGTAATCATGCCGTCGGCTAAGAGGGTAGCGGCACCTATGATAGCCGGGATAATGAGCCATCCCGCTTTTCGTTTCACCAAAGAATAGAGAGACAAGATCCCACCCTCTCCTTTATTATCCGCATTTAGGGTAATCAAGACATATTTTACGGTAGTTTGCAGCGTGAGCGTCCAGAAAACGCAGGAGATGCTTCCGATGACCAGATCTTTGTCTACGACACCTCTGCTAAAAATAGCTTTAAAAACATATAATGGAGAGGTCCCGATGTCACCAAAAATTATTCCGAGAGAAATTAGTAATCCGCTGAGACTAAGTTTATGGAGTGCTGATTTTTGATCAGATTTCATGATTTTCTTTGCTTTTTTTTGTTTTTTTAAGCCGTGTCAAACTTAGGTAAAATCTTGGTATTCACGAACGCCAAAGGAAAAAAACAGGTGATAAATATTTTATGCCGAAATGCCAAAACACAGGGTTAACGAAGATTCCAGTTAAAAATTGTTAAAAGGTTAAAAAAAAGTTTTTTTAACAGTCTTTTTTTAAAAAATCATTTATATTTGCTATTAGTAAATACCTGAAGTGTGTATGAGAGTATTCGTTTTCCATATAGCAAAGTTACTTAGAACAAGCGTTTTAGCGTTTGTGCTGCTTGCTGTTGCTATACCTGTATTCGGGTACCATTATACGCTGAGCAACGACGTCCATTTTCCTTATGATAAAGTGAAAAAAACGGATGAAGAGGCAGAGAAAAATATAACCAATGTTAAGGTGATGTACAATCCTGTGTCCGAACAGATTAATGTCAATTTTAAGGTCGCTAAACAAAGCACGGTCGTTATAAAATTGATGGACGCTTTAGGTAATGAAGTATTAAGTCTGTCTAATGGCACATTAGATGCTGGTGCACAAGCGCTGTCTTTTGATACAGATGGCAAGATAGGAGCAGGCTTTTATTTTGTCCGGCTCACTTCGGGTACGGAAACAGTCATCAAGCGGCTATCTATCCGTTAGTTTATAGTTATCTATCTGTTTTTCTTCTCTTTCTTGTATTTAACCGAAGTGTTTTTTTCTTATAATTGATCACTGCACCATATTGTACGAATATATCGCTGCCGAGTACACCGATGACTTTTGGGAGGTTCATCTTTTCGTAAGCATAGTTGATGGTCGACAAGTCTAATACGGCTACCACAACGTTCTTTTGTAACCAATTGTCTATTTTTAAATAGGGGAGTTTTAATGTATGGCTTTCCATACTGTTTGTGCCGAGTCCTGTAGAAAGTATATCCGTGCTTTGCAGCAAAAGTTCGTCTATACCGGATTGAATCAACGTATGACGGTCGAGTACGGTCTGGGAGGCGCCGGTATCGAGCACCATATTAAATTTTCTGTCAAAGATTTCGATTTCTAATAAAATATGATAGCCGTCGCCTTGTAGGTTGACGACAGATATAGGTATGTTCTGCATGTTCTAACTAACTACCCTAACACGTTATTCATGGTACGGACAGCTTCCGCACTGGCTTTAAATAGTTGTTTCTCTTCTTCGTCTAATGCTATAGGTACAATTCTGTCCCACCCGTTTTTATTAATGATGACAGGCACGCCAATGTTGATGTCCTCTTCACCCAGTTCGCCTTCCAGGTATACGGAAGCCGTAAACAATCGGTTTTGATTCAAGAGGATACTTTCCACCATAGCCGCTACAGCTGCACCCGGTGCAAACCAGGCTGATGTACCGATTAATGTGGTAAGTGTTGCACCTCCTACCATCGTTTTTTGAATGATTTCAGCTTGCTCTTCCGGTGTCAGGAAGTTGGTCACCGGAATACTATTCCATGTTGCCTTTTTTATCAGTGGAATCATTGTCTTGTCTCCGTGCCCACCGATAACGATAGCATTCAAGTCGCTTGGCGAAGCGTTTAGTTTCGTCGCCAGCTGGTATTTAAAGCGGGCAGAATCCAATGCTCCTCCCATACCTATAATTCTATTTTTGGGTAATCCACTGGATTTTAACGCCAAATATGTCATCGTGTCCATGGGATTGGAAACTACGATAATGGTGATATCGGGTGAATGTTTTACCAGATTTTCAACGACCGTTTTTACGATGCCTGCGTTGGTACCGATAAGTTCTTCTCGTGTCATACCGGGCTTGCGCGGAATTCCTGAAGTGATGACGGCGACGGTAGAACCGGCTGTGGATAGATAGTCGTTCGTTACGCCCTTGAGTTTCGTGTCGAAGCCGAGCAATGCAGCGGTTTGCATGATGTCCTGGGATTTGCCTTCCGCTACTCCTTCTTTGATGTCTAATAAAATGACCTCTTCTGCACAATTACGGCGGACGATATTATCTGCAGCTGAAGCACCTACAGCTCCGGCACCTACGATTGTTACTTTCATGGTGAAATAGTTTATAGTCGTTTGTTCAATAAATATACAAAAAAAATTTAGAACGGATAACCAATAGCCAAATTGAAAACAAGATTTTCCGATCGCCACCCTGAACTTCTAAAGTCGATGTATTTGAAGACCCAACGATCGCCTTTATCGCGATAGGGAACCCGGAATGGGATAGCAAAATCTGTCCGTAAGATCAGAAAAGAAAAATCAAACCGTAGACCCAGCCCACCTCCTACGGCAAGCTCCGACAAAAAATCTTTGGAGAGGCCCGATCCCGGCTTGTAATTCGCTTCATGTTGTGCCCATATATTTCCGGCGTCAACAAATGCAGCCCAGTGAATAAATCCCGCCAGCTTTGCTCGATATTCGGTGTTAAGCTCCAATTTATAATCTCCCGTCTGATCAGCAAAAAAGTTGTTTTCGCCGAGATTTTCAGGTGCGGAAGAACCAGGACCAACAGACCGCGCTCGGAAGGCGCGTAAACCATTCGGGCCGCCTGAATAAAATTGCTTCAGATAGGGTAGCGAATACGAATTCCCGTAGGAATAACTGGTGCCGATCATCATACGGGAAGCCAACTGGGAATCATCTGTGATATTGAGGTAATGTCTGAAGTCTGCTTCTACTTTAACGAATTGACTGTACGGGGTATTGAACAATGTTTTTACATTATCATTCTTATAACTCGCTCCTTGGATAAGTCCAAGGACATTTCCCGACGTATTGAATCCGCCCTTGAAGTAAAAGTTGTGTTTCAACTCCTGCTTCATGGTATTTGTAAATGTGAAGGTGTAGTTCGGACCGAAGGAAAATTGCGGTTCAACGATATGTCGGAGCGTTGGAACGGTGTCCATCTGGGCTCTATATTCATCTGTAATATTCCGCGGTTGAACATATATAATTTCGGCGAGGCTCAGGTCATGTTGCTTTTGATCATTCTCTTTCCAGGTGTAGCCATAGATTAAAGACGAAGAATTGAGCATATAGGCATTTCTTCGATTCAAAAATTCATAACCGAACTTCAGGTAGGTCTTCGGAATAAACCGCCTGCTCGGTGCCCAGTCGAAGGGCGAGAGTATGCGCGGCCAGGAAATGCCCAATTCTGCTCCGTACCGATAATAGGAGGAATTCAGATTTACATTTCCGCCCGTTTGTGTCTCATATCCGCCGAAGACATTCAAGGTTACGGTCTCCGCACCCCGAAAGGCATTTCGTAATGTCCATGTCACATTGGCCTCCGAACCATTGTACACCGTTGCAGTTTTCCCGAGAATTTCGAAACGTAGTGATTTTTTTGGCATAGGTGTCAAATAATAATAGACATCTAAAGTATTTTCTTTATTAGGATTGGGCTCGAAATTATTTTTGACAAATTTGAAAGTATTTAGATTGACCAGATGGCTGATCGTTAAATTATGGTCATGTCTATTATATAGCTGATCTTTTTCGAAGAAAATATGATTGGCCAGGACTTTTTTCCGAAATGTATTTTGCGGATCAATAAAGTAATAGTTATTGTCAAATAGTTCGAGATTCCGGAGTCGTCTCCGGCTGTAGCCTTGTTCATTTAAGGTATAGTTCGGATAGATGTAAATATCTCCGATATGTTGTGGGCTCTTTGCTTGCTTCGATGTTTCGGGCTTTATTGTGATAAACATGTCGACCTTATGGTTCCCGACGGTACTGTCCACTTCGACGAGCACATTATCGGGATTGAAAAAATAATATCCTTTATTCTTGAGATCGTTATCAATTCGCTCGCGTTCACTTATTATCACATCAAGGTTATAATTTCTTCCCACTTTTAATAAGGTGTTTGCACTGTCTGCAACGATATCATGACCGATTTGAGAAGTACTATCTATATCGTATTCAACAGATTTGATCCGATATATTTTTCGTGGTATACCCGTGTAGGTAACTGAAGCCAATTTGCCATGGATGGTGGTATCCGAACTGAATGTTGCGTTGAAGAAGCCGAGATTTTCGACCCTGTTACGTAATAAGTTCTCGTTATACTCCCGGTTGACATCGCTCAATAATACCGGTTCTTCTCCCATTTTCTTTAACCAGTTTCTGAAAAAGTTTTTGGTGGTATCAGGCCCTCCGCCCATATTCCAGAGACTGAGCTTCCATCGCCAGCCCAATATTTTTTTGTTAGGCTTCGGCATTAGCATTTCTTCGAGGTGTTCTTCGAAGGCTTCTTTTCTTTCAGCAGCTATACCACTGTCCAGCTTCAGTTCAACCTTACCTTCGTCGTAAAGCTTTTCATCTTCGGCAAGATACTTCGTCGAGTTGCAGGAAACTGAAAACAGTACAGCTGTGAGGAGGATACTGCATAGTAGCCTAGTGTGCATAATTTCTCCTTTCTTCCCATGCAAGACGGGCATATAATTTCGGTCTCAAAATGTATGCAGAATTGTTCGACGTGTCATTATCTTCTTTTTGAGGTATTGAATCTTGTTGTCTTTGTAATTTTTGTTCTTCTTCCCGTTCTTTCATTCTTTTTCTAAACGTTGGACTATGTTTCATGAGACTATCACGGATCACCATCCGGACACTGTCCCGATAGACCGAATCCGTTTCCATACGTTCCACATCAAACCGTCGTCTGAAACTTCTATTATCTGTATTATAATATTCTTCCAAAGCCTTAGAACTCATAAACAGTTCCTTAAATTTATCATAACTCATGTTGATAATAAAGCCGATACCGGTTTCGACAAACTGACCTTGTAATGTCGCCTGATATTGGTTCTTCCGATACGCCCGTACAAAATACCGGCCATCTTTGGAAAGTTGATAATCTATCGCTATATCTCCTGCAATGTTATTGGGATTCTCACCGGGCCGGGATGCGCCTTCGACTTCGAAATTAGAGCCTACGGTAATTTTTAGCCGATCGTCAAAAAGCATTTTCGATATACCGACATTGAGGTCCGTCCGGTTGGCTCCCGTTCCCGTAAGGTAATCCTGCTCCGATTGCAGATTAAAGTCCAGTTCAACCCCTTTGACTAGATCCGAAGCAAGCTTATTCAGCTGCGACGATAACAGTTGGCTGACGGAATTTCTCACGGTACCCTCGACACCGCCGCCGCCGGAAAGGCTTTCAAACGGATTTGCAGAAATAAAGCGACCCAGAATAATCAGCGAAAACACCTGTTTGTTGAGCTCAGCTGGATCATCCCGTATGGCAGCCAACGCAATGTTCACTTTGCTAACCACATCCTGTGATACGATCGCATTATTTTCATCTAAGTCGATGTCGAATTTTATATCCGGTTTGAACAATTCGCCCGTCAATATCAATCGAACGTTAAACGGTATACGTTGTTTATACAAGTTTTGATTGTCGTTGCCGATTTGATTGGCCACGAGTTCCAGCGTCGGGAACTTGCCTTTATATACCGCCGTGATATCCAGTCTGGCATCCAGCGGATCGCCGTTCCATGTGATTGTACTTCCTTTTTCGAATTCAAATTGCCGTTTCACAGGCCCGAAATTAAAGGAATAATTTCCCTCCTCTACGGTGAAAGTCCCCGACATGGTGATTTTGTCACTGGCATCGATCGCCGTATTAATCTCCGCAACGCCCTGAATATTTAATGCATCCTGTGATCCTTCATCGATAATAATTTTGAATTTAGCCTCTCGGTCAGTCGTTAAGTTAAGCGCCATATCAAAACCGGAAAGGGTCGTTGTAGTCGTCATGGAATCGAGCTTGGCGAAGACATTGGCACGTGTTGTATCACTTTTGTCGACAAATTTGACCACACCTTCCCGATCGGCGACGCCCGGATTTTCATTCGGCACAATAAATACAAAATCGGTATTATCGTTTGCCTTGATGTTGCCGTCTATGGTGGGCTTATTCATATCGCCGCGTATCCGGATATTGGACGTGACATACAGCTGTCCAAAAAATAGATCATTATCCTCACGTGTGGAGTTGACTACGGCAAAATTATTGGTTGTTAGGTTCAGATTAAAATTAAAATCTGTATACGTCTTCGTGGTGACACTGCCGTTTAGTCTGGCCGTATTGCCTTTCAAGTCAGTCAGCTGGAACTGTCGGAATTGGATGCCTTGGTCGTTAAAACTGATTTTTTGGTTGTCCATGAGAAAGTCAGCATTCAGCATGGTAATGTTAATTTTACTTTTGCTGAAAACAAGATCGCCCAGAATACGAGGAGCATCCGTTGTGCCGCTTATTTTTAATGAACCGGTCAAATCTCCCTCACATTCCTGCAGGTAGCCCATACTGAATGCTTCGACTGTCTTTAGTTTCATTGGCTGAAGCGCCAGCGTGGCCTCGAAAGATGACTGTCCTGTTGGAGGAGCATAGTATTCCCCTTGTAGGTGAACATCGTTTCCGTTTTCAGTAATCTGAATATCCGCTGCAAAGGTGTTTTCCTTTTCATTATTCACTTTTATGAGCACATTGCCGATCGTTTGCCCGCCAAAAAGAAAGTCCTTGATCTCCAGATCCGATACAAAGACCGGATTGGTGTCTAACCGGGAAATGGTAGCCGTACCGTTAATACCTCCACCCACATTGAGTGTCTCCGATTCGAGCATTTGGCTGAGCGTTTCGATTCTGAAGTTGTTAAATTTGATATCGATAGGCGCATTAAGCGTAGAGTCCTGGGATTGGATATACAGTTCTTGCCCTTCATGGCTAAGTCGAAAATTGTGTGCCCGGATACCCTGGCTACCGAAGAGGATCTGGTTGTCGGCTGAGATACTCCACTGGTCATAATTTAGCATGAGGCCGTCTTCAAACAAGCTTAAACTATAATTATTTTCATTTACAGCCATTTTTGCACCCAGATGATAGCGGTCTTTCGATTCTTTATCTTTGATCCATAACCCCATATCCAGATTGTTTTCGCTGATTTGACCGCTGAGTACCGTGTTGGTTAGTTCGATATTACTTACCCGTATCCGTTCGATCAAGGTGGAGTAATACATGGTACTGTCTGCGGTTACCAGGTCGAAACCGATATTCTGTACCGTCATGCCGTCATATACCAGTTTTGGCGCAACGAGTTTGGCCATGATACTTTTCTCTTTGCTATTGAACGTACCGTCGAGCGTGATATCGCTCATTTCTTCCAGCTTGGGAAGAAAATCCCGGATCACACGAGAATTATTTAATGCTGCGGAGAATTCAAAGGTCTGATCTTCATAAGATTGATCCGTCGGCGGTTCATTTTTGGGATTGTAATATATGCGGGCGATATCCTGCATAGACAGTCCCAATTCAGTAAGCTTATATTTTCCCACCAAATGGGCTTTCAGGAATTCCGATTGAAAAATTAAACTGTTTTTTGCGGTATCCGCAATCGCAACCAGCGAAATGGTGTCCAGCACGTACCGCTCCTGATTGTAAGCAATAGAGGATTGCGTGACATGAATATACCCGTTTAAAAAGTTGAGGTCTGCCGTTTCAAAATCAGCCGTTATTTTGCCGTGATAGCGCATGTTGTCGTCCATCAGCTTAAGATTGCGGAGGTTGACACTATCGATCATCAGGTCCATACGTGCTTTGGGATATTGTCCCCTCATATCCGCTGCCAAATCCATATTGAACTTCACATTGGGATCTGTGCTTTTGACCTCGCCGGCAATATCCCCATGGCTGGCTGACATGTCCAGCGATATATCATGGTAGCTATACCCCATGGCATCGAGCCGGTTAATCCGGCCATTCAGGTCGGCAACCATAGTCTTTGGATCCAGACCGGTGCCTTTGACCCGGGCATCGACGGAAACAATGCCCAATATAGAGTCTTGGTTGAGGATGTGTCCGACGTTAAAATCAGCTATCGTCAGCTGTGCATCGTATGTTGTGTCGCGCCCAGCCATGTTCAGATTGCCGTTTACTGTCGCATTGCCTTTGTCGGTATGCAGGGACATATTGGCATCAAAGCCATTCATCCCCCCGGACAGTGTTCCGGACAGGGCCATGGCATTCGGAAATTGAAAGTCTTTCGGAAGTAAGGATTTAGCGACAAGCTGATCCAGATCCCGTTTCGAACTCGTTAGCTTCTTCACGTTCAGGTTGATGTGCATCCGATCGACATCCGGTAGCCCCTTGATATCGGCACTGGCAATGATATGGGTATTGTCCAGCGTTTTAAACTCCAATTTGGGGATATGCAGATCATTAACCCGACCATTAACCCGACTGTCGATAAAGAATTTTTTCGTCAAAAGTGGTTGCATTGCTTCTATATCCTGTAGGTCGGGAACAAAGTAGCGAATGTCGCGCATATCGATTTGCGTTTTATTGATATTGGCGTCAATCTGTAAAGACTGGAGATTATTCGAGACAGCATCCAGCGACGGGTAACTGATTTTAATATGATCCCGGATTGTAGTCTGTGGCGTCTGTACAAGCAGATTTTTAATTTCTGCGCCTGTATTGGAATACACAAAATCACCTTTAAGCTGTTTGAGAAAGAAACCAGAGTGGTCTTTTGCGGTCAGGTTGCCTAAAGAACCGGAGATCGAGTCGGATGAATAATACAGATCATCCAGCGTGCCGGCAAGATCGGTAATTCTGATATTGAAATAATCGAAGCCCTGCATACGAGGTTGATTATCATCTTTAAACCAGAAGTTCGTTTTGTTGATAGATAATTTTTCCGCGGACACGATCCAGTTGGCCGATGTGGTGTCGCTTTCGTTTTCTTCACGCTTCGTATGCTTGCCCAAGCGTACAAACGAATCCGATTCGTCGAGCAGGAGATCTTTCAGATGGACGACTTCCTTATTTAGGTCTATCTCCCGGACATTTGCCGATAGATTTTTAATCGCGAACTTGGTGTCCATCGCAGTGGATTCATCCACATATACAATCTGTATATTCTTCAGCTGTATAGTTTTGGTGGCGAGATTAGGTAAAAGAGAACTATTCTCGACTCCTTCGTCGGTAATACCAAAATCCTCCGCTTTAGGCGCCGTGGTTTCCGTTGCGGGAGACCACTGTCTGACATTGGCGGTTAGTCCGTCCAGATGAATATTCGGGATGTCGAAAGACATGTTGTTCGTCAGGTCGAAGGTCTTGATACGTGTGTCAAAATGATGAAGCTGTATATCGGCAGCGGTGCCTATCATATCGTCATGGTAGACGAAGTGTATGCGGTCAAGTTTCACCTTATCGATATCGAAGATAAGTGCCGAAGCTGTATCGGCGTCGGCCGTGCTTTCCTTTTCAGACGAAAAGGCCTGCATGATGTAATCGAAGTTAAAATCCCCATTGGGTGCTGTTCGCTTGATTTTTGCGGTAATACCCGTTAGATTGAGCTCCTGGATTTCAACCGTATTTTTCAATAGTTTCCATAAATTGATATCAACCAGCAGCTTTTCTCCCGATAGCAATGTATCTTGGCTCTGATCTTCGAAATAAACATTTTCGAGGACAAGCTTTTTGGGAAATGTAATATGGATATAACCGATGTCAACAGGTGTACCAATTTTTGTTTCGAGGTAATTGGTCACTTTTCCGACGACGTAGTTTTGTACCGCAGGCAACCTCACCAGAAAAATAATCAATAACAATAAGACTATTAGGGACCCTACTATCCACAGAATCGTGCGAAGAAAAAATCGTATATATCTATTCAAGCCTGTAAAACTTCGTTAATGCTACTGTTCTAAGATAAAACGTAAAAATAGGAGAAAAGTTTTGTATTTTTAAGGGAGAAATGAGACAGTTTATCTCATCGGCAATAGAATAAAATAAATGAATGAAGATATTGATTGTAGAAGACGAACCGGCGATACGAAATACAGTCCGGGAATTTTTAGAAGGTGAAAAATTTTTGGTCGAAACCGCCGATACTTTTGAAAAAGGGCTGGAGAAGGTGCTAACGTATACCTACGACTGTATACTTTTAGATATTATGCTGCCCGGTGGTACTGGCCTTGATATTTTAAAGCGTATGAATGAGGAGAAAGTCAGGCAACCGGTCTTGATTTTATCGGCCAAAGATTCCGTCGAAGATAAGGTGCAGGGGTTAGAGATCGGTGCTGATGACTATTTAGCCAAGCCTTTTCATTTAGCAGAGCTGCTCGCCCGGGTCAAGTCTATTATCCGTCGTCATGGACACTCAAATGATGGTGATGGCCTTATCCATTATAAAAATGCATGCCTTAATCCCGATGACAGAGAACTATTGGTGTCGGGTGTACATGTGCCGCTTAACCGTAAGGAATATGATATGTTATATTACTTTATCTCCCGGCCCAATAAATTGATGGAGAAAACAACTTTAGCGGAAGCCGTATGGGGTGATCATGTCGATCAAGCGGATAATCTGGACTTTGTCTACTCGCAGATCAAAAACTTACGGAAAAAATTGAAGGATGCACGTGCAGAAATGGATATACAGGCGGTATATGGTGTAGGGTATAAATTGGTATAAATGGCCGTATCTGTCAAGAATTATACGAATCGATTTTTGGTGGTCGCGATACTGATCATCATGGCTGTGTGGGCGCTTTTGTTTTATGCCGTCATCATGGATGAGGTGTACGACAATATCGACGATGGGCTGAAAAACCAAAAAATACTGATTCTTAGAGAAGTATATAAAGATCCGGATATTATCCGGAATACGCAGGATTTTGGTGTCAATCAGTTTAGGATATGGCCTGCAGAAGAGGGCGATGTTGTCGACCAAAATCATTTTTCGAAAGAATTTATTTACATGCCGTACGACGAGGATGACGAGCCCTATAGGGTGTTGCATACTGGCTTTTATGACAAGGAAGGGAAGCCCTATAAATTAGAAATCAGAACATCGACGGTCGAAGAAGATGATTTTCTCCTCAATCTTGCACTTTCCCTGGCGGTTCTGTATGCGGTTATTGTGCTAAGTATCATGGTGATCAACCATTTTGTATTGCGGAGGGCATGGAAACCGTTTCATCGCATATTGGCGAATTTAAGTAGATATCGGTTTGGCAAAGCAGACAGCTTTCATACCGTACCTACACAGGTCGAGGAGTTTGAGGCTTTAAATCAACAGATACAGCGGATGATTGACCGGAATGAAAGTGTATTTCATAGCCAGAAGCGGTTTATTGAAAATGCATCGCATGAGCTGCAGACGCCTCTGACCATTGTTGCCAATAAACTTGACCTGCTCCTGAATGATGAAGATTTGAATGAAAGCCAATTGTCCAAAATCGCAGAAGCCAAACAGTCATTGCTGCGCATGGCCAATCTCAACCGTTCGCTGTTGATGCTCTCGCGGATTGAAAATCAGCAGTACACAGCCATGGAAGAGGTTAATTTTAACAACGCTTTGCAGGAGCTGGTACGGGAGCTTGACTATCTTGTCGAACATAAAGAAATACAGCTGCACTATCAGGAAGAAGGAATATTTCTTTGTATGTACAATAGAGAATTAGCCTTTGTACTCCTTGCTAATCTGTTACGGAATGCGATAAAGCATAATCAGAAGGGCGGAGTAATCCGGATTGCCGTTGCCGAGGACGCGATACAAGTGGCTAACAGCGCTACAGCCAGTGCGTTAGATACAACATCCATCTATGAGCGCTTTCGAAAAGGTAGTCAGGATAACCAGTCCACCGGCCTCGGGCTTGCCATCGTCCAATCTATCCTACAACAATATCCTATGCTGTCCGTAACCTATACCTTCAGCGACAACCTGCATCAGTTTCAGATCACGAAAAATAAATAAATAAAATTTTCCTAAATCTTTCCCAAATCGGTGCTGACCTTTGACGTAACAAAAATAAAAAAGATATGAAAACACTAATGAACGGTATCGTAGTTATGATGATGGTTGTAGCTACGACAGCAGCACAAGCACAGGTTAAGGCAATTTCTTTTGCGCAATTGCCAAAAAATGCACAAAGTTTTATCAGCAAGCACTACAGCGAAAAGAATGTATCTTACATCACCGAAGAAAGCGAATTTTTATCATCCGCAGAGTATGAAGTACGTCTAAAAGACGGAAAAGAGATAGATTTTGATTCAAAAGGCCAGTGGAAAGAAGTCGATGGTAAAAAGAAAGCCATTCCTGCCGCGATTATTCCCGCACCGGTGGTTGCTTATGTCAAAAAGAGTTTCCCCGAAAATGACATCGTAAAGATTTCCCGCTCCAGCCGTAGGTACGAAATAGAGCTATCGAATGGCTTGGATTTGGAGTTTGACAAAAAAGGGAATTTTTTAAGGATTGACGATTAATTAATCGTCAATCTTTTACCACCGGATTAATGCCGATCCCCAGGTGAAGCCCGCACCGAAAGCAGCGAGACATACCAGATCCCCATCTTTTATTTTTCCGGCTTCCCACGCTTCGCATAGTGCGATCGGAACGGATGCGGCCGTTGTATTACCGTACTTCTGAATATTGTTAAAAACCTGATCATCACGAAGCTTTAGCGTTTTTTGCACAAACTGTGCAATCCGTAGATTCGCCTGATGGGGAATAAGCAGGTCTATATCGGCGGGTGTCAAATTGTTGTTGGCTAATGCTTCGACGATGACTTCGGGAAATTTAACTACCGCTTTTTTAAAGACCGCCTGACCATCCATATAAGGAAAAGCCGTGCCGTCGTCCAGCATCTCTTTCGTTATCAGCATACCGCCCAATTCCTGGTCCGGCCAGTTCGGCTGATTTTCCAGCCAGATGCCGCCTGAAGCTCCCGGATAATACATAGCGAGTTTCTCGGCTTCCGCTCCATCGGAATGGAGATGAGTACTCAAAATGCCTTTATTTTGCTCCGTCGTAGGTTGTACGACTATTGCACCGGCGCCGTCACCAAAAATAACCGATACGGCACGCCCCCTTGTGGAATAATCCAGCGCAAAAGAATGCTTCTCCGATCCCACGACGAGAATATTTTTATACATGCCGGTTTTGACGAACTGATCGGCGATAGATAAGGCATATACAAATCCGGAGCATTGGTTGCGTACATCCAACGCACCGATTTCCTTCATATTCATTTCCCGTTGCAAAAGAACGCCACATCCGGGGAAATAATAATCCGGCGACAAGGTCGCAAAGATAATAAAATCAATATCCTGCGGTGTGACACCCGCTCGCTCAATAGCTATTTTTGCCGCTTCTACACCCATAGTTGTTGTTGTCTCGCCGATGCGGTCGGCATAACGGCGTTCCTGTATCCCTGTCCGCTCCTGGATCCAGGCATCACTGGTATCCATAAACCGTGTTAAATCCTCATTCTTGTAAACGTTTTTCGGCACATAAAAACCTACACCTGCAATTTTAGTCTGGAACATGTTTTAAGATTTATAACAACAATCAAGACTACAAAATTACGCTTTTTTTGAAAAATACAGTATTTTTGCGGCATGAGTGTTGAAACCACGCAAGAAACCTATAGTCTCGAGGAAATATTGGCGTCGTTTAAGGAAAGCCATAGGCTTATCCTTTGGAATGATGAAATAAATACATTCGATCATGTTATCTATTGCCTGATGCATCATCTGCAATATAGCGAAGCCGAAGCCGAGCGCATTGCATGGAAAGTTCATACCGAGGGCAAATGCCCCGTACTGGAAGGTAGCTATACCGAGGTAGAGATCTACCGTAAGATTTTGAAAGCCGAAGGCCTGACTGTTTCGGTTGAATAGCGCTGTCGGTAATAATACAGTTACGTTTAGGGTTAATTATTAAATATTGTGGATTTTTACGGCAATATCACAATAGTATCATGCACGTAAAAAGCTTATATTTATTATTTCTTCTGTTCCCTTTTTATTCCTTTGCACAAAACGGATCGTTAAAAGTTACCGTCAAAGATGCCAATTCCAATGCGCCCATTGTAGGAGCGAGCGTATCGTTGCTTACCCCTGTTGCGGGAGCCTACCTTCGCGGTGGACAAACCCAAGCCGATGGGAAAGCTGTTGTTGACGATATCCCGTCCGGTAAATATACACTGAAAATTTCTTATATCGGCATGGCCGACTATATCCGTGAGGGGGTACAGATCGCAGCTAATAAAACACAAGATATAGCCACTGTCACGCTGACACCTGTCGGCGAAGAACTTAGCGAAGTGGTTGTTCAGGGAAAAATACCCGAGTTGCAGTTGGGTATTGATAAAAAAGTATTCGATGTGTCCCAAAGTACGATCAGTGTCGGGGGGACAGCGGAGGACTTATTGGGGAATGTGCCTACCTTGCAGGTAGACGCTGATGGATCCGTCAGCTTGCGCGGTTCGACCGGTGTACGTATATTGATAGATGGCAAGGAGTCGGCTATGGCTGGAAGTGATATCAGTAAACTCTTGCAATCTTTGCCGGCAGAGGCGATCTCGAAAGTGGAGATTATGACCAATCCGTCAGCGAAATACGATGCTGAAGGACAATCAGGTATTGTCAATATCGTGCTCAAAAAGAATGTCCGTACAGGCCTCAATGGTACTGTAAATGCATCTATAGGGAATTACGACAATTATATGGCCGGTGCTTTCCTGAATTACCGCGATAGTAAATTCAATTATTTTGGGAGCTACAATTTTAACCATCGTAATCGTCCGGGTGAGGCCTCTGTACGGAATGCACAGCTTATTGATGGAGAAGAACGCGATAATAGCGAGATTACCACGACGAACTCCGAGCGGTATCGGAAGGGAAATAATCATTCCTTTCGCTTGGGGGCTGACTATTACGCCACAGACAAGACAACGCTGAGTCTGGGGACCAACCTCAGTATCCGGGACAATGATCGCGGAGAAGATATCCACTATCGTTATTTCAATCAACCCGAGTGGGGGTCGGAAAGTGACCGTTCCTCCCGGCAATCCGAGCAGGATTTTGGGTATGACCTGACTTTTGATTTCCGGCAGGAGCTTGTCCGAAAAGGAGAGGAGCTGACCGCGAATATTACATTCGGGGACGACCGGGAAGATGGTACGAACGATTACCTGCAGACTTTTGACACCGATCGTTTTCAGCAGGAGCGCTATAATACGACAAGTGAAAGTGGACAAAACTGGAACTTTCAGTTGGATTATGTCTTGCCTTTAGGTGAGAACCACAAGTTTGAAGCTGGCTATCGTACTATATTGCGTAATTCGAACGAAAGTCAGTATTCAGACACCTTATCACAAGACCATGGCATCGTACCGGATTTTGGCGTCAGCAATGACTTTGAAATGCGCAGCGGCGTACATGCCTTATATGCCAACTACCAGCGGATGCTTTCGGAGCGGATTGGTATGCAAGTAGGGGTGAGAGCGGAAGATGCTTATCTGAATACCCTCTATAAAAGTTTAGATCCCGACGTGGCACCGACGCCTGGTACATTGGACTACTTCCGTCTTTATCCGAGTGCCTTTCTGACGTATGACGTCAATAAAGAAGGCGACAAGATACAGTTGAGCTATACCCGTCGTGTACAGCGTCCCCGGGGCTTTCAGGTCAATCCTTTTGTGAACCTGTCGGACGAGACCAACCTCCGCCAAGGTAATCCCAATCTGATGCCCGAAGATATCCATGCATTTGAGCTGAGTTATGCACGGTTTTATGACAAGTGGAACTTTGTGAGTTCGGTATACTATCGCCGTGTGAATGATATGTCGCAACCCTTTCAGTATGATATAAACGACGAGGTGGCAGCTGAGTTTTTAAATGCCAATAAAAATGCAACGTTTAGCCGATGGGAAAACGTCGGAAGTCGAAACAGCACAGGAGTCGAGCTTATTGCGAAGGTGAATATCGTCAAGTGGTGGGATGTGACCACGAATTTGAATGGTTTTTATAATAATCTTATCCCTTATGCGCAATTTAATATTGCCCGGCCGGAAAATTTAGGCTGGAATGCCAATGTACTGACGAATGTGCGGTTTACGTCTGCTCTTTCCCTACAGGCAAGAGCCGATTATAGAGCACCGATGAAAACATTGCAGGGACGTTTCAAATCCATGTCCGGGGTCGATCTGGCTGTACGTCAGGATGTGTTAAAAGGAAAGGGAACCTTGGCGTTGAACGTTCGGGATCTGTTCGATAACAGGCAATTTGGTATCGTAAGTTATTTGCCTACTCGGACGATTGATCAGACCATGCGCTGGCATAGACGTAGTATCAACCTGTCGTTCTCCTACCGTTTTGGTGTACAGGATAAATCGTCCAAGAGCAAAAAAACTGACAGTGGATTCTCGAACGATGACAGCGGAATGGAATATTAGAAGACATTGGAGATATAAATTGTTTTTGATATTTTTAATCCCGATAAACAACAATAAAATGAACAGAACAATAATAGGATCTCTGGTTGTAGTCTTGGCTTGTATGGTAAGCGCGTGTAAAGTAAATCGTGCCACGGCACAGACCGATTTCCCGAACCTCGTCGAGGAAAAAGGGCTTCCCATGGTGAAATTGCAGGATTTGAAAAAAAATAAATCCGGGGCGTACATTCTTTTTAATGGGACCTCCTTAAAAGGGTGGCGTGGTTATGCGTTATCGCATGTGCCTAATAAATGGTCTATCGAAGATGGAACATTGAAATTTAACCGCAAGCCGAATGCGGAGAAGCCTGAAGGAGGTGCTTTGATCTTTGCCCATCGTTTTAAAAACTTTGAGCTGGAGTTTGAGTGGCGTATATCCAAAGCTGGAAACTCGGGTGTTTTTTATCTCGCTAAGGAGATCAAAGGAAAGCCCATCTATATTTCAGCACCGGAATACCAGATATTGGATAATGAAAACCATCCTGATGCTAAACTTGGTGCCGATGGAAACCGTAAATCCGCATCGTTGTACGACATGATTCCTGCAAAACCACAAAATAGTAAACCTTATGGTGAATGGAACCATTCAAAGATTGTCGTCAATGATGGTAAAGTGCAACATTTTCAGAATGGTGTGAAAGTGGTGGAGTATACCCTATGGGATTCATCCTGGGTATCGCTGCTCGAAGCAGGGAAATTTTCAAGTGCGAAATGGCCGGAGGCTTTTGCGCTCTTAAAAAATGTAGGCGGTGACAGCAAATCAGGCGTTATTGGTCTACAAGATCACGGCGATGATGTGTGGTACCGCAACATTACTGTGAAAGTATTAAAGTAGTTGCGTTTGCGAAATCTAAAGTGAATAACAAGGATTTGCGTCTGCTCAAGCAGAACGCAACCCTTGTTACTACAGGTTGATTGGTTTGTAACAATTCTTCTTCAGCACGACAGTGTCGGACTAGCTAAGTGTCAGGTTGTTTGCTCGGTACTCCAAGGGAGAACAACCGATTTCTGTCGTAAAGTTACGGTAAAAGGAAGCCCGGGAGCGAAAGCCACAGGCCTCTCCTAAATCATCTATATTTTTTACAAAATCACTTTTCCGCAGTTCCTGTGCAGCATACTCCACTCGCAGCTTATTGATAACAGCAGAAAAACTTTTTCCGTATTGGTCTTGCAGGAAATGGTGCAGATGTTTGGGCGATATCTTTGTAATGGCCACAAATGCTTGTCGATCGATTTCGGGGTTTATGAAACCCTTGCTTCGAATAAACCGCTGCATCCCCTGTTCGTATTCTCTCCGTTTCCGTGTTGTAAGGGTATAAGCTTCTGTTTTTGGAGTTTCTTCTTCCTCTCCTTTTGGAAAAATACTGTCAGCGGTAAGGGTGCGATGTCCCACGTTGCTTCTAACCCGTCTATATGTAGACATATAGAGTTTCCATCCTATAAACAGAGTACATAGACATAATAACACATGAATAGCACTTTGTAGTTCCAAGTAAAAATCGGTTGTCAAGGCTATAGGAGTAAAAAACAGAGCTGCCCATAATGCCAGGAACAGTACGAAACCACGAGCTTCCCGTAAAAACAGGAGCGAGGGAGATTTTTTTGTTTTCCCGGCCTTATGCCACAGCAGGAGTGAATAGCTGCCGTAACCGATCATTGAAGCGAATGTAGTCGCATACATATATCCGAAATAGCCGTCGCTGTGATCATGTCTGAAATCACTATGGGAGATGAAAAATCCGTAGAACGGAAGACTAAGTATAAACGGAAGTAAATGAATCCAATCTCCTTTTACCGATTCATCGTTTAAGGAACCCTTCATCAAGAAGAGAAGAATAGGTCCCATTGTAAGCCCAAAAGGAAATGCCAGAGAATAGTAATCCTTTAATGGGAATAGGTACCAGAATAATAAGGAGGCTGCGCTATAGGTGGCAAATCCACTGAGTATATATACGACGATTTTATCGTATATCGAGTGCTGATAACTCCATCTTAGATGCAATGTTACCGCACTCATGCTTATGACTAAGACATTTAAAATAACGTAAACGAAAGTTAAAAATAATGTTGTCACTGTGCTCAAAATTTGTCTGGTTTCATCTAAAAAATCTCCCGCTTTATCGGTCGAAGATAAATAATGATCTGACATTTATTTGGAGATCATTGTAGAAAATTTTATTTTGTAGCGTTTCCTCTACAAATCTAATTTTTATCGATTCTCATGATGTCTGTTTGACAGTAAACTTATCCCTTTTATTGCTTCTCAACCTATCGTTTTGATGTCTCATTTTTACTCAAAAATTACCGGCTTCAAAACAAATGCTTTACGTTTTCTGCAAACGTAAAACGTTTATTTTGGCTTCTTTTTCCTGTTTTTTTTAAAGTTAAATAGTTGATTATTAGTCTGTTTTTTGATTGATAGAGCGCTGTGTTGCTGTCTCATTTTGTTCTCATACTTTCTGGGGTCCGAAAATGAGACAATATTTTTCTAAGAATGTAGAGACTTTTGTATTGACTCATCCTTAGCGCGTGTCAGAATCCGTGCATGTTGTGACGGGAGAGAGCGGACACATTAACTTAATATATGGATAAGATGTATCGCCATTTCTTTTCATACTGTATGGAACAAACGGACATGATCTTTAAAGATGATGTTCCTGTCGCCCGTATCATTGGGACAATAGTCATGATCGTTTTGGCCATTTGCGTCTTACCCCTCGTGCTCTACAGCAAGTTTAAAATACTGGAGGAAAGAAAAGAGAAGATGATGAAAACGGTAGGGTGCTGCGAGGACGATATATAATATTTAGAACAACCACAGATCATAGAATCAGAAGATATGAATAATTTTTGCAATAGTCGTTTATCAAAATTAATAGTGACGCCGCGGAGTTTGGTGTTTTTTGCGTTATTCTTTTTTGTTGGCATAGGGCAGCTCTCTGCTCAGGAGATACAGAAGGATTTCGTGATGCCGCAGATGAATGCCTGTGGGGCCGCAGAGGAAGTCACCGTAGCTGTCAAAGCAGGAACTGCGGCCTTGAATGGCTCGTTTTCATTTACGATACCGGCAGGGTTTGAACTCGTTGGTCCTGTAAGGAAGACAGGTGATCTTGGTTTTGATGGAACTACCACATCTGTTACGGTTGACGGTAATACGAAGTATACCTTAGCCTCACAGACGATAGTCGCGAACGGTACGAACGAATATAAATTCGATGTACGGGCTACTTGTGCTGCGATTATAGAGGATAATGATACAGAAGAAGCTGTTGTTATAAACTATGAATTTGTTAGCGGCGGCGATTCTTTGGTCGCCGAATCTGAAGCGCTGAATGTCAATTATGCTGTATTTCACATTGCTACTACAACAACCAGTACCAATGGTGAGGTTGGTGTCGCCGGTGATCCAATCGCCCGTACGATTACCATCACCAACAACGGTAACGGCTCGATAAGCGGTTTTGTGCTGCAACGTACATTTACGGGATTGGTAGATGAAACGTTTGCTTCTGTAACTCTTCCCTCTACCACTCCCGATGGAACTTGGGATTGGGAAACTGTTCCCGGTGGGAATTTGGTTTATACGGCATCGAGTCCCATCACCAATGGGCAATCTGTTACATTTCTGGAAGACCTTAGAATCGACGGCTCCAACTGTGATAACCTAAAGACTGAATATGTCGCCTATTACGGCTGTGACCTCTTGAACCCCGTGTGTAGACCAGGGGCAGATACGTTGGAAGTACAGACTGCATTTGATCGTTCCAAATATCCTGTATTGGAAGTCGAAGCGCATGAGGTCAACATGGTTACGAACACTCATGTCGAATGTTTGACTGGTAGTAATGATGTGTTGGTTTGGAAAGTGACAAATACCGGATCGGGTATTGCAAATAATATCAATCTGAATCTGACTACAGGAGGAATAACTACTGTAGCCGGCAGTATGGAGTGGACTGCTGATATAGCTTCTCCATCATGGAGTACAGGTCCAATTCCAGATTTGGTACCGGGTGAATCCTTTTTCATGCGGGCGACCCAGCAACATCAGTACACAGCTGGAGCAACTTGCGGTGATAACCCGGAAAGTGTATCATTTGGGCTTGCTACCGTAACAGGAACTTACGGACATGCCAATGGATGTACTGGAGATGTGCCTATCGCTATAAGCCATACGCTGAGAAATAGTATCAATTACTCCTTTGATGTCTTGAATATTGGGGCATTGGAGGTGCAGGCCGGCGAAAGCTATCTCGCGGACTTTGTGGCTTCTGATTTTACTGTGGATCCGCAAGGGCTTGGTACCAATGCAAAAGCAAGTATCGTGCTTACCTTGAACAATCTAACAGCTAATGGTCCGGTTCGGGTTTTTGATTATGAGGGAACAGAGCTTGTAGATTTGACATGGACAGAATCGGCACCGGGATCAGGAGTATATACCCTAGAGATTCCGTATGGAGTGGCTCCGCGCTGGGCGACAGGTACGACGCTAAACTTAGCCGGGCTACGGATTTTGTTTGACGCTACAGTCGGTGACTGTACTGCTGGTGACCCTTCGTATAGTTTAAGTACTTCGTTATATAGAGGTGACGAATGTGGCAGCGAAATAGCATTGCAATGTCTGCCGACAGAGATAGAGATGGTGGATTGTCCACTTCCGGGCTGTACCGATGGCTTGAACAATGGCCTCACTGTATTGCGGAGAGTAAACATTGGTCCTGACCAAGTTCCCGCTAACAGCATTCCTGCCGGAACGAGCGCTTCGACAAATCCACTGATTAGGACGACAGCTTTTACGACCAACGATATATTGGAGATTTCGAGAGCGGCTACGGTCAACCTAAGTGTCGGTTCGCCAGAATGGACGAATGGAGCTATGAAAGTGATTCTGCCTACAAATTTGGTGACCGCTGCTAATTGGTCAATTGTCGGTGGTAGTCTCGAGATTACCCGTGGAGGGGATGTACATACTGTAAGTATTACGCCAACTAAAGTTGGTAACGAGGTGACATTGAGCTTGGATATAACAGCATTTGGTTCGACCAATGCATGGCCCGGCAGTCTTGCTGATTTCTCTGGATTTTTGGAAGGAGACGCATTGCTGATGTCCGTACGAGTCAGACCTACGGCTCCTTACGGAACCGCAGTTGGAGGCGAACAAGTTTTTGGAGTGACGGCTGAGTTGACGGATAACGGAGGTGTAGGACATATCTGTGCAGGAGGTACGGATGCGTATGGTTACTTTGCAGCAGACCGAGTTACGCTCTCCGATGGGTCGGGCAATATCACAGACTGTGACGGTAACGCTTCAGCATCGGTGACCTTCGATTATTCGCTGATTAATAACCAGCGCAATGGATTGTTCCCACTGGAATATAGAGGGCTTATTCGCCCTACACAGGCAACTTTTACACAGGGATCGGGAGCTGCGATTCAGATCACCAATGTGAAAGTGGAGCTTTTGGGTCAAGGGTTTTCAGGGTCTACAGATGTTGTGCCTGATGGTAGCGGTATGATAGACCTTTCGGCTGCACTGCAGACGATACAAGGCAATCCGACAGGAGGCCCTTACCTTGATGAGGGATTCCGTGTGCGGCTTACTACTACGGCAGTGTCTACTTGTCCTACAGCAGCAACCGGAACGGTCAATGTCAACATCGCATACCAGAGACCTAACACTTCCGGGGCTTGGGTTAATGCCGGGAATGTTACAAGCATCTTGACTTATAATACCGGCTACGAGGCATTGGCTGCAGCCGCGGCTGCGACTAACTCGTATGTGAGCGATGCGACCGGACCGAAGTGGGTGATACGGATCGACAACAGGTCGGCTTTCCGTAATCTGGAGTCGGTATGGTTGAAGAGAACAGGTGGTGTGGTGATCACTTCTATGACCGAGGTGACGAGTTACACGAATATGGCGACTCCTGTTGGCTCTACGCTAACAACAGTGGATGCGGATAATTATACGTTAGGAACCATTGCTCCGGGTGGAGCAAAATATTATTTGATTGAGTCGAATGATTTAGCTTCGTTTTGTGATGAGACTGGGCTGAATCTGGAGTACGGATATACTTGTGGTGGTGCTGCCTGTGGGGAAGTGGGTATGCTGGATTTAGAATTTACTATGGGCCAGCCTCGTGTACAAGCACGGGTCATCTATGAAACCAAACCCACAAATCGACCAATGCTTTGTGCAGATTTGCCCTATGCATTTGAGATCAACAATGCGGGTTCGGCTGTCTCAAAGGGCTTGGAAGTAACTATACCTATTGTGTCCATGGCGCATTTGACGTATGTACCCGGGTCTTTGCGACTTACAGGGGTATATACAGGGGCGACATCGGTAGCCAATCCTGGTGGTGAGCCTGATATTCTTGCAGATTTTGACGACACAGATAATTGGGCTTGGGGCAGTAGCACGGGGTATACTCCGGTAAACGACGCCGATGTAAGCATCGTTGTATCTCCATCATGGATCAGGATTACCATCCCGGCTGGCATTATTCCAGATTTGCCGGCAGGCCAAAAAATAAATGTGGGCTTTAAGCTTGCTGTCAATGGGTGTGATTTCCGCAGTGGACAGCGTATCCGCTTCCAGGTTGGTTCAGAAAATATCTGCGGCAAAAAGGTCCCTGCTGCTGCGGCAACATCGGCTCGTGTGACCGTAATGGGTGCTGACGACGGTGCGAGCCCTGAGGTAGCGAAGAGTGTCGGTACTGCGGTGGCGGTAGCCACGCTTAATCCTCCAGGACCGTTGTATGCGGCCTACAATGTGACATTTCAGAATACGACGAGCAATACTTATCCATTAAGGGGAGCGGTTGACCCTATTTTAGATCCATTGGATACGAACAAGCCGGATCAACGGCACCGTATTTCCATCAAGTTGCCGGCAGATTGGGTATTTGATGATGAACCGGAGAACCTGTTCGCTCCTGAAGAGGCACAATTTGTGGAATTGGATCCGGTAATCGGGTATATCTTTGTGTTAAAAAGAGATGTTCCGTCGGGTCAAAGCATCGGTCTGGTAGATAAGCAGATACGCTATGCCGGCACGGAGCCGGAAGCGTTGGCCTGTGGAGACTGGACAATAGAAGAAACCATATTCCGCTTATTTAGCCCGGATCAAACAGGTTGTCCTCCGGGATTTGGATCTTGTCTGAGCAGCGAGCACGTCATCTACGAGGGTACGACACCGTTGGTGTTGGCCATTGATCCGCCCATCGTATCGCCTGACAGGCAGGTGTTCTGTGCTTCAGAGAATCCAAGGGTATCGGATTTATTGGCCACAGGCCCGAACCTCCGCTTCTACCGGAATGCGACAGGAGGATTGCCTCTTGATCCGACGACACTTTTGAACGCTACGAATAACAGCACATATTACGTCACGAGTTCATTGGTGCCAAACGGCGAATGCCAAAGTGAGCGTGTTGCTATCCCCATCCATATCCCGATAGCAGCAATCACCTCGGGAGCTCTTCAATCGGATATAAATGTAACCTCATTTACCGTAACAGCGACAGCTCCGGCGGCAACAAGAGTTACTGGACGATGGACGATCGAATCGGTGACAGGTGCAGACTTGGCACAGGTTGGTTTTGGAACAGCAGGAATCCATACGGTTACGACACCCACTGCGACGGTACGACTACCGATCGGGGCACAGGTGATTGCACGTTGGACCTTGATCTATAATACCTGTCAGAGTAGCTATGCGGAGACGACACTGCGCTCGCTGATCAATACGATCGAGGCGGTAGATAACTACTATGCAACAATCAACAGCAAGACCGGTACTTTTACTGGCGCTGGCGACACCAACGTGCCGTTGACAACGGTATTGAACAATACCGGTACACCTTCGGCGGGGCGTGACCTCTTGGCTGGTGCACAGGCCACGACTGGCAACGTGAAAATCACGCCAAGCACACCGAATCACCCCAATCTGTCTATGAACAGTAGTACGGGTGTGATTACCGTAGTACCAAATACACCTGCGGGCACTTATCAATATCCATATACAATATGTGAGGTAGCGAATCCGACCAATTGTGACAATGCTGTGGCTTATATTACAGTAGTTGCGCCGGATATCACGGCTAACGACAATAATTTTACCAGTTCGCCAATCAGTGGAAACGGTGGTAATACACCATCGGTACTGCCTGACGATCAACTTAATAATACAGATATTAACCCGGCAGACGTGACCATATCTGTGAAGGAAAATCCTTCGAATAGCACGCATTTGACATTGAATGTAGACGGTACCATTACGGTAGCACCGGGTACGCCATCGGGTGACTATACCTTGAATTACCGGATATGCGAGATATTAAATCCGACCAACTGCGATGACGCAGTGGCTACGGTAAGGGTACGTACGCCTATCGATGCGGTGAACGACGGTACTTACCAGGTCAGAGCCAGCACGACGGCCGACCAACCTGTGGGCAATGCCTTGGACAACGATACATTGAATGGATTACCGGCTACGCAGGGATCATCAGCGACCTCCAACACCGTGACGGTAAGCACCATTACACCTGCAACGCCGATAGGAGCAAATCCAAATGTTCCTGTGTTGGATCCAAATGGTGATATCTCGGTGCCGATGGGTACACCGGCAGGCGATTATGTGATCGAATACCGGATTTGTGAGAATAATCTAACAGGGCCACCTACCAATTGTGATCAAGCGATGATCACGATCAAGGTGACGGACAGACCGATCGTCGCTACGCCGAATACCTACGGCCCTGTCAAAGGCAATGTAGGCGAAGATGATCTGGGCAATGTATTGTCGGATGATCTATTGGATGGCAGTACAGCCACTGTCACTGATGTGACCCTTGCTGTAGGTACTGCCACGTGGGATGGAGGTTCTACACTACCGACAAACTACCCTCGTATAAATACTACTGCACCAAGTGCTCCGGGCGATCCGGCCATCGGTGCGGTTATCGTACCTCAGGGTACACCTGATGGTGTCTATACGATCCCATACACGATCTGTGAAGCGGCCAATACGGACAACTGCGCGACGTCGTATGCGAGAGTCACCGTGGGTGATGCGACCATAGACGCGAAGGACAACCATTTCACTACACCGATCAGTGGTAGTGCAGGTGGTACGACGACTTCCGTCATCGTAGACGATAGATTGAATGGCGATCTATTGGTTATAGGCGACATTGGTCTGGCTACGGATCCAACTAAGAAAGTTACCCTTACGCCGGGTACTGCGCCTTCGCCGACAACAGGTTCGATCTCGATGAACCCCGATGGTACCATTGAGGTAGGAGCGGGTACGACGGCAGGGGTTTATACTTACCCGTACACGATCTGTGAGATCCTGAATCCGGACAACTGCGACAATGCGGTGGCCGTCATTACAGTATCGGCAGGACCTATTCTGGCAGATAATGATATCTTCGGGCCTATCAATGGCGCTACAGGTGAATCCAATATAGACAATGTATTTACCAATGATAGCTTTGACGGATCGACAACGGGTATAGCTGCTTTGGTTACGGACGGTACATTGACCGTTTCCATCGTACACGACGCTGTACCGGTTAGAACAGAAATACCTGGTCTTCCTGTGCCGACATTGAGCACGAGTACAGGTCAGATTACCGTACCTCCGGGTACACCTGTGGGTACATACAATATCACGTATCGTATCTGCGAAGCACTGAACCCGACGAATTGCGATGATGCTATAGTAACGATCAATGTGGAAGCACCGGCGATTGTCGCGGATGCTGATACCTACACTTTCAATGGCCAGACAGGTGCAGAAACAACAGCTACTGTCGGGGTTTCTGTATTGGGCAATGATGAGTTGAATGGTACAACAGCAACAGCAGGCACTGTAACGCTTACACCGGGTACTTCGCCACATCCGGGCATTACTATGGATGCGAATGGTATTATTTCGGTAGATCCGGGTACGCCGGCAGCGACCTATACTTATCCGTATACGATCTGCGAAGTACTGAACCCGACCAACTGCACGACCGGTATCGCTACGATTACGGTTACGGCTCCGACCATTACGGCAGTAGCCGATCCTTCGCTTAATATTCCCAATGGTGCAAATGGAGGTACAACCACTTCGGTATTGGATAATGACGTGTTGGGCAACGAAAATCCACTTGATCCGTCGGATGTTCGCGTGATTCCGGGTACAGTAGCCGGAGGACCGTCTACTGTGACTGATCCTTCGCAATATTTGGTGATGAACCCTGACGGTACTATTACAGTGAGACCGGGTACACCTGCGGGTGATTATACCTATACGTATACGATCTGTGAAATACTTAATCCGACGAACTGCAGCACTGTTGCTACAGCGACAATCGAGGTGGGAGAGGCAGATATCGATGCGGTGGATAATGATTATGATGAGATTAACGGTGCTACGGGTCACCCGAATGTGGGCAATATCCTGGGCAATGACTTGCTGAATAATGTACAGGCTACCTTGGATAAGGTAGAGATTAGCATTGTTACCCCGGCTAATTCGTTACATCCGGATGGATTGGTACCGGTACTGGATCCGAATACGGGTATCGTGAGCGTACCTGCAGGTACGCCTGTATCACCTGATGGTGTGTACACGATTGAATATAGAATCTGTGAAATATTAAACCCGACCAACTGCGATAACGCGACGATCACGATCGATGTGGTGGCAGCGCCGCTTGAAGCGAACGCCGACACTTACGGTCCTGTAAAAGGGAATGTGGGGGATGATAACCTGGGCAATGTTCTGATTAATGATATTTATAACGGACGGGTACCGACGTTGGCCGACGTGACTGTGACTTCAGCGCCGTTTGATCCTTTGATCCCTGTTCCATATATAGACAATACTGGTCAGGTGGTTGTCGCTTCGGGAACTCCCGATGGCATATATACGATCACCTATAGCATCTGTGATAAATTAAATGCACACCTTCCCGATGTGGATAGGTGTAAGGCAGCTACGGTGACCGTCACTGTGGGCAGCTCGACAATAGACGCGGTAGACAATCTTTATCCGGCCATCAGCAGTATAGGCGGCGGTTCGACAACTTCGGTGCTGAGCAACGACCTGTTGAACGGTACGTTGCTTGATCCGGCTAAAGTTACATTGAAGCGTACAGGCACTGACCAGACGGGTGCTGACTTGGGCTTAGTCACCGGGCCGATCCAAGGTTCGATAACAATGAACACGGACGGTACGATTACGGTAGCTCCTAATACCACAGCAGGTACCTATCAGTACAGGTACGAGATCTGTGAGCTACTGAATCCGTCGAACTGTGATCAGGCATTGGCTACTATCGTCGTGACGGCTGATCCGATCGTAGCGGACAATGATAGCTTCGGTCCGTTCAATGGTGCAGATGGAGGGGCGAGTGCGTCTGTCTTAGACAACGATAAGTTGAATAGCGACTTGTTGAATGGAGTTGCAGCAGATCCGGCTCTTGTGGAGATTACAGAAGTACACGCGGCTACGCCTGTTGTATCCGGTAAACCTGTTCCCACGCTTGATCCGGCGGACGGTGTGGTGACTGTACCTGCGGGTACGCCGGCAGGTACGTACCATATCACGTACCGTATCTGTGAGGTATTGAACCCGACGAATTGCGATGATGCTATAATAACGATCAATGTGGAAGCACCGGCGATTGTTGCGGATGCTGATACCTATACTTTTAACGGTCAGACAGGTGCAGAGACAACAACACCTACTACCGGACTGTCCGTGCTGGATAATGATGAGCTGAACGGAGTGGATATCGATCCGGCTGATCCGGCATCTTTGGCCCTGATCAGTTTAACTTCTGGCACGCCCCCTCATCCGGGTATTTCGATGGATCCGGCAACGGGTATCATCACGGTAGCACCGGGTACGCCTGCTCGTACGTATACCTATCCGTACACGATCTGCGAGGTGCTGAACCCGACGAACTGCACGACCGGTATCGCTACGATTACGGTTACGGCTCCGACCATTACGGCAGTGGCCGATCCTTCACTTACTATTACCAACGGTGCGAATGGAGGCACAACCACTTCGGTCTTGGCCAATGACGTGTTGGGTAACGAAAATCCGCTTGATCCGTCGGATGTTCGCCTGGTGCCGGGTACGGTGTCTGGAGGGCCTGCTACGGTGACGGATGCTTCGCAATATTTGACGATGAACCCTGACGGTACGATCAGTGTTAGATCAGGTACACCTGCAGGTACATATACCTATACGTACGATATCTGTGAGGTACTGAACCCGGCGAACTGTACGACAACACCGGGTACAGCAACAATTGTTGTTGGAGCAGCTGGTATCGACGCGGTTGATGATGATTATACACTTTCACCGGTCAACGGTGCTACGGGCAGTCCGAACGTGGGCAATGCCCTGACGAATGACAGGCTGAACAATGTACAGGCTACTCTGGATAAGGTGACGATTCCGTTGGCATCTATTGTTCCGGCAACACCACAGGCCACGGCTCCGGTGGGCAATACAAATGTGCCTGTACTGAACCCTGCCACGGGCGTAGTCTCTGTGCCAGCGGGTACACCTGCGGGCAGCTATATGATCGAATATGAGATCTGTGAGATATTGAATCCGACCAACTGCGATGACGCGACCATCACGGTGAACGTGGTGGCAGCGCCGATCGTGGCAGATCCTAATCTCTATGGTCCGGTAACCACAGTTGCTGGCCATCCGAACTTGGGAAATGCCTTGGAGAATGATCGTTTGAATGGTCTGCCTGTGACTTTGGATAAGATAATTTTGACGGTTACACCGGCTTCTCCATTGGATCCAGCGAACACAAATACGCTTGTGCCAATTATGAGTGATGTTACGGGGCAGGTTAGTGTACCTTCAGGTACACCTGCAGGAACGTACACTATTCCGTATGAAATTTGCGAACTTCTCAATCCGACGAACTGTGCGAATACAACTGTAACGGTAATTGTCAGTCCTTCTCCGATTCATGCAGTCAATGACAACTATGGCCCAGTAGTGGGTATCGAAGCGCATAACTTCGGTAACGCGTTGAGTACTGACTCCTTTAACGGAAAGAATGCTGCAACGGCTTTGACAAATGGCCAGATCGATATTAAGGTACTGACGCCGGCAGCACAACAGCCTGGAGCACCTGCAGCGTATGCAGCGAATGTTCCAGTACTGAATACGACTACTGGAGTAGTGACTTCACCGGCGAATACACCTGCGGGCAGATATGATATCGAGTACGAGATTTGTGAAGTGGCGGATCCGACTACTTGTGACAAAGCTTGGATCACGGTATGGATTACACCGGCACAAATCGATCCGGACGATGACTTCTATAGTAATATCAGCAGTGTGTCGGGAACGACGGATGCGGGCAACGTACTGGACAACGATAAGTTGAACTTTGTACAGGCTGATATAGCGCAGGTTAGTATCGAGGTAATAAGTGCTGCCGCACCGATAAACGGATCTGCAAACATACCGGTGCTTAATGAAAGTACTGGACAGATCAGCGTACCTGCGGGCACACCGGCAGGGGAGTATCGTATCCGTTACCGTATCTGTGAATTGTTGAACCCCACTAACTGTGATCATGCTACGGCATTAATCCAAGTGGCTTTGCCACAGATTGCTGCTGTAGATAATACATACGCCCCGGTGAATAGCACGGATGGTGACTCGAACTTGGGTAATGTATTGACAAACGACACTTACAACGGAGCTGCAGCGACTTTATCGGACGTGAGTCTACGTGTAGTTGATCAGGCAAAATCAGTTGCAGGAGCATCGAATACATTGGTGCCCCTACTTGACGAGGCTACTGGTCAGGTTAGTGTACCGGCTACAACACCGGTAGGTAAATATGAGATACAGTACGAGATCTGTGACTTGATCAATCCGGCAAACTGTTCGCGAGCAGTCGTGAAAGTCGAAGTATTTGGTGCGGCGATCGTTGCGGAAGATGATAACTTTGGTCCGGTAATAGGTCGTGTGGGTAATACCTCTGCAGGTAATGTCTTGGCAAACGATCGTTTCAATAGCGTTACACCAGGTAGTGCAACGACAGGTAATGTACGTATTACGGTAACTGCTCCAGCGACACCTCATCATGAGGCGGTCAATACGAACGTTCCGGTACTTGATCCGGCCACGGGTAATGTAAGTGTACCGGTGGGTACTCCGGCAGCGACGTATCAGATACATTACCGGATCTGTGACCTGATCAATCCGTCCAACTGTGACGATGCTATCGTGACGATAAACGTGACAGTAGCAACGATAGATGCGGTGAGTGATGATTATTCGTCTCAACCGATAAATGGATATGTGGGTGGAAGCTTAACGATACCTACAGTTTTGGCTAACGATTTGTTGAATGGTGCAGCGGTCGTACCAAGTGAGGTTATCTTCACACCGGGTGCTACACCGCACATTAATATCACGATGAGCAGCACGGGTACGATCACCGTGAAATCGGGTACGCCTGAAGATACTTATCTGTATCCGTATACCATCTGTGAAGCGCTGAATCCGGCCAACTGTGATCAAGCTGTAGCGACTATTGTGGTCACAAAAGCGCCGATTGTGGCTAATCCGGATACTCCTCCAAGCATCAACGGTAAGTCTGGCGGTAAGACACCGAGTGTCTTCGACAATGATACCTTAAACGGTGATCCTATCGATGAGAACGAGGTGAAATTGTTGCCGGGAGTGAGCCCTCATCCGGGATTGACGATGAATTCTGACGGTACAGTAACAGTCATGCCAAATACACCTGAGGGTTCGTATCCGTATCCATATACCATCTGTGAGGTGTTGAACCCAACAAACTGTAGTACTTCGACAATCACTGTTACGGTCATAAGAGCGACCATAGAAGCGATCGATGATGACTATACATCTCGGCCAATCAATGGGTATACCGGAGGTATCACTGATGCTTCGGTATTGACGAACGACTTGTTGAATGGTGTTGCTGTCACGGCGGGTGACGTCGAATTTACTCCGCTGGTGTCGAGCGATCCGGCGGTGACGATGGACAGCCATGGTATCATTACTGTAGCTCCGGGTACAGCGGAAGGAACGTATACACATACCTATCGTATCTGTGAGGTGTTGAACTTGACAAACTGTGACGAGGCAACAGCAACCATACGTGTGGCTGCTGCTCCGATCCATGCGGTGGACGATATAATATATGTGCAGAATACGCGCCACGGTGCGACCTCTATCGAAACGGTACTGACGAACGACCGTTTGAACGGTGCGCCGTTGTTGGATGGGGAATTTACGCTGACACCGGGTATGCCGAGCAATCCTGACCTGTCGATGAATCCTGACGGTACGATTAAGGTGGCTCCGGGCACGAAGCCGGGTGAATATCAGTATCCATACACCATTTGCGAGGTGCTGAACCCAACTAACTGTGACGATGCGGTTGCGGTGATCATTGTGGAGGCTCCTGAATTGTTTATACCGAATATATTCACGCCAAATGATGATGCATTTAACCCGTACTTTGAGATCGTTGGTTATGAGGCGTTTGACAGAATTGAGCTTACGGTTATCAACCGCTGGGGTAACGAGGTATATAGAGACGAGAATTATAACAATCGTTGGGATGGAAGAGGCTTGTCGGAAGGTACATACTTCTATATTGTCAGAGCTATAAGGGCAGGTAAGTCTACAGTCCATAAAGGATATGTCACCATCAAGCGTAATTAATCATAAAAGTATCGGTCAATGAAAAGTACATTAAAGTATACATTAAATATCCTGGCTATAACCCTTCTTAGTTTGAAGGGTTACGGCCAGCAAAATATCCAGTTCACGCAGTATATCTTCAATTCGATGAGTGTGAACCCGGCTTATGCGGGATATAAGGAGGAGTGGTTTGGGCAACTGGGATTGCGTAGTCAATGGACCGGGTGGACAGGTGCACCGCAGACGGGTTCCGTATCTATAGACGGTGTATTGGATGAAGTGAATCGACGACATGGTGTGGGAATGCAAATTACAGGAGATCGCCTAGGGGCACAGAGTGCCTTGAGTGCCTACGCAAACTATGCAATCCGGCTGCAACTTGACCACTATGATGAACATCGACTGAGCTTAGGCGTTGCCGGGGGAGTGACACAATATGGCTTGGATGGCAACAAACTGGAACCTAACGATATGGGTGATGGCAAAATTCCCGGAGGAATGATCAATACTTGGAAGCCGGATATACGTTTGGGAATTTATTATAACAACAGCCGCTGGTATGCCGGGGTTTCGGTGCAGGATCTGTTTGCCGGGACCGATAGTGATGAAGATTTTCAGTTCAACCAAAATGCCCTAGAAAGCATTTACCGTAACATCCATGGTTATTTTATTGCAGGAGCGTTATTTAAGCTGGAAAGAGGGCTGTTAATGCGTCCCAGTATATTGATAAAAGATGATTTTCAGGGACCGACTTCCTTAGATATTAATACAATGTTTATCTTTAACGATAAATTTTGGATCGGTGGTGGTTACAGAACCCGGTCACGGATATTTAAGCGGGATTATGAAGATTATTCAGCAAATAATTTGAGTTCGCTGAATTCATTCAGTGGTGTAGTACAATTTTATGTGACACCAAAATTTCGTGTCGGTTATTCGTATGACCATATGTTGAACAAGATGAGCGGACTTCAAAATGGTACACATGAGGTTACCTTAGGCGTTACTTTTGGTCGGGGCCAAAGGCAAATTTTAAGCCCTCGTTATTTCTAAAGGATTTATGATGAAACTAATTCAATCTTCTAAGACTGTTGTCTTATTACTATCAGCCATCGGAATACTCTGTGGTATGTCCTATTCCTACGCACAGGAGCAACCAACCCGACAGCAAAAAGCAGAATTGCTTTATGACCGGATGGAATATGCAAAGGCTGCAGCATTCTACGAAAAGATATTGGATACGAAAAAGCCGGATGTTGCGGATATGGAACGATTGGCTAACAGTTATTTATATATCAATCAATATGATGCCGCTGAAGACTGGTTTGCCAAGGTCGTAGCGATGTCGGCAGCAAGTAAGGAATCGTTGCTGAACTATGCGCAGGTACTCAAGCTCAAAGGAAAATATCAGGAGGCGAAGGAACAGTACCAAAAATATGCGGAGAAATATGGTAAAGACAGCACGATTAGGGATGCAATAATGGGAGTCGACTCTGCTCTAGTGTGGATGGAACATCCGACAGCTTATCAAATTCATAATGAAGAAACGTTGAACTCGGCCAACTCTGAGTTTAGTGCTTTCCCCACAAAACGTACTGTATTGTATATTGGCGAGCTGGATAATCGGTTGATAAAAAAGAGCGGCATGACAGGTAGATCCTATCTTCGCGTACTTGCTGCTGAGCCCAATACAAGCGGAAGATGGGAAAAACCAGCGATCATGCCGGGACAATTTAATCAATCTTCATATCATGTCGGTCCTGTAGCAACCAACGCACAGGAAGATGTGTTCTACGTGACGGCAACTTATGTTGGCAACAAGGAAGCAGAACGGTTTTCTAAAAACGGCCAGAAGTGGAAAAGACAGAATCTGGCATTGAAGATTTATACAAAAGATGGTGATAGTTGGAAAGAAGAAGATTTTCCGTATAATGATGTGAAACAATATTCTTTGGGCCATGCGGCACTGAGCGCGGATGAAAAGACAGTGTACTTTGCGTCGGATATGCCCGGAGGTTGGGGTGGTGTAGATATCTGGTACAGTGAACTGCAAAGTGATGGAAGTTGGGGAAAACCACAGAATGCAGGGCCGAATATCAATACCCATGGTGATGAAATGTTCCCAAATGTGCAGGGCGATACTTTGTTTTTTTCCAGTACAGGACATGTCGGTATGGGTGGACTGGACATCTTTAAAGCAATTGGAAGCAAAAATACATTTAAACCCGCGGAGAATCTGAAGTATCCGGTCAACTCCGCAGCGGATGATTTTGCTTTTGTTCTCGCGAAGAGCGTAGGCAAAGAGCAAGTGGGCTACTTTTCTTCAGATCGAGTCGGTGGACAAGGGGCAGATGATATTTATTCATTCACCTATGTAAAACCAAAAGCTACGGTGCATATCGAAGGGTTGACACAGGAAATGTCAACAGGCAAACTATTGCCGCTGTCTACCGTGACGTTGTTTGACGGTATAGACAAAAGATCTATAGCTCAAGGACAGACCGATACGGTGGGAACAATCCGGTTTGCCGCAAGTGAAAATAGCACGTATAAGATTTTAGGAGAAAAACAGGGGTATTATGCAGATTCACTTTCATTTTCCATTCCTTCGATAGAACGGGATACCACTATTAAAGTGGTCATGAATTTACAGCCTGTATTCAAAGTCGGAGATAGGTTCGTCCTGGAAGATATTTATTACGATTTTGACAAACATTTTATCCGTCCGGATGCGGCATTAATTCTGGATGAATTGGTGGAGACGATGCGAAAATATCCGACCTTGAAGATCGAATTGTCCAGTCATACGGATAGCAGGGGTAGTGATGCGTACAACCTGAACCTTTCGGAACGAAGAGCGATAGCAGCGGTAAATTATATCATTGGTCAGGGAATAGATAAACGCCGTCTCGTAGCTCGCGGTTATGGCGAAACACGTCTGATCAACAAATGTAGCAACGGTGTGGCATGTTCGGATGCCGATCATCAGGCCAATAGACGTACGGAAGTCGAGGTTCTGGAGTTTTAGGTATTTACTTAACGGTTTTACACGCACCACTGCTTTTCTGCAGTGGTGCTTTTTTTGTGGCGGATCCGTGTTGTAGTGACGGGTTATAGACCTCATCAGAAGCTGCTGAAGGCCTGAAAAGTGATTCCTTTGTGAAAAAATGTGTTCCCTTTTTTAGAAAATGTGGTCACATTTTTTGACAAAGTGTCCCCTTTTTGTGAGAAAGGGATCACTAAAAGTCAACAAGTGTTCCCTTTTGGAGGTAAAAGTTTTCGTACTTTTGGGCATGCTTAGTAATAGAGAACTGTTCCTGCGCAATACCGCGCAGACTTCAGATAGCCCTAGGTTGGTCGAAGTGGAAAGAGCTGAAGGGGTGTATTTGTATGGGCCAGAAGGACAGCGTTATTTGGATCTTGTCTCGGGGTTTAATGTTAGTAATATAGGGCATCGTCACCCCAAGGTGTTGGCGGCTATACAGCAGCAACTGGAGAAGTACCTGCATGTGACGGTATATGGAGAATTTGTACAGGCACCGCAGGTTCAGTTTGCGACGGCGCTGTTGGCGGCATTGCCTGCTTCTTTTGGATCGGTGTATCTGACGAACTCAGGTACGGAAGCGGTAGAAGGGGCTATGAAAATTGCCAAGAAATATACGGGAAGGCGACAGATTATCGCGGCACATCAAGCTTATCATGGCAGTACGCAAGGAGCGTTGAGTCTCATTGGAAATCCGGATTTTCGTACAGCGTATGCACCTCTTTTACCCGAAATAGGATTTATCGAATTCAATAGTTGTGCCGATCTGGAAGCTATTACAACGGAAACGGCTGCGGTTGTCATAGAGGCTATACAAGGTGAAGCAGGTGTACGGGTGCCGGATAAAGCTTATATGCAGGCTTTGCGCGCACGCTGCACGGAGACGGGAACACTATTGATTTTTGATGAGATCCAAACGGGCTTTGGTCGTACAGGAAAACTTTTTGCTTTTGAGCATTTTGAGATAATACCGGATATATTGCTGTTGGCAAAGGGCATTGGTGGAGGAATGCCGTTAGGGGCTTTTGTTGCACCTAAGCCGGTGATGGATGTCATTAAAAGTAATCCCATGCTCGGCCATATCACTACTTTTGGTGGACACCCTGTGTCGTGTGCTGCAGCGTTGGCTTCATTACAGGTGATCCAGCATGAAAGATTGATGGATACTGTAGATGAAAAGGCGGCTTTGTTCCGGACCGAATTAGCTCATCCGAAGATTAAAGAGATCCGGGGTGTGGGGTTGATGATGTGTCTGCAACTGGAAAACTTTGATCAGGTCTATCAGGTGAGCAAAAATTGTGCGGAACAGGGACTGATGATCGACTGGTACCTGCATTGTGAGACGGCCTTACGCGTGGCTCCGCCATTGACAATCTCCCGGGAGCAGATAAAAGAGGCTTGCCAAATTATCCGAACTGCTGTTGATAAATTCTGTTAGTTTCTCTACCTTTAGTTTCTAAACCTATTCAAATGAGCAATAGACGACTATTTTTAAAACAATCAGCGCTTTCCATTGGAGCGACATTAGCAAGCGGTTCTTTGTTAAAGGCAGAAGGCCTGACCGCAAAAAAATCCGGAATAGAAATAAAAGCGAACGATACCATTTTGTTTCAAGGGGATTCAATCACGGATGCCAGCCGGAAGCGGGATACAGCTCTGCCTAATGATATTGCAGGTATGGGCAGGGGGTATGCCATGATTGCAGCGAGTGTTCTCCTCAACAAATTCGCAGAAAAAAATCTGAAAATCTACAACAGAGGAATAAGTGGCAATAAAGTTCCACAGCTCGATGCCCGCTGGCAAGCCGACTGTCTGGATCTTAAACCGAATATCCTGAGTATTCTTGTGGGGGTAAACGACTATTGGCATAAGCGGAACGGTAAATATGAAGGATCGGCAGAATCCTATCGTGAGCAGTATCGCAAACTATTGGATAGGACGTTGCTGGAGTTTCCTAACGTGAAGTTGATCATAGGTGAGCCTTTTGGCGTGAAAAATGTCAAGCATGTGGATGATAGCTGGTTTCCGGAATTTGCACAATATCAGCAGGCGGCCCGAGATATCGCTAAAGAATATAAAGCGACACTTATTCCTTATCAGTCCATCTTTGATGAAGCAGAGAAAAGAAATTCAGGGGCATACTGGACGAGTGACGGAGTGCATACAACGCTTGGGGGAGCTAACCTGATGGCAGAGAGCTGGCTGGCGACGGTGAGGTAGTACTAATGTACCAAGACTTCAGGCAATTCTTCAATGTCCACATCACCGTGGTCTGAGATGGTCAGGAACTTGACGGGTACCAGCTCGTTGACTAACAAAGGATCATAAGGGGTGCGGACTTTGACATAGTTTTTGGAAAAACCATGCATATAGCCTTCTTTGATGTCACTTTCAAATAAGACCTCGCCTATCTGGCCGAGGTTTTGTTCATAAAAGGTACGGCGTTTCTTTTCCGAAAGGATATGTAACATCTTACTGCGGTCGGAGCGCTGTGCGCCGGGAATAGCACCTTCCATCTGGGCCGCAATGGTATTTTCCCGCTCCGAGTACGTAAATACGTGGAGATAGGAGATATCCATATCGTTGAGGAAATTATAGGTGTCTATAAAGTCTTCCCGTGTTTCGCCGGGAAAGCCGACAATGACATCTACGCCAATACAGCAGTCTGGCATCAGCGATTTTATTTTGGCTATCCGCTCACTATACAGCTCCCGCTTATAACGGCGACGCATTTTTGCTAGTACTTTATTGCTTCCGGACTGCAACGGCATATGGAAATGGGGTACAAATCGCTTAGACTGCGCTACAAACTCAATAATCTCGTTGGATAGCAAATTGGGTTCAATAGAGGAAATACGGAAACGGTCTATGCCCTCGATAGTATCCAAAGCTGTTAACAAATCGATGAATTTATCTTGTCGTTTTCCGTCACGGATGCCAAAATCACCAATATTCACACCGGTCAATACAATCTCTTTCACGCCGGAAGCGGCGATGTCTCGGGCTTGCTGTACGATATCCTCGATCTTGCCCGACCGACTGGCACCACGTGCCAAAGGGATGGTGCAAAAGGTGCAGGAATAGTCACAGCCGTCCTGTACTTTCAGGAAAGTGCGGGTACGATCACCTATAGAAAAAGCAGGTACGAACTGATTGGTCTCGGTGATGGGTGAGTTGCGGATAATGGCCTTTTCCTGTTTGGTTAAATCATTGATATGATCGATGATGTTAAACTTCTCAGCGGCGCCCAATACCATGTCTACACCGGGGATATCGGCAATTTCTTTCGGCTTTAACTGGGCATAACAACCGACAATGGTAATGTATGCATTCGGTGAATATTTAAGCGCTTCTTTGACTACTTTCCTACACTTCTTATCCGCATGGTCAGTCACGGAACAGGTGTTGATGACGTATACATCCGCCTGGCTGTGAAACGGTGTAGTGTCATAGCCGGCGTCTTTGAAAATTCGGCCTATGGAAGAGGTTTCCGAAAAATTCAACTTACATCCAAGGGTGTAGAAAGCAACTTTTTTATTCATGATAATGCTGCAAAAATACATTTTTTTTTAGTATTGCGATAGGTGTATCGCGTAATTGCGATCTTGTAAATGTAAAATATTCACCCATTGGTGCTGTATTTTTGAGTTGTTGAAAAAATGTGATATTCGAATAATGTAAAAACCAGTATCTTCGTAGGATTCATTTAATAAGGATAACCATGAAACAGTATTTGGACTTGCTCAGGCATGTGTACACGACGGGTGCAGAAAAGACAGACAGAACAGGAACGGGAACACGCAGTGTATTTGGCTATCAAATGCGTTTCAATCTTCAAGAAGGCTTCCCGTTGGTGACGACCAAAAAACTCCATGTACGTTCGATTATCCACGAGTTGATTTGGTTCCTAAAGGGGGAGACAAATATTCAATATCTGAAAGAAAACGGAGTCAGTATTTGGGACGAGTGGGCGGATGAGCGGGGTAATCTGGGTCCTGTATATGGTTCGCAATGGCGCTCCTGGCCGACACCGGATGGAAGGCATATCGATCAGATCGCCCAGGTCATCCGCCAATTAAAGAATACGCCGGACTCGCGCCGTATTATCGTGTCGGCTTGGAATGTGGGCGAAATCGAAAATATGGCACTTCCGCCTTGTCACGCCTTTTTCCAATTTTATGTGGCACCGGCAAATCCGGAAAAGGGATTGCTCAAACCGCAATTGTCCTGCCAGCTGTACCAACGGAGTGCGGATATATTCTTAGGGGTGCCGTTTAATATAGCATCTTATGCTTTACTCACGATGATGGTTGCGCAGGTGTGTGATATGGAAGCAGCCGAGTTTGTCCACACATTGGGGGATGCCCATATTTACAGTAATCATTTTGAGCAGACGGAATTGCAGCTTTCCCGTGAGCCGAAAGCTCTTCCACAAATGAAAATCAATCCGGAGGTGAAGGATATCTTTGACTTTACATTTGCTGACTTCGAGTTGGTCAATTATGAATATCATCCACACATCAAAGCTCCGGTAGCGGTATAGGGAATACGTATTGAGTATTGCGTATAGGGTATTGCGATGTGGGTCTGCCTGCGGTATGCAGGTATTGCGATATCTCATGCGAGATAATGTTTACTAAAAAATAATGAATACCAAAATAACATTAATTGTAGCGGCAGCAGAGAATAACGCTATTGGCAAAGATAATCAGATGCCTTGGCACCTGCCTAATGATTTTAAATATTTCAAGAACACGACACTGGAACACTCGGTGGTAATGGGGCGTAAAACCTTCGATTCCATCGGTAAGCCGCTTCCGGAACGTCGGAATATTATTCTAACGAGAGATCAGAACTATACGAGCCCTGATGTGGATGTTGCGAATAGTGTTGATGACGTGTTGACCTACTGCCGGGATGAGCGTGAAATCTTTGTTATCGGTGGTGCCAACGTGTATAAACAATTTATATCCTTAGCACAGAAAGTTCATCTCACTCGGGTGCATACCGTTATTGACGGCGATGCTTTCTTTCCCGAACTCTCCGAGAATGAATGGCAACTCACGAGCAGTAAGCATCATCAGAAAGATGGGAAACATGCTTTCGATTACAGTTTTGAAGTTTGGGAGAGAAGATAATCATGAAAAGCGAACTATTCCAAATTGACAAAGAAACTGAATGGACGGATTTAGGCAAAGGTGTGAGGCGTAAAATAGCTGTCCACGATGACACTTTGATGCTCGTCAAAGTGCGCTTTGAAACGGGTGCGGTTGGAGAATTGCATAGTCACTTGCATACGCAGATTTCTTATGTCCGTGCAGGTGTTTTTAAATATACAATCGGAGATGTCGCACAGATCATTAAGAAAGGGGATAGTTGTATTATTCCATCCAATACTTTGCATGGATGCGAATGTCTGGAAGCGGGGGAATTGATTGATTCATTCACTCCCCCGAGAGCAGATTTTCTGACTTTATAAGGCCGCTTCGATCAATTCCCCATAAAAATCGGTTTCCCGCAGGCCAAAAGCCTGCACCTGCTGTGGTATGAAGCTTTGTGCTGTTTGTCCCGGAATAGTATTGATTTCGATAAAGAAAAATCTGTCGGTGTCATTCTCCAAAAAGAAATCTACCCGAACCATTCCTTTGCAATCCAGTCGAATATAGATCTCCCGGATAATACGGGCTGCACGCTCCTGCTGCTCGACGGTAAGATCAGCGGGTGTAATCTCTTCGGTCAGGCCGGATACATATTTGGCTTCATAGTCAAAAAACTCACGGGTAGTTTTGACTTCTGTGGCAGGTAATACCACCAGCTCTCCCTTGGTATTTCTAAAAATACCCTGTGAAAATTCGCGACCCGAGACGAATTCTTCTACCAACACCTGCTTACCTGTGTTTTCTGCATCGTATGCTTTGTTTAAGGCCTCTTCCAGCTCTTCCTGTATTTTGACCTTGCTCATGCCGATACTGGACCCACCAGCATTAGGTTTTACGAAATAAGGTAAGGATAGTTTTTCCTGCACCAGCTGTACAGCCTCTTTTCGGTGATTTTCGAATAGAAGTACCGAATTAGCTGTATAGAGTTCCGGGATATCTTGAATAATAGCTTTGGTGTAGCCTTTATTCATCGTCAGCGCAGATGTTAATGCACCGCAGGATGTATAGGGCAAGCCGATCATATCAAAGTAACCTTGTAAGCGGCCGTCTTCGCCGGGACTGCCATGAAGAATAATGAAAGCCACGTCAAATCGAATAGTTTCTTCACCGAGATGTAAGGAAAAATCTGCTTTCTGAATGCTATGTGAAATGTCCTTGTCATCTTTATAAAACCATCCGTCCTTACGGATATCAATCAGGTATACATCATATTTGTTTTTATCGATTTGGCTATAAACAAATTGTGAACTTTTATATGATACTTCGGCTTCTTCTGTGTATCCACCGGTAATTAATGCTACTTTTGTTTTCATCTGTCTGTTTTGTTTTTTATCTGTCAGATGGAGCCTTTGATGATTAAAATAATCATTTCTCTGTATGTTTAATGATTATTTTAATCATGACGGGTTCATCGCGTTAGTTTGTTGTTCGCAAATATAATTTGTGATACACAGAAAAACGAATATTTTTGTTTAAAATAATATAGACAGCGGTTTGCTAAATTTAGATATCACACATGTCAAAACTATTACTTTATTTACGGACAGACACTTTTCGTAAAAATCTCATTTATGCATTGATTTTCTTCGGTGTGCTCTTTCTGCTCATTTATTTTGGTCTACGCATGTATACCAAACATGGCGATTCGCAGGAAGTACCTGTGCTTAAAGGTCTCACCATAGGTCAGGCTGTTCAGGTATTGGATAAAGCAGGTCTGGAATATGAAGTTGATTCCGTCTATCAGCTGGATGCCAAGCCTGGCTTAGTGATCGAGCAGGATCCGGAGGCGAAAGCTCCGGTGAAAAGTGGACGTACGATCTATCTGACGATTATCACGCAGGTAGCTCCTGAAATTGCTTTTCCGGATATCATGGAAAAAAATCTGGTTGAAGCCACCGCCATATTAAAAAATCATGCACTAAAGATCGGAGATACGGTGTATGTGAACGATATCGCCCGGGATGTGGTGTTGGATGTACAGTTTGCCGGCCAGCCACTTAAGGCTGGAAGAATGTTATCGAAAGGATCGAGGGTAACGCTGGTGCTGGGCAATGGTAGGGGTGCCAATGAAGTGGAAGTTCCGAATGTATTAGGACTTACTTTATCGGAAGCGAAGTTTGCCATCCAAGGCTTAGGTTTAAACCTGGGTAGCGTTTCGGGTGTCATTCTGGATACCTTGTCGGCACGGGTCGTCGCGCAATCACCCGATACATCAGCGCGTATCATTAGTATTGGCACGCCTATTAATCTTACATTGTCCAACGAATAGTCTGGTTGCGGTATGTCAAAAAAACGATCAATCAAAAAATGGGTGGGTATTGTCATCTTATTGATTTTACTGATAGGGGGCTTTATTGGTTTTAAGCTGTATCAGACCTTTGTCGGATCATCGGTCACCGATGAAGAAGAATATTTGTATGTACATACCGGCGATAGCTATACGGAGGTGTTGGCCCGTATTACAGAACAAAAAATAGTAAAACATCCCGATCTGTTTGATTACGCTGCCCGAAGGATGGGGTATACGGATAGGGTGAAACCCGGACGGTATAAATTGACGCCGGGTATGAACAACCGAAGGCTGATCGGCAACTTACGCGGCGGATATCAGGATGCGGTTCGGTTTCGTTTCGCTAATATCCGTTTAAAGGAAAATTTTGCGGGATTGCTGGGAAAAAGCTTTGAAGCAGACTCGGCTACGTTTAGTGCGTTGCTGAATGATGAAACGTTAGCTAAAAAATACGGTTTTACAGAAGAAAACTTCTATACGATGTTTATTCCCAATACCTATCATATTTATTGGAACACATCGGCGGAGAAGATTATCGCACGGTTTTACGACGAATATCAGAAATTTTGGACGCCTGAACGCCTTGAAAAAGCAAGGAAACTCAATTTGAAGCCTGTTGAAGTGTCCATATTGGCTTCGATAGTACGGGGAGAAGCTTTGCATAACGATGAAATGGCTGCTATCGCCGGCTTATACCTCAACCGGTTGAAAAAGGGTATGTTGCTTCAGGCGGATCCGACAGTTATTTTTGCACATCAGGATTTTGAGATACGTCGGGTATTGAACCGTCACTTAATACTGGACAGTCCTTACAATACATATCGCTATAGAGGCCTTCCTCCGGGACCCATTAATATGCCCCCCATTGTTGCCATCGATGCGGTGCTCAATCCTGCCCTGCACGACTATATCTATATGTGTGCCCGGGAAGACTTTTCAGGATACCATGCTTTCGCCAAAACTGTCGCCGAGCATCAGGTTAATGCCCGGAAATTCCAAAAAGCGTTGGACGAACGGGGAATAAAAAGATAAATGTCATGTTTGTTTTTGAACATAAAATACGGATAAGATACGCAGAGACCGATCAGATGGGGTATGTCTATTATGGAAATTATGCTTCATTTTATGAGGTAGCACGTACCGAAATGCTCCGTCAGACGGGAATATCCTATAAGGAGCTTGAAGAAGGAGGGGTGATGCTTCCTGTGATTGAACTGCACACCCGCTATTTCCAACCAGCTAAGTATGACGACCTGATTACGATCCGGACGACTATCCGAGAGCGGCCGAATGTACGGATTAAGTTTGAGTATGAAATATTCAACGAGCAGGGTGATCTGCTTAATTCGGGAATGACCCAGCTGGTTTTTGTCGATATGGAAAAAAATAAGCCCTGCAAAGCACCGCAGGTCTTTCAGGACAAGATGGATGTCTATTTTAGCTGATAATGAAAAAGCTACATAACAGCTTACTTCTGTTTAAACCCTACGATAGTCTGATTGAATGGTCTAAACAGGCGACTTTGCCCGGATTCGGAAAGCTGCCGTTGTATACTGTTGCTGTATTTTTCTTTCAGGAAATCAAGCGTGAGTCGATATTAAACAAGGCATCGTCACTTGCTTATAATTTTATGCTGGCCATTTTTCCGGGCATCATCTTTTTGTTTACCCTTATTCCTTACATACCTGTAGATAATTTTCAGGACAAGTTGATGGAGTTTTTAGCCATTGTCATACCGGCAGATGCCTATATTGCGGTGCAATCGACGCTTGAAGATATTATCAAAAAACAAAACAGCGGGTTATTATCTTTTGGTTTTTTGTTGGCTACGTTTTTTTCGACCAATGGTATGGCCAATCTGATGCGTGCCTTTAATAAGGCTTCTCTATCCCGGGAAAACCGGAGTTGGGGAAGGAGAAGACTCGTGGCCTTGGGGCTGTCATTTGCCATTATTGTTGCCCTCTCCATAGGTATTGCGGTTTTTACAACGACAGGGATGGTTATTACCTATCTGAAAAATCACATTGCTTACGATCTATCCTGGTTTTGGACTTTCATCATCAAGACCTCCCGATGGTTGATTGTTTTTACCGTTTATTTTTTTACTGTTAGCCTGTTGTATCGATACGGTCCATCGGTTTCCAAAAGATGGAAGTTGTTTAATCCCGGTGCAACCTTAGCTACGGTACTGGCTATATTATCGTTTTCCGGCTTTGTTTTTTACATTGATAATTTTAATGCATACAATAAGCTATACGGTTCGATAGGCACGATCATCGTCATTATGATATGGATGTACCTGAATTCACTGATTCTATTGATAGGTTTTGAGTTGAATGCCAGCATCACCTTATCCAAGCAAAGTATAAAAATTGTTAAACCTCGCGTATATAATTCGTTTAAGGACGCCAAGGAGTAAATATTTTTTTACTTAAAATGTTGTAAATAAAACTTTTTCGTATCTTTGCCCTTCCTACAAGGTAGGGAAAAGGAGATAATAAATTTAATGGCAAAAAAACAAGAAGCAGAAAAAGAGTTAGCAGCGAAAAACGCAGAGCTACAAGGTGTAGACACTAAAGTAGTGAAAGACACTGAAAAAATCGAGTCTGAAGCAGATTCAAACTTAATTGACGAAATCAAATCGAACACTTGGATTACACCAGAGGGCGATTTTGATTGGGATGCCGATGAAAAAGCGTTCGGTAACTACAGCGACGCTGAACGTGCAAAATTAGAAGAGCAGTATGCCGGTACTTTCAACCAGATTAATCAAGGTGAAATTATCGAAGGTATTGTTGTTTCAATGAACAACAAAGATGTTGTCTTGAACGTAGGCTTTAAGTCTGACGGTCTTGTAGCAAAAACGGAGTTTCGTGATTTACCTGACTTAAAAGTCGGTGACAAGGTTGACGTATTTGTCGAATCGCAAGAAGATGCAAATGGTCAATTGGTGCTTTCACGCAAACGCGCTAAAACTCAGAAATCATGGGAAGCCATCAATGATGCATTAGATAATGATGCAGTAATAGAAGGTTTTGTCAAATCTCGTACAAAAGGTGGATTAATCGTAGACATCAAGGGTGTAGAAGCTTTCTTACCGGGGTCACAGATTGATATCAAACCTATTCGTGATTATGATATCTATGTGGGCAAAACAATGGAATTTAAGGTTGTAAAAATCAACCACGAATTCAAAAACGTTGTTGTGTCGCACAAAGTGTTGATCGAAGACGATTTGGAAAACCAAAAATCAGAAATCGTTGCGAAGTTGGAAAAAGGACAAGTATTGGAAGGTACTGTCAAGAATATTACAGACTTCGGTGTATTCATTGATTTAGGTGGTGTTGACGGATTGCTTCATATTACAGATATTTCTTGGGGCCGTATCGAGCATCCGAAAGAAGTATTGTCTTTGGATGAGACGATCAATGTGGTTGTTTTAGACTTTGACGACGAGAAGAAACGTATCGCTTTAGGATTGAAACAATTGTCAGAGCATCCTTGGGAATCTTTAGACACGTCATTGGAAGTAGGTTCTAAAGTAAAAGGTAAAGTGGTGACTGTAGCGGATTACGGAGCTTTCTTAGAAATCATTCCGGGTGTCGAAGGTCTTATCCACGTTTCTGAAATGTCTTGGTCTCAAAACCTACGTTCTCCACAAGAGTTCTTAAAAGTAGGTGACGAAATCGAAGCTCAAATTTTGACTTTGGATCGTGACGAGCGTAAGATGAGCTTAGGTGTGAAACAATTGACTCCTGACCCTTGGCAGAATATTGCAGAGCGTTATCCGATTGGATCGAAGCAAACTGCAGTTGTGAAGAATATGACCAACTTCGGCGTGTTCGTAGAACTGGAAGATGGTATCGACGGACTGGTTCACATCTCTGACCTTTCCTGGTCGAAGAAAATCAATCACCCGAATGAATTTACCAAAGTAGGTGAAACATTAGAAGTGGTTGTGTTGGAACTTGATGAGGAAAACCGTAAGCTTTCTTTAGGACATAAACAACTGGAAGAGAATCCTTGGGATACTTTTGAGACGATCTTTGTGGAAGGTTCTATCCACGAGGGTACCGTAATCAAAGTTGGCGACAAGGGAGATATTGTTGCTTTGCAGTATGGTGTAGAAGGTTTCTGTCCTTCGAAACACGCTGTGAAAGAAGACGGTACTTCATTGAAGGTTGACGATGTAAACGACTTCAAGATTATTGAGTTCAACAAAGAAAATAAGCGTTTGGTAATTTCTCACTCTCGTATTTGGGAAGAAGCTAAAGAAGAAGCTCGTAAAGAGGAATCAAGTTCTCGCCGGAAAGATGCTAAAGCAGCGTCAAGCGCGGTGAAGAAAGTGAAAGACTCTGTCGAGAAATCGACTTTAGGTGACCTGGATATCCTTGCTCAATTAAAAGAGCAAATGGAAGGTGACGAGAAAAAATCGAAATAAAACGTAGATCTTTTCTATAAAATAAAAGCCTCGATCGTTGATCGGGGCTTTTTTAATGCATATATTTTTTTGTTTTCTGCTGGGGTTTATTCAACGATAAGCAAAAAGTAGTTTTTCTTACCTTTCTGGGCTACTAGGTATTTGTCATTAATCAAAAAGCTGTTGTCGATCACCTGTTCGATATCGGTGAGTTTCTCTTTGTTTAATGATACACCACCTCCTTGCAGCATTTTCTTTGCCTCACCTTTCGAAGAGAAAACTCCGGATTTTGTTGCCAGGAGATCTAAGATGTTGATGCCTTCAGTCAATTCGGTCCTATGGATACTAAACTGTGCTATGCCGTCGAATACTTCGAGCACCGATACGTGGTCCATGTCTGCCAGAAAATCCAAAGAACCATTCCCAAAGAGAAATTCAGAGGTCTTGATCGCCATTTCGTAGTCCTTCTCGGAATGGGTGCGGATAGTGATATCCTTTGCGAGTGCCTTCTGTACCAACCGCAGATGTGGGGTGGCATCGTGTTCAGCAATAATATTGTCGATTTCTTCTTGGGGTTTTAATGTAAAAATCCGGATCCAGTTTTTGGCATCATCATCTGTGGTATTGAGCCAAAATTGATAATACTTATAGGGTGAAGTTTTCTTTGGATCCAACCATACCGCGCCCGATTCGGTTTTACCAAATTTTTGGCCATCTGCTTTTTTTATCAATTGTGTGGTCAGCGCAAAAGCAGTCCCCTGGTCTTGTCGCCGGATCATTTCGCTGCCCGTAACGATATTTCCCCACTGATCTGATCCCCCCATTTGAATTTTGCAGTTGTGGTGTTTCCATAGATAATAGAAATCATAGCCCTGAATAAGCTGGTAGGTGAATTCGGTAAAAGACAACCCACTGTCACCTTCTAAGCGCTTTTTTACCGAATCTTTAGCCATCATATAATTGACGGTAATCAATTTACCGACGTCACGGATAAAATCCAGGAACGTAAAGTCTTTGAACCACTCGTAGTTGTTCACCATTTTGGCATCATTTTCTCCTTCGCCAAAATTTAGAAATTTAGAGAGTTGCTTTTTTAAGCAAGCGACGTTATGCTGTAAGGTGGCTTCGTCCAGCAGGTTTCTTTCTGCAGACTTAAAAGAAGGATCTCCGATCATTCCAGTGGCACCGCCTACTAAGGCCACGGGCTTATGCCCCGCATTCTGGAAATGGATCAATGTCATGATTTGGGTTAAATGACCTACGTGTAAGGAATCGCCCGTTGGATCAAAACCGATATACCCCGAAACTTTCTCTTTATTAAGCAACTCTTCCGTACCGGGCATGATGTCTTGAAGCATGCCTCTCCAACGTAACTCTTCTACAAAGTTCATAACAAGATGATTTAAAAAAATGAATTAAGATTGCAAAGATAAGAGATTATGATGTATCTTACGGTATTAATTACCACATAACGTCGATGTTATGAACTTTTTGTCACACTACTATTTCGAACGTTTCGCCTCCGAATCTGAACAAGTGCTGGGAGGACTTCTTCCCGACCTGCTCCGGAACGTGGATAAGGATTATTCTTTTCAATTGAAGAAACTTGAGCATAAGTTGGATTTTCATCCCAAGGGCACTGCAATAACGGAGGGATGGCGAAGACATATGGAGGTAGATAAGTTGTTTCATGGATCTGATTTTTTCTATACACATACCCATCATTTACGCAAACATATTGAATCTGTGGTGGAGGATTTGCCTGTGCGTGCATCCTTCCTGGCTCATATTGCATTGGAACTGCTCTTGGATCATTTGTTAATTGCGGATCATATCGTGAATGTCACGCGTTTATATGAACATTTAGCCGCAGTAGACCGTCCCGTGGTCGGGTTGTACCTTAAGGAATTGGGAGAGGTTGATGTCGACCGTTTTTTTGTGTTTTATGACGGCTTCCTTACATCCAAATATATATACGATTACGCAGATATAGCGAATATTCCGCATGCATTGTATAATATATGTAAGCGAGTGTGGGATTTTCAGCCTCAGCAAAAGCATGTGGATGAACTGTCGGTTCGGCTAAAGGAATATCAGATACGTTATCTTGAAAATTATCGGGAAATTTATACCTTTATTCAGGATAAAATAGAATAACACGATCACTTTTAAGCTTCATATATGAGAAATCAACTTTTCCGTAAGAAAAGTGTTGACCGCATATTGTCTGATTCCATACTTCACAGTTCAGGCCTAGCCAAAGTTCTGGGCGTTCGTGATTTGGTTTCTTTAGGGATTGCGGCGATTGTCGGGGCAGGTATATTCAGTACCATTGGATTGGCAGCTTTTAATGGAGGGCCAGCCGTTTCTATGCTATTTGTCTTCGTCGCATTTGCCTGTGTGTTTACGGCACTCTCTTATGCGCAGTTTGCCAGTACCGTTCCGGTTTCGGGAAGTGCTTATACCTATGCTTATGTTGCTTTTGGGGAGTTGTTTGCCTGGATTATCGGCTGGGCACTCGTATTGGAGTACGCCGTTTCGAATATGGTTGTCGCCATTTCCTGGTCACAGTATTTTGTATCGATGTGCGCAGGCTTTGGGTTACATATTCCCGAATGGTTGACCATGGCTCCGGGTTATGCATGGGACGCGCATCAAAAGGTGGTGGAAGGCGGTATTGCAAGTTTGACGGGTATTGATAAAATAGCTTGGCAGGCTTATACAACAGCTCCGCGGATAGGGGATATGCCTGTGATTTTTGACTTGCCTGCCGGTATGATTACGGTATTGGTAACTTGGTTGGTTTATATTGGAATAAAGGAATCACAGCGTGTAAGCAATATTATGGTAATGATAAAGATCGGCGTGATTATAGCTGTGATCGTAGGTGGTGTTTTTTTTGTGAAGCCGGATAACTGGACTCCTTTTGCTCCAAATGGGCTGGGTGGCGTGTTGAGCGGTGTCGCGGCGGTATTTTTTGCATTTATAGGATTTGATTCGATCTCGACTACTGCTGAAGAATGTAAAAACCCCCAAAGAGATTTGCCAAGAGCCATGATATATTGCCTGTTGATCTGTGCTGTACTCTATGTTGCTATTACGTTGGTATTGACGGGCATGGTCAATTACACGGAACTTAACGTGAAAGACCCCTTGGCTTATGTGTTTGAATATGTGGGGTTCGACTATATGGCGGGGATTGTATCCGTGACTTCTGTCATTGCGATTACAAGTGCCCTATTGGTCTTCCAGCTCGCTCAGCCCCGGATCTGGATGACCATGAGCCGTGATGGGCTCCTCTGGAAGAAATTCTCTACTATACATCCGAAGTATAAGACGCCTTCCTTCGCAACGATAATCACAGGGATTGTGGTGGCTATTCCGGCCTTATTCTTTAAGATGGACTTTTTTGTGGACTTGACGTCGGTGGGTACTTTTTTTGCCTTTATTCTTGTTTGCGCGGGTGTTCTTTATATGGATAAAACGGGGTTGTCTGAGAAGTCTACGTTCAAGGTGCCTTATGTAAACGGGAAATATATCGTGGGATCCGGCTTTATCGTGGGGTTAATCTTGATGTATCGCTATGGGGGGGACAGCCTTGTTACGGGACAAGCATTGGGATCTATGAAAGAACTCTTACATCAATCACTTGTATTCATTTTCTGGGCTACGTGGGCAGTACTGAGCGTGTTGAGTTACCGGCACAATTTTTCATTACTTCCGGTAATAGGGATACTGGTGAATCTGTATTTGATGAGTGAACTGGGGGTCAGTAACTGGATTATTTTCGCGTTGTGGTTAGCCATCGGGCTACTGATCTACTTCATGTATGGTTATTCGCATTCTAAATTGCGTACAAGGCCGGATTAATCCCGCCGTATAAAGTCCCGATCTTCCTCCGACAAATGGGATGTGGAGTAGGGGTGTTGTTCCAAAGTGGTGTCCGCTTGTGCTTCAGACACATTGGGGTTACTTATGCCATATTCCTTCGGATGTTTTTTGCGCCGGCGAAATACGATGCCACCAGTGGCTACGCCGATAATAAAAAAGCTACCCAATATAATCAGTTTGGAGGTACGGATTTCCGTAAACAACCAAAATGAGCTTTCCTCTTTATTCTTGAAAAGAACAATAGCTACAAGAGCTAATAGTATAGCGATGATGATGGTCTTTGGCTTCATAACTTATTCCCCCACAAACATAAAGAAAAAAGGAGATAACATACGCTATCTCCTTTATATTTTTGTGCAGGATAAAGGTTTACTCTGCTACAACTTCGAATGGAACCTGAACTTTTACTTCTTTGTGTAAGTTTAGGTTTGCTACGTATTCACCAACAGTTTTTGGTTCTGTTTCAAAAGTGATACGACGGCGATCGACTTCAAAACCTTGAGCTTTCAAAGCATCAGCAATTTGAATGCTGTTAACTTTACCGAATATTTTGCCGCTCTCACCAGCTTTTGCACCGATAGAAAGTTTTACATTTTCTAACTTAGTAGCTAGTGCTGTAGCATCTTTCTTGATTTTATCTTGTTTGAACTGAGCTTGTTTGATGTTCTCTGCCAAAACCTTTTTTGCCGATGGGGTAGCTAATGTCGCAAATCCCTGAGGAATTAAGTAGTTACGGCCATAACCTGGTTTTACTACTACGATATCATCTTTTTCGCCAAGGTGTTTAACGTCTTGTTTTAATATAACTTCCATGATCGTATCCTCCTTATTTTAATGAATCAGTTAGGTAAGGCAAGAGACCGATGATACGTGCACGTTTCACCGCTTGAGCCACCTTGCGTTGGAATTTCAATGATGTGCCTGTAAGACGGCGAGGAAGGATTTTTCCCTGGTCATTTACAAACTTCAAAAGAAAGTTAGCATCTTTATAGTCGATATATTTAATACCGTTCTTTTTGAAGCGACAGTATTTTTTACGGTTGTCCTCTACTTTAGGGGCAGTTACGTATTGAATGTTATCGTTTGCCATTAGTTTGCTACCTCCGCGGTTTTAGGTTCTACTTTCTTGTTGAATGCACCGCTACGTTTCTTTTCGTTGTACGCTACGGCATGCTTGTCCAGCGCAACGGTCAAGAAACGCATTACACGCTCATCACGCTTGTATTCAAGCTCTAATTTTTGAATGATTTCACCTGGAGCCTTGAATTCAGTTAAGTGATAAAATCCAGTTGTTTTTTTCTGGATCGGATACGCTAATTTTCTCAAACCCCAATTGTCTTCTGCGACAATTTCGGCTCCGCCTTCAGTAAGGATACTTTTGAATTTTGCAATTGCTTCTTTCGCAATTTCCTCTGAAAGCAACGGGGTAAGAATGATTACAGATTCGTACTGTTGCATTTTTGTGTTATAAATTTTATTTAACTAAACAATTCCGCATTTACGGAAGTGCAAAGTTAGGTTTAAAAATTAAAAAGTCAAAATTAAAAATGATAGAAACTTTGGAAACAGACAAGGGAAGATATTTATTTTCATATCTCTGCAAAATGCCTTACTTTAGGTATTGCAGAACGACTGGTATGAACCTGATAAATTATTTAAAACAAGAATATAAGATTGGTGAAGAACTCGAAATCTTCTTTGATTCGATTACGGAAACAAAGCAATATCAAAAGGGGGATATTATTTTTGAACCAGGGAGCTATCTCAGGCATATCTATTTTATAGAAGATGGTTTTGCTCGTATTTTTTATTTCAAGAATAAAAAAGACGTTACCCATTATTTCTTTGCTCCACAGACGTTGAGTACCGCTGTAGAAAGCGTGATGTATCACAAGCCGAGCTACGTGGGCTTTCAGGCTCTGGCTCCATCCCGAATAACTATATTGCCGTTTGCACCGATCAAAGAGTTGGCAGAGACCGATATCACGGTTAATCAGATTATCCAAAAAATCTTGTTGGATATGTTGATTGCCTTTTCCAAACGTTTTTATCGCAGCCAATTCGAAACAGCACATGAACGTTATCACTCGCTGATTGCCGAGAATCCCGAATTGTTTCAGCATGTGTCTTTGGGGCATATTGCGTCCTATCTGGGGATTTCGCAACAGACGCTATCCGTGATACGCGGGATGAAGTGATGTGCTTTTTTAAGATATCTGAAAATTTATTTGAGAGATAACCCGCAACTTTGTTCTGTTAAAAATGAAACATGTCAAAAGGTATGAAGAAGTTGTTTAGTTATTTTATCATCCTATCGGCTTTTTTGGTGGGAGGGAGCACTGGCTTGTATGCCCAGCAGCCGTTCGATGTCTTTAAGACACCTGTTCGGCAGGCTGTCGTACACAACAAATCCTTACAAAACTCGATCTTAGAGAACCAAAAGACCCTTTTAGATAAAGAGATGGTTCAAGGTAAGTTGCTGCCTACCCTTACGGCGAATGCAGGTTACGGCTATCTGCATTCGGGTTTTGATCTGGATCTGCCTACCCAACAGTTGCCTTTGACGGGGATTAACCTGTTCGAAGGATCGCAAAAAGGTACGGTTTCTACGCAGGTAGGCCTCGCCGGAGTTACAGCCAAACAAGTTATTTTTAGCGGCTTGCAGATTACCAATGGAAAGAAAGCTTTGGAACATAAAGCCAAGGCGCAGGAATTGATGACGGCGGCAGGCTACGATCAGTTGGCACAAGAAGTGATTCTTTCCTTTGATCAATTGATGTTGCTGAGGGAGGTGGACCTACTGATCGATGATTCGGACAAGCGATTGCGCAAGGAACACCAAAAGGTAGTCAAGGCGATAGAAAATGGTTTTGCGATTCCTTACGATAGGGATAAAATCAAGCTGGCTATGTTGGAATTGGAAAGTAAAAAGGCGGAAGTGCAGAGCAATCGTGAGCTGTTGTACTATAAGCTCGAAGAGTTGACCGGATTGCCACAGCGGGAGCTGCATTCCATATCGTACGCTTTGTCTGAAATTGTATTGGACGGGGGAAAAGCGATGCAGATGAACAGAAAGGAATTGCAGGCGCTGGAGGCTTCGCAAAAAGCTTTTGAATATGTCTTGAAGAAAGAAAAAGGCGCACAGCTTCCGATACTGTTTGCTTTTGGCAATATATCGTATGTCAATGCGTTTGGTACGGGTATGACCTTGCAGGATATACCGCATATCGGAGACGTGAAGATGTCCAGCAACCATTTGCGAGCTTTTCCCAGCTATGCCGTAGGCGTAGGGATGACATGGAATATATTCGAAGGGAAGTCGCATAAATCATCTATAGAAAAGGCTCGTTTGGATTTACAGATCAATGCCAATAAATTGGATGATACACGTGAAAAACTGTCATTACTCCAACGAAAAACCAAATCGGATTACGAACTGGCATTGAAGAAAATAGCTGTCAATCAACAACAGGTCACCATTGCCAAAAATAATATGCGATTGGCCTCCCGCCAGTTTGAAGAAGGATTGTTGGACGTGACGGAACGATTGGAAGCTGAAAATGAATACTACAAACATTCGCTCAATTATTTCAATCAGGTCTTAAACCAACGGAGTATGGCCACTGAACTATTGAAAGCAAACGGAAATCTTTATCAGACAATAATGCAATAAATCATGAAAAGAGCACTATATATTTTAGGTACATTATTTTTGTTCCAGAGCTGTTCAAACCGCACAGCAAATCCCAAATCTTTTGAAGGAAAGATTGAGCGTGATCAACTGTCGGTCACCACCAAGATCCCGGGCAAGGTACATCGGATAATGGTCGAAGAAGGACAATTTGTTCAAAAAGGAGATACGCTGCTGATTTTGGAATTGCCCGAGGTCGATGCAAAATCCCTTCAGGCTCAAGGGGCGTTGGAAGCCGCACAGGCACAATATGAGATGGCCTTGAAAGGGGCGACAGATGGCCAATTGGTACAATTGAATGCCAAGGTCGATGGACTGAAAGAGCAATACGATTTTGCCCAAAAATCATTGGATCGTATGCGCAACCTATTGGCGGATTCGTTGGTCTCCCAACAGAAATACGATGAGGTATATGCCAAATACCAAGGTGCAAAAAACCAATACCTTGCTGCGCAGGCCGAGTTGGTCGATGTGAGACATGGTGCACGTGTGGAACAACAAAAAATGGCTTTGGGGCAAAAGGAGCGTGCTATGGGGGCAGTTTCTGAAGTCAATGTGGCGGCTAAGGAACGTTTTGTGATCGCTCCGCAAGATATGACTGTCGAAACCATCAACTTGAAAGTAGGCGAATTGGCTTTGGCAGGTTATAGCTTGGTGTCCGGATATATAGAAGAGGGTACCTATTTTCGCGTGACAGTACCGGAAAGTAAGGTTAAGGATTTTGCGAAAGGAACACAAAAAGACGTGACGATCCCTTATCTGGACAATAAGAAGATAGCCGCTGTGGTTGAGACTATCAAACCGCTGAGCTCGTATGCGAATATCAGTACGGCGTATCCTGACTTTGAGCAGCAGGAAACGTTATTTGAGGTTCGTTTGAAACCGGTTCGTAGGGACGAGAGCAAAGAGCTGTTGACCAAAGCAACTTTCGTTATCAGCGACAGACAGTAACAGGTCTGAAGCCTCTATGAATGGCCATTGAAAAAATATGCTAATGAAAAATTTTTGGAATTTGATCAAACGTGAGTTTACGTTATTCTATCAGAATAAAGTTTTGCTTATCTTATTCTTGGGTGCACCGATTATGTACGGCGTATTGGTGGGTAATGTATATAAGCAGGGTAAGGTCACACATTTACCTATCGTTGTGGTCGATGAAGATCGTAGCCCGTTGAGCCGTCAGCTGATTGATATGTTCAACGAAAGCGAGGTCATCTACGTTTCGGATGTATTACCGGACGCTTTTAAAGCCAATGAAACGGCGATGAAAAGAGAAGCAACGGTCGTCGTACATATACCCCGTGGCTTTGCATCGGATGTCAATTACAACCGGAGTACGGAGTTGACCTTATTTGTCAATGCTTCCAACACACTGACTTCTAACTATGCCATGATGGCGGTCAATGTATGTGCCGGAACATTGAAAGCAGGGATTCAGATCAAGGCTCAGGAGAAAAGGGGAGTACCGGCCTACGTAGCTTCACAGCAGTACGAACCTTTTAAGACGACCATTATCAGACAGCATATCCGTAGCGGAAACTATCTGTATTTCATGTTGCCTGGTGTATTGCTTACAGTGCTGCAACAGGTCATGATGTTGGGCTTGGCGTTGAGTTTTGCATCAGAGTTCGAAAAAGGAACGTTTAAAGAATTGGTAGACAAGTCCTCCAATGTATTTGTTTTGATTCTGGTCAAGGTCATGCCCTACCTGTTGATGTCCATCGGCATCTATGCGTTGTATTATGGTTATTCGCTCTATTATAGGATGCCACTGCATGTGGGAGATATTGCCTTTTGGGGTGTCTCAGTGTTGTTTCTGCTGGCGGTGTGCTTTATCGGTATTTTGGTTAGTATTGCAATTCCCAGCCAGCTTAAGGCAACAGAAATTTTGATGGTAATTGCGACACCTTCGTTTATTCTGAGTGGATTTACGTGGCCTTTGAGCCAAATGCCGAGATGGGTCGTCTATATAGCGGATATGATCCCATTAACGCATTATTTACAGATCTTTCGGACGATGATTATAGAAAGCGGAACGCCTGAATATGTGCGAGGGTCTATATGGGGGCTAGCCATCATTGCTGCCATAACTTTTGTGGCTTCGGTTATTCTGCTTCAGATTAAGATTAAAAGGGTAAGGGCCTGATATTGGTCCTTGCCCTGAGGCCGGCGCTATAAGGATTCGGCTACAACTTCCTCTACCTCGGGAACCATACGTTTTAGTAAACCTTCGATACCGGCCTTTAGGGTAATCATCGAAGAAGGACAACCGCTGCATGAACCTTTCAACTGTACCGTTACGACTCCTTGATCGAATGATTTGTACGTTATAGCACCTCCATCTTGTTCTACCGCGGGACGAACATAGTCGTGCAATACTTGTTGTATTTTTACTTCTGTTTCCGTACCATCAAAGTGTGCCGACTCGTCTGCGACCACTTCCTTTATCTGCAGTTCCGATTCGACGGCTCCTTTAACGAACTCTTTTAAAATCGCTTCAATATCTTCCCAATCTACATTATCTGCCTTGGTGACGGTTACAAAGTTGCTGGCAAAAAAAACGCCATTTACAAAATTGAATTTAAACAGTTCTTTTGCAAAGGCCGAGGACTCCGCCGCCTCTCTATCGGGATAGTCTACACTTCCATTGATTAAGAGTTTATTGACCAAAAACTTTCTGGTCGCCGGATTTGGTGTAGCTTCGGTATATACGTTTATAGTTGCCATTTTTAGTGTTTAGACTCTTAGTGTTTAGTATTTAGACATTTGCCTACGGCTTACGCCTAAAACCTCCTGCTTACAAATATACGTCAATTGTTTTTTAGCTCTCGTCATCTATACGTCAAAGCTTACCAGGTTACTCCTGTGTAATTCCAGGGTGTAATGGCTTTTATTTCGTTTTTGACAGCGTCCGGAATGGCCAGGCCATCTACGAACATAGCAATAGTTTCTTGCGTGACCTGTGTGTTGGTTCTGGTCAGATCTTTCAGCGCCTCATAAGGTTTAGGATATCCTTCTCTTCGCAATATGGTCTGAATAGCTTCAGCAACTACAGCCCAGTTGTTTTCCAGGTCATTTCGGAGTGCTGATTCGTTAAGTATCAGCTTCCGGATCCCCCTTAAAGTAGACTTTATGCCTATAATCGTGTGTGCGAGCGGAACACCGATGTTGCGTAATACTGTTGAATCGGTAAGATCGCGCTGCAATCTTGAAATAGGCAGTTTCGCGGCCAAATGTTCAAAAATAGCATTTGCTAAGCCAAAATTCCCTTCTGCATTTTCGAAATCTATGGGGTTTACTTTGTGTGGCATGGCTGATGATCCGACCTGGCCTGCTGTAATCTTTTGCTTAAAATAATCCATAGATATATAGGTCCAGATATCTCGGCACAAATCGATCAGGATATTATTGATACGTTTGATCGCGTCGCAGCTCGCTGCAAAATTGTCATAATGCTCAATCTGCGTAGTCGTTTGTGCCCGGTGTAAACCTAGTATATTGTTGACAAAATTGTTTCCGAAAGCAACCCAATCTTGGTCAGGATAGGCAATATGATGTGCATTGAAGTTACCCGTAGCACCTCCAAATTTTGCAGAATGCGGTATTTGTCCCAATAATTCCAGTTGTTTAGAAATACGCTCGGTAAAAACTTTCATTTCTTTACCTAACCGTGTCGGAGATGCCGGCTGCCCGTGCGTTCTGGCTAGCATAGCGATATCCTTCCATTCCGTGGCAAGTACATCCAACTCGTTGGTCATTTCGGCCAATAGGGGTAAATAAGTGTTCTGAAGAGCCTCTCGCCAGCAATAGGGAATGGCCGTATTGTTGATATCCTGCGAGGTTAATCCAAAGTGAATAAATTCTAAGTGGTTTTGTAAACCAAGTTTATGGAACTTGTCTTTCAGAAAATATTCGACAGCTTTGACATCGTGATTGGTGATTTTTTCCGTGTCTTTAATCCAATATGCATCTTCTATCGAAAAATCTCTATATATCGATCTCAGTTGTTCAGACAACTTACTATCATAGCCCGCCAACTGCGGAATTTTTGTGTCAGCCAGGGCAATAAAATATTCTACTTCGACAAGCACCCGGTGCTTGATTAAAGCAAATTCTGAAAAGTACGCGGAAAGCTCTTTTGTCGTTGTGTGGTATCTACCGTCGATTGGGCTGACGGCTGTTAAAGCTGATAAAGTCATGTTAAAAATTTTGTTCAAACTTAGAAAATTTCATTCCAAAAAAAAAGCCTGTGTTTCCAAAACACAGGCTTTCGCGTATTTTAAACCCTTAATCGGATTATTGTACGTTCTGAGCAGAGTCAGCAGCGTTATCGATAGCTGTTGTAGCTGAATCAGCAACATTGTTGATTGAATCAACCAAAGCTTCAGCAGTAGAATCTACAACTTCTGTTAAAGAATCTGCAGCTTCTTCAGTTTTAGTTTGGTTACCACCACATGATACAGCTGTTAAAGCGAATGCTAAAAACCCGAATGCGAATAAATTTTTCATTTTCTTAATTTTCTATTTAATTGAAACAAATTTGTTTTACACTTCTTAATACAGCTATTCTCAAAAGGTAACCCTGAAAAAGGTATATTTTTAAAAATTAAAATATCGTATTGAAAATCAAGAGAATAATTCTGTATTTTTATTGATATCCAACAATAAAAACTAAACGAGATTAAAAATGTTGTCAAAACTATAAGGATTTTAATATGTTCAAGAAGCTAAAAAGTATAATGACTCTGATGAAATCTATTGATTTCGAGCAGGTTGAAAAAATATCAAAAAAAGTTGACCTGGGTGAGGTATTAGGTGCGGTATCTAAAATGGATGAAAGGCAACTTCAGATGGCGATGAAGATGTTGACAGGAAGTAAGAAAAAGAGAGTACCGCCTCCGATCAACGCTGATTTTTACGAGGTCGAAGCGAAGTTGTCTCCCGAAGACCGTGCTTTACAATTGAAAATTCGTGATTTCCTCGAGAAAGAAGTAAAACCTATTGTGAATAAATATTGGTTGCGAGACGAATTTCCTTTTGAGCTTATTCCGAAGCTGGCCGAACTGAATGTATGTGGTTATGTCTTTGAGGGCTATGGATGCGCGGGAGGAACGTCGTTGATGGACGGAATAATTGCCAGTGAGTTCGGACGGATAGATCCCTCTATAGCCACATTTCTGGGTGTACAAAGTGGGTTAGCTATGGGGTCGATATACCGATGTGGTTCGGAGGCCCAAAAACAGGAATGGCTTCCACCTATGCAACGTCTCGAGAAAATAGGGGCTTTTGGTTTAACAGAACCTTTGGTGGGCTCCGGTACAGCGGGAGGTCTTACGACAACCTGCAAGCATACGGATGCAGGCTGGATTCTGAATGGTCAGAAAAAATGGATCGGAAACTCGACTTTTTCGGATATTACAATTATCTGGGCCCGGGATCTGGATGATAATCAGGTAAAAGGATTTATCGTTCGCAAGGAAAACCCAGGTTTTTCTGTCGAGAAGATAAAAGATAAAATGGCGCTACGCATTGTGCAGAATGGTTTGATTACGCTGACTGATTGTCTGGTGCCAGAGACAGACCGCCTGCCTTACGCCAATACATTTAAGGATACGGTAGAGGTATTAAGGATGACGAGAGCAGGGGTGGCTTGGATGGCTGTAGGCTGTGCGCGTGGAGCCTATGAAAATGCACTGGAGTATACATTACAGCGCGAACAGTTCGGTAAGCCTATAGCGTCTTTTCAGCTGATTCAAAACCATCTGGTGGAAATGTTATCCAATCTGACTGCCATGCAAACGTTGGTGTTTCGACTGTCGGAATTGCAGGATGAAGATAAGCTGAAAGATGAACATGCCTCATTGGCTAAGGTTTTTTGCACGCTGCGGACGCGGGATATCGTATCGCGCGCAAGGGAAGTTATGGGTGGGAATGGTATATTGCTCGAGTATAATGTAGCCCGTTTCCTGGCAGATGCAGAAGCTATTTATTCCTATGAAGGAACGAAGGAGATAAACTCTTTAATTGTGGGCCGTAGTATCACAGGGCATAGTGCATTTGTGTAAATCGAGAATTAAGGAATAAAAAAGGAGCGAAGGCTAATGTCGCTCCTTTTTTATTCCTAAAACGCTTATTTCTTTTTGTTTTTCTGAGCAGCCTGTTGTTGGCGCATGAGTTCTTCCATGCGTGATCCGAATGATGATTTTTTCTGCGCTTTGGGGTTCTTTTTATTTTCCTCCAGTTTAGCCAAAATTTTATCATCATCGATAGCCTGGCGAATGATGACCTGAGTCAGGAATGTAAACACGGCACCCAGGAAATAATAGTAGTTTAATCCCGAAGGGAAGCTGTTCAACATAAAGAAGAACATCAATGGCATGATATAACCGATATATTTCATTTGGTTATTTGCAGCTGCGCCGGATATAGCATTGTTGTACCAGGTCGTCAATAAGGTCGTCAGTGTCATCAGAATACACATTAACGAGATGTGATTTACCCCCAATATCGGTGCAAATGTAATAGGCGCATCGTACGTCGACAAATCCTTCATCCATAAGAAGCTTTCTCCCCGCAATTCAAATAAATTAGGGAAGAAAAAGAAGAAAGCTAGTGTAAAAGGCATCTGCAAGAGCATAGGGAGACAGCCTCCGAGCGGGTTTACACCGACTTGTTTATACAACTTCATTTGCTCCTGTTGCAAAAGCATCGGGTTGTCACTGCCGACTTTTTCCTTAATTTCGTCCAGCTGTGGCTTCAGTACGCGCATTTTTGCCATAGACAGATAAGATTTACGTGTCAATGGGAACATCGCTCCTTTTAACAGTAAAGTCAAGATAAGAATGACGATACCGTAACTCATATGGAAGCCATCTAAGAAATTAAACAACGGTACAGTAATGAATTGATTGACCCAACGTATCGGACCCCAACCCATGTTAATGATTTCCTGATAGTCCTTGCCTTCTGCTTTTAGGATCTTGTACTGATTAGGGCCATAGAAAAAATTAAAGTCATACTGATTATTCGATTGGGTGTTAAAAGCCAATTCTACAGTAGATTTGTAATGTTTAACTTTTCCTTCCGCTGTCTGTAGCGCTACCGAAAAGTCTGCATTTTCAAAAGGTTGCTTTGAAGATAAGATCGAAGAGAAGAAATGTTGCTTAAAAGCAATCCATTCCACTTTGGTTTTCTCAATTTTTTCCTGATCGTCGCTCGTTTCGGACAAATGGTCTACTTCACCTTCATTATCTCTATAGAAGATCGTCGATTTTTCACGTTCAGACTTGATGTTCGGTTCTTTCTGTAGCAGAGTTGATTCCCAGTTCAGCAAAATTGTTTTTTGCTTGAGATCGATCAAGTTCTGGATACCCACAGCCTGTACATTTAGTTTCAGGTTGTACGAATCTGGCTGTAATGAATAATTATACTCCAGGTATTGATCAGCATTATAGTTTAAACGAAGTGTAATTCCATTTTCTGTAGTGCTGACAGTAGAGAAATATAGATCATTAGTGTTTATGTTCTGGCCTGATGTATTAAACATAAAGCCGAAACCGTTATTATCACCTTCGACAAGATAAAGTGGAGATCCGTCGAAATTGCTTTCGTTTTTAAGTTCTACTGTTTTTACCTTTCCCCCCTTGTTGGTAAGCTGAACCTTGATAAGCTCATTTTCGAGCGTTATGAGGTTGTCTTCTCCTCGTTTTGCCAGGCCAAAAGGACTGGATAGGTCAGCTGAATCTATAGCTGCTGTCACCGTGTCTACCGGTTTGGTGGTGGCGTTGGACACGACTGTTCCTTCCCGGACATTTCGTAACGAATCCTGTAAAGCCTGCTCCTGTTTTATTTCTTGATCCGTAGGTTTCATCAGATAAAAGGAACCTGCGAAGATTACAAATATGAGTACTAATCCAATAATATTATTTCTGTCCATCTAAAAAGTTGTGTTTCGATATTCAATTATTTAGTAGCTGATTTTTTATGTGTTAAAGCAGCGGCTACAAAGCTAACAAAAAGTGGGTGAGGATTTGCAACGGTCGATTTCAATTCCGGGTGAAATTGCCCGGCTATGAAAAACGGATGATCCTTTAATTCGATGATCTCCACTAATCCAGTTTTAGGATTCACTCCTGATGCAATCATCCCGGCTTTTTCATAATCCTTCAAATAAGCGTTGTTGAATTCATAGCGATGACGGTGGCGCTCAGAAATTTTTGCCTTTCCATATATGGCAAAAGCCTTAGTGCCTTTCTTCACATCACAATCATAAGCCCCAAGGCGCATGGTACCTCCCATATCCGTAATATTTTTTTGCTCTTCCATCAAATTGATCACAGGGTAAGGCGTGTCGGCATCCATCTCATAGCTATTGGCTCCGTTTAAATTCAGCACATTTCTTCCAAATTCAATAACAGCACATTGCATACCCAGACAGATACCGAAGAAAGGGATCTTGTTTTCACGTACATACTTAATCGTACTCAATTTTCCTTCTAGACCGCGAGCCCCAAAGCCCGGAGCTACCAATACCCCATCCAGACCTCTGAGTTTCTCCGCAACATTCTTGCTATCTATACTTTCTGCTGCGATGAATTTTACCTTAACCTTTGTTTCATTGGTGGATCCGGCATGAATGAATGCCTCGGATATCGATTTATACGCATCAGGAAGTTCAATATATTTACCGACCAAGCCGATATTCACTTCTGTCGTCGGGTTTTTTAAGCGCCCCAAGAATGTTTTCCAATTTTCAAGATCAGGTTCATGCTTTGTAGAAAGTTTAAGCTTGGTGAGTACTGTTTTGTCCAATTGCTCTTTAAGCATCAATAAAGGTACGTCATATATAGTCGATGCATCGATCGATTCGACGACGGCATTGACGTTGACATTGCAAAATAAAGCCAGCTTCTTTCGGATTTCCTGATTGAGTTTATGCTCTGTCCGACAGACCAGAATATCAGGTTGTACACCATACTCCAGTAACGTTTTTACAGAGTGTTGCGTAGGTTTGGTCTTTAATTCACCGGCTGCAGCTAGATAAGGAACTAGTGTCAAGTGGATGACCAACGAATCGTTGTTGCCCAACTCCCAACGTAACTGGCGGACAGCCTCTATAAACGGCAAGGACTCAATGTCGCCGACAGTACCACCGAGTTCTGTGATAACGATGTCATATTCACCAGACTGTCCCAACAATTGCATCCTGCGCTTGATCTCATCGGTAATATGCGGAATGACTTGAACTGTCTTCCCTAAGTAAGCCCCTGCGCGCTCTTGCTCGATGACGTATTTATAGATACGGCCCGTAGTGACATTGTTCGCCTGTGATGTGGAGACATTCAAAAAGCGTTCGTAGTGACCAAGATCCAGGTCTGTTTCAGCACCATCCTCGGTGACATAACATTCACCATGTTCATAAGGATTAAGTGTGCCGGGGTCGATGTTGATGTAAGGGTCGAATTTTTGAATGGTAACTTTGAAGCCACGAGCCTGAAGAAGTTTAGCGAGTGATGCTGCAATAATACCTTTTCCTAACGACGAAGTTACGCCGCCCGTAACAAAAATATATTTAGTCATAGCAATTAATGGAATTTCTAACTAGAGACAGGGGGATTTTTGCTCCCGTTGTCTACATATATGTACGGGGTACAAAGATAAGATTCTTTCGTGAATTTACATAAATCTATTTCGGAATTGCATGAAATAATCTTCGAAAAACTTCTTTGAAAGATAAGCAGCCAATATCGTTCCCGAGATAACGGAAATATAGAAAACTAAAAAACTATAGACAGCGGAAAGTGTAAGCAGGTATGGTTTGAGAAAAAAGATAACAGTAAAAATTATAATCATATGGTACATATATATACCGTAAGATATCTTTCCTCCTATGTCAAGCCACTTGTTATTGAGCCAAGATGTGTTGGGGAGGACTATCGCACAATAGACTATCAGGTTTAAGAAAAGGATGTTCAAAAAAAACCAATAGAAAAGGGCAGATTCGAACAAGGGGAAATACGTTAGAAGAAAGCTGTTTGATTTGAGAAAAATGTATCCAAGTAATAGTATTAAAAAGAAGATGTTAACGGCTCGGTATTTATGGTAAAGCTGCTGTATATTTCTTTTGGTATAAAAGAGGAAATAAGCACCAATTCCCCCGAAAGCCATGGATTCGAAAGCGTATGTAGTTATGAAATGACATATTAATGGATTCTGTATAATATGCTGATTTACCGCAACTAATAATCCGATTTTGGTAAGCAATATTGTTAAAATAAGGAATAATGGCTTATTAGTCCATTTGAATAGGGGAGCCCATAGGAGATAGAACCATTCTTCGACGCCAATAGACCATAGTGGTTCTAGAAGATGAGAACCATATCTGAATGTTACAATGCTCGGGATAAAAAGTAAGAAAAATACCCAAGATTGGCTCAGGTTGTAAGGAAAGGCATAGTCAATGTGTAGCAAACGAAATAAAGAGGGAAACAGCACGGTACCTATAAAAAACAATAGAAAATATAGCGGCCATATTCGAATAATCCGGCGCATATAAAAGTTTTTTATCGCGATGTTGCGAGTTTTTTTCTTTTCTTTTAATAAAAGGTAAGTGATTAAAAAGCCACTGAGCACAAAAAAAAACTTAACTGCACTTCCGCCGTTGAGGAAGAAGCTTGCCGATTCAAAAGCATCAAACCCATTTTTAGCACGTATAACTTCTCCATGATGAAATATGACGAGCAATGCGGCAAAAAAACGAAGAGCATTTAGATTGGGGAAGAAAGATAGGTTGTTATACATAATCCCGGGTTGGGTATGCTTGGCGAGTCTTTATTTAAAATAAAAAAAAGGCTTTTAGCTTACTTTTATATAGCCAAAACCCTTTTTTATTTAAATCTTTAGATAAGATTAAACACGCTTTGTTTTGATGCGCGCTGCCTTACCGGTAAGACCACGTAAGTAGAAAAGCTTAGCACGGCGTACTTTACCGTGTGCGTTTACTACAATTTTTTCAATGTTTGGAGAGTTTACAGGGAAAATACGTTCAACACCGATACCGTTAGAGATTTTACGAACGGTAAAAGTCGCATTAGCACCTTCGCTGTTTAATTGGATTACTGCACCTTGGTACACCTGAATACGCTCTTTGTTTCCTTCGCGAATTTTGTAATGCACACTAATGGTATCTCCTGCTTTAAAAGCGGGAATTTCATTTTTTACGACCGCTTGTTCTTCTACAAATTTTACTAAATCCATGATTTTGAGTAATTATAAACGATTTACATCCTGTAAAAATCGGAATGCAATATTACGGGTTTTATTTTAATTCTGAAAATGTTTTTTCAAATACTTGGTTTCGTATGTTTTGATGCAGTTCAAAAGTATAAAATAGGACAGAAAGCTTATCCTGAGGATATGGGAACGATGTGTTTTATGAAAATATAAAACAATAAATCAAGGGGTTAAAGCTTTTAAAAAATTATTTATTGACAAAGCTTTTTTTTAGCTGTATATTTGTCCTCACAAAATAAAGGTGATACCTTTTCGGGGTGTAGCGTAGCCCGGTATCGCGCCACATTTGGGATGTGGAGGTCGTAGGTTCGAATCCTGCCACCCCGACCAACAAAAATGAAGCTCTCTGTTCATGACGGGGGGCTTTTTTCTT
>NZ_JAAKGO010000009.1 GCF_011043525.1 Sphingobacterium sp. SGG-5
AGGAAACTGTTATCCCTAATTAGGTTTGGAGTTTTCCTTGTTGGAGAAACTGTATCCCCGGTTAGGAAACTGCTATCCCTAATTGGGTCTGGAATTTTCCTTGTTGGAGAAACTGTATCCCTGATTAGGAAAATGTTATCCCTAATTGGGTCTGGAGTTTTCCTTGTTAGGGAAGCTGTATCTCTGGTTGGGAAAATATTATCCCTAATTAGGTTTGGAGTTTTCCTTGTTAGGGAAACTGTATCCTTTGTTAGGAAAACCATAAAAGTAATTACAAAAGTCGTGTTTCCTGTTCAATATAAATACCTAACCCTAGGTATTTACGGGTCTTGTTTAAGATTCTACCTTTGGCCTGTACATTAATCTAGAACAACATGAAGAATATTCAAAAAATTAGGATGGGCATTTTCGGGATGATATGTCTGTTGTTTAGTGTGTTTCTGCTATTGTCTTGTGATAAAGATAAAGACCCAGATTTAGGTGATCCTTCTGCACTTGTGCTGACGGCATCTTCGACCGATGTCGATGAAGGTGAAGAAGTGACTTTTGAAGTCAAAGCAGACGGTAAAGTAGTGATAGCCGATATCTATGTGGGTAATGAGAAGATAAACGGCACCAAACATATCTTTACCGAATCCGGTACCTATAAGGTCATGGCTAAGAAACCCAATTACCTGGAGAGTAACGAGATAACGATCGATGTGTATAAGGTGGATGTCTACGTGTCGGGTAATGGCCCTATGGGGGGAATGTATTGGAAAAACGATACACCTATGCTCCTTACTGATGGAAGTAAACAAACGGAGACCTTCGGGATAGCTATCGATAAGGACAATATATATGTTGCCGGCCTTGAGGTCGTCGGTTCGGAACCGCGAGCAAGGTACTGGAAAAATGGTACAATGGTATCTCTTTCGGATAAACATTCTGTTGCTAAGGCAGTAGTCCTTCAAGGGGAGGATATCTATGTAGTGGGATATGAGCTCGAGGATGGTGTTGCAATGGCCAAATATTGGAAAAATGGTACTGCTGTGTCTGTTTCTGACGGAATTCGTCATCATGAAGCGACTGCGATAGCTGTGCATAACAACGATGTGTTTGTAGCTGGATTCGAAAATGTCGGTAAACAAGTAGCTAAATATTGGAAAAACGGCGTAGAAGTTTCGCTGAGCGACGGAACTAATAATGCACAAGCTCTTGGGATAGCCGTTATCAGTGGTAAGATTCATGTTGTAGGATGGGAAAATATGAGTGCCGGGCAGATGGCCACGCATTGGGTAGATGGTATAGCAACATCGCTGAGCGCAGAAAATAGGCTCAGCACAACTCGTGCACTAACTACGCAAAATAGCGATATTTATATAGTTGGTGGGGAAGTTGAAGATACAAAATCAGTTGCTAAATATTGGAAGAATGGTACAGCTGTGCCTCTTAGCGACGGAAGTCAAGATGAGGTAGCTACTGCGATAGTCGTTAACAATGGCAATATATATGTGTCTGGACATGAGTCAATAGAAAGTAAGAATATAGCCAAATATTGGAAAAATGGTACAGCAGTGACCTTGCCCGATGGCGATGGAGTAACAACAACCGGTATAGCCGTATCCCGGACGAAATAATATACACTTGGCTAAAGAACACGGTCATCAGTATGAAAGCGCACAATCCGTATGCGGTAAAGAACAGCGATTTTATGCAGCAAATTGACGTGGTCTGCCCGCGTTGCGAGAAAAAGGCGCTGGTCTTTGGTGCTGATCTCTACGCACCGGCAGCCCGGCACGAAGAGCAAGTGCGTTTTTCCTGCATGGCTTGTGGGTATGCTATAAAATATGCAAATACGCCCAAGATGATCGTGTATGTCAATAGTCGAGGCATGCCTAAATACAGTCGGGTACTCTACCGCAATGAGCCTATCGATCCGTTCTTTGGCTTTACCGTATGGTATCGTGTAGACACGAAGGATGGTCTGTTGTGGGCCTACAACCTTGAACACCTTGCTGTTATTGAAACTTATATCGCTGATCCATTGCGGCAGCGAAATGGACTACCAAACCAAAACAATAGCTTGGCAAGTCGCCTACCCATTTGGGTAGGCGCAGCCAAGAATCGAGAATACCTATTGCGGTTGATTGCACGAGCGAAGCTAAAAAGTTAAGATAACTTTATTCAAAAGTAACGAAACGGCTTTTTTGGTTTTGTTGCCAAATTCTAAATAAGTTTACTATATTGCCGAGAAACCATATCCATGCGTACGGCTATCCTTTTATTCCTGATCATGACGCTATATCTTCCGACATTTGCCCGTACGGATAGTTTATCTTTGGATTACCTGTTGCGGTTGATTGATCAGAAAGAAGTCTATATGGAAGTGCGGGAGGGACACATTCTCCAGTTGGAGGAAGAGCTGAAAAAATCGCATGGCAGTGATAGCCTTGTCTATACACTGCAAAAGTTACTATATCAGGATTATACCACCTACAAGCCGGATTCTGCAATTACCTACGTTCATAAAAACCTAAAACTGGCTTTGGAAAAAGAAAATTCCAATTGGATCGATGAAAGTAGGCTGGATCTGGCCTCCCTGTATCTGACGATTGGGATGTATATCGACTCGTATCAATTGCTTTCTACCTTATCGGCAGGAGAGTTGGATCAGACGTTGCTCGTCAAGTACTACGACACCTGGAAGAATTTTTATAAATTCTATTCGTTCAATAACCCCAACGAAGATTTTTATATACAGAAGAGCGATGTATACCGCGATTCGTTGTTGTCTGAGCTGGATCCCGCGGGGAATCACTATCAGATCGTGTATGCCGAGAAACTGTACGATGCGGGCAAGTTGAGAGAAGCAAAGCGTATTCTGCAGGCGATGTTGGATGGGACTATAGGGGATACGCACGAACGTGCGGTACTGTCCTACGCGATGGCCTATGTGTATCAAAAGGAAGGGAATGTACAGCAACAACGCTACTACCTTATCCAATCTGCGAGTTGTGATATTAAAAATGCCATCAAAGAAAATGCAGCTATGCAGGCACTGGCCTCGTTACTCTATGACGCTGGTGAAATAGAGCCTGCTTATAAATGTATCAAATCGTCTATGGAAGATGCTATATTCTGTAATGCACGCTTTCGGACGTATGAGATTTCTAAAGTATTTCCCATCATCGATTCGGCCTATCAAGAGAATGAAGTCGAGCGCAGGTTTGTGCTGACATCTTTTCTGATCGTCGTCTCGGTACTTTCCCTGTTTTTGGTGGTTGCTGTGATTTATGTTTACCTACAGATGCGGAGAATCGCCCGTGTGCGACAACAGCTTTTTGAGGCAAATCAAGCGTTGAATAAACTCAATCTCGCCTTGCAGACTTCCAATGCCGAACTGGCCGGCACGAATACCGAAATATCGGCCATCAATACCCGATTGACCGAAGCGAATCAGATCAAGGAAACCTATATCGGACAGTTCCTCGACCTGTGTTCGATGTATATTAATAAACTCGAACGGTTTCAGTTGACACTCAAGAAGATGGTCATGGGTCAAAAAATCGATGAGCTGACGAAGTTGCTGAAGTCGAGAGCCATGATCGATCAAGAGGTGAAGGAGCTTTTTACCACTTTCGACCATATTTTTCTACAGTTGTATCCGAATTTTGTGGAGGATTTCAATTCCTTGTTATTGGAGGAAGAGCATCTAATGACCAAACCCGGAGAGGTTCTGAGTACCGAACTGCGGATTTTTGCTTTGATTCGGTTGGGGATTACCGACACTTCGAAGATTGCCGACTTCCTCCATTATTCGACCAATACAATCTATACCTACCGTACGAAAATCAGGAATAAAGCCGCTGTTCCCCGTGAAGAATTTGATAATATGGTCATGAAAATAGGACGAATCAGCAAATCTGGATCGTAAATCGTCTATATTTTTAGGGGTATATTTTTGTGTTAATGTATTGGTGTTTAGTGAATTAAATATTTGTGCTGTTAATATTTAATTCAACACATCTTTTATTCCCCCTTTGTCTTCTATAGCTTTGTCATAGTCGCTGTCGAGAATATGAGCATCTCGGAAGGTGCATACAATTATAAATTTTAATAATCATAATATGATGAAGAAAGGCAAAAAAATAAGCTTATCGATTCTACTACCGACTGTACTGTTGCTGTTATGCAGTATGTACACGTTTGCTCAGCAAAGGACGATTTCGGGAATCGTGCGTGACGCCCAAGGGCAGCCCATTGAAGGCGCGACAGTAGCTCTTCGAGCAAGTAATACTGTGGTCAGTACGAATGCAAGTGGAAGGTTTGCCCTGCAGGCAGCTTCAGGGGCTGTCTTGTCGGTATCCTATGTTGGTTACATTACTCAGGAAATTGCTGTTGATCAGAAGAGCGAATACCTTGTGGTGTTGCAGCCGGAGGAAGAACTGCTGGACGAGGTGGTGGTCATCGGTTACGGGCAGGTTCGTAAGCGTGATCTGACGGGCTCGTTGTCTTCCGTGGGCTCGGAGGCGATGAAAGACCGTCCTGTGGCAAATATAGGCGAAGCCTTGCAGGGGCGTGCCTCCGGCGTGCAGATTGTCAACTCGGGTGATCCAGGCAGCAATGTGTCTATACAGATCCGCGGACTGGGATCGATCAACAACAGTGCGCCACTGCTGGTGATCGATGGCGTGCCGACCGATCTTCCTTTGAATGCGCTGAACCCTAACGATGTCGAGACCATAGACATATTGAAAGATGCATCGGCAACAGCGATATATGGCTCGCGCGGTGCGAATGGTGTGGTACTCATCTCGACGAAAAAGGGGAACAGAAATAAGGGAAATATTACAGCGAGCGCCAATTTTGCCACGCAACGTGCCACAAGTGTTCCCCAGATGTTGAATGCACGTCAGTTTGCTTCTTTTCACAACGAAATGATGTTGAATAATAACAATCTGCAACGCCCGGATTTTGCCGATCCGACAATATGGGACGAAGGTACAGATTGGACCGATGCATTATTGCGTGATGATCGCCTGTCGAACTATTCGGTAGCTTATTCGGGTGGGAGCGATAAGAGTACCTATTATGTATCGGGCGGTGTACTCAATCAGGAAGGTATCGTGATCAATACGGCATATAAGCGGTACACTTTTCAGTTTAATAACGAAACGAAGCAGACTTCCTGGCTAAAGTTTGGGAACAATCTGAGTTTGAGTCACGATGTCAAAAAGAGTGGTTCGTACAGCGTACTGAATACATTGGCCTCGTTGCCTACAGACCCTATTTATAACGCCGACGGTAGTTTTTCGGGGCCTGGTGCAGAGCCACTCTACTACGGCGACCTCCGGAACCCCATAGGTACGGCGTTATTGGAACAGAATACGACAAATGGTTACAATCTCTTGGGGAATCTTTATGGCGAAGCTACTATAGCAAACAACTTTACGTTTAAGACCATCTTGGGCCTGGATTACAAAGCTTGGGATAATGTAGGCTTTTCGCCTAAATACGATTGGAAGCCTATAGCGGTACCGTATTCATCGCGGCGAGAGAGCTTTAATAAAAGTTTGACGTATTTGTGGGATAATACATTGACGTATGCGAACACCTTTGCCGATAAGCACGATGTAAATATCATGGTCGGTTCGAGTGCGCAGAACAATGCGTACAACTATATGAACGGCAGCATCCAGGATTTCTTATCCGACAACAACAACCAATTGAGCAACGGATTGCTGGATCCTACCGTAGGAGGCAGTCGGGAAGAATGGGCTTTGCTCTCTTTCTTTGGCCGTGCAAACTATACTTACAACAATAAATATCTACTGACAGCCACGATACGTTACGATGGGACTTCTCGTATTGCTTCGGCAAACCGTTGGGGGACTTTCCCCTCATTCGCAGCCGCATGGCGTCTTTCAGAGGAAGATTTCTTTCCTAAAAGTGACTTTTGGAATGACCTGAAAATACGGGCAGGTTACGGTGCGACAGGTAATCAGGCTGTGTTGGATGCTTATGCGGCTTCGGCCAGGTTGAAGACAGCCCAGTACGTGTTTAACGGAAAGCCGGTATCGACGTTGTATCCGTTGGTCATGCCATATCCTGACATCCGATGGGAAACGGTGAAACAAAGCAACGTAGGTTTGGATGCCAGCCTGTTGAACAGCCGGATCAATGTGACATTTGATGCCTATATCAAAAAGACTTCGGATATGTTGGTCGATATGGTTGTACCGATTACGACGGGATATTCGGATATCTCGACGCCGAAAATCAATGCCGGTGAGGTGGAAAACCGTGGCTGGGAACTGTCCGTCAGTAGTCAGAATTTTCGGGGTGCATTCACATGGCGCTCGGATTTTAATCTTTCGTACAACCAAAACAAGATCGTCAAGCTGGATGGCGATGTGCCGATGTATTTCGGATTTCAATCCCATACAGTAGGTCAGCCTATATCCTCATTCTACGGATGGAGGACCAATGGGATATTTCAGAATTGGGATGAAGTCAACAACTACGCTTTTCAGTACCAAGCAGCGGATCCCTACAACAGTACTGCACCGGGCGATATCAAGTTCGTCGACATCAACAAGGATGGAGTGGTCAACGATTACGACCGTACGTACATTGGCAATCCGACACCAAGCTGGTCGTTTGCTTTGGGCAATAGCCTGTCCTATAAAAACTTTGATGTAGAGGTGTTTTTGCAAGGCGTAGCCGGAAACAAAATTTACAATGCGAACCGAGTGACCTTGGAAGGGATGTATACAGTGCGCAACCAGACAACGAAGGTGCTGGATCGCTGGACAGGCGAAGGGACGAGCAACGATATGCCGCGTGCGATCTACAGTGACCCAAACAAGAATACACGCCATTCGGATCGTTTTGTGGAAGATGGTAAATACCTCCGCCTAAAGAATGTTACGGTGGGGTATACGCTTCCCGAAACACTCGTACAACGGGCAGGTGTAGGTAGTTTACGTTTTTACTTCTCGGGGCAGAACCTATTGACCTGGACGAAGTATTCGGGCTTTGATCCGGAGGTCAACGGCGTAGACGAAAGCCGTTATCCGATTACGCGAAATTTGAGCTTGGGTATAGATTTACGATTCTAAGATTAAAAAATACGACTATGAACAAGATATTTTATACGGCCTTTTTGATTATTCCTTTGCTATTGGGTTCCTGTTCGGGCTTCTTAGATAAGGATCCATTGCTGGATCCCGGCGCTGAATCGGTTCGGGATGCGGCTTCGGCCATTGCGATGGTGAATGCGGCTTATCAACCCTTACAGCGGCCCAAGCTGTACAACATGCGGATATGGACCTTGGATATTATGGCCGGCAACAGTGTGGTGGGTGCCGGCGGTGGCGATGATGGTATTGAAACGGTACAGCTCGCTAATTTCACAACCGGGCCGGACAATTTTGCGGCGGTAGATTTGTGGCGTGGTCCTAATCCGGGTATCCTCTACTGCAATACGGTATTGGAGAATGTGCCTTCGATGGCTATTGATCAGACCCTGAAAAACAGACTGATCGGAGAAGCGAAGTTTCTGCGGGCCAACTACTATTTTATACTGGTGCAACTTTTTGGGGATGTTCCGATGAGCCTGACCCCTGCCAAGCCTGGCGACGATCTGAACCAGCCCCGCGTCAGCAAGGATAGGATCTATAATGAGGTCATCATTCCCGACCTAATGGAGGCTGTGAGTTTTCTGCCGCCGCGGGAGGAGTATGGCGACGAAGATAAGGGTCGTGCCAGTAAGGGGGCTGCTGCCGGACTGTTGGCCAAAGTGTATCTGACACTTGGACGCTATGAACAGAGTCTGGATATGTGCAACTTGGTAACGAACCTCGGTTATGTGCTTAACCCGGATTATAGCGATTGTTTCGGTGGAGAGCAGCGGAACAAGAATACAGCGGAATCATTGTTTGAAGTGCAGTATTATGGGTTGACCAAGGCTGATTTCTGGAGCGATGAAAACCAGGCCAACTGGCTCAGTACCTATATGGGACCTCGTAACTCGGGCTGGGTTGGCGGTGGCTATGGCTGGAACCAACCTACGCAGGAATTTGTAGATCAATATGAAGAGGGCGATCTGCGAAAAGATAAGACCATACTTTATGAAGGCGGTCCGCTGTTTGACGGCAAGTCGTACCGCTCGAATATGTCTACTACAGGCTATAATGTCCGCAAGTTTTTAGTGCCTCTATCGGTATCGCCCGATTACAATACCAATCCGGCGAACACCGTCGTGTTACGCTATGCCGATGTATTGCTGATGAAGGCGGAGGCGTTGAACGAGCTCGGCGAGACCGAGCTTGCTGTCGATCCGCTTTATGAGGTTAGGGCACGGGTAGGGCTTACCGATAGACAGGCGCTGGAAGAATTATCGCAGGCCGACATGCGCGAAAAGATACGTCATGAACGCCGTATGGAGCTGGCTTTCGAGGGGCATCGTTGGTTTGACATGATCCGTTGGGAGAACGGGCAGTATGCACTGGACTTCCTGCACAGTATCGGTAAGGTCAATGCCGCGCGAAAGCATCTGTTATTACCTATTCCGCAGGTAGAAATCGATGCCAACCATAATCTGGAACAAAATGATGATTATTAATTTCTTAATCATGAAAAAAACGATGAAAAAGATATATTCGATCATCAGCCTATGTCTCATGCTGCCGCTGATGCTTATTTCCTGTAAAGATGAGTTTGGGAATATTTCCTATCCCGATAGTCCAGTGGTGTTAAGTGCCAGTGCGACCGATATTGCCCTCAATGTGGCTGCACCGGAAGGTGACGCGGTAAAGTTCAGCTGGACGCCGGGCTCTAATTTTGGTTCGAACGCTGCGGTTCGTTATATCTTTGAACTGGCTCCGAAGGGCAGCAATTTTGAGGATGCTGTAGTTACCGAGTTGGAAAAGGGTAATACAGCGGTCATTTATCGGTCAGGACAGCTGAATAAACTGCTGTTGGAGGAATTTGGTGTTGCACCTGCCTCTACAGTAGATCTGGACATACGTGTGACGGCATACGTACAGGCTGAAGGTATCGCTCCTCAAGTATCTGAGGTTCTTTCGGTGAAGGTGACGACCTATAAACCCATCACGCCTACACTTTATCTGATCGGCAGTGCAACGCCGAACGGTTGGAGTGCGGACGATGCCACGAAGATGAATGTGGTACAGGGTGCTCCGGGTACCTTTATCTGGCAGGGGAATCTGACGGCCGGAGAGTATAAGTTTATCACGACTTTGGGTGAATTTGCGCCGTCTTATAATAGAGGTGACGACGATCACAGTCTGTATTTCCGGGAGTCGGGAGACGATCCGTATGATGTACCTTTCGTCGTGACGGAGGCGGGAAGTTATCAGGTAAAGGTCAATCTGATTACACTGCAGATCGATGTAGTCGAAACAGAAGGAGCAGCGTATAGCGAACTGTGGTTTGTGGGTGGGTTTACGGGTTGGTCTTTCCAACCGATGACAGTCGATGCGAACGACCCGTTTATCTTCCGCTATCATGGTGAACTGAATTCCAGTAATGCTACTGATGAGTTTAAGATCGCTACACGGCCAGATTTTGATCCGAGTGTTGTCTTCCTGCGTCCGGAGACCAATGAACAGGGTGTGGGTGTTGACCTCCCTGTGGTGAGCTGGTCGGAGAGTGAAAACAGTGACGATTATAAATGGAAAATAGGAAATGACGTGTACAAGATCAAACTCGACCTGCGGGAGAATACCTTGGATATTGTGCCCTTTACGCCATTTGCCGATATGTATATCGTAGGTGACGCAACTCCGAGCGGATGGGACATTGGTAATGCTACGCCTATGGTCAAAAGCTCGGATTACGTATTTACCTGGACGGGAACACTGCAGGCGGGTGAACTCAAATTCAGCTGCGATAAGCAGTCCGATTGGAACGGCGCTTGGTTCCTCGCTCCGGTCAACGGCATCGAACCGACAGGGGCGGAAGAGCCGGTACTGTTCAGTCAACCGGGATCTAATCCGGACAATAAGTGGAAGCTTGCCTCGGCCGGTACGTACACGATTACGCTGGATCAACTGAAAGAGACGGTGATTATCCAGAAGCAGTAAGTAAATATTCGAGGACAAAAAGAAAGAAAAATGAAAAAAATAGCTTGGGCTTTTACGATAAGTAGTATACTCCTGGTAGCCGGGTGTAAAGATTACTACGATGTAACCAACGACCCGATCACATACGGACAGACCTATTTTAAACCGGCACTGAAGACCTATAAGGCGGTCTACAAACCTGGGGAAACTGTAAAATTCACTTTGGAGGAGGAACTTCCCGGAAATGCGACGGTGGCCTATACCCATTTGGGGGAGGTTATCAAGGAGGAGAACATGTCGGGCAATAGCTGGACATGGAAAGCGCCTGCCGATGATTTTCAGGGCTATCTGGTCTATGTGTATAGAAAGGACGATGCGGAGAAAAAACCTTTATATAGTATTGCGGTGGATGTGTCCTCCGAATGGACCAAGTTTCCACGGTATGGTTTTGTCTCGCAGTACGATCTGATGTCTGCCGATGCTATAGCGCGGAATGTAGACAACCTGAGCCGCTTTCATATCAACGGCGTGCAGTTTTACGACTGGATGCACGATCACCAAAAGCCGTTGGCTGGTTCGGTGGCAAATCCTGCCGAATCCTGGCCCGACTTGATCGGCCGCACCAATTACAAATCCACCGTGGCCGGATATATCCAAGCGATGCACGACAAAGGGATGAAAACGATGTTCTATAACCTGCTGTTTGGTGCATTGGACAATGCCGCCAGTGATGGTGTAGGCGAAAACTGGTACCTTTTTAAAGATCAGGAGCATCAGGAAAAAGATATGCATCCGCTGGACCCTCCCTTTCGGAGTAGTATTTATCTGACGAATCCGGCGAATCCGGACTGGCAGACCTATATCAATAAAAGACATCAAGAGGTATACGAGGTATTCGACTTTGACGGCTTTCATATCGACCAGCTGGGAAATAGGGGCACCGTCTATGACTACGATGGAAATAGCATCGACCTGGCAGCATCGTACGGTTCGTTTATCGCTGCGACAGTGGTTAAATTTCCCGATAAATATCATGTGATGAATTCGGTTGCCCAATATGGGCAGGAACAATCGATAGGTCCTTCGGGAGTAGATTTTCTCTATACCGAGGTCTGGGATCCTTACAATACGTTCGATCAGCTGACCGGAATTATCCACGACAATTATCGCTTCAGTGGGTATACCCGCAATAGTGTTCTGGCGGCCTATATGAACTATGCGAAGTCGGATAAAGCGGGATTTATACATGAGCCGAGCGTGCTGCTTACCAACGCGGTCATCTTTGCCAACGGCGGCGCTCACTTGGAAGTCGGTGAACATTATCTGGCGAATGAGTACTTTCCGAACAATAACCTGCGCATGAAAGGTACCTTGAAGGATAAGCTGATTACCTACTATGATTTTATGGTAGGCTATCAAAATCTGCTACGTGATGGCGGTGAAATGGTCGTGCCTTCGGTGACGGCTACAGATGTAACGCTCCATAATGGTACGGCCGTGCAGGGCGGGGTTACGGTATATGGGCGCAAATTAGCGAATAAGGATGTGTTCCACTTCGTCAACTTTATCCACGCTACGACAATGGAATGGCGGGACGACTATGGGGTGCAGGCCGAGCCCAATCTTATACAGGATATGGAGGTGAAAATTCCCGTCACACGGACAGTAAAGAGGGTATGGGTAGCTTCGCCCGATCAAAACGCAGGTGTGGCACAAAATATTTCGGTTACCCAACAGGGTATGGAGATTACGGTGAAACTTCCCCAGTTAAAATACTGGGATATGGTTGTTGTTGAATACGAATGATTATGCAGAAAATAGTTTTTTATATTTTATGTTGTTATGTCGGAGCGACGCTGTCGGTGTCTGCTCAACAGAAGCCCCGCGGTTGTACGGCGTATACGGTCGATAAAAATACGGTCACATTTGCCTGTGCGGAAGGCAGCAAGCTGCAGCTCCAGTTTAGCAGCAGTTCGGTTGTCCGCGTTTGGTTCGATCCGAAAGGCGAGTTGCAACGGAGCAATCCTTCCTTTGCCGTCGTGCAGGATCAATTGGAAGACGTCGGGGAGATACAGGTCAACGATGAACCGGCAAGTTTTGAGATCTATACGGCGAAGCTCCGCGTGCGTCTCAACAAAGATCCCATGCAGCTACTGATCTATGACAAGTGGCAAAAATTGATCTTTGGCGACTATAAAGATCAGGGACTTGTCGTTGATGGTACCCGTATTACAGCACATAAAATACTGCGGGAGGATGAACGTATTTACGGTTTGGGGGAGAAGACAGGCCCACTCAACCGCCGAGGAAGGAACTATAAGATGTGGAACAGCGACAAACCTTGCTACAGTACACAGGAAGATCCCTTATATAAGAGTATTCCCTTTTTTATAAGTAGTTATAATTATGGCGTCTTCCTGGATAATACCTATAAGACGGAATTTAAGTTTGGTACCGAATCTGCCGATTCGTACTCCTTTGAGGCACCGGATGGTGCATTTATCTATTATTTTATCTACGGTAAAGATTATAAAGATATCCAGAAACAATATATAGCCCTGACAGGGAAGCCGATTATGCCGCCGAAGTGGGCTTTTGGTTTTGCTCAGAGCCGAGGGTTATACACAAAGGAAGATCAGGCTCTTGAAATCGCTGCAGAGTTTAGAAAGCGAAAAATTCCTATCGATATCATTTACCAAGATATAGGCTGGACACAGTGGTTGCAGGATTTCGAGTGGCGTAAAGGAAATTATACGAATCCCCGAAAGATGCTGTCACAGTTGAAGGAGCAAGGATTCAAGATGATCCTATCGCAGGATCCTGTCGTGTCACAGGCTAACAAAAAGCAGTGGGAGGAGGCCAACAAACTGGGGTATTTTGTGAAGGATAGCCGCACGGGTAAGGCGTACGATATGCCTTGGCCTTGGGGCGGAAATTGCGGTGTGGTGGACTTTACCCTGCCGCAGGTGGCCGACTGGTGGGGGAACCTGCAACAAAAACCGATTGCAGACGGTGCCAGTGGTTTCTGGACCGACATGGGAGAGCCGGCATGGAGCAATGAGGAGGATCTGGATCGCCTCTATATGCAGCATCATATCGGCATGCACGACGAGATCCACAATGTCTACGGTATGACCTGGGATAAGGTGGTCAAGGAACAGTTTGAAAAGCATAATCCCAATCGCCGTATCTTTCAGATGACCCGGGCGGCATATGCCGGCCTACAGCGGTATACCTTTGGCTGGACGGGCGACAGTGGCAATGGTGCGGATGTCCTAGAAGGCTGGGCACAGATGGCCAATCAGGTGCAGGTGGGTATATCAGCCGGCTTGGGTGGCATTCCTTTCTGGACAACAGACATATCGGGCTATTGTGGTGATATTACAGATTATCCGGCCATGGCTGAATTGTATACGCGCTGGATGCAGTTTGGGGTGTTCAACCCCTTGAGCCGTGCGCATCACGAAGGTGACAATGCGGTAGAACCCTGGCTTTTTGGAGATGTTGCCGAGAAAAATGTCAAGGCTGCCATCGAACTCAAATATCAGCTTTTCCCGTATATCTACTCCTATGCTCGTCAGGCGCATGACAGTGGACTGCCGCTGGTGCGTGGATTATTTATGGAGTATCCGCAGGATGAGCAGGCCGTTAAGACGGAAGATCAGTTTATGTTCGGCGAACAGTTGTTGGTGGCACCGGTACTGAAAAAAGGCGAACGGGTGAAGCGCTTATATCTACCGGATGGAGAGTGGTTTGATTTTAACGATAAAAAGACAATTTACCTCGGTGGGCAGCAGATTGCTTATCGTGCTCCATTGAGTAAAATCCCCATTTTTGTAAAAAAGGGTTCCATCGTGCCGATGATGCCGGTGATGCAGTATATCCACGAGGATGAGCAATATCCGCTGCTGATTCATGTGTTCCCGAATTACGAGGGGGAATCTGCACAGTTTGAACTCTACGAAGACGACGGAATAACCTTGGACTACCAACAGGATCATTTTGCTACATCGGCTATACGTTGCACCACGACCGAGACAGGTTGGGAAACGGAGTTTGTGGCCAAGGACCAAGGTTATTCACCTGCCAAAGGAAGAAACCTATTCTTTCACTATCATGTGGAATCGAAGCCGAAGCAGGTAGAACTTGGTGGTAAATCTCTTGCCGAGTTGTCTGACATAAGTGCGTTGCAAGGTCGTAGTGCGGGATGGTTTTGGGATGCCGAAAAGCAAGTCTGCGTGGTTAAGACCTTGGACGAAAGGAATAAGCTACATATCAAGATCCAACACTAATACTATATTCATGAAGAAAATAGGGCTTATTTTGAACGTGCTGCTCCTCAGTATGGTGTACGCTTATGCGCAGGAACTGACATCGCCCTCCGGCACGTTTCGTCTGACTTTCTCCCTGACGGAGAAGGGAGAGCCGACTTATCGGTTGGATTATAAAAATAAATCCGTGATCAAACCGAGTGCCTTGGGATTGGAGTTGACCGGTAATATGCAGAAGGTGGAGTTTGCCGGCGAAGGCGAGAGCACCAAGGAGAGGCCGGTACATTCCCTCTACGACAATTTCACGTTGATCGATCAGAAGAGGACAACTTTTGATGAGACCTGGCATCCGGTTTGGGGAGAAACCAAAGATATCCGCAATTACTACAATGAATTGCTTCTTACTTTGCAGCAGTCAGGGTCGGAGCGTCTTATGCGTATCCGTTTTCGCTTGTTCGACGACGGACTGGGCTTTCGCTACGAGTTTCCCGAGCAGAAGAATATGACCTATATGGTTATTCAGGAGGAAAAGACACAGTTTGCGCTTACAGGCGATCATACCGCCTACTGGATACCGGGCGACTATGATACGCAGGAGTACGATTACACCAAATCGAGATTGTCGGAGATCCGTGGGCTTATGCAGCAGGCGATAACACCGAATGCTTCACAAACACCTTTTTCACCCACTGGCGTACAGACAGCCTTGATGTTGAAGACGGATGACGGAATCTATATCAATATACATGAGGCGGCCTTGATCAATTATGCTTGCATGCACCTCAATCTGGACGATAAGAATTTTGTGTTTGAGTCTTGGTTGACACCGGATGCTAACGGCACGAAAGGAAGCTTACAAACGCCGGCACAGTCGCCTTGGCGCACCATTATAGTGAGTGACGACGCTCGGGCGATACTGGCTTCTAAAATGACCTTGAATCTCAACGAACCTTCTAAAATCGAAGATACGTCCTGGATTAAGCCCACTAAATACGTGGGGGTCTGGTGGGAAATGATTACCGGCAAGAGCGAATGGTCATATACCTACGATTTGCCAAGTGTGCATCTTGGAGAAACGGACTATACACGGGTAAAGCCACACGGTAAGCACGGTGCGACGACGGCTAATGTAAAACGTTATATCGATTTTGCGGCAGACAATGGATTTGACGGCGTATTGGTGGAAGGCTGGAATATCGGTTGGGAGGATTGGTTTGGCAATGCCAAAGATCATGTATTTGATTTTGTGACACCTTATCCGGACTTTGATCTGAAAGAGATCCGGGACTATGCCAGGAGCAAGGGCGTGAACATGATTATGCATCATGAGACTTCCGGTGCTACACGAAATTATGAGCGTTATATGGACACCGCATATCGTTTTATGAAAGCCAACGGCTATGATGCAGTGAAAAGTGGATATGTGGGTAATATTATTCCCATTGGTGAACATCATTATAGTCAGTGGACCAATAATCACTATCAGTATGCCCTTGAAAAGGCAGCAGAATATAAGATTATGGTGAATGCACATGAAGCAGTGCGTCCGACAGGCCTATCGCGTACCTGGCCAAATCTGATCGCCAATGAGTCCGCGCGGGGTACGGAGTATCAGGCTTTTGGTGGGAATAAGGCGAATCATGTTACGATATTGCCCTTTACCCGACTCATTGGTGGACCCATGGATTTTACACCTGGTATTTTTGAGATGGATATCCAAAAGATAAATCCCAATAACCGCTCGCATGTCAATGCTACTTTGGCGAATCAGCTGGCACTGTATGTTACCATGTATAGTCCACTACAAATGGCGGCAGACTTCCCCGAGCACTATAAGCGTTTTATCGATGCATTCCAATTTATCAGGGATGTGGCCTTGGATTGGGATGAAAGTGTGTATCTGGAAGCAGAACCGGGCGAATATGTGACGGTAGCACGAAAAGCCAAGGGCAGCGGCCAGTGGTTTATCGGTAATGTGAGCGGTGAAAATGGTTATACTTCGCATATTGATTTTAGCTTTTTGGAACCTGGTAAGCAATATACGGCAACGATATACGCGGATGCTCCCGATGCGCATTATAAAACAAATCCACAAGCATATACCATCCGCAAGGTGAGGGTAACGAATAAGTCTACGTTGAAGCAAAAAGTTGCTCCGGGCGGCGGATATGCGATTAGCATCGTGGAAAGGTAGTTAGGACAACTTAAAAACTAAAAAAATAATGGTGAATATGGCGCTTTTTGTCTAAGTTTACCTGCCATGAACATAACCGCAATAGAAATTTACCGACTGAGTATTCCGATGGAGCCCTTTGTCATTGCGACAGGGACAATGGATTATGCACAAAATACATACATCAAACTGCTAACCGATGAGGGGTTGTATGGTGTAGGAGAATGTTCGGCTTTTCCGATGATTGTCGGGGAAACCCAAAATACCTGTATCAGCGTGGCGCAGGATTTTGCACGCCTGTGGAAAGGTAAGAATCCTTTAGCGATTGCCGATCGCCTGGCAGAACTTCATTTGTATATTGCCGGTAACGCGACCATCAAGTCAGCTTTTGATATGGCCTTATACGACTTGGCTGCAAAACATGCAAATCTTCCTTTATATAAGTTCCTGCAGGGAGAACGACGCGATATCGTCACCGATATTACATTGGGTATTGCTGCGCCGGAAGAAATGGCGGCAAAGGCGCTACAATTTAAAGAAAGTGGTGCTTCTACCATAAAAGTCAAACTGGGAAAAAAACCTCAGGACGATATACAGCGTATAAAAGCGATCCGTCAGGCCGTGGGTTTTGACATCGCTATACGTATCGACGCTAATCAGGGATGGTCATATGAAGAGGCTGTAGAAGCCTTGCAGGGTATGGAGGCCTATAAAATTCAATTTTGCGAGCAGCCCATGCGGACATATAACGATCATTTGTTGCCGGAACTACGTACGCAGACTATCGTACCGATCATGGCGGATGAGTCGGTATATAGCCATTGGGATGCAGAGCGCCTCTGCCGAACCGACGCTTGTGATTTCATCAATATCAAATTCTCTAAATCATCGGGCATTTATGAAGCGCTGAAGATTCAGGAGGTGGCTGCGGAGTACAGTATCCCTTGTATGATCGGTGGAATGCTGGAAAGTCGTCTGGCGTTGGCAGCGAAAGTGCATTTCGCCTATGCGGCACCAAATGTAAAATTCTTTGATCTGGATACCTGTATGGTCGGACATCTGGAAGATCCTGTAATAGGAGGGGTGCAATACGACGGGTATCAAGTCTCGGTATCGGATGATATCGGTATCGGTGCGGATATTTCCGAGGCCTTTTTGGACCGTTGTGATAAATGGGTGATATGATGAAAGGAGGGTAATCGTGAGCTGGCACATCGGTATAGCTGAGGGTATCGTTTTATTGGTTATCCTCGCGTTTCTGGTTTTCTTTTATTTGCTCTTCAGAAAGCTGCTCCGGCGGAGGTGAGGAGTCCCGATAATTGGGAGATATTCCCTACCTTTGCATTTATATTTTTATGATTAGCTATTGATACACTATGAGTACACAAAAAGGTCCTATATCTCAATTTTTAGCGAAGAATTACCTTCATTTTAATGCTGCTGCGTTAGTAGATGCGGCAAAAGGGTACGAGACCCATCTGTTGGAAGGCGGAAAGATGTTGATTTCGCTGGGTGGCGCGATGTCCACTGCCGAATTAGGTATCTCTTTGGCGGAGATGATCCGTCAGGATAAAGTGCATATTATTTCATGTACAGGGGCCAACCTGGAAGAAGATGTGATGAACCTGGTGGCGCATTCGCATTACAAGCGTGTGCCGAATTACCGGGATCTTACGCCCGAGCAAGAGCGTGAGCTACTGGATCAGCATTATAATCGGGTGACAGATACCTGTATCCCGGAAGAGGAGGCCTTTCGTCGTCTGCAGACGCATCTGGAAGATGTATGGCATGCTGCAGAAGCAAAAGGCGAACGTTATTTGCCGCATGAATTTCTATATCAGGTGGTCAACTCGGGTGTATTGGAACAATATTATGAAATTGACCCCAAAAACTCTTGGATCGTGGCGGCTGCGGAGAAAAACTTACCAATCGTATGTCCGGGATGGGAGGACTCCACAACGGGTAATATTTTTGCTTCGAATGTGATTAAAGGTAAACTGAAAGCGTCTACGGTGAAATCGGGTATAGAATATATGATTTATCTGACGGAATGGTACCGTGCCAATTCGGAAGGTAAAGGTGTAGGATTTTTCCAGATTGCCGGTGGTATTTCGGGTGACTTCCCGATCTGTGTAGTACCGATGATGTATCAGGATCTGGAATGGGAGGATGTGCCTTTCTGGTCGTATTTCTGTCAGATTTCGGATTCGACAACCTCCTATGGTTCGTACTCGGGTGCAGTACCCAACGAAAAGATTACCTGGGGTAAACTGGATATCGATACGCCGAAATTTGTCATCGAGTCGGACGCAACGATTGTCGCTCCACTGGTGTTTGCCTGGGTGCTGGGACAGTAAGGGGCCCCTCGGGCCGGGAGGGCCCTTCATTTTTTTTCTTGACAAAAAAAACGAAGCAAAAAAAGTCAAGGCTTGGACGGTACGACGCTAAAAACAGCCTGCTTGCCCTAAACCGATCGGAGCCATTACGCTACGCTCCATTTTTTCGATCGTTTTTTACGGGCAGCCGACTGTTTTCTTCACGCTGCACCGTCCTAGGCCGCTTGTTTACGGTAACGTCCTTGGCGATGTGCAGTGGTGAGGTTTAGTAGGTAGATATTAGTATTTAGATGTTAGATTTGGTGAAAGGTGTTGTTAGTTCATAGGTTACGAGGTTATAAAGTTACGGGGTTATGAGGTTATAAGGTTACGGCGTTCCACGAATAGTGAAAATAAGAAAAGCAGAATCCGTACAAACACAATAAATGCTGCCTCAAAGCTTTAGCTTCGCTGAACTCCACTTTGTTCCGGTTTGGCAGTAGTAGGGGTAGTGCAATATCCGCACAAGAGCTATAGGTGTCGCCTTAGCGGGTCGCGGATAGCAGGAAGGAAGAGACATTGTAGCGAGCCGGTACAGCGACGAGTTTTTTGCCTATCTTTTTTGCGGAAAAAAAGTAGGAGCCCCATCGCGGCTCGAGCGATTAGTGATAAAAAGACAAACAGAGATGAATACCTTATTGACAAATAATCCGGTAGCGTTACAGGCTTTGATGTCGGAAACAATTTTCTCGACGGGCTTTGTCATGCAGGATACAGCAGTCAAACCATCCCCAAGTCAAGTTCTTGAACAAACTTCGCCTGCCGATGCCACTATGGTGCAGGAGGAGTTTGTTTACCAAGGGGATAAGTCGACAGGTGTCCTGTTTATCCTGCGTTATCCGGATTACCCTTATTTTTCGCCTCAGGCGGAAGAAGCTTTTGTCAAAACCATAGGGGCTTTGCAGCTTACTCCCGAGAATGTGGCTGTCGTCAATCTTGCCAATACACATAATCCAAATGATTTTAAACGGATTATGTCGTTCTTCGAGCCTACGAAAATCACTTTGTTAGGGGTAGAACCGGCATCTTTAAAATTACCCGCTATTGCGCACAATTCATATATGCGTGGGCGAGTTGCTACCGTGTTCAACACCTTCTCCTTCGAAGAGATGTTTGCCGATATTAATAAGAAAAAACTGTTTTGGACAGAATTTAAATCTTTTATTCTTTCCTAATAAAGAGATAATCAAATGACTGAGCTCATATTTGCAACAAATAATGCCCATAAGCTGGAGGAGGTACAGGCTATTATCGGTGATAAGTTTGCGATAAAGTCATTGGCCGATATAGGCTGCGAGGACGACATTCCGGAAACTGGCGAAACCTTTCAGGAGAATGCCCGGCAAAAGACGGATTATCTGTTTGCGAAATATAAGCTGGATTGCTTCGGTGACGACTCGGGTTTGGAAATAGATGCTTTAAATGGTGAACCAGGAGTATATTCTGCACGGTATTCCGGTAGCCGTGATATGGAGAAGAATATTGATTTGGTATTGGAAAGATTGGAAGGGAAAACACATCGTGCCGCCCGTTTCAAAACGGTCATTTCTTTGTTTTTGAACGGAAAACAACACTATTTTGAGGGTGCAATTGAAGGTCGCATTATCGCGGAACGTCGTGGCGGGAAAGGTTTTGGATATGATCCGATCTTTATCCCCGAAGGCTACCAACAAACCTTTGCAGAGATGTCTGCAGAAGAAAAAAATACCATCAGCCACCGTGCCATCGCTGTACAAAAGCTAGCAGATTTTCTCGTCAGCGGCTGACGTTCGTTGTAACTTTGTAACTCCGTAACTACCTAACTATTATCACTCCACAATAGTCACCGTTACATTATTCGACCGGGCCCGCACAGCCGGATCATACATGCCTTCTATAGTTGTTATCCCCGAATTGAAAACCCCTACATTGTTGGCTTTTACCTCATATTCAAACTCTCGTTTTCCTTTAGGGAGGTAATCGAAGAAATAGTTTGTTGATGCATCTTTCATTGTGAAATAATACCCCTGCCACCAATTGTAGCCCGAAGGTTGATAGATGGGCTCGACACCCGATGGACGTGCATCTTTAAGATGTACATATTCCAATGGACTGTCGTTGATGACGGTCAGCTTAACCTTGACACGTTCGCCTAACCGGATTTCCTTACTTTCCACCCATTTCCCTGCACGTTCGACAAAATACTGCTTCTGAACCGCAATTCCGTTTGTTGCGGCTTTAACTTCTTCGACAGGAGCGAAATATTGGTGTACGATCGAACCATAGACTGTCCTACTGTTATTGTTCTGTATAGCTATATTTACGTTGGCCTGCAGATCTTGTGTGTTAAGGTCTTTGCTGACTTGTCCGAGGACGACCTGTTCGGTAGGCATCTCCTTGCTATCCACCCACAGTTTGATCGTGTTTTCGAGTTTGAAATCAGCCGTGTCATTGGCGAGAAGCAATGCGTAGATTGCATCGACGGTCATCCATGTGGTACGCCAGTGATTCGCTTGCTTATTGTAGTAGAGCCATTGTGTCAATGCATGGAGCGTGCTTGGGTCGTGAAGTTTATACGCTTCGATCATATAGGTGTGCAGGCTTATTGCATTATAGCCTCGACGATTACTTTCCCAATACATACCTCTGTCGATGTCATGGATCACCTCCTGTGTAATACGGTTTTTAAGCTCAGCCGCGGGTACTGCGGTGCCATATAGTTGTTGGACTACCCAAGCTTTTGCTGCGATGCCTGCTGAACTTTGGGCTGTTGCCAGCGGCAACCGTAGGAGATGCGAGGTTAACTTTCGGACTACAGCAGTGTCCGGTTGATATAAGCCATTCCAATACTGCCGGGCATAGAGGTAGTTCAACACCTGTAAGGAAGTGGTTTTCGCGTCGAATATCTTACTGTCTGTATCGAGGAAGCGAACCAGGTTTTTAACACTTTGCCGCATACTGTTGCTGACTAACGTATGATCGAGGTGGAGCGCTTTACCGAGGATCTCCAATATGCGTACGGAGATGTAGGTGTCGGCCTTACCGCCTTCGAACCAAGGAAATGCACCATTTGTGTTTTGACTCTGTATCAGTTTTTTCTCAAGCACGCTGATTTCTTGTCGGATATTGCTGCTGAAAAGCGCAGCGATGGCTTTCCTTCGCTCGGCGTCACCCTGTATGTCACGCAACCAAGGCATTTCTTCTTGGCTAAGTTCGCTCAATGCCGTGTTTTCTTCCAATTTACCCTTAAAATCTTCGCTATCCAAGGTGCTGAAGTAATCGGCTATCGCCGGGTAATGCTTTTGGATATAGAGCGCCATGTTGTAAGCAAACCATTTGCTGGTCGTCTGCTCCGTGCAGACATAGGGATAGTTTTTCAGATAATCCAACGCAGAGAGTATTTCGAGTATAGGATTGCTTTGTACCTGTATCTTCGCATGTAAGTTATCTTTTCCCAGGCTGTTGATCGGATAATCTCCGGTCTGATTGGCTTTGAGCGTGATTCTTTCGGTGTCTGATACGAGAATATTGTTAGGAAGGATAAGAAGTTCATGTTGTTCACCATCGGAAAACTCATCGGATGCGGCAACGATGCGGATCTGCACGGTGGGATAGCCCTCCGGTATCTGGAGCGACCATTGTACTGTACTGTTATTGCTGGCATCGACTTCAAAAGCTTGCGTACTATTTTTGTCCAGGAAAAACGAGGTAAGCATCTCGTTATTTTCCGGATTCATGATTTCTATCCGTGCATTGCCGGTCAGTTTGTTGTTGCTGAGGTTTTGGAGCTGTGCTTTCAGGACAATCCGATCACCTGTTCTAAAATAACGGGGCAGATTCGGGCGCACCATCAGTTGCTTTTGGGTTTGCGTAAAAAACGTTGCCGATCCGGCTTCCAGATTTTTACCGTGGGCAAAGAGCAATAGTTTCCATCGGGTGAGTGCCTCGGGGCTATCGAACTCGAATGAGATATTGCCTGCTTCATCGGTATACAGTGTGGGGTAAAAGAATGCAGTTTCCTGTAAATTAGCCCGTGCTTGCACAGCGTTAAGTTGATTTTGCCGTGCCAGTTCTTCTTTCGTTGTAATTATAATAACGCCATTCGCTCCCCGTGAGCCGTAGAGTGCAGTTGCTGCAGCATCTTTGAGTATATCCATTTGAGCAATCTGGTCGGGGTTGATGGTATTAGGATCATAGCCTTCCTTGATCTCACCATCCACGACGTAGAGTGGAGTATGGGTTTGTAGATCCATTGCCATACCACGAATGACGATGCTTTGGCTTTCTTGTTGAACGGCCACTCCTGCTACGGCTCCGGTCATACTCCGTTTAGCCCGCTCGCCATATCCTATCACGGCCACTTCCTCTAGGACATTTTCGAAAATTCCGATTTGTTGACACAACCCATACGATCGTATCGTGGAAATAGCATTTCCCTGAGGTTTGAACCACGAACTTTCATAAAATACGTCCTGCGTATGACGGGTCTGGAGAAATTCCTGTAAGAGATAATAATAATTTAAGTTGCTGTAATACGGATAGCGCAGACCAAGCGCCTGAGGGAAGGTATTACTCGCGAAGGCATCCAAGGCTGCATCGTACATCGTGGCGAGCACTTCGGCTTGGGTAGCCTCATCCTTTTGTAAAATGGTGAAACGCCACTTTTCCTTTTGACCTGGCGTAATTTTATCCCTAAAAGTCTCCGTTTTAATGGATAGCGTCTTGTCAGAGCGCTGGATAGGAACGGTTGTGGAAACTACAGCAGCTTTGTTGTCAGTAACCAATAGCGCCGTGAAAAACAAATTGGGAGAGATATGCTCCTTTTGTAAAATAAAATGAATTGTCACTTCTCCGTTTTTCCAGTTCAGCACCTGCGTTTCTTCTTTTTTTGTGCCTTGAGAGCGGAATACAAATAACTTCTTGGCGTGTGGCGCATCGGTCTGAAAGGTAATCCTCACCTCATCACCGATCGCATATTGCTGTTTGTCCATCCGATAGCTCAGAAACTCATTTTCCCTTACTTTCCGTGTTTTCGCTTGATAAAGATTGACTTCCGCTGAGGCTCGGATGGTATCTGAATCTTGTATACTGATGGCTTCAACGTAGTAACGGCCTTGGTCAAAAAGATTGGAGTCCAATTGTACGAGACTGGTATCCCGGGTATCAAAATCATAAGAACGGACAAGGTTTTTTTGTGCGCCCGGTTGCAATAAGGTTTCGTCGAAATACGCAGGGAAATATTTTTTGTATGTTTCGGCAGTTAATAGATGGTAGTCAACATCTTGGAAATAGCGTACATTTTCAGTGGTAAGGACATGTTTTGGTTCTACATATTTATAGATGTTGATCTTTCCGGCAAATTTCAACGGTTGGCCGTTGGGGTTCCGGGTTAAGATGTGCAGTTCACTCCACTTCTTTTCCTCGATCAGGTGATCGGTCTGGATCTGTATGTTCCAGGGTTTCGTAGAAAAAGAGTAGGAGCCCGATGCAGCTTGCATTTCGCCCGTTTGATCGACTACTTCTGCACTATATTGCAGCGAAAAGGAAGATTGCCCGGCAAAGATGGTGTCCATTAAGGGGACACGGATATGAAATTTGCCTTGTGTGTCTGCGGTGATGGCTGTATCCGCAAATATAATCTGTCTACGCTGCGCGGTATGGTAGAAACTGACTTTATAATTCACGGTAGCATGCGCAAGCGGCGCACCGGACAAGCTTTCCGCTAAGCCTGTAAAAATGGCTGTGTCTTTTAAGGTATAAGTCTCCTTATTGGTGTCAAAAGTCACTTTAAATGTAGGTCTTTTATATTCTTCTACCCGGAAACGGTACATATTGATCTGACGGTTTTTATGAAAAGCCAAGATGCTATAACTGCCTGCGAGGGTAGGACTCGGAATTTGGAAGGAGCCATGGGCCGATCCAAAACTGTTGGTGTGTAAAAGGAGTGAATCGATCTTTTGGTTATTGGCGTCCTGCAAGACAAATAGAAGCTCCTCTTTTTCCAATACTTTTCCCAATAGCGCATGACTGTTATATAGGATACTTTTGAAGTATACGTGTTGTCCGGGACGATAGATAGCTCTGTCGGTTAAGGTTTGTATAGCGATATTAGTTTCCGGCTTGCGTGATGCCGTCTCGATGTGTCGTTCCACTCGGCTGAGGTCTGTCAGATCGATAAATTGATTTTCATCGGGAACAAACAGGGAATAAGAGCTCAGTGCATACTGGTCTTTTTTAGCATCGGTAACGTAGGTGAACTCACCGTTTCGGTTTGTGGTGAATGCCTTGACAAATCGGGGAGCGGCAGTGGTATCCGCTTCGTACAGTCGTACCTTTTTACCTGCAAACGGAGCACCTGTTTTTCGGTTGATCAGCAGCGCTGTGTATTGCTTTTGCGGGCTGGTATCTTTATTCATAGTAGCAGAAACGAAGAGATCGGTGATGGTTATTCTGCTTTCTGCTACAGTTTTATATAGACCATCGTCCTGAAAATTTTTATTATTCGCTATCAACAACGTATAACTGCCATAGGGTAGGGGATTGAGTTTATAAATCGTTTTATGGGTTTTATAATCATCGAATGATTGGAGTGAAAGCTGTTCTTCATAGACTATTTCTGCATCCAAATGAATGTGAAACGTGGTCGAATCGTAAGTCGCATCCGTGTGCGCGTAAACTTTTAGATTTTGGGGTGTACGATATACCCGGATATACAGATTATCGGTGTTTTTTGTTTGTGTTTTTACAGGTGTATATCGGGATGCAGGTGCAAACCGAGGGTTGTCCAGTAGGATTTCGGCCTTTCGGACCGTGTTCGATAGGTTTTTGACCTCATTGATCCAAGGCGAATGTGGATAATCTGACAGAGCGGTGTCTATATACTTGATAGCTTCTTTTGGGTTATTTGCGCCGGCATAGGCGTTGGCAATCTTATAGTAAAGGAAAGCATTGTAGTCACTTTTTTGCTGTCTGATGATGGTTTGGATCTGAGGGCGCATGGTTTCGATATTCCAGCTGTAGATCTGTAATTTATAGCTTTTTAGAAACGTGGAAGCGTCGGCGTAAGTGTGTTTTTTGTTTAGCGCTGTCAACAGGTGTATGAGCTTGTCCGTCTGGGGGCCTTTGTTTGCTTCATAACCACGCAGAAATAGGAGATAATGATGGGCTAAAAAATGGAAAAGTGTCGGTGTCAGGGAAATGTTTTGTTGTTCTTCAAACATATCCGTCCATTTTTGGATGGGTTCGCGGATGAGCAGATCCGGTCTTGCCAACGATAGATTGAACAGCGAATCAATTATCTTTTGCTTTCCCGCAGCATTCTGGGCTATAAAAGTATCGGTGCTGGCCGAGAGGTAGCGATGCTGGTTGGCGAGGAGAAAACGTGCGTAGAAGTTTTGGAGTAGATTTTTTTCAACTCCCGCGGCTGTTTTTATATGCTGCTCGAAATGATTTTCGATTTTCGTAAAAGTGCTGTCGGTCGTCGAATTGATTTTTAATGCCTGGCTTTCTGCGAGAAAAGCACGTATCCATTCCGCACTATTATTGTTTTTTTTTGCAATAGCTTTAATGTCGGCCAATAAGGGTAATGTCTGTGCGTAGTTTTTGATGGAGATCAGCCGTTCTACCTCTTGCCATTTATCTGCTGTAAGGGGATTTTTAATGGATTCCTGCGCTACCAATAGCGTAGGGATTATATAAAGGATGAACAGAATATATTTTCTCATAACTTGCACAATATGTCTAAAGATAAGATTTTTCTTCTTTTTGTAGAGGATGCAAAAAAGAAGAGAATTCCATATTAGGAAAAATCGGTTACGTTTTTTTCTTATAGCGCTTGATGTTACCTTCTTTCACGTATTCCAGTTCCCCTTCCTTACAATATCCCGTAAGATAGACCGAAAATTTATTGCTGTCGCGTCTATCGGAATCCAGTTGTTCCAACACTTCGGAGACACGTTTTGGGGTATTGAAGAAGTCCGTATTCCGAATGAGGTTATCCAGCTTTTTGGTAGTTTCTATCCGCTTTTGTGAGTCTGGAGGAAGATGGTATAACGGAGTCAGGTCGATGGGATCTTTAAAAACCAGCTGAGGTTGTATCTGGAGTGCACGGCATATCAATAGGAAATTACTTAATGAAATGCTCTTACCTTTTTCAAATGTAGAAATACTATTGACGGTGAGTCCCGTCATATTCGCTACATCCCGCTGAGAGTAAGACAGCTCCTCTCTTCGGTTACGTAATACTCTCCCAATGTTGTGGAGTATGTGTTTATTGACGTCCGGCACACAACAAATAGAGATATTATTTGCGCAAATATATTACAAATTTAGTTATGTATAATTTGTTCATTCGCGTTTCTTTCTTATATTTGGTTTAGAAAAGGTGAAGCACATCATCATGCTTTACGCCTAATAATAAGAGGCTTCTTGTGGCGCCGCAGGGTGAGGGCGATGTACCACTCACTAAATACTTTTTTGCAGTATGTCGTAACGAGGAAATATAAAAATATGTGCTCGGGCTTACTTCGAGAGGTATACACAACGAAGGTCGTTTTTTTAATTTGGAGGAAGGCGCTGATACTATGGCAAAAAATACCCTTATTCTGACAAGAAAAATACAGATTTTTATTGATTGCGAGGACAACGAGAGGCGTACAGCTTACTATACGAAATTATTCGAATGGCAGGACATCGTATTTCGGGCATCTAATTTTGTGGTCACACATCAGTATGTGCAAGAGAATATGAGAGATTTTATTTATCTGCAAGATCACGTTAAGATAAGATTGACCGACTACGCGAAAGATGGCGAGGGGATCTTCAATACATCGCGTCTGAATACAACGTATCGGCTACTTTCCCATCATTTTAAAGGGCGCTTGCCAGCTAATATATTGTCCAATGTGAATACCGTGCTGAGCAAGAATTTTAATGCGGATCGGATGGCCTATTGGAAAGGCGATAAATCCCTGCGCAATTACCGGAAAGATATGCCTATACCGTTCTCCGGCAATCAGTTGAAATTAAGTGTGGGCCGGAAAGGCGGCGATTTTAAGATCGACCTGTTTAATATTCCTTTCCGCACTTATCTAGGAAAAGATAGGACGGATAAAAAAGTGCTGCTGCGCCGTGCATTAGCCGGGCAGATTAAAATATGTGCCAGTTCGTTGCAAATCGTGAAAGGTAAATTGTTTTTGCTTTTAGCTTTGGAGAGACCCATGGAAGATGTGGCTTTGCAGGAAAATATTGTCGCAGAAGCTTCTTTGTCGTCCGACTATCCAATTGAGGTGCACATCGGTAATACTGCCTTTCCGGTTGGTAGTAAAGAAGAGTATTTACACCGAAGATCGGCCATCCGGACGGCGAAAGCCCGTCATGAAAAAGGCTGTCTGTACAATAAAGGTGGAAAAGGGAGAAAACGAAAATTTAGAAGTCTGGACTATTACGAAGAGAAGGAAAGAAGTTATATCGATAGTCGGTTGCATCTGTATAGCCGCCGGTTGATCGATATCTGTGTAGCTTCTCAGGCGGGCACTTTAGTGCTTACGGATCATCAGGATCGGGACCGTAAGGAGAATTTAATTCTGTACAGTTGGGGTTATTATGGTTTGCTGGATAAGATTAAATATAAAGCGCAACTGGTGGGGATTAAAGTGGTGATTTAAGACAATCCGTTTCTTATTTTCACCCGTATGTCGGTGGTAGAGAGGTGACCAATATCGAGGATGTGTTGTGCATAAGGCAACGTTTCTAACGTCTCTACATGGTTCATGAAGTACTGAATAAAATAGTCACCCTGATAATCATGTTGTTCAAGGTAGGCTATCATCGTACTGATATCGTCTTGGGTAAGTAACGTACTATGCCAGGTCGTCCGTATCTCGAAAGATATACCTGCTGATTGCAATAAAGCCAGACTCGTGGAGAATGTAGAAAAGGTACCTGACTGGGTAATGTTTTCGTGTTTCTTGCCGATGCCTTTGAAGTCTAACGCGATATAATCGATAAGCTGCTCGTCCAGCAATTTTTTCAACACATGTGGTTTTGTGCCGTTGGTATCGATTTTGACCCGATATCCCATATCTTTTGCTGCCCTTGCCAAAGGGAATATCGCGGGGTGCAAAGTACACTCGCCACCACTGAAAACCACTCCTTGTAGTAGCGCCTGACGGGATTCAAGGAAGCGTATGGTATCCTGAAGCGAAAGCTTTCCCTTACCGAGGACAATATCCGGATTGTAGCAATAGACGCATCGCATATTACAGCCCGCAAACCAAAGGATGCAGGCTGGGTGGTTTGGATAATCCAATAGCGTAAAAGGTGTGATACCGTAAATCGGATTAGGCATGCCGCTCGCTGAAATGTGTGCGCTGGCGATGCTCACCTTTCTTTCCGATGTTGAAACTTTCAACCGGCCTATGGTATCCCATTACCCGGGTGTAAACGAGGCATTTGCTGCGGTGCTGTTGATTTTGCTGCAAAATCAGGGTGCGTTCTGCTGTGTTTGTTGTCATGATGTATGTATTTGTGAATGGTTGGCAAGAATGATATCGTCACACTGCGGACAATACTCATGTTCGCCCGTGAGATAGCCGTGAACCGGACAGATACTGAAGACCGGTGTGACGGTAATATAAGGAAGTTTGAAGTTGGACAAAACCGTACGTACAAATTCGCGACATGCGTCGGGTGAGCTTATCCGTTCGCTCATATAGAGGTGGAGTACCGTACCGCCAGTATATTTGCATTGCAACTGATCCTGGAGGAGCAGGGCTTCGAAAGGGTCATCCGTATGGTCGACAGGTATCTGCGAACTATTGGTATAATAAATATTTTCCTCCTGACCTGCTTGCAGGATTTCCGGAAATCTTTTCTTGTCTTCTTTCGCAAAACGGTAGGTTGTTCCTTCGGCAGGGGTTGCTTCGAGATTGTACAGGTTGCCGGTTTCCTCCTGAAACTCCCGGAGACGCGTACGGATATGTTCCAAAAGTTCGGTGGCAACAGCCATTCCCCAATCGCTGACGATATTTTCCTGGTCACCCGTATAGTTACGGATCATCTCGTTCATCCCATTGACACCAATGGTAGAAAAATGATTCCGAAAATGAGAAAGATAACGTTTCGTATACGGGAAGAGACCATTGTCATAGAGCTGCTGGATAAAGCTGCGTTTCTTTTCTAAGGTGGATTTCGCGATTAACAAGAGATGATCCAATCGTTTGTAGAGTTGTTCTTTGTCACCGGGGAAGAGGTAGCCAAGTCGGGCCATATTGATCGTGACCACACCGATACTCCCGGTCATTTCGGCACTTCCAAATAGCCCGTTTCCCCGCTTAAGGAGTTCGCGTAAGTCGAGTTGTAGACGGCAGCACATGCTGCGTACTGCATTGGGTTTATACGCTTCGGGATTCTCCACTTTTTGGCCGTTTTCATCGATGATGTATTGGCTGCCTATAAAATTCTGAAAATAAGAAGAGCCTATTTTGGCTGTGTTCTCAAATAACAGTTGGGCATTCTCACTGTGCCAGTCAAAGTCTTCGGTGATATTGACGGTGGGGATGGGAAAGGTGAACGGCTGTCCGTTGGCGTCTCCTTCCGTCATGACCGTATAGTAGGCTTTATTGATCATATCTATCTCCGGCTGAAAGTGACGATAGCAAAGATCTTCAAGATGTTGTACCCCTCTTGTACTAGCGGCTTGTAAAAGACACACGTCCTGTATATTTTCGAAGAGGTGCCTTCCTCCACGTGTCGGAATCTGATCCTGTAAATCTTCCGGAACATTCCAATCTAAAGTAATGTTGGTAAAAGGTGATTGCCCCCAACGCGCAGGGACATTCAGATTATAGACAAAACTACGTACCGCTTTCAATACGGCTGTGTAGTCCAGTTGGTCTTTAAAGACGTAAGGAGCAAGGTACGTGTCGAAAGAACTGAATGCCTGTGCTCCGGCCCATTCACTTTGGAGTATGCCTAAGAAATTAGCCATTTGCCCTAACGCTTCTCTAAAATGGGATGGAGGGCGACTTTCTACACGTCCTCGTACGCCGTTGAAGCCTTCGTCCAGCAACACCCGCAAACTCCATCCCGCACAATATCCGGTAAGACAATCAAGATCATGGATGTGCAGGTCACCGTTGCGGTGGGCATAGCCTTCTTCCTTGCTGTAAATTTTGTCCAGCCAGTAATTGGCGATGATTTTTCCGGCCGTATTGTTGATCAGCCCTGCATTAGAATAAGAGGTGTTGGCGTTCGCGTTAATGCGCCAGTCGGTTTGAAAAATATATTCCTCGACAGTTTGACTGCTGTCGACATAAGTCGTGTCATCATTAAGCCCGTCAATATGCTCACGTTGGAGTTTGCGTGTATGCCGATACAGCATAAAGGATTTCATCACTTCGAAATATCCCATTTCGTAGAGACGTCTTTCGATATTGTTTTGGATTTCTTCAACGCTCCAGGTATCCTTTTCATAGAGGTCGTTGACAATAGCGTCGAATACCCGCCCATCGATGGGGTGGGCGACGCTTTGGAAACCTTTATGAATGGCATCCTGTATTTTGTAAGTTTGTAGAGGCTCATAGCTTCCGTTTCTTTTGATCACATATTTTTCCATGACATGACGTTATTGAGATAAGGGCCTTTTGAAAGGGTCTAACAAAGCTAAACACGAAGTACATTTTATTTTATGACCCGAGACATAAAATGGAACAAGTAAAAAATTTTTGGACAGGTTTTACTTTTTTTCTTGTTTTTATATTTGAAGTTGGAAAAGCATTAAAAAATGGGCATACAATCGGACATTCCAGAGTTGATTTATAAGAAGTTGCAGGGTATTATCACGCCTGACGAACGAGCTGTGCTGGAGCGTTGGGCTGATAGTGCGGCGGAAAATCGTAGACTTTTGGACCAGCTCCTTGAGGAAGAACAATTGATGGCTGACGTAAAAGCGTTTGATGCATTGTGGGAAGGAAATGTCGGGATAAAAAGACACAGGAAAATGGAAAGAGCTGTACTGTCCCGAATTGCTATTCCACTACACAACAGATGGAGAAGAGGGCTGCTTTATGCTGCTGTTATCGTCTGTGTTGCCGTGGTGACCGTTTTAATGCTTTATAAGTTGCCTCTTCCGGTAATGCAGCAGGAAGAGGTACTAACTGTTGGAACAATGGATAAACAGGCTGCTGAAAAAGATGCTGTTGTATTGACATGGGAGGACGGACAGCAGATCGGCCTGAGCGTCGAACAAGGGGGAATCGTGATGGGCGACAAAAAAATTCTCTACGGAGACAATACTGCGGTGGCGGGCGATAAAGCGATCAGCGATTTATTTCAGGAAGAGCTTCGGCAGTTAAAACTTACAACACCACAACAAACAATATACAGCGTAATTCTTGCCGATGGTACCAAAGTCTGGCTCAATGCCAAGAGTATACTTCGCTATCCGAGCAGGTTTGTGGGCAATGAACGTATCGTAGAACTGGAGGGAGAAGCTTTTTTTGATGTAACTTCCCATAACGCACAGGACGGTAGCGATAAGATGCCATTTATCGTGAAAACCAGAGGGCAACGTGTTGAAGTGTTGGGTACACAGTTCAATATATCCGCTTACGAGAAAAATGCAGAAACGATAACTACGCTGGTGGAAGGGGTTGTTCGTGTTAGTTCATTGGACAACGTCATGCTCAAACCAAACGAACAAAGCTTGTGCGGTGCGAACGGTCGCATCTCGGTAAAAGCCGTAGATGTTGCTCCGTTCGTAGCTTGGACGAAAGGGTATTTCTATTTCAAGAATACGTCTTTCGAGCAGGTAATAGATCAAATAGCCCATTGGTACAATATGGACATCCAATGGAAAAATGAAAAACCTAAAGAAACTTTTACGGGTAAGATAAATAAGAATTCATCGCTTCAATCCGTAGTCGATTTATTAAATGCATCCAATGTCAAGTTACATATACAGGGGCAGTACCTAGTTGTGGAATGATAAGTGACAAGACTGACCGAATATAATATGAAGAAAGATGATGTAGTAGGATAATAAAACCTAAATACTGATGATAAATTATGATGTCAATTCATTGAGAAATCAAAAGTCTCAAAGAGTTTTCCGATTATTGCGAATGATGAAGCTATCTGTTCTATTGTTATTTTTCATAAGTATGCATATCAGTGCAACAGCTTGGTCGCAGACGGTGACACTGAAAGTAACGGACCAACCATTGACTAAAGTTTTTGAATCTATAGAGAAACAGACAGGCTATATGATCGTGTATAACGATCGTTATGTCAGATCCGATGTATTGGTAAGTGTTGATGTACATAATAGCCCTTTAAGGCAAGTCTTGGATCGCGTATTGACCCCGCTTTCGCTCATATATCTGATCAAGGAGAAAAACATAGCAATCCGAACGAAGGGGGAAACCAAAGGTGACCAGCAACAAACAGTGAGTGGCACCGTGATCGATGACAAAGGTGAACCTCTGGTCGGTGTGCTTATCAAGATAAAGAATACGCAGGTCAGTGCGCTGTCTCAAGCCAACGGTAATTTTACTATTGATATCCCCGATAATGACGCAGTATTGGTTTTCAGCTTTGTGGGTTTTGCATCACAGGAGCGGAAGGTAGGGCGGCATCAAACAATACATATAAGACTCATTCCCGAAGTCTCCAAGTTGGACGAGGTCGTCGTCATAGGCTACGGGGCTACCGTATCACGACGGGATCTGACGGGGGCCGTAGGTACAGCCGATATGGCGGATATGCAAGTAGCACCGGTGGCCTCTTTCGAGCAGGCACTTGCAGGGCGGCTGGCCGGTGTACAGGTCTTATCCAATGACGGGCAGCCGGGCGAAGAGGGAATCAGTATCACTATTCGTGGGCAGAATTCATTAACTCAAGATAATTCTCCCTTATTTGTCGTAGATGGTTTCCCGATGGAAGATTTTGATGCGGCCTCACTGTCTATAGATGATATCGAATCAATAGATATATTAAAGGATGCGTCGGCATCGGCCATTTATGGTGCCAGAGGAGCCAATGGTGTTATTGTTATCCAGACAAAAAAAGGGAAAATAGGCGATCCTGTTATAGATTATTCTGCTACACTGGGCTTTCAGGAAATAACGAAAAGAATGGACTTGTTGAGTCCTTATGAGTTTGTGAAATATCAGATCGAAAGAAGCGCCACGAATAGAGCCAAATATATACCGGCAGATTTGGCGGAGACCGATCCGGACTACGACCCGGATGGAAATACATTGGAATCGTATAAAAATATAAAAGGTATCGACTGGCAGAACGAGCTTTTTAGACAAGGGAATTTGCAAAGACATAATTTATCGATAAGAGGGGGTAACCAACAGACTAAATATGTTTTTTCGGGATCTGTCTACAATCATCATGGGGTGATTTTAAACACGGGTTCATCTCGATATCAGGGACGGGTTTCTATAGATCAGAAGCTTGCAAAAAAGCTGGACGGCAGTTTAAGGATAAACTTTAGCCGAAATAATTCTTATGGACAGTTGGCCAAAGAAAGTCCAATAAGCAGTCAGGCGAGCAGCAATTTGCTTTTTGGGGCTTGGGGTTACCGTCCTGTGACCGGAAGGGAAACAGAAGAAGATGATGTGGATTATGACTTTATCGAAGATTTCACGGATGAGGAGACCACCTGGATCTACGACTACAGAGTCAATCCTGTTATCTCTGCCGAGAATACTTACCGGGAAAGTAAGGTCGATAATCTAAATTTCAACGGCAATATTGATTATAAGATTTTAAAAGACTTCAGCCTCAAAGTCACGTTAGGGTTTGATAAAAGACAAACCGATATCGAAAACTTTTATAACTCGCAAACTGCAAGAGGATCATCAAAATTCCGGGTTAACACGAGAGGTGTTCAGGGGAATATAGCTATTGTTGACAGAGAGGTCTGGACAAACTCGTCTATACTCCACTATAGAAAGAGATTTAACAAGCGAAATAGCTTAGATGCGCTCCTTGGATACGAAATACAGGCAGCGGATAATTCCAGGATAGGCTTAGCTAATCAGCAGATACCTAACGAATCGCTGGGTATAAGTGGTATGGACGAAGGTGTGACGCTGAATAATACCGTAGCGTATTCGAGTTCGGCGTTGGGCTCGTTGATAAGCAGGGTTAACTATAACTATCTTTCCCGTTATCTTTTCACAGCCACATTCCGAACAGATGTTTCTTCGAAATTTGCACCGGGCAATCGGACAGCCTACTTCCCGTCAGGGGCGTTTGCCTGGAGGATGGGGCAGGAAAAATTCATGAAGAAAAGTCGATTGATAAGCGATGCCAAGCTTCGCATGAGCTACGGTATCACGGGAAATAACAGGGTAACAGATTTTGCGTATTTATCACCCATTGTGGGTACTACAATAACTGAATCATATTCCTGGAATAATCAAGAACCGGAACCGGGGATGTACACGGGCAGCTTAGGAAATAAAGATCTGAAGTGGGAGACGACCTCCCAGCTTAATTTGGGCTACGATATCTCCTTTCTGAAAAACAAAATCTCGTTAACGATGGATGTTTACCGTAAAACAACATATGATTTGTTGTTGAATGCGAATGTGCCCTATAGTTTTGGTTACCAAAGGGCCTATAAAAACATGGGTAAAATAGGTAATGATGGATTAGAGGTTGCTGTAAATACGGTCAATATCCGAAACGAAAATTTTGATTGGAGGAGCAGCATCAATATCTCATTTAATAGGAATAAAATCCTGGCACTGTCCGAAGATGAGCAGAAGATGTTCAGCAGAATCACCTGGGCAGCAAACTATAACGCTACATATTTGTATGCTGCAGAAGTAGGAGGACCAGCGGCCATGTTTATAGGTCAGGTGTTTGATGGCGTGTACCAGTATACGGATTTTGAAGAAGTAGCTCCCGGTAAATATTATTTAAAAATGGGGATTCCCTATACGGGGACGAACCGGGACGCTATTCGGCCCGGTGATATTAAGTATAAAGACCTGAATGGGGATGGCGTTATTAACGAATATGACATTACGATAATCGGTAATCCGAACCCAAAACATAGTGGAGGCTTTGTCAACAATTTTAAGTACAAAAATTTTAGTCTAAATGTGTTTTTACAATGGGTCTATGGCAATGACGTATTTAATGGCAACAGGATTTATTTGGAAGGAAATCCATCGAATGTGCCAAATTTAAACCAGTTTGCTACTTATGCGGATAGATGGACACCGGAAAACCAAAGCAATACGATGTTTAGATCCGGTGGTTATGGTCCGGCATACTACTCATCACGCGTGATTGAAGATGGTTCTTTTTTAAGGTTAAAAACCGTGTCCTTTGGGTATGAAATCCCCAAGCAATGGCTTGAAAATATCAAAATAACCCGAATGGATATTTCTTTCGTAGCACAGAATCTTTTTACCTGGACGACGTATTCGGGTATGGATCCGGAGGTGTCTGCACGTCATTCGACACTTACCCCGGGATTCGATTTTTCGGCTTATCCGCGCGCTAGGACGATTGCGTTTACTTGGAAAACTACTTTTTAATGTAGAGAATATGAAATATTTGATGAACTGCTTTTTGATTACATGTATATTGGTGCTATTCGTAGGGTGTAATAAACTGTTTGATACACAGCCGGAGGATTTTGTAGATCAAGAACAGTTTTATCAGACCGAGCAGCAATTGAACAATGCCTTGGTAGCAGTATATAGCCACTTAGGCAAAGGCGAATTGTATGGCGGAAGAATGATTGCCAGACTGGGAATGGATGGAGACGAAGCATTTTACAATTCAAGCCTATTTACAGGGGTTTTAAATAATAGTATTATCCCGACAGACTCTTATATAACCGGTTTTTGGAGAGTTTGTTATGAAGCCATCAACAGGGCAAACCTATTGTTGAAATATATCGACAGACCGGTTATGAGCGAAAAAAATAGGGATATAATTAAAGGTGAAGCCTTGTTTTTGCGGGGATATTATTACCTGTTGCTCACTAGCAATTTCGGGGACGTTCCTTTAATTCTTGAACCAAGTCTATCGGCTTCTCAGACCACCCAGATTTTGCAGACAAAAAGTAAAGATGTTTACGAGCAGATTATTACGGACATGACCGCAGCTCAGGGCATGGTATTGACGGCCTCAGAGGTTGGATTTGGTGGTAGAATTAACCGATCCGCCGTACAGGGTATTTTATCCAGAGTTTGCTTGTATATGGCCGGAAACCCGGTTAATGATGTGTCAAAATATGAAGACGCTAGAGCGTGGGCTGATAGTGTAATAACTTCGGGGCAACATGAGCTGAATACGAGTTATTCCGACGTATTTAAAAATTATGCCAAGGATGTTTACAATATCAAAGAGAGTATTTTGGAAGTAGAGTTCTATGGAAATTCCGAAGGTATTTATTCAGAAGGGGGTACAGTAGGTAACGCCAATGGTATCCGATATACGGGAGATGACACGGACTACGGTAGAGCCGATGGTTATTTAAATATCACCCCGAACTTGTGGGAGCTTTATCCGGATGCCAATAGTTTGACGTCTCCGGATTTGAGAAGAGACTGGTCCATCGCACCATTTTCGTTATCAGGTGACCCTGCTGTTGAAAAACCGTGGACTGTTTCGCAGATATTAAACAGGTTTCCGGGTAAATTTCGCCGTTTTTATGAGGAAGTATTACCAAAAACCAGCAGTTCACCTCAAAATTTCCCCCTGTTACGCTATGCTGATGTGTTGCTGATGTACGCCGAAGCTGATAATTATTTAAACCAAGGGCCCACACCTGAGGCGTTGGAGGCTTTTAATCAGGTTAAAAGGAGAGCTTATGGTCTGCCGGTAAAAGATGCAAGTGTGTTAGATTTAGATATGTCTATTTCTTACGCTGATTTCCTGGAGGAGATAAAAAATGAAAGATCGAGGGAACTCAGTTTTGAATGTCTGCGGAAGAGGGATCTGGTGAGATGGGGTGATTATATGAAGAATATGAAGGCCGTCTATTTGCAGGTAGTAGATTTGGACCCCACTTCAAGAGCCGTATCTTATTTCGGAAACGTAACGGACCGTGATGTGCTGTGGCCCATACCTGCTTACGGAATGGGTGTAAATTCTTCGTTGGTTCAAAACTATGGGTGGTAAATCTAAAATACAGAAGTTATGAAATGGATTAGTGCATTGCTGATATTAGTGATTATTTCTTCATGCAGTAAGGTAGACTTTAAAACTGCTGAACTCGAAGTGTATGTAGACGATACCGCGTATAAAGTCGGTGACCCCATATTTTTTAACATTAAAAGTAATGCGGACAATATCGTTTTTTATTCTGGTGTAGCCTATGGCGATACATTAAACGAATACAAATCCAGGGACGGCAGAGAGATACCGATAGAAAATTTGAAAATGTCATTCAGTACCAAGCTGGGGACTGCCGGCACGCAGGTAGATCAGTTGCGGATTCTGGTTTCTACAGATTTTAATGGTATATATTCAGAAGAAAATGTCGATTTGGCACAATGGATAGATATTACTTCGGAATTTACCCTATCTACATCCACTGCAGTAGTTAATAGTGGCGAACATCGTTTAAACCAATATACGGAACCAGGAAAACCGCTGTATGTTTGTTTTAAATATATCGCAAGACCTAGGACAACCTATAAAACGGCACGAGATGTAACGATCAGCGAATTTCTGATAACGAATGAAGGCGGGTACGGAAAGCATGATGTTGTTACTTTTACAAGATCGGGCTTTGCCGCGGCAACGGCTGTACGAAAAGGGAATTTCACACCGACTGAGGGAAGGACTGTTTTCTCTAATACATCTATACAGCTAAGAGCTAATAATGCTGCCGGGACAACAGATGAGTATACCGAAACTTGGGTTATTTCCAAGCCGATTAATACCGATTTTCTAAACTTAGGCCCTGATGCGTCTATTCCCTTAAAGGGATATAAGGAACTGAAACAGGAAGCATTTTATTATACTTATTACAGACCCGGTGCCTATACCGCGACATTTGTAGCATTCAACATGAATAAAGACGAGATAAGTTCGGTTGTCAAAGAGATAGACATTAAAGTGGGCCGTTAGTTTTGGATTCGGCAAAGAACTCTCTATATTTAACTTTATAATCATTTGATGGAAACTTCGTTTTTGTGGTCAGGTTATCGAGTTGTATTCACTTTGTTCGTTGTATTAAATTGCTGATGCAATGGTTGTCTTAGATACTCATTTACATTTATTGCGCAAAGGAAATCAACAAGGGCTCCAATTCTTTATGCAAAGGCATATCCGGGAATTGACGTACTTTGCGCAGCGTATCGTCCAAAAGACAGAAATTGCTGAAGAAATTGTACAGGACAGTTTTGTGAAAGTATGGGAGGCACGGCATAGTTTTCAAACCGCAGACAACATCAAGGCTTTTCTTTATATTTCTACAAAGAATGCTTGTCTTAACTATATAGACTCGGCCGACACACGCAGACGTACATATTATAATGAGCTTTCGGAAGATATTCTACATCCCGATACCGATGTACTTACTGGGATAATCCATGCGGAGACCATAGGAATCATCTATAATGAATTAGAAAAGTTGCCCGCCCAACAGGCTAAGGTGTTTCGATTGTCCTTTTTTGAAGGCTTTTCTACAGAAGAGATTTGTCGAGAGCTCGGTATTTCTTCAAATGCGGTTTTTTTAGCTCGCTCCAGAGCTGTACAGACTTTACAAAAGATATTTAAGGATAAGGATACGCTTTATTACATTGCGTTTTTACATATTCTTTTTACGCCTCTTAAATAATTTTTGTAACAATATCTTCTGTTATAAATTCTATTTCAAAAAAAATAAAAATTTTGGACAGGTTTTTCTGTTTTTCCTGTTTCTATGTTTAGAGAAGGTATGAACTCCATGTGAGTACGTTGCCTATCTTAACTAGAGAAAACCGATTATAGGTGTCATTTAGTGGATAAACTGGAGAATTTTGCCCTAAGCATAAGGTGCTGTCTGGGCAAATTTTGTGTCAACTTGGATGACGTTAAAAAAGTATAATCAATTTACGGGTACGTAAACAAGATATAAAAAACAGATATAAATGAACATTATGATGAACCTTAGGAATTATTTAGCCCTTTTCTTCTTTTTGTGTATAACTGCACTGACCACGAGTGCCTCTACGGCAGACGAGTATGTATTCCACTTTCGGTCCAGTGTCGTATATGGATCCCAAAAGAATGATCTGACGATGTATGTTTCGACGGATTTCCCCGGTGGCAATACACTCGACGACATCAATAGCTCGACTTGGGAAGATATAACAAATAAGCCTACCTTAAGCGAGGGGACTTCCTTTGTAAACTCCGGTGATGTGGATTTTACACCATTTATTAAACCAGGCAAACCGTTATTTATCGCCTTTAAATACAGTGCGCCGGCTACGCCTCGACCTACACAGCGAATGTGGCGAATAACAAGGCCTTCTTTTAAGCACAATGGTGCAAACGTAAACCTCTCGGAATGGCTATTCATCAATCATGCAGATAATGACGAGAATGTTGGCTGGGAGAAAATGACGAATGGTGCAGGCATTCAGTACCGTTCGCGTATGACAAAGAAAAAGACAGAAAGTTGGGCGGTTGTACAGGTATTGCTCCCCGGTACAAAACCAATTATTTCGGGCGTAACTAGTTCGGTGGCAAAAGCTGCGAAGCCGACAGAGACCGTATCTACAGAAAAGGTTAAGTCTGGTGGCAATTCGGGAACTGCGGTTGTTACACGGGAGGATTTGAAGAAAGCGATGTACGAGGCTTATCTTGCAAACGGGCCAGATCCAGCGATTCAGAATCAATTGGGGAAGGCAGAAGTGCTGGAAAAGATTAAGCTGGAGGGTTATGAACGCTGGCATATTAAATATAAGGTCGATAAAGAGGAATATTCCTATGCTTTCATCCTGCTTCCGCTACATATTTCGGCAGGAGCCAAACTCCCGTTGATGTTATGCCCTCATCCAACGTATAACTTGGGCAAGAATAGAGTGGCGGATTTGTATGACGAACCGGCAAAAAGTAAATCCGATTCGTTGAGCAGGGTTTCCCGTCAATATGGTGTGGATCTGGTAAAAAGAGGGTTTGTTGTTTTTGCACCCGATAGAGCAGGGTATGGCGAACGCCGGTTATTACCTGATGCAGGGTTTAAAGAAAATATGTCTGCTTTTTCCAAAAAAATGCGGGAGACGTATCCTAAATTTGGCTTAAACGGCAAGGCCATCTGGGATCTACAGGTCGGCCTCAACCTCATGCTGACGTATGATTTTGTGGACAAGGAGAATGTCGGAATAATCGGGCATTCGCTGGGTGCGTGGGATGCGATTCTTTTTTCAGCATTGGATGACCGGGTAAAGGCTGCAGTGGTCAACTCCGGGGGTATGATCGCCTACTTACCCGAATTATGGTCTGAGGATCAGACTGCATTGCGTGCTTATATCGGGTCGCGCTCAAAACAGTCATTAACAAAAAATGTCAACATCTTTTTGATGCTGAATGCGTCGCGCTCCGTTTTCTATCTATTCTCCTTACGGGATCCGTTTTACAAAGGTGCACCACAATTGTTGGAGGGCTATAAAACGATATATGAATATTATAAAGCGCATAATCCCAAAAAGCGGGCGGATATTTCGTATTTCCTGCACCGGGATGGTCACGATTTTGCGCCTACAGCCCGGGCTGCGGCATATACGTGGCTTGAGGAACGGTTAAAGGAGAATGAACAATAGATATGAAAGAAAGTATAATGAGACAAGTTTATCTGGCGTGTTTGTCGCTGCTGATTTTTTTTCCGATTGTCCTATCGGCGCAGGAAAATGTGTTGGTGTATGGGGAAGCCTTTTCTAATTCTGCAGTGTTGAAAAAAGATTTGGAAAACAAGAATTTCAAGGTGCAGTACATCACTGCTGCTGGCTTATCGGATATCACGGTGGACCAGGGACGATTGCTGTTGATGGGTGGAGATACACCCTGCCCGCCCGAAAGTAGACAGGCAATCAGCAAATATTTGGCAAAAGGAGGAAATGTAATGATGGTAGGTCCGGCCCTCTTTGATTATACGCCGAAACCTATTCGCCCCGTTCCCGTAGTGGACTTTAGCAGCAGCAAGAATTATAAAATTTTAAAACCACTTCGGAAACCAAGATTGGGGTCGATGGAAAAACCTGTTATCCAGGTGGTGGATGTTCCTTCGAGTAAGGATAAAGGCCTGTCCTTTTCGACGAAAGAAAGAGGGATGGCAGATACGTATGTGCAATTTGCTGTCGCACAGCACGCGTCTTCGACGAAATCGGTGCTAACCTTTAACGCGAAGGGTAATCACTATATGGATTTACTCGCTCTTGAGATTAAAGATAAAGATAAGAATAGGTGGTTGACATTTGTCCCATTATCATTAGAATGGAAAGAATATACGGTGTCTTTAGCGGACTTTCTACCGGAAGGATGGAAGTCAGAAGGTACGATGTATCCGTTGCTTGAGCCGGCACAGGTTGATTCCCTTGCGATAGGGGCTAATCTCGCGACAGTATGGAAAGAAAAGCCAATGGCTTTTGGGATAGCCAACGTGGCATTGTGTGAGAACGCTACCGGTATATATACGCCAACTTCTGCATTGAATGCACTACGATTGCCTTTTCTGGAAAATGGGATAACCGTTCCACAATGGATTGTCGATCCTTTTTTTCAATCGCAGCCTGAGGGAAGCACAGAAACATTGGTGTCACCTCAGGATTCGCCGTTTGCTGCTGTGTCACCGGTAACGGTGAAGGATAAAGTCTTATTAGCGGATGCTTTAGTAGAATTTCCGGGATCAATGAGCGGTACGGATACCAAAAAGAGCTACGACTATCGTCTAGATCGAGAAAAACGTGCGATACCCCTTTTGGTGACGAATGGGGGCAATGTGGTTGCGCGGTTTGATATTCATGCCGGAGGCAAATACCGACATGCCGCGGTAGCGGCATTTGGTCTGCAGCCTGAGACCATGTTAGCACATGCGGACTTGCGCCGTACACTAACGGATGCCATTGATTTTATTTTACGAACACCCCGTGTATTGAAGACAACGGTGAATACAACTACGCAAAAGGCGGATGAGGAGATCGTGCCGAAATTTAAGATTCTGTTGCAGAATCCAACATCGCAGACGGTGAAGGGAAAATTGACCTTAGCTATTGAAGGCCTGTCACAGAAGAAAGTGGATGTAACGATTTCACCCCGTGAGACCTTGGATCGGATTGTCCAGTTTGGTGAAGTGCCGGCTGATTTTTCATTTAAGAAGTTTGACTGGAAGATCGAGCTGACAACACCTTTGGGCAACGATCGTGTACAGGAGACAGTGGACGTGGAGCGCGCCATGTTGGAAGCATTTATCCATTTGGTTGAAACGCAAAAGAAATACCCGGACGGGCGATATAGCAACCATTATTTTGGCGATGCCTATGGCGTACGAGCCATGTTTGCTTATCTGGATTTTCTGGATCGCAATCCCGAGCACCTGGCAAAGAATACAGATTTGTGGAAAAAAATTTCACCGGCGGATATACGGGAAAGTGCGATACGTTTTTGTGACATGTTGGTCGAGCGGCAATTGCCGGATGGTGCACTTCCCATGGGGTACTCCGAACATGCGCATGGTTATAATGTTGCCGATGGCGGACAAATGGTGTTGGCTTTATCCCAATTGTCACGATATGTGAAAGACGAACAAAAACGGAAGACCTATATGAATGTGGTCTACCGCTTTATGGATTGGGCAGAGACATACTATATCGATAAGGCAAAATCTGATTCGCTGAAAACAAGTGAACCGGATGCTTATAAAAAGGGACAAGCGAAAGAGGGGCTATATGGCTTAGGCCGATCCGGAAAACGGCGTCGGGAGACAGGGCCTTCCTGGGTACTGTCGGATATATTAGGCGCACAGGTGTATGTGGCCTATGTCGACAAAAATGATCGTCAGCAAATGTATCGGGAGATAGCTGAAAGAAATGTCCGGTTTTACGCCAATGCCCAATATTCGGCAGCGGGATATTATCAGGCTGAAGCGCTTTTCTGGTCCTACTTGACCACGCAAGACAAGTCGATCCGGAAAGTAATTGCGGCAAATCTGAAAAACTCATTCCTACCCCCGTTATATAAAGGAAAGCTGAATGATATGTACGATTTGGGATCCCGATCGACTTTGCGGGCTCTACCGCTACTTTATTATCAGCAGTTCATCGCGAACACGGCCAGTAACCGAGCCGTACTGCTCAAATATATTTGGAGCTTTGGTTCAGACGATTCAATGTCTTCCATGCACAATCTGGCACAGTCGTTTCCCAAACCTGTCCACGGCGAATCGCTCGCGGCAGCGAAATATGCAGCATTAAGTGCGCTCTGGGCCATGGAATTATTAGAACCGGGGTCGACATTATATCCCGGAGTGAATTAGATTATCAATTATAAATTATAATATCATGAGAAAAATTAATGCTATAACCCCAAAGACGACAATCCTGTTCTGGTGTATGTTATTTTTTGCCCAGTTAGGTTTTGCACAGACGACGCTATCATTTAAGAATGCGGTCCAATATGGCTCACAGGAGAATAATCTTTCCGTGATGATTTCTACCGATTTCAATGGGAAATACGATTTGGAGAATGTGCAAAAAGCGACCTGGAAGGACGTGACAGAAAAATTTCATTTGGCATCAGATAAGAGTTTTATAGCATCCGGGGACTTAGATATGTCTCCGTGGATAAAGCCCGGACAGCAAGTATATCTTGCTTTCCGATATCTGGGACAGGCGTCACCGAAACCAACACAAAGGAGTTGGGTTATCTCAAAGATTTCCCTGACATCTGATGGTGTAGATCACCGCATCCCGACCGAGCGCTTTACCATTGTCGATGCACCCGAAAATTTGGAAGGAGCCACGTGGATGAAGTCTGCTGTAGCGCTACGGTTCCGTTCTAATTTGTCAAAAATAAAATCTGAAAGTTGGGCAATAGTTCCGATTACAGAGGCTAAGTAAAGATTTAAAAAGAAATTATGATGATTTATAACCATATGAAAAGTAAAGCGAATATTTTTCTTCTTCTCTTGATGTTGTTTTCTATTGGTGTGAATGCCCAGGATAGAAAAGTCTCAGGCGTAGTAACCGATTCACAGACAGGCGAGGCTATCCGGGGCGTACTCGTATCCGTCAAAGGAAGTTCAACCAATACGCTGACCGATGACAACGGAAGGTACACGCTATCGGGTCTTTCGAATGACGCTGTCCTGTCTTTTACGTTTTTAGGTATGACGACGGTCGAGGCTTCTGTCGCAGGAAAGAGTGCCATTAACGTCACGATGGAGCGATTGGCTTTAGATTTAGACGAAGTTGTTGTCATTGGTTACGGAACCCAGTCAAAACGAGATGTAACCGGTTCGATCGTGTCCGTATCCGGAGAGGATATGGGTACGAGTCCTGGGGGGACAATTGTGTCAGCGTTGCAGGGAAAAGTGCCGGGTATGCAGATTATAACGAACTCTGGAGAACCCGGGGCTGGAGCAACAATACAGATCCGGGGAGCGTCATCGATCAGCGGTGGTAATGAACCGTTATATATTGTAGATGGTGTGCCTATCGATGGAAGCAATATCACAGCACTCAACGATGCGGCGACCTTCAGCCCTTTGGCGAGCATCGATCCCAATGATATCGAATCCATCGAAGTATTAAAAGATGCAGCCTCCGGTGCGATTTACGGTTCCCGAGCGGCCAACGGGGTAGTTATCATTACCACGAAAGGAGGAAACAAATTTGAGAACGTGAAACCACGGATAACACTGAGCCATACCTCCAGTTCGGTACAGCCCGGTCGTAAAATGGATGTCATGAACGCGGGGCAATTCCGCGAAGCTTATGTAGATGCCCGAACCAACAATGGGTCGACCATAAATGCAGACTGGATTGATAATCCGCATCATCCGTATTATAACAATACAACAGATTGGCAAGATATTCTGTTTCGCAGTGCTTATCAGCATAATAGTAATCTGGGGATCCGGGGTAGCTCGGAAACGTTTTCTTATGGTATATCTCTTGGTTATCGGGATCTTAAACCAACAATAGTACATACCGATTATGGACAAATGAATGCACGTGGAAATTTTTCCTATCGCATTACGAAGAATATTTCTGCAGAAACCCGGGTGTCCTATAGCAATATTGACTACACACGTATATTATCCTCTAGCGGGAGCTACTACAGTGCACTTCGGGCGGCGCTCTTTACCAACCCTGTCTTTACTCCTTATGATCCGCTTACGGGAGAGCTCATGGATTGGTTAGGGAAACGTGAACAGCGGAACCCTTTGGCAGTTGCCGAAAAGGTACCTGCGACATTTGATCGGAATATGACGACGTTGTCACAAAATGTCACTGCCGAACTGCTGAAGGGTTTGAAGTTCAAAACCAGTGTGTATGCAACGGTCTCTAAATTTGAGCAGTCTTATTATCAGCCCAAAACATTTAGCAACTCCACGCCAAGAAGGGATGACGGGCGCTATCAGCAGCGTACATCCAATCATTTTGTGAATGAAAACACCTTAAGTTATAACCGGCTTCTAAAAAAGCATCGTATCAGTGCGGTTCTCGGGCAGTCGATAGAGAAATGGTCGACGGATGGAATTCAACATTATGGAGAAGATTTTGTTGATCCGAACGTGACGCCGATACAGGGGGCAGCTCGGATGACACGTGTGGAACAGACCATTTCCAAACGGGCCATGCTTTCTTTTTTTGGACGGGTGAACTACAGTTATGCCGGCCGATATCTTGCTTCTTTCACAATGCGACGTGATGGTTCGTCACGTTTCGGAGCAGACCGTCGTTATGGTAATTTTCCAGCGGCAACGTTAGGTTGGCGTTTTTCGGATGAAAGCTTCATGGATTTTTCCGACAACATTCTGGATAATGGTATGATCCGCGGTAGCTTCGGTATTACAGGGAATCAAGTCGCTCCCAACTACGCCTGGCAGGGTGAATTTAACCCCGCTGCGAGCCGCTATGACGGGAATGTGGCCATTCTCCATGATGCCATGATGAATAATAGGTTAGGATGGGAAACAACGACACAGTATAACGTCGGTCTTGATCTGTCTATGTTTAAAAAGCGGGTCTCGTTTACAGCTGATATTTACAAGAAACAAAGTGAAGATCTATTATTTAGCTTCCCGCTCAACGGTTATACGGGTTTTAACTCGATCACCCGAAACTACGGGAGTATTGAAAATAGAGGATTGGAGCTCTTGTTGGAAACGGTCAATTTAAATAAGGCGGTACGTTGGGAAACAGGTGTCAACTTCTCCCTCAACAGGAACAAGGTGACAGCCTTGCCAGAAGGAGAGGATATTTTGATCGGTGATTTTTCGTTGGGCCGGATCGGTGAACCTGCCGGCGTGTTTTTTGCCCATCGTGCATTGGGCGTATATGCCAATGATACAGACAATGTGTACTACGCGCCGGATGGTGCCGTAGGCCAATACACGAGAGGATCGGCTACAGGAGAAGTCTTCAAGGGGGGAGATATGATCTGGGACGATATTGATGGTAACGGCATAATAGACGATAACGACCGGGTAATTATTGGTAATCCACACCCCAAGTTTATCGGTGGACTGAACAATAGCCTGGCTTACAAAAATATTTCATTGAAATTTTCCCTATACTGGTCGTACGGCAACCAAATCATGAATACCTTACGAAGAAGAAGGAATCAGATGCTTACCGCCGGAAATTTAGGGCAGGATGCTTTGCAACGTTGGAGAAAGCAAGGAGATGTTACCGATTTCCCCATGCTTCGGTATCAGGATTTAATGGGTAATTTCCGGACTTCCTCATTTACTATGGAAGATGGCTCTTTTGTTCGGCTTAAGGAAATTGTCTTAGGTTATACAGTTCCGGCCAAGTATTTAAAACGGTTCTTTCTCAACTCGCTTGGCGTGTATGTCTCGGGAACCAATTTGCTGACATGGAGTTCATATAGTGGGTTTGATCCCGAGGTAAATACATCGACCAATCCCTTCATTTCGGGAGCTGATAACGGATCATTGCCGCAGAGCCGCTCTTACAACTTCGGAATAACGGCTCAGTTTTAACGATTAAAAAAATATACAGATGAAGAAATACATTTATTTTATTGTGAGTTGCCTACTGCTTGGCAGTTCTTGTAATGTGCTGGATCTGGAACCTGAAACATCTTGGTCCGGCTCGAATATTCCGACTGATGAATCACACCTAAATGGTATATTGTATGGAGGTTATGAACGTCTGCGGTCTGCATTGTCCACCGGTTTCTTGGTGTACGGTGAACTGCGGGCAGAAGCATTTTATAACAATGCGTTTCAGACGAATATCGACAAAGCCATTAACAATTCCTTGGATTACGACATGTCGTACGCTTCGTGGCAGCCTTTTTATGAAGTCATTAAGCAGGCCAATATTGTCCTCAGGTATACACAGGATCTGATCGCGACAGGCGCCATTACACAGGCAAATGCGGATGCAATCATGGGGCAGGCCTATACATTACGGGCTTTTGCTTATTTTTATATTGTACGGATCTGGGGTGATGCGCCTTTGATCTTAGAGCCTTTTCTTTCTGACGACGATCTAAAAGGGTATGGCCGGGCGCCTTTGAATGAGCTATATACACAAATGCATCAGGACCTGCAAGAAGGTCAGCGCCTGATCCCGGCATCCAGCAACGAACGGACGACATTGACACGTGCGGCAGCCCACGCTATTGAGGCACATCTGTATGCGTGGGAGCATAATTACGAACAAGCTATCGTTTCCATCGATAAAGTATTGGGCAATTCGAATTATTCGCTAGCCAGTCTTTATAATTCAAGCTGGACTACCGGAGCAAGCGATTTTACGACTCGGGTACAGACGTCCGACTATGCGGCGATTTTTAATATAGGGCGTCATAAGGAATCTATCTTTGAGCTTGCTTTTAGCTTGGCCGACGGTGACAATACCCGATTCCTAACGAGCTATTTTTCGGGTACAAATCCGATTGTCCGTGTCATGCAGGAGTTTGGTGATAGCTTCGATAGCAACGATTGGCGGGCTATTGCAAGTAGCGAACGGTCGTCTTCCGGAACGTATAAGGCGATCAAGTATATCATTGGCTTTAGCGCGGATGTGGATACACGAAATATTGTCCTGCTGCGCTTGGGTGACCTATACCTGCTGAAGGCAGAAGCCATCATGTCCCTCGGCGATACCGACGACGATAGAGAAGAGGCGATGGAATTGGTCAATATTATCCGGAATAGAGCAGGTGGACCAGCCTTTGAAATACCGGAGACAGAATACCTGGATCGTGGTCTTTACACGCAGGATGATCTGCTCGACCTCATACTGGAAGAACGGAAGTTTGAACTGGCTTACGAAGGATACCGTTGGTTTGACCTGGTGCGCACAGGCAAGGCAATCGAAGTATTGCAGGAGACCCGCGGTATAGATCTCGATCCAAGATCCTTGGTGTGGCCTATCCATATTGATGAGATTAGACGATCAGGGGGACTGATTGAGCAAAATGAATACTACAAGTAAAATTTAAAGAGATAGCTATGAAATATTCAGCACTATTAATAGTTGGTCTATGCATTGTCCTATTGACCGGCTGTAATAAACTAATGAAAGATTATGACTTAGATACCTCCAATGATCTGGATGACGTCACACTCTTGGAATATATCAGTCAAGGAAAAGACTCTCGGCTAACACTATATGCCGAGGCAGTGCATTATGCAGGTATGGAAGATATCATAGAGGGGCAAGCCAAAACCCGGATTGTTCCCACCAATGAAGCGATTCAAGGGCTGTTGCTCAGTGCAGGCGTATCGAGTATACAGGAATTGTCGCCGAATGTGGTAAAGGAGATGCTTTCTTATCTCGTTATTCCCGGTGCTTACCGGTCGTTGGATTTGGAGGAAGATGAAACGATCGGGGAAGCTACGGTACAGGGGGACAGTTTATACCTTACTCGAAATGTATCGGCTACCGATAAATTTCGTCTTTATGTCAACAAAAATTCCAAGCTTGCTACGCCACAGATACCGGTGATTGGTCAAGACTATGTGTTCAAAGACGGCGTTGCCCATGTCGTCAATATCTTTCCGACTTACCAGGGAGTCATGACGGTTACGGATCCAGTGCCCGATGGAGTGGATTATTCGGATGCTAAAAAGGATACGTTATGGGTGGAGGCAGATGCTCATGTCTACAGAGGAAGTCGCGATGCGAATTATGGTGACGACGGACCATATACTACTCGCTCTATCATCGTGAATGCTCGCCCCGATAATCATGTCTCTGCAAGACGTGGGCTCATCAAGTTTGATTTAAAAGATATTGCTTTTGCGGACGATTTAGTCGGTGCGAACTTCAACTTTAATGTTCGCACTCCCTTTCCTGCAAATATAACGCCCACTCTTGGTGTTTGGGAGACCGGTACGGATTGGGAAGAATTTGGTGAAACTGGTGTAACGTGGAATACTATGCCAACTTTTGGGGGACAGATAGCTACCTCAGAAGTAGTTGTCGTGGGTTGGAATGTCGTGTCGCTAACGACTTTCATCAACCGTGCATACCAACAGCATGTGGAGGAAGTATCCTTAGGACTTGGGTTGATGGATGATCCAAATGGTGAGTTTGGTAATGTTTTCATTTATAACAGAGAGCAGAGTAATGGAGACTATAAAGCTTTTATCAGCTTACTTGGCGCGATGCCAAGCGAGCTGGAACTCGATCATCTTACTGCGTTGCAAGTACCCCAAGATGGGGCAGCTGCGGTAACGAAAGAACAGCTATCGATGAAGCCCGCTGTATCACCGACCTATAATTATACCGACAACAATATTATCTATGTATTGGCAGAGACCCCGGCGAATGGTACTGTGACGCGCTTCGGTCTTCCTATGGGCAAATTTGGGGAGTTTACGCAGGAAGAATTGAAAGGTGGTGCTATCCGCTACGTACACGATGGTACGGGTTCTTCGGATGCGATCACGTTTAAGGTAAAGGATTATATTGGTGGTGTGTATGCTGAATTGATCGAACTACCAGTTACTATACAATAATATATTAGGACTATGATACGAATAAAACGATATGCTATTTTCATACTTGGATTCGTCCTGGTGTTAGGGCATGGCTGCGCTACGAAATCGAAAGTGACGAATAATCAGATGGAACTCTATTTATTAGTGGGGCAATCCAATATGGCCGGACGGGGTACCATCGAGGCCATAGATACAGCAACCCATGCAAACGTGTATGTACTGAATGCCGAAGACGGTTGGAGCTTAGCCAAGGAACCGCTCCATTACGATAAAGCCAATAGGGGAGTAGGGCCCGGATTTGTATTTGGTCAGATCATGGCGGCAAACAGAAAGGGAACCCGCATTGGTTTAATTCCCGCGGCTGTAGGAGGTACAAAAATTTCATACTGGCACCCGGGAGGAAAACGGGGCCTTTATGAAGAGGCAATCCGAAAAGCCAAAGTGGCGATGCAGCAGGGGAAATTAAAAGGTATTGTCTGGCAGCAGGGCGAATCGGATTCGAATACAAAAGATGCTCCCCTATACAAAGAGCGGTTAATGGCGCTGATGCAATCTTTCCGTAAGGATTTAGGAAATCCTGATCTTCCTATTGTCTTGGGCGGATTGGGAGATTTCCTTCGTCGGGATACCTATAAACAGGTGAACCAAGCGATACAGGAGGCTGCAAATGAGCTGGGGTATGCGGCCTATTCCGAGCCGAGTAAGCTGGGACATATCGGTGACAACTTGCATTTTAATAGTTCGGCACAGCGGGAGAATGGGAAACATATGGCGGAGGCGATGCTCGGCCTGCTTGAATAGAAATAGATTGTGAACAGATGGTGGTGTAATATTCTCGAAAAAAGTGATACGTGTTATTTTTAGGTTAGATTATTTCTGTACCTTTGAGCTACGTTTAGGGAAGTAAAATAATAGCTTTGAGGTTTTTCTGTACATATATTCTGCTAATCGCTCTGACACTGCAATCCTTTTATCGCAGTATTATGACCATGGAATATCAGATACATCTACCCGAGTATCTGGCAAAGTGTATCAACAAAGACCGTCCTCAATTACACTGTGATGGGCAGTGTGTTCTCATGAAAAAAATCAAGGAAAAAGAGAAAGAGGAAACAAAGAAGAATTTGCTCGTATATGAATACAGCGCTCTTTATGTGCATAAAGAGTATACTGTTTTTACTTTATATCAGCCAAAAGAAGAAACCACAGATAAGCCTTTCTCTCCTTATTTGATCGACTACCGGTTCAACTATAATACCCCCATATTCCGTCCCCCGATCGGTTGAGTCTGTCTCTAAGATGTATTTGCTCTTGACAAGGCTATGACGGACTATTATGTCCGTGGATACATTATTGCATTTTTTTCTTTAACGAAGTCCCAAAGCCGTCTGGATGATGGTAAATAATAGGATTTTGTATGCTCACACCACAGATTATCCATCATGAAGATAACGAGGTTTTGTGCTGTCGCCATAATTTTTGCAATGGTGGCATGCACCAAGGACAAGACAGACTACGAAGCGGAAATTGCAACAGAAGTCACTGAATACGTCGAGTTTGAAGAAGCTGCCCGTATTACGGTAGGAGATTATGACATCGGTGTCGAAGCCCTGAACGGGACTTTTTACGTGGGCTATAATGAAGTCCGCGTGAAAGTGACGGACAAACAGACCGGTGCGGATATGCAGGTCTCGTCGGTGACTTTTTTGCCCATACGGAAAGAGGAAGGCGGAAACACAACTTCCTGCCCGCACCGCTACGATATGAATATAAGTACGGACGAGAACTGTTTTTCGGGCTACGCGGTATTCACCGATGCAAGCAGGCCCGGCGGTAATTGGGAGCTATACATTTCGTTCACTATCGATGGACAGTTGTATAGCGTGCATCAAGCTATTACGGTAGAGGAACAGCTCAATATGAACCTGAACATGACCAGTTTTACGGGCAAAGATGACGAGCAATATATCATCGCTTTGGTATCGCCACAGCGCCCGAAGGTTGGCGAGAATGAACTGGTCGCCGGTATCTATAGATTTGAGCAACCGAACAGCCCACCTACGAGTGATTTTCCTGATCCTTCTCAGTTCACTTATACGGAAGTCAGTGGGTACACCTTGCTGTTGGATCCGCGGATGCCGGAGCCTTCTATGGGTAATCACTCTTCGCCCAACAATGTGGATCTGACGCAGCGGGATGATGGGCTGTACTATGGTGTGGTCAATTATACCATGACGGGCAACTGGACGTTGAACTTCATCTTACAGAACGAGGAAGGACGAATCTTGAGGGGAACGGAGGTTCCAACGGTTTTTACGCCGGGGATCGAGGGTGTGAAAAGTGAATTGTATATAGATGTTTTGTTTTAAGATGATGAAGAAGAAGATAAGCATTGCTTTTTTTGGTCTTTTCCTTGGAATACATGTCAGTGCACAACATACCCACACGCAAAGCGACAGTACTAAACATCTTAAAGAGGTAAAAATCACAGCTATTGCTAAAAAGAAGATCGAGACAGACATGAAAATGGCCGTTTCTGTGGATGAGTTTTTGGCGTCGTCCGAAAATATCAGCTTCATCAAACGTGGGGCATACGCTTGGGAGCCTTTGCTTAATAATATGAGTACCGAGCGCTCCACGTTGACTATAGACGGTATGCACGTATTCGGTGCTTGCACGGACAAGATGGATCCGGTTACTTCCTACGTAGAGAGCAACGACCTGTCCGGCATCAACATCACATCAGGACAGGAGGGTAATATGCACGGGGCTACTGTAGCTGGAAGCATTGACCTGAAAAGGAAAAGTATTCCCTTTGGCATGGAAAGGAAATGGAGTGGTGCGTATCAGAGCGGATTTGAATTCAACAACAGACAGTTTTTCAATCTAAGCAACCTGTCTTATTCCACGGAAAGATTTACAGCCGATGGCCGTGTCTCTTTTCGAAAGGCAGGCAACTACCGTGATGGTAAAAATGACGAAGTGAATCATTCGCAATACAACAAATTCAACACATCTTTAGGTTTAGCATATAAAACAGGGGATCTTTCATCGGTCAGGGTGGATGCTATCTACGACAAAGCAAAAGATGTAGGCTTTCCGGCATTGCCCATGGATCTGTGGCTGTCTCGCGCAATTATCACGTCGGCATCCTACAAACAGCTGTTTGACGAGGGGCTGCTACGGGTTTGGGATAGCAAGGTCTATTTTAATGCAATCGAGCATTATATGGACGATACCACACGCCCCGAAAACTTAGTGCATATGGATATGCCAGGGTGGAGTACGACCTACGGGCTGCTGTCCAGGGTTCATCTGAAGAAAGACAGTTATTCGTCTGAAATACAAGCCAACGCCTACGAAAATCTATCTATTGCCGAGATGACGATGTATCCACAGAATCGGAGCAAGAAGACTATGTTTGCGTATAGCTGGCCTTGGGTCATGACACGTTTTGCGGGACTTTCGATGAACAACACATGGGATATTTCCGAAAGGAGCCGATTGAATTTCGGGGGGTCGTTAGGCTGGAATTACAACCGCTCGAAGTATGTGGAATTTAATTGGATCTTTCATCCTGCTACTCCCCAGGAGAAAAGCCGGATACTGCCCGGACTGCATGCCAGCTATCGACTGGAAATCGATCAGTTTGCTTTTTCTGTCGGTACGGGTTATGGACATCGCGCGCCATCGGTTTCGGAAGGGTATGGATATTATATCTACAACAGCTTTGATCGTTACGACTACATTGGGAATCCGGATCTGAAAAATGAAATTTCTTACGAGGGGAATGCGAGTGCTGGATTCAGGAACGAAAGAATGGGCGTCGAGGCCAAGGTCAATTATTTCTATATCCAAAACTATATTGTCGGGAGGATTTTAAGTCTGGGGAGTCCGATGAATTATCAGTCGGTGGGGGTGAAAGGGTATACTTCTTTGGATCATGCGAGACTATTCAACCTCTCATTGAATGCCAATTACGATATTTTGAGACATTTGCATTGGAAAGGAATGCTCTCGTATGCACGGGCAACGGATGATAAAAAAGGCAATTTGCCGTTTATACGCCCGTTGAGCTATCAGACTTCTCTTTATTTTATGCATAGGAAGTTGGGGGTGTGGACTTCGGTGAATGGTGATTTTGAGCAGCAAAAATATAGTCCGGAATACGGTGAAGATCAGACACCGGCGTATATGATATGGAATATATCAGGAGATTATACGCTTAATTTTAAGGGGTATCAAGCTGTATTGCAGATTGGCGCAGAGAACCTCTTCAACACGTATTACAGCACCTACGCCGACTGGGGCAATATTCCGAGGATGGGGCGTAATATTTTCACCACGTTAAAAATCAATTTTTAGAAAAAACAAAAAAATTAAAATAAATATTATCATGAAAACATTAACAACATATTTTGCTTTATGTATTGGATTAGCCTTATTTGTATCTTGTAACGACAAAGAAGATCCTGTGGCCAATAGTATTACCTTGCATTTCAACAATACATTTGGAGACGAGACCATAGTACTCGGAGATGCTATATCAGCTACTGCCACGGAAAACACCTCGGCAGAAGGACAGATCCATCATTTTTCAGAACTGAAATATGTCATTAGCAATATCCGTCTCATCAAAGCAGATGGTGGCGAATTTCCTTATCATATCAACGACCTGGACAAGGGCGCTACGGTTGTAAATCATGCAAAACCACAGACGTTGGATTATGTGTTGAGTAATATACCTACAGGGGGGTACAAACAGATCAAATTTGGATTAGGGGTGAAGCAAGACTTAAATACGCTCGACGAAGTCCGATTCCCTAAGTTCTATTCTGCTGCAGGGGAGAACGATACGGAGATGATGTGGGAATGGGGCGCAGGATATCGCTTCACAAAGATCGAGGGCTTCTATGATACGGACAACAAAGAGCTTTCAATCCATACGGGTAGTACGGTAGAGGGAGAGGAAGGCTCGTATACACAAGGCGTTGACGCTTATCGGGATATTATCTTAGATCTAAATACGAATGCAGTGGTTGGTAGCACAGCTCCACGGATTATAATCAAAGCGGATTTTGACAAACTGTTGAGTGGAAAGACCAATACGATTACATTGACAACAGGCACAGGTATGGGAGACAACGCTACGCCAAACATCCACACAGCAGCCCAGATGGTCACATTTGTCGATAATTTGGGGGGAGATGGTACAAGTGATATTTCGGGAATGTTTTCTATCCAAAGTGTGGAAGATTAAAGTGATGAAGGTGTTAAAAAATAGTTATCTCATCGAAATGACGTTGTAGAAAGCTTGTATTCGTAAATGAAAAATATACTCGGCCTATTATCTATCTTTCTACTGTTACTATCCTGTAACAGAGAGGATAGCATTGCGCCAGAGCCTTACGACAATCCCGAAATCCCGCTGGATATACCTGCGGGATTTCCGTCGTTGAATCCTGCAGTCGAGAAAAATAGACCTACCAAATACGGTGTGGAGTTGGGCGAAAAACTTTTCCACGAAAATAAATTCAGCATCAATAATTCGATTTCCTGCGCCAGTTGCCACAAGCGGGGTAGTGCTTTTGCGGATAATGAGGTGCAGGCCGTAGGGGTCTATGGTCGCGTTAGTCTTCGGAATACGCCACCCATCCAAAACCTGGCGTTTATGAAGTTTTATAATTGGGACGGGAGCAAACTTCGGTTGGAAAATCAGCCATTGGTACCAATCATCACGCACGAGGAGATGAATTCTTCCATTGTGGAAGTCATCAACAAACTCGCCGTCGATCACGTATATAGACATTTGTTCATGAAAGCATATGGGGATGATGCGATTACCGCTGATCGGATTTATCGGAGTCTGGCGCAATACCAATACACATTAATTTCTGCCAACAGTAAATATGACAACGTAAGGCGTAACGAGGGTGAGACGTTTACCGAAAGCGAAGCACGGGGCTATCAAGCGTTCCAGACGAAATGTGAAAGCTGTCATAGCACAGAGCTGTTTACAGACCAAAGTTTCAGAAATGTAGGGTTTCCTGTAAATCCGAGCACCGAAGAAGCAGGACGCGCCAGAGTCACAGGGATACCGGCAGACTTAATGAGCTTTCGCGTTCCGTCTCTAAGAAATGCCGAGTATACCGCTCCTTACGGTAGTTTTGGTCAATTTTCAACGTTAAAAGCGGTGTTAGATTACTTTGATAATGGTGTATTGGAGGCTGATAACCTTGATCCCATTTTGAAAGAGCAGGACAATCGGATCCCGATGACCGAACAAGAAAAACAAGATATAATTGCTTTTATTAAAACATTAAGTGATGAAGCGTTTGTCGGAAAGTAAATAGCTTGGCCAGTTCTTTTGCTATTAAGGCATATTCAACTGTTCTTTTCCGGCATCCGAGATCCTATCAAAATTCCATTCGGGTTTTCATACCCAGCTGATGGAAGGTTAGATGTTGTTTCACTATGAGGTAATTATCCTGGTACCCTGATAGTTTGGACTTCCATGAATACGTCATTTAGGTGGGTAAAGTCTTTATCTGCGGTAATGAGTTTCAGTCCGAGCAAAGCTGCTGTTGATGCGATCCAAAGATCATTCTTTCCCATATTTCTAGGTGTAGTAAAGGGGTAATGTGAAAATAATGGATTTCTGCGTTGAGAGTAGTTGTCTATCTGTGTATACGTGTCGACTAAATTTTCGTTTATCTCAATAATGACCGCTTCATCTAATATATTATGAATAACTTGCCATTTCTTTATACCCCAATTGTGTCGTAGAGCAAGTGATTTTAGCTCGGCTATAGAAACAATGGAAATAAAAATTTTCCTATTATCCGGATTAATTTCATCAATTAATTTTTGCTGATGATCCTTAGCTAATAGAATTAGAATATTAGTGTCAAATAGAAGGTTCACAGCTACTCCTTAAGTTGTTCAAGTGCGTCTGTTGCCTCTTTTCTGGTTAAAAAGGCATCTTTGGGTAGTTTTTTAAGATTTTCAGAAATGTTCTCTGGTTTTTTGCTCAAGCGATTGGCCAAAGCGGTAGTCCCTCCTGCAGCTATAATATCATTAATTGAATAAGATTTGTAGCCTGGAAATAATATGTTTTTAGATTCTGTTGTTGCTCTCTTGCCCATAAATTTACCCTCCTCTCTTCTACTTTGAAGTATGAATATTATACAAAAGTACAAAAAAATCTAAATGGAATCTTATTTGGATAGTGTCTTCTGCGTGATACATGCCAATAAAGCCATGATAGTCGAGAAAACACGGAAATTTTCACATTAAATAACGGTTATTAAAGCATATTCAACTGTTCTTTTCCGGCATCCGAGATCCTATCAAAATTCCATTCGGGTTCCCATACCAGCTGAATGGAAGCTGTTCGGTCAGGGAAGGCGTCGCTGAGGACATTCAGCACGCCTTGCTCGATAGCGTGGCCCATGGGACAATAGGGGGTGGAGAGGGTCATCTGTACGAGGATCTCCCCGGGAGTAGAAAAGATGACCTCATAAATAAGTCCCATATCCACGATATTGATATTGAGCTCAGGGTCCATGACTTGCATCAAGGCGACCTGAGCCTTTAATTGTTCCTGTGCATAGGGGTTATTTAGTTGTATTTCCATGGCCTAAATTTATTCCTATCATTCTTTTGATAACCAAGAGATGTAAAAAGGTCATCTCAATGTCATTTCGACCAGAGGGAGAAATCTATGGATAAAATTTAATTAACTAATTTTCAGAAAGTTGAAAAATTTCTTAACCATAGATTTATCTTTGATGAGCCCTCCGGGGTTCTCGTCGTGTCTCCTCGAAATGACGATGTAATTGACTTTTTTGGATTGTGCCCGGTCAGAGGCTGTCATACGTCGTCGTATAGCATGATTTTTAGTTTTGAGACAGTGCTATTGCTTTGGGGAACAGTACATTGTTTTCTAAATGAATATGTTGGAACAGATCATTCTCAAACTCTTTAATCTTTTCAAACAGATAGGTATACGAATTGCAGGCATTTGCCGGAAGTTTGTAATCCCGAGTCAACGCCCTGAACTGACGCAATTCGTTCCCTGCATCTTCATGTTCCTCTTCCATCGTAGCAATAGTTTCTTTGATATGGGAGGGCTGAAGTTGTCCGCCGGATACCAGCTGTTTAATCACGGGAAAGAGTTTTTCATCTTCGGTTTTTACGTGATTATAGAGATCAGCCATAAACGCGTGCATACCTTCTGCTAAGGCGAGTAACTCGCGGTGCTCCGAGCCGTGGCGCATGGCGACTTTATCGGCCAACTGTTCGATGATTGGTCCCTGTTCACGCACGTATTTGTGGTGTACATTGTGAATGTAGTCGGAAAGGAAAGCGAGATCCCAACTGTCAAAGTCATGTGCTATAGAACCGTGCGCCTGCTGTTCGGCGCGTGCGAGTTGATCCTTCAATTCTTGCTCGTTTAACCCTACGCTTTCTGCAGCTTCTTGGAGTGATTTCTTTCCGCCGCAGCAAAAGTCTATCCCCAGTTTCTTAAATACGTCGGCCTTGCGTATATCTTTCGCCGCAATGGATCCCACCGTATCTTCTTGTACAGCGGCAGGTTTGGTGATCCGTATGCGCCACCATTCCGGTCCGTTTTCGACATACTCCCACGTGAAAATGTTGCCTCGCTCACCGAGAAGTTGGTAGTAAAGCGGTTTAGGATCGTGATCGTTCAGGATTTCGAAAGCTTCGCCTTGCACGAGTGCATCAAAATGTTCGAAAATAGTAGGATGTTTCAATCGAGGTTCGATCTGTGTGACATTTAATTGTGCTGTTTTTATCATGACTTGCTGTTTTTATATTGTAATAACTTGACTTCCTTTTTGCGTACAGTACAAATTTACAGAGTATATAAAGCACGTTTTATGCGTCCGCGCATAATACGGAACAAGCCTGTCAAAATGATGTCAGTTTCCTACAGATCTTTTCGCTTAAAATACCGGACGGATAATCCTACCGGAATAGCAATCCAGAGTAACATGACGATTAGCGTTAGAGACATTCCTCCGCCGGTTCCAAAGAACTCCCGGAAGATGGCACCTGTATAACCCATCATGGCAGAGAGATCTATTTCCAATAGGATCAATATGCGTGTGATATCAATTGGATTAAGCATAGAAATGCCGATCATGATATTTTCGATGGGATAGTCGGCAAATTGAAAAAGCAGAAATAATAAGAGAGCGTCAAAGATCAATGCAAAATATAACCATAAAATAATGGCTAAGCCAATACCTTTTGACTTATCCCGTATGCGTACAGCGGTCCATAGGGCTATGGAGACAAAAATAAGCGATAAAAGTAACCCCCCGGCTATCAACATCAGCCCGGAGGGGCTACTGGCGTACAATAAAGTCGGAACGCCGACGCCGATGAAGAAGGAGAGTAACATAACGGCCCCAAGTCCCAGGAATATGCTGAACCAGATGCTTTGTCTTTTTAGCGGTTGACTGACGAGCAAGGCTATAAATTCCGCACTGTTGTAAAGGTATATCGTCGAAAAGATGATACTGACCAGCGGAACGACAAAGAGGACGACATGAAGTAAACTGGCTATACTTTTGTCCGCATTGTCTTCCATCATGAAGATGCCCAAGGATAAGGCAAGCAACAATACCGTATAGCCTACTATCGTACGGTTTCGAAGGAGGTCGGTGATGACATATTTGACGATTTTATTATTCATGGGAAATTACTGTTGGAACGGCTTGTTTGTTAGACATGATAGCTGCAATAGCCTTTGATAACTTATCTGTGGCTGTCTCTGTTTTTAAATCGATCAGTGATTTGTGAAAGATGACCTTGCCATCTTGCATGTAGATAATCTGGGAGACTAAATCATCCAGGTCGCTTAATATATGGGATGTGATGATAATAAGTTTGTTCTTCTCTCTTTCGCGTAGGATTTTCTCTTTCAGTATCTCGGTCGAGAGCGGATCGAGTCCTGCAGTAGGTTCATCCAGGATCAGCACTTTGGGGTTAAACATAAAAGCGAGGCAGGCACTTACTTTTTGGCGGGTACCACCAGACAGGGTACGCATACGCTTATTCCGTATTTGGCCGAGGGCAAATTTCTCGTAAAGTTCGGTATCCAACTGATTTTCGGGCACGCGACGGATATCCTTCATCATGTCCAGTACCTGACCAATCGTCATATTTTCAGGATATTCACCGATCTGTGGCATATACCCGATATCGTTGCGGTAGGCCCACTCCCGACCGATATCCTTACCTTGAAAATAGATGCTTCCCGCACTGGGAACGACCATGCCGAGGACCGACTTAATTAAGGTCGTCTTGCCACTGCCGTTGGGGCCTATCAGTGCTATACATTGCCCACCATCCAGAGAAAGGTTAATAGCCTCAAGCACCTGCAGCTTACCAAAACGCTTATATAATTGTTCGATTTTAATCATAGTATCACCGATTTCATAAGTGGCTTATCGTCTTTGAGCTTTTCTGGCGTAAGACTGGGGAACATTTTTTCACTGCGGTCAAACAAGGTGACCATAAAGCTTCTGAAAAGTAGCATAACCGTGGGATACCGTTCCACGAGCATGGAGAAAAGGCTGACCGGATGATGCGGCACATCGCCTATACCATTCTTATCCAGATCGTATCCCTCATATTTATCCCAATAGTTGCCATCAAATGTGTTGGCTATTCGACCGCCATTTGTAGCAATGTCGAATGTATTCTGCACAAAATTGTTTTTTGTGAGTGTATTATCCATGCAACTGGTCATGATCTTGATGGCCCACCCGTTGTTTTCAAATCGGTTTTCAAGTATCTGTACGCGATTGCTGCCTTCCATAAATATTGCTGTCGTATTCTTAACGAAGATATTGTGCTGGATATGGCTATCCGTAATATCTTTCAGTAGCAAGCCATAAGCGGCGTCTCCCCAGTTTTCTTCGAAGATGTTACGTTCCATGCGGACATGTTTGGTGTACATGACGGCAACACCTGCTCCGTTGGCCCTAAAGGTGTTGGAATAATAAGCATTGTTGTGCGAAAACATAAAATGCAGACCATACCGTAGATTATTGCTGGATAGATTATCCTCTACTTGTGTATGGGTAACAAATTCGAGGTAAATACCATCACGATGCCCAATGATTTCATTGCCCACGATGGTCAGGCTGTCGCTCTTCCAAGCGTGGATACCGTTTCCGATATACTGTTCAGCTTTTCCGTAAGCGCGGAGACGATTATTTTTGATCAGGCAATTTTTGGAGCCTTGGGAGTAAATACCAAAAAAATTGTTATCCAGGATATTGTCCTGAATAGTCACACGGCTACTGTTGTAGATTTTAATACCGGCCATGTCTACCATGGAGGATTGACCGGAATTCTTGATGGTAAAGCCCTGTACTGTAACGTCGGAAGCCCGTATAGAAATGGGTTCGTACTTATGCTGCCCGTCGATAACAGGGCCGTCCTTGCCGATTAAAACGATACCTTTGGTGATGTTGATATTACCTTCCTGATAAATACCCCCATGCACGATAAGGGTATCGCCGGGATTAGCCAGCGCCACAGCCGCCTGAATGGATTTGTTTGCTTGTCGCTGGCCCACTTCGATCGTCTTGGCGTGGACTGCACCGCTGATCACCCATAACCCGACGGATATACGCCATACAAACGACAGCCTGTTTCTCATATCAACGCCTTTTATTTCCAAAGACCATCCCACGTCATAACAGTTCCACCGATTTCATTTAAGGTTTGCTCCAGGGCATCCTTTGTCGAGAAAGCAGCAATGTCGCCACGCATAGGGCTTTTTAAGGCTTCACTTTTTAAGTAAAATAGATCTTTAGCCGGTAAAAGCTTTTTGGTATTAAAGTCCGGGACGTAGAATGCAGCAATGTCCTCAGGAGTTACCTGCTTTTCTTTGGCAAATGAAATCATACATTGGATGTCGTCAAAATTATAAGCGCGTCCCTTTTTGGTCAACAATTGTGTCCCAAATCGGGCATCACTAACCGTCATTTTGCAATAGGCACATTGGTCTTTACCATATCGAATAGGCTTAGGACCTGCACTCGTGGTGCAAGCTTGGACACAGATAAAGAGAAATAAGACAGACGCATATAAGATTAGTGTATACTTTTTCATGTTGTGCTGTTTTTGAGTTTTTTGTGCAATAAGAATTCTTTGCCTGTACAATAGGCTAAGAGTAAGCCGACGCCAATAAAGATCCAACCCCCGGTATCTGGTATGGAAAAAGCAAGGAAGTTGAGCAATTGCTTTGACCCGATTAACGGCGGCTGATAAGCCATACCCGGTACAATGATGGGCGCGTTTGGATCCAAGTTATGGCCATACTCATATAACCACCGGTAAAAGTCAACCATAGAGACGATTCCAAACAGTATAAAAGCGCCCATAAGTATATACACGAATTTGCGTCGCGCCAAAAGCCCCACTACTATAAAGAAAAAACCATATACCCCGATAATGTAGGGTAAGACTGTAAATTCGATAAAATCATCCGCATGCAGTACTTGCATACCGATGTAATGGTTCAGCCCGTTAATGATCTCAACCTGCCCGCCCAGCTTGTAGCTGTAAATATGCATTTCGAGGCCTTCCGGATATTGTGGAGCAATCAGCTCGATACGCCATATCGGCAGTACGATGACGGCAAAGAGTGCTATACCCCCTAAGAGGAGTATAGCACGGCTAAGCTTTGATATCTTTTGATAATTTTTCACATTATTCTGTTTCTGTTGCGATCTATTCTGCTGTCCGCGGTTCACCGGTATAGCTCATAAGTGGTACATTGCTTCCTTTCGGCGAAACCCGAACATACCCGGACATTTCCTGGTGCAATGCCGAACAGAAGTCAGTACAATAGAAGGGAAATATACCGGTACGATCGGGCACCCATTTCAATGTTGTTGTTTCGCCCGGCATGACGAGTAATTCCGAATTTCTTGCGCCCTTGATGGCAAATCCGTGTGGCATATCCCAGTCCTGCTCAATGTTGGTGACGTGGAAATGTACTTCATCGCCAAGCTGTATGCCTTCAATAACATCAGGGGTCAGGTGCGAACGGATAGCTGTCATATATACCCGTACAATATTACCGTCACGTTCTACCCGCGCATCGCCTTCACCGTTGGTTTTGTGCGGGTGGTTGTTGGCATTGATGTCATATATTTTCACGGATTTTTCCATCAGCATATCAGCCGGAATGGTTTGCGCGTAATGTGGCTCTCCAATGGTCGGGAAGTCAAGCAACAGCTCCATCTTTTCACCACTGATATCAAACAGCTGTGCGCTGTGGCAAAGCTCCGGTCCTGTTGGCAAGAAGCGGTCTTTGGTGATTTTGTTAAAAGCGACCAAATACTTGCCGTAAGGTTTTTTGGAATTTCCACCGGCTACCATCAGGTGACCGACAGAATAATAAGTCGGTTGCCTGTCTATGATTTCCAATGTCTTTACATTCCATTTCACCACTTCCGAAGAGACGAAGAAAGAGGTATATGCGTTTCCTTTCTCGTCAAATTCAGTGTGCAAAGGGCCTAACCCTGGCTTCTGTACTTCACCATGTAATGCCGATTCATATTTTACCACAGGAATACCGTCGTAACGTTCGCCTTCGAAATCTTTGTCCGCGATAGCTTTTTGTAATTTTTCAAAGCTGAATACCGGAACCAGCGCTGCTAATTTCCCACTACCCACGATATACTCGCCTGTCGGGTTCACATCGGCACCGTGTGGCGATTTCGGACAAGGGATAAGATAGGCCAGATCTTCAAAATCCGCAAGATCAAGCACGGTGACCTCGGTTTTTATTTCAGAAGTCGCCGCATGGGTATGTTCATCCCACTTGTTGTGGGCATAACGTACATTGGTTTGCTTGGTGCCCCGTCCAGCCTTAAAATATTCCTCTGCTTTTTTCCAGTTGATGGCCATGATGAAGTCTTTGTCGTTTTTAGACGCGTTGACTTCCAGTAAGGTATGGGCTTGCTCGGAATTGTAGCAGCTGATAAAGAGCCATCCGTTCGATACGCCTTTTCCGGCGCTGGACAAGTCGAAATTCAATCCCGGGGTTTTCAGCTGAAAAGCAATATCAAATTCACCGGTTTCCTTGTCAACACTGACGAAGCTGATGTGTCCTTTAAAGTTCTCTTTGTAGGAGCTGATCGGCACGTCGCCTCCGGGACCGTCTGGGGGTACGCTAAAGCGTGTGGCCGCAATAACATACTCTGAGTTTTCCGTCGTAAAAGGCGAACAGTGGTTACCGCCGGTATTCGGGATCTCGATGATTTCGTCGGTACGGAATGTCTGTAGATTGATACGTGCAAGACGCGGCGTATTGTTGGAGTTGGCAAACATCCACTTGCCGTCTGGCATACCATCGGTAAAAGAAGATTCAATGTGGTGTAAGTCATCCCATGGTACAAATCCATGAGAGGTCTCCAACATCGGTTTAGTTTCTTCACTAAATCCCCATCCTTTTTCGGGATCGACCGAGAAAACCGGAATGACGCGGAATAGACGCCCGCTCGGGAGACCATACACACTCATCTGACCACTGAAACCTCCAGAGACAAAGGTGTACAACTCGTCGTACTGCCCGGGAGGGATATACGTTCGCTGTGCAGCATCACCTGTAACGGTACTACCCGCTCCTTTGGGTCTGCATGCATGGAATGATGTGGTGACCACTGCGAGGGCCATGATCCACATAAGGTTTAGTCTTAAATTCATGGAATAAATCGTTTTAAAGGTTTTTTTATTTGATATTATTTTACACCATCATTTTGACGCATGAATTCGAGAATGCTGCGCGCATCATCATCCGATAGGTTCTGATTGGGCATGCGGACCAGACATATCTCCAACTGTGCCTGTAGTTCCGGATCTTTATCAATCATCGGATCGGGATTGGTAATAAAATTCATAATCCACTCCGGCTTATGTTTTTTAGAGACACCCGCCCAGCCTGGTCCTACTAATTTCTCTTCGGTGTATTTGTGGCAACTTGCACATTTTAAATCGGCTATCTTCTTTCCTTCCTCTGCCAAGGTTACATCCAGCTGCTCACCCACATCGACATGGTCAAACTTCCCTTCTCCACGGGTAGGGTCATAACTGTCGACAGATGGTGTCTCTTTTTCTGTCGTGGTAGCGGTGTTGTTGTTTTGTTGGTTGTTGGATGAGCAGGCGTAAACGATCATGCCTATTGCAAAAAAAACGATTAACTTCTTCATAATGGTTTTGTTTAATGAATATTCTCTCTTCTAATAAATGTTTCTTTTCTATATTCAACCTGATACAAAGGTATTTTTAAGTCACGCGATGATTTATGCGTTGAATCATAAACAAATATAAAAGCGTTTTGTTTTTAATGTATAATGTTGTTTATCAGTTATTTATGTTTTAATGATACTTGTCATGACGAATTGTGATACAGGTCAGTTTTGTATGCTGCTAAAAGAGGTAACTTTATATGATAATTAATAAATAGTCTTAACTATGAAGATTCCAATAGACTTACTTTTAGAAAGAGGAGCTACCTACCGTAAGGTGGAGACCGGGGATTTTATTTTTAATGAGGGTTCTCCGGCAACATTTTACTATCAGCTGACTTCCGGTCGGGTGCGATGGTGTAATATTATGGACGACGGTAGAGAAGTGTTGCATAAGGTGGTCTACCCTGGTGAAAGTTTTGGCGATTTTCCGCTTTTTGACGGTGGAAGTTATGCAGCGAGTGCGATTGCCGATTCCCCTTGTGTCATGTTGCGTTTGTCCGCTTCCACCTTTCGGGAACTTCTACGTCAATATCCTGAAATACATTTTAAGTTTACCGAATCGCTGGTGGCAGACTTACGCTTTAAATTTATGTTGACCAATTTGCTGCCTACCCACAGTCCCGAGGAAGTTATCGGTCACCTTATACAGTATTTCAATCAACAGGGAAAGTTGATCTGCCAAGATTGTAACCGGTTGATGATGACGAGGCAGCAGCTTGCTAATATGACCGGGATGCGGGTGGAAACAATTATCCGCACCATCAAACAGATGGAAAAGGATGAGAAGCTGAGTATCATAAAAGGAAAAGTATTTATTCCTTCGGATGGGATACAGGTAGATTAATAGATGTATATGGGACGATTTCTAGATAACCTCACCATAAGACGTTGGACGATTATAGGCCTACTGAATTTGGTACTGGTGTCCGGGTTTGGTCTGTTGATGCGTTTTAAAGTGTTGATGCCTCTTCCTTTTGTTGAGCAGAAACAAATCATGCATGCACATTCCCACTTTGCTTTTTCCGGGTGGTTGTCACACGTGCTGATGTTGTTATTTGTCATGGTTATAGGACGAAAAAGGGGAGGAGATGCATTACCTCGGAAATATCAGCTTATTCTGTTAGCTAACCTTGTTGTCTCCTATGGTATGCTGATTACTTTTACCTATCAGGGGTATGGGGGTTATTCGATTTTCTTTTCGACTTTATCTATTCTCCTCTCCTACGTTTTTGCCTACACAGCACGGCGGGATTTGCGAGTTTCGGATCTCAGCGGTGTTGTACGCAACTGGCTGAGTATGGCCCTCTTTTTTTTAGTGTTGTCTTCTTTGGGGACGTTTTACCTGGCGTATCTGGTGAAGACGGGAAATGTAGACTCCAGGCTTCAGCTTGCAGCGGTGTATTTTTTTCTGCATTTCCAATATAACGGTTGGTTTTTCTTTATGTGTATGGGGTTGGCCAACCATTGGCTGGACCAAGAAGGGGTGCAGCTACGCTATCGGAAAAGAGTTTTTCAGATATTTGCGTGGGCCTGTATCCCGGGGTACTTGTTGTCCGTCTTATGGTACAACCTGCCTATGTGGTTGTATGTAGGGTTAGTGATTGTGGTGATTTTTCAGTTATCGGCCTGGACGCTGTGGTTACATGCCATTCGACAACAACTGAAGAAAATAAGATCGCGTATCAGTGTATCCATCGTGGCTTGGCTATTTTGTGCCGTATTACTTGCGGCGAGTATTAAATTCCTCTTGCAGACATTATCCGTCATACCATCACTCAGCAGTTTAGCCTATAGCTTTCGTCCTATTGTCGTAGGATACCTTCATCTGGTATTATTAGGGATTATTACATTTTTTATCCTTGCATTTATATTTCAGACTCAGATTGTTGCTGCGAGCCGAAAAGTTAATATTGCCGTGATCGGTTTTATGCTTGGGGTGGTGTTCAATGAGCTCCTGTTATTACTACAGGGTGCGGGAGGTATTCTGGGGATCTTTATACCTCATATTCCTCTCGGATTGGGTGCCGTGGCCGTAGTTCTTTTTATTTCGCTACTTGGGCTGTGGTGGGCAGTAGTATACGAATCAAAAAAGGATCTGCAGTGATGCAAATCCTCTTATCATGTTTCGATCGAAGGACAAACTTATTTTGCTTCTGCAGCAAGCTGGCTTAGTACTTCGTTGTTTTTTACGATCTGACTTTTCTTAGATAGCTTCGAACGTGAACCTAATTCCACATTACGGCCTAACTTCAAAAACTGAACCTCAAGACGTGCAGTAGTCTTGTTTCTCCTATCTTTTCTTTTTAAACGTGTAACTCCCATTTTATTTCTAATATTTTATTTTAACGACCTTTAAATTAAACGAGGTCGGAAGCGGATTCGAACCGCTGTAGGAGGTTTTGCAGACCTCTGCCTAGCCACTCGGCCATCCGACCATTCTCCGTTGAGAGACTGCAAAAGTAATGGTTATTTTTAATAATTACAATTCTTTTTTCTTCTGTATTTTTGTTTTTTGTCCTCTTGCCGGACAGGGTTGTCCTCTTGCCGGACGGGCAGGCACTTGGTATCGGCCAAGTGCCCAAGCCTTGTCGCTGCACTGGTTCGCGACCGCGGATCTTCCTTCCTGCCATCCGCGACCCACTGAGGCGACATTTTCAGGATTTGTACGGATTCTGCTTTTCTTATTTTCACTATTCGTGGAACGCTGTAGCTTTATAACCTCATAACCCCGTAACCTTATAACCTAAATACAAAAAAACACTGTGTATTAGCATCTTATGTTTCGTTTAACATTTTTTGATACTTTTTGGTCTAAAACTTGCAAGCCTTGAAGTGAATAATTTATTTAAACAGATCAAGATGAAAAAGATTGTATTAACATTGAGCGCAGCTATCCTGCTGGCTGTAGGAGCGCAGGCGCAGGTAGGTTTGGGATTGAAAGCGGGGGTTAATTTTCCTTCTTACAGTTATGGTGGATCGGATGAGTTGTCCGATACAAAATCCACAGTGAATTTCCATGTGACGGGCTATGTGGATGCACAGGTTGCCCCGGGATTTTATATACAGCCAGGACTTTCCCTGCAAGGTAAAGGAGCAAAGTTTGCCGAGGCAACAATTGGAGGTACCACATATGATGTCTCTCAAAATACGATGTGGTTAGATGTGCCCGTGAATTTTGTTGGTAAATTTGGTGGTTTGTTTGTAGGTGCAGGTCCTTATGTTGGGTTTGGACTGAGCGGTAAAAACAAGCTCAATAGCCAAGATGGAGAGGGTGACTTCTCTTCCACGACGTTGGACGAATTTTCTTTCGGTAAAGATGAAACATTAAAGGGAACGGACTTTGGTTTGAACTTTTTGGCGGGCTTTAAGTTAGGCAATGGATTATTATTACATGCAAATTACGGTCTGGGACTTACCAATATCGCAGGTGCAAAGAGCCTTGCCGATGAAATCAAAAACAGAGGATTCGCTGTAGGTATTGGTGTTGAGTTTTAATTTTTTATTAATTTTTGTAAAACTCCTTGTATATATCAAAAATTATATGGAGTTTTATTAAATTTTAATAAAAAATAGAAGTTATGAAAAAAATTTTACTATCATTAGGAGCAGCCTGTTTATTGGCTGTTGGTGCTCAGGCACAAGTTAGTTATGGTATCAAAGCCGGTGTGAACTTAGGTAAGTATGCTACCAGCTCATCGGGTGACGAGGTGGAACTAGATGATGAAGGAGTTAAACTTAATCCATCTTTCTACGTGACTGGGTATGCGGACATCAATGTTGCCCCCAATTTTTCTATTCAACCCGGTATCTCATTACAGGGAAAGGGACAAAAAGCAAAAATTGAAGAAGAAGGCGCATCATTTACAAGTACGAGAAATGTAATGTCGATTGAAATTCCGGTAAATGCGGTTTATTACATCCCTACAGGAGATGCCGGATCTGTGTTTTTAGGTGCGGGACCCTATGTAGGCTATGCAATTAGTGGAAAGGACAAATGGAAAGGAACCTTTGAGGGTGAAACCGAAACTGAGGATGACAAAATTGATTTCTCCGGCGATGATAAAGATATGAAAGCGTTTGATGCCGGTGTAAACTTTTTAGCTGGTTACAAATTGGCTAATGGGTTTTTGATCAATGTAGGCTATGGATTAGGTCTGACTAATCTTGCGCCAGATAATGATTTTGATATTAAAAGTTCTAACCGTGTATTATCTTTCGGAGTTGGTTTCCAATTCTAAGTAAATACATTGTTGTATCAAAAAGCCTCTTGTACTCACAAGGGGCTTTTTTGATGACCGTCCCACTATACTGCCGCATGATTGGTATATCATTATACCTCATCTTACAATACGAATAGTTCAAGCTACATCACTCCTGATCCACCTGTATATTACTTTGCCTGCGCATGCATCACCGATGACTCATCTTCATATACGGGCGGGTAAATATAGATCACCAATGTCCCATTTTAATACATGGATAGGTCAACTCAGATCACCGATGACCCATCTTCATGCGAGGATGAGTCAATATAGATTGACAATGACTCACCTTAACATACGGATAGGCGAAAGTAGATCACTCGCGGCTCATCCGTACATATTTGTGACACAACAGTACATACTTTTGGCTCATCAGTGATGTACAATGACTCATCGTTGATGCACAACCGTGAGCGTTTACTCACTAAAAAATCAGCTTTTAATAAGGTGTAAAGGCTGTTTTTACCTTAAAAACAGCAGGAAGGGGGCTATTTGGGTCACAAAAAAACGGCGTTGCACGCAAAATTGACGCAAATAACCCCCCTCTTTTAAAATATTTTTTGTATGGTTCCCTCGGGCCGGGAGGACCCTTCATTTTTTCATATTGTGTTTGCTTTCAAGGGCATTCAAGAGCTCTTCGAGGTTTTTTCTTGACAAAAAAACGAAGCAAAAAAGTCAAGGCTTGGATACTGTTACGCTAAAAATAGTTCAAAGTCCGGAATGTATTTGAGCCGTTCCGCTTCGCTACACTTCTTACATACATTCTTATCGGACTTCTCCTATTTTTTACGCTACAGCATCCTAGGCAGCTTTTCTTTAGACGGGTTAGATGTTAGTATTTATATGTTAGATTTGGTGGTTGGTGGAATAAGAATAGAATAGCAGAAATAAAAGCAATAGCCATACAACCACGAAAAATGTCGCCTTGGCAGATCGGCAATAGCAGGAAGGAAGATCCTTTGTGCCGAGATGGCACAGCGACGAGGTTATGGATTAGTGTTTGTTTTCAATGGTATCCATGAGCTCACTTCGTTCGGTTTTTGTTACTTTTTTGACGGCCAAAAAAGTAAAAGAAAGCCCCATCGCTGCTCCAGCGATAAAAAATGACCTCTAAAGTATTTGAAATATGTTTACCTTTGTAACATGATAGAACTTCCAGTAATACCTGCTCATCAGACCGAACGGAAGCCCGATTGGTTGCGTGTAAAATTACCCGTGGGGAAAGAATATCGTCATGTGCGTAGTCTGGTAGACGAACATAAGCTGCATACCATTTGTGAAAGTGGGAATTGCCCGAATATGGGGGAGTGTTGGGGAGCCGGTACGGCTACGTTCATGATCCTCGGTAATATCTGTACACGCTCCTGTTCGTTTTGCGCAGTAGCTACCGGAAGACCTTTGCCAGTGGATATGGATGAACCCAATCGTGTGGCAGCTTCTGTTAAATTGATGCAGGTAAAACACTGCGTCATCACATCAGTCGATCGTGATGATCTGAAAGACGGAGGATCTACCATCTGGGCCGAGACTATTCTGGCGATACGCCGGGAGAGTCCGGAAACGACGCTGGAGACCTTGATCCCGGACTTCAAGGGACAGTGGGAAAATCTGGATCGCGTATTGGCCGTACGTCCGGAGGTGGTATCACATAACCTTGAAACTGTGCGACGGTTGACCCGTGAGGTGCGTATCCAAGCGAAATACGACCGTTCACTGGATTGCCTACGACGGATTTCAGCAGCAGGTCTGCGCACAAAGTCAGGTATTATGTTAGGTTTGGGAGAGACAGAAGAGGATGTGATCGAAGCTATGCAAGATCTCTATGATGTGGGGGTACATATCATTACATTAGGACAGTACTTGCAGCCCACAAAGGCACATCATCCGGTCATTGACTGGATATCACCCGCTCAGTTTGAAAAATATAAAGAGATAGGTTTAAAGATAGGCTTTAAATATGTGGAGTCCGGTCCTTTGGTACGTTCATCTTACCATGCGGAAAGACACTTATTCGATATGCAATAGCGGCTGACTCTAAAAAATACTTTGCAGTTCTTTCAACCCCAAGACCATGTGGTCTACGTCTGCTGGTTTTTCTTTGCCTGTGACGTTGAAAAAGATAGCGTCCATACCTGCACGTAATGCCCCGCGGACGTCGGCCTCGATGTTGTCACCGATCATGACGGCTGTTTCTTTCTTTGCCTTCCCATTTTGAATAGCATGTTCAAAAATCCGCGGGTCAGGCTTGTTGATCCCAAAGACCTCCGAAATAACAATCGTTTTGAAATAGGAGGTGAGATTGCTATGTGCCAATTTTTTTTCACAAGCCTCCTTAAAGCCGTTCGAAATCAAGTGTAGGTTATACCTGCCCTGTAAATATTGCAGGGTCTCGTGGGCATGGGGAAATAGATTTGTCTTCGTAGGGCATATACGAAGATAGTCTTCTTCAAATTGTGCGGGGAATAAGGTCGGATCAACACCGAGTTGCTCAAAAGTGTCTGAAAAACGAAGTTTCCGTAATGTCGGCTTTTCGATTTTACCATGGTGATAGAGATCCCATACCCGATGGTTGTTGGCGGTATAGGTTTCTATAAAGATATCGGGTGCTGTATGACCAAAAAGCTGATCGAAATTGTACTGAACATATAGATCTTTCAACGTCTCTTCTGCATTTTTATCGAAATCCCAAATCGTATGGTCTAAGTCAAAGAAAATATCTTTTTTGTAACTGAACATACACAAAGATACTACGCTTTCAGGTTTTATTATAAGTTGATTTTCTTATTTGTGTCATAAAATGTTGCATATTTTATTATGCAGGAGTATTTGTCTATTTTTGGGGAAATAGCATTATGAGACGGGCTCTTTTTTGGTTTTACTTACTGGCGTTTTATGCCTTGTGCCAACTTATCGGCTGGGGTTATATGTTCGTCAAATACGTCCCTGACCGTAAAGGAATGGTCATTGGTGAAGGGTTGATTTTTTTAGCAATTTTTATATTGGCTGTCATCAAGCTGAAAAATCATCTGGGGAGAGAGCGCTATTATCGACAGCAGCAACAGAACTTTTTATTGGCCGTAACGCACGAGCTGAAGTCACCACTGGCCTCGGTCAAACTCTATCTGCAAACTATTCTGAAGAGAGATCTGGATCGCGAGCAGCAGATGATGTTTTTAAGCAATTCGCTGAAAGATATTGAGCGGCTCGACTATCTGGTGGAGAATGTATTATTAGCAACCAAACTGGAGAATAGAAGTTTTAACCTCCCTAAGGAGGATTTTAATCTATCGGATCTGGTAGGGGATATTTTGGATAGGTTGCAGAAAAATGCCTGTAAGACGGAAGTGATCAACCCGCAGATTGAGGAAAATCTTATTTTATACGCAGATAAGTTTGCGATTACAAACGTCGTGACCAATCTGGTGGAGAACGCCATTAAATATTCACCACCTTGTGCACATGTTGATGTCGCTCTATATAAGCGAGATGATGCGGTCGTCTTTTCGGTATCGGATCATGGGGTGGGTATACCGGATGAAGAAAAGAAACTGATCTTCAATAAGTTTTATCGCATAGGAAATGAATCGACCCGTAAAACCAAGGGAACTGGTTTGGGGTTATATATCGTAAAATCAGTATTGCACAAACACAACGCCTCTATCGTGGTGAAAGATAACAAACCTTCGGGAAGCGTGTTTGAAGTAACATTTGAAAATTATGCAAACTAAACAAAGAATACTATTAGTCGAAGATGAAGAACATCTTTTGGAAGCGATCAAACTCAATCTGGAACTGGAAGGTTACCGGGTAACGACCGCTACAGATGGAAAAAAGGCACTTAAAGTGTTTAAAGAAGAACGTTTTAACCTGGTGATCTTAGATGTCATGATTCCCGAGATTGACGGTTTTCAGGTCGCAGAAACCATCCGCTTGCAGAATACAGAGGTTCCTATTATGTTTTTGACCGCAAAGAACAGCAGTGAAGATCGCATTACCGGATTGAAGAAAGGGGCCGATGATTATCTGGTAAAACCTTTCAACCTGGAAGAACTCATTCTCCGTGTCGGTAATCTGATTCGACGGGGTATGAAAGGGGATGACCTGAAAGAAATCAACTCTTACACGATCGGCGACAAAACCATTTATTTCAATTCTTATGAGTTGCATCATGCCGACGGTTCCGTGACCTCTTTGACCAAAAAAGAGACCATGTTATTAAAACTTTTGATCGAACGTCGGAATGAGGCGGTTTCCCGTGAACAAATTTTGGAAACGGTATGGAACTACGATGTCTATCCGTCGACGCGGACCATTGATAATTTTATATTGACGTTCCGTAAATATTTTGAGCCTGATCAAAAGCATCCGATTTATTTTCATTCGATCCGTGGTGTAGGGTATAAGTTTACGGACAACCCGGAAGCGCAGTCTGAACATTAAGAATGAATAGAAGATTCCGGTTTACGATTATTGTTCTTGCCGTTATTGCGTTAGCTTATTGTGTCGTGTTCGGCCATTATTCAGTTAGCGTATATGCACTCGGCATCATCGGTTATATGGTGTGGAGCGAATACCGGGAGGGAACTGTGTTTTTAGCCACACAGGCTTTTCATAAACAAGATTATGAAAAGACAAAGGAATTATTGGCACAGATCAAAAATCCCGATCATCTGCGGAAAGGACGCCGGAATTTTTATGAATTTATGCAGGGGAATATTGCGTTGAAGGAAGGCGAGATCGAGGAGGCTGAATATCATTTTCAATTGGCTTCGCGATTGCCCTGGAGGAGAGATCACGAGAAGGGGATGGTCTTGATAAACCTGGCGAATATCAATTTGCGTAAAAAGGATTATGAACGGGTGAATGCTTATCTGGAGGTCGCGGATAAACTGAAGCTTACCGAGCGCCAGAAGAGTATCGTTTCAAAAATCAGAAGCAATCTTTAATTTTTACCTTTTAATTTTTACTTTGTATAGTGACTACAGTTTTACAAAACGATTTATTGATTAGGGCTGCACTTTCGCAGCCTACAGAAAGACCACCGGTATGGATGATGCGTCAAGCAGGACGTTTTATGCCAGAGTATTGGGAAATCAAGAATAAATATAGCTTCTTGGAAATGTGTAAGACGCCCGAGATAGCCGCCGATGTAACGATGTTGCCGGTGGACTTATTAGGTATTGATGCGGCCATTTTATTCTCGGATATTTTAGTTACTGCGGAAGCTATGGGAGGGGATCTGTCTTTCGAACAAGGTGTAGGCCCTCGGTTTTCAAACCCCATCCGGTCACTTGCCGACGTGGAACAGTTGTCTGTGGATTGTTTGGATAAACTACAGTATGTCGCGGAAGCGATCAAAGTGATACAGCAACGTTTGGACGGGCGTATTCCGTTAATCGGCTTTGCCGGTGCACCTTTTACGATATTAAGTTATCTGGTGGAAGGAGGTTCTTCTAAAGATTTTAAGCAGACAAAACTGCTGCTGAACAATGAACCTGCAATGGCCCACTTGATTTTGCAAAAAATTGCCGACGTCACCGTGGAATATCTGAATATGCAGGTCGATGCGGGGGTCAATGCATTACAGCTTTTCGATAGTTGGGCACTGGCACTGTCGTGGAATGATTACCGTGAATTTGCACACCGCTATAATCACTATATTCTCTCCAAAATCAAAAGATCCGTTCCGGTGATTTCGTTCTGTAAGGGATCCTCTGTTTTTGCGCCTATCATGGCGGAGGCTAATCCGGATGTTATTTCCGTAGACTGGAATGCAGATCTTAAAAATATCAAACAGTCTTTGCCTGAGGGTATAGCGGTACAGGGAAATTTAGATCCCTTTGTTCTGTATGCGGATAAAAAGGTTATTAAAACCAAGATATTAGACTTATTTGAAAGGATGCGTGGCGAGAACGGTTTTATCTTTAATTTAGGACATGGTATCATGCCGGATATTCCATTTGATAACGTGAAATATGCCGTTGACGTCATCAAAGAATATAGATAATAGGAATTACGAATGAGGAATTATGAATTACGAATTAGACCACAATTCGTAATTCTACATTCGTAATTCGTAATTTACTCGTAATTCGTAATTAAAAAAATGTTATACCTATACGCCAAGGCTGTTCATATTATTTTTGTTATCTGTTGGATGGCGGGACTGTTTTATATGCCTCGCCTCTTTATTTACCATACGGAGGCAAAAGCTAAAGGAGCAGTGGCGTATGAGGTTTTGCACAAGCAGTTTAAGATCATGGAGAAGCGGTTGTGGTGGGTCATTACGACACCCGCAATGTACATCACTGTCGCCTCGGCACTGGTCATGCTATATATGAATCCAGCTCTTTTAAAGACGGGATGGATGCAGGTGAAATTGTTGTTTGTTGCCGGGATGGTGATTTACCATTTTATTAGTCAACGTATGATGTATCGGCTTCGCGATGAACGGTCAACCTGGACGTCGGGTCATTTGCGCATATGGAATGAAGTCTCCACCATTTTGCTATTTGCTATCGTTTTTGTCGTCGTGCTGAAGTCAGCGCTAAACTGGATATACGGCGTTTTAGGCTTAGTTATCTTGGCGATTATATTGATGTTATTGATTAAGAGCTATAAAAAGTATAGGAAGCGGCGGGGAGAAGAAGTAGATTGACGATCTTTCTTACTCGCCGTAGCAGAGGTATTTGATTTCAAGATATTCATCTATACCGTACCGGGAACCTTCGCGGCCTATGCCCGATTGTTTGATTCCGCCGAACGGAGCAGAAGCGTTCGACACCATACCGGTGTTGATGCCTACCATGCCCGCCTCCAATGCCTCGGCAACACGGCGACAACGATGGATATTTTCACTGTAAAAATAGGCGGCTAATCCGAATGGTGTATCATTGGCCAAACGTATAGCCTCCTCTTCCGTAGAGAAGGAGAATAGGGCACATACAGGGCCGAAAGTTTCCTCCTGCGCCAACAGGCTGTTAGGAGCCACATCCGTCAACACAGTAGGTTCATAGAAATTTCCTTTCAGCGCTTTACCGCCTGTTTTCACAACAGCTCCTTTATCGACAGCATCCTGAACGTGTTCCTGTACCTTCTCCAGTCCTGCCGGGTTGATGAGGGGGCCTACCTGAACTCCTTTTTTAAGACCATCACCTACTTTTAGCTTTTTTACAGCTGCGGTAAGTTTATCCGCAAATGCGGAATAGATTCCCTCCTGTACATAGAAGCGGTTGACAGCTACACAGGTTTGTCCGGAATTTCTGAATTTACCGGCGATCGCCCCTGCAATCGCCTTATCGATATCGGCATCGTCAAAAACGAGAAAGGGAGCATTGCCTCCCAGTTCGAAGGAGACACGTTTGATCGTGCCCGCGGCTTGTTCCATTAATGATCGGCCGACACTTGTCGAACCTGTAAAAGAGATCTTCCGAACCAGTGGATGGGTGCTCAGCTCTTTGCCTATACCTTGGCTGTCTTTGGAGGTTATGACTTGGAAGACACCTTTTGGAATGCCGGCTTCATCAACCAGTCGGGCCAAGGCGATAGCGGTAAAAGGTGTCTGGGAAGCGGGCTTCAAAATAAACGTACACCCAGCAGCCAGGGCAGGGGCCAACTTCCGGGTAATCATCGCCAAAGGGAAGTTCCAAGGCGTAATCGCCGCCACGACACCGACGCTCTGCTTGATTGTCGACAGATGTATGCCCGATTTTAAAGCCGGTATGGTTTCACCGTATGTCCGTTTTCCCTCTTCGGAAAACCATTCTACGAAAGAATTACCGTAGTCTACTTCCACCAACGATTCCGTCAGCGGTTTGCCACTCTCTAACGTCATTATTCTGGCGAGCTCGTCCTTATGCTTCCGGATGAGCTCGTACAGGTTCCGGACAAGAGTACAACGCTCGCCAACAGGTAGACTATTCCACGGCTTCCAAGCTTTGTCTGCCGCTATAATCGCTTTTTTTGTATCCGCAACTGTCAGATCCGGTATTTGCCCGATCGATTTGCCCGTTGCCGGATTAATGACCTGAAAGGTGTGTTTCGAACCGACGAATTTACCGTCGATATACGCTTGCTCGATGAAAAGTGGCTGGTGCATAATCTTGCTACAAGAACATTTTAGCAGACAATTTGTTTACAGGTTTTTTAATATCGAATGTCCCATCCTGTCCCGTTTTGTTTTAAGATACTCCTCGTTATAAGGATTGGGTGTTATTTCAATGGGTACATTCTCGACTATTTCAAGACCATATCCGACTAGGCCAGCCCTTTTGGTGGGATTATTGGACATCAACCGCATTTTGGTTACACCAAGCTGGCGGAGGATCTGCGCACCGACACCATAGTCCCGCAGATCGGCCTTGAAGCCCAATTGAATGTTAGCATCAACGGTATCGATACCCTCTTCTTGCAATTTATAGGCATGTAATTTATTGATGAGCCCAATGCCGCGACCTTCTTGATTCATGTATACAATGACACCTTTACCTTCTTTTTGGATCATTTCCATGGCTTTGTGAAGCTGCGGCCCGCAATCACAGCGGCAGGAACCAAAAATATCGCCGGTAAGGCAAGAACTGTGTACCCGGACGAGCACAGGCTCGTCTTCTTCCCACTCTCCTTTATATAGAGCGAGATGTTGTTCGCCCGTATTTTTTTGCGTAAAGGCCTTCAATTGGAAATCACCAAATTCGGTTGGCATTTTTACCATCACCTCTTCCTTGATTAAGGTGTCGTGCTTCAGACGGTACTCGATAAGGTCTTCAATACTGATGATTTTCAGATCGAAGCGTTTCGCTACCTCGATTAAATCCGGCAGCCGGGCCATTTCTCCATCATCCTTTAGTATTTCAACCAATACCCCTGCCGGTTCAAACCCAGCTAACCGTGCCAAATCTACCGATGCTTCGGTATGTCCCGTACGGCGCAACACACCGCCATCCATCGCAATTAAAGGAAAAATGTGTCCCGGTCGTCCCAGCTCCTCCGGTTTAATGTTGGGGTCGATAAGTGCTTTTATTGTTTTGGAACGGTCCGATGCTGATATACCCGTTGTACACCCATATCCTTGTAAATCCACAGACACCGTAAAATTTGTTTCATAAACAGCCGTATTCTGTCCCACCATGGGTTCCAACTTCAGCTCTTTACAACGCTGCTCGGTAAGGGGAGCGCACACCAGGCCTCTACCGTGTGTCGCCATAAAGTTAATAACTTCGGGTGTTGCATTTCTAGCTGCCGTTACAAAATCGCCTTCATTCTCCCGGTCTTCGTCATCGACGACGATAATAACCTTTCCCGATTTGATATCTTCGATCGCTTCTTCTATCGTGTTCAATTTGATACCCATGGATTCATCTATCATTTTCTAATCAATACAAAAGTAAATCTGTTTTTTATTCTTTCTATAATAATGAAGTCATAAAGCTGTTATGACACTTTTTTGCTGATGGGTAACTTCTCTTTTATCCATTCCAGCACCAGTCGTGCTTTGATTTTGTATTGATCCAGATCAAACAAAGCCGAGTCCGTCGTCGATTTGTATGTTAAGAATACAGCCAAAGGAGTCAGGATAAATATAGCGGACCACATACCCCAAAAGGGAGTAATAGCACCGTCTTTCGCTGATTTTTCGGCGACGGTGGAAATGATGTGATAGGTTAAGAAAAAGATAATAGATAATACTACCGGTGCGCCCAGGCCTCCCTTCCGGATAATCGCCCCAAGCGGGGCCCCGATACCAAACAATAGGAGACAGGAGACTGCTAATGTGAATTTACGGTGGAATTCTATGCGGTATCGAATATCCGAATCAACCATACGCTGGAATTCCGCGAGCCGGTTGCTGTTCATATCGGTCAGCTGTTGCACCTGCATTAATGCGTTGCTCAGTACCGAAGTCTTCGATGACCTCGGGATGTAGTCTATCATGTTTTTTGCAGGGCTGATCTGAGCAGGAGGTGCATTTTCTTTCCGATAATAAGAGGAATTGAATTGTATGTACGATCGGCTTTCCCTGGCGTAAAGCACCTTTAAACTATCAATCAATAGTTTATTGGAATCGGTCTTGAGCTTAAGCTGGCGAAGGTTCAGCATCTGATGGTGTGATTTAAACAGATTTTCATCCGTTCGTTTCATCTGAAAAGCTTCCATACTGAATTTCTGCTCCGTCTCTTTAAAATAGAAGCGGGTAAACTGTTGGCGTGGATCGTATCTTTTCGCGTCTTTTGCCCGGCTGTCTTCATACCTCACACCATCATTCAATTTGAGGATCATAAAACTCTGGTCACGGGAGTTGTACATATAACCTTCCTTTGCGACCAATACATTGCTGCCCGCACTTCCTTTCGTATTGTCGTAGATCGTCAGATCATACAGTTTTGTGCCATCTTTGCTTTTATTTTTGGCCCGTATGGAATATCCGGGGATGGTGTTATTGAACACGCCGGCTTTGATAAAAAAGTCAGCTTTCTTATTTCGGACATCATAGAGCAGTGATCCCATTTTGAGGTTGACCACAGGCAGAATGTAGTCGGAGAATAAAAAAGAGCCGCCGGCGAATATAGCAATCAGAAAAAACAAAGGTGTCATTGCTTTGCGTAAGGAAAAGCCCGCCGCTTTGATAGCCACCAATTCGTAACTTTCACCTAAGTTGCCAAAAGTCATGATCGATGACAAGAGCATAGATAACGGCAGTGCCATTGTTAGTTGCACGGCACATTGGTAGGCGAGCAGCTCCATAATGACATACCATTCAAAACCTTTACCGATCAGATCATCGATGTATTTAAACAGGAAAAGCATCAAAAGGACAAACATCACAATACAAAACGTGACGAAAAACGGTCTTATAAATGCTTGAAGTATGAGTAAATGTACCTTTTTCATTATTTTAACTACCTTTCAAAGGCATACCATTTCCTCTGCAATCAACAGGTCAAGTAGAGGCAAATAGCATACAAAGATAGTCTTTTTTTAAGCACCAATTACACTTTGTAGATAGCTTATTGAATTGTCCCATATTTTGGTTCTGTCCTCCACGTTTTCATCCTTAGCATAATCGATAATAGAAAGCGCTACGTCATTGGTGAGCTCATCCTGAATGATTTCCATTTCAAAATAATGCGGTTCATCATCAATCCACTTGAATTTCGCATATTTATTATCTTTTGAGGAGGCTAATCTGGCTCGAAACGACTCGTTATCCCACATGAATACATAGATGCCATCATGGAAGGTTACATCATCAGCAAACCATTGTGCCAATTCGTTGGGCTCAACTAAATAAGGGTATAATATCCTTGGTGATGAATTGATGATGTATTCAAGTTCTATTTTGGTTTTTTCTGCCATAATCTATTTTTACTTTATTTTAATTATTATGTACCTGATGCCCGTAAGTATACAGTTTTTTGTTTGAATTTGTACGACTCTATTCATAAAATTTTATTCACAACATATACTTTTCAACAAAAGAGGTGTTTTTATTTTAACAATTTATCAACGTGTCCCGATTGGAGTAGACAGCTGTTCTTTTTTTTGTGCAAAAATCACTTTGAAAATCCATTCATGATTACTAAGTTTGCATACCGAAAAACGGCGGGGTAGCTCAGATGGTTAGAGCGCAGGATTCATAACCCTGAGGTCGGCAGTTCGATCCTGCTCCCCGCTACTAAACTTCAAGACTTCTTGAAGTTTTTTTTTGAAGTTTTGAGACATATCATCAAACAAAGAAAAATTGGAGGCCTACCCAGAAGGTTATTTCCAGTGTTTATATTAAAATTCTGCAAGTAATGGAACGTAAAAAAATTATCATACATAATTATTTTAAGTTGGCCGAGGTGTCTGTTGTGGTCAGTGTGGTCTGTGTTGTACTTGCCTTCTCCATCAAGCATTTTACGGAACATCTGGAATCGGAAATATTTACCTGGGTTAAATCCCATAACCCCGTTTTTTTTATTGTACTTCCGACGATTGGAATTACGATGATCTACTTTTTGCGGAAGTACGCCTTTCGGAATCGAAAAAATAAAGGAATTACCGAGATTTATAAAACTTTAGATCATAGGAAAGATCACTTACCCTTATTTAAGGTGCCTTCGCATTATATCAATGGTTTCTTGACCGTTATTTTTGGCGGGTCTACGGGAGTAGAAGTATCGACAGTTGTGGCTACGGCTACGTTGGGGAATCTGGCCTATAAAACAAATTTTTCGGCCAAGCAATATAAACGTGAACTGATCTGTGCCGGTGTGGCGGCAGGTATAGCTATCTTATTCAATAGTCCTATTGGAGGATGGTTATTTGCTGTTGAGGTGATTGCCCGCAAGGTCGATCGATCGATCTTACTCAGTTGTACTATTGCGGCAATTGTGGCGTGGACATTCATTTACTTTGTGGATTCGAAGCCCTTGTTTCCTTTTACGACAACGGGGTGGGAGTGGGCTGCATTACCTTATTTTTTGGTGGTAAGCTTATTGGGTGGTGTATTATCGGTTTATTTCACCCGCCTTGTTATGTTTGTGAAGCAGTTCTTTTCCGGTATTTCCAATAACTTTATCCGGGTTAATTTGGGTGCTCTCATCGTCGGTGGTATGTTGTTTCTCTATCCGGCACTCTATGGTGATAGCTATCATGGGTTTAAGGTGATCATGGAACAATCCATGACGGGGATGAATGTATCATGGTTCGCATCGCTCCTTCTATTGGCCTGTCTTAAGCCGCTTGCCGCTTCATTGACATTAGGTGCCGGTGGTGATGGAGGTGTGTTTGCCCCTAGCATCGTTTCCGGAGCATTTTTAGGTCTACTCGTTGCCGGTATATGCAATATGTATCTGGGGACGGATCTTATCCTTCTTAATTTTGCCCTTGCGGGCATGGCTGCAACGCTGTCGGCTTCTATTCACGCCCCCTTGACGGCCCTGTTTTTAATATGTGCTATTATTCCGAATGGCTTTGTGCTTTTTCTGCCTATACTCCTTGTCAGCTTTGCGGCAAAGCTGTTTGCGCAATATCTACTGCCATATAATGTCTATACCTATGATTTCTTTATACAAGGGAAGACAACGGGAGGTAAAGACAGATCACGATTATAATCCCTGAATCCCACTAAAGATTCCTGTTCAAGAAAGAGGTAATCTCATCAATCTTCTGCCTTGCAATATGTGAGTTTAGGGCGTGATATCCTATTTTCAAGGAAATTGAGATAAATATATCCGTTTTTTGAGACATAATTTTACTAGAGTTGTGTCAGTTTTGTAAGAAGCAAAACCAAATATTACCGGTTGATTTTGGAAAGACTAATTTTAAACTAAATGAATAAGTTATTTATTAAAGCTATTGTTTCACCTCCTGTTTATTTTATCAGTGCTTGTTTCATCTGTCTGGCAATAGTGGTGCTACCTGCAGTTCAAATTTTGGGAATGGAGCTTAATCATATGGCCAACGAAAGTCAAATACCTGTATTCTCGGGTAAGGTGACAGACAGTGAAGGTCAACCTTTACCTTCTATAAGCGTACAGCGAAAAGGAGTCATTGGAGGGACCTTTACCGATGCCGACGGAATGTATAAAATCAGAGCGAAAAAAGGTGAGGTTTTAGTGTTTTCGAGAGTAGGGTACATGTCCCAGGAGATTCGACTTGGCGATAGCAGAACAGTCAATGTGCAGATGAGTGTCAGTATGGAGTCTTTAGAGGAGGTTGTAGTTGTAGGATACGGTACGCAGAAGCGTTCGGATGTGACTAATGCGATTGCTACGGTCGATGTGGAAGATATCGAAAATGCCCCACAATCTAGTGTCGTGGATATGTTGGCAGGTCGGGTTGCGGGATTGACGGTTATAGAGGGTAGTGGTATGCCAGGGGGAGATGATGAAGGAAGTGAGGTTACAATACGCGGGACCGGTACATTAAATGATGCTGCTCCATTGGTTGTCATAGACGGTGTGCAGTCTACACTTGAAGACCTATCTGTCCTCGGTGTACACGAAATTGCTTCCATTTCTGTGCTTAAAGATGCTTCTTCTACAGCGATATATGGCGCTAGAGGTGCTAACGGCGTCATATTAGTTACAACAAAAGCACCGGTCGAGGGAAATTTTAGATTTACGCTGAACAGTTGGGCGGGCGTTCAGGATGCAACGGTGAAGCCAAAATTTGTCAATGCGTGGCAATGGATGACGTTGCATAATGAAGCGTCAGCAGGGACGCTATTCCCGGATTGGGCGATTGAAAATGTAAAGAATGGAATCTATACGGATCAGTTTTCTGACTACAATCCTGTCCCGGATGTATTTCACAAAGCGTTGCATCATAGTCATAGCCTCTCCGTATCGGGAGGAACAAAGGTAATTAAGTTTACGGGCTCCTTAGGCTTTCAGGATCAAGGTGGGATCATCGTGAATAACACGAGCAATCGTGTGAACTACCGATCATCTATGGCGGTACACATTTCTCCAAAGGTAAGGTTGGGATTCACCGTTTCGGGAAGCAAACAGGGAAAACATGGGGGAGTAGGAGGGGTACGTATGGTCATGAATCGCCTGTATAGAACATATCCCATTACGCCTCTTCATTATGCTAATGGCGATTGGGGAGTATACAACCCCTACACGGAAGTCACTATTCTACCAGCGCGCCTAATGGCGGAGATCGGGAGAACCGACGAATACTTTATCCAAGATAATTTTGCCCCTTCTTTAGAGCTTAAGCCTATCAAAAATCTGCTCTTGCGATCGCAGGTTTCTATTCGGAATAATACACGGGAGATGGAAACATTCAATCCTACCTATGCTTTCCATGCACCGAATGGAGATGTTGCGGCAGGAGCAGCTTATAAAAACACCAATACTTTAACGATCCGGGAAGTTAGAAACAGACAGGTACAAGTGTCGCAGACCGCTAATTACAACTATTCGCCCAATAGACAGAACCGTTTTACTTTTTTATTGGGGTATGAATTTGTGCAAAATAACATAGACAGGCGTATAACCTCTGGTTCTGGCTTTCCAAATAATGAACAGCAAGTGTTGGATAGGGCGACCTCCAATATCAGTGCTAGGGGGCTCTTGAATGTTGTAAGGCTACAGTCATTCTTTGGACGCGTCAACTATGCATTCAAAAACCGATACTTCTTCGAGTCTAATGTACGTGCAGATGGATCGTCTCGATTTCCTCCCACGAAGCAGTACGCTATACTTCCTTCGGTTTCGGCAGGTTGGATGCTGTCACGGGAAAAATTCTTCTCGAACTGGGGGCTTAATGATTTTGTCCAGGAACTGAAATTCAGGGGAGGATGGGGTAAAGTGGCCAATGATAAGATGGAACGTACGCAGACCCGGGTGGACCCTACCGGAAATTATGTACATCAGCAAACGTTGGATTTGGAAAACTACTATTATTTTGGTGGAGAGGTAGTGCCGGGAGCAGCTATTACAGCCTTTGCCAACGAAAATATTTCATGGGAAGAAACCGCGACGACTGGAGCCGGACTGGATATGATGCTATTTAAGAAAAGAATAGAACTCACGGTTGACTGGTACGATCGTCTTACGGATGGAATATTATATCGGGTGCCATTACCGCCGTCTTTTGGGACACCGCGTCCGGCTGTGCAGAATGTGGCCAAGGTTTCTAATCGCGGCTGGGAATTTACAGCGTTGTATCGTCACAGCCCCAAAAGATCTGCGGTAAATTTCCATATAGGTGGTAATTTGTCGCTTAATAAAAACAAAATCTTGTCCTTAAATGGTGAGGAAACAATATCTGATCCATTTATCCTGAGGGAGGGAGAAGAGTTCAATTCCTTCTTTGGTTATGTTGTAGATGGCATAGCCAAAACGGAAGAAGACAAGCAATACACATTCAACGGAAACGGGGGAATCGGCCACTTGATGTTCAAAGATATTAATCACGACGGCCTTATTGATGAAAAGGATCGTGCTGTTTTAGGGTCATCCAATATTCCCTGGACTTACGGTATCAGGGGAGGATTCAATTATAAAGGACTCAGCTTTAACTTTTTGTTACAGGGTGTACAGGACAAGGTAATTTACATTCGAGATTGGGGAAACAGACCGGGTGATGCAGTGGCCTTGAACTTTTGGCGAGAGTGGTGGGACAATCGCTATCATGCTGTAGATAATCCGGAAGGAACATGGCCGAAAATGGACCGAGGTGGTGCTCGTTCCGGTGCAAACCTTACCTCTACTTTTTGGATCCATGATGCATCCTACCTGCGACTTAGAAATGTAGAATTGGGTTATTCTTTTCCTACTGCTCTGGTCAACAGGTATAAACTTTCGAAATTTCGTGTGTTTTTTTCGGGCAAGAACTTGCTGACCTTTACGGACCTGATTGATCAGATCGATCCCGAAAGGAGATCCAATGAGGCGGCAAACACAGCATTCCCGCAGACGAAAGTTGTAACGGTCGGTGTAAATGTTGGATTTTAATAGACATATTTTTATGAGGGTATCTTTATTACATAATACGATGAAAGAAATGAAAAGGATATTTTTAGGCTGCTGCATCTGGATGATGATTTTGCTTACCGTTTCCTGTGATCTGTATCTTGAAGACCCTAATAATATGGGGGAGAAAAACTTCTGGAAGACCGAGCAAGACGCCCTTTATGGTCTTGCGGGTGTGTTTAGTGCCTATCAGGTCAATGCTTTGATGGGTAAGAAATACCGTGAGTTTGACCATGTAACGGATAATGCGCAGACCAGTCAAAATCAGGGATGGTTAGATTTTGAGCTGGAAGCTCACCATGCACAAACTGGTCAGGTGCGTAATTTTTGGCAGAATTACTACAACGTGGTACACAGAGCCAACGAAGTCATCCGTAATGTCGATATCATGCCGGTAGAAGCCATTTCTGACGAGTCACGGAAAAGGATTGTAGCCGAAGCCATGTTTTTGAAAGCGTATGCCTACCATGATCTAACGGCACTTTGGGGCGACGTGCCGCTTTATATGGAGCCTATAGGTCCATTTGATACGCCTGTTGGGCCGATGCGTCAGGTCGACCTTGTCGCACACTTTGTCACAGAACTGAAAGCCGATATCATTCCGAATCTTCCTCCTCTGGTGCCATTATCGGAAAGAGGACGAATCCCGCGGGGCGCTGCGCAAGCTTTATTGGGTAAATTCTACTTGTTGGAGGACGATTATCAGCATGCGGCGGATGCTTTTGGTGATATTATTGCTGAAAAGATTTACACCCTCCATCCGGATTATGGCAAATTGTTTACCCCGGACGGAGAGTTTTCTTCCGAAAGCCTTTTTGAGATCAATTTTGAAGGTGATGTATTTGATCAGGGAGAAAGTTTTTCAGTACAGGTCGATACATTACTGGCGCCTCGGATTCCTTCCAACTTCTGGAGACCATCCCGTGATCTGGCGGACTCTTACCTTTTTGTCGATGGACGTCCAGCGATATCGGGGACGATTTACGGAGATGCCCACCCACAAGGAAGCACCAATGATCGGTTTAAAGATCGTGATCCACGTTTGAGGGCAACGCTTTATACCAGAGAAGATGTCAAATCCAATGGTGACGTGTATTGGAACATCAATACCAATAATATGAATACGAGTTTTGCGGCCAAGAAGTATTCTTGGATATCTAGCCAACAATATGATTATGGGGGACCTCAGAATTATTATGTAATCCGCTACGCGGATGTCTTGCTCATGTATGCTGAAGCACAGAATGAAGTGTTGGGGGCTCCGGATCAAAGTATATATGATGCTGTCAATGCGATCCGAGACAGGCTGGACATGCCACATTATCCCGAAGGACTCACACAGGATGAAATGCGCCTGCGTATTCAAGATGAGCGACGTTGGGAGTTTGCACTGGAGCACCAACGCTTTTTCGACCTGAAACGCTGGGATATTCTTGTCGAAAAAGTATATCCGATGTACCCACCCGCCAACACACGTAAGAAATATACACGTCCTAAGGTGTATACTTGGCCGTATCCATTGGATGAGATGGATAGAAATCCGGGGTTGAAGAAGCATGGACAGAATGACGGCTATCATTAATATTAAAAAACTAACTGAATTATAAATTTATAATAACAATTATGTTGTATGTCTATTCTATACAGAACCGATTGATTCACCGGTGGTTGATAACAACGGCAAGACGATCTATACAGGGTAAGTCCCTGAAATTGCTGATAGTTTTCTTATTGATGTCCCTATTCGGAGCGTCAGACCTATTTGGACAATACATACCGACGGCGAATGTGCTTTACGTCGATGCTAATGTTACGGGAGGAAATAGTTCAGGTGACAGTTGGACGAATGCTTCTACAGATCTTGCCGGAGTGCTGCAATGGGCAAAAGATAATTGGGATGCGGGAACCAATGGCTCGCTGCAGATATGGGTCGCAATGGGAATGTATAACCCTACTACTGTACCAACGGATTATGCGAACCTTTCGGAGGAAAACCGTCTCGTGTATCGAGAAGCAACATTTCAATTGGTGAATGACGTAGAGATTTACGGTGGATTCAGTGGTACGGGTGCGGAGACTACGTTAGCGCAAAGAAACTGGAGGAAGAATCCTACTATCCTGTCTGGTGATATTGACAAAAATGATATGGAAAGTATTATCTCTAATCCACTTACACAGATTCAGGGGTTCAATAGCTATACCGTAGTAACCGCTTGGAATGCTGTTGAGCCTTATCTCAATAATACGGCGAAATTGGATGGCTTCATTGTTACTGGCGGACAGTCCGACCATTCGCAGAATCAACCACTGTCGAATAGACGTAGTGGTGGTGGAATGTATATCCGGAATGGTAGTCCGGTATTAACCAACCTTGTTATTCAAGGTAATGTCGCGACCAACCACGGCGGTGGAGTATGGATACACACGAGTACACCGACATTCACCAATGTAACTATCTGCGCCAATAGTGCTGGAGGAGGGGGAGCTGTGTATAACCGTACCGATAGTGACCCTGTACTGGATAACGTATTGATCAGTGGTAATCAATCCAGCAATGGTGCAGGAGGATTTCACGTGGCAGGTGCGGCTACCGGCACCTTACGTAATGTGACCATTACAGGCAATCGTCGGACTACTATCGATGGACAAGGTAATCCCAATCCCGGAGCTGGGATCTTCATTGAAAATGGAGAAATTAGTCTCTATAACAGCATAGTATGGAGTAATGGTCCCGGTGACGATGTGAATGATGTTAATAGGATAGCCTCCAACAGCAGCCATAATTTAATAAATGGAGGCCGGTCTGAGGTAAATATAGCAGGTGATTTTTCGGGACTTACAGCTTCAATACTTTTCGAATCTCCGAAAAATTCATCTGAAACCCCTACAGGGGCAGGTGATTACAGATTGCGCGAAAATAGTCCTGCCATCAACGCCGGAAACAATGCGTTTGTGGAAAAGAGTACAGACATCGATGATAAACTTCGGATAATTGATGATAATGTAGATTTAGGAGCCTACGAGGTACAGCATGCTCCGGTCATTGATGACGTCCTCTTTGTGCGTGGAAATGTCAGTGGTGGAAATGAATCCGGAGACAGTTGGAACAATGCCATACCAGAACTGTCTACAGCGTTGCAATGGGCAAAGGATAATTGGAATGTTGCGGCCAACGGCTCCCTGCAGATCTGGGTAGCAGAAGGTATTTACAAACCCACAAGTGATCCATCAGACCGTGATGCGACTTTTCAGTTGGCCAATGGTGTAGAGATCTATGGAGGGTTTACAGGTACAGAGACTACGTTGACCCAACGGAACTGGCAGACAAACGCGACGATCCTGTCTGGCGATATCGACAACAACGATACCGGGGTGGATGGGGTGATCACGAATAGAGATCAGATAGAAGGGGAAAACAGCTATACGATCGTGAATGGTTCGGGTGTGAATGCAACGGCTGTATTAGATGGGTTTATCCTCACAGGGGGACTATCCAACGGCAGCGGACAACCGAGATTGCCGAGCCGGAGTGGCGGTGGTATTTATAATGATGCCGGCAATGCGACCTTTTCGAACCTGCTTGTTTCGGGACATGCTACGGCCAACTGGGCAGGGGGGGTACTTAATTTTAATGGAAGTTCACCGACCTATACGAATGTGATCATACAGGGCTGCAATGGCCTTGTCGGCGGCGGAATGTTGAACCATACGGATAGCCACCCTATATTGACGAATGTGCTGATCCGGGGTAATCGCAGTAATGCTGCAGGGGGTATGGCCAATATCGCAAGCAGCCCGATACTGGTCAACGTTACGATCACCGGTAATGAGCGGGTCAATGGCGCCGGTAGCGGTTTAGAAAACAGAGATGCGGAGAGTTTACCGACATTATACAACAGTATTATCTGGGGCAATGGATCGGGAGCGGATGTGAATGATATCGCTACGATTAATGCCAATAGCAGTCACAATCTAATTAAGGGAGCAGATGCCGGTGTGAATATCCCGGGAGACTTCTCATCGCTCACAGCTGAAGATCTCTTTGTGTCACCGTTGACACCAGGAGATGCTCCTAATGGTGATGGTGATTATCGCTTACGGGCGGGCAGCCCAGCCATTAACGCCGGTAGCAATGCCATTGTTAATCTACCGAACGATATACTAAGCAACGCTCGTATACGTGATGGGATAGTTGACTTAGGAGTATATGAGGTGCAGGAAGGCAATACCGTACCCATTATTGTGCCAAATAACAATACCGTCTACGTAAAACAGAGCAGTACAGGGACTGGAATGGGGAATAGCTGGGATAATGCTGTTCCGGAGTTGCGTGATGCACTAAGTTGGACAAAGGATAACTGGGATGTTGCGGCCAATGGCTCCCTGCAGATCTGGGTAGCAGAAGGTATTTACAAACCCACAAGTGATCCATCAGACCGTGACGCGACTTTTCAGTTGGCCAATGGTGTAGAAATCTATGGAGGGTTTGCAGGTACAGAGACTACACTGACCCAGCGTGACTGGCAGACAAACGCGACGATCCTGTCGGGTGATATCGACAATAACGACACCGGCGTAGACGGGGTGATTACGAATAGAGATCAGATAGAGGGGGAAAACAGCTATACGATCGTGAATGGTTCGGGTGTGGATGCAACGGCTGTATTGGATGGGTTTATCCTCACAGGGGGACTATCCAACGGCAGCGGACAACCGAGATTGCCGAGCCGGAGTGGCGGTGGTATTTATAATGATGCCGGCAATGCGACCTTTTCGAACCTAATTGTTTCGGGCCATGCTACGGCCAACTGGGCTGGGGGGGTACTTAATTATAACGGAAGTTCTCCGACCTATACGAATGTCATTATACAGGGAAGCAATGGCCCTGTCGGTGGCGGGATGCTGAACCATACGGATAGCCATCCGACATTGACAAATGTGCTGATCCGGGGTAATCAATCCAATAATGCTGCAGGGGGTATGGCTAATATCAAAAGCAGCCCGATACTGGTCAATGTTACGATCACAGGTAATAAGCGGATTACCAACGCCGGTAGCGGTTTAGAAAACCGAGATGCGGAGAGTTTACCGACATTATACAACAGTATTATCTGGGGCAATGGATCGGGAGCGGATGTGAATGATATCGCTACGATTAATGCCAATAGCAGTCACAATCTAATTAAGGGAGCAGATGCCGGTGTGAATATCCCGGGAGACTTCTCATCGCTTACAGCTGAAGATCTCTTTGTGTCACCGTTGACACCAGGTGATGCCCCTAATGGTGGCGGTGATTACCGCTTACGGGCGGGCAGTCCAGCCATTAACGCCGGTAGTAATGTGTCGAATACAGTGGCTATGGATTTGGATGACAATAATCGTATGCAAGGTGGAATTATCGATATAGGTGCTTTTGAAACCAGCTTCCAAGATGTTGAGTCTATCGAACAGTTAACGAAGGTCGTTCCTGTTGGTACGGACTTGGCCGATATACCTCATGTCGCTCCGGCTTTTGTGGCCAAGGCAATGACGCGGGACAATACCATCATGAATGTACCATTGGATCCAAATACAGATAATTGGATACAGCTATCCGGCGGAACATACGATTCGTCCATATTAGGCAATGAATATGTATTCCGAGTACCAGTATTGGTGCCGGATCCAGCAGGTCAGCTCTGGTTTACCAATACCGATCCGGATAATGCCGCTGTAGACGTACATGTCCGGATAGGTAAGACTTTAGTCGATATGCATGCATCCTGGAATGGTGCCGCCATTGATCTAAACACGGGATTGAATCTCACGTACGGTGATATCGGAAATCTGCAAATTACACACAACAACACGGACACCGAGTCTGTGATAACTGCTAGCTTTACAGCGGGAGATGAGGTATTGGATGTGGCCGATCTTTCGGCTGTCACGACGCGTATGGCAGGTGTAGGATACGTTACGTTTACCATGGCCGAAACGGAGAATTTTGAATCGACTACTGTTGTATTTGAGGTGAGTGTCGCTAAAAAGGATGTTGTTGTTGTCGTAAATCCCGGCCAGAGCAAGACGTACGGCAGTGAAGATCCCGAACTGACTTTTGCTGTGGTCGATGGATTAGTGAACAATGATGGTGTAGAGGCCTTTTCAGGCGCCTTAGAACGAACGGCTGGAGAGGAGATAGGGATATATCCTATCGGCCAAGGCACCCTTTCTTCTGCTAATTATGAAATTATATCGTTCACGGGAGCAAATTTTGAGATTGGTAAAGGCCTTCAAGTGATTAATTTCACCGTATCCGAACGCTTGCCACTCAATGCAATATCCTTACCTATTTCGGCTACATCGGATAGCGGTCTTCCGGTGACTTTGACAGTGGAAGATACCCAGCTGGGAGAAATTCGCGAAGATGGCAATTTATACCTGTATCGGCTGGGAACAATGACAATTACTGCTTCTCAAGAGGGGAACAACAACTACGAGGCTGCTGAAACAGTTGTACGCACCATTCGTATATTTAATGATGCAAAACTTCAAGTGGCGGTGCACCCTGCTCTCTCTCCAAATGGTGATGGGATCAATGACTTCCTACATATCGAAAATATCGCGGATTATCCAGACAATAAGGTCACTATTTTCGATAGACAGGGGCATGTGGTCACCGAAATACAGGGCTATGATAATGGACAGCATGTATTCACTGGCCAAAAGGTGCAAGATGATACGTACTTCTATATCATAGAAGCCAATATCAGGAATAGAACGGAGCGGGTGAAAGGTTATTTCGTGGTGAAGAGGAATTAGTAAAAACAGAAGACAATGAAAAGATACTTTAATATTCTATTATATATAGCTGTATTGTTACCTTTTCCTTATTTTGGGAAAGCTCAGCATGGTCTCAGTTACAATCAGTTTGGACAATTGCGTAATTCGTTTAACGGATCATTGAGTCTGATGGATCCGGATGGTGGAGCAGCCTTATTGAGTCGTTGGCAATGGGCTGAATTGGATGGTGCTCCAAAAGCTTATTGGGCGAGTGGTCATGTTGGCATTCAACGTCTTGGAATAACGGTAGGGGCGGACGTGAAGCAAGTGAATATCGGCGTGGTGCGTGATCGTGAATTAAGCGGTTATATAGCCTCTGCGGTACGCTTAGGTGAGGACGAGTATATCGGCCTTTCTGTGGGGGGGGGCATTCTGATGCATGCGGGAAATTATTCGAAATTGGATCCGAGCGACCCCTCTTTTGCACAAGATATTCAACAGAGCCAAGGCATTGTAAGTTTAGGAACCTCTTATTTCCGGGAAAATAAATACTATGTCGGTATTTCAGTACCTCGCTTTATGTTGTCGAGGAACAAAAATGATTTGGATTATGACTTCCGTCAAGTCTACTATATTACGGCAGGGGCTTTATTCCAAGTTGACGAAGGATTCCATATCCGCCCGTCGTGTATCGTCAGCCAAATGGAAAGTATCGGTCCTCGTTTTGACGCCAATGTATTGGCCTTTTTTGCCCGTAAGTTTGGCTTAGGCGTGGGCATACAGAGTCAGGGAGATGTCTCGGGCCTGCTGCAGTTCAATGTTGGCAACTTTGGTGTCGGCTACAGCTATCAGATAAACCCTGGAGCCACAACGTCAAATAGGCGTATTTCTAACAATACCCACGAAATCGGATTGAAGTACCGTGTTGGGGGAATGAAAATGCTTTGAGAAAAATGGGATTGACGAAATGATAAAGAAACGATAAGATTAATATATTATGATGAAAACAGTAAGATTAAAATGTGGTGTGACGAATAATATTTTTAATGCCCTGATTTTGTTGCTCCTGCTACCCATGTGGAGTTTGGGTCAGAAAGTGCGGGATATTTCTACAGACCTTTGTATCTATGGAGGTACATCGGCAGGCGTCATTGCGGCGTATACTGCGGCCAATGCCGGCAAGAAGGTGATTATCATTGAACCTGGGGGAAGACTGGGGGGACTTAGTTCCGGAGGTTTAGGACAAACAGATATTGGTAATAAGTACGTGGTTACAGGAGTGGCTTTGGATTTTTACCGAAAGTTAGGAATCCACTATGGAAATTTTGAAAACTGGACTTTTGAGCCAAAAGCTGCATTGGCCCTATTTCACGACTATATAAAAAAAGCGAAGATAGAAGTTGTTTATCAACATCAGTTAGTTAATGTCAAAAAAGACCTACGTAGCATCCGGGAAATTACCGTCACTAATCTGGATCAAAAGAACAGCAAGGAAATGAGAATACGGGCGAAGATATTCCTGGATTGTACGTATGAAGGCGATTTGATGGCTAAGGCAGGCGTGTCTTATACCGTTGGACGAGAGTCGAACGAACAATATGGCGAAACCTATAACGGGGTTTATATGGCAAAATACTATGCGGAACGTTCCGGTAAACACCAGTTTCCCGATAATGTTAGTCCGTATGTTGTCCCGGGAGACCCCGGTAGTGGATTGGTCTTCGGCGTACAGGAAGGCACGCTTAAAGAGAGAGGATCCGGTGACAAGCTGGTTCAGGCTTATAATTTCAGGCTTACGCTGACAGATAGTGTAGAAAACCAGATTCCGATCAGCAGGCCGGCAGATTACGATTCGACGAAATATGAACTCCTTGCCCGATTATTTGAGGCACAACCTAAGAAGCGTAGTTTTACCAATTATTTTATCTGGAGCCGTATGCCCAATCGTAAAACCGACGTAAATAATCGAGGAGCGTTTTCTACAGATTATATCGGAGGTAGTCATGCTTATCCTGAAGCATCTTACCATGAAAGAAAAAAAATATATGATGATCAGGTAAGTTATACCAAAGGGTTGTTATACTTCTATACATCTGATCCCAGAGTGCCAGGAAATTTGAGGAACTTTGTTCGTAAATGGGGTTATCCGAAAGATGAATTTGAGGAAAATGGTCATTTCACTCCCCAACTTTATGTTCGGGAAGCCCGCCGGATGGTCAGTGACTATGTAATGACCGAGCGGAATTGTGTGGGGAAGGAAGTGGTGCCGGACGCTATTGCCTATGCAGCATACTCCATGGATAGCCATAATACGCAACGAATAGTTGTAAATGGTATGGTTAAGAACGAAGGGAATGTGGAAGTTGGCGGATTTCCTCCTTTCCCGATTTCTTATCGGTCTATCGTGCCAAAGCGAAGTGAAGTCGATAATTTGATGGTACCTGTATGTCTTTCGGCGTCACATATTGCATTTGGATCTATCCGAATGGAACCGGTTTTTATGGTCATGGGACAGTCTGCTGCCGTAGCGGCTTGTTTAGCTATAGACAAAGGTGTTGCCGTGCAGGATGTACGGGTGGAAGATATTCATAATGTTTTGAAAGATAACCCTAAGGCTGACTTCCGCAAACCAGATATTCTGGTTCAGGTATCAGACAAAGACCAGATCGAAGTCAACGGAAATTGGCCCAAAGCCAAGCAAAGAGGATACGGGGAATATTTTATGTTAAATACTTCTACCCGTGCAGGTGAATATGTAAAATTCAATTTTGGCAAGCATGCCGCACCTGGTAAATATGTCGCGTACTATTATTATCCAAGGAGAAAGGGTGTCACAGCTAAAGAGATTGCCTTAGAACTGTTTGATGGAAAAGAAAGCAGAACTGTATCACTGCGATTCAACAATGTTAAGATCGTGGGTCAGAGTAGCAGTACATGGGTGAAAATCGGTGAGTTTGATGTACAGCCCTCAGGGAGCCCTTATGTAAAAGTGTTAGGTAAAGGTGACGGTGAAGGTGTAGCTGCAAATGCCATATTATTGGTTCCTCAAGAATAAGACGTTGAATTTTTATGAAACAATTAAGACTTATCACCCCGCTTCTGATCGTATTTTTAGGTTTGGCTTGTACATTATGCAACGCACAATCAAAACCCAATGTCCTTTGGATTACCATCGAAGACACCTCTCCACAGTTTATCGGGTGCTACGGCAATCAACATGCAAGTACGCCCAATATAGATCGGCTGGCAGCGGAGGGTGTGCGTTTTACCCAGGCATATTCGACTAACACCGTATGTTCCCCAAGCCGTACTACCATTATTACCGGTGTGCGGACCTTCGAGGCAGGGACGGGACACCACCGCAGTAAGAATCCGGTGCCTGATTTTATGCATGGCTTTCCGTATTACTTACAACAAAAGGGATACCACACCAGCAACAATAGCAAGACCGATTACAACATTGTAAACACTAGAAAATACACAAATAATGCATGGAATGAAAGTAGCGATACAGCAGGCTGGTGGAACCGCAACCCTGGTCAACCGTTTTTTGCTGTTTTCAATTTTAACGATAGCCACCAGTCGCGTACGATGTCCATGTCGTACCGATTCTACAAAAAAAATGTATGGGACCAGCTGCCGGATAGCGACCGCATTGCTGACGATGCCTTTCCTATGCCACCGATCTATCGGGATAGTCCTGAGATGCGTAGGGAATTTGCACGGGTGTACAATTCTATTAAACTGACGGATAATAGAATCGGTGAACTGTTGAAACGGCTGGAAGCGGACAAGCTTATGGACAGTACGATCATTTTCTTCTATGCAGATCACGGTGAAGGTATGCCCCGGGGGAAAACAAACGGTATTGGGTTGGGTTACCGTGTCCCATTTATTGTTTGGTTTCCACCTATGTATGAACACTTATCGCCTTGGGGAGCAGGTCTGATTACCGATGAGTTGGTCTCTTTTGAAGACCTTGCACCGACATTAATCAACTTGGTGGGGGGAGAAGTGCCAGAGTATATGAAAGGGCGGATATTATTAGGAAGCGAACGTTCTAAACCCGCTGCATTCCTCGAACTTTCTTCGGATCGCTCCGGAAATGGAATAGATATGGTGCGGACGATTGTGGATGGCCGATATTTGTATTCCCGAAATTATATGCCCTTTATGCCGGAGGTCCGATATATCCGTTATATGGAGATTGGTAAAATCAAGAAAATCATGCGACATGACTTCGCGGCAGATAAGTTGACCGGTATCCAAAAACAGATTTTCGCCCCTCGGCCTGCCGAATTTCTTTTTGATATTCAGGCCGATCCTTGGGAGTTGGAAAACTTGGCGTACAATTCGGACTATGATGCCATTATGAAGACTATGCGTACACGGCTTGATTCCTGTGTCATCCAATCGCGTGATGTCATGTTTCTGCCTGAATATGAATTGGCTGCAATTGCGGATAACCATACAAACGCATATCAGTATCGGCTGGATTTGGATAAGTACCCGCTAAAGGAAATCTATGCTGCGGCGTCACTATCCGGGAAACGGGGCAATGAGATTGCCGAACAACAGGTGAAACTGCTCCGCAGCGATAATAAAATTGTGCGCTATTGGGCAGCTTTGGGGCTAAAGTCCCAAGATGCGGCAACTCTTATGACATATAAAGAAGCAATTATTCAGGCTGTGCAAGATACCTATCTACCGGCACGTATCACAGCTGCAGCTGTGGCCTATGACGTGTTTGCCGATCCGGAAAGTGAAATAGTGCTTAAAAAGGCTATTTCGTCAACGAATATTCATGCTTCACTGATGGCTATTAACTACCTGCTGTATACGGTAAATAAAACACCTTTTACCCAGGTCGTTCAAGGGGTTTTGGATGGATCAAATAATCCAGGCTATTTGAAAATGGCAGCCGAGGATTTTTTATCTTTGGTAGACCAATAACGAAAGCGAACGCAACACGGAAGTATTTAAGCCATAATGAAAGGAAAACAGTTCGTGAATCATTTAAATTAGTTTTATGCGTTATTATATCTTAGTAAGTAGTTTTATTTTTATGTTGCAAAGCGCATTCGCGCAAGCAAAAGATTACGATATCTGCGTTTACGGGGGAACTTCCGCCGGTATTACAGCGGCTATTGAAGCTTCCCGACTTGGGAAATCGGTCGTCCTCATAGAACCGACGAAACATTTGGGTGGACTAACCACGGGAGGTCTGGGGGCCACAGACATTGGCAACAAACAGGCGATAGGAGGTATAGCCCGCGAGTTTTACCAACGGATAAAAGCATATTATAGAAAACCATCGAGCTGGAAGTGGCAGACACCTGATGAATACATGAGTAAGAAGACTAATAATTGGCGCAACAAGCCCGGGGAAGACGCGATGTGGACCTTTGAACCATCGGTTGCGTTAAAAATCTATCAGGATATGATCAACGAAGCGCAGATTGTCCTCCGTATGGGTGAGCGGCTTGACAGAAAACAGGGTGTCAGGAAAGCAGGAAATGTGATCACTGAAATTACGACATTGGAAGGGGGGACGTATAAAGCCAAAATGTTTATAGACGCTACGTATGAAGGTGATCTGATGGCCGCTGCAGGTGTATCTTATACCTACGGCCGGGAATCCAACGGAAAATACGGCGAGACGCTCAACGGCGTACAGGCTAATAAGACCAATCTATCGCTCACCGGCCTGGTATCGCGTAATGCCCGCTTTCATAATTTTGTGGATGGTGTGGATCCTTATGTGGTAAAGGGGGACCCTTCGAGTGGTCTTCTGCCGATGATCAATCCCGACGGTCCGGGTGTGGAGGGGCAAGGCGACAAAAAAATCCAGGCCTATTGCTTTCGGATGACGCTGACTGATGTGCCTGAAAACAGGATTCCGTTCGAAAAACCGAAAACCTATAATGAACAATATTACGAGCTGTTATTCAGGAACTATGAAGCAGCACCAGACGGAAGAATTGATAAAATGTATGGTTATGGGGATCCCATCATCCCCTGGATCAATACCCCTATGCCCAACAGGAAGACGGATATCAATAATCAAAAAGGGCTGTCTACGAATTTTATCGGTCAGAATTATGCTTATCCGGAGGCAGATTACAAAGAGCGGGAGCGGATTATAGCAGCACACCGGGAATATCAAAAAGGACTGATGTGGACACTTGCTTACCACCCTCGTATACCCAAGCAAGTCAGGGATGAGGTTTCACGTTGGGGAACGTGCAAAGATGAGTACGAACGCGAGGACGGGTGGCAGGAACAATTGTATATCCGCGAAGCTCGGCGCATGGTAAGTGACTATGTCATCACCCAACATGATTGTGAAAGACTGCGGGTGGCAGATGATCCGATCGGTATGGCGGCTTATACGATGGATTCCCATATGGTACAGCGTTATGTTGATGCCGACGGCTTCGTTCGGAATGAGGGCAACGTAGCTTGTCGGATCAAGAAGCCTTATCCCATCAGCTATCGGGCTATCATCCCCAAACAGGAAGAATGTAGTAATTTATTGGTCCCCGTCTGTGTCTCTTCCAGCCATATTGCATTCGGTTCGATCCGGATGGAACCCGTCTTTATGGTTCTCGGCCAGAGCGCGGCCGTCGCAGCAGTGCATGCCATTAATGAACGGAAGCCGGTGCAGGAGATCAGTTATGCCGACCTGAAGATCCGGTTGGAAGCGAATGGCCAGGTATTGAGGCAGGAAAAGGACTAACTGTATTTTACATTGTTCAACATAGTTGAAAAAAAATGAATAAAGCGTGTGAAAGCGAAGGAAACACAGGTGTATTTGGCTCAGAAAGAAAAAAATAAGGATTAAAAAACATAATTTATCAGTATCAAGTCATGAATAAACGCGAATTTTTAAAAACAAGTGCTATAGGTGCTTTGGGGTTCATGCTTGCCCCGTCTTTGTTGAAAGCTTCCCTAAAGGGAGGACGTTTACGAACTGCCCATATCGGTGTGGGGAACATGGGGAGACAGGATCTGAAGGCTATCGCTTCTCATCCGAGTGTTGATGTCGTGGCCCTTTGCGACGTGGATGCCCTGAATTTATCCGCCGCGCACAAACGCCATCCCCGGGCACGCGTATTTTTTGATTACCGTGTTATGTTGGAGGAAATGGGGAATGAAATTGACGCGGTCATCGTATCCACACCTGATCATACCCACGCCCCGGCTTCCATGTTGGCCATGCAGCTAAACAAACCCGTCTACTGCCAGAAACCGCTCACCCACTATGTCTCTGAATCGCGGGCGATGAAAAAACTGGCTGCCGAAAAAGGGTTGGTTACCCAGATGGGTATTCAGGTACACTCTTTTTATGACTACAGGCTGGCCACCCTTTTGATCCAATCCGGCATCATCGGGAAAGTACATACTGTACACGCATGGTCGCCGAAGAACCATGGGTATGACGGGGCTCCGCCGAAAGGTGAGGATCCAGTACCCGAACAGCTGGACTGGAACCTGTGGGCGGGAACTTCACCCAAACCGCCCTACAAGGAGGGGGTGTATCACCCAGGGGCCTGGCGGAAACTGTTAGACTATGGCTGCGGTACGCTGGGTGATATGGGTGTGCATATTTTTGATACGCCCTACAATGCCCTACAGTTGGATGTGCCGCGGACTATCACCAACGCGTGCAGGCCTGCCAATGGGTTCAGTTTTCCCGAGCATAACACCGTAACCTATGAGTTCCCGGGCACGAAATACACCACTAGGTCGCTAAAATGGGTCTGGTATGATGGGCCGGGTGCACCGCCCCTGCACGAAGAATTGGTGTTACCCGGTATGGATACTAGCACAGACCGAAAGCAGTCAACTGCGAAAGCGCATACCCCGGGGAAAGTGTCGCTGGATCCGATGGTAGCGGCCGACAATGAACTGCCGGAACAAGGCGCCATGTTTGTGGGTAAGAAGGGGCGCTTATTGCTGCCGCATTTTATGCAGCTTCCCCGGAAAATTGTCGGAGGCAAGTACGTTGACATTTCTGAAGAAATAGAAAAGGTAAGTAAAGCACATGGTTTGGGTATGCCCGTCCGAAACTACCGGACTGAAGGTCCCAAGCATTACCATCAGTTTGTGGATGCCTGTTTGGGAAAAGGGGAATGTTCGGCGCCGTTTGATTATGCCTCACGGCTCACGGAGACTATTCTGTTGGGTACCATTGCGGGACGTTTCCCGGGCGAAACCTTGCATTGGGATGCCGAAACGGCCAAATTCAAGGAAGAAAAGGCGAATGAATATTTGACCGGCGAATATCGGGTATTTTGAAGCAGATTCTTCGGACACCACTTTTCTTAACTATGTTGCAAATGATACACAAGAGTCTGTTTTTATTATTTCTGCTGTTTTTTAGCGAGGCTCATGCACAGAATCCAGCTGTCGGAGCCCGTGTTAAATCTCCACACGGCAGTCATCCAAATATCATTATCTTTTTTACCGATGACCAAGGTTTCGGTGACGTAGGCTGTTATCCGGGATCCCAATATAAGACACCTAATTTGGATGCATTGGCGGCCGACGGTATTCGATTTTCTAATTTTTACGTACCCGCAACGGTGTGTACGCCTTCACGGGCTGGGCTGTTGACCGGTAAATATCCCAAACGGGTTGGTTTGCATAATGCGGTGTTGTTTCCCTATTCAGATGGGGGACTGTCACCGAAGGAATATACCATGGCAAAAATGTTGAAAGAGAGCGGTTACCGAACCGCCTGCATAGGGAAATGGCATTTGGGACATTTGGAAAAATATATGCCTAATAATCATGGGTTTGATTATTTTTTTGGCGTTCCGTATTCCAACGATATGAACAACAACTATTATGCGCGTAATGGTTTTCAATCACCCCCACTTCCCGTGTACCGAAATCGGGAAAAAATAGAATCGGATCCTGATCAGCGCTATCTGACACGTCGTTATACCGAAGAGGCCGTTCGGATAATTAAGGAAACAAGCAGCGCACCATTTTTCATTTACCTGGCACATAATATGCCGCACACTCCCTTACATGTCTCTAGTGCTTTTGAAGGGAAAAGTGGATTAGGGCTTTACGGTGATGTTATTCTTGAGCTTGACTGGAGTGTAGGTGAATTGGTAAGGGTATTGAAGGAGAAGGGAATTTATCACAATACACTGTTTATTTTTACCTCAGACAACGGTCCGGTTTTACGTGCGGGCGGGTCTTCGGGCCCATTGAGAGGGCAAAAGGCTCAAACGTGGGAAGGAGGACAGCGTGTACCCGCAGTGATCACTTGGCCCGATTATATCCCGCCAAATAGTGTTTCGGATGACGTAGTGACTACATTGGACTTGCTTCCCACCTTTGCAAGCATAGCAGGAAGTAAATTGCCGGATCAGGCCATGTTAGATGGCAGAGATGTTACTGAATTGTTAATTAAACCGAACCAATATAAGCTCGAAAAGGTTCCTTTCTATTATTATGGTCGGACTGGACAGCTTGAGGCGGTTCGCTTGGGCGACTGGAAATTGCATCTTTCTAAAAATAATGGCTGGAATGCTAAAAGGAAGGGGCCGTTTCCGGTATCATTATTCAATTTGAAAAGTGACATCGGAGAATTAAACGATTTATCAGCAAAGTATCCTAACAAAGTAAGAGAATTGACGGACACTATCCTAGCTTTCGATGAAAAGTTGGAAGCGTTACATTTGCAATAGCTGGGGCAGGAAATAGCCGTAAAGATAACCAATAACGAAAGTGAAATCAAAATGAAACAATTAGGTATTCTCGTTCTATTCATAATTTCCTTAATAGCGTTAAACTGCACACCGTGTCATGCGCAGCGTAATTACAACGTATTGTTTATCATTGCTGATGACTTGACAACCACCGCCTTGTCGTGTTATGAAAACCAATCGTCTCATACTCCGCATATCGACAGGTTAGCGACTGAAGGCGTACGTTTTACCCGAGGCTATAGCCAATTTCCTGTCTGCGGCCCTTCACGAGCATCCTTACTTTTCGGCTACTATCCGCATGCCACTAAAGCGTTCGGTTATACGAGTGGGAGGGAACGGGTTGGCACTGGTCGCAAATCCCTGCCTCAACTGTTTAAAGAAAGTGGTTATTACACAGCGCGGGTGAGTAAAATCTTTCATATGGGGATACCTCGGGATATTGAAAAAGGAACGGATGGTAAAGATGATCCTGCTTCCTGGACAGAAACCTTCAACAGCCAAGCTGCGGAGTGGCAGGCATCTGGAGAAGCTGAATTGGTACAGAACAATCCCGATGGACTCATCGAGCGCAAAGGCGGAAATGTCATGACAATTGTCAAAGCAGATGATGACGACTTAGCGCATGCCGATGGTAAGACTGCTGAAAAGGCAAGTGAACTTATCCGGAGACATAAGCATGAGCCGTTTTTTTTGGCGGTGGGGTTTGTAAGGCCTCATGTGCCTTTTGTCGCGCCGAAGGGGTATTTTGCCCCTTATCCTTATGAGCAAATCGTGTTGCCGCCACGGGTAGTAAACGATTGGGGTGATATTCCCGCTCCGGGTATCAACTATGTAAACAGCGTGAACGCACAGATGTCGGAGGAGCAAGAACAAAAGGCCATAGCTGGTTACTATGCCGCTGTTGCCTTCATGGATGCACAAGTTGGGAAGGTCCTCCGGACATTACGTGATGAAGGTCTCGAAGAAAACACGATCGTTGTTTTTACCTCCGATCACGGTTTCCACTTGGGGGAACATCGCTTCTGGATGAAAGTGAGCCTTAAGGAAGAATCGGTCCGGGTGCCTTTGGTTATTAAGGTGCCGGGAAAAGCACCAGCAGTGTGTAATTCATTGGTAGAATTACTGGATTTGTATCCCACCGTTGCCGAACTGGCGGGATTGAAACCCTCACCCCATATACAAGGAAAAAGTTTGGTCAATGTGCTTGATAGTCCAAAGCAGGAAGTACGTCCTTATGCGTTTTCTGTTTCAAAAAAGGGAAATACATTTTCCTTTCTTGTCCGATCACATAAATGGGCATTTATTCAATATGGTGAGGATGGATCGAAGGGATTGGAATTGTTTGATATGGAATACGATGAGAAGCAGTTTAATAACCTCGCCCATAATCCCCATTACCAACCCGTTGTCGACCGCTTTAGGCAGGTGGTAGCAGAGAAGCTTAAGGAGATACGGACAAACGATCTATCTATCAACTATAAAACTACAGACAGATGAAAATAAAACGAATCCGACCATTGTTACTATTTAGTGTATCATTCTGGTTTGTCGGATTGAATGCCTCCGCGCAGCATCAGGAGAAAAAAAGACCTAATATCGTTTTTATTATGAGCGATGACCACGCCTATCAGGCCATTGGTGCTTATGGTTTCGGTTTGAATGAGACACCCAATATTGACCGACTTGCCCAGGAGGGTGCTTTGTTTACTAGAGCTACTGTCACAAACTCGCTGTGTGCGCCGAGTAGGGCTGTGCTGCTTACGGGTAAACATAGTTTCGTTAACGGCAAAGTGGATAACAGACGACGATTTGACTGGAATCAGGATAATTTTCCGAAACTGCTGCAACAAGCAGGTTATCAAACAGCTATGGTAGGCAAGATTCATATACCAGGACTACCCCAAGGATTCGATTATTCGGCAGTATTGCCGGGGCAGGGCCAGTATTACAATCCTGATTTTATCGTTAACGGTAAAAAGGAACGGATTCATGGTTATGTGACAGAAATTACTACAGATCTGGCCATAGAATGGTTGGATAAGAAGCGTGATAAAGATAAGCCTTTTTGCCTGTTATATCACCAGAAGGCTCCGCATCGGAATTGGCAACCTGCTCCACGGTATTTAACGCTATATGATGACACAACGTTTACTCCCCCGGAGACTTATTTTGATGATTATACCGGTCGGGGAACGGCAGCCAGAACACAGGAGATGGAATTAGCCACGCATGCGAAATGGGGTATAGATTTTAAATTGCTAACCGATCCTGATGGAAATCCGACCGGTTTTGCGAAGGCATTAAACCGTATGGACGAAACACAGCGTAAAATGTGGATGGAAGCTTATGAGCCAAAGAACCAGGAGTTTCTCAGATCGGGGCTGACCGGAAAGGAGCTCGCGTTATGGAAATATAATCGGTACATTAAGGATTACCTGCGTACCGTCCGCTCGGTGGATGACGGTGTGGGGGAGTTGTTGGACTATCTGGAAAAAAACGGGCTTGCTGATAATACCATCGTGGTGTATACCTCGGATCAGGGATTCTACTTGGGCGAGCATGGCTGGTTCGACAAACGGTTCATGTATGAAGAATCGTTACGAACACCTCTTTTGATTCGCTACCCGAAGGAGATAAAGGCAGGGACGGTGACAGATGCATTGGTGCAGAACCTGGATTTTGCTCCTACGTTCTTGAATTATGCAGGCGTTGACATCCCGGCAGATATGCAGGGCAAATCGTTTCGACAGCTTGTTTCGGGTAAGGATTCCCATTGGCGGGATGCGATTTACTATACGTATTACGAATACCCGTCCGTCCATATGGTCAAACGGCATTATGGCATACGAACGACACGCTACAAACTTATTCATTTCTACTATGATATTGATGAATGGGAATTGTATGATTTGGAGAAGGATCCTAAAGAAATGAGAAATGTGTACGATGACCCCGAGTACCACAAAGTCAGGAAAGATATGCATAAAAGGTTAGAGGAAATTCGAAAAAAATATGGGGATACCGATGAAAAAAACCAACGTTTTATAAGCGGTAACAATTAAAATAAATGCCTATGATGATTAAAGGAGAAAGAAATGAACATAGCTAACATGAAATCGATGCTGTTGGTTCTTGCTTTTCTATTTATTCTTATAGGGAGAGATGTTTATGCCACACAGTTCCCAGATATCTTTTATGGTAACTCGATAGAGCAAAAATGGTTACCCAACTACTCGATAAGAGATGTCATACAAACCAAAGACAATAATATTTGGGTGGCCACCAGCACGGGGCTATATCGGTACGATATTAATCGTGTCATCCATTACGATATTACCCGTTATACTGCCGATAAGTATTTGAACAATGAAATTTCCTGTATCGTTGAAGATACTAAAGGCAATATTCTCGTGGGTACACAGAGTGGATTGGGGCTTTTTGACCTTAGATCTCAAAAGATAACACTCATCAGTGGACGCGATCAGAACATTGCCAATGTGGCCTTTGGCAGGGACAACGACATTTTATATATTCTCCAGAACGGAGACATCTACCGGCTTATTTTTGACTCCAAAAAAGATTCTTACGAGCGCAAGCGGATTTTTCGTGCAGGTCGTCACAAAAAGAATATGGTGAAGGCAGTGATAGCATTTGATAATAAATCCTATTTTATCGGTGCTTCAGATGGATTGTGGTTGCTGAAAGATGGTGTATTGTCTGCCACGTCCATTGTTGGCCCGGTCAACAGTCTTTATAAAGAAGGGAATACCCTATGGGTAGCAACAGCATTTCACGGTCTCTACAAATGTATCGTCGACTATGGTCATGTGACGGCACAGGGAAGCTATACCCCCAGGAACCAGATTGGCCAAACCGAAAGTATTCAAGAGATCAAGTATTTTAATGAAGAGGAACTCTTATTTGCTACGAATAATAAATTGTATTTGGTCAATAAACAAGCCTTTCCAGAACGTGTATCAATAGAAGAAAAAGCCGTTTTTAGTAAAAATACTATTCGAAAAGTGTCTGTTGACCGCACCATGAATATATGGATTGGGAGTAGAAATGGTTTGTTCACTCTCAACCCTTTAACGTTGTTTACGCAGTTCAACAGCTTTGATAACAGTATTTATCAAAATGTGTTTGTTAATGAACTGATGGCTATTGGTAATGAAAATATACTGCTGGCAACCAATTCATTAGGGCTGCAGCGATTGAACACGAAGACCAACAGCATAGAAAATACACCTGCAAATTTCAAAAGCGTAAAACTATTGAGGAAAACCGCTAGTGGCGATTTGTTTGTTCTCGCAGACAACAGATTTTATAAGACCAGTCTTGACAGTCTGTGGAACCTGTCGGATACTGGAACATTTGTCTCCCAAGGAGGGATAAATGACGTCGTTGAAGTAGCGTCGGGAGAATTTTGGTTTGCTCACTGGTACCAAAAGATTATCAGAGTGGATTCAGGAATACCCAACCCCAGACTGGATAGAATACATCAACATATTCTTAAGTTATTTTCCTCCAATGTGCATATCTACGTGATGGAAATCGACTCCAGAAACAATCTTTGGATCGGAACAAGGGGCGAAGGGTTATTGCGGATAAATCTCAAGGATCAATCTTTGAAAAAGTTCGAAAGAATGGACGGTTTTCCCGATCAGATATTATGTATTAAAGAGGACAGACAGAACAGATTATGGGTAGGGACGCGTGATAAAGGGTTATTGCTCTATCAGCCGGACTTGGATAATTTTAAGGTTTTCGATTCGCACGATGGCCTGCCGTCTAACACCATTTGTGCGATTCAGGAAAGTAGTATGGGAGAGATATGGTTGTCCACACTAAACGGTATTTCCAAGCTCAATGAAGGAAAGTTACTCTCCTTTAGGTCTTATAATAAAGAATCTGGGGTTTATAATGCAGAATTTTCTTTCAATATCTCGGAAGCAGGAGAAGATGGATCAGTTTATTTTGGAGCGGAAAACGGTATTTACCGTTTCTCAAAGAGTGTATTCAACCGTCAAGCGATACCATTGGTATGGACGAATATAGACATCATAAAAGGAAATCCCCAGAATGTAGAACATGTCACCAACGGTAGCTTTTCCATGAAAATGCTGGACAAAGTCGAAGAATCGGGAACCATTGTCTTAGATCGCGACCAGAATAGTCTGCAGATAGGTTTTGCAAAATTGGATTATACGCAACCGCAGCAAAACTTCTATATGTATAGGCTTTTAGGTCGAGATACGTCATGGTCGGTCTTGCAAGGTGAGAAAAGTGTAGTACGGTATTTCAATCTTCCTCCGGGAGAATATGTTTTTCAGGCGATGTCCGCCGGATCAGACGGCACTTGGGACACGGAACCGAAATCCTTTGCTATTATTATTAGGGCCTCATTTTGGCAGACCGGGTACGCATTTTTATTATATGTGTTTATAGGTATTACATTGATATTTTTGATTTATAAACTTATTACCAGATGGAAGCGCGTCCATAAAAGGTTGGAGGAAGAGATGGAAAGTTCGAGAGTACGTGGGCAGCAAATGGTGTACTATGCTGACCTTTCACATGAAATCAAAAACAGATTAACATTGATTATGGGACCCTTGGAAGAAGCCTTGAAAAATAAAAAAGTCAACTTTCAGATGCTGAACCGAATATACGAACAGGGACAGCGCTTAAAGCGTTTCTCTGATCAGATTATGAATATAAGGCGGAGTGAATTGGGCAATTTCCTCTTGACCGTCAGCCTTGAAAAGGATATTATAGCCCTTATTTCCAAAATAGTTGATGATACTCGCCCCCTCGCTATGGTCAAGGATATCGATGTAACTTTTGAATCTGCCCGACAACAGGTCGCTGGTTGGTGTGACGCGGAGATTTTGGAAATCATTCTCATGAATGTGTTGAATAATGCCATTAAATATTGCAAGCCCAGCGGTGCTGTAAAGGTTACTGTGGACACAGAATATTTGGATGATGCCCAGAAGCTAGATATAAGACGAGGAAATTACTTGGTCTGCGCTGTTTCGGATACAGGGATAGGTATAGCTGAAAAGGATATTTCCAAGATACTTCTTCCGTTTTATAGGGCGTCTGGAAAGTTTGATAAAAAGGATATCCCTGGAAAAGGCATTGGTCTGGACTTGGTAGGAAGACTGATACGGAAGCACCACGGAACCATAGAAATCAGGAGTGAGGAAAACGAATATACGATCATCACCTTCTATCTGCCGATTGATAAGACTGCGTTTTCCATGGACGAATTGCAACCCGACATCAAGACGCAGCCAATTGTGATTGCGGAAAAAAACTTCAATGAAAGCGATTCCCTAATCTTTCCGGATACGTCTTTTGAAGAGCAGAAATTGCCTGCTGAAAAGAAGGAAAGCCAGTATAAGCTGTTATTTGTGGATGATGACGAAGAGATGTTATCCTATTTAGGGGAGGTTTTTCACGATGAATTTGCCGTAAATCTGGCAAATAATGGTGAGCAGGCATTAGCATTATTGCGTAAAGAGGAAGTCCATCTTGTTGTTTGTGACCTGGATATGCCGGAAATGAACGGACTTACGGTGTGTAATATATTGAAAGGTGATGATGACCTCGCCCATATTCCCTTTTTATTGCTTACCGGGAAAGATTCGGAAGAACAGAAGCTAATTGCTTTTGAATATGGAGTAGATGACTTCGTTGAAAAGCCTTTTCGTTCTGAACTACTTTCATGGCGGATAAAGAGTCTGTTAAGAAACAAATATCAGTCGATTAAGTTGAGGACTGTAATGGTGTCTGAGCCGAAAGAAACCATCAAAGAGACTAAAACTGAAAAATTTATACAAAATGTCATAGACATTATAGAAGAGAATATGGATAAGAACTTTCTCAGCGTGGATTTTTTGGCCGATGCGATGAATATAACCAGGGCGTCATTTTACCGTAAGATGGAAGAGGTCTTTGGCGAGTCTCCCGCGACTTTTATAAAGAAATACCGTTTAAAAAAAGCGGTACTTTATCTGCAGACGGGAGACTTTTCAATTAAGGAATTGAGTTATAGAGTAGGCTTTAATAATCCTAAATATTTTGCAAAATGCTTTAAGGAAGAGTATGGGGTTTTGCCATCGCAATATTTTGCGTCTGAAGGAGACGATGAATAGTTTCTATGCTGAGCGAGTGGACGAAGTTGGAATAAAATTATCCTTTATTTGAGATGTTTTTTTACCAGGTTATCATTTCTTTTGGTGAAGGATTTTCTTTTATTCATCGGCGATAATACGTAAGATACCGTTTGGCTGATGTGATTCGGAAGCCTTATACAAGTTTAATAATTTAAAAATGAAAATAAAAAAAGTCGTTTTGTTCCTCGTAATGAGTACGGGGATGGTCGTAACGCCTTCTTTTGCTCAGAGTAATCTGACGAAAAGACCAAATATTATCCTCTTTTTTGTAGATGATATGGGGTGGACCGACACATCGGTACCTTTTGGAGAATCTCCCGTTCCCAATAATAGAAAATATGAAACACCCAATATGCAACGACTGGCAGACATAGGGGTTCGTTTTTCTAATGCATACTCACATTCATTGTGTACAGCATCTAGGGTGAGCCTGATGACTGGAATGAGCTCGTCCCGCCATCGCGTTACGAACTGGACGAACAGTACGGTAGATAGGCCTACCGATGCACCTTATTCGGGAATGAAATGGCCGGAGTGGAACTACAATGGTATGTCGACCAAGAAAGAGTATAAAAATAGCGTAATAGCTACGCCATTGCCGGAACTATTGCGTCAGAGCGGATACTATACTGTAATCGTTGGCAAAGGGCACTTTGCCCCCTTTGGCATGCTAGCCAGTAATCCGGAATACATCGGCTTTACAGAAGCAATAGCAAGTGATGCTACAGGACGGCCACGTAGTTATTTCGGTACCGATAATTTCGGAAATAATAAACCTTATCGGTATGATAGGGGAGTCAAAGGACTCGAAGCCTATCATGGGAAGGATATCTTCCTCACGGAAGCGCTGACATTGGAGGCAAAGCGGTCTATGGATAAAGCGCTGAATCTGAATACACCTTTTTTCTTATATATGTCACACTATGCCGTACATACACCGATTATGGAGGATAAGCGGTTTTATCAGAAATACCTGGATAGCGGGTTGGATACTGTGGAAGCCAAATATGCTTCTTTGGTGGAAGGTATGGACAAAAGCTTGGGGGACATTATGGATTACGTACAGGAGAAAGGAATAGCAAATAATACCATCATTCTGTTTATGTCCGATAATGGGGGGCTTGCACTTAATCCACCTCGCGGAGGCGAACTTTTTCAACAAAATTATCCCTTACGATCGGGTAAAGGCTCCCTCTATGAGGGGGGCATCAGAGAACCGATGATTGCCTATTGGCCAGGAGTGACGGAAGCTGGGGTCGTTTCGAATCAAAATGTTATTATAGAAGATTTTTTCCCTACCATATTAGAGATGGCCGGTGTACACGATCCCGAAACTGTTCAGGATATAGATGGAGTCAGTTTTGTCGGAAACCTAAGGAATAATAAACTTGATGACACCAGCCGTTCGCTCGTTTGGCATTTCCCAAGCAACTGGGGACAAGGAGAAGGTACGTTGCGTAAGCATTATAAAAATATGAAAGTCGAGGAACTTGGAATGGGGCCGGCGAGTGCTATTAAGCAAGGGGACTGGAAGCTGGTTTATTTCTATGGTCCGCGGAAAGTGGAGTTATATCATGTTAAGAACGACATAAAAGAACAGAAAGACCTATCGAAATCAAACCCAACAAAGGCCAGAGAACTGTTTCTTCTTTTAACGAATATGCTAAAAGATAGGGAAGCACAGTTTCCCTTTGATGAGAAAACCGGTCAGGAATTACGTCCGGTATGGGAATAATTAATTCTTCACATGACATGATGAAAACGAAATCAACAAGGAATGTTTTTGCTGTTCTGACGGTATTGGTCATAAGTCTGTTTTTTTCCGGATGTGGACGAAAATCTGATCCTATAGTTGTCGACGAAAATCCGACAACAGGTACAGGTGACAAGATAGAAGATGATACGGACGATGGTTACTTGGTGGTTGTGGTATCGGATCAACAAAAACAACAGTTACGTTTTGGAGTTGATGCCGAGCGACTGTGGTTTTGGCGCAGTGGCAATAAAGATGAGTTGGCTAAGGCAGCAGTGGGAGACATGCAGTCAGATTATGTCCGAGTGGCCATCAATGCAGCTTATGAACGGGAGTATGGTAATAAGAACGAATCCGCTTATCATGAGATTCTTGAAATGATGACGGCAATGCGAGCGGCGAATCCAAACATTAAGTTTTTTGCTAGCCCAAGACCTCTTCATGAAGCGTATAATTCACAGGAAGCAGCAGATGTCTGGGGTCCGGGAAATACTCCTTGGTCGCCTTTTCCAGCATGGATCCAACAGTGGCGCCAGGATGGAACTGCTGTTCGTGATGGTATAACCGTACCCAAATGGGTTAAATCCTATTTTGATAGCGATGCTTGGGTACAGTACTATGCGGATTACCTGAATTTCATGCACGATAAAGGATTTGATATTGCTTATATGGATGTGACTAACGAGCAGACGATCATTACTCCTGCCTTAACGAAGTATCTGTATGAAAACATGCCGGCCAAATTGAATATCGGTGTCCAGATGCCGTTGTTAGTTACTCCTTCGTCTTGGAACACACAAGGGGGGATTAATTGGTTGGATGCGGTAGATCAGTCAAAAGGTGAACATCTGGTATTTGCTGTTGCTGCCTCGCACAACACCGGAGAGGGCGGAAGCCTTGAGGAGTTTGTAGCGAAAGCTACACAATTAGGGGCTGAACCTTGGAATTCAGAGTTGCACGGGTGGGTCGGAACAGACGATCTTAAACAAGAAATTATGACTTCGACCGTATTCTGGGAGCATCTGAGAGCGGGGTATTCCGGTATAGATACCTGGCTGTTTTTTGGTTCGCTAGCTGGCAGGCCACACTCTATGATTAATTCGAATGGTGTGATTATCGAGAAAGCAGGTAAATATGAGATATTTAAACAGGTGGTCAATAACGCAAATAGGGGGTATTATGTGGATATACCTTGCCCGACAGAAGAATCGATTACTGCGGCTTTCATCAAGGATAAGGTATTGTCCATATGGATACTGAATAGGGGACAGGATAAAATTGAATCGGTCAAATTTAGAATGCCGGGCCATGGTGATTTTGAAAGTAAGGTAGAGGTGATAAAGTGGCAAGAAGATCTGCCGAAATCCGGTGATGAATATGACGTAAATATGGCTACTTCTACTAGTTTCGTCACGGATATTGAAGGTGAATCATTGTATTTTTTTAAGCTGAATATAAAATAACATTTAAAGTACTTATATAGACTATGGGAAAAACTAAATTGATTGCAGGTGTTATACTGTCCCTTTTTTTACTTGGTTTTAAAATAGGGTTTGCTAATCCTGAACAGCAAAAAAATGACGAGATAACTATCACGGTGTCACCTCAAAATAGCCAACGTGTATTATTTGGTATAGATGCCGAGCGGCTGTGGTTTTGGCGAAGTAGTCTTAAAGACCAATTGGCAGACTTAGCGGTAGGGCAAATGCATACCTCATATGTTCGTGTTGGGATTAATGGGGCATACGAACGAGAAAAGGGGATAAAGAATGAAGCTGCTTATGATAAGATATTGGAGGTAATGACCGCGATGCGGAAGGCTAATCCTAAAATTCATTTTTTTGCTAGCCCGCGACCCATTCATGAGGCATATACACGTGAGGAAAAAGCAGAAATTTGGGGACATCGTGACAATGGTGTGTTTTCTCCTTTCCCTATATGGATACAAGAATGGAAAAAAACGATCAAAACACGAAAAATGAAAGATGGGACCGTCGTCAATAGGTGGGTAAAAGGGGAGTTCGATGTCGATGCTTGGGTACAGTATTATGCAGATTATTTGAATCTGATGCATAAGAAAGGGTTCGACATCACCTATATGGATGCAACGAATGAGCAGAGTATAGTTCAACCTAAACACACAAAATACCTATCCGAAGAGTTGCCCAAAAAACTGAATAAGGGAGTGAAAATGCCTAAGATTATTGCTCCTTCTTCTTGGAGTACTTTGGGAGCAACGAAATGGCTTAAGTCGGTAGATATTTCAAAAGGTGAAGATAAAGGTTTTGCTATTGTAGCATCCCATAATACCGGAAAAGAAGGAGAGCTTGTCGACTTTGTAAACGAAGTCAGGAAGTTGGGTAAAGAAGCGTGGAACTCGGAATTGCATCAGTGGGTAGGCAGTATGAAAGAACTGAAAAGAGAAATACTAACTTCAGAAATATTCTGGGAACACATGAGAGCTGGTTACACAGGCATAGATACCTGGCTGTTTTATGGACCCTTAAATGGTCAGGGCCATACAATGATCAATTCGAGTTGGAAAAAGATAAACCGTTCAGGTAAATACGAAATATTCAGACAGATTGTCAATCATGCCAATGAAGGTAATTATGTAGCGATCAGCCGGCCATCAGACGAGGTGCAGACCGGGGCTTTCATTAAGGATGGTATACTATCGGTTTGGGTACTGAATACTTCCGTTACACCGCTTAAATCTGTTAAATTTGAGATACCCGGAAGGGGCAAACTTAATCGTAAGATTGAGGTGGTAAAATGGCATGATAGCCTGCCGAGGGCTGGAAGCCAGAGTATTACAAAAATTTCTGGAGATACACAGTTTTTCAATGATATAGACGGGGAGTCTTTGTATTTCTTCAAGATAAATTTAGAAGGATAGTCTGAAGCAATACTTATGATTAGTTCTTTAAGTAATTACGGGGGTCCATCAGCTGATAGATCCCCGCAATAAGTACGTACGCATAGGCATCCGTATCTAGTCTTGATTTTGTTTCTTTCTTTCTTGTAAAGCTTTGCGCCGCTCGATCCTTTTTTCTTTCTGTATAGCTTTGAGTTGTTTACTTTGTTCGGGGGAGAGAATATGAGTATGGAGATATTGCGCAGCTGCAAGCCTGATTTCTCTCCGCTTCTTATTCTTATCCTGGCGGCTCAGAGACTTGTCTCTAAGTACGGTGTGAATTTGCTGTCGTACGGATTTTAAATGGTCAGTGAGCTGTGTTTTCTGCTCTTCATTTGCATTTACTAAATCCAGCGCTTCTGTACTTAATACCTCAAAAGGTTTAGGCACCTGTACCTCCTGTGCATAGATGGTTAACACTAATCCCAACATAACTGCTAAACTTAAAATTGCTTTTTTCATATCATTTATTTAATTTATTATTGTGTACGCTTACGGAAAATTCGTTTTTTCGAAGTTAAAATAATTTTTTTGCCCACGAGAGCAGCTGCTTCATTTTAGCTTCTTCTTTATTGCGTCGACTATCGGTTTTGACAGTTCCTCATACCCCTCTTTGGTGTAGTGGACATCGCCTTCCTTTAGTCGATATTGTTTATGTATATCTACGGAATACCTGTGGAGGTCTACTATGTCTACATCGTATTTTTTCATGACTTCTGCAGCGGCTTTATTATAGATGACCTCATCTCCCTCAAAGCGACCTGCTTCATCAGGAGGGACCACGGTCGTGGTAACGAAAAGAAGTGGTGTTTTGGTGTTTTTCAACTTTTGTACAAGTTTGTCCATATTCGCTTTATACCTATCGACTGTAAAGGTTACTTTACCATTAACCTTATCTCTTTTTCCCTGCACAGTGGATTCCGGATGCCGATAAGTAAGATCCCATAACCCCCAATTGAAGAGTATGAGGTCATACTTTTCTCCATCTAACCATTTATCCAATAACCTGAGTCCCGCGCCTGTATGCCGGGCATTTCCTGGGTTGTGCGAAACCTCTGCACTTTGGGTTAATGCATTCCTTACAAAAGGAAAATAACCGATAGAAATAGAATCACCTATTATCAGCACTTTCTTTTTAGGTGGAGCGGACGCTGCTAACGCAATTATGGTTACAGATAATCCGATGAGGAATAGCCAGTTATTTGTCTTCCGTTTTCTTATGATCGTCTTATTTTTCATCTTTTTTTGTTAAAATTTACATAGCCGGACTTTAAGCCTTTAGCACTGAAATCGACGCTCACCGGCTTATCATTGCCTGCTTTTATTTTTATATAAGCAGTTAAATTGCCTCGATGTGCGTTATGTTTGTTGTCGGTATAATTCCCCATGTCACTGTTGTTACCACCCTCCAGTCCGAGTAGCTCGGCCTCTCCGTTGATATTACATCGGATTTCGTGGGAAGCATCGGTCACAAGGTTTCCTTTATCATCAACAATTTGTAATCTGACTTGTGCTACTCCATCTTTTTTGCGGATTAAATCATCACATTCTACCACTTTTATGGCATATGGCTTTTGGGGCGTCACAATGCTATAGTGTGCTACTTGCCTGTCGTTGGCGTCCATACCAATTACTTCCAACGTACCCGCTTCATAGGGCACGTCCCAATACGTAATGCCTGTTTTGGAGTCGTAAGGCTTAGGCAGTCCCCATTTTTTTCCGTTTAGTATCAGCTGTGCATGAGCCGTATTTGTATAACATACGACCCTTATAAGTTCTCCCGGCTCGTATTTCCATTGCGGCCAAGCGTCCATAGATAGGCGTATTCTTGCTTTGCGCTTATGTTGCTCTGTCTGGGACAACACATCTTCGGATATAATCTCCTTAGCTATGGAATAAGTGCCTAAATAGGCCATAGGCTTATCGCTCCAGAGCGACTGTCGGAAATAGCCACGCGGTTTTATCAATCCGGCAAAATCCATTAGGCCCGAATAAAACCCCCGTGATGGCCATTTTCCCGATTCGCCAAGATAATCTATTCCGGTCCACAGAAACTGCCCGAAAATATGGTCGTTTTCCATCACAGCTTTCCACGCTTTTAAATCGTGGCGGTTTTCACTACCATAAATCACACGATTCGGGTATTTTTTGTGATCCGAGATATATCGGTTTTCCGTGTAATTGTAGCCGGCAATATCCAGTGCGCCTGGATATGTTGTCTCATTAGACATAGCCACGCCAGCTAACCCTGCTGTCACAGGTCGAGATGTGTCGTGCTGTTTTACCACTTTCACCAATTTCTCGGCGATTGTTCCCAGGCGATTGGCATCCGGTGCTTCTTTTTTATATCCCCCGAAGCTTTTTTGGGTAAATCCGCCGTCTCCATCCAGAATAGGGTGAGAGTAAGGGTCATTAGGGTAGTCTACCTCATTTCCAATGCTCCAGGCAAATATCGATATGTGGTTTCTGTCACGCTTGACCATATCGGCAAGATCCTGTTCTCCCCAGCTCTCGAAGAAATCATAGGAGCCATCCAATCCGGGTATACCCACATTCCATCCTTCTATCCATTTCCTTTTGGGAAATTCCCACTCATCAAATGCTTCGTTGAGCACCAGTAAGCCTAATTCATCGCAGAGCGCATATAAGTCTGGCGATTGAGGATTGTGTGAGGTGCGGATAGCGTTACAACCTATTTCTTTGAGAGTTAGTAGTCGCTTTCGCCACACTTGTTTTGGAACTGCCGCACCCAATACACCGGCATCGTGATGCAGACATACGCCTTTTATTTTCATCGGCTTTCCATTCAACGCAAATCCCTTATTCGGATCGAAGTTAAATGTACGAAACCCCGTGGCGGTATTTGTACTGTCTAATATCTTTCCATTGAGGCTCACTATTGTCACGAGCTGATATAGATTAGGATGGTCAACGTCCCATAGTAAAGGATTCTCCGGTTGCAAAGAGGTGATAAGTTTATTGTCTTGTTGTTTTTCTACAGTCAGAGATTGTGATTTTTTTGCCACCGATTGGCCATTTGGTGCAAATAGTTCGTTTGTTATCAAGAGTGTCTCACCATGAGGAGTATGGTTTTGAAGGGAAACTTCTATTTTGAGTGACGAATTATCTTTCTTTGGATAAGCAGAGACACCCCATTGCGCAATATGGATAGGAGGGCTGTGGATCAACCAGACATTCCGATATATACCGGATCCCGTGTACCATCGCGAATCTGCATGACGGCTGTGATCGACTCTTACAGCAATCATGTTGTTCTGATCATATTTGATATATGGGGTAATATCGTACATGAACGAGATATAGCCATTCGGGCGGTGCCCCAATAATTGTCCATTGATATAGACATCGCTACGATTGTATACGCCCTCAAAATAGATATAGATTTTTTCTCCACGTCTGTCGCCAGATATCTTTAAAGTTTTCCGATACCACCCTATACCCCCAGGCAGATAACCGGTACAGCTGGCCAGAGTCGGATCCAGCTTTCCTTTTACACTCCAATCGTGAGGTAGGTTTATGGATTGCCATTTTGTTTCGTCAATAGCTGCGTTTTTAGCGTCCTTTGTGTCTTCCAGTATAAATAACCAGTTCTCGTTGAGTAATTCGCTTTGTCCGAATCCAACTTGGGCTTCTGTCCATTTTGGGAGACCCAATAGAGACGAGATGAACAAACAGGCCAAAAGATGCCAATGCTTTAAGATCATATGATGTTACAAAAGTTTATGTTTGATAAATAATACCACAAGGGCTGTCTGAAAATTCTCACAAAGCTTACTTTTTAGAAACACCCTTGTTTGCAAAGGAACGTACTTATTGGATAAAAAATATCTCAATATGGGAGTGTGTTTATCTCAAAACAAAGTAAACCTACGATTTCTTTATACAAGGGAAGACAACCGGAGGGCAGATAAGAAAATAATAAGGGGGAAGTTTGTGGGAATTACTGGATTCGAACCAGTGACCCCTACCTTGTCGAGGTAGTGCTCTAAACCAACTGAGCTAAATTCCCAAACTGTCTGCAAAGATTAGAAAAAAAAATGAAATACAACCCATCTATTTGCAAATATTATTTTAGGGCTCTAAGCTCCATATTTCGTAGATCGGATCGCCTTTAGAGCTCAGCCCGTTGTGGTGCCAATCTTTGTTTTTGATCTCTCCTTTAAATTCCAAAGTATTTCCCACACGGCTATTGTCTCGGGAGAAAAATAGAAGATGTTCGGTGTAGTTGTTGTCCGAAAATGTATAATGTCCACCGCCTGTGCCATAGAAGCCTTTTTCTGCCGGATTGATCGCAATCCACTGAAAATAGCCATCGACTAATATCTTAATCGTTTTGCGGTCTCGTCGGGGAATGGTGCCCATACTTCCGTCCTTTGCCTGACGGCCCGTAATACGCCACACGCCATCTAACCCTTGATTCTGTGCGGGTTTCTTGGCGAGTGCCTGTCCTCCGATGGATAGCGATTCGCTGCTGCTTGATGTAGGGAGACGGATCTGTGTACCAACGCTTTGTGGGTTTTCATCGTTATATTCTAAAGTAATGTGCAGGGTCTTGCCGTCAAACTGATACGGCCCTCCTTGCGTAGAAAGATATTCCTGATCTTTAAATAAAATCTGGCTGCTGTAACCATTTTTGAAAAGCCATACCGTATTTGTGTCGTCTGACTTTCCTACATATACACCGTCCAGATTTATGGCCTGACCGAAAGCTGTCGTGGATACACACAGACACAGCAAAAGTGTTTGCAGTTTCATAAGAATATAATTTGAGATTTACCCCATGTTCAACTTACCTCTGATTTCTTTTTGTATCGCGTCTTTATGAAGCAATATTGAGATTGTTTTGTAGCGTACAAATTCTTTGGTCACATACATATATCCCTGATAATCGTTGGATGTACCCCACGAGTTTTTAACGATATAATATTCCTTTCCGTTTTGATCGCGACTGATTCCCACAATATGCATGCCATGGTCATCCGTTGTCCTATAGTCATCAAACGCCGCCTGACGTTCGGCCGGACTTTTTGTTCCTTCTGCTTTTGGCCCGTTAAACATATCCTTTTGCTCTTCTTTCGACATCGCTGCAAGTTCTTTTGCCGGAACATAAGCTACACCATTTTTCCAGCTGAAATATTTCTCCGAAACATCTGTAGCCCACGCTACGGTATATCCGGTCTTTAATGCATGGTCAATGATGTCGGTTAAGTCTCGCATCTGCACATTGTAAAAACTTTCGAACGACCAGTTGTCGGGTATCAATAATACGAAAGGTTTATAATAAGGGTAAGCGTCGAAAGAGCTGATACCGACATAGTCGTCCGGATGTATCCCGACCACCTGGTCTGCCCAGGAGCGTGGTGTATAGCTTTTCCCTTTATAGGTGAAAATCTGTGGTGGAGTGCCGAGGTAGGCATCCATGACACCGGTTATTGCTTTTTGCCAGCTTTTGGATAATGTTTTGTTTTTAGCAATGCTTTCGTTCATACTCTCGAGAACACCGCTCATTTCGCTAAAATTATTGCGTGTCTGTCCGTCGAGTAAACCTGTGTAAGCCTCCTGGGGTACCGCTCCATATCGGCGATAAATAGTCAATACATCATGTAACTGCCCGCCTTGACCCTGACTTTGCCCGCCGTGCAACCGCATAAAGTTTTTCGCCTTTTCGAGATAGGTATAGTAAGCCGTGAAAATCTGTGATATCTCTACAGGCTGCCTGCCCATGCGGATCATCTCTGATTCGAGAAATGAATTTCCGGAATAGGACCAGCAAGTGCCGGATGAGCCTTGATCTTTGACAGAAGTGGTCTCGAGATTGATAACTTCCGTAAAAACAAACTGATTCTTACTGCTATCGCTAACATTACTCTTGAGCGCGTGGATTAAATTATCCTGTGCAAAAGTGTGAAAAGTAGCGGCAAATAATAAGGTAGCAATACCTAGTGGTTTTCTCCAATTCATATCAAAATACTGTTTTTTACGAATATAAAAATTGATTGGGCAAATCGATCCCCGATTTTGTAAAATCTTTATGATACGAGGTCTTGTCCTTCTATATACAGTGGAATATCGATAAAGAATGTTGTCCCTTCATTTAACGTACTTTCAAACCTTATCGTGCCATTCATGCCCTCAATGGTCTGTTTGACAAAAGCAAGTCCCAATCCTGTGCCTGAACTTTTTGTCGTAAAGTTTGGCCGGAAGATATTGGGAATAACATCCGCTGCGATACCTAGGCCATTGTCCTTGACCTGGATCTCTATTCTATTGTTGCCTAAGTTATTGATAATAAAATCAACTTTGAGCTTTCTCCGTTTTGGACTGGCCTCCATAGCGTTTTTCAGAAGATTGTTGAAGGTACGGAGCAGCTGTCCTCGATCACCCAAAACATTAAGTTTTGGTATACCTGTATTATTTCTTATCGAAATCTGCGTGTTCGGATTGCTACTGAATGTGTCGATAGATTTGGTGATCTTACCGATTAAATCGATCACGACCATTTTTGTTTCAGGGAGCTTGGCGAAAGAGGAAAACTCAGAGGCGATATGTGACAAAGCATCGATTTGTTCAATAAAGGAAGTGGATATCTTTTTGAAACGTTCTTCCAGTTTGGGATCTCCTTCATGGAAGGACCGGCTTAATTGCTGTATACCCAACTTCATAGGTGTAAGCGGATTCTTAATCTCATGGGCAACCTGCTGTGCCATTTCGCGCCACGCGGCCTCACGCTCTTTGTTGCGGAGCTGTACGGCATTTTCTTCCAGCTTGACCAACATGAAATTGTACTCTTTGATCAGCGAGCCGATTTCGTCATTTTTGTCCCAATATAGCGGTTCGTTGGTCTTGCCGCTGAGCGATGTTTCAGCCAGTTTCTGACCGATAAACTCTAAAGGTTCGGTGATTTTCCGTGCAATAAAAGCAGACAGAAAGGCAAGAATGATAACGATAATCGTATAAATATTGAGGATCGTGTTTAATAGCACATTTTGGCTGCTCGTCTCTTCATCGTTCGATAAAAAATAAGGAATACTCAGGTATGCCAACGTCTGATAGTTGGCATTTCTAATGGTAGCATAGGTGACATCATAGTTAAAGTCAGCCACATTTTCTTTATTCATGATCTCGCTTTTCTTCAACACGTTCAGATTTAACAGCGCATCAATATGGATATATTGGGAAATCAACTTTTGGTCATATATCTTAGGTTGTGTCGAATATATAAGTTTTCCGTTGCTGTTATATAAGTTGAAGTCCATGGTCAATACATCGGAAAGATTTCTTATCAGATCCTCGATATCATGCACGACTTCCCGGGAGGCCGAGTTATATATATTGCTTTCTATTTTATTGGCAATTTTAGAGATGTGTTCTATTTTTTCGTTTTTTCTGTTTTCTTCCGATTGATAACTGATACTGATAAAGGTGATGACACCGGAAATAATGACGGCAAGGAGCACGGATGAAATGACCAGCGTTTGTATCCGTGTACTATATCGGATATTTTGCCGGAGCCGATACAATCGAAATACCAGATGACGAAAAGAGAGGTTTTGAGAAGTGAAAACAGGGATGATAGTCAATAAAAGATTGATGAATGTTGTAACAACGTAGAGTAATAGAAATGATGCGGATGCTAAGGCAATAAATTCCCAATAGGATTGGGTCTCTTTACTTACGATAATCGTCGTGTAGCTGTTCGGCCTATACATAACCTGGACAAAGCGGTCGTCTTCCTTTAACACGATATACTCTTCGATCGCCTGAGGGAATGACGCATCGGTACTTGGATATATGTATTTGCCGTTTTGTGTAATTAACGTTCCATTTTTATAAAAAGCATAACTGTTTTCACCAAAATTCTGCTCATTTAATTGTGCATCATTCTTATTTGCACCCAAGAGTATCGGAAAGGGTAACGCTTGACTGAACACCTTATTGGTGAAATTCAGAATCAGGGTAAGTTCATCTTCCGTCGAGAGGGGTATTTTTAAGATAGCAAAGTATTCCAACTTGCCGATTTCTGTGGCGTGTTTGTAAAAATTGGATGTAGAGTTTATTTTTGTAGAGTTGATAACCTTTTCACGATAATCTGTAATCTTGTTTGACGTATATTTCTCTATTGGATCCGTGTTGAGATAGTAATAGCCCTGAAAATCATATTTCGAAAGATACCCGTTGAGGTATTTTCGTTTGATGTAGGAGGACAAGAACTTACCGTCAATATCCGGATAGCTGAAATGTAAAATTTTTAGCAGGTGATCGTCGCTTAAGAGATCGCTTTCGATGGAATCAAATTGTACGATAGCCTCGGGATCATCGTTAGACTTCAATAAGGAGATGGTCTGTTTTAATTGTTTTTCCTGTGCTTTATTGTAGGATTTGGAGAAGATAATTGCTGTTATCAACGCCAAGGATACCAATGAAATAACATGTGTAGAGATTCGATTTTCTCGAAACATCGAGTGATCAAATGATCGGATCAGTACAATCAAACCAATAAGAACATTCACGAGGTCAAAACTATCGAATACAGCCGATAAGATCAGGAATTGGACCAGCACGAGCAGCTGTATATTGAGAATATGGGTGGATGAATTGTGACAGAGACCTTTGCCGAGATATAGGATAAAATCGGTCAACAAAACCAAAGAAACGATATTGATACAATAGATGAGAACGAAAAGTAAACTAAAAGAATGTGTCTTTAGTAGTTCAATAAAGTTGTAATCAATAATGGCCGAATGTGTCACCAGTGTTCCGAGATAATGGAATATCTGGTGATAGACAAGGTACAGAAAACACAATAAGAGGTAAAAAAAGATAATGTTGTTCGGCTTCTTTTTGAATTTCTCCTTAATGACAAGATTGTTTTTTACATAAATACAGTGACAGATTACCCAAAGGATCGCCACGCTATTAGCGATAAAAGTCCGTATGTTGGTAATAAAAGGAGGGTAGGAGTAGATTTCGGATCGGAATATCGGGAGGTTAGAAATTTCGACTAACCAGTTCGTATGCGTGTCTAGTAACCTGACCAGAAAAAGTAAGGTAGCTATAACAACGATGGACAGCCAGGGGTATCCTTTTTTCGCGATATCGATACATATACCCTGAATGAGTATAACAAAAGTAAGGGTCGCTAGAAACCAGCATAGCAATTGGATCTTTATAAAGATGCTATTGTGTTTATCCGTGTTGAGTTTGACCGAAAACAGGTAAGTATCGTCTTTTGAATAAATGTTTTTGATATTCTGACTGTCGCTGAAGTCAGCGATTTCCAGGTTATTTGTCTTTAGGATGCGCTGTGAGACAGCTGGTTTTAGATAATCGTCATTGTTTCGAAATAACCTTTTAACGGTTATTATCGCCAAGAGTGTCGTCTCATCGTTGATCTCTTTTTTCTTAACGATAAAGGACCTGTTTTCAACGGTGATGTACGAAATATTATTTTTTAAGCCATTTACGGTTTCCGGTACGTAGATATTTGAACTCCAGAATATAGGAGCATTGTTTTTATAAATAAAGAGGAAGATCGATTTTTCCCGATATTTTTTTGATATTTCTCTTACCTGTAAGGGGTATCTTTCACTGTTCGCGAAAGTTTTTAAGAGTAAGTCATCGTTAAAAAGATGATCGATAATTTCTTCTTTTTCATGGATATTCTCTGTCAGGAGTTTGCTGTCCATATCAAGAATCTCATTATCGTTTATGCTATTGTTGATCGTAACAGCCGTTGCTATAAATAGAACTGTAAGTACAAATAAAAATATCCGTATATTATTACTCATTAGCAGAGAGCTTAACGTTGCAATAGTAAATATAACAAAAAAGTCCTTACAAGATTTTTTGTAAGGACTTTTTTAGTACCATTTGTGATAAGACTAACTGTGAACGTCTTCCTGACGGAATATTTTAGCATTCAGATATTCCCGATTTAGTCTTGCAATATTCGTTAATTTAATACCTACCGGACATTCTGCTTCACAGGCACCTGTATTGGTACAGCTACCGAAGCCCTCCTTATCCATCTGATCGACCATCGCCTGTGCACGCTCGTAACGTTCTGTCTGACCCTGTGGAAGTAGGGCAAACTGCGATACCTTTGCGGAAACAAAGAGCATAGCCGAAGCATTTTTACATGCCGCAACACAAGCACCACATCCGATACATGTCGCTGACTCGAAAGCCTCATCAGCAATACGCTTAGGAATAGGTATAGTATTGGCATCCGGTACACCACCTGTATTCACGTTGACATAGCCTCCCGCTTGTTGTATACGGTCGAACGCCGTGCGGTCGACGGCTAAATCTTTCAATACAGGGAAGGCTGCGGCACGCCAAGGTTCGATAACGATGGTTTGCCCATCGTGAAAGCTTCGCATATGCAGCTGACATGTCGTTGTTCCTTCCTTAGGTCCGTGTGGCCGGCCGTTAATGACCAGCGAACACATACCACAGATACCTTCGCGGCAATCGTGGTCAAAATATATAGGATCTTCACCTTTACGGGTCAAATCTTCATTCACAACATCCAACATTTCCAAGAAAGACATATCGTCAGCGATGTTGTTAGCCTGGATAGTTACAAACTGTCCTTTTGCTTTGTTATTTCTTTGACGCCAAACTTTCAGCGTTAAATTTAACTCCTTACTCATATGTTTATAGTATTTAGTAATTAGTATTTAGACTTTAGACATAAGAATTTTGTTTCTAACGTCCTCTATCTAATGTCTAATATCTATTATCTAATGTCTATTTATAACTTCTTTGTGTTAACTTCACATTTTCGAAAATCAACTCTTCTTTGTGCAGTACTTCCGGTTGATTGTCTCCCTTATATTCCCATGCGGATACATAGGCGTAGTTCTCATCGTCGCGTTTTGCTTCACCTTCTTCCGTTTGTGATTCCAACCGGAAGTGGCCACCGCACGATTCGTTGCGGTTCAGCGCATCGTCGACCATCAGTTCGCCGAGTTCTAAGAAATCGGCTACACGTCCGGCTTTTTCCAGCGACATATTAAGCTCTTCGTTCTCACCTAGTACACGCGCATTCTCCCAAAACTCTTTCCGAAGTTCCTGGATAAGGCCTTTTGCTTTAATAAGTCCTTCCGCCGTCCGGGCCATACCGCAGTATTCCCACATGATATGTCCGAGCTGCTTATGGATATCATCCACAGTCTTGTTCCCATTCAACGATAATAGCCTGTTGATATTACTTTCTACTTCTTTGCGTGTTTGCTCAAAAGCCGGGTGATTTTGATCCACAGGTGCAAAGCTTCCTAAATTTGCCAAATAATCGCCGACCGTATAAGGGATGACAAAATAACCATCCGAAAGCCCTTGCATCAATGCGGATGCACCCAAGCGGTTGGCGCCGTGATCCGAGAAGTTACATTCTCCTAACGCATATAAACCGGATACTGTGGTCATTAGGTTATAGTCCACCCATACTCCGCCCATGGTATAGTGAACAGCAGGGTAGATACGCATCGGTTGTTTGTACGGGTTCTCGTCTGTAATCTGATAATACATATCAAATAAGTTGCCATACTTTGCACGTACGGTGTCTTCACCCAAGCGTTTTATAGCATCTGCAAAGTCGAGGAAAACCGCTACGCCGGACTTACCGACACCACGACCTTCGTCAACGACCTCTTTTGCATTCCGCGACGCAACATCCCGGGGCACTAGGTTACCGAAAGAAGGATATTTACGCTCTAAGTAGTAATCGCGATCCTCTTCTTTGATATCTGCAGCTTTCAGTTCGCCTTTCTGTAATTTTTTTGACAGCTCAACGGTCTTTGGTACCCATACGCGTCCGTCATTACGGAGTGACTCCGACATCAGTGTCAGTTTTGACTGATGGTCACCTGTAACCGGGATACAGGTCGGATGAATCTGTGTGTAACAAGGATTGGCAAAGAAAGCACCTCGTTTGTGCGCCCGCCATGCAGCTGTTACATTACATCCCATGGCGTTTGTAGAAAGGAAATAGACGTTACCATAGCCTCCAGTACAAAGTAACACAGCATGTCCCGCATGTGATTCTATTTTTCCGGTCACCAAATCACGTGTAATGATACCTTTCGCATGTCCATCAATGGTAACGATGTCCAGCATCTCGTGGCGTGTATACGATTGTACTTTGCCCTTTTTGATTTGACGGTTCAGTGCCGAATACGCGCCTAACAATAATTGTTGTCCCGTTTGACCGCGCGCATAGAACGTACGGGATACTTGTGCTCCACCGAAAGAGCGGTTGTCAAGCAAGCCCCCATATTCACGGGCGAAAGGAACACCTTGAGCCACACATTGATCAATAATGTTGACAGACACTTCCGCAAGCCGGTAGGTATTACCTTCGCGCCCACGGTAGTCACCGCCTTTAATAGTGTCGTAAAATAGACGGAAGACTGAATCTCCGTCATTTTGATAATTCTTTGCCGCATTGATCCCTCCCTGTGCAGCGATGGAGTGCGCACGGCGAGGAGAATCCTGATAGCAAAATGTCTTGACGTTATAACCGAGCTCTGCTAATGAAGCTGCAGCTGATGCACCGGCTAACCCTGTTCCCACCACAATAATCGTAAATTTACGCTTGTTGGCCGGATTAACCAGTTTCATGTTGAATTTATGATTGGACCATTTTTGGGCTAATGGACCCGCTGGTACTTTTGAATCTAACATATTTATTCCTTTCAATAGATGTTATAGACTTTTAAAATAGAAATATAAGGGCATCGTTGCAAACGCTATCGGTATGATGATACCGAATACCCATATTCCGATTCCTCTTACTAAACCTATATATCTTCTGTGATTAAATCCTAATGTCTGAAAAGCCGATTGAAAACCGTGAATAAGGTGGAATGCCAGTGCTGCCATCGCAACGATGTAGAGCAGCACGATGAAAGGGTTTTGAAAGATATAAGCTACCTGCTTATACAAATCTTTGGATTGCACGATCTCCACACCATTATTGACGTAGATTTTGTAGCCGGTGTAATCCGACGGTAGGTCATCCGAAGCAATAATCTGGCGGTTGCCTGTGGCAAGCTCTGTTTGGTATTCGACGTAAGGTGTCGTGCCAAATTTATATTGCCACCAGAAATGTTGCATGTGGGTAACTAAAAATACGAGAATGACCGTTCCCAGGATTCCCATGTTACGCGAATTCCATTTACTGTTTTCGTTACCGCTGCTCTTATAGTAGCCAACAGGCCTTGCTGCCTTGTTTTGCCGGGTTAAAATAAGGGCATAAACAGCATGGATGACAATAGAGGCATAAAGTAGGTAAGAAACCACCTTAATAGGTGTAAAATGGGTCATGAAGTATGCATAGTTGTTAAATGCATAACCCGCGTCATCTTTAAATAATTGTAAGTTGCCAATCAAATGAACGACCAAAAACGAACACAAAAATAGTCCGGTTAAGCTCATGATTAGTTTCTTCCCAAGGGAAGAAGTTAAAACTGGCTTCGATTTACTACTCATTATCCTTTAAAATTTAATGTAATGCACAAAAGTATCCATTTGATTTATTTAAAACACGTCCTGTTTTAAAAAACATTTAATTTAGAATTATTCTAATCAAAACAAACAAGCTGCATGATTTTTATGATCATGCAGCTTGTTTTCGCCATAGGAAATAACCCGGATTATAACAGATTAAACCCAAGGCTTACCGTCCAGATATTTAAGGTCTGTTTTTCCCCTTCGTATTTCGTGATATTACCTAATCCGTATTCATAGCGTGCATCGATGGTGAATTTGCCGATATCCAGGCCCAATCCACCTACAACAGCCGCGAAGTTGTTTTTATAATCTTCTAACGCATTTTTAAAAGTCTCTGAGGCACTAGCGCTATAAGAGGCATTTTTATCGATGACAAAAGAAAATAACGGACCAGCTTGAATTCTGCCTTTAATCGGGCCAAGTGGAAAATTGGTGCCAATTAAGAGCGGTATGTCAATATTGCTGAATTTTAAATCACCGGTCATCAAATCTTCCGCAGCTCCCCCTGGGGCCTGTCCTTTTACAGTGGTATTTTTACTGGTAAAATACACCTCCGGCTGAAAATGGATCACACCTGCACCCACACGTCCCCACGCTCCTATGATATATCCTGTGTTATTATCCGAGTCGAGCCATTGTTCATCGCTTTTCAACTGGGAGAAATTCGCTCCGGCCTTGATGCCGAGTTTAATGTCCTGTCCAAAGGAGGTACTCGCCGCTATTATCAGCCCGAGTATGGAAAGTATTATTTTTTTCATGGATAAAGTGTTATTTTTAGCGATCTAAAATTAGCTATTTTTTGTTTAAGTAAGGTAAGAGCCTGTTTAAAATTTTACCGAAATTTTTATTATACACTTTTGGACTTATCTTTGCTATATTTTTATGCTCTTTTGAGCCTATTTTTCACTTCATATTCTTGATTTAGCCCGCTAAATCTATGAACAAGAAGCAAAAAATCCTTCTCAAAATAACTATAAAAATATTAGCAATAAAATTTAAACAGACTCTAAAAGTAAAATATAAATCATGAGTGTCTTTAAAATAACCGCTTCGGACTGGGAAATTCTTAAACTGAAACTCCAACGTAAATATAACCATCTGTCGGATGCCGACCTTCAATATACGGAAGGGGAGGAAGATCAGTTGGTCGATCGGCTGGCAAAACGCTTACACCGGACGAAAGACTATGTCCTATTTACCCTTTCCAAACAGTTGGCTGATTTATCAAGCAACAGTTTGTAGTATGGAAGAGATTACATGGGCAGATTTTGAGCAGGTCGAACTGCGTGTGGGGACGATTATAGGTGTTGATGATTTTCCAGAGGCCAGGAAACCTGCTTATCGTTTAACGCTGGATTTTGGCCCGCATATAGGTATAAAGAAATCGAGTGCCCAGATTACGACATTATATACAAAAGAAGAGTTGGTAGGCAAGCAGATTGTCGCGGTGGTCAATTTTCCGAAAAAGCAGATCGGAAAGTTTATGTCCGAATGTCTGGTTACCGGTTTTGCCGATGAAAATGGAGATATTGTACTGACTACCGTGGAGCGCACAGTGCCCAATGGGGCCAGATTGGTGTAAGGTGACGTGGTTATGATGGTTATGTAAGTTATGCGGTTATGGTAGTTATATAGTTATGGCGGTGGTGGGTATTGTGTGTCGAGATAGGTGGGTGGTAGGATGATTCGTAATTCATAATTCTCAATTCGTAATTAAAATAATGCAGGTATTCAATTTTGAAAATCCGTCAGGGGGACCAACGCCAGACGAAATATATATGAAGGAAGCGCTTAAGCTTGCGCAGAAAGCGTTTGAAGAAGATGAGGTGCCTATCGGTGCCGTTATTGTGGCACAGGGTAAGATCATTGGCAAAGGATACAACCTGACAGAACGGTTGAATGATGTGACGGCCCATGCGGAGATGCAGGCCTTTACAGCAGCCTCTAATTTCATGGGGGGGAAATATTTGAAAGACTGCACATTATATGTAACCATAGAACCTTGTGTGATGTGTGCGGGAGCCTCCTATTGGACGCAAGTGTCCCGTATCGTGTATGGTGCGCGTGACGAAAAGAGAGGATATTCGTCTTTTAGCCAGACCATTGTTCATCCCAAAACGGAAATAGTCGCGGGGATAATGGCGGAAGAATGTGCCGCTCTTATTCAATCATTTTTTCGTAATAAAAGGTGATTTTTCCACAATATGGGCATTGTATAGAACAATGACCTGTCAAATTTGTTATATTCGTATTCATTTCAAAAATTTAACAACTTAAAAATAAATAATTATGGCATTTGAATTAGAGGCGTTACCCTACGCTAATGACGCATTAGAACCACACATTGATAAGGAAACCATGGAAATTCACCATGACCGTCATCATCAGGCTTATGTTGATAATCTGAACAAGGCAATTGCCGGTACCGACGCCGAGAATAAATCATTGGAAGATCTGCTTAAAAATATCAGTAAATATTCTGCTGGTGCGCGTAATAACGGCGGTGGGCACTACAATCACAAATTGTTTTGGTCGGTATTAGGTCCAAACGGAGGCGGAGCACCTACAGGGGAGTTGGCTACGGCGATCAACGAGGCTTTTGGATCGTTTGATGAATTGAAAAAGAAATTACAGGAAGCGGGTGCCACACGTTTCGGATCGGGATGGTCTTGGTTAATTGTGACGGCAGACGGTAAGTTGGCCGTAACTTCCACACCGAATCAGGATAATCCGTTAATGGATGTAGCGGAAGTGCAAGGAACACCTATCTTTGGTATTGATGTATGGGAACATGCTTATTATTTGAAATATCAAAATAAACGTCCCGCCTATTTGGAAGCAATATTTAATGTGGTCAACTGGGATGCCGTGGCCGCAAACTATGCTGCTGCAAAGTAACAGAACAAAACGGCTTAAATGAAGTAAATTACTCCGTCATTTCGTTGTATCCCCTCATCGAAATGACGGTTTATATTTTTAGATAATTTCTTTTTTAGATATTTGTCTATATGCGCAACGTGTCATCCTATATGTTTCTTATAATCTTTGTGTTGTTGTCCTGTGGGCAACAGGCATCAAGAAGCAGAATGGCTGCGCCTCAGGAAAACAAGGTTATGATGGAAGATAATATAGCTATTTTTGCGGGAGGCTGTTTCTGGTGTACGGAAGGGCCTTTTATGTTGTTGGAGGGTGTCCAAAGTGTGACATCGGGATATATAGGCGGGCATATGCCCCATCCTACCTATAAGCAAGTCTGCACTGGAGCAACTGGTCACGCTGAAGCGATCAAGATTGTCTACGACACAACGAAGGTGAGTTATGAAGAGCTGCTGGAGGTCTTCTTTACGGTACATGATCCGACGCAGCTTAACAGGCAAGGTAACGATATCGGTACCCAATACCGTTCAGCTATCTTTCCGGTCAATGATGAGCAGCGAGCGAAGGCAACGCATTATATCGCAGCATTGACAGAGGCACGTGTATTTGATAAGGCAGTAGTGACGACCATCGAAGATGCAGATGCTTTCTATCCGGCAGAAGATTATCATCAGGATTATTTCAATAAAAACCCGGAGGACGCCTATTGCCTCTTTGTTGCTAAACCTAAGTTGGATAAAGTCAGGAAGCTGTTTGCCGATAGGTTAAAGAAAGAATAATACGTTGACGCTATGAAGCCGATCCAATTTACAGTTCCGGTATATGGAGAAGGTGTATTTGCACTATTGGAAGACAGAAAGGAAAATTTTTACAATTATTACCATCGTCACACAGAGTTGCAGATTACTTACATCCTGAAGGGGAGCGGTACCATTATGGTCGGTAATATGGTGCAATCGTTTCAGGTTGATGACGTGTTTGTCCTCAAACCGGATGAACCGCATATGCTGGATAAATATGGTGATGCTAATCCGACTGATGGTGAAATACATGCCGTACATGTGTTCGTCAATCTAGTGCGCATGCAAAAGCTGTTTGTACTTCCAGAATTTGAGTCTGTAGGACGGTATTTATTGGAGTTGGATTCGAGTAAAAAGATCGATCCCACCGTTTCGCCACTTTTGAAGGGTTTCTTTGTAGATTTATTGACCCAAACCTCGATTCCCCGGTTTGCAACATTCATTCAATTACTATATAGCCTTGTACAACATGCAAATTCAGCCATTTCGCTTTATTCAGGCGTGCGTTCCTTAGCCTATTCCGATAGGGATGGCGTAAGGATCAGCGAGGTCTATAAATATACTTTTGATCATTTTCACGAAGATCTCACAGTCGATACTGTTGCTTCGATCGTACATATGACACCCACTTCATTTTGTAAGTTCTTTAAAAAACACAGTATGAAAACCTATATTGGTTTTTTGAATGAAGTGCGGATTGAAAAGGCCTGCCAGCTGTTGATCAACAAACGTACGGAGAGTATTGCAGAGGCGGCTTTTCAAGTAGGGTTTCATAATGTTGTACACTTTAACCGGGTATTCAAACAAGTGACAGGAATGCCGCCCCGACAATATCTACTGCGCCATCAGGCGAAATCATGAACAAAAAATTTTAACATCAAATCCAAACAAAATGCCTAAAAAAGGACAAATAATCACCAACCCGATAAACGGAGACTCTTATGAGTACATGGAAACCGCCAATGACACGAAAGGCGAGCGTATTACTTTAAAAGCTACTGTCAACACAAAAGGACCGCTCGTGCCTAAGCATTACCACGTTTTACAGGAAGAAGCATTTGAGGTTGTTTCAGGACAGCTCAACATTTGGGTAGATGGTAAAACCACCATATTGACGGCAGGTGAAAAAATGACACTGCCCAAAAATAAGCCGCACAATCATTATAACAATGATGATGTCCCTGTTGTGTATATCCATACCGTCACACCGGCATTAGACTTTGATTATTTAATTGAAAACTTAGTCGGGCTGGCTGCCGATGGTAAAAGTAAAAACGGCAAATATGGCTTAGTGCAGGAGTTGGTAACACTCAAATACATGGATAGTAAAACATTTCTCGCAGATATTCCACAAGGTGTTCAAAAGCTATTGATGAATATCATTGCGCCGGTTGCTAGACTATTCGGTTATAGAGCGATTTACAAAAAGTATTCGGACATCGAAAAATAATCCTACGTCTCTTTTCAAGATAAGATATGTTAATAGATGGACAGTAGCCGTCTATAATTTCGGCATTCAATTTCCGTTCTTTATAAAAGAAAAGAAAAGCTATGTTGAAAGGATTTTTTAATGTTCCGGCCCCTGTCAATGAGCCCGTCTACACATACGCTCCCGGAACCACAGAACGTACATTATTGAAAGAAGCCGTAGCGCAAGCTCGCAGCCAGGAGATCGCTATTCCCATGTATATCGGTGGCAAAGAGGTCTTTACCACGAAAGAGGTAAAGTTAACACCCCCCCACGATCATAAACATATTTTGGGCTATTATTCCCAAGGTACAAAAGCGCATGTCAAAGAAGCTATACAGGCGGCTTTAGAGGCCAAGGGAGCATGGGAAAACCTGCCTTGGGAGCAACGTGCAGCAATTTTTCTCAAGGCTGCTGAGCTTATTGCAGGAAAATATCGCTATAAGCTGAATGCCGCGACCATGTTAGGGCAATCGAAAAACGCTTTTCAGGCCGAAATAGATTCGGCCTGTGAGATCGTTGACTTTTTGCGTTTCAACGTTAAATATATGGCTGAAATTTATGGACAGCAGCCCCCGGCTAATAGCAAAGGAGTATGGAATAGGGTAGAGCAACGTCCATTGGAAGGCTTCGTATTTGCATTGACCCCGTTCAACTTTACGGCGATTGCCGGAAATCTTCCGACCTCCGTCGCCATGATGGGCAATGTCGTCGTGTGGAAGCCTTCGAATACACAGATTTATTCGGCTAATGTATTGATGCAAGTCTTTCAAGAAGCAGGGTTGCCCGATGGCGTTATCAATTTGATCTATGTTTCCGGTCCGGATGCTGGTGATGTTATTTTCAAACATCCGGATTTTGCCGGAATTCATTTTACCGGATCTACGGCCGTTTTCCAAAACATATGGAAAACAATCGGCGAAAATATCCATTTGTATAGGTCTTATCCGCGCATTGTCGGCGAAACAGGCGGCAAGGACTTTATTCTGGCTCACTCTTCGGCCGACCTCGATGTATTGAATACCGCTCTGGTTCGGGGAGCCTTTGAATATCAGGGACAAAAATGTTCGGCTGCCTCCCGCGCCTATATTCCAAAATCACTATGGAAGGATTTAAAGAAACGGATGGAGAGCGATATCAAGACGTTCAAAATCGGAGGTGTAGAAGATTTTAGCCATTTCATCAATGCGGTGATTGATGAAAAGTCTTTTGACAAAATTACAGCCTATATCGACCGTGCCCGACAGTCGAAAGATGCGGAAATCGTCATAGGTGGTGAATATGACAAAACAAAAGGTTACTATGTTCATCCTACCGTGATTGTCGCCAAAAAGCCGGATTATGAGACGATGACCGAAGAATTGTTCGGCCCTGTGTTGACTGTGTATGTTTACGAAGATAGCAAATGGGAGGAGACCTTAGCGTTGGTCGATCGTACGTCGATCTATGCATTGACCGGTGCTGTCATTGCCCAGGATCGTTATGCTATCGATCAGGCCACCCATGCATTGCGGCATGCCGCAGGAAATTTCTATATTAATGATAAATGTACAGGGGCAGTGGTAGGTCAACAGCCTTTTGGTGGCGCCCGAGGCTCCGGAACAAACGATAAGGCCGGCTCGATGGTCAACTTGCTGCGGTGGGTATCTCCCCGAACAATTAAAGAAACCTTCCATCCAGACACCGATTATAGGTATCCATTTCTGGCGGAAGGATAGATGGTGATAGCTGTTAAGCACAATTAAAATACTTTTATATGTGGCGTAATTATAATTGCATATAAAAGTATTTTTATTTAAGTTTGAGCATATATAGACCTGACGGAAAATCATTTTGTTTGTTTTTTTTGTTAAAGAATATTTAATATCTAATTTATATAGAAGAGATAATTTAGGGATCAAAAGGGAATAGTTGTTATGTCAGTAACCACAGAGGTGTATTGGATTAATATTCGTTTGCGGGATGGCGATCATAAAGCTTTCTTGGAAATCTATAATCGTCATGGTAAGACGTTATATTATTTTGCCAAGAAATTCATTCAGGATACAGATGTTATTGATGACATCGTTCACGATTCGTTCCTTAATCTCTGGAATGCCCGGCATCGTATAAAAAGTGAATACCCTATTGAAAATTATCTATTCCGTATTGTCAGAAATTTAGTATTCAAACATCTCAAATCGCAGTTAAAATCTCATGAAGCTTTGGTGGAACTGAAGCATTTTGAAGAAAAGCGGATTGTCCAGCAATCTGCCGAGCAAACTGTTATCGAAGAAGAGTACGATGGTATTTACGAATTAGCTATTGAGCGTCTACCTCCGCAACGTAAGAAAATATTTATGATGTGTCGGGAAGAGGGGCTGAGCCATAAGGAAATAGCACAGTTTCTCAATATATCGCCTAATACGGTAAAAGAACACATGTCCTTAGCGATGAAAACCATTCAGGATTATATCGCCAAGGATCATGGAGTTATTCTTTCATTGGTGTTTGTTCTTTTATTTTAATAAGACTGAACTCTTTTTGTGAATTCTTAAAAATTGAGTTTAAAAGTAGCCAATACGGGAAAATGGTCAGACTCTTTGTTGGCCCATGTATATGCACTGTATAATTGGGGTGTAAAAGCATTCAACGGAGCATAGATGAGATAGTCTATTGTTCTATTTGGGTTATCGGTAGAAAAAGTGAATTGCGTGCAATTGCCGTTTGGACAGCCGTATGTGAAATGCGTACGTAATATGTTCATAGGATTGGAATCGGGTAACGCATTGAAATCAGCTCCCGTGATAACAGGTTTGTCAAAAGTTTTTGCCAATGCAACAAAATCGGTAGCTTGTTTTATACGATGGCGTTCGTCGCCAAGATGGTCAAAGTGTGTACTTATGAAATAAAACTGCTTGTTGTCTTTTTCAACAAGAATACGTGCTACGGACCGTCTTTCACCAGCTAAAGTTGGGTCGATCTCTAGGTTGTATCCTTTCTTTTCTTTAATAGGTAATTTGGAGAGTACTGCATCTCCGTATTCTCCACCATAAAAATTTTCCGCTTTGGCAAAAAAGTAATCCATACCCGTTAGCTCCCCTAATTTTTTGGCGATATCGCCGTGCTTGGCATTTCGTGTCGTGTTTTTATCTACTTCCTGCAATGCAACCAAATCCGGATCAGCACGTTTGATAACATCGGCAATCACCTGTAAATCCGGAATGCCGCCACTTCTTGCTCCGTATATATTGTAAGTCATCACTTTCACCGTAATTTCTTTCTCTTTGGGCGGTTGTTTATCGTCAGGATTATCAGGTTCCTTTTTCCCACAGGAATAGACGAATGAGAGAGCTAATAGGGTATAGAATATTTTTTTCATTGCGCTTTTTTGTATATAAAGTATCTGTCTCTAATAAAAGCAAGGTTCACCACAGGTCTCCAAAGGTTTATATCGTTCGGAGATCTGTGGTGAACCTATGATCTAAAATGCTTCAATCTCTGCAATAGCAGTCGTATCTCCATTGTTACTGTGGCTGCTCAATACTGTAATTTTGAAATACCTACAGGTTTTACTCTCTTCCAAAAATACTGTAGCTTTCGGGAAACGCGTTGCTTCGTTTCCTACCTCACCACCTGAGGGATAAGGAATAGTAAATACTCCGGCCGATTCCCATGTGGTGCCGTCGAGACTGGTCTCTATATGTATTTGTTTTGGAAATAGGTAGGTGTTCTGAGTCGCACTTGTAGTGCTTATACGTCCATGTATAGTAACTCCGTGTAAGGCCATTTCTGTTCCTTCATTATCCTTGTCTGTATCAATTACAATATGGTGCGGGTGCTGAGGACGCCAGTTATTTACTTTTGTATAATTGGAAAGCCAAGCCGTGGCTACATTCCCATCGATAGCATGGCGACCCAAGCCTTGCACAACAGGGGTGCCTTCCGCTCTATCTGACGATACCTCTATTACTTCCCAATCAGTCCTTTCATAAGGTTCATACGGATTTGTTTCATAAAAGCCTTTTACGATGAAGTAGGTCGTCTTCAGCTCTTCTATAACAGGGATGTCGGCGCTTACTTTACTAATCCTAACGGGTAGTAAATAGGCTTTGGTACCGTTTAGTTTTACGGAATTTATTTCAACTGAGGTCGAGTTGCTACCTGTCTTACCTGCAGGGATTTCTACCTTCAGATTGTCAAATCTGTAACTGTCAGCTGGCGGAAGTTCATAATTTGTGTTGTTTTGCTGATTATATATGTCTACTTGATCCTGGGCAATTTCAAAATTGACCTGTATGTTTTGGTCAAGACTGGCAGGACCGCCATATCCTGCCCCGAATGAAAATGTAACCCACTCGTCTGCTATCGGTAACGATTTTTCGATAGCGCCATTACTTGCAGATTGCATAAAAATTCGGGAATATGATTCCTGATTTTCCAATTGGTATATTGGTTCCTTGCAGTTTTGTAAGAATATAATTGATAACAGGGTTATCAATAACATCAAATGTCTTCGTTTCATGGTCTAATATTTTCTGTTAATACCTTATTTATTTTTTACCATCCTGAATTTTGTACCAGATTAGGGTTACGCTGGACTTCGGCCTGTGGAATTGGGAAGAAATAGAAGCTTTTCCGGAAGACGCGGCTTTCAAAACGTGTACGTTGGAAAAATGCTAAATCGGTATTGGAGGTTCCTACTTCGACATTCATGCCATAAAAGGCACCTGCATCCGTTTGCTCCGCAATTTTCCATCTCCTCGTATCGAAATAACGAAGATGTTCCATAGTTAATTCAATTCTTCTTTCGGTACGGATTTGTTCACGCATTTCGTTCTGATTCAGTCCTGCACCTAAGGGAGGGATTCCTCCCCGCTCACGGATTTGGTTGAGATATTTTAAGACATCCGGGTTAGTGGGGTCTGATTCGTTTAATGCTTCCACATAATTCAAAACTATTTCAGCGTACCGCATCATGACAAAAGGTCGGGCTACGTTGTTTTGTGTAGGATGATAAGTGGGAGATACGTTTTTCCGAAAGAGGTATCCTGTCTCCGAGTAATCATGTGAGCCTCCCTTTCCTGACTCACCAGTGTAATAGAGTTCAATTTCACGTACACCTAAGCTTGATGTCGTATTGATCCAATCACTGCCGCTGTAGGTTACTGTTGCGTAAAACCGTGGTTCCCGGTTGACGTACATGTTAAATGTATTTTTCGCACGAGTTGCACCGGGAGCAGTAAAGCTGGAAAAGCCTGTTTCGCTGTATCCGCTTGCGGTGTTGATTATCGGGCTGCCATCGGCGTTATGGCCCGTGATTGGATGCTCCCCATTTGCCATGCGATAGGTATCAACCAACTGTTGAGTGGGGCCCATAGAGGCATAGCCATTTGCAAGACGAGGAGTACACGAACGTTGATAATTTCCTATGGAATTATTGTTTCGTGCTAATATCCATTCCATGTTCCATGAGTCTAAGAAAACATCCCGGTATGAAAGGAATGGATCTAAAGTTGCGCCATTGTACTTTTTATACAGCCCAAGCTTTCCTCCCGAAGATTCTGCATAGTCGATCACAGCTTTTGCTGCATCAGCGGCATCGGCCCATTTGTTGGCATTGTAGGTCGTATTGATGAGTGCCTTGCCGTCTTTGTTTTTGAAATTGGCATATTCCGTATTTCCGTTGACGAGAGGACTAGCTGCATACAGGAGTACCTTGCTTTTAGTAGCACGGCATAGTATCTTGCTGGCTCGGCCCATATCATTTTCCAAAACGGCATCTCCGCTATAATAATGTTCAACATCGAGATCATTTTCTGCCAAGTCTAACTCAGAGACGATATAGTCTACACATTCATCGTATGAACTTCTTGCAATCTGCATAGATGGATCAGTTGAGGGAAGATCTGGATCTATTTCTTCGTCACCTAGGATTATAAATGGTCCATATTGTTTTAAAATCTCAGCATAGAAGAATGCACGTAAAAAACGGGCTTCCGCTTTTCTTTTCTTGATAAATGCAGCACCCTCGCGTTCTTTCATAATTTCCTCATTGCCATCAATGAGATTAATATATGTAGTGGCTGTACGAATACCTTTGTAGTAATGTGTCCAAAAGTCCCAGTAAGTGGTTGCTTCGCTTGAGGCACTCCAGTTTCCCAGGTTCACACGAAAAGGATGATTACGTTGTGATACATCATTATCGTCAGAAAGTACGTCCCAAGGGGTACTATTTGTACGGTGAGCTTCATCACGAATATAATTGTAAGCATTGGCTAGCCAAGCCTCAGATAAGTCCCGACGATTAAAGACTTCTTCCAGAGTCAGTCGGTCGTCTGGCACCTGGTCAAAGAATTCTTTTTGACAGGATGTGTTTACTAGTAGAACAACAGCCAGGGTAAGAGCTTTTATTATAAATTTATTATTGAATTTCATATTGTATCCTTTTTTAGAAATTAACATTTAGACCCACAGAATATGTCTTCACATTTGGATAGCGTGTGCCTCGTCCATCACCTAACTCAACATCCCAAAATTTGAATGGGCTCCATGTCAATAGGTTATATCCAGCAAAAAAGATGTTAGCGTTCGAGATATTGACACTATTGACAAAGTTTTTCGGTAGCTGATAGGCCACTTGTAGGTCTTTTAGACGGAGATATTTCCCGTTCTTGAGCCACCAGGTACTATTCGAAAAGTTGCCATTTGGAGAGCCGTCTGATAGCCTAGGATAAAAAACATCCTGTCGTGGATTATCGATCGTCCAACGGTCTTCGATATTACTGAGTAGGTTCCCTCGACTTAAAGATACGGAGAAAGGATGTACGCCCTCACCAGACATCATGATATCCACATTGCCTACACCTTGGAAAAGAGAAGAAATCGAAAAGCTTTTATAGGTAAAAGATAATCCAAAACCATATACCCACTCGGGAATAGTACCATATCCTATAGGCATTTCGTCGAAGTCATCGATCTTACCATCGCCATTGGTGTCCTGGAACTTGATGTCGCCGGGTTTCACCGTTCCGGGATGCAGAGGGCCATTAGCAATCTCATCTTCGGATTCGAATAGTCCCAGAGCTATGAGCCCAAGACGACGACCGACTTTCATACCGCGCTCGTCCAACCACGGATACAGGGGAGTGGGTTGATCGTTTTCAACAATTTTGTTCCGGTTCCATGTTACATTTCCACGAAGCTGAACAAACAAGTCGTTAAATTTCTTGTTCCAGGTCAGGGATGCATCAAAACCCTTGTTGTCGATAATACCGAGGTTTCCTGTAGGTTGGCTCTGTAGACCTACATAACTGGGCACGCTACCACGTTGGAGGAAGATACCGGATCTCCTTTCTTTGAAGAAATCGAGCTGTAGATTTAATTCATTGTTGACTGTTTGAATATCTACACCAAGATTACTTTTAACTGCTGTTTCCCACGTCACGCTGACCGCATATTCGTCGACGTTATAACCCCCGAAATTGTTGTTTCGGCCTTTGCCAAAGCTGTAGCCTGTGGCCGATGTGATTTTGGATAAATAGGCGAATCGTTTTTCTTCATCGCCGATCATGATCTTGCTGTTGCCGACCTTACCGTGTGAGAAGCGGAGCTTGATAAGAGAGAATGTATTTTTGATATTTTCCATAAAAGGCTCTTCACTCAAGGCCCACGCCACACCGAAAGAAGGAAAAAAACCATAGCGATTTTCCGGTGCAAAATTTTCAGCACCATTATAACCGAAGTTTACTTCCGTGAAGTATCGGTCTTTGAAGCTATATGTTGCTCTTCCGGATAAACCCATATAACGAAAGGGAAGAGACTCTTCTAGAGTTTCAGCTTGTGTGTCTACCCGATCGCTTTTATTAAATAAGAGCATACCGGAAGTGTTATGATTCCCGAATATGCGTTTGTAGTTTAAGGCACCTTCGATATAAATGGTACGCTCTCCCTGATTAGGGCTACTGAAACTTAGAAAGCGTTCTCCTACATAGGTTTGTTCGTATTGCATTTCGCCGTTGGCATCCCGACCTATGGCTAAAAAGCTGTCAGGGCGTTTGGTACGGCGCATACTCGTATAATTGTATACATCGAAGGAGAACATAGCTGTTGCTGAGAGTCCTTTTGTAATAAACGGCAAATCTTGAGTAGCCCGTAAGTTGGAAAATAGTTGATTGCGCCATTGGTTGGCATATCCCGTTTGGGTTACCTGTGCATAGGGATTGACCAGTGAGCCTGCGCGCTGATCTGGTACAGTACCATTTTCAAATACTTTTGGATGTAAGACTGGTGTGACCATCCATATATCTTCAAATATATCTCTTTGACCAGAGCCTGGATAGTTCGCATTGGCGAGATATCCCTGTATGCCGAGTTCAATTTTAGTCAGGTTGGATGCCTGTATGTTTATATTGGATGTCATATTGTACCTCTTGTAGCCCACTTGTTGATTATAATTAACAGCGGGATCTTCTTGATACAGACCTTTCTCATCGAAGTAACTTGTACCCACATAATAGGTTACTCTATCTGATCCTCCATTGACATTGAGATTTCCACGACGTTGCCTGCCAAAATCTCTGTATACAGCATCCATCCAATTCACATTGGGATAGAGATATGGGTCTTCACCACTCGCTGTTTTGGCGATGGTCTCCTCACTGTATCTTTCAACGGCTCCTCGGTTGGTCAGCGCTTCATTGGACATACGCATGTAAGTTATTCCGTCCGCAAATTCGGGTCTTGTTGTGAGGGAGGTCAACCCTTCGTAATACCTGAAACTGAATTTTGGCTTACCGGGTGTACCCCCTTTTGTTTTTATAATAACAACACCATTTGCTCCGCGGACACCATATACCGCTGTTGCAGCAGCATCTTTCAGCACGGTAAAACTTTCGATATCTTCTGGATCAACGTTGGACATTTTGCGTGGAGCGCCATCAACCAAAACTAACGGTTCGCTCAACCCTTGGCTAAATGTAGATATACCCCGTATCCAGATGCCTGCATCGTCAAATCCAGGTTCCCCTGTACGTTGTACAGAGACAACTCCTGAGATGCGTCCTGCTAATGCGTTGGTTAAATTGGCTACAGGTACTTGTAGATTCTTTGCTTCGACTGTTGATTGTGCACCGACAAGACTAATCTTACGTTGTGTACCGAAACCTACAACGACGACCTCGTCCAATCCGGCTTCCGTTATTTCCATGACAATATTTAAAGATCTTTGGTTGTTGATAGGTACTTCTATGGTTTTATAACCTACCATCTCGAAGACCAAGGTGCCGGAATTAGGTACAGCTAATATAAATTTACCATTGATATCCGTTGTGGTTCCTACTGTCGGTTTTTCTTTCAAACTAACCGATACGCCTGCTAGCAGCTCTCCGTCTGCACTGCTTATACTTCCTGTAATCTCCCGTTGTTGTTGGGAGAAAATTGTTTTTGAAACAACAGTCTTCCTAACCAGCCGTACGAAGTCATGCCGGACTTCGTAGGTCATATTTTGGGTTTGAAGGATATCTTTTAGTACATATTTCGCTTGCTTATGGGCGGAATAGTTGATTTTGGAAGTAAGAGAATTATCCTCATTGCTATATGCTAACGGGATAAGGTATTTTGTTTGGAGCTGTTCCAATGCATCTTTTAGACTGATGTTTTTAAAGTCTACGTGAATGATCTTATCCAGTTCTTTTTGTCCAAAACTCTTATTGCTGGCGAATACTATACAGGTAGTGAAGAGAAGACACCAGAGCATAAATGAGATACGCATAATCTGAAAGAGGTTAGAAATACGATAATTATGTCTTTTTTTTTGCATCTTTGCAATAATTAATAAAGGTTAATACTTTGTTAATGACCTAGATGTGGATCAGTTTGTTTCTCAGGCGCGCTGATCGCATCGTTTGCTAAAACCGGAAATGCCTGGCATTTCTGGTTTTTTTAATCCATTACTTTTTTGTGATTGTCCAAGTGTTTGTCATCTTGTTGTAGGTTAGTTTTCCATTACATAATTCTGCTAGTGTATTTAAAACTTGTTCTTTCTTGCGGTTTTTGAACGTTATAGTGATGTTTTTATCTACCATACTGGGGTGTACAGCTATTGAATCACCATAGTTTCGATAGGCCTTTCTAATCACTTGATGAAGCGGTTCGTTGAGGTGTACTAATTCATTGTCAAACCAGTTTTTATAATAATAAGTCGATACTTCCCAACTATTCTGCTGGTTGAGCTGTGCTTTTTGCCCATTTAATAAGAATACATGCGTATTTGATGTTTTATTAATCAGTGATAGTATATTTTCGGAGGTGTTATGGCTCATATCGATAAGCTCAATTGTTTTATTCTCCGGTACGGCAAAGACATTTACTTTCCCGGTATTTACCTCAACGACCCTGCCGATATCGGAATCAATATTGAATGAAGTTCCGACCACCTGCGTTGTAAAGTCTTTTGAAACAATTAGAAAAGGTTTTTTTTCATTTTTTGCCACATCGAAAAAGGCTTCTCCCTTCAGTTTTACTAACCGGATATGCTGCAGCATTTGCGTGGGATAAGCTAACGTTGTGTTACCATTTAATAATATGATTGTGCCATCACTTAACGTTACTTTCTTACGTTCTCCCGCCTGGGTGTCGACTGTGGTCCATTTCAGTTCCCCATTGGTATCTGTGACTTTGTCCGTTAAAAAGACGAAACCAACAATAAGGCAAACAGCCACCACTGCAGAAGCCCAGTAATATCGTCTCACCCGGTTCTTAGGAACGATAGAATTTTTCTCTATATGTCTAATCAACCGCGACCGAATGGCTTGCTCTTGTTTAAAGCTCTTTAGGGCTTCGGAAGAATCGGAAATCTCATCAAATTTTTCACGCATCAACTGAAGAAGAGCTTTATTGCCACTGGCTTCATGAAAAAGATGCTGTAGCCTTTTTAATTCCTCTGTAGAGATGGTCTTTAATTGAAGTTTTTCAATCAGGTATAAAATTTCTTTCTCCTTCATACCCTATACTATCCAAAAGATAGATATTGGTAGGGGTTGAAAAAGAAAATATTTTATAAATATCTTATAATCAATAGTTTTTTTTATTATGCTACGTCAAAACTATTCACCACCTCGCCATTTTCTTTTCGAAGTATCAGATTGAACTTTTTGCTAGAAGAGGTCACCTCGATCAATGTTCGCTGCCCCTCTTTTGGCCCTCCACCAATGATGACGTGGTAGTTGTGATCCTTGTCTGGTGGGTAGAAGCCAAACTTATGGGTATGCCCTGAGATAACAGCGCTTACTTTGTGTTTTTGTAGGAGATCATGGAAGCAAGCTCTGTTATGCAGTGTGCCGTGCCAATCGTCAGAATGGAAGAAAGGTATGTGTGTCACGACGACAGTACGTTTTGCTTTTTTCCTTTCGTTGGACTGGAGCACATGCGATAGCCATTCCTGTTGCTCGAGTCGATAGCTATCGTAATCTGTCGTGTTTGCGTAGACTTCGTGTGTGTCCGGTTTATCTTCGCCGCCATCTAATATGATCCAAAATGTAGAGCCTAAAGAAAATGCCTGATAAAATTTATTTTGCGGATAATCAAAAAAGGTTTTGAAATGTCTTGCAAATGCTCCTCGCGTTTCGTGGTTGCCACGAACCATAATAAAGGGTGTTTGGGAAGCAAAGACATCGGCCACCGGTTTCAGCAGTTTGCTGGTGAGGTCCTGCGGTTTGGTCGTATAATGAAAAGAATCTCCATTTAGAATGACCAGATCTTTTTTCGGCAGTGTACTCTGATCATACAGCAACTTATAGCTTTTTGTGTTTTCATGGATGTCATTGAGTATCAATACGTGCGCTTCGGAATCTTTTGTGATGAGAGGGAAGGCTGTTTTGAATGTATCAGACTGTATGCTTGCACCATATTCAATCTTATAGGGATCAAATCGAGTAATTTCCTTTGCCCGAATGCGGTATGAAATGTCTTTCCCCTCATGTGGAACCTGAAACTTAAAGAAAGTAGCGTTTGCATTTCGCATACCATCTTCTACTTGGTATAACATCTTTTTGATACTGCCATCGGTGTTTAGTATTTCTATCCAGGCTAAACAGGGGATATTGAAAACAGTACAAACTGTCACGTAGTTGGCGGTATAATTTTGTAGATAGGGTGGGGTGGTGAATGCAAAACCTTCTTCCCGCAAAGATGCTGTATGTGCAGAAACCTTTTGTGTAGAGGCAGCCAGCCCCAATACCCCTATACTTTTTAAGAAAAACCGTCTATCTAATGTCATCGTTGTTGTGATTGGTTGGCCTAAATTAGAGAATAGTGCAGGTATTGTAAAGAATGAAACATCTTTTTTACGTATGTGAATAAAATACTTTTTTATCTTTTATATTTGTGTAACGATATCAGATATCTAAATCATATTTTTTAAATGAACTTTATGAAAAATCCCGTAGCCATCCCACTTATTTTTATATGGGTAGGATTTGTATGTGCAATTAGTTTTATGGAAGCTTGGCTCAAATTTCAAGCTCCGGGAGTTACTATTCCGATCGGTTTGGGAATAGGTCGTTTGGTTTTTGGTGCGCTGAATAAGGTGGAATGGGTTTTATTTCTGGGCAGTGTATGGAGCTTATTTCCGATAAAAAATCTATTTTCCAGACAGCGCGTATTCTTAATTGTATTGTTCATTATCTTGTCTATACAAACTTTCTGGATGCTGCCGGTATTAGATATGCGGGCTGAACTTTTTATCCAGGGAGCGGAGGTGCCACCGTCGAATATGCACGTTTATTTTGTGGCTGTGGAGCTTCTCAAAGTAGTAGCGCTTGTCCTATTGGGCACGAGTTTGTTTGGGAAGTCGACCGAGACTGTTTCTCAGCAAGCAATGAAAGTTACCAACCTCGGATAGCCCCTCCTTTAAATGCTTCTTCGGCAGTAGCTTCGACCTCTGCAGATTGGTAGGCCTGTACAAATTTTTGGATTTTTGAATCTTCCTGATTGTCCCTCCGGCAAACGATGATATTGACATATGGGGATTGCCCATCTTCCATAAAGATGCCGTCTCGTTTTGCCGTCAGGTTGTTGCTGGCGGCAAAGTTGTTGTTAATAATGGCTACGGTTACCTGTTTGTCATCCAAGGTCCGTGGTAGCTGAGGCGCTTCTAATTCCAGTATCCGAAGGTTCAGTCTGTTTTCCCGGATATTTTGTGCCGTTGGCAGTAAACCTACGCCCTCGTCCAATTTGATTAAGCCCACTTTCTCTAATAGGAGCAAAGCTCTCCCCAGATTACTGCGGTCGTTGGGTATGACCACAGTATCTCCGTTTTTTAATTCACTGATATTTTTTATTTTCCGGGAATAGCCGGCCATCGGGTAAACAAATGTGTTTCCCACGATAACAAAATCATATCCCCTGTTTTTAGACTGATCGTCGAGGTAAGGCTTGGTCTGAAATACATTGACATCGATGTCCTGTTGATGTAAGGCTTCATTCGGCATGACATAGTCATTGAAAGATATCAGTTCGACATCAAGACCATACTTCTCTTTGGCTACCCTTTGTGCTGTCTCCGCGAGTTTGTATTCCGGACCTGCCTGTACGCCTACACGGAGCGTATTGCTGTTGGTGGAAGGTCCACAGGACCAAAGTAATCCGATCAAAGTGCATAAAGCGATAAGCTTATAAAATAATGTCATATTCATGAGTCTGTTATTTACGATGGTCCACATATTTTGAGATTTTATCACCGATAAACTGTATGCCGAAGACCGTACCAATTAAGAGGATAAGAACGGTATTCATGATGAGTGCGTCATAACCGATATAACCATATTGGTAGCCGATATGACCAAGCCCACCTGCTCCCACGGCACCTCCCATAGCGGAATACCCCACCAAGGTAATAAGAGTTAACGATGCATTGTTGATTAAGGATGGAAGGGCTTCGGGAATAAGCACTTTCCGAATAATTTGTAAGGTTGTAGCCCCCATGGATCGAGCAGCTTCAATCACGCCATAAGGGATTTCCAATAAGCTGTTTTCGACAAGGCGTGCGACGAAGGGAGCAGCGCCGACACTCAATGGAACGATCGCTGCGGCGGTACCGATGGAAGTTCCGACAACCATACGTGTGAACGGGATCATCCATACGATGAGTATGATAAAAGGTATAGAGCGAAAGATATTAACAAAAAAAGCCAGTATGCGGTTTAGTGTTGTGTTATGAAGCAATTGGCGTTCTCGGGAAATAAAAAGAAGGATGCCGAGCGGTAAGCCTAACACGAAACTAAAGAAGCCCGAAGTAAAGGTCATAAATAAGGTCTCCCAGGTGCCATTTGCTAAAAGCCAAAAGGTATATTCGGACATACGATAGATTATTCGGTAAATAGTGATGGATTTAACAATTCTTTTGTTACGGGCATTGTCGGATGTAGAAATAACTGTTCGACCGTATTCTGCTCGATAATTTCGCCATCCGATATGACTGCCACTTTATGACAAATAGATTTGACGACTTCCATTTCATGGGTAATCAATACGATCGTAATATCCAGCTCTTGGTTGATTTTTTTTAATAGGGACAGGATCGACCGGGTTGTTTGCGGGTCTAAAGCGCTTGTGGCTTCATCACACAGGAGAATTTCCGGGTCCGAAGCTAATGCACGGGCTATCGCAACCCGTTGTTTTTGACCACCCGATAGCTGGGAAGGATAGGCTTCTTTCTTGTCCGTCAGATCGACGAGGGTAAGGAGTCTATTGATCTTGGTATGTAGATGAGCCTTGTCCATTTTACTTAACCGTAATGGGAAAGCAATGTTTTCAAAGACGGTAGCGGAGGATAACAGATTAAACTGTTGAAAAATCATCCCCATCTTTCGTCGGTAGGTTATCAGCTGCTTATCGTTAAATGTGGTGATATCCGTGCCGTCAAGATATACCGCTCCGGATGTAGGCCTTTCCAATAAATTGATCGTCCGTATTAACGTACTTTTCCCAGATCCCGAATAACCGATTATCCCAAAGATATTTCCCTTGTCGATAGTTAAATCTATTCCTTTCAGGGCATGGACTTTCTTCCCTTTTTTTTCAAAAACCTTATGTACTTGTTCTAGTCGTATCATGCGATCGATATGCCTTGCCTCGACAAAGATAATGGCTTTTTTGGAAACAATAAAAAAAGGCCATTCTATTTAAGAACGGCCTTTTCACAGCATGTTGATATGGAAAAACAAAAATTATATGTCTTGCTCCAGGGATTCTCCCGTGACTTCAGCACGGATCTTTGCTTCCAATTCGTCCATGAGATCGGGATTGTCCAGCAGAAGATTTTTCACAGCATCCCGCCCCTGACCAAGCTTGGTATCTCCATAGCTAAACCATGACCCCGATTTCTTGACGATATTATATTCTACCCCTAAGTCAATAATCTCACCTACTTTGGATATACCTTCACCAAACATAATATCAAACTCGGCAATACGGAAAGGAGGAGCTACTTTATTTTTCACTACTTTTACTTTTACACGGTTGCCCGATACCTCGTCCGAGTCTTTGATCTGAGATGTGCGACGGATATCCAAACGTACCGAAGAATAGAATTTTAAGGCATTACCTCCTGTCGTTGTTTCAGGGTTACCGAACATTACACCGATTTTTTCGCGCAGCTGATTGATGAAAATACAGCAGCAATTTGTTTTCGAAATGGTACCGGTTAATTTACGTAGCGCTTGAGACATCAGACGTGCTTGTAGGCCCATTTTAGAATCACCCATTTCACCTTCAATTTCGCCTTTAGGTACCAAGGCTGCCACGGAGTCGATGACAATAACGTCTATAGCTCCTGAACGTATAAGATTGTCGGCAATTTCTAACGCTTGCTCGCCATTGTCGGGTTGGGAAATAAGTAGATTTTCGACATCTACACCCAGTTTCTGGGCATAATATTTATCAAAGGCGTGCTCGGCATCGATAATGGCCGCTATACCTCCTTTTTTCTGTGCCTCGGCCACGATATGTGTTGCCAGCGTAGTCTTTCCGGATGATTCAGGACCGTAGATTTCAACAATACGACCTTTGGGTACACCGCCTATACCTAACGCAATGTCCAATCCCAAGGATCCTGTGGATATCGCTTCGATAGGCTCTACAGCCGTGTCCCCTAATTTCATAATGGCACCTTTGCCGTATGATTTTTCCAGTTTATCTAATGTAAGCTGTAGCGCTTTGAGTTTGTCTGTGTTGCTCATATATTTAGTATTGTTGAGTCAAAAATAAAATTATTTATTTTAATTACAAAATAATATGCTAAAAAAATTAGTCGTTAGGGTTTGTGGCCGGCTGTATCGCTGTGGCTTTATAATTCTTTTCAAAATATTTACAGAAATAGGTGATTGGACATAGCTCACATTTTGGTCTTCGGGCCACGCAGATGTAGCGCCCATGTAAGATCAACCAATGGTGGGCCACAGCTATGGTCTCCTCGGGCAGATATTTTATCAATTGCTTTTCCACAGCGAGGGGAGTCGTGGCATTGCTCGTTAACCCGAGACGATTGCTCACCCGGAAAACATGGGTGTCGACCGCCATTGCGGGACGATGATATACAACGGAAGAAATCACATTGGCGGTCTTTCTCCCTACGCCGGGTAGTTTGATGAGATCTTCAATTTTTTCGGGTACGACGCCCTGAAAGTCACCTATTAACTTTTGGGCCATACCGACCAAATGCTTGGATTTATTGTTGGGATAGCTTACTGATCGTATATAGGTGAAGACCTCCTCGGGATTGCTTGCGGCCAATGTTTCGGCATCCGGAAAGCGTTCGAAGAGTGCCGGTGTGACCTGATTAATACGCTTATCCGTACATTGGGCAGAGAGTATGACAGCAACCAGCAACTCGTAAGGATTGCTATAATGCAGTTCGGTCTGCGCGTCAGGATTGTGTGTGGAGAAGTACTCGACAAAGGCTTTGTACCGATCTTTTTTTAACATGTCTAAAGATACGAATTTTGAAAGAAGCTCTATATAGAGGACAAGCGATATGTTAAAAATATTTCGTAACTTCGATTTAAATAATAGGAGGTTTACTATGAAGACTGTATTGTTGGAGGTAAATAGCAGAGAGGCGTATAGGTTACTTAAAAACTTGGAAGAATTAAAACTCGTACGCATCTTGAAGAATCTCAATAAAACTGAAGAGACAAAATATTCCATATATGATTTTGTTGGTGTGCTGTCGAAGGAAGAAGCTGTCGAAATGCAAAATGCTATAACAGAAAGTTGCGAAGTGATAGATGAAGACGACTGGAAGTAATTATCTGTTAGATACAAATATTGTTATCGAGGTTTTTTCGGGTAATCGAGATATTGCTGATAAATTACATCAACTAGACACCTTTTTTATATCAGCAACAATACTTGGAGAGTTGCATGTTGGAATTAATAGAGTCGTTAACCGGACTAAACATTTAAAAAAGCTTATAAATTTCCTGACCTTGTGCGACGTAGCATTAGTTGACACCCGTACTTCAGAGATATTTGGTGAGGTATCTGCACAATTATATAAAAAGGGAAAGCCTATCCCTTCAAATGATGTATGGATATCGGCAACTGCACTTCAGTATGATTTTACTCTTGTTACACGAGATAAGCATTTTAGTGAAGTGGAGAAATTAAAAGTAGAGATGTGGTGATCTTAACTACCTCAAAAATTCCAATACTATATTTGGAAACAGTCCCAACACCAACAATAAAACAGTTATTCCTATCCCTAATAAAGCTGCAAGGCGATTGTTTAGCGGCGTAACAGGAGACTCGTCATCACCCTTCCTGAGAAAGGAAAATAGTGGAATTTTGAAGTAATAAAATAAGGATATGACTGATGTCAGCGTGCCAATAATAAGGAGCAGCACAAACAAAATATCTTTACTGCTTTGGTATACTTCAAACACAGCCGTGAATACCAACAGTTTTCCGATGAATCCTGCAGTCGGAGGGAGGCCGACCAAGGAAATGCCCACAATGGTAAAACAGGTGAAAAGTAAGGGGAATTTTTTGCCTAACCCAGTGTAATCGGATAGTTCTACACTACCCGTTGTACATTCTATGGCATCGATGAATGCAAATGTAGCCAAATTCATCAAGGTATAAACCGTGAGGTAAAACAACAAGACCTCTTGGTTATTATTCGAGATCGCAAGTATTGTCATCAATAGAAAACCGGTATGCCCTATAGAGGAGTAGGCCATCATGCGCTTGATGTTTTGTTGGCGCAAAGCGATGAGATTGCCAACCAACATGGTGACGATGGCGACGACAACCAAGAATAGGTAAGTCACTTCGCTGAAATAGAAAGGTGTAGGCAACCAAGCATGGACTAACCGGCTGAACAATACAATGGCCCCGATTTTGGGTATGGTAGACAGAAATGCTGTAATAGGTGTCGGGGCGCCCTCGTATACATCTGGTGTCCACAGGTGGAAAGGGACAAACCCCAACTTGAATCCAATACCTGTAAAAATAAAGAGTATCGCGACCGTACATAGTGCTACAGGCGCTGCCATTAACCCTTGCAGATGTGCAGCAGCTGTAAAATCCAGATTTCCCGTGAAGCCGTAGATTAGGGACAGACCGTATAACATTGTTGCTGCCGATACGGAACCGAAAAGTACGTATTTCATCGCAGCTTCGGATTGTCTTTTATGTTCAGAGAAGTAACCCACCAATACGTACGAACTAATAGATACGGTTTCTATGGCAATAAAAGCAATGAGCCAATTGCTTGTGGCCGTGAGCAAATGTAATCCCAGACCGGCAGCCAGAAGGATACTATATACCTCGCCAAGGGGTCTTCGGGTAGGCTTTTCGCTGAAATGCTGCCGGATGAGTACACCCGTTACCAATAGGGCAAAAAGTAGAAGCATACGTGCATATACCGAGAAGCTGTCGATGATGAGCATGTCGAAAAAACCTCGGTCGGGTTGACCAAGTTGCTGACACAGGAGCGGAAACGAGATAAGCAGGCCGCCTATATAGATCATAAAGGAGGATTGTTTCCAGTGCTTATCGATGAATAACGTGGCGCACACAACAGCCAAAAAGGCTCCTATTAATGCGAGCTCGGGTTTGAACAGGGGGACAGACTGTATGACCTGATCGAGCGTTTGCGGTAAGTTTGCTACAAAATCATGCATAGACTATAGCTGTTCAGTGATTAATGTAACCAAATTCAGTACAGAGGCATTGAGTTTGTCGAACACCAGAAAAGGCATCGTGCCCAAAAGGAGTGCGAGGGCCAGTGCTGGGAATAAGATAACCTGTTCCCGAACAGTGAGATCTTTCAATGCTTTAAACCATTCTTCGCTACCTTTGAGACGTGTCTTGCCAAAAAACATACGTTGCAACGTCCACAAAAAGTAGACTGCGCTTAACAAGATCCCGAGCGAACCAGCGATAGCCATCCATCGGGGAATACCCGTCCCGACACTCTCGGCGTTGAATGTTCCAATGATGACAAAAGCTTCGCCAATGAAAGCCGAAAAGCCGGGTAACCCGAGCGAGGCAAAAAAAGCGATCGCCACATAACCGGTATACTTGGGCATAATATTGGCTAACCCTCTGAAATGGTAGATATACCGATCGTGCACCCGATCGTATATGACACCCACAAGAAAGAATAGCGAGGCGGAAAGGAAACCATGACTGATCATCTGGAACATGGCACCCGAAACACCTTCAGCCGTTAACGACGCCAGACCCAACAGTACAAAGCCCATATGGGATACCGAAGAGTAGGCGATGGTACGTTTAAAATCTTTTTGTGCCAATGCATTCAGTGCGCCATATAAGATAGATATCACACCGATGAGGCCCAGCCACCAATTGGCACTTGCCGATGCATCCGGGAAAATACTCATACACACCCGAATGATTCCATAGCCTCCTATCTTCAACAGAATACCGGCCAGGATGATGGATACAGGCGTCGGTGCTTCGACGTGCGCGTCAGGTAGCCAGGTATGTAGCGGTACAATGGGTATCTTGATCGCAAATGCAATGAAGAGTACAATAAAGCCCAGCATCCGTGCGGGAATACCCCAAACGGCATTGCTACTGCCGTAGGCGAAAAATGAGCCGTCAATATAGTTACCCGGATTCATCATGTACAGCATGTTGAACGTGTGTGCGCCGGTTTCGGGATTGGTCACCGAAAAATAGAGACCGACAATAATCAGAAGCATGAAAACCGACCCAAATAAGGTGTAGATGAAGAATTTAATCGCTGCATATTCCCGGTTTACTCCGCCCCAGATACCAATAAGAAAGTATAAAGGGAATAGCATTACTTCGTAAAAAATGTAGAATAAAAAGAAATCTAATGCCGAGAATATGCCCATTACCGCCATGTTCAACAACATCAGTAAGGCGAAATAACCTTTGGCTTTCCGCTGCATATTCCAGGATGCACCGACGGCCATCAGCATGACAAGGCTGCTTAGCAAAAGTAAGGGCAACGAGATACCATCAGCCCCTATCAGATAATCGATTTCAAGCTGCCCTAATCCACCAAGATCCAAACGTATCCAGGATAGCTGTTCGACGAAACGATAACCCGATAGTTGATTAATACCTGTTGCACTGCCGTCAAACTGACTGTACATATAGCCCGCTAATAAAAACTGGAACAAGGTAAAACCTAATGCAATATACTTAAAGGTACCTTGCAGCGTTTTTGGCAACAATACGATCAGGAGTAATGCAGCCAATGGTAAAAATATGAGTAGAGAGAGTAATCCCATCTTATCTAAATATCAAATAAACTATTCCAATTAAAATTATCGTAAAGGCAAACCCAAAATAATTTTGAATGCGCCCGTTTTGAACCCACCGCAACAAGTGTCCTATATAGTAGGTTGTGTCGGCTACCGTATTGACAAGTCCATCTACGATATGCTTGTCTACCCAATAGATGGCTCGCGATAAGCTCTTTACCACATGGGCGGTGCCGTGTACGATCAATCCATCCAACACATGCTTGTCGCACCATTGGCTCGCCCGACCTAATGCCAATGTGCCATTTACGAATGTTTTCTTATACAATTCGTCTAAGCCAAACTGTTCGCCTCCACGTGTAATCCATAGGCTGTTTGCCTGAAGGGGATATTTTCCCTTTACGTACCATTTCCAGGCCAATATCCAGCTACATAAAGCTCCCACAGTTAACACTATAGGGATAACCAGATGTAAACTATGTATTTCTTCAAAGGCATATCGCACCGAAAAACCGGTCAGGATTTCCGCCTGATGATAAGAAAGGGGATTCAGGGAGAAAGCAAAGAAAAGCGAGCCTAAACCTAAAAAGATCATAGGCACTAACATCGTTTGGGGTGCTTCACGGATATGAGGAGCCTGTTGGTCTATCTGCGGAATACGGATCGGACCAAAGAAAGCTTTAAAGATCAAACGTCCGATATAAAATGCCGTCAATATACTGACGATAACGAGGATGATAGGAATTACTATATATCCCGGTCCGTGTTGGGCAGCCCATTCAAAAGCTGCAATGATGATAGCATCTTTGGACAGGTACCCCGAAGTCAATGGAAAACCGGCAAGGGCTAATGAAGCGATACTCATCAGTACGAAAGTTTTCGGCATGTACTGCCGTAAGCCGCCCATGTGGCGTAAATCCTGTGGGTCAAAATCCAATTTCGTATGTTCCTTGTGGTGCACCATTTCATGAATGACAGCACCTGCGCATAGGAAGAGCAAACATTTGAAAAAAGCATGCGTTGCCAAATGAAACATGGCCGCATCCCATACGCCGATACCTACTGCCGCTATCATATAGCCGAGTTGCGATATGGTGGAAAAAGCCAGTACTTTCTTGATATCATATTGGCACAAGGCAAAATAGGCAGCAGACAAGGCAGTGATCGTACCCACAATCGCCATGAGCAGCAGGACGTTTGCGTTAAATAATGGAAATATGCTGGCCATCAGGAATACGCCCGCGGCAACCATGGTCGCCGCATGGATCAACGATGATACGGAAGTCGGCCCCTCCATGGCATCAGGTAACCATACATGTAGTGGAAACTGTGCTGACTTAGCCATAGCGCCCAGGAAGAAGCATATACCTGCAAGTGTAATAAGCCCTGTATCTTTATATAGTCCTGCGGCAAAAACGCCTTCGTTGCCAAAAAGATCAACCAGATCCAGGGTGCTAAACAAACTGAAAAGAATAGCTATGCCGATTAAGAAGCCGATATCGCCGATGCGGTTGACGATAAAAGCCTTTTTGTTGGCAGCGACAGCTGCCTCTTTGGTAAACCAAAAGCCGATAAGCAGATACGAGGCAATCCCGACCAGTTCCCAAAAGACGTACATCATAAACAGATTCTTGGACACCGTCAGCCCCAACATAGCGAAGCAGAATAAACTCAGGTACATCCAATAGCGATGTATGCCCGGATCACCTTTCATATACGCTTTTGAATAGATATGGACCGGTAGTGCAATAATGCAGACGATAAACTGCATCAAGGCGCTCAGGTTGTTGAGGAGTATACCGAGTGTAAAGACACTGTCCCCAATGGTAAACCAATGTACGGTTGCCGTAACCGGAGCTTCCTGCCAAACCTGGGGAAGGACGAACAGTCCACTGATGAGGGTGGACAAAGCTATGGAAACCAAGGCAAACAGCCCCGAAGTTGATTTCTTTCCCCGAATAGCTTGAAGGAGAAATGCCAAGAGCGGAAGTCCAACGACTACGATGCTGGCATAGATGGGTGATATGTAGGGTAATCCACTCATTTAATCGCGTAGATCGGTTATATGATCTGGGTTGATTGTTTTATAATGCCGATAGACGTTTAGGATGATCGCGAGTCCAACAGCAACAGCTGCAGCGGCCAATACAATGGCAAATAAGGCAAATATCTGACCACCATAATGCAGCTTATCATATTTTCCGAAAGCGACAAAGTTCAGAATCGCGGCATTGATCATCAATTCTATACCCACCAGTATCATAATCGCATTTCTTTTCGCCAGAATGGCATATAAACCGATACAAAAGATACAGGCGCTTACGACAAGAAAATGGGTCAATGTAATCATTCGTCGCCCTCCTTTCGTGAAAGCTGGGACGCACCGATAAGTGCCATCAACAGGAAGATGGAAATCACTTCAAAAGGCAGGATGTAATAGGTCATGAACTTCACCCCCAGCTGACTGATATTGTTGTCTGTGGGTTGTATCACTTGGTTCATCTTGATATTCTGCATGATCCACTCTGGCGTTTGCTGTTGCCACGCTATAATACCGTAGGTCATCAACGCCAAAAAGGCGATAGACAACAATAGAGACTGTATATTAGGCATGGCAATAAATCGCGAGGATGTCGATTGAAGATCTTTGAGCAGTTCTTTATTGGACAGCATAAATGCAAATATCATCAAGATGAGGACACCACCGACATAGACCAATATCTGTGTGATAGCGACAAAATCTGCCAGAGCAAACAAGAAAAGTCCTGCCATAGCAAATAAGGTCACGAAGAAAAGGAATAGCGCACGTGCTGTGTTTTTTAAGCTGACGACCAATAATGCCGATGAAATAGCTAGGGCCGCGAAAGCATAAAATAAAAGTTCCTCCATCTGTTATTTCTTTTTGGCTGCCTCCTTCTCAGCTTGAAAGCGAGTCCATTCTTCTTTGCGTTGCGCAATTTCTTCATCCGTCATGTCCGCAAATCCATATATCAGATCGGTCAATTTGGTGGTGCTGCGGTCATATTGATCGGTCATGGTGATACATTCCGTAGGACATACGACCGTACATAATCCACAGTACATACATTTGGCCATGTCAATGTCGAATTGAGCAGCATACAGCCGTTTGACACTACCGTCGGAAGTTTTGCCGATCGCTTCGGGTGATTTGACGGCTTCGATCGTGATACAATCGACCGGGCAAGCCTTGGCACAGAGATCGCAGACGATACAATCATCAATTTCGACGTCCAGCTGATAGCGTGCAACTTCCGGGATCGGCATTTTTTCTTTTGGAAACTGCACGGTAGTAACGCCTTCCTTTTGATCGAAATAGGCATCTTGACGAATATCAACCACCTCACGCTTTTGCCTTGCGGCAAAAAGGTGCCTGATCGTTAAAAGTAATCCTTTTACCGCCGTTGTAAATCCCTGTATCGTCGTTTTTAGTATCATAACCTCATACCATCACTAAAATTCGCCATAATCCCGATATTGCCATACAGACAAAAGCAATGGGTATCATGATTTTCCAGCACAAGTTCATCAGTTGATCTGCCCGAAAACGAGGTAAAGTCCACCGTATCCACATTTGTATCCCTACGATTGTCAATGATTTGACAAATGTCCAAAAAATGCCCCAATAGATTCCTGTCGTCCAGTCGGCTAATTTAAGCCCACCGATGTTAGGCAAGGGTGTGTTCCAACCGCCCAGAAAAATAACCACCCCCAGCATGGCGACTAAAAACATCATCGCATATTCCGCCAGAAAGATGAATGCAAACCGTATGCCGCCATATTCGGTGTGAAAACCACCGATGAGCTCACTCTCCGCCTCGGGAATATCGAACGGAGCACGGTTACATTCTGCCAATGTGGCGATGAAAAAGATTGCATACACCACCAAAAGATGTGGAGTTTGAAAAATATTCCAAGCCAGTATACCTCCTATATCCGTAACATTCCATATACCGAGGAAATAGATATCTTCATTCGCCCAGATACCTTGATTGAAGGCAATATCATTCAGATTCAAGGTCTGGGTAATCATGACAGCGGAGATAAGAGCAAGACCCACAGGTATTTCATAGGATACCATTTGCGCAATAGCACGGATAGATCCCAAGAGCGAATATTTATTGTTGGAGCCCCATCCGGCCATTAATATGCCGATTGCATCAATAGCGACTACGGCCATAATAAAGAACAAACCTGTGTTGGTGTTTGCCGGTAGTACATCCGGGCCCCAAGGCATAACGGAAAAGCCGATGAAGACAGCAATAAAAATAATGATAGGGGCAAGGGCAAATAGAATTTTATCGGCTACGCTGGGTGTAATAAATTCCTTTTGGATAAGCTTGAGGATGTCAGCTACGGTCTGCAAAAGACCATATTTGCCGGTTTCCATCGGACCTAACCGGTCTTGCACAAAGCCCGCGATCTTTCGTTCCGCATAGACGGCAAATAACGTAAATAAGGCGATAAAGCCAAATATGACGATAGGTACGATTATATGAATTATTAATTCTCCCAATGCCTACTTTAGATCAATTCTTAATTACCTGCAAACATAAGCAAAACATAGGAAAAAGAACTACATTTTTTTTAAAATATACTAAGTTGGTAGATTTTTTTTATTTTGTTAAATAAATGTTAAAGTGTAGGTTGTTGACGAAGAATTGGCGCAGTATTTGTGTTGTCTTTACCAAAGAATAGATAAAGAATTAAAGACTTCATAATTTCATATTTAGGTTAATAATTGGTTTGGTTAAAATCCTGGAGCTCCCCGCTTCAGGATTTTTTTTGTTCCTTAATGACCTTCAGTACCGTCCTCACCGTGTGAATGACCATGTGCCAATTCTTCGTCGGTTGCCGGACGTACAGCAAGAATTTCAATATCGAAGTTTAATGTTTTACCTGCCATAGGATGGTTCAGGTCCGCTACCACGGCTTCCGGAGTGACTTCCATAACTACTGCGCGAAACTGATTGCCTTGATTATCCTGTAAGGGTAATATCTCGCCAACCGGAGGTAGGCCACTTTCCTGAAACATATCGGCGGGCAATTGCGCAATCGCGCGGTCATCCCGTTCGCCATAGGCATCGACAGCAGCAAGTTGGAAGGAAGTTTTATCTCCTACTAAGAGTCCGCCTATGTTTTCTTCAAATTTCGGAAGCATCATGCCTACTCCATATAAGAAGGTCAGTGGGTTTTCAGTTGTGGTCTGTTCTACAAACGTTTTTTCACCATTGTCTTCAATTGTATGAAGCGTGTAATTCAATGTTACTACGTTGTTGTTTTCTATTGCCATTTTGAGTTGTTTATGAAGGGATACGCCCTTCGTTTTGATTAATTAATTCAATGAGTTGTGCAATCGACGTTTGTGGAAGACTACAAGTTTTATGGCGACAAAGGTATGCTTTTGAATCAAAACCTTGTCTATTTATTAACAATGGAAGGGTACTTTTTGTTCCTCCTAAGGTAATTTTGTTAGGAATATAACAGGATCTATCCAATTCTTCGCGCCAGGAAACAGCTTGCTCGCCCGTTAGCGCGATCTCATTTACACCAAAGTGATGTTCCAACAGTTGTATCGCCCAGTTCGAATAGGCCGATCCATAGCTTTTGATATGTGGAAAGACATTGGCGAATACTTGATCTGCTATATAAGTGAATGTAGGCTCGTCATACAACACACCTAATTTATACAACTGTCGTACCATGGTGGATGATGAGGATGGAATCACATTGTCCATGATTTCACTTTTACGGGCTATCAGTTTCTCGGTATTGTCAGCTGTATAATAAAAGACTTGGTTTTCTGTATCGTAGAAAAGATCGATAGCCCTTTCGGCAAGTTCCTTTGCCCGGGTTAGCCATTTTTCGTCGAATGTGGCTTCATAGAGCGCCGTGAAAGCTTCTATCGTAAAGGCATAGTCATCCAAAAATGCCGGAATCCGACGATTAAGGTCAGCTGGTTGATGTAAGAGTTGGCCCTTGTGCTGGCAGATCTCCTCAAGAAAAGAAGCAATGCCCAAAGCGGAAGATAGATACGCTTGCTTGCTAAATACGCGATAAGCATCTATCAGGCCTTTTAACAATAACGCATTCCAGGTCGTAAGTTGCTTATTATCCAATCCCGGACGAATGCGTTTGGCGCGGTAGTTTAACAGTTTGGTTTTGATTTCACCGAGGTAAGCGGCCCATTCTGCAGCAGAAAATCCGGCTTCCGTGGGTATGTTGTCATTTTCCCCGTTGACAAAGGGTATATTCGTCTGTTCGTCCTCCCAATTGCCTCGCGCTGTAATATTAAAATATTGACGTGCGAGCTCCGCGTCTTCGCCGAGTATATCAAATTCATCATAGTCAAAGGTGTAGAATTTTCCTTCCACGCCCTCACTATCTGCATCAAGGGCGGCATAAAAGCCCCCATTCGGATCTTTCATTTCCCGTTCAAGCCATGAGATCGTTTCTTCTACTACCCGTTGATACTGTGGTGTTGGCTTTTCTTGGTATGCCTCGCTATACAGGCTGATCAACTGCGCATTGTCGTACAGCATTTTTTCAAAATGCGGTACCAGCCATTGTCCGTCTACCGAATAACGTGCAAACCCGCCGCCGATCTGATCGTAAATGCCGCCATTGGCAATCTTTTCTAAAGTGAAATGCACATGTTGCAGAATTTCTTCGTCTTTTGTTAAAGTACCGTATCGTAAAAAAAACAACCAATTGTTAGGTAGTGGAAATTTGGGCGCTCTTCTATATCCGCCATCTTGTGTGTCAAATTGCGCTTTCCATGGCTGTACAATGGCCTCGATGTCAGCTAATGTATATTGTTCGGGAATGTCGACAAGGGGTAAACGTTCGGCTTGATGAATACCGGATATCAGCCGTTCTGCATAGTCGATGGCGGTATCTGGCGTTTCTTCCCACATCTGGGCGATTTGTAAAAGCACATTTTGCCAATCCTGCGGTCTGAAGTAAGTCCCTCCGTAGATGGGGCGTCCATCAGGTAGGCAGATGACATTCAGTGGCCATCCCCCCGCATTCGTCATCAGCTGTACAGCGATCATATAAATCTGATCGATGTCCGGACGTTCTTCACGATCCACTTTTATCGAGACAAAGAGTTTGTTCATCGTCTGTGCGATGGTTTCGTTCTCAAAACTCTCGCGTTCCATGACATGACACCAGTGACAAGCCGAGTACCCGATACTGACGATGATAAGCTTGTTTTCCTGTTTTGCTTTTGTCAGTGCTTCCTCGCCCCAAGGCATCCAATGCACAGGATTGTGTGCATGTTGTTGTAGATAAGGGGAGGTTTCGTTTTGCAGTTTATTCGCCATATCTTTACGAAGGTACAAAAAATCAGGAAAACCTATTCTGTGACAGTTATGGTGAGGGCTTCGCCGTTCATCACACCGCTGATATTTTCTCCGTTATATTGTAGGGTGTAAGTTCCCACTTCAATACGATAGCTTTTTTTGAGGTCAAAGGTGACACTTTCTTTTTGATCCGGTGCTATGATGTGATAGGTGTCTGCAGGTGGGGGCATTACACGCTTAACCATTGGACCTATATAATCCACTCCATTTCCAGCGCTGTCCTTGATCGTTAAAAACTTACTTATCGAACCTTCAAAAGGTGTATGATAGGTCGTAAATCTCAAAGTGTCCTGTGTTGGGTTATTCACGGTAAAGCGAATCAGTACACTATCCTGTAAACTCGGCGTCGCTTCAACACTTTCCAGCGTCGCATATAAGGCCGTGTCTTCGGATAGATTTCCTATGTTTTCCTTAGTTTCACTCGCAGCAGATCCGTTGGAACGTCGTTGCTGGCATTGTACAGTTAGCCCAATAACCGCGACCAACAATGCTGTGTTGATGATATACTTCTTCATGTTTGTTTTTTTTACTACACTAAAGTCAATAATTGTACCAGTGCGTTGCTTATAATGACTCAAGAAAAGAATGAAGTTGTTCTTTTGTGACTTTGGTCGTCTTGCCTTCTTTCACTTCTTGCTTTGCTTCATCAATTTGTGTGAAAAATTCTTCCTGACTCATCTTGGTCTCGTCGTCTTTGATTTTAAAGTGAATTTTCATTTCTTTTAAAAATGCCTGTATAATAGACGATTGATTCTTATTTTTTGGAATAATAATATTGTCCATAACAATCCTTTTTATAAAAATACGTTTTTTCGTTGAATTATAAAGTTAAGATAAAATGCAAACGGGGTTGTATAGAATCTTTACAAAAAGCTCTTGATTAACACTTAAATAAGGCATAGAAGTGATCGATTCCGTTGTGGAGACAATTGGTTGCGCTTCGCAAGTGGTTGGTTCCGAACGGGAAACAACGGTCTCCGATCCTTAACCGATTGGTTGCGCTTCGCAAATTAAAGGTTGCGCCCTGCGAATGATTGGTTCCGAATGGGAGGCAACGGTTTGCGATCCTTAATCGATTGCCTAAGCCCCGCAAGCGAAAGGTTGCGCTTCGCAAGTGATTGCTTCCGAGCCGGAGGCAACGGTTTCCAAACCTTAACCGATTGCTTAAGCCTCACAAGTGATTGCTTCCGTGCCGGAAGTAATTGGTTCCGGTCCTTAATCGATTGCCTAAGCCTCGCAAATGATTGCTTCCGTGCCGGAAGTAATTGGTTCCAGTCCTTAACCGATTGCCTAAATCTCGCAAGCGATTGGTTCCGGATGGGAAGCAACGGTTTCCGAAGCGTAAAT